>JAAHHJ010000130.1 GCA_010692425.1 Symploca sp. SIO3C6 | reverse complement strand
TTGAACACTGGTGGCACAAAGTCAAAACAGCGATTAGAAAAGAGTTGCCTAAGTATAATTTTGATGTCCACAAAGCGGCGGATGCAGCCTTTCAGTATTTGTAAACACACCAGCGCGCAGCGCTATACTTGCTTGGAGAAAGGGATTAGTGTCTCTCAGGTGGCTTACTGGGTGGGTAATTCTCCCAAAACTATTTGGCAACATTACGCTGGGGTGATCTGCATTCAAGATGTCCCCACTTGTGACTAAAACTATCTTAATTGTGACTAAAACCCTCAAAATTGTAGCTCGCTGAAGACGATCGCCATTTTTTTCCCGAATAATACTCACCTCGATCGCCAAATTCGATCGCCACGAAATCTCAAACCACTGACTGGTAAGGCTTACAAGGGGTAAGACGATCGCCATTTTGGATCGCCACGGGCTAAATTTGTCCCGGATATTACTCTAGTTTTGGGCAAAAAACAAGCTAAAAAAATCTTAAAATTTAGCCTCAAAACCTGATGGCGTGGGAGCTTTAGAAAAATTTGCATGACAAAATCAGGCGGGATTGACCCTCCTGATTAGGGGATTTTCAGTCCCCTACTCTTTAAATTGGCTTTTTTCTGGGTTCGACTAAGAACCCATTCTGAGTACTCTTTAATAGTGCTATAGCTGAGTTTATTCTAGATCAATACTTTCAGGAAAATGTTAATTATTGTTACGATTTTTGGGGGCGGGATTTTTACCCCATTTTTTAGGGGGAAATGGTTTGGCGATCGACACTCTTGTAATTGAAGAGATTTTTACACCAAAATTGCTCACCTAGCTATTCAGATTCTAGATACTACACAAATATGCTACAAAATGAAGTAATAAGAAGAACTTGTCTTTATCAAGCACAGGTTGCAACAAAACACTTTCCATCTGAGTGTTGATCAAATCCAATGTGAGCCACTAAGTTAACCGGCTCTAGACACAGATACAGAAACTTGGGAGTTTGCTAAGGTAGATGACTTCTGCATTGTGACCTAAAATGCAGACTTTGCTTCTCAGAAGTCGGTTGTATAGTCCTCCTCCAAAAATGATGTAGTTAAGATGAGGTTTTAGATGAGGTTTTAGATGAGTTTTATGAGATTAATAAACAAAGAACAAGATTAAATTGATTACAACATCGTTTGCATGGGGGAAGTTCAGTCTTAGTTTTAAAGTTTATTTCTCCCTACCTACTTAATAGAGTTCAAAAATGTCAAATACAAATCAACCCTGGATGACCGTTGACAGCATACTTAACGCGATCAACAATTTCGATCAAGGTAAGGAGCGCAAAAAAATCGGGATTCTCGGAGCTGGAATGGCTGGTCTGGTAGCAGCTTATGAATTAAAGAAGCTAGGTCACACAGTGGAAATATTGGAAGGCTCAGACCGAGTTGGAGGTCGAGTCTGGACTAAGTATTTTGCAAATGGTCAATACGGCGAGTTTGGTGCTATGCGCATTCCAGGCAGGCACGACTATACCCGCCATTACATTAAAGAAACAGAGCTTGAACTAGGTCGCTTCATCACTTCCAACCCTAAGGGTTTCTATGATATTCGAGGTACTACTACTCGCATCTTTGAAGCGATCGACAATCTCTATCCTCAGTATAAAAATCTTCGCAAAAGCGACCTCGCCTTAGCCAGTGACATTGGCGAAAACGGTTACCCAAAGGGAGTAGGTGCTATTTTAGATAATCTTATTAGCCCTATTCTGGAAGACCTTTCACAGGAGGATAAGCTAGCCCTTTACAGTGGTCAACTAACTGACAAGCTGAAAAAACTCGATGCCAAAGCTTTGCGTCAATTTTTGCGTCAGGAGCGTCCTGAGTCTGATGGAGCCATGGATTTAATTGGCTCTCTTACTTCCCTGGAAAACCTCTGGCAAGGCAGTATCCTTGAAGAGCTGCGAGGGACGATTGAGGGTCGAGGCAGTGGCTTGCAGGAGATTATTGGTGGTATGGATCAGTTGCCCAATTCCCTCGCTGACAAGATGATAGACGATAAAGGAACTGTTCGAGACAATATAGAGTTTAACTCTGAAGTATACGGCATCAAGACTGAAAAAGATTGCGTAGAAGTAACCTATGCTAAATGCATGCAACAATACGACTACGTCCTTTGCACCATTCCCTTCTCAGTTCTCCGCCGTCTGGAGTTGAATGGGCTTAGCTCCGAAAAAATGCTTGCTATCCGCAACATTACCTACGCCTCCTCTACCAAGGTTCTGCTGTTGTGCAAAGAGCGATTCTGGGAGGACGGAAAATACAACATTATTGGTGGTGCGTCTATATCTGATCGCATCAGCCGCCAGACCTATTATCCTTCTCATCACGTCCAAGACTATCGCGAACCTTGGTCGGAGCAAAAGGAGGGTCGGGAATTTCAACCCTTGTCTCTGGCTGCAGTTTACTCTGATGCCTTCTGCCAGCGGCAGGAGGGAGCTTCTCCAGAAGAACCAGGCGTACTTTTGGGCAGCTATACCTGGGGCATGAATGCGCGTCGTTTGGGGGTGTTAAGTCAGGAAGAGCGAGCTCAGAAGGTAATCAACTCCATCAGTAAATTCCATGAGGAGATTTCTAAACCAGGGCAAGTAATAGGTAGTGCCTCTATGTTTTGGGATGAGAACAAATGGAGTGCTGGAGCCTTTACCCATTTTGATTCCTTCGATACTGATTTGTACTATCAAGCCGGACTCAAGCCTGAGGGACGACTACACTTCGCTGGAGAACACCTTTCACCAGCTCCTGGATGGATTCAAGGAGCTATAATGTCTTCTCTGCGGGCCGTGCTAGAGATGGTCAAAAGTTTTCCAACTCGTATTCAATCACAATGATTTCGACAGGTAAATTATTGATGAAAGTCTTGTATCATAAACATTTCAGAAAGACAGTACTTGTTAAAACTTATGTGGTCAAGCACTAGTTAGACTTGAACCTAATTGCACTTAGTTAAGCCCAAAGTGTTGTTGAAACTTGTTCCTAATCTCTAGCCTAGGAAAGCATTTCGAGAGCCTCTGTCTCTTTGAAAGTATCCCTGAAGGCAGATCTCCCAGTTTTTGGTTTCCAGCCTGGAGACTGGAAACCCTTTGGGGCAAGGGCAGCATCTTAACTAAGTGCCATTCTGTTCTATATCTTTTAGTGTGGCAGAAGAATCTAATAAAACTAAGTACATCTTGTAGGGCGATTCTGCCTTAAGATAAGGATTTTGCAAAGGCTTTTGATAATTATCCTTGTACCCCACATTCCGCACTTCAATTTGTAGTATGAGTGTTTCACGCGGTCATATTTACTCACTCACAGAAAAATCTCAATGCCTTATACCTACTTTTGAGTTTTTGTACTCAAAGTAGTACCTAGAGACCAGCAGAAACTGATTCAATCCTCTCCCTCTCTCATTAATTTTGGCTTATTGAGAATCAGTAGGCTAATAGAATCATCACTCTCAAGATTATTCTCTCAACTTATAGCGCTGCGCGCTGGTGTGTTTACAAATACTGAAAGGCTGCATCCGCCGCTTTGTGGACATCAAAATTATACTTAGGCAACTCTTTTCTAATCGCTGTTTTGACTTTGTGCCACCAGTGTTCAA
>JAAHHJ010000013.1 GCA_010692425.1 Symploca sp. SIO3C6 | reverse complement strand
TCAGTTGTCATGGTTCAGATACTCTTGATTGAGTCTTCTCCAAGCTAGTCATACCAAGGGTTTTATCCCTTGTTTCGACTAAACGAGTCGCACCTAAATCTAAGGTTCGTGTCACCAGACGCAACCTAGTATCTTGCGGCATTTGTCAACCCCCTTTTCGCCCTTTATTGATAAGTAATACAAATCATAACTTTGCCTAAATTGTCTCCTTTTAGGCAAAGTATCCTGGAAGCATATACACAAGCATGAGGAATTGACCCATGCTACAAATCACTTCCCAACTTCCATTTTCGGAAAAGATATTTTCACCCACTTCACCACCACCGAAAAAATCATCTTTAGGAGAACGGAAATATCTACGTTCTCATGAAGTCAAAGCAATGATCTCCGCAGCGAAAAAAGTCGGTCGTCATGGTGTCAGAGATTCTGCCATGATTTTGCTAATGTTTCGTCATGGACTCAGAAGTGCCGAATTAGTAGCGCTGAAATGGTCACAGATAGATTTGGTGGGTGGCTACATGGAAGTCGTTAGAGCCAAGCACGGTCGAGACAGTGTTCACCCTCTGCATTCTCCAGAATTGAGGGCTTTGCGGCAGCTGCGAAGAGATTATCCAGATAGCCAATATGTATTCGTTTCAGAACGCAAGGCACCTTTATCAACTCGCTCTCTCCGCTACATTATCGCCAGAGCTGGAACCTTGGCAGGAATAAATTTTCCGGTTCATCCCCACCAATTGCGTCATGCTTGCGGTTACTATTTGGCAGCTATGGGGCATGACACTAGGGCAATTCAAGACTACTTGGGACATAAAAACATTCACCACACAGTAATCTATACGCAGACATCACCGAAAAGGTTTGAAAGTTTCTTTCCCGATTAAGCCACTGATGTCTGCGTTAGCCAAGCAATTCTTTCGGTCATGTTTAACTTGAATAAACCATAAGGATTAATATGAGTAAAAATTAGAGGTGTAATTGCCCTTCGCTCAGTATCTGTAAATTTTTGTTGCCAAGTTTTTTGCCCTAAAACACTCTGAATCATCAGAGTGTTGACATACACCAAACAAATCTGTAATAAGTGTAAGGATAACACAGATAACTCCTGAGTTTCCCAGCGATTAGAAGCAAACTCTCCACCCTTACTGTAGAAGATAAAATCATTAACTCCATTCCATCTTTCTACGACATTTAAACCCTCATTTATTTCTCGTCGTAGTGCCTCATCATCGAGATATTGACAGAGAAAAATAGTCTTAATTACCCGACCTAATTCCATCAAAGCTAGATAAGTAGGATGTTTGAAAGGATTTTTGCTAAAACGTTTTAAAATTGCCTCCGTCTCAGCAGTTCCCAACCTTAATGCTGTGGCATATTTAACCATCTGGTCATACTGCTGACGAATTAAATCCCAATTAATCGGACGAGTTAGAATTGGCTCTAAATTGGGATAAGCATCTGGTTGGCCCGTATAAGGACGATATAGTTTCTGTACCTTAATCCGCTTCAACCTGGGCATTAACTCAAAACCTAACAAGTGAGAAAAAGCAAAAGCTACTTCGCTTTGACCGTGACTATCCACATAATTTTTCTCTACTTCCATACTAGTACAGTGACGTAAAACCCCTTCAATCATCGCTGCTACCTCACTACTGGAGCAGGTTTTGAGTTGTGAATAGATACAGGTAGATTTCTTTTCCACATGCCAATAAATCATCACTCCCCGACCACCGTAGCGCAGATGATACTGGCTGATTAAATTCTGATCCCATGAGCCAAAATGCTTGCTGTCACTGGCACAAGTTGTAGTCCCTTCTCCCCAAATCTGCGGTGAGCGAATTTCAAAGATACCATTAATGACTTCGGCAATCGCACTACGTAACTGCTCTTTATGGATATAGCGGCGGCGTACATAAAGTAAATCTTGATAACTTTCACCATCTACTCCGGTATTAATCCTCTTTAATCCTGTATTTGTTCCCATGCTATAAAGGCAGAGTAATAATCGCCTTTGCAAGGATTCTCGGTCAAGAATTTCCCTGGTTCCCATGCTCTGAAAGTTACGGGTAAAGTTTACTCGTAAATCCGTTTCCTTGAGAATGTCTAACAGACTAGTTTGGTGCCAAAGACAATTAATTTCTGCCTTAAGTTGTTTGAGATTAATTGGTTCTGGAACAGCTTCTATAGGACGAAGTCTAATTAAACCTTGACCCTTGCCAATAATAGTTACATCTGGGTTCTTGGGCATTCTGTAATCTAGCTTTTCCAGACCAGAAGCCATCTTTTCTTGCAGGTTACAGATAAAGGCTTCTACATCTACAGGTAAAGTTAAGGCTTGATAGTAAACTTGACGGTGTTGCTCAAAATCAGTGGGTAAATCATCATCGGGATTCCGATAGAGATTGGCTCCTACTACCCAGATTTCTTTGGCAGACAATCTTTCTCTGAGAGTTTGTAGGACACTAATTTCATAGTTAATACGGTTAATACGCTCCTTGCCATCGGGGTCTTTTTCTAAGATAATTTCCTTCCAGCCACTTTTAAGAATTCCCTCAATGGGTACCTCTTCTCCTGGAGTATAATGTCTCCCTTGGCTTTGAGAGTATTTCTTGAGTAACTCTAAGGCTTGAATTACTGGACGATGCATCTCATTGTTGGAGCGAAATTCCAACATCTCTAATAGTTGAGGAATCATCCGCCGATAGTGACTAGCAAAGGATGCACGCATGACAGTATAAACCCTTTGACGGTAGGCTAAACCAGTGGACTTATATTCAGCTACCAAATCAGAGAGAGTTTTTTGAGAAACTACGGGATAGATAACTTTTTCAATCACTCCTGATGGTGAGGCTAAAGCTACTTCAGCAAGGCGAAATAAGATATTGGTTTTGCCCGTTACTTGTTTGAAATCATTAACTAGTTCTTTATTAATGCGTCTTTCAGCTCTTGTGCCGAGGCGCTGAATAATTTTAATTAGTAATTCAATTAAATTATCAATAATCTCTTGAGTACGTTGAATACAAAAAGCTGCCATAAGCGTATAGCGTATAGCTTCTTTATGTTGACGTAGCTCATAAGGGTATTCTGTCGCAGCCCTTTGACGGTAAGTCTTAACTAGTTTTGGGGATATTCCGGCAAACAAGTCAGGTGGTAATGCCACAACCTGAAGGCGTTTGAGTTTATCAATTTCACTTAAGAAGCTACCCAATCCCACTGCCCCTGGATCAGTTTTGAGAAAGGCAAAATCTGAAGCTTTCAGCTTTCCTGGCAGGACTTTGTCTTCACTATTATCGGGGGTTTCTGTGGTTAAGAGGATATCAATTTGTTTGCGATTTTCTGGAGTAAGCTTTACAAGCGTTTGAGCGCAAAAATCGGTTTCATATTGATAAATGCTGGAGCGAACTAAACGCTTAATTCTTCCGACTGTTGGCGGTTCAATCTGTAATTCTCTAAATTTCTGGTAAACTAGATCGGTAATTGGTTCAATTCGTTGTTCGTTGGGGATAATTTCAGCTTTTAACCAATTAACTATTTCCTCTCCATCGGCAATGGTAGCAGTCCGAAAACCGAACAGCTTACGTATAGATGCGCGATGGTTACTAATTGAACGTCCAAGCCAGTTATATTCTGAATAAATTACTTCAGTAATTTTAAGCTGCTGTGCAATGTAGGAGATAATAATCTTCGGTATTTCTTTGGGAGAATCAGGAAATCGAGCCATTAGTTGAAAGTACTTCAGTAAAACAGCAAAGCCAATCTGATTAGCACCAACTTTATTACTAACTAGCTCTATTTCTTGAGGCAAAAGTGTCCAATTATCGATAAGTTCTTCTGTATCCCAATTGGGCTTAACCATTGATCCTCTTCTCCATTGAAATAATCTCGATTGGAGAAAAGCATAAGTGAATGGTGAATGGTGTTCGGAAAGTTTTAGGAAGAATGCAGATTTTCTAAGTTTTGTCAAATGAATTTGAACAGTATATTTGTAAAACTTATCAATTAAGGGGCGAGAAGGAGGCAATGGCTGAGTCCCAGTTAAGGGGTAAAACTTATATGGGATAAGGGTTTTAAGTTCAGGTTGCGTCTGGTGACACGAACCTTAGATTTAGGTGCGACTCGTTTAGTCGAAACAAGGGATAAAACCCTTGGTATGACTAGCTTGGAGAAGACTCAATCAAGAGTATCTGAACCATGACAACTGAGTCGTTTTCAAGGGTCGTAGAACAGCGATAACCTGATTTACAAACCCCTAGGGGTTTGTCCGTAGACCTGATTAGGTTGTGGATGGAGTGGAATCTTCATTTTTCCAGGTTAACACTCACGACTCTAACGAGTGCATACTTGCATTGACATTTATTGATGCAAGTATAGATTTTTTAGATTCCCCCCAACGTTTTCTGGACTTGTCAACCGATGATTTTATTTCCTGTAATATCCTTTGCCTGAGTCGAACCAATGTCTTTTTGTTGTTAGTAATTTCGATTTTTAAATAGGTGATAAACATCCGTATGAGCAAGGTTAAGAAGAGATTAAGACGGGCTGAAATCCTTACACAGAATAGGTTGACAGCGAGCTAGCTATCAACCTATCCTTAAAAATATCGCTAAGAAGATGTAAAAGAACGATATTTTTTCTTTTGTTTTTTACCGACACATAGAAACGGGAAAAACCCGTCTACACCATAATTAAATTATAGCATGTTCTACTGTAAATCCGACGCATATCAATACTCCCAGCCCACTTCCATCAGCGAAGCTCTGCTGAGAACATCCAGAATTTACTGTCCTCTCGACATCGACACAGAATTCACCCACTTGCCCTACGACATCAACAAGCCCAAAAAGACCGTCAACAGAACCATTACTGTACAGGTCGGGGCGGTCGGCGAAAGAGAAGGGAAAATCTACACTCATCCCGACTGTGCCGACATAGCAAGGCATCCAATCGCTACCTATGGTTTTCTGCCCGTCCAATACCTCGCAGAAAAATATAACTGTAATTTGTCTCGAACGAATGTAGCCACACAATTCCCAGTCATTCAATTTGACATCTATGGATTCTTCCTGACAGCTGAACTTTACAGAGTAGTGCAGGGAGATTACAGAACAGATATTGATGAGTTAGTACGTTCCAAGAATCCCAAGACTGGTCAGATACAAATGGGTCGCAGGCTGATAGCTAGCACTATCTTTACAGGTAACAGGCATGAGCCATGGGTTTTTGTTCCTTGGGTGTTAGAAATTGATGGTCATAAGTTGCAAGTAGCTCTTAGTTTTTATGACACTTGTGCAGTTCATGGCGGTGTAAACTATGCGACTTTTTGTGCTAATTCTGGTGTGGAACTAAAGTACAAAGACACGTTTACATCCGAAGAAAAAGCGGACATGATTGAGTCGTATACGAATAGTCCTAAGCGTTTCGATCCTTACGCTCTCGGGGATTTATATAATCGGATGGCTTTAATCAAGAATATGGAGAAGTTTAGAACTATATATCGTTCACTAAATATTGAAAATTATTTTGAACCACCAAGACTGACTATTGGCGCAACTGTGGCACGTATGGTTCGTTCTAAACTTCTAAAGTTTCTTGGTTTATATGCTAAGGATAAAAATCAAGTAATTGAATTTTGCCGCTATGGAACTTCCAAACATTTTAAAGGATTTGGTAAAACGACAGCTGTTTACAATGCCAAGGTTGATGGAGGAAGATGTCGTAATAACCGACCGATTTTATCCAGGACTAACAGACTTATTGCTGATGCCGACATAGCGGGATGTTACGGAAACGGACTAAAAAACCAGGATTACCCGCTTGGTAGACCAATCACTGTTGATTATCCACTAAGAAGCGATATCAACGAATATCTGACACTGAGAAAATTTTTGAAGCGGTATAGGAAGGAATTAATACCAGGATTATGGCAGGCGAGGGTATCTGTTCCAGAGGATTACTTGCTGAAATACCCACAAGATTTTCTAGTGTCCTGGCATCCTCCTAAGAATCCCGCTAACATTCCCACTGATACTGAATTAGAAAATATTGACTGGTTTACTGAAGATAACATTGGAGTCACCAAAATTTATAGTCGTCAAATTCATTTGGCGCTGATACAAGAGGATTTCCTGGATTGGCTGGAAAACGTTTGTACAGCACGGCAAAGGAAAGAATTATTAGATAAGTTACATATAGTTACCGCTGTTTTTTATCCGAAGAGTGAACAGTGTACAAGTGTTCCTCAATTCCTAGAAAGACTAGAATCTCATAAGGGTAAGAACACGACCAAGGCAAAAATTAAAACCGGAAAGAGTAAAATCATCAAGATTGAGCAAGAGTGTCATGCCTGGATTAGTGTCAATATGGGTGATTTGTTGGTGACTATACTCTTGCAAGAGAGAGCTAAGTACTCTAAGAAAGACCCTCTGCAAAAGCCGCTAAATACTCTTTATAAGTTATGTATCAACACCATCTATGGTGATATGGTTAGTCCGTTCTTTGATATTGGTAATGTGGTGGTGGGTAATAATATCACTGCACGTGCTAGGGCTATGGCTTGGTACATGGAGAAGGGTCTGAACGGTTTTCAGACTATTACCGATGGTTGTGCTTTTGAAGTGAATCGGGTTATTAGGGTCTAAACTAGCGAAGCTGTTATACGGGGCAATCTAGCCTGAAATGCCGACTATGAAAGGGTTTCAGAAACAGGTAAATCAGCATCTATAGTAGCTGAAATATTGCAGCTTTTAGCTAGTTACTGCAAAAGTAGTAAAAATTATCTTGGCTATATAAAGCCTAAGATTTATACAGAGTAAGGAGTTGAGCCATTTTTGCTCAAGGGGCATCCAATCCCTCCCAAACACTGAAAGCTGCAAAATTGTCTAGATTGCCCCTGGTGTCACGTTCGCTAGTTTTTCCCCGTATTCGCGCTTGAGTATCGGTGAAGCTCAAGAGATTTATGACCGAGTGATGGTTAAATTCCCTGTGTGGGGGTAATGCTAGAGTAGCTACCATGAAGTGCCACGCAGACGTATAAAGTTCCGATTTAGCTTTTGTACTCGGCACTCATCCAGTTTTTGACTAGTTTTGATGCTAAAAAGTCATAAATTTCTCGCCGAAATGGGGGAAAATTCCGGCACTAGTGATTCTCAGAACTGTGTTAACTTTTGAGACAAATTAAACCAAACGCTAAAACCATTTCTGTGCAAAGCTTTCAGTCGTTGGCACTTCATGCCACCTTCTCTAGCATAGAGCCTAAAACCAGGGTTGATAATCAGACTCTGATTAACACGAAAGGTACTCATGACAGGAGCTGTCTTATTGAGGAGCCGGATGAGGTGAAAGTCTCACGTCCGGTTCTGAAGACTCCTCGGGTGGGCGACTGCCCGGCTTAGTTCAACGTCATTACGCCTATATAAGCATTGCCTAGTTTACCGAAAATACTCAATACCTCTCTGTTACTGGCTTTCCCAAGGCGATTACCAATTTCAATTAAGAGCCTGTTTCTAATTTTAAGCATTTAAACCATAAAAATTAATTGGGATATTTCAGTCTTATTTGATGTTTATTTTGATATTGTTCTGAAGACAAGTCGGACAGTTACCCGTCCGACTTATTACAATATTTATCCCGCCTATTGTTCAAAGTCTATTGCCATATCAACCAAGCCATATCCACCTTGGTCTCTACCAGTGATTCCTTTCGCAACTGCACCGTTTGGAATCACTACATCATACCACCCTGTTGAAGACATATTTGGAGATAAGAACTCGGAGTAATCTGCAATAGTTCCATCGCGTTTTCGTTTTTTTACACGTAGGTTTACAATTCCATAACCGTGGTGTTCTATGACCAACAAACCTATAAACACTTCGTCGTTTGGTATTAAAACAGCACCAGTACGGGAGACATTAGTATTGTTAGTAAGCCAGCTTGTTTGAGGATTACCAGGAATTGTTGAGCCATCTAGGTTACGAAAGTGTAATCGAGTATCAATGAGACCATAACCATATTGCTCCCGGACTTCTATTCCCGCAATCTCAGTATTGTTTGGAATCAAAACGGGTCCAACTTCTCGTCCATTCGGGTTACCAATTGCAAACGGTGTTCGTGCCATTATTATTCTCCTTTAAAGTAAAAAAAAAGGTGGGTATAACGAGCCTTTAACTAGATGTTATCTACAGAATAAACCCTTAAATAATACTCTAAATTAAGTTTTTATTTTATGCATTAACTATCAAAAAAAATAAAGGTTTAATTCTCTGTTTAGAAGTTAATTTAAACGATGCAACGCCTTTAGCTATTTTGCCGTTTTTGCAGCTTCCCTAGCTTTAGGCGTACTATCCTGGTAACTTCCTTGGGTTGTCGATGTATCCTAGTCACCTCTGACAACTTCTATTGCTACCTCAGCGCTGTCTCGTAAATCTTCTATTAGGCGTTTGAGTAAGTAGGTGGGTCTAATTAAACGTGAAAAACAAGATCATTTTATCCCTCTATATTTAGAGATGTTTGGTTGAGTTTAAATTGCTGGAGGCAATAACCTACTTGTCCACTTCTATTTTTCAAGCTCTCCTTAACAGCTAAGACTAAATCATATTCATCTTCAAACATTCTTCCTGATATCTCATGTGCTTTAATTTGATGCCATTCGCCTTCTATTAGATTCAGCTCTGGGCTATAAGTTGGCAGAAAAAACAAATATAATCCCGATTCTTGCCATGCTTTTTCTTGAGATTGAACTTGATGACTTTTATGGATTGAGTAGTTATCAAGAATAATGACTGTTTCTCTTCCTGTTTCAGTTCGATGTCTTGCCGCTTCTTCCGCTTCTTTATCCAATATCTTAATGAAACTCTCTTTTTTAAAGCTTCCCAGTGCTAAGGCATAATTTAAGCTTTTTCTCGGTTCGTATATCCCCAGTATATTGAGTCTTTTTCCTCGCTTTTTACTTTGTGGTATTAGTTTCTGTTCTCCCACTTTTATATAAGTGTAACTGACCGGACTCCAAAGACTGAAACCAGCTTCATCTAAGTATTTTAGGCGTATATTACCCCTGGATTCCTCAAGACGTAGTATCTCTAAATCTGCTTTTTTAACTTCCTTTTCCTTTGGCTTTGGGTGCACTCTTGGACTCGTTTTTGTCCGCTTCCATTTTCTGCCCTTTTTTTGAGAATTTTTCGGATTCTCTCAGGACTTAATTTCACTTGGCGCTGTTTTTTTAGAACCTCTGATAATTGTTTACTATTGTAAGTTCTTGGATGAAGATCGCAGCAAATTTCAAGATATTCTATATCTTCTTCTGTCCAGGTTGGCTTCCTTCCTGACCTCGGAGCGTCCCCTAGTCCTTCATAACCTTTAAGTATCCATCTTTGAATTGTATTCCTCACTGTATTTGGAGCACAATTCATCCAGGAGGCAATTTTATTGACAGACCAACCTTTGGCACTTAAGCGTAACACTTGAGCTCTTTTTCGAGTTCTTTCTGGAAAATTTTGGTTATGACTCAACTTTACAAGCTCTTGGGATTCTGAGGAGGTTAGATGGATTTGTAAACGGGCTGGCATTAGGCGATCGCACCTTTTTAACTATTTTTCTATTTTACGCTTAATTAGACCCACCTACTTAGCAAGTGTACAGAAAACCCCGCTAAGGCTGTAACCTACTCACAGCAATGGTTTTAAGCCTCACTTTTTGTAAAGTTTTGTAGCGTAAAAACTGTACCAGTTGAACTATAGACTAATCGGTACAGAAATCGATAACGAGATTCCAAGGGTTTGAGGAGTCTATTTTTCAGAGGGTTTAACTGGTACACTCATTTAATTTCTCAAGCGCGGGGTTTCTTGTACAGTTGCTACTCAAACCCCGATAGCTAAAGACTTTGCCATATTTATCTTTCAGCCCTTATACTTTTAAATTAATCAAACTTTATACAGTTCTAGATCCCATAGCAGTTTTGATATTAGTTTTATGAGATTTTTATTAATTTTATTTATGAAGTTTTTATTAGTTTTATAGGTTTAAAAATCAGGATATAAAAGCTAGTATTTCATCAGCAAAGGAAACCAATTACTAAATCATTGTTCTCTTCGGTCAAGGATAATTTTATGCCCAGACCATGATAACTACCAACTGGTCAGATTACTAAGTACCCTATGTTCTGGGTAAAGGCAAATTCTGAGCTATAGCTCAGAGTAAGCGACTCTCCAGAAGAGATACCAATGCCAATAAAATACTCAACAGAGGAAAAGAAAATGGCTGAATGCTTGCTACCTAAAAATCAAGTCGATAAAAAACACGATACTAAAACCCATGTTAACTTGCAAGTGGAGAATAAATATTACGAAATCGTGAATTGGAACAAGGATGACAAAGGAGAATGTCATATTAAGGGCGAGCTGCGATTTTATAACGAATCATCTAAGCAAGTGGTGCTGCACGATATTAGCGCTAATTTGGACCTAGACGATATGGCGGAATGCTATGATGTTCATTTTTTGCACCCAGACGTTTCTTATATTTTTTGGAGCGCGCCCGACAAAAAAACAATAAAAGGTCCCTCGGCTCTCGCCCCAGGAGAATACTCGTGTTGGTACAGTTATTATCTGGTACTAAATCACAATCACGGCTTTCCTGAAAAGCAGGAGGATTTTCCTTTCAAAATCTTATGCGCACCACATTACAGAGTTGAGTTTACAACAGGCGATGCTTTTGCAAGCGAAGCCCGTGGAGTTATTCATTAATCTACAGCTATAAGCGTACTGAATCTAATTCTTCAGATCTAAAAATAGTAGCCCGTATATATACGGGCTACTATTTTCTGAACAGAAAAACAAGACATTTGGAAAAGAGGGAAATTTGATCTTATTGAAAATTAATAGCAATTAACAAGAAAACCTCAAATTTAGTGCTAACTTGAAAAATTCAGAAATTGGATTTGGGAATCGTTTTAAGGATGTAGAAACCAAAAAATCGTTGATTAAACATGACTATTACCAACTACAATGTTGGGTTAGCATCAGCCTATCCCCCCTACAGTAACAGCACTTTTCTAGATGACAATTTTACTGAAGATGTTTACCACTTCAGTGTTAACAACCCCAGCAGTATTAACTTAAATCTTCATAATATAACCGCTGGTGATAATGCAGATATTTATTTGTATTCGGACGATGGAGATGGTTTATTCGAGTTGAATGAAGACCTACAGTTAGCAATTTCTGAGCGTGTTGTTAACTCTGATGACTCAATTAACTATTTTATCGAACCCGGTGACTATTTTGCCCGAGTCGTACGCGATGAACCAGATAGCCAAGGTCGTTTAGATTACGAACTAGACTTATCAGCCAGTATGATAAGACCCTCCAGAGAACAGGCTCCTAACTTACTTCCAGAGGAGTTGGAAGTGGGTACTATTACAACGAGTTTTTTACCCAATACTTTTACACCCAATACTCCCGAAACTATCACTCTGTCTGGCGAAGTCGGTAACTTTGATAGTGCTGATACCTACCATTTCTCAGCAGTAAGCCCTAATAGTAGTAGTGGTGGAGACGGTGTAATCATAACCGCATCTCTTACTGGTTTGACTAGTGATGCAGATATTAGACTCATTGAGGATAGGAACGGAAACCAAATAGTCGATCCTGGTGAGGTCATAGAAAGCTCTACTTTAGGCAGTACATCTAATGAATCATTTAGCCAATTCATAGGTGGGCAGGACTTATTAATTTACGATTACTTCGTCCAGGTTTACCAATACTCGGGTGAAACTAGCTACGACCTTAACATGAGTTTTACAGCGGCTCTCGGTTGACCTGAATGTAGGGGTAAAAGTAACCAAGGTGTTACCAAGTGCCAAATAAATAACTTTGCCTAAAACAGCACTTGGTAGTGTGTTAGGAACACCCCTCAAACCCTTATTATTTCGTTAGAAGTAAGCCAGACTTTACCTACTTTGTACCAATTTAGGCAAAGTTATGATTTGTATTACTTATCAATAAAGGGCGAAAAGGGGGTTGACAAATGCCGCAAGATACTAGGTTGCGTCTGGTGACACGAACCTTAGATTTAGGTGCGACTCGTTTAGTCGAAACAAGGGATAAAACCCTTGGTATGACTAGCTTGGAGAAGACTCAATCAAGAGTATCTGAACCATGACAACTGAATATTTCGTGTAGGTGAGAGAGCCTGTAATCAGGTGCTAAATATTAATAAAAGCTTAAATCATCAAGTCCTACTCTCTCGGTGTTGGGAGTAAAAGCATAACCCCTACGGTAGCGATTGGTCATCAATCCGTAAAGCGGGGTTAAATGTAGCTCTAACTGGTAGCCTGAACTGGTTATCTGCTAGCAAGAATCCTACGGATAAAGTTCATCTTAAAGTAAAAGGAATAACAATTCCCGTCGTAACCATCGTTAAGGGTAAACAGCCAAATCAGGTCTGAAAGGCTGTAGCCAAAAGGCAACAGTGCAACTGGTTAATTGTCAGTCTAGATATGATAATTACAACACTAACCGCACTCGGTGGACAGACACATCCAGATGATTCATACCAACGAAATATTCGGAACGAGGAAATCCCTCTATAACTCTCAGAATTGAACAAAATTACTGAGTAATCAACCAAGATGCAAACTCTCCTTGATCAGGAGGTTATAGGGGGCGAAGGATTGAGGAAAAAGCTAATGCCCGTTTGTAATGAATGGGATTTGCCCACGTCCTCACTGTTTTCAGGAAAGTAGTGATTAAGTAGCAGTCAATATGTCTAAGACAGATTCAAAAATGAATACTGTGGAATGGAATCAGCTTTCTTGGCGTAAAATCCAAAAAGCTGTTTGGAAGCTGCAAAAGAGAATCTACCGAGCCTACGTCAACGGTGATGTATTGAAAGGAAGAAGGCTGCAAAAAACCCTCATCAAATCCTATTACAACCGACTCCTATGTGTCAGAAAGGTCACGCAGGATAACCAAGGAAAGAAAACGGCAGGTGTGGATAGGGTTAAATCCTTAACCCCAAAGCAGCGTTTTCAACTCGCAAACGACTTAAAATTAGGGGATAAATCCCAACCTATTAGAAGAGTTCGGATTCCTAAACCTGGAAAAAACGAGAAGCGACCTTTGGGTATTCCTGTGATGCGCGATAGAGCAGCACAAGCATTAGTCTTGGCTGCTCTGGAACCTGAATGGGAATCTCTCTTTGAAGCCAATTCCTATGGTTTTAGACCAGGAAGGAGCGCACATGACGCCATTGAAGCAATCTTCAACCAGATTAAATATAAACCAAAATTTGTGTTGGATGCAGATATAGCTAAGTGTTTTGACCGAATTAACCACCACCAACTTTTGTCCAAGCTCAACACATTTCCTAAATTAAGGAGACAAATCCGAGCTTGGTTAAAAGCAGATATCTGCGACTTTGAGAAACACCAAAGGACTCCAAACCATCAAGGAACGCCCCAGGGCGGCGTAATTAGCCCATTATTAAGCAATATAGCCTTGCATGGAATGGAAAACCGAATCAAACAAGTCAAAGGCGCATCACTAATAAGATATGCTGATGATTTTGTAATACTTCATGAAAACCTAGATACTCTCAAGGTCTGTCAGAACATAGTAAGTGATTGGTTATCCCACTACGACCTCGAATTAAAACCAAGCAAAACCAAAGTTGTTCACACCCTTAATCAACTGGAGAAAAACCAACCAGGATTCGACTTCCTGGGATTCAATATACGCCAATACCAAGTTGGTAAATACCAGTCAGGGAAGAATGGACATGGTAAATTACTGGGGTTCAAAACTCTCATCAGACCATCAGACGATAGTGTTAGGAGGCACTACAACAAAATATCTGAAACAATTGAAAGTTTAAAGGCTCCACCCCAAGAGAAAATCATCAGTGAGTTAAACCCGATTATTAGAGGATGGTGTAACTACTACAAAACAGTATGTAGTACTGAAACCTACTCAAAACTTGGTTATCTGACTCACTTGAGGTTACGTAGATGGGCAAAAAGGAGACATCCCAACAAAAGTAAATACTGGGTGGGAGATAAATACTGGACAACGATAGGAGGAGACAAATGGGTTTTTGGAAAAGAATATAAGGGTGACAAAATAACCCTAGAAAGACACACAAAAACAGCCATTGCACGTCATGTCAAAGTTAAGGGTCATAAAACCCCCTACGATGGAGACACCATTTACTGGGCAAAAAGGAAGGGGTCACACCCTGAATTGAAGCCTTCAATAGCAAAATTGCTGAAGAAACAAAACGGTAAGTGTAATTGGTGCAATTTCAACTTCCATGATGGAGATGTAATTGAGAAAGACCATATCACCCCAAAACAGGCGGGTGGTAACAATATCAAAGACAATCTCCAGCTACTACACAAACATTGCCATGATGCCAAAACCCAGAGTGACCTTAAGGTCATAAAGCTATATCTTGCTCAAAAGGAAGGAGAGAAGACCCAAAAATGGTTCAATAACCTGGACTGGGAATGGGTGAATGATATTCCTACCTTACTCAAAGTAGGTACTCAAAAAGAGCCTGGAAATAGAGGAGCGCAGTGAGGTGAAAGTCTCATGCTGCGTTCTGAAGACGAGTCGGGTTGGTGACAACCTGACTTAGTTTAACGCCTATTCCCCCTCTCCTATGAGGATTGGTTTCTAGGCAACGAATCGCACAGGGTTGCTGCAACCAAGTGCAGCCTAGCTCTGAAACCCTTACTGAGCAAAGCATACAGAGATTTAATCCGAATTATGGGTTAAAAGATTTGCCTGATAGAATTAAGAATTGAGTGTGACACTTGACGAATTGCTGCCCATTCAGCCTTATTATCACTGCCAGGAACAGTTGCCTCGAATCGAGTTAGTAACTTCTTGAATAGTAGCTGCTTTTGTGTACTATCCCACTCAGCCAGTATTTGTGTGCATGTGGTTCGTATACCTGCCCACTCAGCCTTGTTATCACGAGATGGTGTGATACGGCTTAAGGTTTCAACGAAATGGCGAAACGCCTTTTCATCAGCTTCGTCACTAACCGCAACGATAGCATCTCGGATGATTCTCCATTCTAGAATGTTGTCGCTTCCGGGATGAGTGTTGCGAAATCTATCAAGGATTTCTGATAATCCAAGAATGCGCTTAGTCATAGTAAACTTCAAGTCAACAATGACATCATCTTGGGGCGATGTGGCTACTATGTCTGTCTTAGTTATCGCACCTTCAGTAATGTAGCATAAACGATATAAACTTAGTTTTCCTTTACCCCCAACTGTATACTTGCGTTCAACTTCAGTCTCTTCAATAATTTCTTCTGCAGTCTCAGCAGTTCTTGTCAATTCTTTCGCTATGTCTAAATGATAACTAAATTCAACTGAACTACTGTTATCAGCTACTCCATCAAATTTAAGTGACACACTAGATTTATTCTTGTAGGTAAATCCGCTTTTAATACTGAATTTGGTTTCCAGTAGCTGCCTAGAATTAATCTTCTTGCTTTTTTTTATTTTAATGGTATGTTCAATCTCTCCTGGATTGTTACTATTGTCATAGCTAAATACTAATTCCCAAAAATACTTTCCGTTAGCAACTACTGTTTTTGACATATCAAACCTTCATTAGCTCAGTTATATTTGCTGAGTTATACTACCTAATGTGAATTAAAAATTCCGGAAAAATATTTTTATTTTCTTAGTCGTTACTCAGAGGATTGCCAAAGTAATTAAGTGTCACAATATGATACCAGAGCAATTCAAGCTTATCTAGGACACAAGAATATTCTGCACACAGCTCGCTATACAGAGTTATCCCCAGGACGCTTTAAAGATTTTTGGACAGACTAAAACGGACGATGAGCGCGGTGTTAGCCATCAGCTACAGACAGTACTTTTCAGCTTAGCGTTGTTTTTTGGACGCTTGCTACACAAACGCCAATACCAGTAAACCCTACCTATTTCCTGGTAGGCATGGGCTAGGACATATTCATAGAGCCAGTGCTGACCGTATCTTGAGAAAGGCTTTGGAGCGAGTCGGCATTGGGGGGCTTCTACTCACAGCTTCCCTAACATTACCCCTACATAAAGTACAAATGTTCTAACCCTTTGCTAATCAAGACTGTATTTGTGATTTTTAAACACACCAGCGCGCACCGCTATAAATAGAAACTTAATATCGTATAAAATTTTTGGTAACAAATGGAGGTTGATTCACATCTTAGTCAATTTGTCAAATCCTGAGTCCTCATACCTGCCAAAAACACTAAATCCTGAAAAAAGCCTGACTTTGGCAGGTAAACCCGTCAGCTAAAACCCGCATGGTTGAGGGATTTTTTGAAAACGTTTGGCGTGTTGAGCCTATTATATGGGGATAGCTAAACACGCCAAGCCCCATATAAACCGAGTTGAAGCGAGGACGTTTTTATCCCTCCAGATACCTTGGGATTAATACCCGCTATCTAATTGACTTTATAGATTTGTTGATGTATCATTATCATCTTCAATTAGTACCCTCCCGTAGCGAATATCCAATTGATGCTTCGCTTTGAGCAAACACTTGTATTCAGGATGTTCACTATATTCCCGAGCTAAATGCCAATGCTTACTTGCTTCACGAGATGATGAAAATTTCATCTCACCCCGCCTAATCATCTCATCCAAGGTCTCAATCATCTCTTGGAAGTTAAGGTATCCCTCATCATCAATAAACCAAGACTCGTAGGATTGACCCGTTTTATCTCTGAGACGCTTCTGCTCCCTTTCCCAACTATCGAACTGTTTTTTACTTTGGAAAGTAAATTGAGTCAAAGAACACTCTCTGAGCAATCGTGCCGACTCCACAGTACAGCCGGGAAAAGCTTCTGAGTTCTTCCAACTGGTCTCATAGTTCTTCTTATATTCACCAGGCTTGAGAATCTTAGAGAATAAATAGGTCTTACATCTGCTTACCATTTCCGGTCGATTTCTCAAGTCTGTTAGAAACTCCTCAGAAGGTGTGTAGTTAGAAGTCAGTAACTGTAAATCATCTCCAGGTAGGTTATAGGCATCATACCCGAGTTTTTTGTAAGACCGCATCTTACCCTTAATACCCCGTTCCCCTATCCAAAACTTATAATTAGCAGTCCCGTGAAAACTAGCGGACGTGTAGATATCCTTAATTTCAAATTTAAATTTATCTATTACAGGTATATTCGGGAATTGTTCTTGAAGCTGTACAGTGATTTGTTCACCAAGCCAGTTTAGGGATTTTTGGTTGTCTAACTTCTCATCATTTATAATTAGTCCTACTTGCTCACATTCATTTTCCTTATAGAGATAATCACTTATTTCTAGTTCGCTACCTAAAGGTTTTATATTAAACGCCCCTTTATTTTCTTTAGTATACATTTCATATAATACTTCCGACCTCAGTTCCCTATTCTGCTTAGCACTAATAACTCTATTAACCTCAAAAGCACAACCATCGGTAATAGTTTGAAAACCATTTAATCCCTTCTCCATATACCAAGCCATAGCTCTAGCACGGGCAGTGATATTATTACCCACCACCACATTACCAATATCAAAGAAAGGACTAACCATATCACCGTAAATAGTATTGATACATAACTTGTAAAGGTTATTTAACGGCTTTTGCTCTGGTATTTTCTTAGAATATTTAGACCTGGCAGCCAAAAGGTCATTCACTAACAAATCACCTATATTGACACTAATCCAGGCATGACACTCCTGCTCAATCCTGATGAGCTTACTTTGACCCCTCCTAATCTTGGCTTCGGTGATATTTTTTCCCTTGTGTTTTCTCAGCGCCTCCAGGAATTGAGGGACTGTTGTACACTGTTCACTTCGAGGATAAAAAACAGCTGTTACTATATGTAACTTATCTAGTAATTCTTTTCTCTGTCTAGCAGTACAGGTATTCTCTAACCAGTCCAGAAAATCTTCTTGTATCAGAGCTAAATTAACTTGTTTACTATATATCTTAGTAGTACCGATATTATCTTCAGTAAACCACTCGGTATTTTCCAATTCCGTATCAGTAGGTATATTAGCAGGGTTTTTTGGAGGATGCCAGGATACCAGAAAATCTTGCGAATACTTTAGTAGGTAATCATCAGGTGTCGATACCCTAGCCTGCCATAAACCCGGTACTAATTCCTTTCTATACTTCTTCAAAAACTGTCTAAGCGTTAAATAATCATTAATATTACTTCTTAGTGGGTAGTCTAACGTGATTGGTCTTCCTAATGGATAGTCCTGGTGTTTTAACCCGTTTCCATAGCAGCCAGCTATGTCTGCATCAGCAATAAGTCGCTTAGTCCTTGCTACATTCGGTCGATTATTACGACAGCGACCACCATCTACCTTAGCATTATAAACAGCTGTAGTTCTCTTATATTCCTTGAAATGTTTTGCTGTACCATAACGGCAAAACTCAATTACCTGATTTTTCTCCTTAGCATCCAGTCCGAGAAATTGTAGAAGTTTGGAGCGCACAATTCTCGCCACTGTTGCTCCGATAGTAAGTCTTGGTGCTTCAAAATATTCTTCAATATTTAGTGAGCTGTATATAATTCTAAATCTCTCCATATTTTTAATTAAAGCCTGACGATTGTATAAGTCACCAGGAGCGTAATCAACAAACCTCTTGGTACACTCTAGATACATCTTAATCATCTGCTTTTTTTCTTCGACTGTGAAGGTATCTTTGTACTTCAATTTCACATCGCAATTAGCACAAAAAGTGGCGTAATTTACACCCCCATGAACAGCGCAGGTATCATAAAAACTCAGTGCCACTTGAAGTAAGTGACCATCTATTTTTAGTACCCAAGGAACATAAACCCATGACTCACGCTTGTTACCAGTAAACAGGGTACTAGCAATTAATCTCCGCCCCATTTGTATTTGACCAAGCTTTGGGTTCTTGGAGCGCACTAGCTCATCAATATCATCTCTGTAAGCACCCTGTACGATTCTGTACAGTTCAGCAGTCAGGAAGAAGCCATAGAGGTCAAACTGGATGACTGGGAGCATGGTGGGCTGATTTACCCTAGTTAAAACACATCGATGTCCTGCTGCTACAAGATGGTCAATTGGCATAAAGCCATAGGATGCTACAGGATGTTTGGCTATGTCAGCACAATCGGGGTGAGTATAGATTTTACCCTCACTACTAGCAATGTTCTTGATTTGTACAGTAATGGTTTTGCTTACTTCCTTTTTGGGACGGTTGAGGTCGTAGGGCAAGTGGGTAAATTCGGTGTCAATGTCCAGGGGGCAGTAAATCCTGGAAGTTCTCAGTAAAGCTTCGTTAATAGAAACAATGGGCTGGGAGTATTGATATGTATCGGCTTTAGAGTAAAACATGGTATAATTTAATGGTGTTTGTTTTTCTTTTCCAAACACGGCTATAACTAAATCAAAATGTCGTCAACTTTTATTTTCTTTCGCGACATTTAAAGAATAGGTTGACAGTTTACCTGCTGTCAACCCCTTTTCTTATATAGTTTTCACCGTTTACTTAACCTCTTGTTAACTTAATTTATAGTAATAATAATTACCTCCTAAAACCTATTAATTACTGATAGGAACAATCTCCTGAGGTGGTATGAATAGGAGTTTTCTCGGTCAGTTCAAACTCAATTGATGGGTTGGGACTTTAAATTCCATTGAGATGTTCTGGAAGATTACCACCCTCATCACTGCGCGCGGCCTAAGGCCGCGCACGTGCTAGTGCGTTATAGGGGAAAAACTAGCGAACGTGACACCAGGGGCAATCTAGACAATTTTGCAGCTTTCAGTGTTTGGGAGGGATTGGATGCCCCTTGAGCAAAAATGGCTCAACTCCTTGCTCTGTATAAATCTTAGGCTTTATATAGCCAAGATAATTTTTACTACTTTTGCAGTAACTAGCTAAAAGCTGCAATATTTCAGCTACTATAGATGCTGATTTACCTGTTTCTGAAACCCTTTCATAGTCGGCATTTCAGGCTAGATTGCCCCGTATAACAGCTTCGCTAGTTTAGACCCTATTAGTGCGAGGAAAAATAGATTACTGACTTCAGAGTCAGTATTTGAAACCTACACCAAGGAAAGAGATAGTACTTTTAAAATCTGTCCGATAGGTAGTGACCAGGAAATCCACAGTTTTATCCACAAGGATAAGGACTCTGATAAAGTGGGTATGGTCGTAAATGGGGCGGAACTAGACAACCAAAAATCGCTGGATTGGCTTGGTAAACAGATAACCATTCATCTTAAAGAACAATTTCCTAACGTGCCTGTAATTGACAAGTTCCAGTTTGAAATCAAAGACATCTATACTTCAGCTAGTTTCCACGGTACGGCTAATTACAAGTTTTGGATTGGGGATACTCCTATTCCAGGGAAGATGCGGTCATACAAGAAAGCGGGTTACAACTCTTACCAAATGGCTGGAGATGATTTACAGCTACTAACTTCTAATTACACACCCTCTGAAGAATTTCTGACTGGTCTGAGAGATAATCCGGAACAGTTGGAACGGTGTAAAACGTATCTATTTTACAAGATTCTCAAGCCCGGGGAGTACAAGAAGAACTACGAGACTAGTTGGAAAAACTCGGAAGCTTTCCCAGGTTGTACGGTAGAGTCGGCACGATTGCTCAGAGAGTGTTCTCTGACTCAGTTCACTTTCCAGAGTAAGAAACAGTTCGATAGCTGGGAAAGGGAACAGAAACGACTCAGGGATAAGATTGGTCAATCTTACGAGTCCTGGTTCATCAAGGATAACAAATTGGATTTCCAAGAGATGATTGAGACCCTTGATGAGTTGATTCGGGGCGGTGAGATGCGGTTCACGTCCTCTCGGGACGCTAATCGGAATAGACATTTGTCTAGGGAATATACCGACCATCCAGAGTACAAATGCTTGCTCCTAGCGAAGCATCAATTGGATGTCCGTTATGGACGGGTCGGGGAGGAATGATAGGAGCTATTCCGACCCCTATTTAAATATGGGGCTTGGCGCCAAGAGCCTTCCCCATATATAGGCGGTTTGGCGCCAAGCGCTTTCAAAAAATCCTATAACCATGCGGTTTACAGAGGACGCATTATGCGGGCGAAGTCGCCCGTTTTTTTTTTTTGCCCGACTTCGCCCGCAAAAAAACTACCCGATTTGACAAAATCAATCTTATGTGTATTCGACCCCATAAAGAGCGTTTATTAATCACTCTCCAGACACTTTTCTAGACTCGTCATCGACAACCCCGACCACATCCTCTAGAAAAAAACTGTCTTAATCTATTTAACCCCGTATATATACGGATTTTTAAACATTTATAATTTTTATCGATGCCCCAGGCGTTCGGTCGATGACCCAATTCGTTACTTCCTACGAGTTTACACATTATAATCATCGACGGAAGAGCCGTATATATACGGACTATAGGTTTTCAACACCCTGTTTATTATCGGGATTTTCCAGACCTGTTTCAATAAGGTACGCTATCGCTTGACTCATAGTCCAGCGATTGAGGCTTGCAAATTTTTTCAACTTCTCTTTCACGTCTTTATCGATAATAGCTGCGACTCTCGTACTCTGATTGCTCGGCGCGTGAGGCATAGAAAAACACTTGTGTTAATGGTATCTACTATTATCGAATACCTTTATCTGTAAATGGACATACCCGGCAATATCTGTTAAGGTTATATCAATATAAACACGTAAGTCGTCACATCGCAGTGTCATTAAGTGGTTCAAGGTTCCGCGCCCATAACCAAAACAAGAGTTTTGCATCAACCGAAGTGTAAGTCGTCGCGTCGCATCATCGTCAAGCAAACCTCACACAATTACCAACTCAATGACTATGGAGACACCACAAGAAGTCAATACATCACCGCTAAACACCAAAACCTCAGACAAAACAATGACGCCAGAGGAAGCCAAACAACTACACACCAAGCTCAACCACTATTACCGCGACCGCAAGAAGGGAGCTAAGCGTAAGCCAAAACCAGTCCTCAAGCCGATAGGCGATACAGAGACTATCCAGAAATGTCTGACCATCCAAAAATCCCCAACCGATTGGGACGATTTAGCCAACGGCAGTCTATTTGCCGTTGACCCTTCCGGAGCATTACTGTTCACCAAAATCAGTAACTCTCGCGCACTCTGCCTGAATTTCATGAAAAGCCAACCAGTTGGTGGCGCTGCTGTCTACCGAATATTTTTATGAAAGTAGAGAAAAAAAAGAGGCGAGACGCCTCCGAAAACGATACTGCTAAAAAGAATTTCTCCTCTAATTCTAACAGCAAAACTGTTAGTACAGAGAGTTTTCTACCGCCAGTAGTCCAGACAAAACTAACTGCACTAGGACAGAAATTCGGTTTACCATTCGACCTAGGTAAAATCGACTTAACAGGAAACATGGCTGAGAACGTCCGCGCTCTCAGAAAAGTGGCTGAACTGGCAGAAGCTAACGCTAAGCTTTTGCCCGAAATGCTTAAGCTAGCTCGAAAACTATATCGTGCTGAAATTAAAGAGTCACAGTACTATCGAGCAGCTACTAAAGCAGCACTAAAACACCAACAAAAACTCGATAAGTACTCAGCAGACATTTTCCTTCAACTAGTCCAGCACGAGGTAAAATCCAGTCGATTAGAATATCGTAC
>JAAHHJ010000129.1 GCA_010692425.1 Symploca sp. SIO3C6 | reverse complement strand
TTGAACACTGGTGGCACAAAGTCAAAACAGCGATTAGAAAAGAGTTGCCTAAGTATAATTTTGATGTCCACAAAGCGGCGGATGCAGCCTTTCAGTATTTGTAAACACACCAGCGCGCAGCGCTATAGAACCTGATGCTACTGCAATCGAAGACACTAAATCCTATGCTACGCAACAACAATTAAAAGCACTTGAGAATCAAGTTGCCAACCTTAGTAAGCAAGTAGATGCACTCAGGCAGGTTCTCGCTAGTTATACTTCAACTACACCTCAAGCAATGTCTGCGGTAGCAGGTTATTCACCCACCCAGATAACTAATTCCGTGCCACAAACACAGGTAGCGGCGGCAATGCCTAGTTTTGAAGAAATAGAAGACGAACCAGACGAAATTCTTTATGATTTTCTCTAGTTTAAGAATGTTCATGGTTCATTGCTCATGGTTCATAGGCTGTTTTGCATCTACATTACAGTTTCGAGCATTTTCAGAAAAGTACCCAGGCAGATGGTAGAGGGCAAATAACTGATCAAAATTATCTCCCCCTCTCCCCCTCTCCTACTCTCCTACTCCCATACTCAACCTTTGGTAGGTCGTAACTAGGGCCTTGGCATCTCCCACATTGCCAGGGAATAAAACCACTGGTAAATCTGGAAACTGGGGATGAGCCTGTGATGTCCTTACCACTGAACAGCCAGGAATAATTTGACCTAATAGCCTTGCTGCTCTCAGGGCAAGTCCAGTGCTTAAGACATCATTGGAGGTAATCCCTCCTTTACTAATTAAAAATCCGATATCAGCTGGCAACCCCCGCACAATATCCATTAATAAAGCCGAAACAGCAGCCCCAAACTCCAGCCGTTTTTGCACATCTTCAAAGACGAGCTCCTTACGACTGGTATAAACCACTGGAGTTTTACCAGCAGTGTGAATATCTCGGACAGTTTCTAGAATTCTCGCCAAAAGTTCTTCCCGCTGAGCTTGTGACTCATCGAGTAAATCAGCTACTTCTACCTCAACACCAACAATACCAGGCTCTATTAAAAGCTGTTCTAGCTGTTGTGTCGTCTTTTTAACATGGGAACCGACAATTACTGCCCCTGGTTTCCCCTGCCGCACGTATTGAGCCATATCTGCAGCAGCAACTGGTTGGGTTCCTAGATTGGCAAGGGAGGTTAAGATACTAGCAGCAGAGCGAAACAAAAAGCGTTTACCTTGGGCAGCAGCAGCAAGGATATCAGCGGCAAACTTATCCAAATCTGCTTGTGTTTCTCCATCAACAACGCCACACTGGTTACTACTTAGCTTTTGAAGTCGTTCTAAACTGCCTTGACGAATATCTTCTAACAGAAATCGTTCTACTTGCTCTGCTTTAATACGACTTTTGGTCTTTTCTTCAACATAATCTGGTAAGTAGCTATAGTGATAGCTGAATACAGAGTCACGGGCAAACTCGGTTTGATGCACTGGTGTGGGGATACCTTCAATAATTAGGTAATGTACACTCTGGCGGGTTACTCTTCCTCCTTCAAAGAAGGCAGGGACTAAGAAATGGGCATCAAAGGGTCCAACTTCTTGGGCAATAACATCTGTTTCTACTGGGTAATGTCCTCGCAGGGTGGAGTCAGAGCGACTAACAACCAGAAAATCTTCTATTCCTTCAGCTTCAATAGCGATTTTGAGATTGTGACAGACTTCCTTTGTTACTGCCGCCGCTTGTTCTGGCGAGAGCGCTCTGGTATTAGTCAAAATGAAAAAGATTGGTGAGTCATCGCCAAGTCCCAGCCGCAGTGTTTCCACATCCCAGCGAGTCAGCAGTAAGCAGCTATGGACTGTCTGTGAACCTGTGGGGTCATCATCCAGAACAATAATTTTTGGTTTGGTCGTCATCTTCAAACCTGCAAGTATGGTAACACCAAGGAAGTTTATATTTATTGTTTCACACAATGCAGCTTGGTTGATTGTTGATTGTTCATTGCTCATTGCGATGAGACCTGATTCCCTCGTAACAGAGAACTTTTTTCAAGGTTTTGAAAATATGTTCGATCCACTTAAGCATCAGCTCTTGGGTTAGATATCTTTCAGTATTAAGTTACCTAAGCTCACAACTTTGCGACGTTTTAACTATTAGCTTGCTCGATAGGTACTTGGTGTGATGCCGATGAGTTGCCGAAACTGTTTACTAAAATGGCTGTGACTGTTGAACCCACACTCTAAGGCAATCTCTACAATAGATTGGTCTGTTTGCTTCAAAAGCTGCTTTGACCGTTCTACCCTTTGCTGGAGAAGGTATTGATGGGGCGGGATGCCCATCGATTTCTTAAACAAATGACTGAAATGGAATTGGCTGATGCCTAGCAATTGGGCTAAATTCGCAAGCTTAATCTCTTGATCTAAATATTCATGGATATACTCCAAAACTTGGCGTAGCTGAGGCTCAGATAATTCCCCCTCATGCCTTGCCAGATTTGGTTGAGAGGCACTGTATTTTCTGAGTAAGTGTACTGCCAAGATATTTGTCAATGACTCAATGTAAAGTTTGCTGCCTACATTCTGTTGTTTGAGTTCACTCAGCAACATCAAGCCAATCGACTCAATCTGATGATCACGAGTCCGAAATTCAGGGCGCAATTCCAGCCTATCAGGATTCATCGCTAGGGCTTCGCTGGCAACGCTGTCGATAAAATCAGAGGCAATCCGAATCTGCAAATAGTGATCATCTCCTTGCCAACGGGCAAAAAAAGGCATTTGCACAGGCGTCAATGAAATGTCTCCTTTCCCATATGGACCAGTGTGGGTTTTACCGTCCTTAATTTGCAAAAAGCGCACGGGACGAGGCGTCAACGATAGACAAATGACATGTTCATGGCTGTAGAGAGTCTTCCCCTCCCCCGACGGGTGCTGAAATTCCTCAACCAGAATGTGTTCCCAACCCTGGCTTTGACTCGAAGAAACGGGCAAGCAGGCACATTCAATCTGCTGGGTGGCTAGAGGCTTCATGGGGCAAACCCAATATCTTCAGCTTCAATTATGCACGTCGCTTGGGAAAATTGACCACAAGATTTTGACAGTAAAACAGGAATTAGATAGTTCATAACAAGTTGGTTGCCTAAGCTGAAAGGGTAATTGTTTAGGAGACAATATAAATGAAGATGAATCTGCTTATTTTTGGCTCAACTGGTGGTACTGGACGTCAGCTTGTGGAACAGGCTCTTGAGCAGGGACACAGAGTCACGGCGTTTGCACGGAATCCTGCCAAGCTTGACATCAAGCACACAAATCTCAAGGTCGTTGAGGGCGATGTCATGGATTTTACTTCAGTAGATAAGGCTCTACAAGGTCAAGATGTAGTGGTTTGTGTACTCGGAGCAGGTAAAAAGATAACAGGGACAATCCGCTCAGAGGGAACGCGACAGATTATCCACGCCATGGAGAAAGCAGGCATCCGACGCTTTATTTGCCAATCAACCCTGGGAGCAGGAGATATAGCGCTGCGCGCTGGGGTACTTACAAGTTAGGATATATCTAGAGTCACCTAAAACTAGATTTATTTATGGCTCACCCTTACTCTCAGGATTTGCGCCTACGTGCCCTCTATTTAATCACTAGCGGTATGTCGATAAGTAAAGTTAGTCGAACGCTAGATATTAGCAGAACTACCCTCTATAAATGGCGA
>JAAHHJ010000128.1 GCA_010692425.1 Symploca sp. SIO3C6 | reverse complement strand
AAAGTCGAGGAATGGGCAGAGAAAAACTTTAAATTTACCTAAGTATTTTTACTCAGCAACTGCCTCGATTTAGCGCTCGCCTTGAACTCCCTCAGTCCATGTGACAGTTGAGGGTGCGGAATGTGGGTTTAAGCCGAGGGAGTTATGTAGTTACCTCTCCCAATCAAATTTATCTTTCGACAACAGGCTATAATCCCTATCGCAAAGTGTTGGGAACGCCTAAACCATTAGAAATTAACATTTGGACGAAGCAACCGTCAGGTATTCCTAATCCAGCTCCTGATTTGAAGGCGTTGGCAGTTCAGATTCTTAGCCTGACTAAGCTGAATTGGGCTTCTACTGATTCCCTATGCGCTGAACCAATTACAACTAAATATGCAGGGGATATTGCTTATCTGACAGATGCTTTTCTGCGGCAAAGTCAGTTTTTTAATTTGCATCCAGTCTTAGAGAAAACACCCTGGTTTATTTAGTTGGTGAGTATTTGGTTTTCAGAAGGATGTTTATAGTGAGGTTGCTCAATGGGTGGACATAAGTAGTCAAAGGAATTATCAGTGTGTTCCAGTCGCATCTGGCGAGGTGCGTCTAAGGCAATGACAGCGTCTCCAATCTTTTCACAACGCTTGCAGGAGCAGGCTGTTGCACCTTGTTCTAAGATTTCTCTTAAATTATCGGCAATCTTGATAAATCCCCTGGTTTCATTATTTTTGGGCAGTTGGGATGCCTGTTCGACATAAGCTTCAACTTCTTTTCGATAGCGCTCTAACAAAAACTGGTCAATCTGACATTGACTTCGACAAGTTTCCACATCGCCAAACTCATCGGCAAACTGCTTAAACCCTTGTGCCATGTTGTTTAATTCAACGTTGAGTGGGACAACGGCACGGGCGCAGGCTGTGGCATCTTGTCCGATGTTGGTATATTTTTTCCTGAGCAATAGTTCAAAGCGCTTGATGTAAATTCCTAATATTTGTAGGGCTTTTTCTTTATCCTGAGAACTGGTCAAGTCAAGTTGGTGGGTACTAAACAGTTGTGGAACGAGCTGGAGGATAGCCTTAAGTTGGCTTGTCTTAAATTTATTACTCCAAAAAGTTATTGCATCGCCAATAGTATTGATAGTATCGAGGCGCAGCATAAAGTAGAAAGAAATGATATTGATTAAATAGCTGCGCTTCATCTCCATTTGCACGTAGTTAGAGATGTAGAGGGGGTGACCCTCCAGGTGTGAGTTTAAATACTGCTTATAGGTTTGGGTTCCCAATAGCTTGGAACGGACAACTGAGGTATCTAAAAAATATTGAGGACTATCCTTTGCTTCCATGTTATTTAGTCCTCATCGCCGTCGAGATTGATACCAGCATTAAACTCAACTCCGAATGGCAGGGTATCAAAGCCTAAGTCTTCCAGAGCTAAGATTGCCAGTTCAACATCTTTTTTGCTGAGTTGGGAATGCAAAAAGGTGGTGAGTAGACTGTGGGCCCCTTTATATTGACTAGCGTTATAGTCAATCCAGCGGTTTTGGAAGGCGAGCGCGTCATACAGTGCCATAACCACTTCGGTTAGTGGTCTGTAGGGGGATTGGTCGCGCAGGGTTCGCATGGTACGCAGAAGGTTGTCGGCATAGACAGCCGCTATTGGGGTACCGCAGTAGGGTTGGATTTTGTGGAGGTCTAGTAGTATTTGGTTGGCGAGTTCTATCCAGGTTCTCTGCTTTAATTCTGGCATGGTGATTTTTATTAACCTGCGTCTTTTTATCTAACACGCTCGCTTGACTCTACTAGCTGGTCGAGAGCCAAGATATCTACCTTATATCGTCCGACAGGTGAGAGGACTGTAGCTAAGCGCTCTACATAAGCAAGGGTTGCCGTCTTTCCCTCCAGGGTTTGAATCTGGAAGCTAACACGCCTTCTTGCTACTTGGATTTTATCGGTGAGAAAGCCGCGAATACGTTGCCCTGCCAAGGCTTAGACTACAAGGCATTGGAGCGTGGTCTTACCGACACCAGGAACATAAGGTCAGAAGTAGTGCGTTTCGTCTCATTCGACTTTACTACTTTTTTGCTTGATTAATTTGTTGAATGATTAAATTGTTGCATTAAATAATAGTTGCTTTACTACTTTGTTAAATTATTTCATTATGCAATTACTTAATTTAGTGCTTAATGTATGATTAATTGGTGGCAATGTCTCGGAGGGTAAGGGCGTGCTGACGGTTACGGCGGCATCACTGGCTGGAGGACAAGGCAAGACAACTAGCTGCTTTTTTCTAGCTAGAGCCTTAGCATCGCGGGGCTATAGAGTACTGATGGTTGATGCTGACCCTCAATCGAGCTTGACGCTATACCTAGGTCACGAGGTAGAACCCAATCAGCCAACCCTGCTGGAGGTTCTAAAAAAACAGGTTGCTGTGGAAGACGGCATCTATGAGTCGAGCTATAAAAATCTCTGGCTAATTCCCTCAGATGATGCCTTAGAAGCTATCCAAGACTATCTTTCCTCTATAGCAATGGGCGAATTGGCACTGAGGCGAAGGCTCAAAGAGGTTTCTGATTTATTCGATGTGTGCATTGTCGATTCACCACCCCAAAGGAGTCAGATTTGTCTGACCTCAGTGGTTGCAGCTGATGAGCTGTTGATTCCGGCAGAAGCTTCTTCTAAGGGGCTGCACTCTTTGGTGCGAACCCTGCAACTAGTGGATGAATTGAAAGCGGTTGAGGCGTTTTCTGGTTCAATTCTGGGCATTCTTCCCTTTCGAGACCGATGGTTCGGTCGCACCCAGGCTAAACGCTCTAGTGTCAGTATCCAGGATATGAGGGAGGTGGGTCAGGGAATCAGGGTGTTTCACTCGATTAATGAGAGTGAGCGCTACAAGCAAGCAATAGACAGGTGAAAGTGAGTATCAAGCGAAAACTAAGTCCTACCGCCCTGGTGCGGGGTTGAAAGCACATAAACTACCAATAATGGTAGCCCCTACGGAAGCGACTGACTATCAAAGGCGTAAAGCGGGGATGAAAGCGGTAAAAGGTGATAATTGCTGAAAACACCAACCGCAAGCAAGAGTTTATGGGGAGAGCAAACAAAATGTCGTTGAGCCATCGTCATATCTCACCAAGGAATATAAGCTTGTGCTTCGGGCACGCCTTGGGTCGGAAATAACCGATAGGGTAAGGACTGTTAGGATCTTGCAACCGGAACAGCGCACTTCCTAGACCCCCGGTGGATAGGCATCCCCTAAGGACTCAAAACAATGGATATCAGGAACGAAGTAACCCAAATATAGCTCCTATGAGGGTCGATACATAGGTAGGCAGTCAAGCTAAAGCTTATGAGGGAAAGGATGGGTTAAGAAGCAAACGCCCAAACCGAAGTAACGGTTAAAGCCTAAAAAGGGATGGAGTAATGTCCGGGATAAGCAGACGTAACCCGCAATGTGCTGCTGAGCTAGGGGTGTAATTAGCAATGAATATGCCTAAGTCAGATTCAATTGAGAATACTGAGGGATGGAGAAGTATTAATTGGCGCCAAGTCGAGAAATACGTCTTTAAGTTGCAAAAACGCATCTACGCCGCTTCACGTTGTGGTGATATCAAGCGAGTCCGTAAACTCCAGCAAACCTTAATGAGGTCTTGGTCGAATCGGGTACTAGCGGTAAGAAGGGTAACCCAAGATAAGGCGTTAAACTAAGTCAGGTTGTCACCAACCCGACTCGTCTTCAGAACGCAGCATGAGACTTTCACCTCACTGCGCTCCTCTATTTCCAGGCTCTTTTTGAGTACCTACTTTGAGTAAGGTAGGAA
>JAAHHJ010000127.1 GCA_010692425.1 Symploca sp. SIO3C6 | reverse complement strand
TCTATACTTGATTTTAGATCTGAATATATATTCACATGAATGTACATTCAAATACTTATGCCACTCTCTTCTAACCAAGCCTTTAAATTCTCTTGCTGCTCCTTGGTCAAACTATCTGCTGGCACGTATCCATTTCCTTTTTTTCTGCCTTTGCCTTGATAGCGCCAGCCTATACCATCTGGATCTTTTTTCCTAGACCACTCTATAAACTCGACCTCTGAAATAGAACCTTTCTTATTGCTGAGACTGCGATGATTCTTATAACCTAGCCTTATTGCAATCCGCTTTGGGAGTATTGGCAAAACTTCTTCCAAGCTACTTTGAGATTTCCTGGTTGCCGAAACAAGATTTAGTCTACCTTCAGATTTAGTTACAGAATCTGTAGCCTTTTTACTTAAAGGTTGTATAGGCGATTTGCTTTGCTCTTGAGAAATAACATACTTTCGCTTGGTCTCTGAATAAGACCAAGAAAATCCATCTGGGTCTAATCCACGCGACCAGTCCTCTAAAGTCTGCTGATGCCTGCCATTTTTGTATTTACTAATAGCAGTCGTATCCGTTTGTAACCTAGATGCTAACTCTGCCGCAAAAAGCCCTGTCATTTCTAAGTTTGTAGCCTCACTTTCTTCTGTGGAGGGTAATGACTGTTCTAATTTAGTTACAGAATCTAAAATTCTTACTTCTAAAGAGTTATTTGAATCTGTAACTAATTCCACCCCCAGCTGCCCATCTAATATTTTTTCTAATTCGCAGAGGAGCTGACAGGCTTTAGACCAATGGCTTGATTTAGAAGTGGGTTTATTGACTAACCCACGCCACCTACTTAACACACACTGAATTTCTTCTACTACTTTGTCAGACTTTGATTTAGTATCTGATTCTAAAGTCTCTCCCTTATCTAACCTATGCGCAATTTTAAGTAGCTGGTCGGCTATATTCTTTGGAACTCGAATTGGCTTTGTATCTTCCTGCTTACAACCAGACTCCCAGGTTGTTTTTCTCCCAGCCCCTTTTCGAGAACCCCCTCGACCTGATTTCATAAAAACTTAACTATAGAATTAGTAACTATTTCTATAGTACTACAAAAAATATCTAATAAGATTAAGTAACTATTTCTAAAACCTATTCATTGTCAGGATTATCACCCAAAACACGCTTTATAGCAGTATCAACAATATCTAAATCATCTTCGCTGTAAAAATTTACCTTCCTGGTTGTACCATCGACAAATTGCTCTCGCTTGGGAGGCTTGCTTCCATACTTTGCCTTGTAAAGATTTCCAGCAATTTGACCAATACGCTTAAGAACACTAAGCTCCTGAACTCCATAGCCTAAATCGACCACTCTATCCGAAATAGGATACTCTAGCCTCTTGCTTCCTGGTAAAGCAGGCTTCTTTAACTGGTCTGCTAAGACAACATCTCGAACCAAATCTTTGATCTGTAGTTCCGTTCTCTCGTCTATTCCACCCAATTGAGCAAACAGATCCATGCCTAGCTGAACAATCTCTAGACGCTGACGACGTTCTTTGAGAATAAGCATCTCTGAACTATCTGCTAAGAAGCCATGAGTATACTTGCCTATTTTACGGATACTAGGCAACACATCTTCAAAAACCCACTTCTGAAAAGATATAGCTTTAGGGCTGTCTGAACGGGCAATTAAATGATATAGTCCCGGCTCAAACAAAGTAACCATTTCTTGGCGACCTCCAAGGGTATGAACTGACTTCATACCCTTCCACTGTGATGGAACCTTATTTAAAAGATTAGTTCTATCGGTTTTCTGCGATCCAGGATAGAGAACGTTAACAATATCAGCAGCCACCCACTCAGGTTTTTCAGGAGTCCCTACAAAACGAACTTCCCATCTGTCTCCAGAATCTTCAAACCAAAAGTTCTGTAAATCACTCATAAAAGTCCAATTTAGTTCCCTAGAAAGTTCAATTCCTCTATAGCTGCATCTAGCTCACTTTTAAGAGACTGAACTCGTTTTTGCTTCTCTTGGCTAGCCCTCACCTTCACACTACGGGCAAGCTTTTCAGGTCGAATCTCGTAACCCGCTGCTATTAAATCTGCCAAATATATACCGGGGCCCTCTTTAAATGCACGAATCGATATTCTTGACAAGTCTATCACCTTTGACGCCGTAACAGGTTCACTTTTTGACTCTGTTACTTCAACAAAAGATACTCCATTATCCAAAATCTTGGCTATTTCTAAGATTTTTGCAGCCAATGTTTCTGGAACCCTAATAACCTTCGTCTTCCCATGCTTCCAAGTCGGCTTTCCTCCAGCTCCTGGTCTATAACCTCCCCTAGGCATATATCCTCCTCGATTTTGACGCCGTTACAGAATCGTAACTTTAATACAGGTATAATTCAAATGTAGTATTTAATGACTATAGATTTAGTAACTAATTCTATTTTTGAGTCTACTAATTTAGTTACTAAATCTATATGGCATTACTATAAAAGCTTATAGCTTTTCTCTTTCTTCTTCCAACCAAAATACAGATGTCCTTCATCGACCTCAGCGAAATTGTCACTACCAATCAAATCATCCGGCTCTCGCTCCAAATCTTTAAGATACTGTTTCAACACACCGCCTGTGACTACGCATTTCATTTTGTGCATTTGCCTGGTAATCTCCAGAAACCACTCGCGGTCTGCTACCAAATCAGACTCTTTGACACAATACTTGAGTAACTCAGGCACAAGCTGCATTGGCTGCTGCCCCCTCTTCACAGCCTGCACATCTAAGATTGGGTTATAGTCAATACGCAAAGACTTGCGCCACATCTCCACCCACTCAGCTTGCTTGATATAGCTTTTTCCTGAAAAGTAGATAGGTTTCACCATTAGCAAACAGTGAAAATGTGGGTGAGCAGAACCATCCTTCCCTCGCGTTACCTCAGTACTCCTAAGCCAACCTTCAGCGGGAAAAGCCTTCAGTTGACTCAACCGTTGCCACGCCTTATTCATCCACTGGAGAGTTCCTTTCAACTCAGTAATTTCACAATTCCTTACGGTCAGCGTCAGAAACAGCCAGCGGTGCTTTGGAAAATCCTTCACAATCTTCGGTAGTACCTGATAAGCTTTAGCTTTCCACATCAAAGACCGCCTCCACTGGCAGACTGGGCAGTGACGAACCCTACAAAATCTCGCTGCACTCAACTTTAGTTTAAGCAGACCATCCGCTTCGTCTGGCACTAATCGGAAATCCAGTAGCTGAGAACAAAAATCAATCCGTTGGGCATACTGTCTAAACTCCGAACCTTGATAATGATTGGATACTTTGTCTGCATTTCCTCTGTGCTTATCCCATGGCTTATCTTTTTCAGATAAGTCGCCCAAACTTGGTGCGTTTGTACCATTGGAAATAGACGACGGCTTTGCTACACTGTTGGTAACAGAACCGTCGCCTGACGGAAAATCAGACATTCAAAACCCGTGGTATTTAGTTGATGCGTGGTAGCCCAACTTTACCACGGGTTTGGCTTATAATGATCCTCGATATTCGCTACATCCCATACACAGTAAGGGAAGACACCGATTCTGCGAATCAGAGTCTTCCCTTATAATTCAAGTGAAGGTTTTCAGAGCCAAATTCTCCGCTTCGTTGCCACATCCCCCCGCCCTTAGAGCGTAGTTCGCTCCGCTCTCCCGTCAAGGGACGCTTCGCTCTCCACTCCGTTCCGCCCTTGACTGCCTCACTTCACTCACTGTTTTTGTAGCCACGGGGGAATGGGGCAAAAAGTATCTATACTTGATTTTAGATCTGAATATATATTCACATGAATGTACATTCAAATACTTATGCCACTCTCTTCTAACCAAGCCTTTAAATTCTCTTGCTGCTCCTTGGTCAAACTATCTGCTGGCACGT
>JAAHHJ010000126.1 GCA_010692425.1 Symploca sp. SIO3C6 | reverse complement strand
GGGTAGTTCTGCTAATATCTAGCGTTCGACTAACTTTACTTATCGACATACCGCTAGTGATTAAATAGAGGGCACGTAGGCGCAAATCCTGAGAGTAAGGGTGAGCCATAAATAAATCTAGTTTTAGGTGACTCTAGATATATCCTAACTTGTAAGTACCCCAGCGCGCAGCGCTATAACTACTCAAGCGCTTATTGCTTTAGCTATAGCAGTGCGCTCTCGTCTATTTACAGTACAAATGTTCTAAGCATTTGCTCATCAAGGCTAGATTTGTGATTTGTAAACACACCAGCGCGCAGCGCTATAGGAGGTGGCAAGAGATAAAACTTTGGGGATGATGAGGGAAAAAACTCAAGATAAACTGACGTTCTTCGGTAAGATTAGAAACATGTTTAACCCTTTTATATATCAGTAAATGTATACTTTGAAAACACTGAAATATCCAACGCACAGTTGGACGATTAGTTGACTTACTAATTGATTTTTAAAACCAGTATCCCTCCTCTATCACTCTCCGGTTTTTCCTATTATTAATATTTTCTAGCAAGGAGGTATATTAGTCGATACAGCGTTTGTTCATCGAATTTTGGCGATTTCCCGACTCTCAACAATTTCTATGAAGGAAAAAATTTGCGATCGCCTACCACGTAAGAACTCTAGAATTCAGCAATGACAAGAGTTTTCGGAGAGTGACAGAAGCTGTGTAGGGACGCGATCGCTTCCGTTAATGTGTAGCTATCACGTACTACACTGTGAAGTATGAAATGTGGGTTGTAAATTATCTAGGGCTTGCTGAATAAGTCTACAGAGTGAATCTGGAAGCTACACAGCCTGTAAAATCTGAGTTTCACCGCTTGGTTCCCAAAATTAACCAGGGATTTCCCCTTACAAGTGCAAGGTTATAGCCTTGCACTTGTAAGGGGAAAAAAGGCTCAAAACCCTTGTCTGGTATACCTTTTACATTAATTCAGCAAGCCCTATCTACTGAAAAAGTCTGTTCAACAAGGACTATAGCCACGGAAGAGAGTGGTATGCCTGAAACTTGTGCTGTTGCCATTGAAGCCGTAGGTACCACTCCAGCTAGATGGCATTTGGTAATTCCCAACAATGATTATTGTGTTAGCGCAGCCGGGTGTGTCTTGACCCTCAGCTTCAATTCTTAGAGTTGAACCCATTGATCCTCCAATAACTTCCCAAGGAGAGCCACAAATACTCCCAGTGATTTGACCACCAGTGATTAGAAAGGGGGAAGTGTTTGGGTCAAAAGTAACTTCGATAATGAATTGAACACTACCATTGCGTAGTTCAAGGCAGGCAGTGTTAGTAGCTCCAGCTACAGCAGCAGTGGCTACTGCCTCTTCTCTACTTCTTACTAGAGTACCTTGAGGGCTAAAGTATTTTTTCTCTTGTACCATTTTATTTCTCCTTTTCTAGGACGTGTCGGCAAACTGCAAAATATAAATTTTGATCAGCGAGCTGCTCAAAGCTCTCTGTCTTTTAAAAGATAACTTTTTTTTGATCTCATAAAACTCATCTAAAATCTCATCTAAAAACCTACCTTCACCTCATCTAAAAACCTATAAACCTCATCTAAAACCCTATAAACCTCATCTAAAACCCTATAAACCTCATCTAAAAACCTACCTTTACCTCATAAGTCTTGAATTAATAACGATTGCTGAGGAAAGAATGAGACTTTGGAAAGGCAGTTGAGGGAGCGATCACACAAGTGCAAAGTGCCTTAAAGCAAGGGTTATAGAGAATCTTAGACATTTTGCTAGTTTTGACTAATGGGTAGTTTTGTTGTCACATACCTGGTCAGACAGACATTCTGTACTTCAAGCGCACTACTAATCATGTTTCAACGAAGAAAATTGATAGTACTTTTGGACTTCATTAGTACATGTGTACGGAAGAACTTTAGTTCATAAGGGTATTTAGATGGGGAAGTCTCAAAAGCCAAATAAATTAGTAATCGCAGGTAATAAATCTTTACAAGTTTCCACCAGTTTAGCAGCAGTAGGTAATTCAGAAATTATCGCTTTCAACATCCTGGTGGAATTCTTAGCCAGCTTTTTCATTCCTCCATCGCTAGGATTTTTCCCGGCTTCAGCTAAAGATTGTACCTGCTTTAATGCCTCAGCTTTATCCTCATCATCCAAACTAGTTTCAGCTTCAAGTGCTGTTTGCAGTTGAGCTAGTAATTCTTTGATTCCTGGAGTGTCTGCTTCCGGTGAGGCAGGTAACTCATTGATAGTTTGTGTAACTGTACCGCTAATTGTGCTACTATCACCTAGAATATTTCCCAATACATTACCATCTCTATTTTCGATTTTGCGGCTATTGTCTGTGCTGTTATTCATAACTTTTCCCTCTGATTTAGCTGTAACATCAATAATGTTTTGAATAGGTCTTTGAGCTAATAGACCAACAATTTCTGTCATCTCAGAACTCTTTTCTCGATAGATTTTAATTTCTCTATCTTTGGCTTGTAATTCGGCTTTATATTTTTCCTCTACGGCTTGCAGCGCCAGTTGATAATTTTGTGTAAACTCACTGTGAATCTTTTCCTTATCCGCATCAGGCGACACATTTACCTTGACAACGACAACACCATCCCCTTTGTTTTCAATACTCTGAATGGCGAGTTCAGTGCCGTCATTTTCCACTTGTACTTTCTTGAAAGCAGCAATAAAAGCCTTCCAATCAATGCCATTTCGGAAGATTAAATCAACGGTATTTAAGACTTCTTGAAACAGCTTAGTAAACTCTCCTGGTTGAAATTCACCGCTACTGGGACGGCGTTCACTGTCATCGGTTCCAGGCTTAGGGTTTTCTAGGAGATAAACAAATCGGCAATCAACCTGTTCAAGTTTGGTGTTACTATCAATATTCCAAGCTTCTAAACAAGCACCCGTCAGTCTAGCTTCGGTAAAATCTGCCTCAACAGCATTAGTTTCAGTGAGGTTTGCCCATTCCAAATTAGCCTGCTGCAAATTGGCTTCACTCAGGTCGGCATATTTGAGATTGGCACAGCTTAGATTTATCCGAGCAAGATTTGCTCCTCTTAAATCGATTTTCACATAGGATTTTTCTTTTCCATTACCGCTAGTAAGTAACTCTCTGACAGCAGTATTAGAAATAATAGAATCACCAACTCTGGCGCGGTCAAGTTTTGTAGCCTCACGCCAACAGGTACGAGTAAGGTTAGCCTTTCTCAAGTCTGTGCTTTTGAGTCTAGCTCCGGTAAAATCAGCCTCGGTGAGATTAGCGTTATAAAAACTGGTGCCTCCTGTAGCGGCAAAGGCGATCGCAAATGGGCGAACCCAGCTGTGTTTTTTATCTTCTGCCAAGCCTCGCCAGCCAATGTCGGCACCCAACAGTGCGAAAACGAAAGCGAAAGCGAAAGCGACAGCTCCAGCTCCAGCTCCAGCTCCAGCTCCAGTGACAGCTCCAAGGAAAGCTCCATATCCAGCAACAGCTCCAGCGAAAACGACAGCGAAAGCGACAGCGAAAACGACAGCTCCAGCGAAAGCGACAGCTCCAACTCCAGCTCCAGATCCAAATGTAGCTCCAGTGAAAGCGAAAGCGAAAGCGAAAGCTCCGAAACCTGCGACTAGGCCCTTGCGGATAGTGACTATCAAGAAGACCGCCAGCACAATTAGGTAAACCCAGCCAACAATGACGTTTTCGGTGCTGCTGCTATCAAATATTAGCGCTACTATAACACCAATCCATATTGAAAATATTCCTGAGAATGCCGATAGTATCCAGGAAGCGAGAACCAAAGTAATTGCCAATCTGCGCTGCAAGCCAGCCTCAGCATCACAGAATTTGGCACCTTTAAGGTAAGCATTAGTAAAGTTAGCTCCTCGAATATCAGCACCAGAGAAGTCGGCATCAGCCAGGTTTTTTCCTTGGAAGGACTGCCCTCTGAGATTTTCATTACTAAAATCTCTTCTGCCGTCGTTATATCTCTTCAAAACCTCACTAGACATCTCCAAAATATAAATTATGAGATAATTAAGGCATTAAAAATTGACGTTTGGAGGGCAGAAACTGTGAGTTATACCTGGGAGTACTTGCAACGTAATCAGAAACAAGCCAAGCGCTTAGTAGGAATTAGCTATGAGCAGCTAATTCAACTAATTGAACAAGCTAAACTTTTACACGAACA
>JAAHHJ010000125.1 GCA_010692425.1 Symploca sp. SIO3C6 | reverse complement strand
AAAATTTTCCCAGTGATAGTTGAGGAGCTGAAGGTGGACTAAGTATTTTTACTTAACAACTGCCTCGATTTAGCACTCGCTTTGAGCACCCTCAGTCCATGTGACAGTTGAGGGTGCGGAATGTGGGTTTTAAGCTAGCTTGTCACACCCTCAACAATTTGTGAGAATACAGGTCTAAGATTTACTTGATCAATGGTCTCTAAACCTCATTTCGAGCAAAATTTACAGAAAAGGTAGTTTTACCTTCTTTACTTTCTACCTCAACTGAGGCTTCTATCAGTTCAGTTAGCTTCTTCACTAATGTCAGTCCTAGTCCAGTGCCACCATATTGCCAAGGGTCATTATTAGGAATGCGGTAGAACTGCTCAAAAATACGCTCTATTTCTTCCGGCGGAATTTCTACTCCAGAGTTACTAATACTAAGCCGTATTATTTGTTCAGTTGCTTGGGCAAAAACAGTAATTGTTCCTCCTGCGGGAGTATATTTGCAGGCGTTGTTGAGCAGTTCCATTAAGATCCTTTCTAGAGTGGAAATATCGGATATCAAGAGAGGAAGTTGCTCTGGTAAACTAATTTCTAATTGTTGAGATTGATTTTCTGTTCTTGCTAAAAATATCTGTACAATTTCGGGTATCCAGGTGCTTAAATCAATCTCCTCACAAACTAGAGTTTGAGCTTTAGCATCTAGGTAACAAAGACTGAGCAAATCATCAACTAATTGATTCTGCCGTTGACAAGCTTGGTTGAAAATCTTTAAAACTCTTGTAAAGGTAGGAGATTTCTGAGCAGTAGCTTCTGCTTGAAACAAAGTTTCAAGGGTCTTGGCTGCTAACTGAATACTACTCATTGGGGAGCGTAATTCATGGGAAATAGTTTTGAGAAAGTCATCTTTGAGGCGGTTGAGTTTTTCTAGCTCTTGGAGTTGCTCAACAGATGCAGAGAAAAGTCGAGCTTGACGAATGGCGATCGCACATTGGGCAGCTACCTGCTGTACTAGCTTAACCTCAAATTCTTCAAATATTTCTGCTGGTGCCCTTAATAGCCACAGATTACCAATAATTCCTTTAATTCCCTGACTTTCAAAGATAGGGCAAGCTAAATAACTAAATCGTCGTTTATTATGATTAAATTCTGAAGCAACATTTACAAATTTGATAGTTTGTTTTTGCAAAAGTTGCTGATAAATTTGGGGGGAATCGATAATTTTCCTAGTCGTTCCTTGATACTTAGACAAGGCTGTAGAAGTTTCATAAGCAATAGTTGCCGTGGTTTGGGAAGAATTGTAAAGTTCTATTTTACAGCATTCAACTTGCAGAGCTACTGCTAATTCTTCGGTGGCTGTTTGTAAAATTTGACTTTCATCAAGACTATCACGAATTTTTTCAGTTATTCGCCTTAGCAGGGCTTTAAAATTAAGAACTTTTTCCAGTTGAGAAGTACGTTCCTGTAGTTGAAGTTCAACTTGTTTCCGCTGAATGATTTCCAGTTGTAATTTTTGGTTTTGTTCAGCTAGACGCTGACGCATTTTACGAAGAGTAAGATGAGTTTTAATGCGAGCTAAAACTTCTTCCTGTTCAATAGGTTTAGTGATATAATCAACTCCCCCAAGCTCAAACCCTTTAACCTGATTAACAGTTTCGGAAAGAGCAGTTAGAAAAATTACAGGTATATCTTGAGTAGAAGCTTGAGCTTTCAATTTACGGCAAGTGTCAAAACCATTAATACCAGGCATCAGAATATCTAATAGAATCAGATCCGGCAATGCAAATTCTGCGATCTTGATTGCACTTTCTCCATTTTGAGCCACCAGGACTTTAAAACCTACTTGCTCTAAATAAGTAAATAAAACCTGTAAATTACTTGGTTTATCATCAACAATTAGAATAACCGCTTTTTTTGAATCTTCCTTGGTAAATTTACCAATATCGCTACTAGGATCAAACTTTGGTGAGTTATTTGACCCGATAAATTTTGGAGAGTGGGTAGGGGATGATGTCAAGGTATCCTAAACCTAACTTTTGCCAAGAATTAAGATTCACCTAAATTTTCTCTACTCAGTTTATCTTCCTAGCTTTCTCCAAAGCAATCAAATTTATAAAAATTTAAATTATCTTTAGCAAATACTTACTCATTTATAACCATATGTTGCTCAATCAATTGCTGGAGTCTAGTAATCTGACAACTTTCTGCTAATTGGCGTAGCTGTTGAGCAAAGGGAATGAATTGGGCATCAATTTCTCCCCAATTAGCTACCTCCTCCAAAATAGCCCGGAGATCACCCTGCATTGCCATTTCCAACAAGGGGTTGAGCTTTTCTGGAGAAGGAATAACCAGTTGATCGGAGTGAAAGTTATCCTTTTCTGTCCTTTGTTCTGATACTTCTGCTTGGTTTAGAGAGGTTATGGTCAAATTTTCCTGATAGATCCATTCTAGGTCTAAATGAATTTCTAATAACTCTAAAAGTTGATCAAAATCTAGAGGTTTGGCAAGGAAAACATCACAACCTGATTCATAACATAAAGACTTAGCTTCCGGTAAGGTACTGGCAGATGTCACAACTATTGTCACAGCAGAAAGGTTAAGTTCTTGTCGTAGTTTTTTGGTCACTGCTAAACCATCAATTGCTGGCATTACCAAGTCTACAAAAATTAAGTCAGGTTGATGTTCTAAAGCTAGTGCTAAACCATCTTTACCATTACTGGCTTCTAGTACATTAAAGGCAAGATAATTTAAGAAATTAACTAAAACTGCGCGATTGTCGTCTTGATCGTCTACAACTAAAATTTTATATTTTCTGCCATGAAAACCAACAATACTACTTTTGGGGTTATACTGTTGTTGTATTTGTTGCCAACTTTCGGCGCTTGCTAAGTCTAAATCAAACCAAAATATACTGCCTTCTCCTAGTCTACTTTCAACAAAAATCTCACCTCCCATCTGTCTCACAATATTTTGACTGATAGTTAAGCCCAGTCCCGTACCTTCAGTAAAAGCTTGACTATCACTTAATTGCTGGAAAGGTAAAAATATATCTGCCAGTTTATCTACTGGAATGCCAACACCTGTATCTTCAACTTGAAAGCGAATTTTATCATGATGACTTTTTTTGTACTTTTGCTCCTCTGGCTCAAAGTCTTTAACATAACCAACTTTAAACAACACGCCACCGGCTTCAGTGAATTTAACAGCATTACCCAGTAGGTTGAGCAAGACTTGTCGCAGACGAGTTTCGTTAGAATATACAGCTGCTGGCAGAGAAGAAAGAGCTTGATAATTGAGGCAAATACCGTTCTGTTTTGCCTTAACAAGAACAATATCGACTAAATTAGCCAGAAAAGGTTGAAATTCAAAATCACTCAACTCCACAGTCGATTTATTCGCTTCAATTTTAGCAAGGTAGAGGATATCATTAATCAGGGTAAGTAAATGCTGTCCAGACTGGTGAATAATTTCAATACCATGAAGTTGCTCAGATGAAGCTATGTCAGGGGTTCTTTTCAAGATTTGAGTAAACCCCAAAATTGCATTTAAGGGAGTTCTCAACTCATGACTAATGTGAGCAATAAAAGCGCTTTTTGCCTGATTAGCAGCTTCTGCCGCTTCCTTAGCACTAGCTAGTTGGGCAGTACGCTCTATTACTCTTTTCTCTAATTCTTCATTGGCTTGGCGCAAGGCTGACTCAGCTTGTTTAAGCTGTCGTTCCACTTGCTTAATATCATTGATATTAATAAAGGTGAGTACAACACCATCTAAACTGTTATCTTCTTGCAAGTAGGGATTAATTCGCATCAGTAAATTAATTCCATTCTTTTTCAGCTTAACTTCCTGCTCTACTGGATTTTTAGTCATAATTACTTGCTGGAGCAATGCCAACAAGTCTTGGCAGTCTAGGTTGTGAGTAATATGTTCTAAGGGACGACCAATATCTGCCTCTACTAGATTAATTGCCACAGTTGCTGCTGGAGTAAACTTGCGAATTTTTAGTTTTTGATCGAGGAAAACCACACCAATATCAGTACTGCGAAGTAAGTTATCCATGTCGTTATTGAGTTCTGTTAGTTCCTCGATTTTGGACTGAAACTCAGCGTTGACAGTGTAGAGTTCTTCGTTAACAGAATGAAGTTCCTCATTAGTACTTTGTAACTCTTCATTAGAAGCCGTTAACTCCTCATTAGTGGCTTGCTGTTCCTCATTGGTGGTTTCTAATTCTTCAATTACAGCTTGCAAGTTTTCACGAGTTTGCTGGAGTTCATACTCTAACTCCATAATGCGTTGGGATGCCTCAGTATTGGCTTCAAAGCGTTCCCCATCTAAAATTTGCGGTCGCACATCTTCTTGTATAATAATCAGAAAAAAGTCACCTGCTAAGTAGGTGGGTCTAATTAAACGTGAAAAACAAGATCATTTTATCCCTCTATATTTAGAGATGTTTGGTTGAGTTTAAATTGCTGGAGGCAATAACCTACTTGTCCACTTCTATTTTTCAAGCTCT
>JAAHHJ010000124.1 GCA_010692425.1 Symploca sp. SIO3C6 | reverse complement strand
AGACTATGACTCTATCGGCAATCAAGAAATCATCAGGGATGAACAGCCTGTCACATTTTCCTTGATTGCATCTAGAGCCAAAATGATGAAACGGTCTGTCATCATGTCGTTAGGGAGACTCAGCCTATATGATGCAGTCGTTGAATGTGAAAAGGTCGGAAATAACGACCCGATCATAAAAGTAATGAAACGTGACGACAAATAACAGAATTGTTAACACTTACGTCAACGTGTAAATGGACGTTTTGATCGCGTAATCGGGGCACCCTGACAACCTGATTTACTAACAACAATTATCCCTAAAAAACTTATTGCAAACTAACAAAAAAGGATCTATGATGCGAAAAAGCGTATACCACGATTCAACGATGAACACTAAAGCGCCTGTTAGACCACGCACCAGAGGACCGTACAAGCGTCACAAGCCGCTTAAGCCGCCCACGATGGTTGTATCTACTAAGGTTCCAAAATCGTTAGTTGAAGAGTTTGAAAGCGCATTGGCTCAGATGGGAATCACGCAACGAAGTGATTACTTAAAGCCGATCATCGAACAAGCGATGCACGACGCAATCGCCCAAGTTCAATAAGGAAAAATTAGACATCAAAAAACCGCCCCTATTTGTTTGGCGACAATTTGGCGGTTTGATGATTATTTTTCTTTCGTTCCCCAACACATAACCCTTGCAGGTTGGATGTGACCATACATCGTCCAAAGGACAACATTATGGATTTTACTGATACCACACACACAGACAAGTCTATACATGGGACCGACAACACCATAAAAATGGATATAATTATGGATACTGCCGATAGAGGTATTCTAGCTGACGCTTCTAGAAATGACAAGAAATCATGTACACAGGTGTCAGTACAGGATGCCGATAAGATTATCCAGGATAACGCACCGGATGGTATAGAGAACTATCTAGATGGGTTATTGGATGATGACCCTGTCGATGAACTACCACCAAAGAAAACTCAACGGAAACGGTCAACATCCCGAAGAAGCAAAAGACGCGCCAAACCACGGGACGACAAACTAGAGCTATTGCAAAAGGGTATCGAGATTCTAGAACCTGTACCCGACCGCACCCTAGATGAACATGGACAGGGACATTACTACTGTCCTGCATGTGATAGTGATGGCTGTAAAGTCTCACTCGGTCTAGGAAAAGAACGAAAACCCGCAATCATCTGTTATAGCTGTGGTGATGAGAGTAGCGCCCCTATCACAGCACTCAGGGAAAAAGTGTCAGGTAAATCCACCTCAGGGATTCGCGCAAGCAAACCTACAGAGACCGTCTACACCTACAAAAATAAAGACGGTGACGATGTATTACAAATTCAAGTAACGTACACTACTGATGGTTCAAAGCGTCCTTACCAGAAGTACATCATTGACGGTGATGTGATTAACGGTGGCGATGTAGACCAGGACCAAAAGGACGAAATTAAAGCGTCCATAACCCTCTACAATTTCGACTGCATTGATACAGCTCCTTTAACGGGTGGTGATGGTACAGCACATGACTTTAGTAACTGTATATTCTGGGTAGAGGGTGAAAAATGCGTAGAGGCTCTAAAAGCATTAGGTCTTGCTGCCATCTGTTCCCAGGGAGGCTCAAAAACATTAACGAAAAAGGGTGGTGAATGGCGAGTTGCAGACTACAGCAGCGAACTAAAACAAATTGCTGCCTCCGGTCGTACGGTTGTGTTAATGCCTGACAGGGATACATCGGGTGTACGCTACATGGATAACGTCTATTTTGCGTTGAAAGAGGCTAAAGTAGAAACCGTTAAATTTTGCTATATCGAACCAGACCACCACGATTGGCAACGCATTATCGAACACTCCCCCGGTAATGTTCATATCAACGGTCAAAAGAGCAATATCGAAAAAGTTTGCGATCACCCTGGCTATGATGTAGCAGATCTGATTGAGACCGGATTAACTACCCAATACCAACTACTCTCATACATTGCTAATCGGTGCAGTGATACCCGACGTTTCAGCAGTGCCCGGAACCTACCTCACAGTAGCTCGGAAAAGAAACGTAAAGAGTATTACATCAGCCTGGTAGATCGCTACAGCTACCTAGCAATCAAAGGGCAGTTAACAGGGCTAATTATCCCTTGTCAGCCTGTCAAAGAGAAACAAGACGGAACCATTGAGGCTAAAGATTTAACGAAATCCAAGCCTACCAAAGTAGAAGCCTCCGTTATCGCTAGAGCTTTCACCCGCAATCAACAGGGACAGCTATTAGTAGACTCGTTATCACGGCAACCATTCCGCTATGATCCAACTACAGGCAACTGGATAGAGACAAATAAAAACGGTGTGATGAGCATGGTTAGTCAGGCTCTCGAAACAGCATCACCCGCAATTGAATACACAAAGAAATTAGTAAATGAAATTGGAGAAATTGTATTAGCCAATACCTACACAGAAAATGCATTTCCTAGCACTGGTTCTGTCCGCTATATAAACATGAAAAACGGAACCTATGACGTAGAGAAAGAAAAATTAGTCCCATTTAACCCTGAACACAAAGTTACAGGTTCATTGATGTTTGACTATGATGAATTTGCAGAGTGCCCTAGTATCAAGGCGTGGCTAAATGACTTGTGCTTTAGTAATGAGGACGTTGTTAAGGTCATTATTACCTATATCAAAATATGTCTGTTAGAACGCCAACCAGAAGTGCAAAAATTCCTACAATTCAAGGGTGCTGGTGGGGCTGGAAAATCGTCATTGTTCACACTAATTAGATGTGTGTTGGGAGATAAAAACTGCGCCCGTTCAACATTAGCTAAATTTGATGAACAAAACAATTTTGAGGTTGCACTAATACGAAATAAAAAAGCCGTTTTCTTTTCTGATGAGCGGATGTTTCACGGTGACGGAACAAACCTAAAAGGTGCCATTGGTGGTGATCCGCTTCCTTACACACCAAAATTTGTACAGGCAAAAGAGAACTTTACTTACTATGGTGGTTTCTTCATTGGCTCTAATTTTAATATCTCATTCAAGGATGAAGGTGGAGCGATCTCACGTCGCCAAATAATGATTAATACCCGTAAAACGGAACGGATACCAGGCGTAAGTAATCTGATATCAATCAGATCTAATGGAGAACCACAAGGCTATTTTACAAACGAATTACCAGGTTTCTTTAATTGGGTAATGAGTATCACAGAAGACGATATTTCATCATTCAAAGATACTGTTAATAATATTCCTGCATTGGTTAACGCTCAAAAGAAAAATGTCCAGCCTAGTGACAGTGTCGAAATATGGATGCAAACACATCTATATGCATCTAGAGAATTCAGAGGAGGTTCAAAGTTACAACCGGGACGTGGGCACTGTCCCGATACAAATGATGTTGATAGATTTGCTTATATTAGCTACAGAGCAATGGCAGAAAGAGACGGGAACAAAGCCGTAAGTTTCCGCAATTTCTCTGAGCAATTGCAAGACAAAGTTTCACAGCTAAATATTCCAGGAAACAACGCATCAAGAGACGATAAAAATAGATTACGTCCTTTTGCCCGAATATCTAAAAAAAGTCGTTCATTCTCCATGTTTGGGTTAAGTATTTGGACAGGTGAAGACGATGAGAAACCCCCGCTATCCCCTGAGTACATTGATTTAGATTGCTATGGCCTATCACCAACAGAAGAAACCACCGTCCTAGAGACGATTGACATTCTCGAAACCTATACAAGCCAGCGATTAGATGAGAATGACGAGGAAATAGAACAAACCATAATCGATACCGTAAATGATCTGACTAATGGCGATATCACAGCTCTGGAACTCAAAGCAATCCATGAAAACCTATCAATGGATGCATTATGCTTGATCTCGGAACTGATGAACAATGACGAGATTACAGCACTCAAACCCGAACCCCCCGGAAATGGAATTAGAGACGATATAGATAGTCTCGAACCAATCACCAGGACAGAAACAGCACACAAAGTACTAACAGAGGTGTTCTCGACTATTAGCGCACCGAAAGCAGCACCATCGGAAACACAAGAAACGAGAAAGCCCTCTAAACGGAAGAGATCGAATGTCTCCAGAACCCGACAGCGGGAACGTTAGGAGCGATCGATGCTATTGAATAATTCAAACACGAACAACCTTCATCACCGCTACCCGATCAAGCCTTTAACTTTGACATAGAATTAATACAGCACCAGTGTCAAAAAAAATTATCTGACTATCTGTGTTTTTATAGTTATCCAGTGTGTTGATTGATGCCCCGGCACAGCATAATGAACGGTTTCTTCAGTTGCTCCTTCAAGTACACGAGAGAATGACCACAATGCGTCATCGGCATTAGATCTATTACTAATTAGATCCATTATTTCTCTAACTGCACTAAATCCCCCCTGCACATAGGGAGCAGACGGACCAGAGATAATAGCGATACTCTCTCCAACCTCGGCTGTTTGCTCAATGATATTACCAGCTTGTTCCCAATTCGAATGATGAGACTGAATTCCTGTCCACGCTGGCCATTCATCATCGTTTTCAAAAATAATAAGATCTATTTCAAAAACGGGTCTAGATCGAGCTTTCCCCCGAAAAATTCTTCGGCTCCTTAATAGCTCACGAGCATTGTTCCAACCGTCTGGAGCGTTGACATGACTTTCATCATTATAACAATCGCTTGGACAACCATTCCATTGCCATGTTGACAACACTCCATCAACTCTTATCCTTGCATCAACATAAAGCTCAGCCCCGTTACCATCACCGTCGTAAGGAGTGTTTCGGCTTCTATCATTGTTATATCCACCCCAATCTTTTATTACAACCTCCCATGTTTGATA
>JAAHHJ010000123.1 GCA_010692425.1 Symploca sp. SIO3C6 | reverse complement strand
TTGAACACTGGTGGCACAAAGTCAAAACAGCGATTAGAAAAGAGTTGCCTAAGTATAATTTTGATGTCCACAAAGCGGCGGATGCAGCCTTTCAGTATTTGTAAACACACCAGCGCGCAGCGCTATAGTAGCTAAATTAAAGCTAATAAGCTGCTAAATGCTGCAATCGTCGCAGGGGGCACTTGATTTTTTCAGAAGGTTATTCCAAAATCAAGTGCCCCCTCAAAAACCCTTACTGCGTAAAGGTTACAGCCAATACCAGGGGGCAGCTACCCCTTAATAAGAAATACCCCCATCAGGGCGCGACTGCCCCCTACGCACTTCGACGCAACATGCAGCATACAAAAATTTGGTAAATTAGTGTGACAGTAGTTCCAGCTAAGACGTTTTGTGTGCTGAATGATTATATATCATAAACAGGATTTACGTCGCTTGTGGGGTTGCCTACGAGGAGCTGAACGAATTATTGAGGGGTACAGGGATTGCTGGGATACCAATAGGCAAAATGAAACCCCCAGCTCATGTAGGCTGAGGGTTCTTGGTTATTTCGATTTAGCTGATTTAAACCAATCGGTAAGATCTTTGGTTTATGTAGAATTAAGTCGGCTAAATTTAACCAGAAACTTGATTTGTTTTACTGTATGTCTCGGCATAAATATGGCACACTATCTGGTCGAAGTTCTGATTCACCACCACATGAGGATCCATATTCAACTACATAAGTCGCTCCTGTAGAAATGGAAGTCACATACTCAGGAAATGTTCCACCGCACGTATAACATAAAGCACTTATACTTACGGGTGAACCTGTGGATAAAGTGTCCTCCAATTTCAGCTGGGGGGGTTTTTGAGGTTGTAATTCTGAAGCTAATGCTATTTGTTCTATTTCTGATGCAAAAGCAACTTCTTGAGTAGTGCTTAAGACTAGACTAAATAGTAGCGCAACAACTGCTACAACCTTGACTACATCTTTTTTCCAGTTCATGGTTTTCTCTATATCTACGTTGAGTAAGCTCTTTTAATCAAGCTTTCAAATTTTATTATGATTTTTATCAGTAGTAATAACAACCTATAAATCTCATCTAAAACCTCATCTAAAATCTCATCTACCAACTCTTCTAAAACCCTATAAGCCTCATCTAAAATCCTCTGAACCACATCTGCAACCCTATAAACCTCATCTAAAAACCTATAAACCTCATCTAAAAACCTATAAACCTCATCTAAAAACCTATAAACCTCATCTAAAAACCTATAAATCTCATCTAGAAACACCGTTGAGCTAGACATCGTACCCATTAGTGCTGTAAATCATGAACACCAAGGTGTGGGTGTACATGAAACGCAATCGGCGAGGTAAGCATGTTACTCCAGATAGTGCAGCTAGGATTTTGAGAAAGGCTTGTCTGAGAGTGGGTATTGAGGGAGCCTCAACTCACAGCTTCCGGAAAACTGTTTTGACCCAAATGAGTGATAGTGGGATACCCTTGAGGGTAATAGCAGAAGTGTCAGGACATCGGGATTTAAGACAATTACAGGCGTATTTGGAAGTGAGAGAAGAGCAAGTGTTGGGGGCGGTGTCTAGCTTATCGATGCTGTCATTTGTAGAGGATAGCTCGACAGAGGACGAAAAAGAGAAGTTTCCCGACACTTCTCCCTCACTTCAACAGTAGCTGAGTTTTACCAGGTTACGACCCCCTTAATACTTCCTTTACCTCGATTCTGTTGAAAGCCAAACTCATGCATAGCGTTATAATCATGCACTTGTAGTCTTCCTTCATCAGAATCTAAATATTCTCTAACTGCTTTCGAGTGGCAACCGCTTAATTGCTCCAATGTACTCACATTGATAGCCCATCGCGCTTTCTTCTCTGGCTGAATCTCGTTGAAGGCTTTTATAGCTCTAACAGACCTTCGAATCTTTTCTAGAGCGCTGCCAGGAGCCTGACAACCTCTCAACTCCTCGTTACCCATTTCCTCGAATCTACCAACAGACTTCACTTCCTCAACCTGTTCTGTAGTTGTTGTGGTGGCTTCATCTTTAATAACTTGTCTGACTTCTTGAGGAGTCTGTGAGGACTTTTCCCCGGCTCTGTCAACTTCTTTGGGTATCTCTACAGGCTTCTCAACCTCTACGACTTTGACAACCTCATTAACGAGTTTTCCTTCCTCAAACTGCTTACCAATCTTAGCTAAACGGATTAACTCCTCTACCCTGGAAAGCTGGTCTGGGTATGGTAAAAATTCTTGGTCTTCGATAACTTCTTTTGCAGCAACTGTCATTCTCATCCGAGTGTTGGTCATAACTTGTTTAGGCTTACGCATTTTTTCTCCTGTTTTATCGACCCAAGCTCCACGGATTAGTGGTGAACCATTAGCATCTACCACTTGATAGTCTTCATAGTTACTGGCTGTGGCATCGCTAGCATGTCCCAGTCGCTCTTTGATAAATAATGACTCTGAGTGATTACTAGGACAAAACAGGTAGATAGCTATCGCAGCATAAGCTGCCCTTAAATTCTTTGAGGATAACTCTTTCTCACCGTGTGGTGGCTCTATCAATTCACCAAAATGCTTTTTGACCTGAGAATTGACAGTACTGTTCTTACCGCTGTCTATCTCTGCCAGGTTCCAGTGCTTCATCTCCTTGATTTCACCCATTCGTCGCAATCTCAGCACGCCATCAATTACTCTGGCTGACTCGATGAGAGTAAAGGCAGAATACTTTCTCTCTTCACCCTTAGCTTTTAACTGTCCCTCAAAATCTGCCTCGAACTGTCCTATTTGAGTAAAGTTAGCCGTACTGAGAATTTCACTAATTCTTCGCCCAGTAGCAGCTATCAAGCCGACGGCTAACTCTCGATAGTCCCAGGAATCGAGCAACTGTTCAATTGTCTGCTGATATTTATCTAGGTGTTTGATTGGAAATAGGTTGCGACGTTGCTCGTTCTTCTTGTCTTCTATGGGTTGCTTCCGTTCCTCGTGAAACTCATGGTCATATTTCATATAGAGCAGAGCAAAATGCTGCTGAACTATCCCCTCTTTGGTTTGTTGAGGATAACTGACTTCTGGAGTGAGTTCTATAGTCTTCTGCCACTCCTTGAGAGTGTTTCTTATCTGAGACATGTGGGTAGCGGCAGCGTTTTTCCAACTAGTAGTACTGACCAATTTCCCTTGGTTTTTAGCTCTTTCTAGACTCAACCTTTGAACTTCAAAGTCGAAGTTTGCCTTTTGTTCCAGGCAATAATTTTTTATCCGCTCTTTATTGTCTAAGTGTTGTAGTCCTTCCAAAAAGGTAGCAGCTCATTTCTTAACCCAAGCTGTTCTGACTTTTTCGTTTGCGATTTTAGCTAACTTTGATTTTGTGGTAGGCATAGCTCTAACTTCCTATAGTCAACTTCCTATAGTTTAACTATAACTTCCTATAGTTGTCAAGAAAGTAGAGGAAGTTATTCTACCTTTTATCGAGATGAGAGGGTGAGGATTCCTCGGGTGTTGTCGCTACATATCGATTGATTGAGATTGTTAGCCAAGTAGCGCTAATGGCTGCAATTAGTAATCTCACAAATTGTGGGTTTACCTGGGGGAACTGGGGGAAAGAAAACTCAGGGAAATTGATAGTTGGTAGTGAATAAAAACTGAACCTTTTAGCCTCTTCATTACGGAGTATGTCGAATTCTTTTAGCGCTGCTGTTACTTGCTTTTTGTTGAATTCAAACCATTCCCCATGAATGCGAAAAGACGCGAATTTCTGATGCAAGTGTTCTTCACTCTCGGTCACGTTGTCTACCGCTGCTGATTCAATCAGAGCTAGTGAATAAGGGGATTGTGAACCATTTAGCTCTGCAAATCTCTGCTCAACAGAACGGGTTGTAAGTCCTATTTTGTATCGATTATTGCCTTTAGCTTGGATTACATACAAAAACCCAGGCTTGTTACGATAAACACTATCATCAAATGATTTTTTGTAGTAGTGCATCTTTCACTGTAAACTAACAACTTTAAGTCTCTACACATCTAAAATCCATTCATCTTTACGCAATCTCTTTCGACACCCGGGACAATAGTATCGTCCATCTTTTTGTTGTCGTAACTCCACACCAGGATGCTTTTTACAAATAGCTTTAGGCACATTGTCAGCAGTCGGCATCACACCACATAGGGCGATGTCTGCCGTCTTGCCTGTCTTTTGGTCAAACCCTTTACTTGTAAGCGTTTGAGCTTCACTATCTTCAGGCACTGGTTTTATCTCTGCCTGTATGCCCGGTTGTGGTTTTGAGCTATTTTCAGTCTCTACAAAAGTCGAATTAATAACAGTAATAGTAAACCTTTCAGCTATTAAACAATCTCTCTCATCAATCTCAATCTCGTCTGCTATAGGTAGCTCATACCATTAGGGAGATTTGTTGGGAATAACACACAATCCGTAGTAATGCTTTTTGGAATCATCTAGCCATTCATTTTTACCCTCAAACACTGAACTAATTTCGTGGTACTGTCTTAGCAAGATGTCTTTTTTTAGTTCGAGTGCTGGATTATTTTTGATGGGATCTAAGGCGCTCGAACCTTGATAGAAACAAATCATCTGAGCCATATCAGACCACTGAAACCCAGCTCTACATACTTTAGGATTTTGCCCAATCAAAATCAATTTCATACCTAAGTGTCGGATACGGGAAACTAGGTCAATGAATTGTACTTTATCTTCTTTTTTGAGCTGAGTATCTATCTCATCTAAAATGTCAAGAGTTACAGGTATAGCGCTGCGCGCTGGTGTGTTTACAAATACTGAAAGGCTGCATCCGCCGCTTTGTGGACATCAAAATTATACTTAGGCAACTCTTTTCTAATCGCTGTTTTGACTTTGTGCCACCAGTGTTCAA
>JAAHHJ010000122.1 GCA_010692425.1 Symploca sp. SIO3C6 | reverse complement strand
AATCAATTCGCTCCTGTCTTTCATACCAAGCTTCGGTTCTACCACTAAGAGCTTTGTTGTAGACCAAGCGCACACAACCGAGTGTCCGTCGCAAGAGGTTCTCTTGTTCGGTGGTTGGGTAAAAACGGTATCGGTAGGCGCGTTGTGTCATACCTTACATCTTACCACATTCGGTGTAAAAACCATAGTTGGAGGCGCGGCATTCGGCGAGTGGGCGTCGCCTGGGGTTTCCCCGGGCGTTTATGTCGCACGTCTCGTCGTGTGTTTCGAGAGTCTCCTGCCGCGAAGACAGATGAAATTAGTGAAACTGGGGGCACTCTAGGCTTTCTCGCTTAGTTCTACAATGATCTATGATTCATTATGCTAGTCTCCTTTCCCCTCTGTTTCAATCTACGCCATTGCTGCTTATGTCCAAAACTCACACTGTCGAAATTCAGTACCAAGGCACTACTCGTAGTATAGAAGTGTCAGAAGATCAAAAAATTCTTGAGGCTGCCCATACAGCTGGTATAGAATTACCAAGCTCTTGCCACGCTGGAGTTTGTACCACCTGTGCTGCCCAAATCGTAGGGGAAGGCACCGTAGAGCAAAGTGATGGTATGGGACTTAGTCCAGAGCTGCAAGCAGAAGGTTATGCCCTCTTGTGTGTTTCCTATCCTCGTTCTAACCTAAAGCTAGCCACAGAGAAAGAAGATGAGGTGTATGACCGTCAATTTGGTCAACCCGAAACTTAAAAATCAACTAGGCATAAAGGAATTATTCAGATGACAACTCACTTCATTACTGCAGAAATTGATCTTCAGGAATCGCCAGTCAAACTGTACCAAGAAATTGAATCACAATTGCAAAAACAGGGGGAACCTTTACGCTGGGCTATTACTAATGTCGATAATGAGCAGCAGAAAGTAGAGGTTGAAGCTGTAGTAACTATCTCGGAAGAGACACCAGCTCAGTCGTGAGTCAAGCTCCTTACACCGTTGTTTTAATTGTCCCTACTGGTTTAGGGGCTGCTATTGGTGGCTATGCTGGAGATGCCCTGCCCGTGGCAAGAGCGATATCGCAAATATGCGATCGCCTAATCACTCATCCCAATGTCCTCAATGGTGCCCAACTCTACTGGAACTTGCCCAATGCCCTCTATGTAGAAGGCTATGGGCTTGACAAATTCGCCGCTGGCTGCTGGGGTTTGCGCCCGGTACATCAGAACCGGGTGGGGCTAATTCTCGATCAAGCTATAGAAACGGAACTGCGCCTGAGGCATCTACAAGCAGCTGATGCCACTAGAGCCACACTGGGACTAAATCTTACTGATTATGTGATTACTGATGCGCCCTTAAATGTGGAATTGCGGACAGCCGCATCTGGGGCAAGTTGGGGTACTATTGGTAATCCTGGTAGTTTATTACGAGCTGCTCAGGTATTGATTGAGCAAGCCAGGGCAAATGCGATCGCAGTTGTGGCTCGTTTCCCTGATGACATTGACAGCAAGGCTCTAGAGGCTTACCGTCATGGACAGGGCGTCGATGCCCTGGCTGGTGCTGAGGCTGTAATTAGCCATCTTATTGTTCGCAATTTCCAAATTCCCTGTGCCCATGCCCCAGCTTTAATGCCATTACCCCTGGATCCCAAGTTATCGGTACGCTCAGCTGCCGAAGAATTGGGCTATACTTTTTTATCCTGTGTTCTAGTGGGATTAAGTCGTGCTCCCCAGTTTGTGGTGGCAAGGAACAATTTATTGTCCCCCTCATCCTCTAGAGATATTTGGGCAGAGGAAGTAGATGCTATAGTTGTCCCAGCAACAGCTTGTGGTGGCAAGGCTCTGCTGAGTTTAAGCCAATCTGGCAGCCAAGTTATCGCTGTTGAGGAAAACCAGACTTCCATCATGCCAGTTACCCCAGAAATGTTAGGGATCAAGGCAATGCGGGTACAATCATATTTAGAGGCACTGGGCTTGATGGTAGCTCATCGCGCTGGTATCAGTGCTGATGCCTTAAGTCCCAACCTGTCGTCCCTACATCGCTTATCTCTCTCCTAGTGGCAAACCAGCTTCCTAATCATCCTGAGATCGAATCTCTAACTCGTACCCAAGTTTTAATAGCTATGGGTTTAACCGCCGTCGTGCTGCTATCGGTTGCCAAACTATGGCTGCATTTTGGCTCAGTTACTCTGTTGCCCATAAGTGGCACGATTAATTCTATACTCCTAGGGCTAGGCATAGCGGCAGGAATTACTGCTGCTAGTAGTCTTGTTTATCATCTCTGGCCTGCTTACCGCGAAAGCGCTGATTTTTACTTACAGTTAGTAATTAAACCTCTAATTATACCAGATCTGATTTGGCTTGGTTTATTGCCTGGTATGAGTGAGGAATTGCTATTTCGGGGTGTGATGTTGCCAGCTATTGGTTTAAATTATCTTGGTGTACTTGTTTCTAGTCTGTTATTCGGGGTTTTGCACCTGAGTGGTACGCAACAGTGGCCCTATGTGGTTTGGGCGACGGTGGTAGGAATATTGTTGGGATATTGCGCTTTAGTAACTGGTAATTTACTGGTGCCAATTGTTGCTCATGTTTTTACTAATTTGCTTTCGAGCTGTATTTGGAAGCTGAATAATAAAGAAGCCGAAGTTTAAGTAATAAGTAATAAGTAATAAGTAATAAGTAATAAGTAATAAGTAATAAGTAGGGTTTGCTAAAAAAGTTTTGTGGTGAGGAGTCAGGAGTCAGGAGTCAGGAGTCAGGAGTCAGCAGAGGAGTTCATAATTATCTAGAGAATTTTAAAGGCAAGGATCTTGAGGTTCTAGATGTTATAGTCTTGCACTTGTAAGCGTAAAAAAAGAACCAAAATCGTTGTCTAGCATACTTTCTACATTAATTCATGAAGCCCTAAGTAATAAGTAATGGCTGTTTAAGTATTGGGCAATAACATTCTTTCCTCAATCCCCTGCCGAACATCTTTTGATACTCGAACAGCTTCTTGTTGGCACTTTACCATGAGTAGATTGGCGTATAAGTAATTATCAAGTGCTTTGATTTCTTCTGAGGACAAATCAATCATTTCGGGAGTGAGATGGAAAGCTTCTAGCCAAGTTTGGATAAGTTCCTTAGCGAGGGCTTGATGTAGATCAATGGGTTGATTTTTATCTGGTGCTTGTTTCCGCAACTGTTCGAGTCTGGCAACTAGTTTATTATAGTCTACGCCTTGGAAAATTTGGAATTTTTCTGAGTCGCGGGCATATGTGATGAATTCATCGAGGGCGAGGGCGTTGGCGTAGGCGTTGGCGTTGGCGTTGGCGTTGGCGATGGCGATGGCGTAGGCGTTGGCGATGGCGTAGGCGTTGGCGATGGCGTAGGCGTAGGCGTTGGCGATGGCGATGGCGTTGGCGTAGGCGTAGGCGTTGGCGTAGGCGTAGGCGTTGGCGTAGGCGTTGGCGATGGCGATGGCGTAGGCGTTGGCGATGGCGTAGGCGTTGGCGATGGCGATGGCGTAGGCGTTGGCGATGGCTAACGCTCTTTTACCCACAGGCTTAAAGTCTCCTGCTGAGGTGTCTGTTATCTGCTCTACCCAAACTAATAAATGCTTTAACTTGGGAGTATTAATGTAAGTTTGGATTTGCTTCTCCATTTCCAAGAGCAAACCATCAGCTTTATTTTTTAGCCCAGCTATTAATAGAAATACTTCTTGCCAGCGTTGATCACATAAATAATTAACAATTAACTTTTTTACCTCCAACTCGTCTTGATAAATATATTGAGCGGTTAAAAATTCCTGGAGGGTGAGATGAGAAAAACAATAAATATCGGTTTCTTTTTCCACCAAAACACCATGTTGCTCTTCAATAGCTCTGAGGACAGCACGCCCATCAATAAAATTTTCTTCGGGTAACATCTCCCCCAATAGCTGCTCTATTTTTTGAGCTATTTCTCTAGTAGGGAAAGACAAATTATCTTCGACAAAAGAATCATGGGCGATTTCTGTCAAAATTAATTCTTTACACTTAGTATCCAAGCCCTTATAGAGCTGTTCTCGCTTAACATCTTTAGAAGCATCCCACTCTTCCAATAAAACCCGCAAAGCTCTTTCGTAGAGAGTTGCACGCTTGCGAGGAAAATAACCAGTTTTTCGATAGAGAAGACAAATTAAAGTCAACAACAAAGGCGTTTTAGTTAGTTCTTTGGTAGCAGCATACTCACCGCTACTTAACTTTTGCCAACAGTCTTGAGCCTTTTGAGTTTGGGATTCAAACCAGTTATTGATAAAATCCTTAATCTGATCATCCTCAAACTCAGCAATCTCTACATCAGTGAAACGTTGTAAATTTTGGTTTTGGCGATAAGCAGCAATACGACAGGAGATAATAAAACGATTATTTTGATATTTGTCAACAAAATCCCTAATTTTGGTAGTCATCTCACTGATGTGTTTAGTGGGTACTTCATCGATACCATCCAGGAGAATCAGTAATTTACCGTCATCTAAAATTTTGTTTGTTAATTCCTGATACTTGGGCAAACCGCAGTTATTAAACTCCTCGGCAATAGCTGCTTCCAAGTTAATTTCTTTTGATTCAAACCTTTTGAGTTCGATTAAGACGGGAATCTTTTGATGTTGATAGCCTTGTTTTTTCCTTTGCAAGGCTTCTAATCCCACTTTACGCAGGAAGGTAGTTTTCCCTATTCCCGGCCCTCCTAATACCAGTAGATATTGCTTGTCATTAGCAACCTCAATTCCTGAGAGTTTGGCATCATCACTCAAATTAAAATCCCGACGCTGGCGATTACGTAAGGTATCTTCTAAGGCTTCAATCGACTCAAAACTTGGTCGAGTTTCAGGATTAAAAAATTGCGTTGTATAAACATCATCTAAGCTAGTAGGCTCCGACATGCCTAAGACTTTGAATGTACCGTGACGCTGAGTATAGTTTTTAATATATAGCGCTGCGCGCTGGTGTGTTTACAAATACTGAAAGGCTGCATCCGCCGCTTTGTGGACATCAAAATTATACTTAGGCAACTCTTTTCTAATCGCTGTTTTGACTTTGTGCCACCAGTGTTCAA
>JAAHHJ010000121.1 GCA_010692425.1 Symploca sp. SIO3C6 | reverse complement strand
CGCTAGTGATTAAATAGAGGGCACGTAGGCGCAAATCCTGAGAGTAAGGGTGAGCCATAAATAAATCTAGTTTTAGGTGACTCTAGATATATCCTAACTTGTAAGTACCCCAGCGCGCAGCGCTATATGTTCAGAGCAATGTCGATAGTACATGTGTACAGAGAAACTTCGCCAAAGTAGTACATCTGAACGAGGTAACTTCAATCAAAAGGAGATGAACGAGATGACAGATGATGTTGAAAATAAAAATTTTTCTTGGAGTCAATTGTTTAGATCTTATAGTCAGTTTTACAATCGTATAAAGCCAGTTTTTATTTTACTCTGGATTGTTCTATTTTTCGTGATTTTATTGCCTCTTTTAGGTGAAATTATTATTACAAATTCTTTTTCAAAAACTTCAAAAACTCCCAATCAACTAGAGCATTCAAAATCGATTTCAGATAAACAAAATTATCAAGAATTAACTTTTGTAAACTTTGCATCAAAGCAATCCAAGATTACTAAAGAAATGCAAGTTGCCCTCAAAAGCGCACACGATAAATCAGAATTTCTTGCGGAAGCAAGAATAGATGCTTGGATAGACTCTTTAATGTACCGTGTCGATCATGATTTTCTGAATTGGTACTTCGGTTATTTCAACAAAAAATGGAGAGAAGACAGTGCTTTAATTACTGCTCCAATTATTTGGATTACTGGAGGGGATGTCGGAAAGCACTACGGTAAGACGTTTGAAAGAGAATTTTCTAAGCGTGTAATTAGTAAAGACGATGCAAAGGATAAGATGAAAGAAATAACCGAACGCACTGTTAAGTGTTATTTAAGAGAACTTAATCACAAAATTAATAGAGTTGCAATCGATAATGAAATCCCCCAAACAGAATGGGATAAATACTTAAGCACGATTTCTTTGAACATTCCAGGAGGAGGCAATGACATATCTCTTAATGGTTTAGGGGAACTAGGGTATGCAGGGAGTTATTTAATTATAGCCAAACCCTTAATTGTCAGTGCGCTTAAGTTTGGTGTTATAGAAAAAGTTGCAGCAATAGCTGGAATTAAGTTTTCAGCTAAATTGGGTTTAAATGTTGCAGCTACAACTGTAGCACCAATACTAGACCCAATTGCACTATTAGGCTTAGCCATCTGGGATGTATGGGATCATAAAGTAAAGGTAAAAGAACAAAAGCCAGCGATGCGAGAGAGTATTTTTGAAAGCTTTCAAGAGATAAAATATTCACTGTTACACGATTCTAAAACTGGTGTTATGACAGGAATAGAACAATTAGAGAATGATATTCGTAAATCTATTAAATCAACACCTATTTCCGAGGGGATTGCTACAACATCTGTTATTTAGTCCCACTAGATTTAGACAATTCAAAGGAATAATAAGTCCCAAATCTCATTATAAGCTTCGGAACTATTAGCCTGCCATCATTGTAATTTCTATAGCATTAACCCTAGTCAGAGGTTTGAGAGATTTAAGCCTACTGACCTTGCTTTTTTTGATATCTAGAAAATTATGAGTAACGAATCAAATCAATCGCAGAATAAAAAAGTAATTAATGAACTTAATCAATCGATAGATGACAAAGTTTCCTACTCTGAAAAAACAAGTCGTCTTCTAGCAGTAAGCCAGTTGCTCAAATCTATAAGTCCTTTAATTTGGATAGTTGTTATTTTCGTAGTAATAATTAAATTGTGGGGGACTTTCTCTTTGAATAATGTAGTAAGTGAATTGAAGTCTCCTCCTAAAACGAATACTCCAGTTTCAATTACCATTCCTTCATCAATCAATCATCAGATTGATGATGAGGTTATAATTGCTCTCAAAAATGCAAGGGATAGTGCTGAAAAATATGCTTCTCAACAATTAGATAATTGGGTATATCAGTTAATAGAGCGAGTAGATAATGACTTTCTCAATTGGTACTTCGGATATTTTACTCAGCTATATTTTGGGGCTAAGGGGATTACTGTTGATGTGACCTCTCTCATAACCAATCAATTTGATCCAAACCATCCGACTTCACAGGACAAAAAAGCTGAGAGCTTGACTGAAGAAATTCAAATAGAATTTACAAAGAGGGTTCTGAGACCAGAAATAGCCCAACTCAAATTGGAGCGTTTTACTAGAGAGACAATCAACACCTATGCTACCGAATTGAGCAATCAACTGGCAGGAATTCAAAGCCAGTACGAGATTCCTCAAGCAGACTGGGAAAAATATCTCAATGGAGTATCAGCAACCATCCTTGATAGTAAAGGCAACAACCAAAATCTATCATTGAGAGCTTTTTCACGTGGAGCGCAATATTTAGTCGCTCTTCCTTTAGTTAAGGCTACAGGAAAACTAGGAGGTGGAATGGTTGCAAAATTGGCAGCTGCTACTGTAGAAAAAGGTGTCGCAAAAGCTACTGCAAAAGCAACCACCAAATTAGCAACCAAAGCAGCCGGAAAAGCAGCTGGAAAATTTTCTACTGCGACTTTTTCAGAAATTGCACTAAATTTAATAGATCCTCTAGCAGCTTTAGGTATTTTAGTTTGGGATGTGTGGGATCATTATCATACAGTAAAGATAGAAAGACCGATAATGCGGGAAGCTATTTTAGAATACTTAAATGAAGTGAAAATGGCATTACTATACAATCCAGAAGATAGCATTATGTCAGCAATCTATCATTTTGAAGGAGGGGTGATTGAAACTCTTCCAAAAACAACGGTGTTATGGGGCGCATCTAGCGGTTGGGGGAGGGGGTAGCTGAAACGAGAAGGGTTTGCTCATGCGGATCATCCGGTATCCTAGTCGAGCGAAAATGGCTACTTTTACCTCACGCCAAAGAGTCTTTCCCTTGGGGGTTTTCTCCAGAGGGTAGAGGATCATCAAATAGATCTCGAACTTCGCGGTAACAATCCTTCCAGGCATTTACACCCCCTTTTTCTCGAACCTTGCGTAACAAAGTCGTTAATTCCGCAAGTACAGTGCTGAAATTCTTTTGTAAACGTTCACATTCGGTGATTTCCGCTTCTTTTCCCTGTAGCTCCTGCTGTTTAGCTTCTAACAAGGCTTTTAGTTGGGTGATTTCCCGATTTTGGGTTTCAATAACTTGTTGCAGTATCATGATTGTTGCAAATGTAGTGGTTTGCAAACAGCACTCCTGGATCATGTTCGGTGACTATCAGGAGTGCTATTGGTATGAATAAGCCAAACTTAAAAACTAGCTTCTTCTGCCTCTGCCAATACCAATCCACCTAGACCAAGGTAGTTTACCAGCACAGCGTCAGAGCAGGTTTTAAGTCTTTCTGCTGTGGTGTAGGTAAAAAAACGGTCGTCAATAAACCAATCTTCATCGTTAGCTTCAATGTTTAGCTGGGAGGCAAGCGCTTCGTCTCCAATTAGGATTTCAAAGTAGATATTACCTTCATCTTTTACGGTAAGTATTCGTACCGGATAGATGGTGTTATTGAACGTAATTGATTCAAGGTTCATTGTGAAAAATTAGAAGTAGTATGATTATAAGGAATAAGTTAGTTAGACTTTTCACGTCGTACTAGTAAAAATAAGTCAGTAAAAGTCGATACTATAGCTATTATTCCTATTAATATTATACCCTATAATAGGTGTATTTAAGATTAATAATTGTTGGAAATTTTATAATTATATTCGACAAAAAAGAAGAAAATAAAATATAATTCCCCCCTTGCTTATCTTCTTTTCACAGGCATAGAAAAAATTGTCATAGGGCGGAGCGAAGCGGAGAGCGTAAGCGTCCCTTGACAATTTTTTCGCCTGTGACAGAATTTTTCCTCAAGGGGGGATTGTATTAAAAGCATACGAGTTACTTGGCAATAATAATTTTCTAAATATTATTTTCAAGGTTTAGTTAGCTCTACATCAAAAATATTGCTGCGTAAAACTTGTTTGTTAATGAAAAAGTCTGCATAGTTATCCCAACAAGTTTTCAGGACTTGAATAAAGGTTAATATAAGGATTTTTATCATGAAGTTTTGTACTGCTGTATTAGCGTTTAAAGAGGCACTGTCATTAGTTGCCAGAGCAGTTCCTAAACAACCGACTCACCCGATTTTAGGAAATCTGTTGCTAACCGGATCTTCAGAACAAATTGTGACCGTTACAGGTTTTGATTTATCGATTGGAATTGTAGCTAGTTTTAGCGCCGAAGTTCTTGATCCAGGAAGTGTGACAGTGCCAGTAAAGTTACTGACAAAAATTGTTTCAAATTTTGTGGATGGAGAGGTTATTGTTGAGTGTAGTCAAGAGGATTTGCTTCTTGTTCTCCGCACGAATTCTGGAAAGTATCAAGTTAATGGGCTAGATGCTGCTGATTTTCCAGAACTTCCAAAACCTAGTGCGATGCAGTTGCATATTCAAAGTGAGGTATTGCGTCAGGGTCTTGTAAGTACATTGTTTGCAGCGGAATTAAATGAAGTAATGCACGCTCTCTGTGGGGTGCATTGTAAGTTTAGGGGCAATGAAATTGAACTTGCTTCGACTAATGGTCATATTCTAGCGCTGGCGGTGTTAGAGCAGAACATTAAAAATGCTACTGAAGAAGCTTCCGTGGCCGAAGCAACTATTCCGACTAAAGCACTGAACGAACTGTTGCGAATTTTAGGTAAAATTCCACCTAAAGAAATCCTAAAGATATATATTCAGGAGGGACAAGTTTTATTCCAGGTACTGGATATTAAGCTTCTGACTCGTATCTATAGTGAGCAGTATCCTATGTACGAAAAACTGATTCCGCAACAGTTTGAGCGAAAAATAATAGTAGATCGTCTTCTGCTCTTATCTGCTATTGAGGGAATTGCGGCGATTGCTTCTTATCTTAAAGATGTGCTTTGGCTGGCTATTGACTCTGAAAAGCAAATACTTACCATCTGGGCTAAGGCTGATATTGGGAATGCTGTTGAGACCATCCCTGTAAAAAGCTCTGGGGAAAGCTTACAGATTGCCTTCAATGCCAGGTATCTAAAAAAGGCTTTAAGAGTCATGTCATCTTCCGAGGTGGAAATGCTACTTATAGCGCTGCGCGCTGGTGTGTTTACAAATACTGAAAGGCTGCATCCGCCGCTTTGTGGACATCAAAATTATACTTAGGCAACTCTTTTCTAATCGCTGTTTTGACTTTGTGCCACCAGTGTTCAA
>JAAHHJ010000120.1 GCA_010692425.1 Symploca sp. SIO3C6 | reverse complement strand
AGAGCTTGAAAAATAGAAGTGGACAAGTAGGTTATTGCCTCCAGCAATTTAAACTCAACCAAACATCTCTAAATATAGAGGGATAAAATGATCTTGTTTTTCACGTTTAATTAGACCCACCTACTTAGCACTGATACTTGCACAGCCAATCAATAATTAACTGATTGACAATATCTGGTTTCTCATCATGAGGACAGTGACCAGCCTTGGAAACTGCAACAAACTCCACATCTTTACCCATCTTTACCTGTTGTTGGTAAATTGCTGCACCACTAATTGGTGTCCAGGGGTCTTCTTCTCCCCAAATTACCAGTAGCGGATGTTTTACTTGTGGTAAAAGTTCAGCTGGAGACCTACCAGGAGGAGCACTTAGGACTGAGGCAAATACCTGCTGAGCCCCCTGGTCACAGCTCGGAGTGTATAGTAAATCTACCAGCTCTTCCGTAATCGCTTCCGGATCATAGTAAACCTGAGTTAAGGTACGACGGATACGGTTTTTTTTGCGGATATTCTCAAAGATAAATGCTCCGAGAGTTTTAGAACTGACTAGTTTGGTAAAAGCTCCCATCACCAATCTTAGGGGCAGATTAAGTTCATGAGGGCGATGATTAAGTCCGCCAGCACAGTTGATTAAGATGCCACCGAGGCTAATCTCAGGATAATCACTCACCACCATCAAACTCAACAGGGCTCCGATAGAATTACCTGCAAATATTGTAGGTTTAGCAATGTGGATTTCCCAGAAATCCTTCAGTTGCTGCTGCCACAACTCCAAAGAGTAATTGAGTCGAGGTTTACCAGAACCACCAAATCCCAGGAGATCGATTGCAAACACCTGATAACCAGCTTCTGCCAATACAGGGATATTCTTGCGCCAATGCCCAATAGACGCCCCAAAACCATGAATCAGTATTAGGGGCTGACCCACACCCATGACAGTGTATTGAATTTGGTGACCTTGCCAGTGCCAAAAATGTTTTTCTAAAGCGCTTGTTGGTCTCAGTTTTTGTGTAGTCAAGGCTGTTTATAAAATATGATTTGACAATTGAGATCATAAGCTGTTGTAGCTCTAAATTACGCTTTCGATCCTTTGAGGAAAACACGCTTTCTGTTTCTCCGTCTCCCTATCTCCCCATCTCCTCCTCCGTAGCATGATCACCAAGTTTTCCAGATTTTTAGTTCTAACTCAGTAAAAGGATATTGTAAACAAAACTTTTTAGGATAAATCCAATGGGGCGAATGTTGAGGCAAATTTGGCAGAAGCTTGTTGGCTTGTTTCAGCATCTGTTTGGTTTTCTACTCAAACCTTCGTCAAAAAAAGGGAAGCGCGCTAGTGCTACTTACCCTCGTCCCCAAAGAGACTTTAATCACAAAGGTGTGAAGGAGACAAAAACTCCACCACCACTAGAAAATTTGGATTACGAGTATCTGTTCATGCAGTTACTTGAAGGGGTGATTGGTGGCTGGAGTCGGGAGCAAGTTTTGCAATTCTTTGCGAGAAACCACTCTCCTCAGGCCCAATGGATAGCTTGGCTAACTAGTTTCGGGGAAAGAGTCTTAGCCTCAAAGGAGCCAAATCGAGAATTAGCACTGAGAATGGTGCATTTGGGAGAAATGGGCTGCGGGGAAATCGGAGATTTAGCTGGTGAAATTGGTAGAAAACTCTTGACACGTACAGGAGAAACTAAACGTCAAGGTGTAGGTAGTATCAAAATCACAGACAACGTAGAAGTCAAACAATTGCGGAAGATGTTGCAGCAGGATGCCAGCTATGTTAGGCAAACAGCACAGCAACTACCAGTTGAGGTTACTGGGCAACAGGAATTTGACTATGTTACTGATTGGTACAACCAAGGTAATCATGAAGCAATGCTAGGTGATTATCAAGAAGCGATCACCAGTTGGGATCAAGCTTTGGCAATGAAACCAGACTTCTACGAGGCCTGGTACAACCGTGCTATTGCTCTTAAGAACTTGGGACGTTTAGAAGAGGCGGTAGAAAGCTATGACAAAGCTCTCGAACTCAAACCAAATCAACATGAGGCCTGGTACAACCGTGGCATGGCTCTCAATAGCTTGCAACGCTTAAAAGAGGCGATTGAAAGCTATGACAAAGCTCTCGAGCTAAAGCCAGACAAATACCAAGCCTGGAATAATCGAGGCTCTGCTCTAGAAAATTTAGGTAACTTGTCTGAGGCATTAGAAAGTTATGATAGAGCCCTAGCAATTAAGCCGGATTTTTACGAAACTTTGTACAATCGCGGCATTGCCCTGTTTAAATTACAGCACTTTACCGAAGCTATCAAAAGTTATGACAAGGTTATAGAACTAAAACCAGACCTATGCCCAGCCTGGTTAAATCGGGGTATTGCCTTGAGTAAGTTGAGGCAATATTCTGAAGAGATTGTCAGCTATGACAAAGTTCTAGCACTCCAACCAGATTCCGAGCAAGCCTGGTTCTACCGAGGTGTTGCCCTAGGAAATTTGGGACACCTTGAAGAAGCAATCGCTAGTTATGACAAAGTTGTGGCACTTAAACCTCAACTTTGTCAAGCTTGGTTCAATCGAGGTATTGCCCTAGAGAATTTAGAACGTTTCCAAGAGGCGATCAAAAGCTATGATCAAGCTCTGGAAATTAAACCTGATCTATCTCAAGCCTGGTTCAACCGGGCTGTATCTCTGGTAAATTTAGGACGCCTTAAAGAAGCAATCGATAGCTATGATCAAGTCATTGAACTCCAACCAGACCAGCATCAAGCCTGGTACAATCGAGCCTATACTTTAGGTGATTTAGGACGTATTGAGGAAGCAATCACTAGCTATGACAAAGTTATCCAACTTCAACCTCACAAATATGAAGCCTGGTATAACCGAGGCGTGGAACTGGGTGATTTGGAACGCCATGAAGAAGCGATCGCTAGCTATGACCGCGCTCTAGAGATTAAACTAGACTTCTGGCCAGCTTGGATTGGTCGAGGTAGGGCTGCAGGCAATTCAATTGCTAGTGAGCAAAAGCTTACTCGTCTAAGTGAGCTAGCTAAGAACAATCCTGACCTAAACCAGAGGGGCATTCAAGGGAGAGTGGCAAGTTATCAAGAGGGATTGAAGCATTGCCACCAAGATACGCACCCAGATGGTTGGGGCTGGCTACATTGGCGCACAGGTGACGCTTACTATCTGCTAGGAGAGCAAGAGCCCAAACCAAATCCCTCTTGGTTTAAAGCAGTAGTAGAGTACCTTGAGGCACTAAAAACCCTCACTGATGTCGATTTTCCTGAGTTACATCTGGAGATTCTGCAAGATCTGCTCAAAACCCTTCTCGGCTTAGAGAAAATGACTGAGGCACAGGAAATACAAAGGAGGGGTTTAAAACTGTTGCAGCGTTTGCTCGATGAGTCTAACCGCTCTGATACCAGCAAACAAGAGCTGGCTCGTAAATTTGCAGGCTTTCACCAAAACCAATCCTTGGAGGGAACTTGATTGAACAATTTACAGCACTTGGTTATAGGATAAGATTGTGATTGTGGAGATCTATTCGCACCTAAAAATTGCACATACGGAGAACACGGTAGGGTGCAATTAAGCTATCCTAAACCAGGTGCCGCTGAGGTATCAGAAGGGTTCACCCAGATAGACAACTATCTAGCCGACAGCTGGTTTAGACCTGCCTTCTCTCTGCTAGGGAGAAGGCAGATTTGGGAACAGCATTATTGTTGACTCGCTCAAAGGTTCCTTAAAACTGCCCCCATGAAATTCTCTGGACAACGCTGATGATGCAAGTAGAGGGATGGTTCAATCAAGGTAATCAGCAATACAGGGTAAAAGATTGGGTAGGAGCTGTTGCTAGCTACGACAAGATCCTGGAGATTAAACCAGACTCCTACGAAGCCTGGTATAACAAAGCCAGTGCCTTAAAAAGCCTAAGACGCTATGAAAAGGCAGTCGCTAGCTACGACCAAGCCCTTGAACTTCAACCAGACTCTCACTTTGCCTGGTCTAACCGAGGCATTGCCCTGAAAAACTTAGGACGCTTAGAGGAGGCCATAGAAAGCTACGACAAAGCCCTCAAACTCAAACCGGATTCTCACTTTACTTGGTCGAAGCGAGGTATTGCCCTAGTCAGTTGTGGGCGTTTAGAAGAGGCGGTAGAAAGCTACGACCAAGCCCTTGCCATTGAATCGGGTAAACATGAGACTTGGAACAATCGAGGCATTGCCCTAGGGAATTTAGGGCGCTTGCAAGAAGCAATCGAAAGTTATGACAAAGCCCTCGAACTTAAGCCAGACAAATACGAAACCTGGTATAACCGAGGTGTAGATCTAGGAGAATTGGAGCGCTATGAAGAAGCGATAGAAAGCTACGACCAAGCTCTAAAACTTAAGCTAGATTTTTGGCAAGCTTGGATTGGTCGAGGTAGTGCTGCTGGCAGCTCCACTGCTGTCGATCCCAAGCCGACTTGTTTAACTGAACTAGCCGAACACAATCAGAGTCTTAATCAGCGAGGCTATGAGGGTAGGTTAGCAAGCTACAAAGAAGGATTGAGGCATTGCCACCAACAAACTCACCCAGAAGGTTGGGGCTGGTTGCATTGGCGTACAGGCAAGGCCCACTACCTTTTTGGAGAGCAAAGTTCAAAGCCTGATTCTTTTTGGCTCAAAGCGATTGTAGAGTATGTAGAGGCAACAAAAACCCTCACAGAATTCGATTTTCCAGAATATTATCTGGAAATTTTGCAAGACTTAATTAAAATATTCTTCGGTTTGAAGCAAACAGCTGAAGCTGAAAAGTTGCAGCGGCGTGGCTCAGATTTATTGAGGCGCTTACTCGATGAGCCCAATCGTTCTACTAAGAATAAAGAACTGTTGGCTCAGAAATTCTCTAGTTTTAACTAGACTAGACTAGCAAGCTGTCCGTCTTTAAGTAATAAGTAACAATATAAGCTTTTATAGCAATTCTCTTACTAGCGTGAGATACATTTCATTTTCTTACCTGTTAAGATTTCCCTAAAGCCCAAGAAGTGTACCTCATCAAGCAAGAGAAACGCTATATTACTTATTACTTATTACTTATAGCGCTGCGCGCTGGGGTACTTACAAGTTAGGATATATCTAGAGTCACCTAAAACTAGATTTATTTATGGCTCACCCTTACTCTCAGGATTTGCGCCTACGTGCCCTCTATTTAATCACTAGCG
>JAAHHJ010000012.1 GCA_010692425.1 Symploca sp. SIO3C6 | reverse complement strand
AGCTCCAATGCCCCCCAACAGTGTACCCACGGTACTACAGCGAGATGCAAATCTCATCGTGACGTTTTTTGACAGTCACCTGAAACAGGAGGGAGGGAGCTATTGTTGCGACATGTAAGCATAAAAAAGTCCTCTACCAATGGGTAAAGGACGAGGTTAAAGCTAATAAACTATTTTGAATGCCAATCAACAAATGATCTAGTTACAGATCAGATGCTGCTTTATGCAAACCACTCTTCCACGGCTTCAGCCTTGGTATTGGTATTGCGCTCAGGCGTTTCACGGGTGAATTTCATTTGGATGGAGCGAGTTTGCTCACCATCAACAGCAACTGCCTTGATGGGGTAGTCAATCAAACCATCTTGGAAAGACATCTGGAAGCGGAATGTTCCATCAGGATTGAGCTTAATAACGCGATCGCCGATGGTTACCGTTGCATCGGGCTCTGTTGCCCCGTAAACAATCAACTCAGCATCTGCCACTAACCAGAACTTGCGAGGCTTGATGGGAGGCATGGAAGCACCAAGTCGAGGAATGGGCAGAGAAAAACTTTAAATTTACCTAAGTATTTTTACTCAGCAACTGCCTCGATTTAGCGCTCGCCTTGAACTCCCTCAGTCCATGTGACAGTTGAGGGTGCGGAATGTGGGTTAAAGAGTTTGCTTCTGAACTCTTTAATGTATAATCTGTCGTCTCAAAAAGTTGAGAACCTCCAGCTTCTGACTGGAGGTTCTTTTTAGAATTTCTGTATAGTTTGTTAAATTTAATCAACTAGAAACATTCTGACCTAGCAGCAGTCGTTTTAGGTATAGCCGTGATGAAGTTTATATAAAGAATGGATGAAATCCTCAGTACTTATTATTTGATCAAAGTTGGGTCTTATCCCTTGACTAAAAGTACGTGGCATTGAGGTGTTTATAGTTCATGGTACGCGCTACGGGCATACTGTGCCAACATAGTTCATGACAATCAACAATCAAAGGGTGACTTTTCCTCCTATATCTTTCAAGGATGAATAGAAATACTGCCCTGATGATGAGCTTAGAGGAAAAATATGCTAAGTAGTCGGACATAAATAAAAGCAACTGTGTAAACAATTATGAAATCGCCCGGAGTTCCCTTACACCCTACACCCTACACCCCACACCCCACACCCCACACCCTGCCTCAACCAGTAACCTTTATTAATGTCGCAGGTACTTATTTATCTTCGTAATTCCTCTTTTGTCGTGTGTTTCTACTAATTATCAATGACTAATAACAACCGACGACAACTGTGTTGGCACCTCTACAAGGATTAAGGGCAGATGAGCTTCATCCCTACTTTTTCCTTGACCATGTTATGCAGGAGAATTCTAGCTAAGCAACTTTTTGAGGTTAAAGGTTAGAATGAAAACCGATCCCAGACAAACCCTAATTGCTGCTGCTAGGCACTTCTACCAGCAGGGCTGGATGTTGGGAACAGCTGGCAATCTCTCCGCTAAAATCAATGATGGCAGCTTCTGGATTACTGCGAGTGGGCGCAATAAAGGGCAGCTAAACAGTGGAGACTTTATCCGTATAGCTGCCAATGGCAAGGTTGTGGAGAAACCTAATTGTGAGGTTCATCCTTCAGCCGAGACTAGTATTCATCAGGTTATCTACTCACTTTTTCCTCAAGCTCAAGCCTGCTATCATGTTCACGCTATTGAGGCAAATCTAGTTTCTCGCTTTACAGATGAGGATACCTTAACTTTGCCACCTTTAGAAATGCTCAAGGGTCTTGGAGTTAGGGAAGAAAACCCCAAAGTGGCAATCTCATTATTTGCCAATCATTTAGATGTGCTTCGGATTGCTGGCGATATTCGCAAGCGTTTTCAAACCGTGACACCGTCGGTGAATGTTCTACTAATCCGGGATCACGGCTTAACAGCTTGGGCATCCTCAACTGAGGAAGCCTTCAACTATGTGGAAATAGCAGACTACATTTTCCGATATATGGTAGCTGCCTGGAAAATTAGCATCTAGGAAAGATTATGAAAAAAGACAACGAGTCATCCTTGGAACTTGAGTGTAATCAGCGACTAAAGGTAACACAAAATGATACTTTTGACAAGGCTTGGCAGGCACTAGAAGAGTCAGTAATCTACTATAGAGGACGCCCGGTGGGAACAGTAGCCGCTCGCGATCCGGACGTAGAAGCGCTCAATTATAATCATTGCTTTGTCCGCGATTTTGTTTCTTCAGCACTAATCTATCTAATCATTGGCAAGCCGGAAATTGTGCGCAATTTCCTTGTAGAGACATTAACTCTACAAAGTGAAACCAAACAAATGGATTGTTTTAATGCTGGTCAAGGTTTAATGCCAGCCAGCTTTAAGGTTGTTTCTAACTATGGCGATCAGTATTTGACAGCAGATTTTGGGGAACATGCGATCGCTAGAGTTACCCCTGTTGATTCTAGTCTCTGGTGGGTGATTCTGTTGCGTACCTACGTTAAAGCCACTGGAGATATGGAGCTGGCTCACCGAGAAGATTTTCAAAGAGGAATTATCGAAATTCTGAAGCTATGCTTAGCGGATCGATTCGATATGTTCCCCACCATGCTGGTTCCCGATGGCTCCTTTATGATTGACCGTCGCATGGGAGTTTATGAGCATCCCTTGGAAATTCAAGCCCTATTTTACGCTACCTTAAGAGCAGCACGGGAGCTACTGGCACCTGGTCGTCCGGGCGATGTCTATAACCAGTTTATTAATCAGCGCTTGAATACTCTCAACTTTCATATTCGAGAGTATTACTGGCTAGATTTGAAACGTTTGAATGATATCTATCGATATCGGGGAGAAGAATTTGGCGAAACTGCTGTCAATAAGTTCAACATTTATCCAGATTCTATTCCCTACTGGTTAACTGAATGGATGCCAGATAAAGGAGGATATCTAGCAGGTAATCTCGGACCAGCGCGCATGGATTTCCGCTTCTTTGCACAAGGAAACTTGTTAGCAATCATTTGTTCTTTATCGAGCGCTCAAGAGTCCCAATCAATTATGGATTTGATTGAACAAAGATGGGACGATTTAGTGGGAGGTATGCCGATGAAAATCTGTTTTCCAGCTGTTGAAGGTTTAGAATGGAAAATGGTAACTGGCTGCGACCCGAAAAACGTCCCCTGGTCCTATCATAATGGCGGTAATTGGCCAGTTCTCCTCTGGCCTTTAGTAGCAGCTGCTCAGAAGACAGGTAGAACCGATTTAGCACAAAGAGCCATTGAAATTGCGGAAAAACGTATAGGCGAGAATCAATGGCCTGAATATTATGATGGCAAGAATGGCAGACTGATCGGAAAAGAAGCGCGAAAATATCAAACCTGGACAATTGCCGGGTATTTAGTAGCGAAGGAACTGATGGCTAACCCCAAACATTTAGAATTATTCAGTTTTGATGAAGACTGGGAATCACTAACCTGGTCTTGCCCAACATCTTTTTAGATTTGTTGAATTGTTCATGGTTCATGGTTCATAGTTCATGGCTCATGGCTCATGGTTCATAGTTCATAGTTAATTGGGAATGTATACCACAACTGTCGAATACATTCCCAATGAACAATCAACAATGAACGATGAACTCTCAATGGTTAACGGTTCATGGCAATCAACGGGCGGCATATTCTGTGATCTTTTCCTAAGGAGATAAAGAAACGCCGCCCTTTTGGTTAATTTTGCTATGATGAAAGTAGTAGCTCATTAGGCTCATTAATAAATCCCAATAGTCAGTGGTAATGAGCGCCATAGGCAATAATGGGAGCACAGGACAATGTTGGAAAACTTATCGAGAGATCCTCCCCGTCAAACAGCCCCAGATACTGATTCTCAAACTATAAGTGATCCTTGGGAAGAACCAAGTCCAAGCTTTGAGCGTCAATTTATTCCTAATGCTTGGAAATTACCTACAGAACCTCACCCCTTAATCTCTCCAGCAGGAAAGCCAGGGGTTTTACAACTGAAGGCACCCCCGGAACTTAGCCCTACTCAAGTGCTACTGCAAGACGAGTGCTTCTGAGGAAAAAAACGTTCACTCCTCACTCAGGCAACAGAGGTGAGTGTAATGAAAAGGAGATTTAAAAACCGAACTCAAGCAGGACAACTCCTAGCAAAAAGACTCATAGCTTATGCCCATCGTTCAGAAGTGATAGTACTAGCCCTTCCTCGAGGAGGTGTCCCAGTAGCATTTGAAGTAGCAAAGGTACTCAATGCCCCTTTGGATATTTGCTTAGTGCGGAAGCTGGGTGTACCCGGACACAAAGAGTTGGCAATGGGAGCAATTGCCATGGGCGGAGCCATGGTAATTAATGAGGCAGTAGTCACAGAGTTAGGCATCTCCACAGAAACCATCAATCGGGTTGCCTTTGAGGAACAAAAAGAATTAGAGCGACGCCACCACGCTTATCGGGGCAATCGTCGAGCTTTGAACATCGAAGGTCGTAAACTAATTCTTATCGATGATGGTATCGCCACTGGTTCAACCCTGCGTGCTGCCCTTGCCACCTTACAACAGCAGCAGCCTGTAGGTATCATTGTCGCTGTGCCAGTAGCTCCACCATCAATCTGCAATCAGTTAGAACTGAAGATAGAAAAAGTCGTGTGTCTGAAGACGCCGCATCCGCTCTACGCGATTGGGATTTGGTATGAGGACTTCTTGCAAACCACTGATGAAGAGGTTCGCAACCTATTAGCACAAGCACCCTGGAGACAAGAGAGCGTATCGCGATAAGGCTCAAAGATCAAATAGTTTATGCTTCTGGCAGACTGGCGTTTGGTGGTTTCGCGGATCACACAGATGTTAAGATTTGCTTTCGATCTCAAAAAGGCAATTGACAGATGTAGAACAGAGAGTTGTTCACAGAATACAGGAGTTCAAAGAGGCACTTCTTTATTAAAGGCAGTAAGGAGCAATCACAAATGCCTATTGATACCGATACAAATCAACGAACTAAAACGCCTGAGCCTAGTAGGCAGTTTGGTCGTAGCTTAATTATCCTCTTGAGCTGGCTTCTATTACTCAATCTGCTCTTCTTTCGGGGGCCTCAGGAGCAAAAAATACCTTACAGCAAGTTTATTGATCAGGTAAAAGATCGTCAGGTAGCTAGTGCCAAAGTTGGTTCTGACCGCATTGAGTACGTTCTGAAATTTGATCAAGCTAGTACTCAAACTGGTGAGGAACCAAGCCAGGTTCACGTCACAATTCCAGTGGCTCCCGATTTAGAATTGCCGAAAATTCTCCGTGAGTATGAGGTAGAATATTCGGCTCTGCCTTCCAAGAATTCTGGTGGAACTTTCGGCAGCATACTGGGCTGGATTTTATGGCCAATAATCTTCTTTGGTTTGTGGATTTGGTTAGTAGGTCGCTCTCAGACTAATGGTCCTGCTGCCCTTACCTTTGGTAAAAGTAAAGCTCATATTTACTCAGAAGGTTCTACAGGCGTCAGCTTTGATGATGTGGCTGGGGTAGATGAAGCCAAGATGGAACTGCAAGAGATTGTAGATTTTCTAAAACATCGCAGTAAATACACTCACTTGGGCGCAAAAATCCCCAAAGGGGTTTTACTAGTAGGCCCACCAGGCACAGGCAAGACACTCTTGGCAAAGGCGATTGCTGGCGAGGCTGGGGTTCCTTTCTTCAGTATTTCTGGCTCGGAATTTATTGAATTATTCGTTGGCGTTGGGGCATCGCGAGTTCGTGATCTCTTTGAACAAGCTAAACAAGAAGCTCCCTGTCTAGTGTTCATTGACGAATTGGATGCCCTCGGCAAGTCCAGAGCTAGTGCCAGCTCATTTATTGGCGGCAATGATGAGCGGGAACAAACCCTCCATCAATTACTCTCAGAACTTGATGGCTTTGAGCCTAATCTCGGCGTTATTCTCCTAGCTGCCACTAACCGCCCCGAAGTGCTGGATCCTGCTTTGATGCGTCCTGGTCGTTTTGACCGCCAGATAGTAGTTGATCGCCCTGACAAGATTGGTCGAGAAGCAATTTTCCAAGTTCATGCTAAAAATGTCAAGCTAGCTGAAGATGTCGATTTTGCTAAGCTGGCTGCTCGCACTCCAGGGTTTGCTGGAGCAGATTTGGCTAATCTGATCAACGAAGCCGCTCTTTTAGCAGCTCGCCAAGACTCTCAAGCTGTGAGTATGGCTCAATTCAATGAGGCAATTGAGCGTGTTTTAACTGGGTTAGAGAAAAGGTCTCGTGTTCTCAATGAACTAGAGAAAAAGACTGTTGCTTATCACGAAGTTGGTCATGCAATTATTGGAACTCTGATGCCTGGTGCTGGTAGTCTCGAAAAGATCTCGGTTGTACCTCGCGGTATTGGTGCTTTGGGTTATACACTGCAATTACCAGAGGAAGACCGCTTCTTAATGATTGAAGATGAAATTCGTGGTCGGATTGCTACTCTTTTGGGTGGGCGCTCAGCAGAAGAGTTGATTTTTGGTAAAGTATCCACTGGAGCCAGTGATGATATCCAAAAAGCCACTGATTTGGCAGAACGTTTTGTTACTCTCTACGGTATGAGTGAGCAATTAGGTCCAGTTGCCTTCGAGAAGATCCAACAGCAGTTTTTAGAAAGTTTCACCAATCCTCGCCGTCCCGTTAGTCCCAAGGTTGCTGAGGAGATTGACAAGGAGGTGAAGGCAATTATTGAGGGGGCGCATCACATTGCTCTGAGTATTTTAGACAAGAATCGGGAATTGCTTGAACAAACAGCACAAACTCTTCTTGAGCAAGAAGTCTTGGAAGGGCAACAACTGCGAGAGCTACTCAACTGCGCCCAGACAACTTCAGAGATGGAGGAATGGCTGCGTGCAGGTAAATTTCCCCAGGGTATGCTGCTGATGCAAAGCACCCTCAATAATGGGGGGCAAAAAGCGAAATTGGCTGCGCAGTAGTTTATTATCGATTACCTAAATATTTGCTAAAGACAAGTAATAAGTAATAAGTAATAAGTAATAAGTAATAAGTAATGTATTTTGTTATTGTGATTTATTGCTTCAATTTAGAGTGTTTTTAGTTCTTGTTTTTCCTTGTGTCTAGCGTGATTTAAACTAATCTCTCCCTGTGAATTTGCCATAGTGGAATTCGGAGTACACCATGCCTTTTTCTTCAGTCTGGGTTTCTTCCTGGTACTCATCACTGATGGAAACTCTGTCTGAGTGTGACTTCAACTTCAAGAGCCTTAGCTTCCATTCCTGGAATTTTAAGTTTGATCTCAACTTTGTCAGAAGTTTCATCCATCTCTCAACACTATTGCTTAAGCTCCACTTTTATGGTAGAAAAAACAAAATTTTGTTCATCTGCTCATCCCAATAGTGATAGAACCTAGAAACAACTTGTGCGTTTGCACCTTGCATCTCAATGACAAATATTTTGTAGCCAGCACACTCAAGGTGTTTTCTATTAGCGAAGCAGCACGTTCGTGCAGGTAAGGTGGTTGGATTTCCTATAATTAGTATTCACATCAGGTAAGATAGTTGTCACTTGCTTATTCTTGAGATTAATTGCCTGATGAAAAACTATGGAGTGAGTGTGGGTTTATCGCCTACAGAGACGATAATGCCTCACTTAACGCCAGCAGATGCACCAAGCGATAAGCTAAAACCCTTAGAAACCTAGGCTATAGGGGGATTGCCTGTGGACAAGTAGGAGTCGACTACCTTGGTTGAAGCTCAGAAGAGAACACTAAAGCGATAGATTTATAGAGATTTCTAGAGTTTTGCGTAAGTTTCTCGTAGCAGAAGAATACTAAGACACTATGTACTCACTTAAGCAGAATGTCCCACTTCGCTAGCTTAAAGCCAAAATCCATAATTACTTGACTAACTAGTAATCTTGAGGAGTTTTTATGATAGTTAATGCGGCTTTGTTTGGTACCAGTGCAGATCCGCCAACAGCAGCTCATCAAGTCATTCTCAATTGGCTATCCCATAATTATGACTTAGTAATAGTTTGGGCATCAGATAACCCTCTTAAGTCTCAACAAACACCCCTAAAACATCGCTCACAGATGCTAAAGTTGTTGATTGAGGAAATGTCAGCACCTAGGCAAAACATTAGTCTTTGTCAAAATTTGAGTAGCCCCAGAACCTTAGAAACTGTTGATGCTGTCCGACGCCAGTTGGGTTTGCAAGTAGATCTAACTCTAGTGATTGGTTCCGACTTAGTCAACCAGATAAAGTGTTGGTATCAGGTGGAAAAATTGTTAAGACAAGTTAAGTTGTTAGTGGTGCCGCGTCCAGGATATGCAATAAATCAAGCAGATCTCGAAGGTTTGCGTAAGCTAGGAACAGAAGCAGCGATCGCACAGTTACAGGTACCATCAGTTTCCTCAACAGGATATCGGGATTGGGGAGACACACAAGCTTTGACCAGAGCCGTCAAAGATTATATCCATCAAGAACATCTGTACTCATGCCAGCAAGCGGCACCTAATAGTTAAACCAAACAAAGCTAGCCAACTGCTAATGAAAATCCTGTTCCTTGAAGATGATAATTTCAATCGAGAAATTATCACTGAACACTTAATTTTATGGGGATATGAAGTTTGCGCTTTACCTGACGGTCAAGGCTTTCTGCAATCTCTGTCTGAATTTCAACCTGACTTGATTTTGCTAGATCTCAAGTTGCCACAAATTGACGGCTTTACGCTGATAGAAAAACTAAGACAATCTCAATGGAAGGAGTTACCAGTAGTTGTCCTTTCAGCTTACGCCTTCTCAGCAGAAAAAAAGCGAGCGCAAATGCTTGGTGTTCGTCGTTTCTTGGTAAAACCCACAACTCCGAGAGAAATACGTAGAGTAATTCAGGCAGAGCTGGAGACCCAAGGCTAAGATTATTGTTGCTGTTGTTGGATAAATTCTTCAACAATTGCGTTTAGGTTCTGCATGATGTCTCCCATCTGGGCAATAATCGCTTCTGCCTGAGCAAGGGCTAGGACTGCATTTTGAAGTCTGTTTCCCAGTTGATCCATCTCTTCTCGATAGGAATTTTCTAGTTCTTCTAAATTCATGACTCAACCTGTTTATACTTATACATTTACAGTATCTAAGCCCAATGTTTGCGATCGCATTCGCGCCAATGTCTAACTTGAAAATGGTTGCAGCCATAAGTAGTTGGTTGAGGCTGACGCGGAGAAGGGGAGACGCGGTGAGGCAGAGAGTTGGTTTGAGTCTTCTTCGTGTCCCTGTGTCTCTGTATCCCCATATCCCCGTGTCCTCTACATCAAGGGGTTTTGATCAAACCCCTTGAAAATAGAATCTATTCCCTTCTTCGTTGAAATTTACATGAAAATCGCGATTGCCCAACTTAATCCCACCATTGGTGATCTTACTGGCAATGCTCAACAAATTCTGGAAGCCGCTCAAGAGGCAACTTCTCAGGATACTCGCCTTTTGCTAACACCGGAACTTTCTCTTTGCGGCTATCCGCCACGAGACTTGCTGCTCAATCCCAGTTTTGTGGCATTAATGGCAACTAGTTTGCAACAGCTAGCACAGGATTTACCACCTCTGCTGGCAGTCTTGGTGGGTACAGTAGAACCAAATCCCAAAGCTCGCTTTACTGGTGGCAAACCTCTGTTCAATAGCATTGCTTTGTTAGAAGAAGGCAAGGTAAAACAGATCTTTCACAAGCGACTCTTGCCAACTTATGATGTCTTTGATGAACATCGCTATTTTGAACCGGGTCTTGAGAGTAATGCTTTTACTATAGATGGAGTGCGCATCGGGGTTACTATCTGCGAGGATTTGTGGAATGATGAGGAATTTTGGGGCAAGCGTAATTACCAAGTTAATCCGATTACAGAGTTAGCGACTCAAGGGGTAGATATTTTAGTTAATCTCTCAGCATCACCCTACACCGCTGGTAAGCAGCAATTGCGGGAAGCAATGCTGCACCACAGTGCTAAGCGCTACCAGCAACCGATCATTTATGCCAATCAGGTAGGGGCTAACGATGACCTAATCTTTGATGGCAGTAGTGTGGCATTTAACCGTGCTGGCGAGAAGGTGTGTTTACTTAGTCCCTTTGAGACGGATTTGAAGGTTTTAGAATTTGATCAACAGAGGCGAGAGCTTGCTTCTGGAGAAGCTGCAAAAATTGCCCTAGCACCCACCAGCCTTGACGAAGAAATTTGGTCAGCGCTAGTTTTGGGTGTACGCGACTACAGCAGAAAGTGCGGCTTTCAGAAGGCAGTCATTGGTTTGAGTGGAGGTATTGATTCGGCACTAGTGGCAGCAATTGCTACTGAAGCTTTAGGCGCTGATAATGTCTTGGCTGTCCTCATGCCTTCCCCCTATAGTTCTGATCATTCCCTTAAAGATGCTCTTTTGCTAGTAGAAAATTTGGGTATTAAGTCTCATACCCTGCCCATTGAGGAGCTGATGCAGGATTATGATCGAACCTTAGAACCTCTATTTGCAGGAACAGAGTTTGGGATTGCTGAGGAGAATATTCAATCGCGGATTCGAGGCAACTTGTTAATGGCAATCTCTAATAAGTTTGGCTACCTCCTCCTTTCTACTGGCAATAAGTCAGAGATGGCAGTGGGTTATTGTACTCTCTATGGCGATATGAATGGTGGATTAGCTGTCATTGCTGATGTTCCGAAAACTCGTGTCTATTCTCTGTGCAAATGGCTTAATTCTGATTTGGAATTGAACTCATTTCTCCATCTAAAATTCAAAATCCAAAATCCAAAATTACCACTGATTCCTACTAATATCTTGACTAAACCTCCCAGTGCTGAACTCAAACCAGGTCAAGTTGACCAAGCATCCCTGCCGCCCTACGATATTCTCGATGATATTTTGTATAGAATGATTCATCAACACCAAGGAGCTGCTCAAATTATTGAAGCTGGACACAATCCAGTAGTTGTTAACAAAGTGATCCGGCTAGTAACTCGTGCTGAGTTCAAGCGCAGACAAGCCCCTCCTGGATTGAAAGTTACGGATCGTGCTTTTGGCACCGGCTGGCGGATGCCCATTGCTAGTCGGTAAGGTAACTGCGGCGGCAAGGTGTAGGGGAAATATAGCGCTACGCGCAAGGCTCCAGGGCAGAAGGCTCCAAGGCAGAAGGGGTGAATTTGACAAAGTTCTAGCGATTTAGCTTGTCCTAAGCTTAATACGTACTGCTATAACCCTCTTTAATGCCTGATGATGAAAAAATTTTTTCATCGGGACTGCTTTGCTGTTGTGCATTTTTAATGCACAGCAGCTTATCAGACTCCTAGCTTAATTACTATCAATTCCCAGATGATGGCACAGTTGGTTGATTTCGCGGTTGTTTAAAACACTTAAATGTTGATGAGTAAATGTACAAGTAGTGTCATGAATCTGACATTGAAGAACTATATCTTTACCTGCTTGCACAATTTTTCCCCGCGTTGCTTCCTCAATAGTGAAAACTAGGTATTGAAAACCAAAGAACCGAGCGGGATCAGGAATGTAGGGAATAGCAAGTACCCGTTTTTGATATTTCATGATCTTGCTTTTCACTCTTAAGAGACACATTCTCTGCTAATGAATATATTTCTTAAGAGTTTAAACTAAGTAATTAAAAAGCGTTAACACTACGCCACTTCTCGGAATAGTTGATTAAATCCTCCTAGTGCCAGTTTTCTACTATCAGAGTAGCATTCTAGTAAATGATTTTGTACATAACAGGAAGCACATATTACTTCTCCAAAGTTGGTTGCATCGTTAATCTTCCAATTGTTGATGTGAGTTTGAGTAAATATTGCTTTCTGAAAGTTAGTATCGAGGGCCTGGGTAGCAGAGAGATTGGCACCTGTGAGGTTAGCATCACTGAGGTTAGCACCACTAAGAATAGTTGCACTGAGATTGGCATCACTGAGATTGGCACCACTGAGATTGGCACCACTGAGATTGGCACCACTGAGGTTAGCACCACTGAGATTGGCACCACTGAGGTTAGCACCACTGAGATTAGCGGTAGCAAGGTTAGCACTACTGAGATTGGCACCACTAAGGTTTGCCCGTGCTAATTTTGCTCTACTGAGATCTGCACTGCTGAGATTGGCACCACTAAGCTCAGTGTTATTAAAGTTGGCATCACTGAGATCTGCACTGCTGAGGTCAACCGATTTGAGACTTGTCCTAATTATAGATCCTCTAAGTTCAGGTTTGAGAGCAGGATGCTTGAATCTCCAAGCATTCCAAGCCTGTGTTCCTTTCCTGAGTAAAGTTACATGTTCTTGATTTGGCATAATCTTTTCCTATGAAAGCGTGATTTTATGGCTGTTAAAGTTATACAGTTTTAAGTTTTGAGTAACTTATTATTCCCTGGTTTTCAGGGAAATGACCCAATTTTGATAATCCTTTGGCTTCCCAGTTTTTAAACTCATTACTGTCTATAACAAATAGAGGATTAAACCATTGAAGACCTATTAAAACACCGTTCTGGAAGATGACATAAGGATAATTCCATGGCATTTGCCAAAACCTTTCAGTATATACTTCATCTTCAAAAGTAAATTCAACGAACAAGCTATTGTCTACTGTCAGCCATTCCAAACCTTGCCGTGTTAAACAGAAATTATCAAAACTAAAAGAACCTTGATAAAGCTTGCCTACTAAAGCTCCACTGGTAACATTGACCTCAAAGTTATATGAGGTTAGAGATGGTTTCAAAGGTATATTTTTGCTTCTTTTAAAATTAGTAATTTTCCTTGCAAATAACAAGATGTTAATTTTGCTGATCATTTTTTTCATTTACTAACTTAAGGAGACTAGGAGTATCAGTAATTTTAATTGCAAGAGTACAACGATGCCTGCATGCTTTTGGTGCATTTATCAAGATACTCATGAATCTATTAAAGGCTTTGTATATCTGGGCGTCAGCACTGGAAAGTTAACTAGTCTAACCCTCAGATAGGGCAGGAAATGAGATAAATTAACAAATATAACAATATATGTCAACATACATTGTTAACTAAAGATTAATTAATTGATGCTTAATTAGCTATGACTTAGTAACTGATAGTAGATGAGTTGCTGTTTAATTCAGGTTTTCTTAGGCAATTTCTACAATTATAATTTGTTTATAGTAAATTAATTTTTGCAAACGACAAACATCAAGTTTTGTAAACAAAAATCACGTAAACGATTTGATTATTTAGAATTTTAAATGGGTAACAACCAAAATTGAGCAATTAACTATCAATGATCATACTGCAATTTTTAGTTTGATATAGCAGTCCTGATGTAAGCTTTACACAAACTATAGCTTACTTACAGCCCGAGCGCGATCACTCTTTTTATCGAAATTAATATGAGTCAAATACCCCACCGTCACTTGCGGTGCATAAAATTGGTTGGGGCTAAATCCCATCTAATTTATCTGGAGCTTCCGTTGTGTCTGGTGTGTCCCCGCGTCTTTAACCTGACAGCGCTCTTTCCAATCAGTTCTTAAATTTTTTTTTCAAAGGTATTGTATTCATAATTACTTTATAATAAATTAATACTGTTGCAATTGCAACCCAGAAAGAAAGCCAGCCTGTTACAGTGGAACGTCCCAGGCTGGAGTAATAAGTAATAAGTGATAAGTGATAAGTGATAAGTAATAAGTGATAAGTGATAACAGGAACATTTCTTACTCATTACTTGAAAAGTATTTGTAGCCAACGTTTAGGTAATTAATATCAAGTTGATTGTTCTTGATCCATAAACCAGGAACAATGAACCATGAGCAATGAACCATGAGCAATGAACCATGAGCAATGAACCATGACTAAATTATTGAATTGCCTCCACCTTGCTCAGAACTTTTGTATCAGTGTTAGTGATATTGCCCAATTTCTCAATATTTCCGAGCACCAAATTATGCGTATTGAATCTTGGAAATATGTATTATAGCAGTACGTATTAAGGTTAGGACAAGCTAAATCGCTAAAACTTTGTCAAATTCACCCCTTCTGCCTTGGAGCCTTCTGCCTTGCGCGTAGCGCTATATTTGTGCATCGCTGCGATGTGGGCGGACAATTTATTAGTTATCGGAAATTAAGACAATGGCTGATTGCCGTTGCTCATCAAATTCAGCAATGCCTGACTTTGCTACAATTACTCAATTGCTTGAGTGAAATTAGGGAAGACTGCAAAAAGTACAGCAAGCAGTACAATTGGCAACATCACCAATTTTTAAGTCAGGTTTGGTTTCAACGCTGGGACATCCTTTTACAAGAGCAATCGCAATCAACAGCATGAGATCTTAGGCTACTTTAAGCTACTATGAACCATTAACCATGAACAATCAACAAAGTCTCTTCTTCATCGCCCTCCTGCCACCTCAGGAAATCCAGGATTACGCTAATGAGATTAAGCAGTATTTTGCTGACACTTACAATAGCCAACACGCTCAAAAATCACCGCCCCATATTACTCTGCAACCTCCCTTTGAATGGCAGTTAGATCAAGTGTCTGTTCTCAAGGAATGTCTAAAAAATTTTGTTGAAACTCGGATATCAGTGCCGATAAGACTCAAGGGTTTTGGTGCTTTTATTCCGCGCGTAATTTATATAAATGTCCTCAAGACACCAGAACTATTAGCTATTCAATCAGAGTTGATGGCTTATCTGGAAGCCTCATTGGGAATTGTCCACCAGGTTTCTAAAAACCGCCCTTTTTCTCCTCATATGACTGTTGCTTTTAAAGATTTGACTAGGCAGAATTTCCAGAAGTCTTGGCCAGAATTTGAGCATCGAGAGTTCGAGTTTGAGTTTACTGCTGCTGAATTAACCCTGCTGATTCACGATGGGAGGCGATGGAATGTGAGTGAGTATTTTTCCTTGAATTCTAAACAAACTTAATCTAGTTTCCAGGTAGTCAAAAATGACTAGGATTTCGATAACAGAAAAATTATCGTCTATCACAATATCATCTATCAAAACTGGAACGTGGTTAAAAGGATTAAATTCAAGAGGGGTGACAGCTGGAAGTCATTTATGATCATAACTTTGGTCAGTGCTCTGTTGTGTATTATTTATCCGGTTACTGCTCAAGTTACTACCATTAATAATTCCCTAAGATTACATTTATCAAGCCAGGATATAAAATCTAAAATCAAAAATTCTGATAATTTACTGCAACAGGGAAAAGCACTATACGATGCAGAAAATTTTGTAGGGTCAATTAATATTTTGCAACAAGCGGTTGAGCAGTATCGCACTGAAGGTAATAAATTAGGACAAGCTGTTGGTTTGAGTAATATCGCCCTAGCATATCAAAAATTAGGATTGTGGCAAGAAGCTAAGCAGGCAGTGACGGCAAGTCTAAAAATCCTGGAAAATATTAAACCATATCTATTAGTTTTACCGCAGACATTGGATATTCAAGGTAATGTTCAACTGAATTTAGGACAAGTAGAACAAGCACTGGCAACTTGGCAGCGTGCAGAAGTAATATATAAACAACTTGATGATCAAAGTGGTGTTGTTGGTAGTCGCATTAACCAAGCACAAGCATGGCAAGTTTTGGGGTTTTATCGTCGTAGTTTAACCAACTTAACTACATGGCAAGAAGAATTAAAATCACAACCTAACTCTATTACTAAAGCTATAGAATTAAGGTCTTTGGGTGATGCCTTACAGGTAGCTGGTGATTTAAAGCAATCTCGTCAAATCTTACAGCAAAGTCTAGAAATTGCTCAACAGTTAGACTCTCCCGAAAATATTAGTGCTGCTTGGTTTAGCTTGGGAAACACAGCGCGGGTAGAACAAGACTTTAAGAGTGCGATCGCATTTTATCAGCAAGCCGCTACTGTCACCCCTAACCCCATTACCAAAGTTCAAGCTGAAATTAATCAATTCACTCTACTAGTTAATACTGGAGAAGCAGCAACTGCACAGAAATTATTACCGTCAATTCAGACTCTACTTACCAGCTTACCTCCTTCTCAAAGCACGATTTATGCCCGTATTCATTTGGTTCAAAGCTTGTTGAAGTTGGAAACTAAACCTGAAGCAATGGCTCAAATCTGCGCGACAGCTATAGAAGAAGCTCAAAATTTAGCAGATAAGCGAGCTGAAAGTTTTGCCCTTGGTACTCTAGGCAGTATATATGAACAAACCAAGCAATTTACACATGCCCAAAAACTTACTCAACAGGCACTGATTATCGCCCAAACTATTAACGCTCCAGATATTGCTTACCGTTGGCATTGGCAGTTAGGACGTTTATTTAAACAACAGGGGAAAATACCCCGTGCCATCGCCGCTTATGATTTTGCAGTTAGTGATTTGCAGACTATCCGCAGTGACTTAGTTGCTGTGAATCGAGATGTGCAATATTCCTTTAAAGAAAGTGTAGAGCCTGTATATCGAGAGTCGGTAGCATTACTATTGCAGTCACAGCCAAGCAGTCAACAGGAAAAAACCTTAGACAAAGCTAGGCAGAGGATGGAAGCACTACAATTAGCCCAATTAGACGATTACTTTCGGCAAGCCTGCATAGACGCCCAGACTGTTGTGTTAGACCAAGTAATAGACCAACAGAACCCTACTACTGCCATCATTTATCCAATTATTCTACCGCAGCAGCTACAGGTAATTGTCAAAATTCCCCACCAGCCCCTGCGTAACTTTACTTTTAATAAATCCCAGAGTGAAGTCGAAGCCATACTTACACAGTTGCGTGAGTATTTGTTGGAACCTGATCGAATTGAGGAAGTACAACTACTATCACAGCAAGTATATAGTTGGTTAATTAAAAATATTGAGTTAGATTTAAAAAATAGTGGAGTTAATACCCTTGTATTTGTACTAGACGGAGCTTTACGAAATCTGCCCATGGCTATTCTGTATGATGGTCAACAATATCTGGTAGAGAAATACGCAATAGCTCTTAGTTTGGGACTCCAGTTATTTGCACCTAAACCTCTGGCACAACAACCAATCAAAGTCCTAGCTGCTGGTTTAGTGGAGCCACCGCCAGAATTCCAACAGTTTCCACCCTTACCAGAAATTAAGTCTGAATTCAATTTGATTGCTCAAGCAGGAGTATCTACTAAGCAGCTTTTAGACCAAGAATTTACCAGCACTAGCTTAGACAACAATGTTAATGCCACTTCCTTTAATGTCCTGCATTTAGCAACCCATGGTCAATTTAGCTCTCGCCCTGAGCATACTTTTATACTAGCAGCTGATGGTGCTATTAATGTGGCGCAGTTTGATAGTCTGCTACGTCGTCGGGATGAAACTAGTCTAGAAGCCCTGGAAATGCTAGTTTTAAGCGCTTGCCAAACTGCTGCTGGCGATAATCGTGCTACCTTGGGCTTAGCAGGGGTATCAGTGAAAGCAGGTGCTCGTAGTACTTTGGCTTCATTATGGCATATTAGCGATCGCTCCACTGCCATCTTAATGGGTGAGTTCTATAATCACTTAGCTAATACCAAGATAACGAAAGCAGAGGCTTTGCGCCGTGCCCAAGTAGCACTCTTGAAAAAATATCCTAATTATGAGAGTCCTGGTTTTTGGGCACCATATGTATTAGTTGGCAACTGGCTTTAATTAAAATTGTCCATTACCTTGAACCACCTGTTTAAGGGTTGTGAGTGCTTCCAGGCTAATCAGCCCTCGGCGATATCCTTTCTGATTAGACATCCCCAGAAATACAGAGTCTCCCCGCTTAGGGTTACGGGAAAAGCGTGGTGACGAATTAATGTAGACAGAAGCACTATCAATACCTAGGGCAAACTGACGACTTTCTTGATAAGATTCTGTAACTATGCAATCAGCATGGGCACTACTGTATTGGCTAATCCAGGCAATTGCTTCCTCAATGCTATCTACCATGTGAAAAGCAATGATTTTATCCAGATAAGCTTGATTCCACTCAAAGTCTGCCGTCAGAGTCAAATATTCTGGAAACTTAGCTACTAGTTCAGAGTCGCCTCTAAGTTTAAAGCCTTTATGCTTGAGAGAATTCCAAAGTTGTATTAAGGATAAGTAATCTTGAGAGCGATGGATCAAAATCTTTTCAATTGCATTGACAGGATCTGGCTCACTGGCGTGACTATCTAAAGTTACTGAAATAACCATATCTACGTTACCAGAAGCAGACCAGTAAAGGTAGCAGTTACCCATTGCTGATTTCAACACCGGCGCAGTGGCTTGCTGCGTCACATGCTGCACCAATGTTGGTCGTCCGTAGGGAATGACTAGATTCAAATATCGATCTTGAGTGACTAAATCTCGAATCGAAGCACCTTGTTCTGAGGGCAAGATTTCTAGACATCCATCTGGCAAGCCAGCATCCTCTAAAGCTTCAATTAAAACTTTAGCAATAACTTGATTGGATTGGCTAGCTTCACTACCACCCCGAAGAATTAGAGAATTGCCGGTTTTAATGCAAAAGCCTGCAGCAATCGCGCCCAATTCCGGGAAGGCTTCATAAATTAGAGCAATGACTCCCAGGGGCATCATTTGAGAGTATGTCTGAGAGTCGTCAAGTTGATAGGAGGCATTCATCACCCGCCTAATGGGATCTGATAATTCTCCAATTCTCTGCAAAATCTGGATGGTAATTCCTAGCCTTTCTGGTGTCAGTTTAAGCCAGTCCAAAATTAGTTCTGGCACTGCCATTTCCCGGCTAGCTTCCAAGTCTAGGGTATTGGCTTCCAAAATATCATCAAAAGAATTCTCCAATGCTTGTGCCATTGCCTGTACGCCGACAGAGCGCTCTACCCCTTTGGTGGTTGCTAATGCCAAAGAAGCATGGTATGCACGTATCACTGCTTCATTTGAATTGGGCATCAAGCCACCGGTTTTCATTTCTATTTTCATTGCTAACGCCGGTAAGCCAGCCACACCATTAGCGCTGGGAGTATTGCCAGTAGAACTGCCAACAGCGCCCAGAAGATTATACTTGGTCCTGTCGTAGAGCGCAGAGCCAAGGGCAGCCAGACAATCAGCAATACCATGACTATTAGCAGTGCTACTGGTAGGTAACTTTCCCCAATACTAGCATTGGCTGCAATCCAGCGGTTGCCAGCCCAACGCCAAGCTTTCTTGTAAGGGTAGCTTGTGGAGAGTTGTTCAATCACATACCCACCATCTTCTACCACAAAGATTTGCTGACAGCGATTGCAGCCTAAGGCTTCTGTCAGTGTAATTTGTACTAAAGAACCCCGACGGCGACAAGGGCAGGGATACTCAGCATTTAAGTCAATCTTCTGAGCTTTGTGGGATGGCACGAGCGCTACTTAGAACCAAGACATTTCTATCAAAATTTCCAATAGAATTCGAGATGGCGGTATTGCTCAATCACGCCCTCAGGTTTTATTGGCAGTCTTTTAAAGCTTAGCATTTTTTTGATGATTTTTTGATAATACTGAGGGAATATCCTTGATTTGCTGGTGCGAAGATTGATAGTTCATGGTTGATGGTTGTTGATAGCTGATCAATCCAATGATGCAACTATCACCTACACCTACAGAGCCTAACTTCACTCCTTGGAACTTGTACTTTATCCCAGATTCTATTTTTTCCAAGCGGGTAACGCGATTCGAACGCGCGACATTCACCTTGGCAAGGTGACGCTCTACCACTGAGCTATACCCGCATCAATTTACTTCCTCACTAGCTTGTCATAACAATCAGAATTTGTCAACCATGAGCTACCTTTACCAATACCTACACTCACTTCTCGTCAACAAGAAAAGAAGTGACGAGAAGTGATTAGATATTTAGTTACAGCTACTAGCCTCTCTCTCCCTTGCTCCCCCTTCCCCCCTCTGTTTCAATCGTGTGCAGAGTCTTGGTGTTCAATCTCTGAGCGCCCAGTAATTTTCCGCCCAGATTCTGCTGGCAGCGCCTGAGTAGTAACCACATTTTCATCAAAGACACCGTAGGCAGCTGAAGAGTTACCCTTAAACTGCCGCATTAAACTTGCCATTTCTAGGGCATTCATGGCATAGTTCCAGCCTAAGTTACTCTTGATTCCTGCCCTTTCTAAGGCTTGCTGCATGGTATCAGTGGTCAAAATTCCAAAGACTACCGGCACACCAGTTTGGAAACTAGCAGCAGCAATTCCCTTAGAGACTTCTGCTGCTACATAATCAAAGTGAGGTGTTTGACCACGGATAACTGCACCTAGGCAAATCACAGCATCATAGCGATTACTGAGTGCTGCTTGGCGAGCCATCAGAGGAACCTCAAAGCTACCAGGAACCCAAATATAGTCAACTTGAGTACCTTGGGGATTAGGATCAACGCCGTGGCGTTTCAAGCAATCTTGACACCCTTCAATAAGTTTGCCTGTCACTAGGTCATTAAATCGAGCAATGACGATTGCAAACTTAAGGTTGTTCGTTAAAGTGAAGTTTCCCTCAAAAACTGCCATGGCTGTGAATGAAAATTTTGTTGCTCTTATCAAGGCTGTCTGGCTTCCATCCCCTCCTGATGGATGTCTAGTTCAAGAGGAGGACGATCAGCAGCATTGCTAAACTACGAAAAAGTTTAAAATACCAACTAAAATAACCAGAACTGTCCAAACTCCGGAACCGATGAAGAGCAAAGTTTTCGATTGACCCCAGTTTTGAGGTGAGGCATAGGCAACTGGAACCCCGACAACCATAATGAATGACAGGATAACTAAAGCAGCCAGTGATATTTGGAATATGATAGACATTTGGGATTCTCCAGGGAATATAAATTTTTCCTTATTTAGTAAGCTACCAAAGTTTGACCCTTTTTTGTTGACCTAAAGCTTTACCTTGGAAGGCAGCAGGAAGAAGAAGGATAGGGAAGTGTGGGAGGATTTTTATATAAACTCATTCCCTCGTGTTCTCCCCATCTCCCCATCTCCCCATCTCCCCATCCCCCCATCTCCCCATCTCCCCATCTCCCCCTCCCCCACTCTCTACAGCCGAAGGTATTAACTTATGGATCTGATTTTGTGTCATACAACTGCTGATTTTGATTCTCTGGGAGCAGCAGTAGGGGTTACTCTCCTCAAGCCTGGTGCTAAGGTAGTGTTAACTGGTGGGGCTCACCCAGCTGTACGAGATTTTTTGGCTTTACATCGCGATGAGTATGCCCTGATTGAGCGTCGTGCGGTCAACTCACAACAGATTCATTCCCTAGTGGTGGTAGATACTCAAAAACGTGACCGCTTGGGGAAAGCTGCTCAATGGTTAGATCTTCCTCAGTTACAATCAATTGAGGTCTATGATCATCACCTCGATACTGAAGCGGACCTCAATGCCACCCACAGCCGGATTGAGTCAGTGGGGGCAACTACTACTCTCATTGTTGAGCAGTTGCAACAAAGTCCTATCCAACTGAGTGTCGCTGAGGCGACGGTGATGGCGCTGGGAATTCACGTCGATACAGGTTCACTGACTTTTGAGAGAGCAACAGCCCGTGATGCTGCTGCTTTAACCTGGTTAATGGAACAGGGAGCCTCTGTGCGCCAAATTGCAGCTTATGTTGATCCAGGCCTTTCTGCCCAATTGCAAAAATTATTAAAGTTAGCCCTAGAAAATTTGCGATCGCAAACCTATGTGGGCTACACCATTTCTTGGGTAATCATCAAAACCAAAGACTATGTGCCGGGGTTATCTGCCCTAGTTTCACGATTGGTTGAGATTACAGAAAGTGATGCTTTAGTGTTGGCTGCTGAATATCGGGGTGTTGATTCTGATTGCGCGGCTATTGAAGCACAACCCTCTATTAATAATCCTACTACTAGTACTACTACCTTAACAACCCCTACTGCAGAAATATCCAATCCCCGAGTGCGCCTAGCCTTGATTGGGCGCTCTCGGATTCAAGGGACAAATTTAAATAAGTTATTTGAACCTTTAGGTGGTGGCGGACATTCCCAAGCAGCATCTGTGACTCTACGAGGTGCTAATCCTGGGGCAATCACAGAGCAGATGCTTAAGCAACTTCAACAGCAAATTCCCCAACCTTTAAGGGCACGGGAGTTAATGTCATCGCCAGTACGCACTATTCGCCCTGAGACTACAATTAGTGAGGCTCAGAGAGTACTATTACGCTATGGTCATTCGGGACTTTCGGTAGTAGATGACCAAGACCAGTTAGTAGGGATTGTTTCACGACGAGACCTTGATTTAGCGCTGCATCACGGTTTTGGTCATGCTCCAGTTAAAGGTTACATGACTAAGGAAATCAAGACAATTACCCCGGAAACCTCTGTGCCCTCGATTCAGTCACTAATGGTGACTTACGATATTGGACGTTTACCAGTCCTTGAAAATGGACAGTTACTGGGAATTGTTACCCGCACCGATGTCTTGCGGCAAATGCATCAGGAAATAGCAGGGGAGCAGGGAGAGAGAGGGGGAGATGGGGAGAGGGGGAGATGGGGAGATGCCCAGATAGGGAGTGCTACTCTGGCTCAACTTCAGCATCGGCTGGCACCACCGCTGTGGGAATTACTCCTCAAGGCTGCCCAAGAAGCTCAAAAGCGAGGCTGGCATCTCTACCTAGTAGGTGGTGCAGTAAGAGATTTGTTACTGGCACAGGCTAGTGATAGTTTGTTACTAGCGGATATTGATTTAGTTGTAGATGGTTTTAATAATTCAGCAGATTCTGGGGCTGGGGTAAAACTAGCTAAGGCACTGCGTAAAATTTATCCTGAAACCCGCCTAGAAATTCACGGTGCTTTTCAAACTGCTGCACTGTTGTGGCACAATCACCCAGTCTTGGGTTCTCTTTGGTTAGATATTGCCACTGCCCGTACTGAATTTTATCCCTACCCTGCTGCTAATCCAGAAGTTGAAGCTAGTTCCATTAGTCAAGACCTTTATCGGCGTGATTTTACCATCAATGCCATGGCACTGCGACTGACTGCTGCTAGCAGTGGTGATTTAGTGCTGTTAGATTTCTTTGGGGGTTGGCTCGATTTGCGATCGCGTTTAATTCGAGTATTACATACCAATAGCTTTATTGAAGACCCTACTAGAATTTATCGAGCAGTGCGTTTTGCTGTCAGGTTGGGATTTGAAATTGAACCCCAGACTGAGGCTTATATTAGGTATGCTCTCGATAGCGGAGTGTACGAGCAATCTTTGGCAAAGAATGGCAAGGCTCCGGCACTGCAAACGCGACTAAAAGCGGAACTAAAATATATTTTACAAGCGCCTTATTGGAAACGAGCTCTACAACTATTGGCATCTTTGGAAGCATTGCGCTGTATTCATCCTGATCTCAAATTAGATGAGCAGTTATGGTGGCGAGTGCGCTTGCTGGATCGATGGTTACAGAGGTTTGATCCTCAAGAAAGTCTTAAGCATTGGCAGATGCGTTTAGAAATTTTAATTGCTGATTTAGTTACCACAGAACGCACTAAAGTTGCTAATAATTTACAGTTACCAATTGATAGTATTGAGAGACTCCAGCAACTGTCAGAGGCACAGGTAGAATTACTGGAAATTATACCGCAGTCTCAACGCCCTAGCGAAATCTTTCAATCATTGCGCCAGTATAAGTTACCAACTTTAGCTTTAATTGCCGTACAGAGTCCAAGATTTGTAAGGCGCAAAATCTGGCAGTATCTTACACAATGGAGTAATATTCAGGCTCCGATTAATGGTAATGAATTGAGAAGGTTAGGCTATAAACCAGGGCCAAAATACCGAGAAATTTTGGATATTTTGTTAGTGGCAACTTTGGATGGAGTAATTAAAGATAAGGCTGAGGCTAAGTTTTTTTTAAGCCAAAATTATCCTTTGCCAGGTAAACCATATTAAAAACGCGGGGACACACCGGACACTGAAACAAATGGGACAGGGATTTAACCCCAACCCATTTTATGCACCGCAAGTGACGGTGGGGTATTTGACCCATATTAATTTCGATAAAAAAATTACTTATTACTTATTACTTATTACTTATTACTTATTACTTATTACTTATGAACGAACCATCATAACAAAGGTGTAACCCGTTTTGATTTAGGACTAACTTCTTGCCAGCGATTACCTGGATTAAGTTTAGGATTTTCATTGTTGCCGTCGTTGCTAATGAAAGACTCCTTTGAAAAAGGATCAGAAAATCTCAGATGTGGTTCTACAACTGCCTTAGCTAAATTAACTTTCCTTTCCACTTCCTCTAGGTAATGCTGCTTGCGCGAATACTCAACCAATTTAACTTGAGCAGTTTCGTAAGTAGAAGTACCTTGAGGAATTTGCGAGAGATACTGTTGAGCTCGATAAAAATCCCTCTCCGAGGCCAAATTGTAAGCTTGTTGCAATAAATACTCAGCTCTAATATGCTGTTTGTGATTATATTCAGCCAGTTTAGGTGTGATTTTGGCACCAGTAGGGGTTTCTGGAGAAATTTGCCTTAGTAAAGCCAAAGCACCAGTGAAGTCTTTTTCTGCAGCCTTGACGTAAGCTTGTTGCAACAATCGCTGAGATACTGCTTCCACTTCCGGCAGAGCTTTCTCAACTAATGGCTTGAGCTTTCGCTGCCAATAATCAATATTAGGAGTGCGGCCTGCAGCAATCAGCACATCTACCCACTGCTGCTGATTAAACGCTTGTTGGGCAATTTCAAATTGGGCAGATGCCTGTTTCCATTCATGCCGCCACTTTTCTCTAGCACTTACAGATTCGTTATAGACATCACTATCATCAGGAACAGATTTAATTAAGCGGATTGCCTCATTTAAATTCCCTAACTGATATTGTTCTATAGCTCTCTCTAAAAATTCCAATCCAGAGTTGGAAGGAGCAACCTTAAGCAGAGAATAAACCCCAAACGAGAGCGCAATACCATTGACAGTTGCCATTCCCACTCCCATTCCCGCTAGTAGAGGCGGAACTTTGGGCCATAAAGCTAATGCTAACTCAGAAAAACTAGCCTGGCTCGGGCATAATTGGGACTCAGCAGTAGTAATTGGCGCTTTGGAAACTGACATCGAAGCAATTTCTTCTGACTGGTTCATGCTGTTTCCTATGTTCTGCCTACTACTTGCTTGATGATTAATTGTGGTCTTTATACCCTTAGGAAACTCGGTGGTATTTATCAGCAATTGCAGCAATTCCCTAGCACTGGCAGCAGAATTAAACCTATTCCTGAAGTCATAGCGCACCATATGGTTAAGGAAGACGGCCATCGGTTCACTTACTGAGGCATACTGTTGCCAGCACACCTCACCAGTATCAGGATCAGCCTTTAATTGCCAGGGCGAGAGTCCCGTTAGTGCCTCAATAGCAATCATCCCCAGTGCATAAAGATCACTGCCAAAACAAGGCTTTCCACTGAGTTGCTCAATAGGTATGTAACCCAAAGGACGAATGAGTACCGGAGCCTTCAAGCGCTTGCTAAAGCTAGAGGATTGCTTAACTTGATTAGGTTTAATTTGATGAGCAACGCCGAAGTCAATTATAACCAGGCGATGATCTGAAGATCTTCTAATCAAGTTATTAGGCTTCAAGTCGCCGTGAATCAGCCCTTGGCTGTGAATAAATTCCAGGAGGCCTAAAACCTCTTGAAGCAATTGAGTGCCTTGAGCTTCACTCCAGTGCCGCCATGAGCGTTTACCAGTGGGCATTTGATTGCTGAGGAGATCTCCAGCAATAAATTCCTGCACCAAGTAGAATCCCTGTCCGTCTTCAAAACAATCTAGTAGGGTGGGAATGAGCTCATGAGAGCCAAGTTTTTCTAGGGTTTGAGCCTCACTTTTGAACAGAAGCCTACCAAATTCCCATTGTTCAGGATGAGTGCCATTGGGTTTTAAGTGCTTAACTACACATAAAGGTTGACTCCGTTGCCAGGTATCTTTGGCAACATAAGTCTTACCGAAGGCACCACTACTGAGACACTTGACAATTTGGTAACGCCCTTGTAGATACTTGCCTAATACTAGCTGATTGGTTTCGGTTTTCAAGGGACTCCTCCCCGCCAAAATTCCCGTACTTTTGGATCTTTATTCCAGGAATGTGGCAGAGTTTCCGGAAGTAGTACTCAAGATTTGTGGAATTGTCACTGTTGACGAAGGCAAGAGGAAGAAAGATGGGGAAGTGTGGGAGGAATCTATATCAAAAAATCTCCCTATCTCCCCATCCCCCCATCCCCCCATCCTCCCTCTTTCTTCAAGAGGGGGTGTCAACCTACATACCGATGCCTTAAAATTTGCCCTATGGTTAGTCTATGTTTAATTACAACAGGTGAGTAAACAGGTGATGAGGTAACTCAAACAATGGCTGCAAGCACCTCAGAAAATATTTTCTCTGTCAGGTATTGCATAAATAAGTCGAGACGGGTATTATAGTTTTTTCTGTTCAAGATACAAACAAACCTCAACTGTCATTCAAGGGCGCGGGGGATAAGGTGTAATTCAAACGAGGACAAGCAGTAGATACAGATAAAACTAAAGGGCAGATTATCTAGCTTTCATAAGTGAAAGCAGAAGCAAAGAGGTTCAAGCTTTGGAGGAAGCCGGAACCCCAGTGCATTTTAGGTCTGCGTAGTGAACGTATGGCTTTAACGCAAGCCAATCGTTACTAAGTCCAAAAACCGAAGTGTTTTTGGTATCCCTTGGTTGGGGTAATTAAACTCTGGTGAGGCTCTAGAGTAGCCTACCTATGATACCTGAGTTGTAATCCCTTGGGAAGGTGTAAGCTAGGTAAATTTTTCGAGACTGTATATTTAGTTTCGTCAGGGTTAGATTTTAAGTGTTGTTTGAGGAGGTACTGCTCTATGAGGGATACTGCTAACATTGACACTACTCACAGCGGCTGCCCCACTTGATTTGCCAAAACCGGCAACATTGAGATAAGCGCAGGGTAAGCTTTCTGAGCAAGTTGGTCCGTTAGGACTATTGCGGTGGATTTCTAGTATGGCAGAAGATGGCGCTTCAAACAAAAAACGCTCCCCCGGGAAAACAACCCGCTCCAAGCGCCAGCCAGGAATATTCGTGATCCGAGCAACTAGGAGTTCCCTGTCTTTATTTGCATAACAGCAGAAAAGGCGATCTGTGTATTCAGAAGGTAGACGATTGAATATGTGAGTCATGGTTTCCAAACTCTTTATTGAAGTGGATACTCGTTAAAGCTGTAACTGCTAGCAGTGGTTGAGCTGATGCAGTTTGAGAAAAAAACTCAGGAGTTTTAGAAGTTTGCTAGGTTGTTTAGTTTACTCTAGTGGTTCCTGAGGTTAGCTTGCCAATCGCTGACAGTTTTCTGTTGGAGGTTATGCACGGACTTGAGCAACAGCTGTTATCAGCTCCGTCCAAGCTTTACCCGTAACTTGTGATTATACAGTACAGGTAGTCAGCTTAAAAAAAAACTTCCCAATTTGCAGATACAGTGGCTCAATTCTGGTAACTTTAAGTCCGTAAAAAGTCAACGGCACAGATTCATTTCTAGGCTGATCCGAAGCTGATTTGTAATTTAGAAATTTTGCTTCTTGAATAGTCTGATTAAAAACCTGTGCCATCTTCAATAATCATTACCTCCCAAGGCAAGTCTAACAATAATCAGGCTCGAGGGTAAATGGGCATTTCTTCTATTCATAAACTTTCTCAACTATTATGGATTTGCCAAACCTAGAACTCATAGCTCCTCAATCTTACAAGAAATACGCATTTGCAGACGGAAAAATTTAATCCCTCAATTATCTCGGTTTAAATTGCTCTGTCAACTGGAATTTTGGTCAATTCACTTGATTCCCATACTTAAAGCTAATCTCCATACCATGATAGATTAATAACTCCGATCAATACCAATAAAATTAATAATGACTAAAGAGTTTAAGATTCAGCTATTTGGTAGCGGTAACCAATCGTAAAAGCAATCATCCCCAAATGGCAGTTTAAGGACAAAAAAATTAGAGCTTGGGCAAAATACCCTGAACAAACAGCCCTTATTAAGACTAACTAAGGTCTTCGCTCTTATCAGCTCTAAAATTTCAAGTTTGGACCCTTGACCAATCATAGGGTCTTCCCTAATCCTGGGGGTAAATTTTAGTGGTTTTGGGCCTTGGAAATTAGTTTTATTTTTGTTCAGAAGAGTGATTTTTATCATCAACTCATTACTCTCTGATGATCATTAGCAAAGTTCAGTAGTTGCCTAACACTACAAGGCATAAACACAAAAAGCAACTTACTACAAATTATGAGTGTTACTGCTAAGTACTCATAGGTTTTGGTTGAGTCGGCTTATGGCTAATGATGTATGGAAAAGATGATCATCCTAAGACTAGAGAACTCTGTGCATTTTACACAGAGTACTACTCTAAATTTCAGGCAAAATAATGAAGTTGCAGTAGGCAGACCAAGAAACTGGAATAGCCAGATCAACTTTGCATTTCTGACCATCGTCTATCATACACCAAAGTAGTGAAAAAAATGGGTAAAAAATCTCAAAGAAGCAGCACGATCATGTCAATAAAACTTAAGAGATTTGTTTGAGTCGATAACCAATACTGTGAATCGTCTCAATTACATCATCTGGAGTGCCCACAGCTTTCAGTTTTTGTCGTAGACTTTTAATATGAGCCTTGACTGTATCTGGTGATGGTGGAGCCTCAAAAGACCAAACATGGTCGATAATCATACTGCGGGATAATACTCGGCGACCATTGCGCAGGAAGAGTTCTAAAAGAGAATACTCTTTGGGAGTCAGGCGCAGGGGTTGATCGCGATAGCTAACCTCATAACTTGATGGATCAAGTTTAAGACTACCCCACTGTAGTATTGGCGGCGATGAGGTATTTCCCCGGCGGAGCAAAGCGCGTATACGAGCTAATAACTCTGGTAAATCAACGGGTTTAACTACATAATCATCAGCTCCGGCATCTAAGCCGTTGACTTTATCAGTACTAGTATCGCGGGCAGTAATCAAGAGGATGGGAGTGCTATAGCCATGAGAGCGGAGCCTTTGGCACAAGCTGATGCCATTGAGTTTAGGCAGCATAACATCTAGCATAACCAAGTCATAGTCAACGACTTTGACTTGTCCCCAACCGGCCTCTCCATCATTAACTACATCCAATACATAGCGCTGATCGGTAAGTGCTTCTTCAAGAGCTTCAGACAGTTGTACATCGTCTTCTACTAGCAAGATTCTCATGATAGAGATTTAGGAAGTATCAACAGATGTTGTTAAATACGGCTGCACATAATCTCCACATCTAACTATAATTCACCTCCATATTAACTAAGAGTGTTAAAAGCTACACCTTATCGATGCAAGCCTTAACAAAGGAGAGTTAGCAAACCGGTAATTGGCACTACAAATAGAAAATTTAGTTCTGTTTGTTGATGTTCATAGAATGATCCCTCGAAGCTCAAAATTGAATGGTAACTACCGATACAAAAATGCAAGCAAGATCAGAGGTAGCTAGTTGAAAGCAAGGAATCTCAGGCTTTCAGTAGAAACAATCAAAGGTAAGAAAGTCAAGTAATTTAACTAAATTATTGCTCTGTGAGGGCTTTTATTGTAGAAAACTGGACTTTATATAATCTTGCAAAAAACAAAAGTAGAGGAAAACAGTAATGAAATGGGTCATCGAACAAAATATCATTACCAGAGGAGTAGGATTAGCTTTACTCTTGCTAGCTAGCGTCAGCATCTGCAATTATTGGAGTCTAACTACAGCAGTTAGTTGCACAACTATACAAAATACGCAGCCTGTGGTAGCAATCGTCAACAGCGCTAATTTGGCACTATTGGGTTGGATTTTTTATGTGCTCTTTGCTGGTAAGCCCAAATCAGAATCTTCAGATTCAGGGGGGTTGAAATTATTGGAGCCATTGGTAATCAAAATTGAGGAACTAACTGACCACTTGCGCCTTGCTCGCGTCCCTATTCATAAATTATCACTGCGCCCAACTATCAGCGATGAGCAACAAGAATTCAAAACCATTGTAGAAAATGCTCCCGATATTATTGCCCGCTTCGATAAAAGTCTTACCTATGTATATGTAAACTCAGCTGTTGAGAAAGCCACGGGCATATCAGCAAAAGTATTCCTTGGCAAAACTAATCGGGATTTGGGGATGCCTGAGGTTCTGGCTTGCCAATGGGAAAGCGCCCTGAGTAAAGTTTTTACCACTCGTGAGCAACAAGAGTTAGAATTCGGTTTCCGGACACCCCAGGAGCCAAGATACTACCAATGCCGCCTGCTGCCAGAATTTGCTAAAGATGGTTCTGTCGAATTTGTACTGGGAATCAGTCGCGATATTACTCAACTTAAACGTCGGGAGGAGGAACTCAAAAATAGCGAGGAGCGCTTGCAACTACAAGCTATCTTCGAGGGTGCACTCGATGCGATCGCCATTGCCGATAACCAGGGTAAAATAGTCGAAGCCAATCCAGTCGCCTGCCAGTTATTTGGTCTGGAACACTCACAACTAGTAGGTAGCCAGATTGCCCAGTTTATGGAAGCTGGCTTTGATTTTGAGCAAGGATGGAGTAAATTCCTCCAAGCTGGGGAGCAAACTGGTCAGTTGCGTCTTCTCCGCCCAGATGGTACTGTGCGAACCATCGAGTATGCTGCCAGGGCCAACTTTGTCAGTGGGAGGCATTTGTCGGTGATGCGGGACATTACAGAGCCTCAGCAAGCAGAGGCAGCGCTGCGCCAGAGCGAGGCACGCTTCCACCTGATGGCTGATAGCGCTCCTGTCTTGATGTGGATGAGTGACGCCCAAGGCTATTTTACATTTTTCAACTTGCCTTGGCTCAACTTTACCGGACGCAGCTTAGACCAAGAGATAGACCAAGGTTGGCTTGCAAATCTCCATCCTGAAGATGTTGATAACTTCCAAAATACCTACTCATTAGCATACCAACAGCAAAAGTTATTTCGGATCGAATATCGCCTCAGACGAGCCGATGGTTTCTATTGCTGGGTTTTGTGTACGGGGGCTCCCCAGTTTACCACTGAGGGCAAATTAGCCGGTTACATTGGCTCCTGTATTGATATTACCGACCGCAAGCAGGCAGAGGAAGAGCAGCGCCGCAGCGAGGCTCGATATCGTGCCATTGTTGAGGATCAAACCGAACTAATTTGCCGTTTCTGCCCCGACGGCAAGATGACTTTTGTTAACGACGCCTACTGTCGATTTTTTGGCAAGCAGCGCCAGGAAATAATTGGGCAGAGTTTTTTCCCACTGATTCACAATCAGGAAGCTCGTGAACATATTGAACAGCATTTAAAGGCTCTGAGTCAGGAAAATCCAGTGGGCATGACTGAAGAGCTAGTGACAACTGCTAAGGGTGAGAATTGCTGGTTACAGTGGAGCAATCGGGCGATCTTTGATCAGCAAGGGGAGTTAGTAGAATTGCAAGCAGTGGGGCGCGATATTAGCAAGCGCAAGCAGGCAGAGTCAGCTCTACAGCAAAGCCAGCGACTAATTGAGCAAATTACTGACACTACTCCCAATCATCTTTACATTTATGACTTAAGCCAAGATTGTGAGATTTACACCAATCGCCAGCTTCAGGAGTTTTTAGGCTGCACGCCTGAGCAATTGCAATCAATGGGTTCACGGTTTTTAGCAGAATTTGTTCACCCTGAGGATCTTCAGGAGTTTGACAAGTCCCACCGCCAATTTACTGAAGCTGTAGATAGTGAGGTAATCGAAAGCGAATACCGCCTCAGAAATGCTCAGGGAGAATGGCATTGGTTTCATAGCTGGGAGGTAGTATTTACAAGAACCCCAGAGGGATTACCGCAACAAATACTGGGTACATCTATTGGTATTGATGACCGCAAGCAAGCAGAATCAGCGCTTCAAGCTAGTGAAGAGCGACTACGGGTAGCTCTGGAAGTAGCTGGTATGATTAGCTGGGATTGGAATATCCTCACTGACCAAGTTACTTGGGCTACCCACTCTGACCTGTTCTTGGGCATGCCTACTAGCAGTTATAACGGACATTTTGACAATTTTGTAAAAATTCTGCATCCGGCAGATCGTGAGCGGGTGCTCAAGTCAGTAGAAAGCTCTCTCAACCAGGGCAAAGAACATGATATTCAATTCCGGGTGGTTTCCCCTAACGGCGAAATGCGCTGGGCTGCTAGCAGGGGTCAAGTGTTTTACAATGAAACTGGTCGCCCGGTGCGCATGCTGGGAGTAGATCGAGATATTACCGAGCAAAAGCTAGCAGAAGAAGCACTACAGAAAAGTGAGGAACTCTACCGCACTATGGCCCGCAACTTCCCTAACGGTGCGGTGCTCTTATTTGACAAAAATATGCACTATACCCTAGCCGAAGGTACAGGCTTAGCTGATTTTGGTCTTTCTAAAGAGTTGATCGAAGGCAAAACTATTTGGGAAGTCTTCCCAGCCGAAATTTGCAAAGTGAAAGAACAAGCTGATTTGTCAGCACTCAGTGGCATTGCCTCTGTCTTTGAAATACCCTATGGAGGTAGGGTTTATTTGGTGCATGTTCTACCAGTGAAAAATGAGCGGGGAGAAATTTTTGCTGGTATGGCTATGTGGCAAAATATTAGCGATCGCAAGCGAGCTGAACTAGCTTTACTTGAGGAGCGCAATTTTGTCTCGGCAATTCTCGATACGGCCAATGCTTTAATTGTAGTTTTGGATCGACAGGGAAAAATCCACCGCTTCAACCGCACTTGCGAGCGAATCAGTGGCTATTGTTTCCCGGAGGTTAAAGGTAAGTATCTCTGGGATTTGTTCTCGATTCCAGAGGAAATTGAGACAGTCAAAAAAGCTATCTCTGGACTGAAACGGGGTCAATTTCCCAACGAGTACGTCAATTACTGGGCGATGCGAGATGGCTCACGCCGACTGATTTCTTGGTCCAATACTGCTCTGCTCGATATTGATGGCTCTGTTAAAAATATGATCTCGATTGGTATTGATATAACTGAGCGTCAAAAAGCTGAAGAAGTACGTCTAGAATTAGAAAAAGAGCAAGAACTCAGTGCTCTGCGACTTCGTTTTTTTTCCATGGCCTCCCATGAATTTCGTACCCCTCTGAGTACTATTTTAATGTCTGCTCAATTACTAGAATCTTGCAGTTACAACTGGTCGGAGGAGAAAAGAACTAGAAATCTGCGCCGCATTGAATTTGCTACTAAACATCTAATTCAACTGTTAGAAGATATTTTAACAATCAATCGCGCCGAAACTGGTAAGCTGGAATTCAATCCCGATCTGCTTGAAATCGAAGCCTTTTGTCAACATCTAGTGGAAGAGATGCAACTGGGTGCAGAGTATGAACAAAACATCATTTTTGAGAGTCAATGTTCCAGTAAACATTATTACTTAGACTCGAGGCTGGTACGTTATATCCTCACTAATTTACTCTCCAATGCAATTAAATATTCACCGGAAGGGGGTGATATTGATTTCAGGTTAATTTGCACTCACCAAGAGGTTATTTTCCAAATCCAAGACCAAGGTGTTGGCATTCCAGTCTCAGACCAGTCCCATCTGTTTGAGGCATTCCATCGGGGAGGGAATATTGAGCATATTAACGGTTCAGGACTAGGATTAACAGTAGTCAAAAAATGTGTGGAATTACACGAAGGCTCAATTGACCTTGATAGCGAGGTGGGCATTGGTACAACATTCACTGTCAAGATTCCCATAACCTCCTCCGAAGACTAATCCTAGAGGTGAAGCGCTGGCTTTATAAGCCACTCCCAGCATCAAGTCTAGCTGCTTGGTGCAAGGGATTGGCTAATTAGTTTGTAAAAAGTTGGTAAATCACCTCGATCACTAAGTTCTTAATTGTATAATAGTAAAGGTTTATGCTTGGGTTTGTTGCTTAAGTTTAATCCTCCATTACCTCTGCTATTTTTGTTGAGGATAAATAGCTATCTCAACAGAGAGGAACCCTGCTATTTTTAGCTATTATTGTAAATTGGTATCAATTGAGCAAGGTTCCTGGACAAAATTTTATCAATCCTAGAAAACAGGGGAATTCTGTGCCAAGCTCGAGAGAAATCATCTCTTCTCAGGCAAGACTTTCATCTACCTTAACAACACCTGCCATCGAGACTAGGCATAATGAGTAATTATCAAGACTTTTACCGCCATAACTATCAAGTTCAACGGGATTTAGGAGAAAATTGTGCCGGAGGTTGCTTGACTTATGTGGCAACTCCTTTAACTCAGGAGGAAAAAGAAAAAAAGCTTGTCTTGATCAAAGAGTTTCAATTTGGTCATTCAGGAGCAAGCTGGGCAGATTATGAAGCCCATCAAAGGGAAATGCAGTGGCTACAACAGTTTGAGCATCCCGGTATCCCTAGCTACCTCGATTCTTTTGAAACCTTAAATGGATTTTGTTTAGTACTCGAATATAAACAAGCCCCCTCTTTAACAGAGCAAAGTTATTGGAAACCTGAGGAAGTTAAGGAAATTGCGATTGCTGTTTTAGAGATTTTAGTGTATTTGCAACAGCAAAAACCACCCCTCATTCACCGAGCTCTGAAACCAGAAAATATCTTAGTTGAGCAGTGTTGGCATCACCCTGAGCAATCTTTACAAGATGGGGACTTAAATAATAACTATCAACTCAAAGCCTATTTAGTTGATTTTGGGCAAGCCTGTAGGGCTAATGGGGAGGCAGATGCTGACAATGCTGTTAAAGCTACACTAGGATTTACACCACCAGAACAACTGCTTAACCAACCCCTGACAGCAGCATATGACCTCTATGGTTTGGGCGCAACACTAATTTGCTTGCTGACGGGGATGAAATCTACCGAAATTGGCAAGTTAGTGAATCAGACTTATCACCTCCAGTTTCAGCATCTGCTACCGCATTTGAGTCAGCAGTTTGTAGAGTGGCTAGAAAAAATGGTAGCTCCTGATTTAAAGCATCGCTATGCCAATGCGGCAGTAGCAATGGCTGCTCTCAAGCCAATTTCCACCGTTAAGGATGTTACTAGCACTGAAATTTTTAGTCGCCCACTCAAAGCCAAAGCGCCATTGACTCTGGTTGCCCTGTCTGCCCTTAGTCTTGTGGCTGGAATCGGTATGAATGCCGTAACTTCTAATTCTCCCCCTTTAATTGTCCATCAGTTAAAAACAACACGTAGTTGTCCTAATTGTTATCTTCCAGATTCCCAACTCGAGCATGCCGAACTTGAAGGTGCTAACCTCAAAGGTATCAACCTCGAAAATGCTGACCTCGAAGGTGCCAACTTAGGGGATGCTTATATGAAAGGTGCTAACCTCAACGGTGCTTATCTTTATGATGCTGACCTTGATGGTACTTATCTCTATGGTGCCAACTTGGTAGGAGCAGATTTGACAATTAGCAACCTCGGAGGTGCCTACCTAAAACGTTCTGATTTAGAAAATGCTAAGCTTTATGGCTCCTATCTCGGTGGTGCTGATTTAGGGATGGCTAACCTTGAGGGGGCAGACTTCGAGGGTGCCTACTTGGGAAAGGCTAATTTAGGTGGTGCCTACTTGGGAGGTGCTAACTTTAGGGATGTCAATCTCAAAGGGGCTAATCTGGCCAATGCGAATCTGGAGGGAGCAAACTTGGAAGGTGCTAACCTGGATGGAGCTAACCTTAACGGTGCGAATCTCAATGGTGCTAGGTTACATGGAACAATTATGCCTGATGGCACTATTGATTTTGGCAATAGTTTAGATTGAGGTCTAACAAGGGGGATGGGGAGATGGGGAGAGAAAGTTATCTGCTGGAATGCAAATTGGTATTAAGCTCGATAGGCAGCGCTAAGATTGTAAAGGAGTATAAAGCTGCTGTCTTTTATGTCTGACCTTGCCGAGATTGCCGACGCCCAGTTAGCCAAGGGCAATAACGGTAATCATTATCTCACCTCCAATCAGAATACTATTCGCATTCGGGGTGCTAGGCAGCACAACCTGAAAAATATTGATTTAGAATTGCCGCGTGATCGTTTAATTGTTTTTACTGGTGTCTCTGGCTCTGGTAAATCTTCCCTCGCTTTTGATACGATCTTTGCTGAAGGACAACGCCGCTATATTGAGTCTCTTAGTGCCTATGCACGGCAATTTCTTGGTCAGTTAGATAAGCCGGATGTGGATGCAATAGAAGGTTTAAGTCCAGCTATATCAATTGACCAAAAATCTACCTCTAATAATCCTCGTTCTACAGTTGGCACAGTTACCGAGATTTACGATTATTTGCGATTACTATTTGGTAGAGCGGGAGAACCTCACTGTCCAATTTGTGATCACAATATTGCTCCTCAGACTATCGATGAAATGTGCGATCGCATTATGGAACTTCCTGATCGTACCAAGTTTCATGTTTTGGCACCTGTCGTTAGAGGGAAAAAAGGCACTCATAAGAAACTTTTATCAAGTCTGGCGGCAGAAGGATTTGTACGGGTGCGAGTCAATGGTGAGGTTTTAGAACTCTCAGATGCGATCGAATTAAATAAAAATCATACACATAATATTGAAGTAGTTGTTGACCGACTGATTAAAAAGCCTGGTATTCAGGAACGTCTAACTGACTCTCTTTCTACTTGTCTGCGTCGTGCCAATGGTATTGCAGTTATCGAAGTATTATCTGATACTTCAGCAGATTCAACTCAAGCACAAACAGATAATAATAAAATACTGTCTACAGGCAAAAAAGCCAAGAATTCCTATCCACAAAACCACCAAGAAATAGTTTTTTCTGAAAACTTTGCTTGCCCGGAACATGGGGCAGTCATGGAGGAATTATCGCCGCGATTATTCTCTTTTAACTCTCCCTATGGTGCTTGTCCTCATTGTCATGGCTTAGGGAATCTACGCAGTTTCTCTCCAGAACTTATTGTTCCTGACCCCACCCAAGCATTGTATAGTGCGATCGCGCCTTGGTCCCAAAAGGAAAATTCCTATTACCTCTCAGTACTTTATAGCCTTGGACAAGTATATGGTTTTGAACTTCAAACTCCCTGGAACAAGCTAACTCTTGAACAGCAAGAGATTATTCTCCACGGCTGTGAAGAGAAGATTTTCATTGATGCCGACTCAGCTTATCGAGAGGAAAAAGGTTACTACCAGCACTACAAAGGAGTAATCCCAATTCTGGAACGTCAGTATAGTGAAAGTAGCTCTGAAACCTATAAACAAAAACTAGAAAAATATATCGTCTTTCAACCTTGCCCTGTTTGTCATGGCAAACGCCTTAAACCTGAAGCCCTCTCAGTGCGGTTAGGGCAATTCCGAATTACTGATTTAACTGAAAGTTCAATTAAACAATGTTTAGAACAAATTCATCAATTGCAACTATCACCGCGCCAAGCTCAAATTGGTGAACTCGCCCTTAAAGAAATCAAAGGTAGACTGCAATTTCTGCTGGATGTGGGTTTAAATTATCTTACCCTAGACCGAGCTGCCATGACTCTTTCTGGGGGAGAAGCCCAAAGGATTAGGCTAGCAACGCAAATTGGCTCAGGTTTAACTGGTGTACTTTATGTTTTAGATGAACCAAGTATTGGCTTACACCAGCGTGATAATAATCGCTTACTTACTACTCTCAAAAAATTACGGGATTTGGGTAATACTTTAATTGTCGTCGAGCATGATGAGGAGACAATTAATAGTGCTGATTACTTGGTTGACATTGGGCCGAAAGCTGGGATTCACGGCGGTGAAATTGTCGCTCAAGGAGACTTAGAAACATTAATCAAAACTGAACATTCCCTTACTGGTGCTTATTTATCAGGGCGAAGTTTAATTACTACTCCTGCTGAAAGAAGAGAAGGCAATGGTCTGTCTTTATTACTAAAAGATGCCCATCGTAACAATCTCAAACATATTGATGTCGAAATTCCTTTAGGTAAATTTGTCTGTATCAGTGGCGTTTCTGGTTCTGGTAAATCAACACTAGTTAATGAATTACTTTATCCAGCTTTACAACATCACCTCAGTCGTAAAGTACCTTTTCCTAAACAGTTGGGTAAGGTAAAAGGCTTAAATGCAATTGACAAAGCTATTGTAATTGACCAGTCTCCCATTGGTCGCACCCCTCGTTCTAATCCTGCTACTTATACAGGAGTATTTGATGTCATTCGTGAGGTATTTTCCCAAACTATTGAAGCCAAAGCTAGGGGTTACAAAGCAGGCAGATTTTCTTTCAATGTTAAAGGTGGACGTTGCGAAGCTTGTAGTGGGCAAGGTGTCAATGTAATTGAAATGAACTTTTTGCCAGATGTTTATGTGCAGTGTGAGGTGTGCAAGGGGGCCCGTTACAATCGGGAAACTTTGCAGGTTAAGTTTAAAGGACATTCAATTGCTGATGTCTTAAATATGACGGTGGAAGAAGCCCTAGAGGTTTTTAAAAATATTCCCAGGGCAGCTAATCGATTACAAACTTTGTTAGATGTGGGTTTGGGTTATATTCAGTTAGGACAACCTGCACCGACTTTATCTGGTGGTGAAGCGCAGAGGGTGAAGTTGGCAACAGAATTATCTCGTCGGGCAACAGGGAAAACGCTTTATTTAATTGATGAACCGACTACGGGTTTGTCTTTTTATGATGTACATCAACTGCTAAATGTGTTGCAGCGTTTGGTGGATAAAGGTAATTCTGTTTTAGTGATTGAACACAATTTAGATGTGATTCGTTGCTGTGATTGGGTAATTGATTTGGGGCCAGAAGGTGGGGATAAAGGCGGTGAGGTGATTGCTGTAGGTACGCCGGAGGAAGTGGCAGAGAATGATAAGTCTTATACGGGGGAGTATTTGAAGGAAGTTTTACGGCAACATCCACCAAAGGAAGTTACTATAAAAAATGTTAGTTAAGCTGATGGCTATTTGGAAGGAAGGCTAAATGGATGATGAGGAATTGGCAACTCTTCTGAGGGATCTTGAATCAGATCGAGTAGAACGTAAAGCGTCAATATCTGACCGTAAAGTAATTCGTCAGGCTATATGCGCTTTTGCCAACGATTTATCAAACCACCAACAACCAGGAATTCTCTTTATCGGCGTCGATGATGACGGCAGTTGTGCTAACTTGTCAATTACAGATCAGCTCCTGCTCACCCTATCAGATATGCGATCAGATGGTAATATCTTGCCTTTTCCCTCAATAGTTGTCCAGAATAAAACTATTGATGGGTGTGAACTAGTAGTTTTAATTGTGGAACCATCGGATGCTCCCCCTGTGCGATTCAATGGGCGTGTCTGGGTACGTGTTGGTCCCCGCAAAGCAACTGCTACAAGAGAAGAAGAACGTCGTCTTTCAGAGAAACGACGCGCGAAGGATTTACCTTTTGATCTACAAGCATTAGTATCAGCTACAGTCGATGATTTCGATTTAGATATGTTCCGTCGAACTTATCTACCCTCATCCTTAGCTATCGAAATTATTGAGGAAAATCAACGCCCTATTGAGCAACAACTCACCTCTATGCGCTTCGCTACAGTTGAGCTACCACCCAAACCGACTGTACTGGGAATATTGGTGTTTGGTAATGAACCCAGACAATTTATTCCTGGTGCCTATATTCAGTTTCTGCGTATTGAAATTCAAAATCCTGGAGGGCCATTTGGTCAGGTCAATAAGCAAAATTTTGGTCAGCCAGGAGTAACAGACTATCGAAATCCTCACCTAGCTGAAGCTATGAAAAACTTAGGTTATGTGCAGCGATTTGGAATAGGAATTCAACTAGCACGACAGCAACTTCAGAAAAACGGTAACCCCTCCCCAGAGTTAGTAGTAGAGGATTCTCATGTGCTAGTCACAGTTAGGAGAAACTTATGAATACTAATTCTATAGCTTTCTTTAATAACAAGGGAGGAGTTGGTAAAACATCTTTAGTCTACCACTTGGCATGGATGTACAGCGATCTAGGTTTTCGCGTGGTTGCAGTTGATTTAGATCCCCAAGCTAATTTAACAGCTGTCTTTCTTGAAGAGGAGCGCTTAGAAAAGTTATGGCCTGATGGCAATCATCCCTACACAGTTTTCGGTTGTGTACAGCCTTTGATTAGAGCAATTGGTGATATTGCTGATCCACATTTAGAATACGTAGAACACCAACAGTCACTGTGGGAAACAAATTTAGCACTTGTAGTCGGAGATTTATCCCTTTCGGGTTTTGAAGATCAACTCTCAGAAGTCTGGCCCAAGTGCATGGATGGTGATGAGCGTGCCTTTCGGGTGATATCAGCTTTTTGGAGAATGATGCACAAGACAGCTATATCCCATCAAGCTGATCTCATATTAATAGACTTAGGACCTAACTTAGGAGCAATTAACCGTGCTGCACTAATTGCCTCAGATTATGTAGTGGTGCCAATGTCACCGGATTTATTCTCTCTGCAAGGCTTGCGTAACCTTGGTCCTACCTTACGACGTTGGAGGAAAAACTGGCAAGATCGACTCCAACAGAATCCTGCGGATGACTTGGAGTTGCCTAAAGGAAGTATGCAGCCAGTCGGTTATATTGTCTTGCAACACTCAGCGAGATTAGATCGTCAAGTAAAGGCATTCAACCGTTGGATTGCTCGCATTCCAAAGGTTTATCAAGAAGATGTTTTGGATAAAGCGTTTGAAAATAACATCTCTGTGACAGAAGATCATAATTGTCTGGCTTTACTCAAGAACTATCAAAGCCTAATGCCTATGTCGCAGGAAGCCCACAAGCCTATGTTTTACTTAAAGCCTGCTGATGGAGCGATTGGGGCGCATACCTCTGCTGTGAAAAAGGTCTATGATGATTTTAAGCAGTTGGCTTACAAAATTGCAGAACGAACCGAAGTGAATATACCGTTGAAAGATTAGAGGTTCGAGCCTATTACTATTATAAAGATAGCTGTACAGGAATTCTAGGTTTCCCTATCTCACTTGAAGATAATCGCTGGTTTGATTCCAAATAATTACGAACCATACCAGCAAGATGAAATGCGAATAAAGGCGAAACTGCATTACCAATTTGATTAAAACAACTGGTTTCTGTACCTACAAATTCAAACCAGTCGGGAAAACTTTGTAAACGAGCAGCTTCTCTCAACAGTAAACGTCTTCGTCGCCCATCTGGCAACTTAATCCTGTGCATATCACCAGTTGCCCCTGCCAAATTTCTACAGGTTAAAGTTCGAGCAGGCTTATCTAAATTAAGGTCACGGGGACGTTTGCAACATGAGGCTTTTTCATACTTAGCTATATACTTATCCATGCTAGCTGTAAGAAATTTAGACTCAGGAGGAGTCTCAAAAACTAATTCTCCTAAAGCCTCACCCGCACTTATTTTTTTTTCTAGTAACTGAGTGAATTTAAAGTTTCCTTGATGACCAATTACTATTAAGCGCTGACGGTTTTGAGGAACACCAAAATCAACAGCGTTTAGTAACTTAATTTCAATTATATAACCCAAAGACTGAAGCACTTGAGTAATTTCATCCAAATACCACTTATTTCGATAAAGAAGGCCACGCACATTTTCAAATAGCCAAATCTTAGGGCGAAGCCTTTTGACAGCACTAAGAAAAATAGGAAAGCCATCTCGTGAATCTTTTAAGCCTTTTTGTTTACCTCCCACACTAAAAGGTTGACAGGGTGGCCCGCCAATTAATACAGATGCAGCTGGTAAATCAGTCTCTGGGGTGAGGACGAATTGAGTACATTTACCTTTTAAGTTTCTTCTATAAGTTGCACAGGAATCAGCGTCCATTTCCCAGCCGTGCGTCTCAAAACCCTGTGCCTCAAAACCAAGTGATAAACCACCACATCCGGCAAATAAATCAACCACTAACAGACTGCCAGATGTAGAAGATTTGAGTACATGGTTGATTTTTTCAACGTAGCTCATGTGCTGGTAATTTACAACGAGTTTTACTTTCCTCTATCTACAGTATCAAACTGATATTATCTCACCAATTAGCTGGTACTGTCGAACAAGTCATCCAGCACTTTCTTGCTATTCCCAACGAAAATTTTAATTTTGTACTAAAGTTCTAATTGCCAAAATACTTGCCAAGCTTTCACCAAGTTACCTTGCCAAAGAGCAGCAATACCAGAGAGGGCTTGAATTTCTGGAATATTAGGATTGAGGGCAATAGCTGTATTGAGCACTTCTTGGGCTTTTCCTGCTTGCCAGTTATAGAGGTAGACGAAGGCAAGATAAGCATAAGCGTAGGGATTTTGTGAGTCTAGCAGTACTACTCTTTTCCAAGCTGCGATCGCACCTTCTACATCTTCCTGTAAAACTTTAGCAAAAGCACGAGTATAGGCAAAGTCCAGGTTGTCTGGTTGCAGCCGCAATCGGTATTGTAAAGCTAAATCCGCCTGTACTAAATAGTCTTGAATTGGGTCATACTGGTTGATACGCCCTGTTTCCTCAAAAACTGATTCTAGTGCCTTTGTCCCTTGGGGTAAATTTGTTGATAAAGTTCGTAGTTGGGTAATTAAATCTAATTCTGGTGCTGGTATAGTTTTTGCAGCTGGATCAAGATTGAGAGTGATATTAGGCACTGGGATAGGATAGGTTTTCCCCGTCTGCCGATTGAGATAGATTGCCTCCAGTCTATAGTTACCTGCTGGTAAATCTGCTGATGGTAGCATCGCAGTTGTTTCAATAACTCGGAATTGGGAATTAGGAATGGGGGATTGCTTACCAGGGTGCAATTCTCCCATACCGATGCCGTGGTCATGGAACCATCCCTGTTGAAGTGTTCCGTTGATAGATTGCCAGTTCAATAGCACTATACCTGATTGTAGTTGTTCCCAGGAACCAATCCACTCGTAACTCACTGGCACTGGCACTCCTGGAGGTGCTGTTGCTGGTAGTGTAACTGTTTCTAACTTAACTCGAAAGGCAGGATGCTCAGGGCACAGGGCAGAAGTTTTTTTTATGCTCAGTTGTTGTCTGTTTTCTGGTAGCCAAAGGGAGCAAGGGTTTAAACTTTCTGCTTCTTTAAGTGGCTTGTATTTTGTTGTGATTGAATTCTCATTTGAATATTTCCTCTCATTTGCTGCTTTCTGTTTTGAGTCTTCTGGAATTGGTATTACTTCTACAGGAGGTTTAAGGCGATGGTAAAGTTGGAGAGTACTAGCATCAGGTAAATTCCAACTCTGGTGTAACTTAAAATCAGGACTTTGTTCGATTATATTTACGATCGCAGTTTGTGCTGCTGGTACTGAACCTTGATCACCATCTTTAGTCAAAAACCAGGAAAGTGAACCTACATCCTGTGGTATTTGCTTCTCTTGAGTACCTACCTGACGCCCGTAGACTTGGAAGTTTTCCAAAGCACCATAGTAATTCAAATTATGTTGATTAATTTGGGGTGTTGAGGGCAATACACCTAAAGTAGTACGTAAGTAAGGAGAAGTTTTAATAATTTCCTCAATCACTTGTTGATGAAGCCATTGCTCTCTCAGGTATGGTAAATGTTGAACGCGAGGACTAAGAATTTTGGTTAAACCAGCACCACCCAAGGGAAATAAATTCAGCAACATCAACATAATTGCCAAACCAATAGTTCCCCAACGCACTCTTTTTGCCCAGCGGCTACACCAGCAATTCAAGCCATAGGCTAAAAATAATGATAATACTGGCAACAACGGCAAGATATAGCGAGCATCCTTATTGATATTTAAAGAACAAAGCAAATATCCTCCCACCAAAAATACGATAGGAAAAATAGGAGGCATAGAGCAGAGTGCAGAAGATTCATCTCCCCATCTCCCCATCTCCCTCTCCCCCTGCCTCCTCTGCTTTTTCCAATAAAGGAGCAATCCAACTATCGGCACTAGTAGTAGAGGCCAGGAAATTAGATAGGGTAGAATTTTCCAATAATAAATCCAAGCTTCTAGGGTATTAAGGGCTGGCTCTCCTTCTGCGATCGCTGAATCAATTGTGGCACGTTTTCCAGAGGTTAAAATCAATAACCAGTTAATACGATACCAGGGGCCAAATACTAATACCGACACTAATAAACCAGTCATTAACTGGGCAAATTTTACCCAATTACGCCGTCGAATTGTTCCCCCAATTACCCACAGCACAGGTATTAATAGAAACAATAGTGCTGTTTGTTTTACCATCAGCGCTAAACCTAGGGAAATGCCAAAGACTAATGCCCAACACCAACCTTTCAGATAACGCCACAAAGTCAAACAGCAAAAACTTAAGCTGACAGCTGCTGTGAGTGGATAGTCGAGGAGAAATTCGAGTCGATATCGATATAATCCAGGCAAAAGTATGATTAACCCAGCAGCCCATAAACCAACTCGGCTATTAAATAGGGTGATACCTAAAACGTAGACAGAAACAATTAGAATCCCACTGCTTAAAAGTAGCACTAGGGTTGCTTGGTTTAAACCAGTGCCGAAAATATTTTGAATAATTGCTGTGGCAATATAGACGCCTGGGGGTATTTTTGAGGAAAGTTGCCAAAAATTCCTCCACCATTCTCCAGACAACCATTGCGGTTGCTGCAAGGCTTGCCAGTAATTTAAAGAGCCAGTTAAGTAATCGGCTTGATCCCAAGCAGGGACTGAGTGATCTAGGGCAAACCAGATGCGATCGCAGATCGCACTTAGTAGCCAAATTGCTCCCAGTGTCAATAGTACCCTGAACTGATGACGCTTTAGTTTGTTTATCACTAGTTATCTAGTTGCAGGACTTACACAAAAATCCTCGCACACTCCCCACACCTCCCACACCTTTTTTTCACTCACCCTCCCTTAATCCCCCCCGATGCTGGTATATTTTCCCATCTTCACATCCGAAGTTTGTATCCATTTATTGAATATAGTGTTATTTTTGAATAAACATATCTCTCAGGAATAGTGGCATTGATTGAGATGAGTGATCAAGATTTAAGTCTTACTCCTAATCAGGAAGTAATCCTGTCAGCGCTTCGTTTTCGCAAACGCTATGGATTGGAGATTATGGAAGCCATTGAGAAAAGTGGTGGCAAGCAGATAGGGTTCAACTCGCTCTATCCCAATTTGAAGAAGCTTGAGAAAAAGGGCTTTGTGAAGTCAGAATGGGGGGAGGAACCTCCTGAGGAGCATACTGGAGCGAGACGGAAATACTATCGAATTACAGGCATTGGTGTAAAAGCTCTGGAAGTTAAGCAGCAGTTGCTAGAATGTGTAGCTCATTGGACTCCGGAGCCAAAGGGGGTGTGAGATGAGTGCTGAAATTCACAATTTGATTATGCCAGAATTTTTCCCGGAATATCTACAGGTATGGTCTATTATCATTGCACTAGCCATGCTTGTGTCTGCGATTGTAATAACTGCAATAAATATTTTGTGGTTAAGGAAAGAGAAAGATGTAGAATTAGCTGGCAAAATAGGCAGATTAGCTAGCCATTTTCCTGAAGAATGGCAGGAATACCAAGATTGGCTCAGAGATATTATTTCTTCTCGCTCAGTTTTACTAAAACGTTATCCCGTTTGGCAGGCTATTCTAATTTTCCGCTGGCGTCTGTTTTATTTTGTGGTTTATGTAGCGGGTGTTATTCTCTGTCATCAGTTACTTAAAAGGCTGAAAAATTTTTTCTTGGCAATGGGTTATTTAAAGGAAAGAATCCTATCTCAAAAAGAGGTAATTGTAACCAACTCTATTTTAAATAATCGCTGTCACTACATTCTCCAACAGATGGCTACACTTCTAGCAGTGGCAGAGCTTAGCCTTTGTGGGATTGCAGCTCTAACTGGTATCCTGATAGCATTTTATTATCAGCCAACGGCTCTTGGAGCGCATGAGTCACTGAGAATAATTGTCAATGAAGTTGCCAACGGCACACTTATCCTCAGTCTGCATCATGTTGCTGGTAATGGTCTAATTGTTTTAGCCCTAATTCAAATCGTGGTTATGTTTTTTGGGCGTGAGTTTGTGCTACCGTGGCTAACTGCTTGGATTAGCGGCATTTTGTTAACTCTCATTGCCATTAGCCTCAGTTGGACAGCGATTGTACTCAATTGGGAACAAACCAGTTTCTGGCGCTTTAAGCTTGAATTAAGTATGGTTGCCTCAATTCCACTGGTGGGTTCTTTACTGCGAGATATTCTATCAGGTGGAGGCGGTATCAACAGCATTACTTTGCAGCATATGTATACTCTACATAGCTATGTCTTGGCGATCGCTGCAATCTTTCTCTCCATAACTCATCTTACCGCCCTCATCTGTCAAGAGCAAAACTGGAAATCTGAAGATAAGCGGCTCAGTTTAGCAAAGTTTTTGAGGAAGTCTGAGTTTAAGTAATAAGTAATAAGTAATAAGTAATAAGTAATAAGTAATAAGTAATAAGTAATAAGTAATAAGTAATAAGTAATAAGTAATAAGTAATAAGTAATAAGTAATAAGTAATAAGTAATAAGTAATNGTACTTGGGCAGATGTGCTCAACCGCGCTAACCTAGGTTTTGAAGTTATGCACGAGCGCAATGCTCACAACTTCCCTCTAGATTTGGCAGCTGGTGAGGCAACTCCTGTAGCTCTAAGTGCTCCTGCCATCAACGGTTAATAAACCACTTTTAATTCCCACAGAGGTTTGATATAACCTCCCTATAACTAGAAAAAGCGCTCTCCACAACGGAGGGCGCTTTTTTTGTTTTAACTGTTTCAATACACAGGCAAGTTCAATCATTTGCTCAGAGTTGGCAGAAAGTCCACAGCTCTCATATAAATGACTAGAGTAGTAACTTCAGTTGCATATACATGCTGTTTGAACCGATAGATCTATCCATCCTAAATGAGCAAGACGTTAGGGAAGAAATTCTATTTTCCTTAATGCGCTGCCTAGGATACAGGGGAGGCAGTTCAAACGATATCATCTTGATCACAAATTATTGCATTTGTCAAGACTATGATTTTGTAGTTTACATCGCTTAACAAAAAATCCGTTCCTCGAAGGCAGTGGCAACCCACCTATTGCTCTAAGTAATTCGTCGAAATTGTACGGTAAATCAAGGTATTGAGATTACACTTAATTTTTTTGGCAAACAAAACCCCAATCATATACCTATAGCTATTTTTCCATTGTCAACTAGATAAGTCAATTCTCACGCTAAATGAGAATATTCTCAATAATCTGCCAAATGTGAAGTTAAGATACAAATAAGAGATTACTAATTCAAAATGATTAGCAGGTAATAATTGCTTTTGCTTATCGTCAAGAGGTTGGATTTAGGAACGAAAGAAGAACATATTTTCTCTATGCTTAAAGAACAATAAGATAAAGTAAACATAATGAACTTATTCACTTTGTAGTATCAACCACCTAAAGTAGAGTCATTTTTATCACCAATTATTACTTATTACTTATTACTTATTACTTATTACTTATTACCTGAAGCTGCCAAACGCTGATCGAAGTACTGAAACAAAAACACCCACAATGGTAGAGACAGATTAAGAGCTATGAGTCTAACTACATGGGCAACAGCTACGATCTCAGCATTGTGATTTAAGGCTAGGGCAACCAAGATCATTTCTGTAGAACCTCCTGGTGCTGTTAGTAGCATACATGTCAGCCAGTCCCAAGGGGTTACAGACATGGCAATGACTGCTGCTATAAACCCAGTCAAAATAGTCATCACCACCGGGATGAAAGCATACCTAATAGTCTGTCGGTCTAGATTTTTTTGCCCTCCCCAATATTCACCAACCGTAACTCCTAGTAAAATTTGACCAATTAAACTCATGCTCAGAGGTGGGATGAAATATAACTCAGGCAAGAAAGGGAGTAAGTTTACTAAGTAATTAAAAGATATGCCAATAATTAATGTTCCAAAGAATGGGGGAGCAGGCATTCTCAATATCTTAGCAATTTTAACTCCCCCAAGTGCTAGAATGATTGCCAAAGATAATAATAGTAGATATGAAGGATTACTATTAATTGCATAGTCACCTATGGTCGGTACTGTGCGGTTAGAAACTTGAGCAACTGACGCCCCAGCGATGAGAGGAATAATCAGGATGACACTAGTGACGCGTATGAGTTGTACTAGCGCTACAAGTGAGACATTTCTGCCATAATCTGCTGCAATACTTGACATAGTTAAGACACCACCAGGCACTGTTGCTAGCATGGCATTGAGAAGGTTCGTTTGGCTAAGGCGTGAATAAATATAGCCAATTATGCTGCCACTGAGAAGCATGAATAAAGTTAGAAAAATAAATATATGTAATTTTGAATAAGCACCTGCTAGATTAGCGTCAGCGATGGAAAATCCGATCGCTAAACCCAAAAGTGATTGTCCAATTTTCCTAGCAGTCTTGTTTTGATTAAAGTAATTATGATAAAAGAGATAATGAGTTTCAAATACTAATACTCCAGAGAGAATACCGCCAAATATCCAAGCAACACTGGTTAAACCAAGTTTTATAAAAACTAAGCCAAAAGGTAAGGCAAGAAGCACCTCTAAAGCCACAATTAGTAACTTTTTTACAGAAAAATTTCGGGGAGCAGCCAAAGTTTCTTCCTTTAGTCTTAAGAATTGATGTTTACAAGCAACACAAAATAACCAAAACTGTCGTTGCAGCAGTGGCAAGAGAAAGTCAGGATAGTTGTAAACTCAATTAAGTCTTATTTAAGTTTTAAGTATAGAATATAAAAACAATATTAAGCAAACTTACTTGACATAACTAGGGGAGATGGGCGGAAAAAACCATGAAACAATTGATCAGTTCACAGCTTTAGCACTCCAGGTTACCTGTCATGCAGTTAATCAGGCAGTTGACAGAACTGAAGCGCGATCGCTTATCAAAGCAAGCATTAGTCGCTTGGAGCAACAAATCGCTGCTAGTCTCGCCTTTATCGGTTCTGATTGTCGGTTAGTGGTGCTACCTGAATATTTACTCACAGGCTTCCCGATGGGGGAATCCCTTGCCCTGTGGGCAGAAAAAGCTTGCTTAGAAATGAGCGATCCTCTCTATGAAGCACTTGGTAAAATTGCCCAGAAGCAGAATATATTTCTGGCGGGGAATGCCTATGAATTGGATCCGAATTTTCCGGGATTGTACTTCCAAACTTGCTTTGTACTCGATCCCGCCGGAGAAATTATTTTACGCTATCGAAGGCTCAATTCCCTCTTTACCCCTACACCCCATGATGTCTGGGAACGTTATTTAGAGTGCTATGGTCTAGAGGGGGTATTTCCCGTTGCTAAAACCACAATCGGTAATTTAGCAGCAGTGGCATCAGAAGAAATTTTGTTTCCCGAAGTAGCACGATGCTTGGCAATGCGTGGTGCTGAGATCTTTTTGCACCCCACATCTGAGACTTACGGCAATGCCCGCTCTCCCAAAGAAGCTGCCAAAATCAGCCGCGCTGTGGAAAATTTAGCCTATGTTATCTCTGCCAATACAGCAGGTATTGCCAATACGAATATTCCTTTAGCTTCAGTTAATGGCGGCTCTAAAATTGTTGATTATCGAGGACTAGTTTTAGCTGAAACTGCTTCCGGAGAGAGTATGGCAGCCTTTGCTGGAATTGATTTGGCTGCTTTGCGCAGATACCGCCGTCGTCCAGGATTAAATAATCTACTCTCTCGACAGCGTTTAGAACTGTATGCAGATAGCTACTGTCAGTCTCATTTTCACCATGCTAATACTAAGCCCAAGAGACAGGCAGATAATAAACAGTTTATCCAAACTCAACTCGAAACTATCGAGCGTTTAGTCAAGTTGGGGATAATATAATTAGAAACTCCGGTGTTCATAGGATACCGGGAAGTCTAAAGAGTGATTATTCACTCTTTTCTCCACTCACAGAATAATAAAACAAATCCTTCCTTGAGATGTAATTACTCTTGTGGAATTTTTCCGGATTAGAGGCTCAATTAGCCGTAATAGTTAAAAGAACCCGAATTTATCAAAACTTCCTAAGGGAAAATAAGTAGATTCTCACAGTAGAACTATATAACACAAACTAAAGATAAAAACAAGGGTGCTTAAACGCCATTCCATGGCAAGGGTGTAAGTAAAACCAACCAATAACTCTAGGATAAAATTTTCACTCAAGAGCCGTAACCATGGTTCAACAGCATGTCTTGGAATTAGTCAATCAAGGCAACTTAGAAGCGATTGACACTCTAATTAACTACTCTCTAGAACCTCAAGGTATAATTGCCAAAACTGGTTTGAAAGAGGGTTGTTTATTCATTTCCTTACTCTCCCAACAAGTCCCAGTTCAACAGGATGCAGTTTCATCTGTTCGTAAGGAAATAATCAGCTGGCAAGCTGAGTCCTTCAAAACTGCCAAAATTTATGGACGGCGCTTTGACCAAACTCTTCCAGCTTGGCAGCAAGAAATTGATTTAGCCAATGAACTAGTACCAAGCCAAGACAAGTTTGCTCAACTAATTGTCGGTAATCATAAAATTGAGATTGCTTCGAGCCATGGTTGTACGGTGAATGTCGCCCCAGCCCAACAGCGCTCTCGCCTATGGAGTCGTTCTACACCAGTATTGTTGCTCCCTCGTCTGTTTCTTAACTTGCTAGGACGCAGCGAAGAAGTTAATGTGGCGATCGCTGCCTTAGAATCTAACCAATCAGTAGAATTTTACAGCCAAACAGGTTTAGGCAAAACTGCCCTCCTTTGCCATTTGGCTTATAACCCTCAAATCACCTCCATTTTTCCAGATGGTATCGTTCAACTTCGGGGCAATTACCAACCTGTAACAGACCGACTTCAATCTTTGTTCGAGGCTTTCTACAACAGTGACATCGACTATAAGCCAACTCAAATCGAAACTCAGCAACTGCTCAAGAACAAACAAGCTCTGATTATTCTTGATGATCAGAAACTGACGAGCAATGAACTAGAGAAATTGCTCAATGCCCTCCCCGGCTGTAGTTTCCTGTTGGCTTCACCGCAGCGCCGCCTTTTGGGAGAAGGATACTCAGTGATGCTATCAGAGTTGCCCTTAGCAGATGCCCTAGCCTTACTAGAGTTACAACTGAAGCGCTCCTTAACTCGGGAAGAACTTCCCAAGGCGAAAGAACTCTTGGCAATTTTTGCTGGCAATCCCCAAGATTTGCTCTATGCCATCGGTCATATGCAAACGGGTTTTTCACTGGCACAGATAGTCGATATGGTGCAATCTGACTCTCCCCGCCAGTCACTAATGGAAAAGATCTTAGCGTTACTCTCTCAACCGCAAAAGTTGGTTCTGGTGGTACTCTCTGCAGTATGTGGTGCGGGTCTACTAGCTAAACAGATCTTAGCTATAACAGAACTTCCAGAAGTTGAAGCAGTCCTCGACACTCTGGTAAAGCGTAACCTGGTACAGTTGAATGGCTATCGCTACAGTGTCAAAGCAACGCTAATTGAAGTATTAGAGCAAGAGTTTGACTTGACACTATGGAGGTTGAAAACAGCAGCTTACTTTACCAATTGGGCACAACAGTATCAACAATTACCCAACTGCATTTTGGCAGAAACTGATGCCATCTTCAAAATCCTGGAATGCTTAGCTGGAGGTTCTTTTGGGGAAGAGGTGTTATCCTTAGTTAAAGTAGTCGAAAGTGCACTAGCTGTAGGCAAGCGCTGGGGACTCTGGGAACAAGTGCTGCACATAGGACTGCAAGCAGTACGTACTCTTTCGGATCCAGCTACTGAAGCTTGGATTTGGCATCAACTGGGTAGCCGTGCCCTGTGTTTGCAGGAGACAGAGACCGCAATTCAATATTTGACAAGAGCTCTCAAATTACGGGAATTGTCTGGTGATCACATTGGGGCAGATTTAACCCGTCATAATCTTAATCTTCTCCCCCTCCTACCACCACCAGAACCGACTCAAGTACCTACTTCCTCGGTTCCAGCTCCCAGTCGTCGCAGCACTAGCTTTCAAGTTCCAGTTAAAGCTTTATTAGGCTTTCCTCTACTTACCTTAGCTGGAATAACTCTATGGCAGAATTGGCCCTCTAGAGGATTGTATGCCAATGATGACAGCAAAGATACCCAGAAAAATACACCTGTTGATATCGATTTACTCGAAAACGACCTTGGCTTAAAAGGTGATTATACCAAGATTAGTACTAACGTAACCCAGCCAGAAAATGGCTCGGTTGAGATTAAAGGTAAGGGCAAGGTGACATACAAGCCCAAGGTTGAATTTTCTGGGATGGACAGCTTTACTTATACAATCAGTGATGCTGAAGGTCAAACTGATACAGCCACTGTTACTGTCCAAGTCAAAGAACCTACTAACAGAGAGCCAATAGCCAAGGGCGATGAAGCAATTACAGAGAATGGTCAAGCGATTACAATTTCTGTACTTGACAATGATAGTGATCCAGATGGCGATCAACTCAAAGTAATTTTTGGAGCTAGGTTGAAAAATGCCTCAGTTAGAATTAATGATGATGGTACCTTGACTTATAGACCAAAGCGCAATTTCTTTGGCAAGGACAAATTTCAATACAGACTCAGTGATGGTCGAGGTGGAATTGATTCAGCTACCGTTACCGTTACAGTTAAGGAACCTACTCATAGAGTATCAGCAGTAAAGCTTAACGAAGCAAGTACTGATTACAATAGACTAGGAAATGTAGCTGTACATAGCAGCGACTATAAGCCACAAAATATTCTGCCCAAGCTAACCATTGATGATCAGCTGTCGAACTCTGCCGGTGAAATCAATTCTTCTCTAGCCAGAACTTCGACACCTAATTTAAATCCGCAGAGGTTTCCTAATCGCTACATTAATAGTCAAGATAGCGCTGAAACAGCAACGGTTACAGTTGTCAATCAAGAATATCCTAACAGGCAGTCGTTGCCAGAACCTAACAGCAGCTTGGGTAATGTGGCTGTAGTCGATAACGGAAATACTCCCGAGAGCAATCAACCAGGAATCACCCCTTGGACTGTAGTTATAGATCCCTCATTAAAGGTCAATGCTCCCACAATTACAACTCCAAGTCCAAAGCCTGAGTGGTCTGTTCGGAGTAATATACAACAACAGGTAGATAATCGTCGAGGTGACACAGAATCGACAATGGTTGCCTTGGTGGATCATGAAACTCCTAATAAATTATCTTTGGTAGAACTCGACAGTAGTGCTATCGACAACGAGACTACCCAACATAGCAAGCAAGCACAACCCACTCCATGGACTGTAGTACTAACTCCCTCTGTTAAGACCCATGCTCCTATAAATGCGACTTCCAGAGCAAAATCTCAGTTATCTCCTCAGGAGAGGTTAACAGAAAATCTTGAGCCTGCTCAAGGAGGAATTGAGACAGTAATGCTTACAGTTGCGAATCAGGAAATTACTAATAAACTGCCATTTGCGCAACCCGACGAAGCAACTATCGAAGACAGTGAATCAATTACTATCGCTGTGCTTGAAAATGACTCCGATCCAGATGGAGATCAGCTTTGGTTTACCCTTGAAACTGAGCCAGAAAACGGCTCGATTATTATCAACGGTAATGGTACTGTCACTTATATACCAAAGACTGGTTTCTATGGTCAAGACAGATTTCAATACCAGCTCAGCGATGGTCAAGGTGGAACTGATCAAGCAACTGTTACGGTTATAGTCAAGGAACCTCTGATTCTAGAACCAGAGACTAATTCTGAGGTGCTAACTAATAATGATAATGAGTTTGAGTCAGTTCTTGTGCCTTTAGTTGAGAACCAAACCAATTCAGAAGGCAACGACCAAACACTGTTATCTTTATAGCCTCTGGAAGCTCGAAATCCTATAACTTTTTAGGGAATTCCCTGGGTGATTTTTGGAAGCAAGCAGTGATACTAAAATTTTCCAGGCTGTGTAGCTTCCAGATTCACTCTGTAGACTTATTCAGCAAGCCCTAACTAATAAGTACCTGCGACCTTGATCAAGTTTACTGGTTGAGGCAGGGTGTGGGGTTTAGGGTGTAGGGTGTAGGGTAACTTTGACGGGTTTCATAATTCTTTACATAGAACCATTTATTTATGTCCGACTACTTACTAAATCCGGGTTAACTACTCCCTATTTAAGGAAACAGGATTCTCCGAGTCTCCGAATCAGGAGTGAGAAGCTTTCCAGGTGTCTAGTGAGTCCTTTACATAAAAGGGGTTTTTCAACCGGATTCGATATATATCTACTAGCTTTCTAAAATCAGTTAACATCCTCTGAACAACTACTTGCTCACTTTCGTTACCATCGGCTGTCCTCACAATTAAAGACGCGGGGACACTCCAGACAGGTCGACGCACCGGACAAATTGGATGGGGATTTAACCCCAACCAATTTTATACACCGCAAGTGACGGTGGGGTATTTGACCCATATTAATTTCGATAACACAAATAATAGAGATATCCCCATCATCACTCACGATTAAATACAGAATAAATTCTAAAGAAGACTAGTCTAGATTAGATTAAGTGATAAAAAAAATAGGTCGATCGCCAAAAACAAAAAACTCTGATGACCTCTTAAAGTGGTCTCCTGTTTGGAGCAATAAGAAATGTTTTCAAGTTTACATAGCACAGATCCAGATGTTTTCACAATTGTCAGCCGCGAAGGTCAACGACAAAATGAAAATATAGAATTAACGGCCTCGGCAAACTTTGTTAGCCGCGCCGTACTTGAAGCTACAGGTTCTTTACTTACTAACAAAGTAGCTGAAGGTTATCCAGGTCGTCGCTACTTCAGTGGCTGTGAGTACATTGACGAAATTGAAAACTTAGCAATCGCCCGTGCTAAAAAGTTATTTGGGGCTGCTTATGTTAATGTTGAACCCTATTCTGGCTCTCAGGCTAATCAAGCAGTTTATCTGTCAGTATTAAAACCAGGCGATTGCCTCTTGAGCATGGATTTGGGTCATGGTGGTCATCTAAGTCACGGCGCCAAAGCGACGATGACAGGTAAGAACTATGATTGCCATTTTTACCACGTTAACCCAGAAACAGAGCGTCTTGACTACGAGCAGATTCTCGCTCTTGCTGAAAAAATTCGCCCTAAACTAATTATTGCTGGTGCAAGTTCTTATCCTCGACTTATTGATTTCCAACGCTTTCGAGAAATCGCTGATCAAGTAGGCGCACTGCTTCTGGCTGATATCGCCCATATCGCTGGATTAATTGCAGTTGGTCTACATCCTTCTCCTATCCCCCACGCCCATTTCGTAACTACCACTACCCAGAAAACCTTACGTGGACCAAGGGGTGGAATGATCCTATTGGGAGAACATTCAGCAGAAGAATGGGGGCGTAAACTTAACAGTGGGATCTTCCCTGGTATGCAAGGGGCAGTTCACATGCATACGATCGCAGCTAAGGCAGTTATGCTCAAAGAAGCCCTTGATCCTAGCTTTGCCATTTATCAGCGCCGTAACCTAGACAATGCCAGCACTTTAGCAGAAGAGTTAACCAACAGAGGCTTTCGTTTAGTCTCAGGTGGTACTGATAACCATTTGATGCTTCTCGATTTACGTTCCAAGGGTATCACGGGAAAGGAAGCTGAAGAACGCTTATTCAAAGTAGGTATCACTGCCAATAAAAACCTGCTTCCTTACGATCCTGAGAAGCCGAGAGTATGTAGTGGCATAAGATTAGGAACACCTGCAATTACAACACGAGGATTTGGTTCAGAAGAAATGCCTTGTCTTGCCGATTTAATTGATAAGGTACTCAGTGACGAGCCAACTGCCCCTACTCTGGACTTTGTACGCAAGGAAGTTACCCGTTTATGTCAACTTCATCCTTCTGTTAGCCAAAATTACGGGGATGATAGTAACGGTTTTCACCTTAAATTCCAACTAACAGGAAAAGAAGTCTCTAGATAAATTTACTAGCAAAAGCTGATCTTTTTTGAGTGTCTTGAAAGTCAACCACAGTCTATCCAACCAATGAATTCAACAACTAAATCACCAGAAGCGACAGAACGCGCTCGGGTTCACTACAATAGCGAGAATGCACGGAACCTTTACGAAGTGATCATTGGTAGTGACACTTTGAATTTAGGTTTGTACGAAGATGATCCGGATCGCTCCATCGCCGAAGGTATGCACAAAACCACTGAGTGGATGGCAGAGCATGTGCTTAACCTCAATTCTGATTTCCGTGCACTTGACCTAGGTTCCGGTTATGGACCAGCCGCACGTCATTTAGCTGGAAAATACGGTTGTTATGTAACCTGCCTCAATATTAGTGAGGAGCAGAATCAAATTAATCAGGAGCTTAATCGTCAACGTGGTCTTGACCATCTGATCGAGATTGTGCCTGGTAATTTTAAAGAACTACCCTTTGACGATACCAGTTTCGACTTAGCTTGGTCTCAGGACGCTCTGTTTCATACCGATGATCCAGATCAAGTTATAGCAGAAGCATACCGAGTTCTCAAACCAGGGGGACAGTTGATGTTGATGGATATTCTGCAAGCAGACGATTGTCCAGATGGTGCTTTGCAAGATGCTCTGCAACGGGTAAATATTCACCATCCTCGCTTAGCTTCCTTCCAATCCTACCAAAGCCAAGCTAAAGCATTAGGTTTTGAGACCCTGGAAGTTATAGATAAATCTGAGCAGTTACTGATCCATTACTCTAAATTGGAGCAGGCTCTAATTAAAAATTACCAACAACTAAGCCAAAAATGCACGCCGGAATTTTTGGACTCATCCCAGAATGGACTTGCCGCTTGGGTAAAATCAGCTGAAGCCGGGCTGTTTAAGTGGGGATTGTTTCATTTTCGCCGTCCTGAATAAAGTCAGGACTTACACAAAAAATGTCGGAAGTAGAGATAATTCAGGAATTACCCCTAGGAGAAATTAGGGTTTCGGTGATTGTTTTGTGTAAGTCCTCAAAGTGAGCAATAAGTTACTCGTTATGCCAGAAAGGCATAACGAGGGATAAGTAGTGAACACCATCATCAGTATCTACTCTGGGAAGATATAATGAACCCTCAAGAAATTGTCAAGACCCATCGCGATCACGTCTTTTTCTCCTGGGTACCTCAGAAAAATATCCAAAATCCCATCGTCATGGACCGTGCTGAGGGTGTGTACTTCTGGGACAAAGACGGCAAACGCTACCTAGATTTTTCCAGCCAGTACGTCAATATGAATATCGGTCACAGCCACCCTAAAGTGATCGCAGCCATAAAAGACCAAGCTGATCGACTGGTTTTTGCCCATCCTGGTACAGCAACAGAAATTCGTGCAGCTGCTGCTGCTAAGTTAGTTGAAATTACACCAGGGGATCTGCGCAAGGTTTTCTTTACCCTGAGTGGAGCAGAAGCGATCGAAAATGCCATTAAGATAGCGCGTCTGTACACGGGTAGGCATAAAATTGTCACTCGATATCGTAGTTATCATGGTGCTACCCTCGGTGCCGCAACTGCAGGAGGAGACCCTAGACGCTTGGCTCATGAACCTGGTATCAGTGGTATTGTTCGGGTTCATGATCCTTATGCCTACCGTTGCCCTTTTGGCTACGCACCAGAAGGAAATCTCCAAGTGTATATCGATCACGTTATTCAAACCATTGAGTTTGAAGGTCCCGAAAACGTGGCAGCAATTCTGATGGAAACGATCACCGGCTTCAATGGCGTGATTATTCCCCCCGATGGTTACTGGCAAGCCCTGCGGGAATATGCTGATCAACACGGAATTTTGCTCATTTGCGATGAAATTTTAGCAGGTTTTGGTCGCACAGGGAAAATGTTTGCGATCGAGCATTACGGGGTTGTTCCCGATATTATGGCGATGGCTAAGGGGCTCACCTGTGGGTATATTCCTATGGGTGGGGTGATAGTACGACAGCACATCGCCGATTACTTTGAAACCAACCCCTTTGTTTGCGGGCTTACTTTTGGTAGTCATCCTATTGGTTGCGCTGCGGCTTTGGCAACAATGGAAGTCTATGAAGAAGAAAATCTGGTGGAAAACAGCCGGATTATGGGCGAGCGCATGGCACAGAAGTTACAGGAAATGAAGGCAAAACATCCATCGGTAGGGGATGTCCGCAGTTTGGGACTTTATGGAGTTATAGAATGCGTCAAGAACCGAGAAACAAGGGAGCCTTTGGCTCCTTGGAATGCCAAACCACACCAAATGGTAGTCATGGGTAAAGTCGCCGCCCGTCTTCGGGAGCTTGGTTTGCATGGGCTTGTGCGCTGGAATTGGGTGTTTATGTCCCCTCCACTTTGCATTAATGAAGAGCAGCTTGAAGAAGGTTTTGCCATCATTGATGAGGCTTTGAAAATTGCGGATCAAGCCTACGAAGGGTGATTTAAAAGTTGATACTGTTATACATCTCCCCGCGTTAAAACGACGAGGATTTAATAGGAGAAATTCCCGATGCAGATTGGATTTATTGGTCTGGGTAATATGGGTAGCGGTATGGTTGCCAATCTGCTCCAGACAAAATTTAGTGTTTCAGTCTACGACATCCAAGCGGAAAAAGCAGAAGCTTTAATCGCAGCTGGAGCAAGTTGGCGCAATTCTATCTCAGAGGTAGCAAGTGATGCTGATGTCATTATGACCAGTCTTCCGGGACCAAAGCAATTGGAATCAGTAATGTTGACAGATGCTGGAGTTATTGCTAATGCCCGCCCCGGAACCATTTGGATCGATACTGGAACCAATTCCATAGAGATCATGGAAAAGATTTCAGACCTTGCTCAGGAAAGGGAAATTTCCTCAATTGCAGCCCCTGTTTCTGGGGGGGCAAAGGCAGCCGCAACAGGAACTTTATCAATGTTTGTGGGCGGAAATCAAGAAGCATTTGACAAAATTAAAGGGGTGTTGGCTGCCATTGGTTCCCAGATTTATTATGTAGGGTCGTTGCCCCATGCTATTGTGTCCAAGTTACTGATTAATTATCTTTGCTTCATTAATACCAAAGCACTGGGTGAAGTGCTGTCCTTGGGAATAGAAGCAGGAATCGATCCCAAGCAACTCACGAACATGATCCAAGCCGGCTCGGGTAGTAGCTGGGTGGCAGAAAAATTACTTCCTTCTATCCTAGAAGGGAATCCAGGACCAGCGTTTACGTTAGATTTGGCTCATAAAGATGCCTGTTTAATTAATGAATTAAATAAAGCTTTTAAAACTAACCTGGAATTTTCACAGGGTTTGTGTGAGGTATTACAACAAGCTTGTACTACCTATGGCGGAGATAAAAGTTTTACACGCATGATGAATTTGCCAGATTAGTTAAGTTACTTTGCTCTAATTGCAGTATTTATAGCACTTTTCAATAAGAGTGAGAGATGGGGAGAGGGGGGGATGGGGAGAGGGGGAGAAATTATTCTTGTAGGCTGACTTTAGGTAGTTCCTTTGTACGATAAGTAGTCTGACATAAATAAATTCTCTTCCAGGGTAGTTGTAAGACGATTTAAGAATTTGATGAAAACTAAACATATTGCGATGTGGACTTGTCCGAGAAGTCGTTCAACTGCAATAACACGAGCATTTGAGCAGATTGATAGTTGCATTATCTATGATGAACCTTTAGGTGGTTGCTGGTTGGTTAATACTCATACTGACTACGAGCAGATTGATTATGCAGCAGATTATTTATCGAGATATTCAGATACTAATTATGCCAGCATTATTAAAAAACTAACTGGCGATCTACCAGAAGGAAAATCTTTTTCATTTCAAAAACATATGTCATATCATCTCATACCAGAATTTGACAAAAGTTGGATCTCCCAATTAAAAAATTTCTTTTTAATTAGAGATCCAAGAGAAATAGTTCTTTCATACTGGAAAGCTAGAACAGCTAGCGGTTTGACTTGGGAAGAGGCGGAATCTGTTGGCGGGGAAGAATATTATCGACTATTTAAAGAAATTGAGGACTTAACACAAGAAACTCCTTTAGTCGTTGACTCAGGCGATTTAGTAAAAAATCCCCGAAATTATTTAAAGACTTTATGCAGTAAATTAGGGATAGCTTTTTCAGAAGAAATGCTTAATTGGGAGCCAAATAAAACGAGGGTTTTATCATGGAAAAATACCATTCTTGAAAAGTTCAGTGAAAATGTCACTAATTCTACTGGTTTTTTTCAGAAATCTAAACAAGAGAATATTCCAGATATGTTAATGCCATCTATTAATAACTGTATGCCGTTTTATAAAGAAATGTATAGATGTCGCCTCATTGTTTAGTATTCACTTATTTCATTGATTTGGGAATATCAGTTTTCATAAGTCCTTATGGTTCAAAATCTGACGATGAGAAATCAATCTGAACGATACCAAATTTCTGAAGTTCAGCAAGATAGCAGAAAACTTGTCCTTAATTGGGCTGACGGTCATCAAAGTAGGTTCCACTATATTTGGCTTCGGGATAATTGTTATTGCTCTGAGTGTGGTGATCCTAGACATGGAGAAAAGCATTTTCATGTAATTAATGTACCAGAAGATATAAAACCCCTGTCAGTTGATTGGGATAATGATCAGGGACTGAAAATCATTTGGTCACCGGACGGTCACAGAAGCGTTTATGAACCTCAATGGTTACGTCTGCACTGCTACTCGACAACGGAGAGAGAAAACCGACTACATACTCCCATACTTTGGGATCGAGAAATTGCCACTAATCTACCACTATTGGCTTACGAAGAAGTTAAGAGTGGGGATATAGGTAAGCTACAAATGCTGGAATCTCTGAGAGATTACGGGATTTGCTTTCTCAAAAATGTACCTCCTCGTCTGGGAGAATTAGAATCGGTGGCTCAATTATTGGGACCAATTGTCGAAAGCAATTACGGACGTGTGTTTGATATTGTGATTACACCGGAGGAAAGTAGAACAAGTGTTGCTAACTCTGGGCGTAGACTCATGCCCCATACAGACGATGCCTATCAAGATGCACCTCCAGGTATCATCTTTTTTCATTGTCTCATCGCTAGTAATGATGGTAGCGGTCAATCAATCTTTGTCGATGGCTTTGAGTTGCTCCAAAGACTACGCCAAGAGGATCCAGAAGGGTTTAAGCTGTTATCTAAGTACGAGTTATGTTTCCGCAAACGATACGATGCTCGCATTGATATGCAGACTTGCGAACCAATCATTCACTTGGATAGTCGTGGAAACTTGAAGAGAGTTCGTATTAGCAACCTGTTTGCAGCACCGTTGGACATGCCAGAAGAGGTAATTGAGCCGTTTTATGCAGCTTATAGAAAGCTGATGAGGCTTTACGCAGATAACAGATACTGGCTTCAACTCCAATTGCAACCAGGTGAGCTAGTAGTCTTTGACAATTATCGTATCCTCCATGGACGGACTGAAATCGAGATGACGAATCAGTGCCGTCATCTGCGCCACTGTTGTGTGGATCGTGACTATTTGCATAGTCAACTACGACTCCTGACTCATCGACTGGAGCGCACCTAAACTATACGATAACTACACGATTTAGGGAACTCCAAGAAATAAATTATCCAATTCATGAGAGAAACACAACATAAAAATTCTTCTCCCCATCTCCCCATCTCCCCATCTCCCTCTGCTCGATTGGGTGTTTTTTTTATTTGGAATTTCCTTAGCTGCTAGATACTGATTCTAAATCAGGAATAAATTGTTTGAGGGTAGAAAATGGCAAAGCTCCTTCACGCAATAATTGTGCCGTCGAGCCAGTAAAATCAACCAGAGTAGAGGCTTGGTGTTGTGGACTAGGGCCTCCATCTAATACTAGTGGAACCTTTTCTCCTAATTGAGTTGCTACTTCTGGAGCAGTTTTTGGAGTTTCCATAGAAGAAATATTGGCACTGGTGACAGCCAGGGGATAGCCAACTCGTTCTACTAATTCTAAACAAAGCTGATGCTTAGGGATACGGACTGCAACTGTATCTTTTCCTGAGGTTACACAGGAAGGAACAACATCTTTCTTCTTAAAGAATATTCCTGCCATTCCTCCTGGCCAAATCTTTTGTAGTGACTCTATAGTACTGGCTTGAACTTCTCGGGCAAAATCTTGTAGTTGTTCCAATGTTGTTACATAGATCATTATCGGCTTTTGGGGCGATCGCGATTTAACTTCAAAAATCTTGTTAACACCTGATTCTTGGCCAATACTAGCCCCGATACCATAAATTGTGTCAGTTGGAAACACCACAACATCGCCATTTTTGAGCAAGTCTACTGCCTTAGTTAGGGCAGCTTCATCACTAGCGGGTAAAATCTCTGTCATCTGCTCGAATTTTATCTTCATCAAATTTGGACTATATCACATCCGGCTATTGATGATTAGACCTCTTGCTAAAGTATTTAGTTAGTATTGTTCCTGACAGGGTGACAAGCAAGCTGAAGCTCTTAGCCAGAATGCTTTATACCCTATTAACTTTACTTAGGAGAAGCAAAATCTCTTCGTTGCTTCTTTTGTGCTAACACCAGCATGTTCACGAATCCAATACACTAGCTATAGCAGTTTTGAGCTAGCATCTATCAATTTCTATAATATGAGCCAGAAACCAAGCACTTCCATTGGAGGCATTTATGAAGTCTGTATTGGCACCCAAGATCCCATACCTTTAATTCAATATTGGCAGCAATTCGGCTATCGAATTGGTCAAATGGGAGCATTAGATGCCTCCGCCGTAAATCAGTTGTACGGCGTTAACTCCTCCCTAAGTTCAATTAGACTTTACCATCAAGATGCAGATCATGGCTTAGTGCGCTTGATGGTTTGGGAAAACCCAACCAATGAGGGCTTAAAGATGTCATCAATGAAGGCAAAAGGAAGTCGTTGGACAACGATACTAACTGCTAATGTTTTGAATATTCTCAATCATGTCGAAGAGGCAGTAGCAGCAGGTTTGCCGATCAAATATACTAATCCTTGCTGGTCAGTAATCTACAATAAACAGAAAAATATTCGTCCTTTTATTGATTCATTAGTTGGAGTGCGGGAAATGATGTTGCTTGAACCTTTAACCAGACAGGTTTTATTTGAACGTTTTAATTATACTATTCCCAATTACGGTAATATTAACGAGAGTTCTCTGTTCAAAGCTAGCCAGATTACTCACTTGGGGATGATTATTCAGGATGACAGTAAAGAAACTCTCAAGTTTTATGAACAAGTTTTAGGATTACTGCGAGTATTCGATGATATAGAAACTACCTATGAAACTGCTCAAGCTAGCAAACCAATTTTTGAACTTCAGCCCCATGAACGATTTTTAGTAACAGCTTTTGATGACCCTCGCTCATCTAAATCTAACTTTATGGCCGCACGTTCTGGAAGAATGTATATCATGCGATTTCCTGAATCTATTGAGTTAGCAGAATGCTTTGATAAAGCGCAGCCAGGATGTCTAGGAATGTCTTTATATACCTATCGTGTACAAGGGTTGGAAGATTATTTCAACCGTGTTAAGGCAAGTGCAGCTCAGAAAGTTACAGAAATTGTAGTCAACGAGTTTGGGGAAGCCAGCTTTTCTTTTATAGCGCCAGATGGATACTTTTGGACACTGCTTCAGGTCTAATAAATCGGCAGTAATTAATATTTCTGGTAAGGTAGGGAAGAATAAAAACCGCCGATTTGTTCATTGTTCATTGTTCATTGTTCATTGGTAAAGTGTTCCACAACTGCTGCATAGCAAACCAATGAACCATAACTTAATCCTGGCTTGCTACTGGAATTGGAAATCGTTTTCCTGCTAAATAATCCTCAAAGTGCTTTTTAAAATATGTCCAAGAGGTCATATCCTCCGTATCTAATAGTGTTTGAGCTGCATCCTTATATAAAGGCACACGATTATTAATTTCATCTTGCAGTAATTGGGGTAACTCTTCCAAGTTATTTACTCTTTGACCATTAGCACTATAGATCAGATTTCCAGTTTTATTGCCCATTTTCATCCAGGGAACCCAAGGACCAATTCTATCCCAACTTAGTATTACTTTGGACACAGAAGCTATTTCAGAATTGAATAAATCTTCAGTAGGAACTGTTAGTTTAAATAACTCAGCAGCTTGATAGATAGGATTAGGACTATAGTCAACAAACCTATTATCTTGGGCCAGGGGGTTTGGGTAGTTGGAAAATAAGTCGAAGACAAATGTAGTAATGTCGCCATCTACCTTTGCTGGGAAAAGTCCTTTAAATCTACCTTGTACTGGATTATTGGCAATATGAACTACAGGTAGAATCTCCTCTGTCCAGGGATTTTTCCATTTGTGGAGAATTTCACCTGTTTTAGGGTCAAGATAATAGGTTAATTCTCTAGAAGTAAAGTCCCAGCTATTATCACCATTGGCGATACATCTACTCACACTCACGCCAACAATCTTGAACAGATGCTTTTTTGGCTCACCTGGAACAAAAGCATATACCGAACCTGTCCAGGGTAGAAAGGTTTTTTTCCCATCTAGAGAGTTACGTGTCTTTACCCATGCTTTGGCATCAAACTCCTGGATTTGAGCAACCATTTAAATCTCCTCTCCAATCTTCACTTATTACTTATTACTTATCACTTATCACTTATCACTTATCACTTATCACTTATCACTTATCACTTATCACTTATCACTTATTACCTATTACTTATTACTTATTACTTATTACTTATTTAGCCCTCAATCCAATAATTCAACAATTCCCAACTGACCATCAATTAACACCCGTTGACCATCTCGCAAAACCTCAGTAGCATTTTCAATATCCATAACCGCAGGAATACCATACTCGCGAGCCACAATTGCACCATGGGAAAGACGCCCTCCCACTTCTGCAATTAAACCACCAGCGCGAGCTAGCAGTGGTGCCCAACCAGAATCAGTGTAAGGTACAACTAAAATAGTTCGTTTGTCAATTCTGGGAGTAACTTGCAAGTTAACTACAACCCTAACTATACCTTCTAGTTGCCCAGAACTAGCACCAATTCCTTGCAACAACTTTTGATGAACTTGTAACGAGTAGTCAGAGGCAACAGGTTCAGGAGGAGAATTGCCATAGATTAAAAATGGTACTGTTTTCAATTGGCGGTGTTTTTCCAATTGCTCTCGCCTTTGTTGCACTAGTTGAGGAACCTGCTCTTTCAATTGCTCATCAGCATCGACAACCAAAATCTTGATTTCAGAAAACTCCAAAAAAAAGACCTCCCCTGGTTCAGAGAGCAAACCAGATTTTAGCCAAATTGTCTCTAGTGCTAAAAAACTCCAGCGCAATTGAGCCAACAACTGAGAGTAAACCTGTGTAACTTGACCCTTAAGATTAAGACGTGCTTGTACTACCTCAGCTTTCCAGCGTTGACGCTTTGGTGGTTTAGGTATCGGTGGTGGCTCATTGAGAAACTGAGCAAATAGTTGTCGAACTACTCGAGGATCCTCTTTCCATCTAGGAACTGCAATATCTGTTGCCACTTCACTCAGATAACCATAGCTTTCCAGAAATTGGTAAAGCTGATCTAAAATACTCTGACCATCAGGAATTTCAACTAAGGCGGTGAACAAAGAAGGACTACTCCGGTCTGTTACTTGCTCAAGACTCAACAAGTGACGAGCATCTGCTGCCAATTGAGATATCTCTTGTAAGCTGGCAATTTCAGGGGTTTGGCTGTTATCAAGTTCCCTGTCCTCAATCCGCAATAGAGCTTGCCGCAGCGACATACTCAAGGGAGCCAGAATGCTATAGTAAGTTGCTCTATTCAATGCCTCTAGAATTATCTCTACTCGTTCTATTAGTACAGCAGGGGAAGATTCAGATGCAGGTGTAGTTTCCAGCTGACTTAGGGTAGGAGCAAATAGTTGTCGGTAATCCTTTTCAAAATCCGTATCTAAACGCCATTCTCGACCCAAAAGGCGCAGTAACCCAGGTAAATTGCGCAGCGTAGAGAAAATGGGCGGCTTGGAAAACTTGGCTCCTCTAGTGAGAAACTCCAAACTTTCTGGCGGTAGTCCCATACGCCGAAAAATTTGCCCCAAGAATGTGGCATTGAAGTAAGCACGGGAGTAGTGCAGCGTTGCCGTCTCCTGGAAATCTAATCCACGCGCACGCTTACCTAAAACTAAAGTAAAAATTTCTCCCCATATTTTAGTAGTGAGGGGGAGATTAATTGACCAAGTCAGAGGTCGAATCAGTCCAGGAATCACCTCAGCAGCAATCTTGCGTGTCCACATCGGTTGCAAAGTAGTAATTGATCGCGCCTGTAGCAACCACAACTGCTGACCATCATAACTCCACTCAATATCCTGGGGTATACCATGATAGTGATCCTCCAAGCGACGCGCTAAAACCGCTACTTCCTCAATTAGGGAAGATGGTAAATCACCACTACCCTCAATTTGGCAACAGATGTTAACTAAGGGAGACTGACTCTGGGGGTTAGAGTTAGTAGTTCCTTCCTCGATGGGGCTAGAACTATTCTCCCTTGCCGTCTTACTCCCTTGTTCCTTATACTCCCGAATATAAACTCGATACTGCTGTGGAGTTACTCGTCCTGATACTACCTGTGTTGCATCCCCTGCTACCCCCTCAATGATTACTGCCTCACCTTGTTGGGAAATGGGGTCACGGCTAAAGGCAACACCGGAAAAAACCCCCAAGACTTGTTTTTGCACTAATACTGCCATGGCAGTGTCTGGCAACTGGCGCTGGCGTCTGTAGTCAACGGCAACTGGGTGATGGTAGGAATCTAAGACCAGAGTAATTGCTGCTCGTAATCCGGTTGCAGTTTTGACTTGCAAAACACTTTGATATTGCCCTGCAGCTGATGAGAGTTCAGAATCTTCCCCAATTGCTGAAGAACGTACTACCAAGGGTTCAGCATCAGAAACTGGCAGATACTTAATCAAAGTTTCCGGATCATCTCCTGGGGGTAGTACCCATCCGGTAGGAACTGGGTATCCACAGCGCTTCAACTGGGACAGCGTTGCTGCTTTTTGCCCTACTTTGCAGGGGTCTAGCTTAGAATTTAGGGAAATAATGGCTTTATCGCCTCTAAAAAAACGAAACACTCTTTGAGATTTAACTTTACCTTCCTCAGGAGGAAGGTCTAAGTCATCGGGAATTTTGTGATAAATCCAGGCTAGCAAGAAACTAAGAGCGATCGCGACTATAATTCGTGCCGGATTTTCTGGATGTAGCAGTGCCAAGATTAATGGGAACAAAATTAAGACGCCAAGACGCCCACTGCGACGTTCCCTTAGGATTGTAAAGCTAATGCCTGCAATCAAAAACACTAAGGATGCAGTTTTCCACTCATGAACAACAACACCCCAGACTACATTAGTCGTCCCTGCTCCTTTACCCATCCAATAGCGACCCATCACTAGCATAATCAGAGCTATCAGCTCCCAAGTTGGCTCCGTGGGAAAAAAGTAACGGGCGATTAAGACTGCTACAATCCCCTTGAGTGCCTCCGAGCCGACAGCCAGAATACCGACTAAAGGTCCTCCGTGATAAAAGGCTGCTGAAACCGAGACATTACCAGTGCCTAAGTGTGCCAGTTGACTTCCTGTCAGTACATAGGTAATCCAAGAAATCAGAGGGAGTCCACCAAGAAGGGGACAGACCGTAAAGATAATTACAGACCCCCAAACCTGTGTTAACGTCATTGTCACTCGCGCTCCCCTGACTTGCGCATTATATAAGAACACCAATAATACTAAGCTCTCACGCCTTTAACTGGCTTTTTAAATAGAGGGGTAAAAGGGGGGAACAGAAGAGGGGGAGAGGATTTCAGAGTTTTCTTTAAACAATCTCAACTACTCGACACAGTCTGTTGATGTTCAGTGACGCTCCTACACTGACCTGAATACAGGTACAGTGTAGGCTTCTCAGACACCCCGAAGGGTATGGAGAACTTCCTTAGAAGTAGTATTAGTAATAGAGTCGACTATTACAACACCACTTTTCCGGCGTTTTATACTGGGGAACACGTCCAGCCCCAGTCTCTTAATGTTGATAGAAGCGTTTACGTCTCTATCAACCAAGAGCTTCTCAACATCGTCCCAATACTCTCTTATGCCGCAATCCGTAAACACAAATTCATCGCGATAGGAGAGTAACTGGGACGTATAAGCAGGATTCTTTGCAATCACTTTAGCTCCAGCTTTTCCAGCTATGTGACTTAGGATTTCAAAGAATTGACCAAATGCAGCATCAGCCCACGACAGATTTAATCCCGATTTAGCTGACTGCCCGTTGGGTATGTATGCTCCTGTTTCATCTTGTTTTGGAGCGTTGCGGCGCGTCAGACCCTTTAGATTAAGGCCTTCATGGAAAAATACTTTTTTGCCAGTTTGTACTAACTTATGAGCGGTTTTGTACTGGAAATCTTTCCTTGCTCTAGCTATCTTTTGGTGCTGTCTTCCTTGTTTTTTGGCTAGCTTACGTCTAGAAGCCGAACCTTTTTTTCTCAGGTTCTTCTTTTTAGAAATTTGAGCCAACTTCTCTAGGCTATTCCGTAGAACCTTGAGAGAAGGAAGCTTTGTATTTTCTGATGTCGCTAGGTAACTATCTTCATGCAAAACAGCATCCAACCCTATTGAATTGTCCCAGTCTGGAACAATCTCGTTAGGAGCAAAGCTGGGAACAGTTACATCTTCTAGGCGCAGATTTACAAACCACCCATCACTCTTTTTAATGAACTGCAATTGCTTGAGAATAGACCCATCCGGGATATGTCGATGTGACCTAACTTTGACCAATCCAATCTTGGGAGCTTTGAGGTAAAGATATTTACCACCAACAGAGCATGAATATAACCCTAACCCAGCGCCTTCAATTACAAAAGAGCGAAAACGAGATTCAGATTTAAAACGTGGTTTTCCATTGCGTGTTCCTGTTAAATTACCGACAATGAACCGCTCAAACGCTTTATCAACTCGTTTGCAAACCTCTTGAAGAGTGTTAGCGGGTACTCGTGAAAAGTCTAGTTTTTGTCCAGACCATTGCACTACTACAGGTTCTTTCTTGATTTCTGGTAACTGTTTTTTCTGGTTGTAGTAGTTGGGCTTATCTCGCAGCTTTGGTAAGTGTGCAACCAGAGGACAGGCATTAACAGGGGAACGGTTACAATCCCACCAATCAAACCTATCGCCTAGCTGTCGGTTGTACCAGTACTGGCAAGTCCGAAGCCAGAGATTTAGCTCTAGTTTCTGTTGAGTTGTTGGAAGTGCCTTGTACTGGTAGGTGTATTTCATGTCAACATTGTAAGTGCATTTCATTTACAAGGCAATGGCAAAACTTACGGAATCTGTTAACTTTCGTCTCACGCCAGAAGAAAAACAAGTTTGGCTGCAATATTGCGACATGACAGCACGAACGCAGAATGACGTGTTCAGGAATTATCTGCGAACACTAGCTAAGAAAATGTCAAAAAAGGGGGCATCGAACCCCCTCCTTTGACTCGCATTCCTCTCAACGCTGACCCTAAGAGGGTACAGCGTGAGGCTCCTGCGGCATCAAGCTGAACCATGAACCATGAACCATGAACTATCAACTCACCTAGTACATCAACCAACAGAAGCCCACTACTAATTCCTGTTTATTCTTTTTAGCCTTGACCTTAATCATAACGGGGAAAGTATCACCTTGGTGAGGTTTTAGATTTAGTTGACAGCTATGTATTGGCTGTAGAGGTATTTCTTGACAATTGTGCTGATGCAGTTGCTTCAACTGGTTGATAAATGCTCGACGCTCTGGAGAAGGAATGAACAGCCTCAACGGCTTGCCAATTAAAAACTTTAGCTCACAACAGAACATCTCAGCTGCGACTTGGTTAGCTTCCTGAATAACTCCCTGGGTATCAGTTACTAGATAGCTAGCAGGAGCAAAGTTAAATAAATTCTGGTAATAGGAAAGTTGGGTTTGTATTTCCTGGTAATTTTTTCCTATTTCTTCGTTACTTACTCGCAGCTCTTCTTCTGTAACCTGTAACTCTTCCAAAGCCTGCTGTAATTGTTTGTTAACTCTGCTCAGCTCGCTTGTAGAGCGTTTTTCCAATTGGTCATGAGCTTGGCGTAAATCATTCTCTATCTGTTTACGCTTAGTGATATCTTGCCCAATGCCGATAGATGTACCATCGGAGAGCCTAATATTCGTCCAAGATGTATCTATGATTTGCCCATTTCGGGCTTTAGTTTGAAAGTCTTGCCATTCTGGAGTTTGAGCATGCATCCATTCAAGTACCATCTGGTAGTACTCTGGATGGGGATAGTACTCTGCTAAAATGTCGATGTTCGGTATTTCTGCAAAAGACCAACCGAGAACCCTTTCCATCTCCCGATTAATCAACTGGATTTTACCATCAGCATCCCAGAAACAGATCATAATTGGGATATGGTCAAAAATAGTTTGTATAATTTCCTGGTGTCGTTTGAACTCAGTTTCTGCCTGCTTGCGCTTAGAAATATCGCGCACTAAAAATTGATAGGCTAATATGCGTTCATACTCTATCATCTGAGCACTGATTTCCACTGGCATTTCTGCGCCGTTTTTGTGGCGACAAGCATGCTCAAAGATTATATTGCCATTGTTGTGTAACTCGTGCAAAATAGCTTGTTGGCGTTTAGTGGCTATTGGTACACCGATATTCTCCAGGGACAACTCAAGAAGTTCAGCACGAGTGTAACCTAATCTCCGCGCCCCATTCCAGTTAGAGTTAAGTAAACGGTGGCTCTCGCTATCAATAATGAAGATTGAGTCATCAGCTAGCTCGAATAAGTTGCGGTATTTTTCCTCTAACTCGCACAGCTCTTGTTTAAGTTGCTGGTTTTCTATCAGCTGTATGGCGTGACTAGCAAATTGATCAATATTGCTGTGGATCTTATCGATGTAATTGAAGTTATTCCAGTTTGAGACAGCTTGGCTCGGTACCCTTGCTTTTTGACCATTTGCTACTGCCACTTCACTGAAGTCTTCCTTAATTTTGCCAACAATTGCAACTTCACTTGATTTTGAAATATTTTGATTCGACAATATCTGGAATTTGGCAATTACCTTTGTTAAAAAGGAAGTAAAAGCATTTAAACCTAAGCTGTAGCCTTCCCCATTATTTTCTTGACAGAGTTTAGTTAATATTTCTAATAGGAGTGTTCCCTGTGCTTCAAAATCAAGTAACTGTTGCTCTAGTTTCTCTTTTGTATTGAGTACTGGTGACGGTGTCGAAACTTTAAAAGCTGAAGTTAAAACCTCAGTAATTAAAGTGTTTTCGTCAATGCCAGATGCTTTGACTCTAGTTTTAATAGCTTGAGCTAGTTTATCTGAGCAGCAGAATGTTACTTTGTGGCTAGTCATTAGTTTACAAAAGCATTATTGTCGTTGTTTCTGGCATTTAAAAATTAAGCTTTTAAATAAAAAAGCAGGATTATTGTGTTGAATGCGTTTGAATAAGTTCCAGATTAACTACATAATTTCTGATTAAAAATCAAATGCTTCTTAATTAAAACTAACAAATTAACTAAATCATGGTTTGATAAACAAGAAAGCTTTATAAAAAATTAACATATTGATTTTCTGTGAATTCATGTTCGTAATTGCTAAAAAAATAATCAAGGATGCCAGTTAGCAATTACCTATAAAGTAGTCGGACACAATTAAAGTTAACTATAAGCAAGAGGAGACAGGAAATACTTTATTAAAATGCACATCAGCTTACCCAAATTTCGAGTAAAGCCCCTTCCTTTCAGGTGCCGGATGTAGCCAGAGCGCCTTTAAGCGCGCGTAACTTAATTTTAAGGAAATTTCAATTGATACTAAAAAGAAGGCAGCGACGGACATCAGCAAGAAACAAGGGTGGAAAGAATCGACTCAAGGTCATCGAGAAACTAGATAGTCTGAGCATACTCAATCAGATTTAAGCTGTTGCGCTTCCTGAGCAGATATACCCTCACCCTGAGAGCCAAAATACCAAAGTGCGGCAGCAGCCTGAGCACGAGTCACTGGTTTCTGAGGCTGAAAAATGGTAGTATAGCCTAATATCCGGCGAATATTAGCAAACTCCCCATTCTGAAAATCTGCCAAGACTGCAGCCAAAGCTTTTGGGTCAATTTTGGCAGTGTCTTGGAAGCCCCAAGTCTGCTTCACAGCCTCAACAGAAGCTGAGGGCAAAGCTTGGCGGCTATCTAGAGGCACTTTCCACAAAACCAGAGTTTCTCTAGTCAGGGGTGCATCTGGGCGAAATAAGACGGCTGTGGCATTACCACTCAGAGGGCTAGGGATTAACCCAGCTTCTGCTAATCCTTGAATTGACGGAAAATTGGGGTGGCTTGAGGGAAGATCCTGAAAAGCAGGTTGGGCTTGTTCTGATGCTAAGCGAATTTGTAGTCCTGGGCGATTAGCATAGATCCGATTATTAGTTTCAACTAGCCAGTGGGCATACTCGCTACGGCTAATAATTTTATAGGGTTCAAACCTTTGGTCAACATCACCTTGGTTATTTTTAGCTGTAGATGAATTGAGGGCAAAGACACCCAAAGCTGCCAAGTCTTCAATATATTGGCGCAACTGTGGGTTGAGTTGATCAAATTCTCCCGATTCTTCTGTAGGGCTTGAGGGTTTCTCTGGCTTCTGAGTAGCTACATCTGTCGCTTCCGATGCTATGGTAGAAGTCTCTTCTTCAGAGGGCTCAGAAATCTCTTGGGTGCCGTTAGCTCCTACAGCTCTCCGGGTATCCTTCGGTAGAACTAGTGCGGAAGCATTGCGGATATACTCAATCTCAAAGTTAGTATTATTCTTGTTGACTTCAGCTATTGATTGCTGGGATGAAGGTGTTTCCCTAGAGTTATTGCTAGCAGTACTAGCAGGAATTGACAAAGTAACTTTGAGTTGATCCTTTTGCACCACTAAAGAGCCAACTGCCTCCTCTGGTTGAGAGATAATCTGCCAGTTGTTGGCATCAAATTTCTGTTGGTAAAAGTTTTCAATAACATTAATAGGGTCAGAGGATGACCAAACTGTTAACTTACCTTGAGCCTCTGCTGCTTGTAGCGGTTTAACTTGTTGTAGTTGAGCCTCTGGATAAATAGGAATCTCAGTAGGGAAATCCTCTGGTAATTTTAGTGAGATCTGCTTCTGGGGATTGTCTTGAGACGATTTGCCCACAGTAGTAAGGTTATCCTTAAGTTTGGGGTCTGCACTCAAGGATTGTTCAAGGGTCTTACCTGTGGGAGTATTGGCACAGGAACTCAACAAACCCAGTAGGAAAGTAGCTAGACTAATAAACAGGATTGGGCGTCGATGAAAAAACACTGTGTTTTAGGGGGAATCTTGCTAAATTAGAGATATAAATTTCAGATGCCCCTCTAAATTGAGGAAGTGTAGTTATGCCAACAGCCGATAACTTCCAACGATGAGGTAGCAATTACTAGACTAGCGCAAATGCCAAAGCGCATATTTCCCAAGCAGTTAGGAATTAGCCAAAACACATCTAAAAATTTGCATACACAACAATCATCTGTTTCCTGTGGAATGTTTGTGGGATGGGCGTCTCGCCCGTCCAAATATGTGGGTAAAAGGCACAACAGCTTACCCCTGTGTGGGTTAGCATATCTGTACTGTTAACGCTAAACTACATTCAGCATGCTATATTGACCCACAAAATGGGTCTTAACCAGAATCGCGTCAATCCCCTTACTCTAGGTTAGTAGGGAAGGGATGCAAGCGGTGGAACGGAGGTACGTAGTTCCACAAAAGGATATAATGATAGTGGTCGTTGACCCACCCGACTGACTAAGAGGCCACCCTTCGGGTATAAAGTATGTACTCGGCAGAGATCGGGGAATCAGAGAAGCCGCTGGCTCTGGCAGATGCCCATGCTAATCTGCCTGTAAAATCAGAAATCCGGTCTGTGGAAGACGGACTGCTGCCTGTGGACGCTGAGTAAGACCAAGAGCAACTTGTTGCTGGCGGCATCGGCGGTTGAGACGGGAAATCCCGAAGACGAATAAGACCGTCCCTGAGTTGAGTTGTAGTTGGAAGCCCCAACCTCAGCGAAGCAGGTTGGGGTACTTCACGCCTCCTCTTTTTTCAGTTCCAACTTTTATGACTACAGAGAAAGAACAATTAGCAGTGACCAATGATTCCCCAGAATTGGCTAATTTGAACTCAGAAGAGTTAAAAACAGGAGAGTCAACTACCCAACCCCCGCAATTAACTAACACTAAATCCAGTTTCTGGGCGCAAGCACGAGAAAACTTACAAATAATTACGATCGCCCTAGTAATAGCACTTTTTATTAGAGCATTTGTTGCAGAACCCCGCTACATACCCTCGGATTCTATGTTCCCAACTTTGGAAGTGGGCGATCGCTTAGTTGTTGAAAAAATCTCCTATCTATTTCGACCACCAGCCACTGGCGAAATAATTGTTTTCAATCCGCCACCACAACTGCAACTACAAGGTTACGACCAAGGTCAAGCCTTTATCAAACGGGCAATTGCTACACCTGGTCAAATCGTTGAGGTTAAAGACGAGAAAGTTTACTTGAATGGGACTCCACTAACAGAAGAATACATTGCAGAAGCACCAGCATATCGAATGCTACCGGCAAGGGTGCCTCTAGATCAACTGTTTGTTATGGGAGATAATCGTAACAACAGCAACGATTCCCACATGTGGGGGTTTTTACCTAAACAAAATGTTATTGGTCATGCCTTTTTCCGCTTTTGGCCTCTGAGTCGAATTGGTCGAGTTTGAGGAGAGGGGGAGATAGGGAGATGGGGAGAGGGGGAGAGGGGGAGATGGGGAGAATAATCTTTACATTATGTGTCTTGGAGTTCCCTAAAATCGCAGATAGTACATAAGTTCAGAAATCAACTGGGAATCGAGACCAAGACGGCATTGGAAATCAGCAAGGTTACTATATTTACCGCAATCGAGGCGATTTTGCAAGATTGACCGAGCCAGAAACAAATCAACTGCTGGAATTTGTGATAACTGTTCTACCGAAGCAGTATTAGGATTTATTGTTTGAGGAGCTAAGCCACTTTCAGCATCGTAGTAACAGAAGCTTAGAATTGATTGCCAAGGTATAATACGCTGTACTGGTAAACCCAAAGCCGCCGCTAGGTCTTCGATACAACAAAATTGAACACCATTGCTGCTAAGTTGAGCTAGGGATCTAGCTTGATGAATTGATATCCCCGGCAGTCTAAGCCAATCATCAACACTAGCTTGATTGACATCAATTTTAATGCCCAGTTCGGCAGCTATTTCAATCTCCTGAGCTGATTGCAGGCGGTAGTAAGGGTCACTAATCAGCTTGGTTCTAATTAATTGTTGATTTGGGTTTAGTCTGGTTGTCTGTGCAAGCCAATCAAACATCGGCATCAGCCTTAAGCAATGTGGTCAAGTAGTTGGCGACGTTTTTGTTCAAATTCATACTCAGAAACTAAACCCTCCTGACGAAGCTTATCCAGCTGTCGCAAGGCATCGGCAACCTCTCCCACTTTAGCAGGATCAATCGCCGTAGGTTGAGTCGATACGGATGAGTTTACTCTGAGGGCACCGCCATTAAAATTTCGATCAAATTCATCTTGATTTTGTCCCAAGTACCAGACAAATTCAATAGCGCTAGCAATTCTAGGAATAGGAGTCCAAAAAAGAAGCAAATACATCAACCCCCACAAAGGTTGTCCCAGATAGAATTTGTGGAATCCAGAAACTGGCAAGATTGTTCCCATAAAAGCTATCAGGGCAGCAACTTTCCGGCTTTTCGGCTTACTCAACATACTTGCTCTTAATCTGCTTACTCAAAATCATCATCTCCCCATCTTCCCATCTCCCCCTCTCCCCATCTCCCCATCTCTCCATCTCCCCCTCTCCCCATCTCCTCCTCCCCATCCCCTGCCAATAACCAGTGAATACGGAAAACCGAATCTTACACCAGCCCAACACTGCACTAGAATGATACTAGCAACAGCAGTACCACGAACGTGGATCACCTTCTCCCGCTAACCCTCCGGGTAATAGCCCTACAGGTATGCGCTAAAGGCGTAAAACGGGAGCTTGGGAAGAGTCAGATTCCCTGTAACTGGTGTCTACCGCATGAGCTTGTGCCTGTTACGCACTTCCGGATGTTCTCCTAGTCCGGAGTATCTGCAAGACCTCTGATTAGGTCGCTTTAAGAGAGGAAATGCTGGCACAAGTGGCGGTAAGGAGCAAGTAACTTTACTCAAGGATTATTTCCACGAGTTTTTTTAGCCCTATGCGTACAGGTCAAAAATACGAGTCTGTAACTGTCCAGACGAAAGGCAAATACAAAGTGTCAAACGTCATAAGTAGATCAAAGGCGGTAGGGCTTAAACTTTTAACTAGCAAGATCTTGGCCGGGATTGGGAACACTGTTAAATCGAGGTGCGACTCATCCTGCAAGTGCGCTTTCCAATGGCGAGGAAACCGTGCGCTAAGAGCGCCCTGCTTCTCTAACGCCGCATCGTCGCACTTGAGGTTTCCTCCAGTAGGTCAAGCACACCTCGAAGATTATAATGGGGGACTCCTCCCGGAATTAGTTGAGATATAAGAGCGATGGGGTTTTTTGATTCAGAAATAGTTCAGCAAGAAGCCAAGCAGCTGTTTGAAGATTACCAATCCCTAATCCAATTGGGGAATAACTACGGCAAATTTGACCTCGAAGGGAAAAAGATTTTTATCGACAAGATGGAATCGATTATGGAACGCTACCGCATTTTTATGAAGCGTTTCGAGTTATCTGATGACTTCATGGCCCAAATGACAGTTGAGCAGTTAAATACACAACTTGGTCAGTTTGGTATCACTCCTCAGCAGATGTTCGAGCAAATGAACACCACCTTGGAGCGGATGAAGTCAGAACTCGAAAAGCAACTTTAGAATTGCTCTAAGGACGCTTAAATTTAGAAGACGGTTCAAAATATCGCACTGGTTCATTTTTGAGAGCCTCCAGCATAAAAGTGCGCCAGACTGGTGCTGCATATTTCCCTCCGGTTGCCCCTCTTCCTAAAGGTCTGTTGTTATCATTACCAATCCAAACCGCAGTTGCTAGCTGCGGCACATGCCCCACAAACCAGACATCTCTTTCCGAGTCAGTTGTACCAGTTTTCCCTGCTGCCTGTCTGCCAATTTGCGCTTCTTTACCAGTGCCGCTAGTGATCACACTGCGCAGCACGCCATTGAGAGAAGCTACTGCCCATTGGTTGAGTACTAGCTTCGGTTGAGGGGTATTGTCTAAGAGTACGTTACCGTCGCTATCAGTAACCCTAACAATAATCGTCGTATCCGAATGCCAACCGTTATTGGCAAAAGTAGCATAGGCTCCAGCCATTTCCAAGGGTGTTACCCCAATTGAACCCAAAGGTAAGGAAGTTACTGGCTTTAAAGGACTCTTAATCCCCAGAGTACGCAGTACTTTAATCACCTTATCAAGTCCCACAGCCCTACCAATCTTTACTGCTGGCACATTGCGAGAGAAAATCAAGGCAGTGCGTATATTCATGGCACCAGAGTAACCGCCACCATAGTTTTTAGGAGAATAATAACCATTACCATCACGGTAACGAACTGGGGTATCGTAGACGGTGGATGAGGGTCCATACTTGCCACTAGCAAAGGCAGTATAGTATACGAAGGGCTTAAAAGATGATCCGGGTTGACGTCTCGATTGAATAGCGCGGTTGAACTGGCTCTTTTCGTAATTAACACCCCCTACTAGAGCTTTTACAAAATGTGTCCTCGGATCTACAGCTGCTAAGGCAACTTGGTCAGCGTAAAGCCCACGGCGACGCAGATTGCGATGGGCACGAGCTACAACTGCTTCCGATTTCTTTTGGAAATTGTAGTCAATTGTCGTCTGGACTCGCATGCCTCCTTTGATCACAGCATCCGGTCCAAATCGCTCATTCAACTCAGCAACTACTGCTTCTGTAATATAAGGTAGTTCACTAGTTCGCCAAGAAGTACTTTTACCAACTAAGAGTGGTTGCTCTTTAGCTTCTTGCTCTTGGGCTGCACTAATCCATCCCAATTCTCGCATGCGTGTGAGAACCTGAGCTTGGCGCTGTTTAGAAAACTCATAGTTAATGAAAGGACTGTATGCTTCTGGAGACTGAATTAGTCCTGCCAGCATTGATGACTCTGCTAAGGTAAGCTCGGAAGCAGATTTGGCAAAATAGCTCTCAGAGGCAGTTTGGATACCATAGTTATTGTGACCCCAATAGATTTGATTGAGGTACATTTCCAGAATTTGGTCTTTGGTGAAAATTTGCTCGACTCTGATTGAGAGTACCGCTTCGGCAATTTTACGGGCCCAACTGCGCTCAGGTGAGAGGAACAGGTTTCTTACCAACTGCATTGTTAAGGTTGAACCACCTTGAACAACTGAGCCTTGCTCCCAGTTGGCGAGGAAAGCACGTCCCACACTATTGGGGTTAATTCCTTGATGCAGATAGAACTGCCTATCTTCAATGGCAATTACTGCTCGCTTTAGGTGCGGACTGATTTGGTCTAATTTGACGACTTCGCGATTAGCTTCACCATGGAGACTTACAAGGAGCTTGCCCTTAACATCGTAGATATAGGTTGTTTCTGTAGGAACATAGCCCCTGAGAACCCTAACATCTGGAAGGTTACGGAAGCTAGTTGCTAAACCAACTAGTCCACCAGCAACAATTGAACTCGTTAGCATGGTGACGCCAAGTACAGTTCCCCCTGCTACCTGAGCCACTCCTTTGAAAAAATTAAAAACTGGTGATGCTCCACTTTTTTGATCTTGATCTGGTTTTTGTTGAATTGTGCTAGAAGACACAGCGATTTCACTTCCTCACTCAAAAACAAGACTGAATGCACTTGGTTTGGTAACTCTTCTTGAATAGGCTTTCTCTATGATGATTACAGAAACTTTTACTAAAGGTCAGGATTAAGGTTAATCTAATCTTGGTCAGTAAAGATTAAAGGTCGTAATCGATATTTTGGCACTTTTTTCTAAAAATGTTACAGTTGCAGACTGGGAAAAGTAATTCAACAGGCTGTTGTTGATCCCAAAATTAACTTAAGAGAGGGTTTGGGGGAGTTACAAGTCGGTGCGTTGTACACGAGGAGTGTCAACGTCGGGATACATGGACTCCCCCAAGCTAATTTTATCCGGTCAATCTCGGTGAAATTATTAAGCCCCTTGACTAGTTATCAAGAATAGTATATTTTGATAACAGGAGGCTAAGCCAATGCCACATCAAGCAGTCAAAGTGAGGCTATATCCGACAATTGAACAAGAAGAAATATTGCTACAACACTTTGGTTGCGCTCGTTGGTGGTGGAATTATGCACTTAGGCTGTGCATTGATACATACCTTGCCACAGGAAAGGGGCTAACTAGAGTTGCATTGAACCAGTACCTCCCAAAACTAAAAAAGGAACAGGAGACTCAGTGGTTGTCTGAGTGCTATTCTCAGGTACTCCAAGCCACTACTCTCAACTTGGTAACTGCTTACAAAAACTTTTTTGAAGGTAGAGCCAAATATCCTAGATTTAAGTGCAAGAAAAATCGCCAGTCTATTCAATATCCACAGAAAGTACAAGTTGTAGATGATTGTTTGAAGTTTCCAGGGCGTGTGGGCCTCATCAAAGCCAAGTTACATCGCCCTATCCAAGGGATAATCAAGACAGTAACTATCAGCATGACGCCCTGTGGGAGATATTTTGCTTCAGTATTAAGTGAAATAGAGGGTGACAAGCCATCACCAAGTACTGAAGGGAAAACCGCTGGAATTGATTTAGGCTTGAAGGATTTTGCGATTGTGCATGATGGAGTCAAAACATCAAAGTATGATCATCCCAAACATTTAGCTAAGCATGAGCGAAATCTAGCTAGGAAACAAGCTAAATTAGCAAGGAAAGTAAAAGGGTCGATTTCAAGAAACAAAGCTAGGAAACTGGTAGCTAGGGTTTACGAACGAGTTAGTAATGTCCGTCAAGACTACTTGCATAAGCTTTCAAGAAAGCTTGTTGACGATAACCAAGTCATCGTAGTCGAAAATTTACACGTCTTGGGCATGGTTGGCAACCACAAACTAGCTAAGGCAATATCTGATGTGGGATGGGGAATGTTTGTCAATTTTTTACACTACAAGCTAGACAAAGAAGGCAAAGTGCTTGTAGAGATTGACCGATGGTTTCCCAGCTCCAAACTCTGTTCTAAGTGCCACTATCAAGTCGATTCTATGCCATTGGATGTTCGCCAATGGACATGTCCAAGCTGTGGAACTCATCATGATAGAGACGGCAACGCTGCAATAAACATTAGAGCAGAAGGCATCAGAATATTATCGGTCTCAGGGACTGGGACTGCTGCTGATGGAGGGGATTTTAGACCAATGCGAGGGCGTAAGTCTAAGTTGAGGCATTCCCCCGTGAAGTCAGAAGCCCGCGATGTACCCGATAGGGTCATCACCGGGTAGTTCACACCCCGATCATCAATCACTAAAAACGTCCCAGACGTATGTCAAACCCTCAATCGGCAATTGATCACATATCCTTGGCAACCTCGCTCGAGCAAGCTATGCTCGAGCGAGGTGTCAGCGAAATTTTTCCAGACCAACCAACCTCCAAAGAAACCAGTGAAAACCTTGCTCAAAAGTTATTGCAAGCGAATCGCCCTTTGCGGGTAAAATTGGGTATTGACCCCACAGGAGCAGATATTCACCTTGGTCATAGTATCCCAGTGAGAAAGCTGCGCGCATTTCAAGATGCTGGTCATCAGGCGGTTTTAATTATTGGGGATTTTACCGCTAGAATTGGAGACCCTTCAGGGAAATCTGAAGTGCGCCGTCAACTAACACTAGAGCAAGTACAGCAAAATGCTCAAACCTACTTGGAGCAAGTACGCCCAATTCTGGATTTTGAAACACCGGGACGCTTGGAAATTCGCTATAACTCTGAGTGGTTAGACAAGCTAGATTTAGCCAAAATTCTAGAGTTATTAGCTACCATGACTGTAGGGCAAATGCTGGCAAAGGAGGGGTTTGCCGAACGCTACCAACAAGAAAATCCTATTTACCTCCACGAGTTTTTCTACCCTCTGATGCAGGGTTATGACTCAGTGGCAGTAGAAGCTGATGTCGAGTTGGGGGGTACTGACCAAAAATTTAATATTGCCGTGGGACGAGATTTGCAGAGGCATTTTGGTCAAGTACCACAGTTTGGATTACTAGTGCCAATTTTGATTGGAACTGATGGCGTACAGAAAATGTCGAAGTCCCTAGGTAACTATGTAGGACTTAAAGAAGATGCCCTCTCGATGTACTCCAAACTAGAAAAGACGCCAGATCAGCTCTTGGAGCAATATTATGAATTGCTGACAAATTTGCCCTTGGAGCAACTACCGTCCAATCCACGCGATCGCCAAAAGTTACTAGCTCTGGATATTGTTACCCAGTACCATGGTGAAGCAGCAGCTAAAGCAGCCCAGCAAGCGGCGATGCAACTAGTTCAAGGGGACTCTACTGCCACTGGGGATGCTGTACCTGAATTTTCCCTGGAGTCGGTTAACTTCCCTGCGCCCTTGTTCTACCTCCTCAGTGCCAGTGGTTTATGTGCAACTAGTTCTGAAGCCAAGCGACAGATTAAAGGGGGGGCAGTGCGATTAGATGGTGAACGCATTGTTGAAGATAGTCTCAGCTTTGATACTCCTAGTGCTTTAGAGGGTAAAGTTTTACAAGTTGGAAAAAAGAAGTTTGTCCGTTTAACACTTTGAAGGTTTAAGAGGGGAGATAGGGAGATGGGGGGATGGTTGGAAGAATTATCTAACAAGGGGGTTTGGGGGAGCTATAAGACCCCCGTTATAATCTGAAGATTTAACGGGGGATACATGGCCTCCCCCAAGTTAATTTAAGTTATTCGTTTGCGTAGCATGCGCCGAGCGCGTTGTCACTTAAATTAACATTTAAAGAAATGACTTTGTGCGGTAAATGCTTGACAATTAAGGCATGTTGATACTTAACTATCGCTACCGAATCTATCCAGATGCCGCTCAAGAGCAGAAGATGATTGAGTGGATGAATATCTGTAGAAGTGCTTACAACTATGCGCTTCGAGAAATCAAAGATTGGTGCAATAGCCGCAAGTGTTGGATTGACAGATGCTCTATTGTCTCTGAATACATCATACCGACCGATACCAAATTTCCTAACCAAGTAAACCAGCTCAACAACTTGCCCAAAGCTAAGAAAGAATTTCCTAGACTCTCTGAAGTTCCTTCTCAGGTTTTGCAGCAAGCAATTAAACAGCTTCATCAAGGTTGGGAATATTTTGTTGGTCGAGGATTTGGTTTTCCTAGATTCAAAAAGTATGGGCAGTTTAATTCTTTGTTGTTTCCTCAGTTCAAGGACAATCCCATTACTCAAGATCACATTAAGCTGCCTAAAATTGGAGCAATTGCTATTAACTTGCATCGTCCTATCCCTAGTGGATTTACAGTTAAACAGGTTCGTGTTTTGAGAAAGGCTGACCGTTGGTATGCATCTGTCAACATCCAGTGTGATCTCAACGTCCCTGACCCCATGCCCCACGGTCATCCCATTGGAATTGATGTTGGCCTGGAGAAGTTTTTGGCAACTAGTGAAGGCACTCTCGTTAAACCGCCGAAGTTCTTGAAGGGTCTGCAAAGCCAGCTGAAATTGCTGCAACGCCGACTCAGTAGAAAACGGAAACTCTCTAGTAATTGCGAGAAAGCCAGAATCAAGGTGGCGAGACTTCATCACACTATCGACAACACTCGCAAAGACTTCCACTTCAAGCAAGCTCATACTCTGTGCGATGTAGGGGATATGGTCTTCATGGAAGACTTGGACTATCGCCTCATGGCAAAAGGGCTGTTTGGGAAGCATATGCTTGATGCAGGCTTTGGACAGTTCCGCCAGATTGTCAAGTATGTGTGCTGGAAACGAGGAAAGTTTTTTGCCCAAGTTGAGGCTAGGGGAACTTCTCAAGAGTGTCCTGAGTGTGGTGCCGAAGTCTCAAAAGACTTAAGCGTTAGATTGCATCAATGTCCTAATTGTGGTTACACCACCGACAGAGATGTAGCTAGCGCTCAAGTCATACGAAACAGAGGGATCGCCCTCATTAGTACCGCAGGGCTTGCGGGAATGGAAACTGCCTGTGCAGACGATCTACCGGGGGCTGAGGTAACTCAGTCTAGGCAAGTGTCGAAATCTCGCTTGAGAGTAACCAGGAAACTGAAGAAGTGATTCTTCGGAAGCCCCCGGTATAATATGCAGATTTACCGGGGGAGGATGTCACTATGCAACTAGAACATATAAGCTTTAAATGCATACTAGCTTAGAAGAACGGATAATCGTGCCTTTAGATGTTTCCACTGAAGCAGAAGCGATCGCTCTTGTGGAAAAGTTGCCCCAAGTTAGTTTTTGGAAGGTTGGTTTGGAGCTATTTGTTAGTGCTGGTCCTAAGATTATTGAGGTTTTAAAAAACCAGCAAAAGCGAGTATTTCTTGACCTCAAATTTCACGATATTCCTAACACTGTAGCACGGGCCACCAGGGCAGCAGCCGCATATGGTGTAGATTTGCTGACAATTCATGCTGTAGCTGGGCGTAACGCTCTCCAAACTGCGGTTACAGCTGCAGCAGAAGGGGCAAAGGCAGCAGGATGTCAACCCCCGAAGTTAATCGGAATTACCCTACTTACTAGTTTAAATTCGCGAGATTTAGCAATGACGCTGAAAATACCCCTGGAATTACCAGATTATGCCCTACAAATGGCACTACTTGCCCAGGATAGTGGTTTGCATGGGGCTGTTTGCTCTCCCCAGGAAGTATCGCAATTACGGCAAGTCTGTGGTGATGATTTTCTCCTAGTTTGTCCAGGAGTCCGACCAAAATGGTCAGAAGTTGGTGATCAAAGACGGACAATGAACCCGACTGAGGCTTTTAAAGCTGGTGCTGATTACCTAGTTATCGGACGACCTATTACCACTGCTACTGAACCAAGAGTAGCATGGGAGCTTATTTGCGAAGAGTTAGCTTCTGGAAGTGTTTAAAATTAAATTCTGTGGACTGTTTCTATCTGCCTGCTTAGGTTTGAGCATATTTAGTATTGGTGGACTCCAAAAAATAAATTATGCAATTGACTTAGAAACACTGCCTAAAGATTCCTCTCCCCCTCTCCCCATCTCCCCTTCTCCCCATCCCCTCCTCTCCCCATCCCCCCCTCTAAAAACTTCTCAAAGTCAAACTTGCCCAGCTGAGTTGGAAACTTTAACCTCTGTGTTGCTCAAAGATTTACCAGGCTATGCTAATCGAGTCATTCAAAGGGCTAGACGCTTAGAGAGAACAGTTGACAACTTCAGTTATGTGGTGGTTGCAGGTAAGCCAGAGTTTGAACCTTTACCCTTAGGACCAACTCAACCTCACTCCAGTGCCTCCCAAACCCAAGAGGAAGAACCCCAACAAGTTTTCTTCACTACCTTAGAACGTTCTTACAGAAGGGGTAAAGTACTCGAATCACAGAATTTTCATCGACTATTTTTGATTCAAACTGCTGATGGTTGGCGCTTGGTGACGATGTTTTCCCAGATTGGTTCCTCTCAACAAGGACGTTCCCCGACACCTCCTAGGGAAAGTAGTAATAGTGTTATTGGTCAAGCAGTTAATATCTGGTTAAGAGATTGCCGCGCTGGAGTGATCAAAGGTTAAGGGACTTCTAAATAAAAAAACATCTCACCGATCAGAGGGAGATGGGGAGATGGGGAGATGGGGAGAATAATTTTTATGTTGTGTTTCTTTCGTGAATTGGATAATTTATTTCTTGGAGTTCCCTAAGCAAAAGCTATAATTCAAAGGATGAGAATGGCAGCATGTCAAAAGTCTAGCTTTGTGTCCCAACCTTGCCAATAGTTATGGGTTTGTCTCCCCAAGATCATAGTAATTGTCAAAGCCAGCATACTTGGCAGCAAGCCCAGCCTATTCTGGAAATTCTATCTTCCCTAAGCTATCGGAGTGGAAAACTTGATAACTACCTACAGGCTATTGCCCAGGAAGTAAGCTGTTTACTGGAGTTAGATTGGTCAGTTGTTACTCTTTGCCGAGAAGATGAAGAGCGGGTGATGGCTAGCAACTTGGATTTGGGAGAGGGACCCAAGATTTATTCTTTGCATGGAAGCTTAACTAATACTGTTGTGCAAACAGGGCAAAGCTTGTGTGTTGAGGACGCGATGAGTAATTCTGAGTATGGCAAACCTCCTCCGGGATACCATGCCTATCTGGGAGTGCCGCTACGGGCCTGTGGAGGGGAAGTCATGGGAACGATTTGTTCTTTCTGTATCCTACCGCGACAGTTCACTTTGGACGAAGTGAGAACGGTTGAACTATTTGCGGAAAGGGCAGCTACAGCGATTGATAACTACAATCTTTACCATCAACAGTTACGATTTAATCAAGCCCTAGAGGCAGAAGTAGAGAAACGTACCTCTGAACTTAAGGAAGCTCAGGCTCAGTTAATTGAAAGGGAAAGACTAGCTGCAATTGGAGAATTTGCAGCGATGATTGTCCATGAAATCCGTAATCCCATGACGACAATTATGATGGGGTTAAAAGCTCTAACTAAACTTACTCTGTGCGATCGAGACCAAACTCGCCTCCGGCTAGCACTTGAAGAGTCGAATCGTTTGCAAAAGCTATTAAAAGAAATTCTGCTCTATGCCAAACCGCAGCTATTACAACTTGAGCAAATGGAGTTGAATTCATTTCTCGAAGAGTTACTAGCTAACCTTTGTCAGATGCCTGAGGCTCAAAGGCGACATATTAAATTTATTCCGTTGCAGCCTACAGTTACAATTATGGGGGACAAAGACAAGCTTAAGCAAGTTTTAGTTAACCTCGTGGGGAATGCTTGCGAGGCAATTGCACCTGGTGAGGTAGTTACCTGTACACTTGCTCTTGAAAATGAATCAGATTGTGTTTGTCTAACTGTTCACAACGGCGGCGTTCCCATTCCGGCTGAAGTCTTACCCAAGATTACGCAACCTTTTTGCTCTACTAAACCGGAAGGAACTGGATTAGGTCTTGCTATTGTTAAAAGGATTATAGAGGCTCATCAGGGAAATTTATCAATTGAGTCTGACTCCGAGCAGGGAACTATAATCAGCATTACGCTTCCGATTGTTATGAGCTAGCCACAAAAAGCTAATTGTACCAATATCAGAGTTAGCTTGCTCCTGCAAGAAGTCCCACGGAAAGTATCCAAAGGCTCAGCGTGGGATGCAATTGCACAAGAAGCTAATACCAATTTACTAAATTCATGCTACACATCAATCACCGCGTCTGCTAGTCTGGTGTGTTTGGGCGTCATCAGCATCTGTAGCCAATATAAATGAAATCGGTATTACGAGGATTGCTCACCCGTTCATCCTAAATTGCAATGACATTAATATGTTGACACCGTTTATTTAAGTATGACAAACTGTAATGTCAGTTCTTTTTTGATGAGAGGAGCATAAGTACTATGCAGTATTTACAATTCCTACGCAGGGTATCGATTGTGTCCTTGGTGGGGATATTTATTTCTGTAAGCACATTTACAGGGGAAGCTGTTGCTCAAAATCCTCCTCTTGTGAATTCATGTTTTATTAGCCGAAATGATCCTACAAGTATTCCTGATTTTAGAGATCCGCCATTTGCATACGCCGATACATATTATGCTCCACCAGATTATGATTCTGAAGCTCCAAAACTGAAATATCGAACAATTACCTTAGATGCAGTTCAGGACAAATTCTACCTGGATGGTGATGGAAGTGATAATGCGAATGATGGATACGATGGCTACCTCTACAAGGCTACTTACTATAAAAAAGATAATAGGCTGCTAAATCCAGAAGAAAGAGTAACCTTTGTTAGAGATCAAAGTGAACCTGCACAAGTTAAGGAAAAAAAAGTCACAGATGCTGAAACAGATGGAGATGAGATTGTTGGAACTTATACCCCACCAACTATAGTGGTATCTCCTAGCCCACTAAGTGGAGATGGTGATGTTAAATCAAACAGACCTAACTCTATTAACCTGGATCTTATAAATGACTTACCAGTAAGGGTTCCATTAGCAGGAAATCTACCAAAAACCAAAGAAAATTTAGAGAACCAATCTCAATACACTAATATTCACTATCACGGCTTCAACGTATCACCTTTACTAGGTGCTGATGATGTGTTGGTGGACGTACCCTCTAACGTGACACCCCTTGATTTTGGAGAATACACCCCCACAACTACAGATCCTATTGTTCCCGGTGGCTATTATCCGGATGATAATCCAATGGCTCCTAAATATGGTGGCCCAATAAGTAAGTACAAGATGGATGTCAAAATCCCATTCGTCCATCAGTCTGGACTATTTTGGTATCATTCTCACGCCCACTCTCTGAGCGACCAACAGGTTCGCGGTGGTTTGTCTGGTGGAATTATTATTAAGGGGAGTGATCAGTATTACACAATTCTCAATCCTGGTGAGGGAATTCAGACTAGTGACATTGAACCTCATAAAGAACCTGAAAAATTTTCAGTCAATCAAAAGGTGATGATGTTCAAGGATTTTAATGATGTTCTAGGTGACAATGGAGGAGACAATTGTTTCACTCTCAATGGTCAAGTGCAGCCGAAAATAACAATTAGACCCGGAGAGGTTCAGTTATGGCGCATTGCTAATGTAGGGTCGAATCAGTACATGAATATTGCTCTAGAAACAGGTGAATTAGATGGTGATCAAATTACGAGCCCACAATTTGCTCAACCCAACGGTCAACCTAATTTTTATATCTTGGCACGTGATGCTGATTTTGTTGAAAAGGTAGTACCAACTAACTCAGTTCTATTGCCACCTTCAAGTCGGGTAGAAGTTCTTGTAGCCCACATTCCGCACCCTCAACTGTCACATGGACTGAGGGTGCTCAAAGCGAGTGCTAAATCGAGGCAGTTGTTAAGTAAAAATACTTAGTCCACCTTCAGCTCCTCAACTATCACTGGGAAAATTTT
>JAAHHJ010000119.1 GCA_010692425.1 Symploca sp. SIO3C6 | reverse complement strand
AAAGTCGAGGAATGGGCAGAGAAAAACTTTAAATTTACCTAAGTATTTTTACTCAGCAACTGCCTCGATTTAGCGCTCGCCTTGAACTCCCTCAGTCCATGTGACAGTTGAGGGTGCGGAATGTGGGCTTTAGTTCATACAGACAGAGAGCTAATTATCGGGCGGTAGCTCTCTGTTTCCTCATTTCAACGATCGCTCTTCAGAGTGCCTACGTTATCACAACTTGGCTAGATTTACCTAGGCGATCTAGTGGTAATTTGACCACACTTGTTATCACAGAGTAGACACAATCACCTAGGAGATCTAATGATAATAAGATAACGTATGTGATAACAAAACCAAGAATATCGCCTAGGAGATCTAGGCGTTTGAGTAGCAATTACTCAAACCCCTTAACTAAGTGCCATTCGCTCCTAAAGATTTAAGTGCAGCTTTCTGAGCTGGGGTTAAACCTGTAGCGCCTGTAATCTTCATTTCAGCATAGGGCTTGTTACTCAAGGTTTTTAAACACTCCCCTGTCTTGACATCCCACAGCTTGATTGTGTTGTCATGACTGCCACTAGCAAGGGTTTGACCATCTACACTCCAAGCTACTGAAATTATCCCAGCCTCATGCCCCTCGAGAGTCAGTACACAAGTTCCTTGTTTGACATCCCAAAGTTTGATTGTGTTGTCAGAACTGCCACTGGCAAGGATTTGATTATCTCCACTCCAAGCTACTGAGTTTACCCAAGACTGATGCCCCTCGAGAGTCAGCACACAAGTTCCTTGTTTGACATCCCACAGCTTGATTGTGTTGTCAGAACTGCCACTAGCAAGGATTTGATTATCTCCACTCCAAGCTACTGAAATTACCCCAGCCTGATGCCCTTCCAGAGTCAGCAGACAGCTGCCGGTATTGACATCCCAAAGTTTGATTGTCTTGTCCCAACTGCTACTGGCAAGGGTTTGACCATCCCCACTCCAAGCTACTGAGTTTACCCCATCCTGATGTCCCTCCAGAGTCAGCACACAAGTGCCTTGTTTGAGATCCCACAGCTTGATTGTCTTGTCAGAACTTCCACTAGCAAGGATTTGAGCATCACCACTCCAAGCTACTGAGTTTACCCAAGCCTGATGCCCCTCCAGAGTCAGCACACAAGTGCCTTGTTTGAGATCCCACAGCTTGACTGTGTTGTCATAACTACTACTAGCAAGGATTTGAGCATCACCGCTCCAAGCTACTGAGTTTACCCAAGCCTGATGCCCCTCCAGAGTCAGTATACAAGTGCCTTGTTTGAGATCCCACAGCTTGATTGTCTTGTCAGAACTTCCACTAGCAAGGATTTGAGCATCACCACTCCAAGCTACTGAGTTTACCCAAGCCTGATGCCCCTCCAGAGTCAGTACACAAGTGCCTTGTTTGAGATCCCACAGCTTGATTGTCTTGTCAGAACTTCCACTAGCAAGGGTTTGACCATCATCACTCCAAGCTACTGAGTTTACCCAAGCCTGATGCCCCTCCAGAGTCAGCACACAAGTGCCTTGTTTAAGATCCCACAGCTTGACTGTGTTGTCACCACTACCACTAGCAAGGGTTTGACCATCATCACTCCAAGCTACTGAGTTTACCCAAGCCTGATGCCCCTCCAGAGTCAGCACACAAGTGCCTTGTTTAAGATCCCACAGCTTGACTGTGTTGTCACCACTACCACTAGCAAGGGTTTGACCATCATCACTCCAAGCTACTGAGTTTACCCAAGCCTGATGCCCCTCCAGAGTCAGCAGACAGATGCCGTTGTTGATATCCCACAGCTTGACTGTGTTGTCACCACTACCACTAGCAAGGGTTTGACCATCATCACTCCAAGCTACTGAATTTACCCAAGCCTGATGCCCCTCCAGAGTCAGTACACAAGTGCCTTGTTTAAGATCCCACAGCTTGACTGTGTTGTCACCACTACCACTAGCAAGGGTTTGACCATCATCACTCCAAGCTACTGAGTTTACCCCATCCTGATGCCCCTCCAGAGTCAGCACACAAGTGCCTTGTTTGAGATCCCATAGCTTGATTGTCTTGTCACCACTGCCACTGGCAAAGGTTTGAGCATCATCACTCCAAGATACTGAGTGCACCCCATCTTGATGCCCTATACAAGTCAAAATTTCCCTACCACTAGCAGCTTCCCACAAGTGAATTACACCATCACTATCACCACCAGCCAAGAACTTGCCATCAGGACTAAATCTCAGTGAGTAAACACTATCCAAAATTTTAGTAAACACACAATCAGCTAAATTTGCCTGAGTAAAATTGACTTGCCGTAGACTGGCATTAGTCAAATTAGCTCCCTTGAGTACAGCAGCAGAGAGATTTCTCCCTTCTAGGGCAGTTGGTGCAACCTTCACTAACACCGTTGCGGTATTTCCTCCAACATAACCAACCTCTTCTTCAGTTTTTCCCCTTGTTCCTTCTAAAACTTCTAACAGTGAGTTTTGGAAACCAGATAATAAACTGTCCTCATCCCCCAGCCCCTTCTCCCAATCTTGAGAGCAGGGGAGCAATTCTTGAAAGTCACTCTCCCAGGCTTGGGAGAGGGATTTAGGGTGAGGGCTAACAAAAGCGGCGTTTTCCCTAACCATCGGTACTAACAAATCTAATACCGCCTTAGTCAACTGCTCCTGCCCCAAACTCTGGCGTAACTTCTCCAGCCCTTCACTAATAAATCCCTGAAGCGGAGCTATCTTAATCACCTCTCCAACTTGATCCAACCGACGGCGAAAATACTCAGACCAACAATAATTCCGTGGTGCAACTACTTGGTCTATATAAGACTGGGCTTGAGCCAATTCAGTAAAATCTGCTGGCAATACCCCCAACTCCGCAGCAAACTTATAGGCAACAAAAAACTCTAATAAGGACTTGTGAGCAGGAGAATAGTCTCCATCAGCATTACGGATTAACATGGTTTGACCCATCAAATCATAGCGCCAGTGGTCTAAATCTTTTTCCTCCTGCACGGCAAACAAACGAGTGATTCTTTCCGGAAACTGACGATAATTGAGACTCAACTGATTGGTGGAGAGCATTTCCCAAGCTAACTCACACAAAAAATAGAGCTTATCTGCCAAAGAAGTAAAAGTACGTTCAGCTTTAATATCTCTCTCCATCTTGTGGCGCACTGCATAGAGATAAATCCTAGACATATCAATTGGTTTACCAGCCTCAATCTCTGGTAAAGCCTCGATAATTAAATCACTCATCACTGGGCGACGTGCTAAATCCAAGAGTTGAGGATTGCCCATGACCTTTTCTACCGTTGCCGCTGAGGCGCTAAAAGAGAATACCTGACGAATTTGCTGGTCATTAAACTTCTCCAATTCCAGCACCTCAAACTGGGGCGGCTCACCAGTGAGATTAGCTGTAGAAGCTTTTAACTCAGCCTTGAGTAAGGAACGTCCTTCCTTAGCTTCCGGAAAATGCTCTGTGCGACAAGTCAGAATCGCTTTTGCCCCCGGCACTATTACCCTTGCCAACTCCCAGAAATTATCGATCATCTGCTGGCGATTGACTCTAGCTGCCATCTCATCAAAGCCATCGAAAATTAGCAACAGCTTGCCCATACGGTTGAGTTGCTCAAATACCGAATAATGAGGTAATCCAATTTTGTGTTTCCGGAAAAAGAACTCGGAAAATAAAGACTCGATACTTACAGCTTTAGCATAGTCCCGTAGAGGAATTACCAAAGGTAAACGAGGACGCTTAATCCCTTTTTGTTTAGCTTGACGATAATTCTGTAAATTACTCCAGGCATAGTGTAGTGCAAACCAAGTCTTACCAGTACCAAATTCACCCAGTATTGAGAGATGCTGTTTAGTAGGGTCATCTAACCAAAGATCAACATAGTCATCAATCTCCTCATAGCGACTAACTCCCATTCTCCGCCCACTCACTGGCTCAATTTCTTCCTTACTACAAGCCAGAGGTATATACCTTTGCTCTATCCCCCGAAGCTCAACTTCTGCTTCTAACCATTGGCAATAGGCATCAAAGTTAGCCGTCTCATCCAGTAATTCGTCAAAGGTATAACCAAACAAATCTCGATTTTCCCGCCTTGCCAACAATTCACGGGCAGCAGCACTAAATCTCCTCGCAGCTACAAGCCATCCTTCATCAGTTTTCTGCCCATCAACCGACTGACGCAAAGCTTCCACATCCCTAATTCCTGCTTCCCCCTCAATCCCCCGCACTAAAATACGGTCATATCCTCTGCGCCCTGGGATATTGATAATCCACTCAAAATATTCCTCGCCCCAAAACTGATAGGACTCGAAAGGATAACCCAGGGTTTCTAGCCAAGCCTTCATCGACTCAGCTAAACTCTCAACCTTACATCTTTCTTGCCCTGAGTCAGGAGCTGATAGCACTGGATAATCTTCCTGTAAGACTTCAGTAAGTCTTTTTGGTAAACCTTCGAGCTGTTTGTGAAGCTTGCCGATACCCTGCTGTAAACCCTCTATATTTTGATCTCGCCTAACTTCACTTGGTGTTCGAGTAAGAGCTGTAATCTTAAGAAATTGCTCACTATACTCAGCTAACTCTCGACGCCAATCAATTCCCTGCTGCTTAATTTCATCGCCGATAGCATATCCCTCAATAAAGCGATCGCTCTGGTGTAAAAGTATAGAGGGTTCATCTTGCTCAAAAGCTTGGCGAAAAGCCTGTTGAATTTCTGCTTGTCGGAATAATTGGAGGATGGCTTGAGGCTTACCAACGCCGTAATGCACTAGAGCGTACTTGTAAACTCCCGTAAAATCATTAGGGGGATGCTCCGGATCTAACTTTAACTTCCTTAGTATCTTAATCACAAACTCCTGACGCTCCATGGGCTTTTTCAGAAAAGGAGCTGTCATACCAGTGATAGAGGTAATTGCCTGAATTAATGGATCGAGGTTAGGTAAGCTAGGGAGCATTTAAAAAACCTTCGTTTGGAGGGAGGGAGGGGGAGATGGGGAGATGAGGAGATGGGGAGATTTAGTTTCAAGATACTTCAATATACTTTGCTCAATCATAACAATGCTTCTAAGTGTCATTGAGCCACTCCCACGAAAAGCACTTCACCTCCTGGTTAGGTTTATGCCCTGCTCAAAAAATTACTGGTGGTAAAGTTAAAAGTTCCAAAACTCGCTCCATCGTTAATCGAGCTGCTAATGCCTTCCGAATGGGAGCATTTTCTCTGACTCATAGTCGTTGTGCTCTGGGAGCTTTTTACCGTCGCTTACGCTCTCGTCTGGGTGCCCCCAAAGCAATAACTGCTACTGCTCACAAATTGGCACGTATAGCGCTGCGCGCTGGGGTACTTACAAGTTAGGATATATCTAGAGTCATCTAAAACTAGATTTATTTATGGCTCACCCTTACTCTCAGGATTTGCGCCTACGTGCCCTCTATTTAATCACTAGCGGTATGTCGATAAGTAAAGTTAGTCGAACGCTAGATATTAGCAGAACTACCC
>JAAHHJ010000118.1 GCA_010692425.1 Symploca sp. SIO3C6 | reverse complement strand
CAGTAACTAGCTAAAAGCTGCAATATTTCAGCTACTATAGATGCTGATTTACCTGTTTCTGAAACCCTTTCATAGTCGGCATTTCAGGCTAGATTGCCCCGTATAACAGCTTCGCTAGTTTAGACCCAAAAAGTGGCAAGCTGACTCGGTAGAGGTAAGTGATGGCACAAACCAAGACTACGGTTGGCGGCTCAAGCGCCGATTGAGGACTCGCTTGGAAGGAACACTCTATGGTGAGCGAGTTGAACTCGAAACTCCTTCGCAGACACCTCGCGAACGCGATGCAGTCGTTATTTCCTATTGGTGGGATTGAAAGTCAATGACCAGTTGATGTCAGTAATAAAATCCTCGTTACCTTGGGCGAAATTCTTCAATTCTCGCTCCAGCCTCTTCAATTTCATCAAACGCTGGAGGCTGATACTCAAACAATTCCTGGGGAGCGATCGCAAACTCGGAATTATCTGGACTAGAAGCTGGTCGAGCATAAATCGCATGGTTGCGAATGTGCTGAATATCTTCAGAATAAGTCTCCGATAACAGCACAAACTGACTCCGCTGATATTTCAAATCCTCCAGAGTAATCTGACCCGGATGCCCCTGACAAAACGCCCGTTCAGCACAGCGTTTGACTGCATTACCAATTTCTGCTGGCGTACAGCCTAAATACCACTTTAACAAAGAATACCATTGCCGTTTTGTCCAAGGGGACGATAAATCTTTACCAAACTGCTGCGGAAAATACTTCGCTAAATGCAACTGAAATATCTCATAAATTGCTCCCATGTGGGGAATATCTACAAAGAACATATCGTTAAAGCGTCGGCGCAACTCCGAAGGAATCATTTCCAAGCGATTAATGGTTGCTACAACAAAAGTATTGGAAGTATGTTCCTGCATCCAGGTGAGTAGCTTCTGAGCCAGTCTTTTTGAGACACCACCATCCGCCTCAGACTTCCATCCGGCAAAGCCTTTATCGAAGTCATCAAAAAAGATAACGGCGTTAATAGTCCCAGCTATTTCTAACAGTTTAGACAAGGTTTTATCAGGAGACTTTGTGCTTAAAATATTTCCCCAAGACACTCCTAACAGCGGTACGCCTAATTCCTTAGCAGTTAGTTTAGCCGTCAAAGACTTACCCGTGCCAGGGGGACCAAGCAGCAACATTCCTTTGGGAGGAGTCAGACTATATGCCTTCGCTTCCGGACTCATCAACTTTGCAACATTGCGGACGTGAGCTACAATTAAATCCATCCCTCCCGCTGTGGGTACATCTGGTTCAGAGATAAACTCTAATCCCTCACCTTGTAGCTTGTCTATCTTATACTCAAGCACTAGTTCAGCCAATGCTGAGACAGAAGCAGTCAGGGCACAATAACGGCTCAAAACCAAGCGAATTTCTCCCCTGGGCAACCCCTGGCAAGCTCTCACCAAACGTTGGCGGGAGATTTTGGCATCTTCTGTGCCACCTAAGCCAAGATGGCGATCGCACAATTCATCCATAATCTCAGCTACTTCAGCAACTGAGGGTAATGGGCATTTGAGAGTCGGAATTAAAGGTTGAAGTTTACTACTCAACTGAATGTAATCACCCATAAGCACCCAGTATTGCTGCACATCTGACCACTGAGATTGAAAGAAAGTATTAGACAGTTGAGCTTCATGACGCTGTTGTAAAACCGGGTTGGCGTCATCAAAATTTAATAAATCATCCAACAAGAAAATACCAGGTTCATTCGATGCCAACAAAAACTCTAAAACATCTGAATCTACAGCTAAATTCGTCGAATAAAGTCGGCATTTGCCTTGCGAAAGTTCCACTTTCTGAATGGTGGAATAACCTAAATTCCAGTAGTAAAGGGGCAAATCCTGCTCCCTTGCCTGCTGCTTAAAGGCCGAAAAAATTTGAATTAAATCCGCTTTGTAGTATTCTAGTGCCACAATCGGCGTGTCTGCCTTAGCGAGACTGTTCCAGTCTTCAATGGCTTTCATCTTCAATAATTCAAAATCTAATCTATGGTTCATTAATTAATTTTCTCCCTTGTCCCCCTTGTCTTTGTCTTTATTGATTGCCCTTCAACCTAACTCAATGAATTGTCCTAAAACCTCACCGCGAAAGGTGGATTAACTAACCCGGAAAGACTGTCTTTTTAAGTCTTAAGCCTAGCGGCTTTTTGAGTTGAAACCTTAATTATTAATTGACAAAATGGTGACGACTCGCAAAAAAACCACCAAATCTAGTGCTAAGAGTACTGACAAAAGCAACGATGCGGCTATCAAAACCAAAAACAGTACCAAACTGACTCCCTCTCAACAAGCCGAAGCTTTGGTCAAAAAGATACGGAACGCCATCCACACCCAGTACAAAGTCAAGCTTGCCACCCGCGACTCTCGCATCGCTACCAAAGTTGGTCATGCCGTGCGGGAAAAACTCGGCTTGGACATACAGGCTCAAATGAACAAGTGGGGTAATGGCAAAAAGTTTGACTGGCAGGAATGGAATAACAAAGTGTTCCCTAAACTGTTCGGCAAACCTGATGCCCTCAAGGTCAATGTGGAAGTCCTAGCTTTGGCGATGTCAATGCTCTACGACACCATCTCTGAAGACACAGAAGCCGCCATTAATGACCTAATCGATTTCAATGCCAAGAGCCTTGCTCGTCGTAATGGCTTTGCAAAAGATTCTGAGGAAGAACTCGAAGATGAAGAGTTTGATGAGGACGATGAGGACGATGACATCGATGACCTCCTTGAAGAACTCGACGATGAGGACGATGAGGAAGGCTCAGAGGATGAGGACTTCGAGATAGATGAAGAAGAGGAATTTGATGAAGAAAACTAAAACTGTTCATGGTTCATAGCTCATGGCTTGACCTAATGAACCATTAATAGAAGAAGCAAGGGGCAGGGTGCTGGGGGGATTTTTGGACAAACGGATGTACCAATTCTCTCCCCCTGCTCCCTACTCCAGTCCCCCTTGCCTCTTGGTTAATGCAACAACGGCGCGAATAACTTGCCACTAATCGAGTAAGATTGCTGGATGCAGTTACTTTCGTGCCGTTTTTCTCTCAAGACAGCACCAAAACTACAAAACTACTCTACTCAAATTCAATTCCCCTCAACAAACTTCCGCTCGTTGGGAGGCTTCACCTACAGCGTACACACTCCGCTTTTTGCTGCCCTCCCCTCTAGCGTCAGCGTCACCCCTAACTGTTCAACGTCCCGCTCGCAAACTCGCTGACCCTTCTTCCCACTGAGCAAAGCCTGATTCCACTGCATGAACTGATGCGCAAACTGACCCTCCTGGCTGCGCATCCACTTAATTATTTCTGGGTTCGCCCTGGCAAACTGACCCGCTTCACTCAAGCCCCAGTCCAAAGCCTTGGCTTGCTCTAAAGAAAGCTGGCGCGGTCCGGTGGGGTCAAGTTCAGGAGCTTTGGCAAATTTCGGAATCGCCAAACCCAGCCCCACGCCTATCCCAATTGTCCCCAGCAGTACTAAGCCAGCACAAATCAAGGCATTGGCATCATGGGCAACTTTCTCAAAGGCTGCACCGCGCACTAAGTCTTGAACAGCTTTGGCAATACACCTCTGTTGGATATTAACAGCGGCTTTGCCCTGTCGCTCCAAGAATGCCTTGCTTTCGGCTTCCCAGTTATCGGTTAAACTGCGCACCTGTTCTAGCTCTTGAGAAAAAATGGCTTGAGCATCTTGCAGGTCAAACTGCCACAACTGTCGCCACTTTTGAAAGCACTGCTCAATTTCTGCTGGCTTTTTTTTGAGCAGCAGTTCTAACTGTCCAGTTGCTAATAATACTGCAAACAGGGGGTCATTCTTTTCAATCTCGGCTTGATAGGCAACCCGCAGGACATGGGAACGGTAATTGGCATCTTTGTCCTTAAGAACTTCATTCATCAAAGACTGATTTATGCGCTCATTCTCTAACCTAGAGGGGAAGAAAGATTTGGCTTGTCCAGACTCAGGTTCATCGGGTTCATCTTCAAGTTGAGCCAGCCATTCTTCAGGAAGTTGTACTTCTTCAAATTCCTCCTCAAGCGCATTCGCTTTTTCTAGGAAAGGTCTTCCTTGAATCTGACTAGACATTGACTACATCCTTCTGTTGCTTGGAGGTGAAATCCAATACACCAGCCTGTTCAATCGCTTTAGCTGAATGTCGTAAAAACTTAATCAGCCTTTGCCTAGACAGGGCAGGCATTCCCGATTTGTCATCCAGTGCCATTGAGAAGGGAATGCGGTTTTCTTCTAGGTAATCTCGTTCCGTAAACCGCAGTCCCGGAAACTTGATTTCTTTAAACTGGTATTGCTCCTTCGCCTGTTTAAATGCCTCCCGGATATCCACATTTGACCAGTCTGGACATAATCCGTAATTGCGAACGAAAATATGAGGTAATTTACCTTTAAACGCTTTCAACGAATTTAAAAATAGGGTCACGCTGTCGTAGCTTCCAGAACACAAAAACCACTTACAAAGACTCACGCCAGCGCTTTTGACAATCTCCCCATCCAGCAGGTCATTGTCTTTAATCCAGTAAGCTACCGATTCGTGAACATTGGCAGGCAAATTAATGATTACTGTTTTCTCTTTGGCTAGCTCGAAAATTCGGTCTACATCCGCAGCTGTCCTAGAATTCATGGCGGTTATCTCGTCTGAAATCTTAAAGTTGATATCCTTGATGCCCTCATAAACTTCAGCTACATCGGCATTGGTATCTGCATCGACTAGAGTGTAAGGCAGGCCATTTTCCTCAAAATAGTGAATCAGACAGCAAGCAAACAAGCTTTTACCTACCCCACCTTTTTCGCCATCGATAAAGTTAATAATCGACACGATAAATCTCCTTTAATGTAATGGTTCATTATTCATTGTTGATTGTTCATTTTTTTCTTTGTTGGAATAGTTGAGATAAGTATTGAGTTTGAGATTTAGTTAACCAAAGGTTGGTCTGATTTTCTTAACTTGTTCAAAATTTTGAATTTTGAAGGCAAGAATTTTGAATTCTGACAGCCTCCTTATATCCCCTGCCTTAATCGTCCTCATCTTCACCAGGATGGTTATAGGACAACATATTCAGACCAGCAAAAGCGTTACTCTGACTGGGGTTACTTGCACTGACACCATTAGTCTTTGGCGGTTTAGTCACTGGAACTGGCTTACTGTTTGAGATGTTTACCCCTGCCGCTACTCCGGCACCCCTTGCCCAAACCTCCAGTTCAGAGCGGTCTAGCCCTAAAACACAACAGATGCGCTCGACTTGGTTGAGCAAGGTGAATACGCAGTGCCAACCTATGCGCCTAGTCTGTTCGTCGGTATAGTGAGGCGACTCTTGGTAAGCAAAAGGAAGCCAAAAGGCGCGTACTGCATTCAGAATTAACGTCTTATAGCGCTGCGCGCTGGTGTGTTTACAAATACTGAAAGGCTGCATCCGCCGCTTTGTGGACATCAAAATTATACTTAGGCAACTCTTTTCTAATCGCTGTTTTGACTTTGTGCCACCAGTGTTCAA
>JAAHHJ010000117.1 GCA_010692425.1 Symploca sp. SIO3C6 | reverse complement strand
ATCGTAGTGAACTGACAGCAGAACGTTTTATTTCTAACCCCTTTGTTGATAATCCTCAAGCACGACTCTACAAAACCGGGGATTTAGCCCGTTATTTAACCAACGGCGAATTAGAGTATTTAGGAAGAATCGACAATCAAATCAAGATTCGAGGCTTTCGGATTGAATTGGGCGAAATAGAGGCATTAGTGAGCCAACATCCAGAAGTTTGGGAAAGCGTGGTGATGATGCGAGAGGATGAACCAGGGGATAAGCGTCTGGTGGCTTACGCTGTACCTCAGTCAGAATCATCTCCAACAACAGCACAATTGCGACAATTCTTGGAAGCGAAACTACCTGCCTACATGGTACCCAATGCTTTCGTCATTCTTGAAAATTTACCGTTAACAGCTAATGGCAAAATCAACCGCCGGGCATTACCTGCACCGGATGTAAACAGCGATCGCCAAAATCAATATGTTGCCCCTCGAACTCCCACAGAGAAAATTCTAGCTCAAATTTGGGGACAAGTACTCAAGGTTGAACAAGTCAGCATTGAGGATAATTTCTTTGAATTGGGGGGACATTCTTTATTGGCAACCCAACTGGTTTCACGAATTCGTGATGCCTTTCAGGTTGAACTACCTTTGCAGAAATTGTTTGGCTCTGCAAAAGTCGCCCAATTAGCTCATTGTATTGAGCAATTGCAGCAACAAAACTCCGAACAAAAGGTTCGCCGTATCCTACCCAGAAGAAGAAAACCCAGTAACACGAGCTGAATTAGCGCAACTACTGAGGCATCGACGCAACAAAACTTCATTCTAACTCCTTACTCCTTATAAAATAATTATCCACAATCACAAGATGAATACTGAAGAATTACTCATTTCCACTGAAGAATTACCTCTTTCTTATACTCAGCAGCGCCTATGGTTCTTAGACCAACTAGAACCGAACAGTGCCTTATATAACATCCCTATCGCTTTGCATCTGGAAGGGAAACTCAATGTTAGTGCCTTAGAACAAAGCTTACAAGAAATCATTCAGCGTCACGAAGCCTTACGAACTAATTTCATCACTGTTAATGGCAAAGCAATTCAAATCATTCATGAAGAAACAACCTGGACTATATCAGTTATTGATTTAACTCACTTATCAAATAAAGAACAAGAAATCGCTGCACAAAAACTCACTCAACAACAAGAAATTCAACCTTTTGATCTGGCGAAAGATTCATTAATCAGAGCCACGTTGGTTGTACTTTCTGAGACGGAACATATCCTAGTGGTGTGTATGCACCACATTGTCAGTGATGGCTGGTCAACAGGTGTGTTTATTCAAGAACTGACAACCCTATATAAATCTTATATTCAAGGACAGCCTTCCTCTTTAACCCCACTGCCCATTCAATATGCTGATTTTGCCCTTTGGCAAAGAGAGTGGCTGCAAGGAGAGGCACTGCAAAGGCAATTGAGTTATTGGCAAAACCAACTAGCAGAGGCACCCGATTTATTATCGCTCCCCACAGACAGACCTCGACCTGCTGTGCAGACTTTTATAGGAACCCGTCACAAATTTACACTGTCGCTGGAGTTGACTTCAAAGCTGGCTCAATTGAGTCAGATGCAAGGGGTGACTTTGTTTATGACCTTGTTGGCAGCATTTGATATCCTGCTGTATCGCTACACTGGACAGGAAGACATTCTAGTGGGAACACCGATTGCCAACCGCAATCAGAGTCAACTAGAAGGGTTAATCGGCTTTTTTGTCAATACCTTAGTGTTACGTACCAACCTCGAAGGTGATCCGAGCTTCAGTGCACTTCTGAGTCGGGTGAGGGAAACAGCAATGGATGCCTATACTCACCAAGGCTTACCCTTTGAAATGCTAGTAGAAGCATTACAACCTGAAAGAGACCTGAGTTATACGCCTCTGTTCCAAGTGATGTTTGTTCTCAAGAATGAGACCCTCTCTGATATCGAAATGAGTGGATTAAATGTCACTTCCCTCAGACTAAAAGGTCAAACTTCCAAGTTTGATTTGACCTTATCCATGGAGAACAGTGCTGATGGTTTAGTGGGAGTATGGGAGTACAGCACGGACTTGTTTAATGCCAGCACTATCGAACGCATGACAGGTCATTTTGTGACGCTACTGGAGGGAATTGTTTCTAATCCACAGCAGCCAATTTCCCAATTACCTTTGCTAACAGAAGTTGAGAAACAACAGTTATTAATTGAGTGGAATGATACACAGCTAAACTATCCTCAAAATCAATGTATTCATCAGTTGTTTGAAGAACAGGTAGAAAAAACACCTAAGGCAGTGGCGGTAGTTTTTGAAGATGAACAACTAACCTACTACGAGTTAAACTGCCGTGCGAATCAATTAGCCCATTACTTGCAGTCTTTGGGTGTGGGAAGTGATGTTTTAGTGGGCTTATGTGTAGAACGTTCCCTAGAAATGGTGGTGGCACTATTGGGCATTCTCAAGGCAGGTGGTGCTTATGTGCCCCTTGACCCAGATTATCCCACTGAGCGTTTGAGTTTTATGCTCCAAGATGCTCAACTGTCAGTGATCATCACCCAACAGCAATTGCTTGAATCTCTTCGGCAACATCAAGCCCGTGTACTTTGCTTAGATACTGACAAAGAAACCATTGCTCAACATAGCCAGTCCAATCCGAAAAACACCGCCACAGCCAATAACCTTGCCTACGTCATCTACACTTCCGGTTCGACAGGAAAACCCAAAGGGGTTTTAGTGAACCACTCCAACGTCCTTCGTCTGTTTGCCGCTACAGATTCCTGGTATCACTTCAACCCTCAAGACGTGTGGACACTATTCCACTCCTACGCCTTTGACTTTTCCGTGTGGGAAGTTTGGGGTGCATTGCTTTATGGTGGAAAACTAGTAATAGTACCTTATTTAGTCACTCGTTCCCCAGAATCGTTTTATCAGTTATTGTCTCAAGAGAATGTTACTGTCCTCAATCAAACTCCTTCGGCATTCCGTCAGTTAATTCAAGCCGAACAATCGGCAACTACAGTTGAGCAGTTAAAGCTACGCTTAGTGATTTTCGGCGGAGAAGCTCTAGAACTCAACAGCTTGAAGCCTTGGTTTGAAAGATACGGCGACCAAAAGCCCCAGTTAGTGAATATGTACGGAATCACAGAAACCACCGTACACGTAACCTATCGTCCCTTAAGTTTAGCCGATTTGGAGGGTGCAGCCAGTGTCATTGGTCGTCCTATTCCTGACTTACAAATGTATGTGCTGGATGAACATTTACAGCCAGTGCCTATTGGAATTCCAGGGGAAATGTATGTAGGGGGGGCAGGTGTAACCCGTGGCTATCTCCATCGTCGGGAATTAACTGTTGAAAGGTTTATTTCTAATCCCTTTACTGATAATCCTCAAGCACGACTCTACAAAACTGGGGATTTAGCTCGTTATTTACCTAATGGCGAGTTAGAGTATTTAGGACGTATCGATAATCAAGTTAAAATTCGGGGCTTCCGGATTGAATTAGGAGAAATAGAGGCATTACTGAGCCAACACCCAGAGGTTTGGGAAAGCGTGGTGTTAGTACGAGAAGACGAGCCTGGAGACAAGCTTTTGGTGGCTTATGCTGTGCCGCAGTCAGAATCATCTCCTACAGCAGCACAATTGCGGCAATTCCTGGCAGCGAAACTGCCAGCCTACATGGTTCCCAATGCTTTCGTGATCTTGGAAAGCCTACCGTTAACTTCTAATGGCAAAGTCAACCGCCGTGCATTACCTGCACCTGACAACACCAGACCAGAATTAGAAAATGTTTTTGTAGCTCCCAGCACGACCGAAGAAAAAATATTAGCGGCTATCTGGGCTAAGATTCTTGGTATTGAACAAGTTGGTATTCATGATAACTTCTTTGCATTAGGTGGAGATTCTATTCGTAGTATTCAAGTTTTGTCTCAAGCTAAGGAACAAGGCTTGATTTTCTCCGTGCAACAGCTATTTCAGTATCAAACAATTCACGAGCTAGTCCAAAAACTCAAAACTCAAGAAAAAGACACCAGAAAATTAGAATTAACTCAACCATTTAGTCTGATTGATGAGGCAAATAAACAACAGTTACCGGAGGGAATTGAGGATGCCTATCCCCTGGCAATGTTGCAGATGGGAATGTTTTACCAGAGTGAGTACAACCAAGATAGTGCAATCTACCACGAAATTACTAGCTATCATTTTAAAGCCTCTCTTAATGTCGAACTTTTGGAGGTTGCTCTACAAGATTTGGTTAAGCATCACGCCATACTGCGGACTTCGTTTGAGTTAAGTAAGTTTAGTATTCCCTTGCAACTGGTTCATCAGCAGGTTGAGATTCCTCTGCAAGTAGAAGATTGGTTTCTGATGAGTCATTCTGAGCAAGAACAGGCTTTGGATGCCTGGTTTGAAGCTGAAAAGAAACATCACTTTGATTGGACTCATCCTCCTCTGATCCGCTTCTTTGTTCATCGTCGTACAGAGGAAACATTTAATCTGAGTTTTAGTTGCCACCACGCCATTCTCGATGGTTGGAGTGTTGCCTCAATGATGAGTGAGTTGCTCACTCGTTATCTATCACTTTTAGACGAAGGAGTTGATTTTGTATCGCCACCCTTAAGTCTTACTTTCCGAGATTTTATAGTTTTGGAACAACAGGCAATTGCCTCACCAGAAACTCAGAACTACTGGCGTGAAAAGTTAAATGATAGTACGATTACTCAGTTGCCCCGTTCGTCTTCTGCACTCAGAAAGACCGATGAACACAAAGTTAACGCGCAGAATATAACCTTTACATCTGAGATTTGTGAAGGCTTACAACAACTGGCTAAATCTACAGAAGTTCCCCTCAAGAGTGTGCTGTTAGCAGCTCATCTGCGAGTGTTGAGTATTGTCAGTGGTCAGTCAGACGTACTAACGGGTTTAGTCGCTAACGGACGACTCGAAGAAAGCGATGGCGATCGAGTTCTGGGACTATTCCTCAATACTTTACCATTTCGCTTGCAATTGAATGGGGGTAGTTGGATAGATTTAGTGCGGCAGGTTTTTGCAGCAGAACGAGAATTTTTACCACACCGTCGTTATCCACTGGCTGAAATTCAGAGGAGTTTTGGTGGTGAGCCTTTGTTTGAGGCAGCATTTAACTTCGTGCATTTTCATATCTACCAACAGGTGTTGGAACGCGATAATTTACAGCTACTGGGTGCAAAGTCTTTTGAAGAAACTGAATTTACTTTTACCGCTCAATTCGTTGTAAATCCACGCACGTCTGAGATAATTCTAAAAATTGATTATAATGCTTTACAATTATGCCCCCAGCAAGTCAACAGAATTGTTGAATACTACATCAATGCTCTGGTGGCAATGGTGAATCAGTCAGAAGAACGGTATGAGTTAAATTCTCTTCTTTCTGTAGCCGAGGCAAAACAAATACTAGAAGAATGGAACGATACCGAGGAAGAATACCCCGATGAATTGTGCCTACATCAACTATTTGAAAAACAAGTAAAACTAACCCCCAATTCAATAGCCGTAGAATTG
>JAAHHJ010000116.1 GCA_010692425.1 Symploca sp. SIO3C6 | reverse complement strand
TTGAACACTGGTGGCACAAAGTCAAAACAGCGATTAGAAAAGAGTTGCCTAAGTATAATTTTGATGTCCACAAAGCGGCGGATGCAGCCTTTCAGTATTTGTAAACACACCAGCGCGCAGCGCTATAACTAGGCAAGATTCACCACTGGAGGCATTGCGGCAGGGCAGTATTGAAAGGGCCTTAAAACTGGCAGAGCAATATGAGATTGAACACTTGTTCTTATGGTATCTGCTGCTGACATGGGAATTGAAGGATGAGGGCAAGCTGAATGACGCACGGGAGACTTTGGAGAGGTTGCAGGAGAAAGAATTGCCTCGTTTTCCGAACGATCCATTTAATTGGCAAAGTCATTATGCTGCATACTTTCTCGCGCATGTTTTTAATGTAAATAAGGAAAGCTGTACCGCTCTAGTTAAGCAGATTTTGGATAATTATCACCGTCGCCTTCTCTGTAAAATTTTGAGCGAGCATGGAAACTTTGACGCACTCAAAAAAATAGTAAGTTCACAAGAGGAAGAAAGAAGTTGGATTAATTATGCGAACGAACGCAAGATTGCTAAAGAAAATCAAAATCAAATAAGACAACCCAATGAGCTGTGGGTAAAAGCATTTGAACACGCCGAGACAGAAAATTTTCATACTTTACTGGAGACTACTGCTAAAGGAATAGACGGTTTAACACAAATAGAAGTTCTAGGCTTTATAGCAAAGGGACTAGCAAGCAAAGGGAAAACTCAAATAGCAAGAGGTGTTTTTGCTACCGCTCTTCAGATTACACAAGGGGTTGAGTCTGCATTTTCAAAAGCATTAGCACTGGCAGACGTAGCAGTGGAACAGGTGAAAGTTGAGAAGGAAGTAGGAGCTAATACTGCCCGTCTTGCTAATCAGATTGCTCAAAGAATTAATGACCCTATGGAACAAGCAATTGCCACAGCACTAATAGCAGAAGTAATAGCAAAGGCAGACAAGAAAGAAGAGGCGAAAACTATTTTTGACAGTGCTAGCGAGATTGCCCAAACAATTCAAAGTCAACAAAAATGTGTAAATGGCTTTATAGCGATAGCTAAGGCACAAGTGAGGGCAAAGGAGTTTACTGATGCTCGTAAGACGGCAAATAGGATTGAATTTCCTTGGAGCGAAGGTGAAGTGTTTGGAATTATAGCGAAGGCACAAGCAGAAGATAGACAGTGGGAAGAATCAAAGATAACGCTCTCTACTGCTTTTGAAATTGCAGAAGGACGTTATCAGAAGTGGGAGCGGGTAAACATTCTATGCAAAATAGCAGAGGCACAAGCGGTTAGGGACAAAGATACTGCACAAGCTACCTTGGCACTAGCAAAGCGAGAGGGAGCTGAGTACTTATGGAAAATAGCAGAAGCACAGGCAAAGATAGGAGAAATACCCTCTGCCTTTCAGCTCCTAAACAAGATTGAGGATAAATTACAGCTAGTTAAAGCTCTTTATTGGATTGCCTTGACTCAGTTTAAGAAAGGAAAAAAACAACAGCTCTTGAAAACTCTCACTGCTGCCCTTCAAGCTAAAGACAAGATCGAGGATAAGCAAAAACTTATGCAAGCTCTCAAGGCCGTTGCACGGATGGAGGTAATGGCAGGTAAGGGAAAGGAAGCAGTAAAGACAGCGGAGAAAATACTTACAGAGCGTAAATTGTATCTACCTGGAATTGCTTCATGGCTAGTCGAAATCGGTGAGCAAGAAAACTTCAAGCAACTGTTAATTCCTTGTGCCTATTACCTAGATGCTTCCTATGAAATGTGCGGACACCTAGCAAAACTATATCCTGCTCAAGTAACAGATATCGCTAAAGTAGTAAAAGAGTTTGCCGTCAGTTCATCAAAGAATATCTAGCAATCTAAAATATCCAAGCTGGCAAGCCCCATAATCACATTCATTCAAATAGTCCAAAGCATACCATTCATTCTTACTAATCGATTCAAAATAACTACCATCCTGCTGAGCAATCTCCGGCTCAATACCAGTCACATCAGCATAATACATATAGCAAATCTCATTAGTTTGAGTGCCAACAATATATTTACCTAAAGGTAAAACCTGAACCGAAAAACCAGCTTCTTCATACACTTCTCTAACTGCCGTTTCCTCTGGCGACTCACCCTGATCTATTCCCCCAGTAATTGGACAAGAATAGAGCCGATGCTCTTGATTAATATCAGGAATATCAATACATAAAGGCTGCTGTCTAATTAAAACCTCATATTCTCCCTGAGACTTACCTTGTCTCACGAGAAATATCGCCACGGAATCTCTACCTTTTCTTTCCAGATAGTGAAAACCTCTAGCAGTTTCTTTAATAGTAATCCAATCAGTACTAAAAATAACTTTTTCCGGTCTCATTTCTCTAGTTAAGATATTTCACAAATTAATTTTGCCAACCAGTCTTCTCCAACTCTAATAATACTTTCGACTCGCGATCGCGATCGCCAATTTGATGAAAAAAACGCAGGCTATTTTGCAGAATATTAAAACTTTCTTTCAATTGTCCTCTTTCTCGATAGGCTATACCTAAATTATATAAGATATCACCTTCTTGGTCAGGTGCAACAATTTCAGCTGCAATCTCTAGAGCTTGATTAAAGTAATCTAGGGACTGATTATATTCTTTTAACTCTCTGTGAGCGATACCCAAAATATTTAGAACACATAGCTGATAATATTCATCTGTGTAATTACCCAGAATTTTCAAGACTTCTTGAGCGTACTGAATAGCATTTTGATAATCAGCTAATTTAATATATATTTCAGCTAATTTGGTCATTAAAACATAAACTTTAACTGAGCGACACTTGTTTAGTTTTAATTGTTTAAATTTTTGGAGACATTCTTTAATATAAAATATTGCTGATTGCTCTACTTCCATTTCGATGTAGATATTACCCAAATCACTAAGAGCGACTATTTCATCTTCAATTAAATTAAACTGACAGGCTAGAGCGATCGCTTGTTTATATAAATCAGTAGATTTTTGATAATTTTGACTATAGTAATTATTTTTGGCAAGATAATATAAGGCTCTAAATTTAATATTTTTATATTCGTCTCCCTTTTCGGGAGTAAGTTTTAAGCACTCACTTAAATATTCATCAGCTAGGGAAAAATTACCTTGATACTGATAATTAATTCCTAAATAAGACAACGCCTTAGTTTCGATCTGGACATAATTAATTTGACGCGAAATTTTCAGAGCATTTTGCAAATATTCATGGGCAAACTCAAATCGCCCTAGGGAATGATAAGCAACACCGAGGCGATATAAAATCTCACTATGCTCATGAGTTGAACTTACCAATTGCTTGTTATCTTTCCCCTGAGATGAAATAAGATTTTGATAAAACTTGATAATGCGATCGAAGTATCCCCACTCATACAGATACTCATAGACTTCTGAAATTGCTGCTGCTGCTTGGTTCCAATCCCCGGCTTGACAGGCATATTCGTAAGCTAATAGCAGCGGCTTGATATCCTCTAAATCTTCCCACTCAGATTGTTGTTTTAGGGGAATATGAAGAAAATATTCGTAGGCTTGGCGGTAGGCTTGAAGGCGGGATTTACCATCTAATAATTCTGAAGTTTTTTCTTGTATTAAAGGATGAATGAAATAACATTCACGGACAGGTTCATACTCTAGTAGATATCTGCGTTTTAGCGCCAGAATTATATTCTCTTTTAAGTCTCGCTCAACTACTTGAGGCATCTGGGCAGCAATTGCCTCATACAATAATGGATATTCTGAGGTTTGATAGACCGCAACTCTGCTTAAACAAGTGTATTCTTGGTCACTAAGACGATTAATTACTTCCTCAATTAAACTCTCGATGTCCCGAATCAATAACCACTGACGCTCCTGTAAAAATCTGCCTACTTGTCCCTGAAACTCCTCGTGAATTACTGCCGAAACAATTTCTAGAGCTTTGGGGTGCCCTTGATAACGTTGAGCTAATTGAGCCAATTCTTCTAAATTAGCAGTGAGAGCAAAAGGTTTAAGTAGATTAACAGCAGCTTGTGTATCTAATCCAGTAATAGGAATGATTAGGGTAGTTGGCCGTGATAACTGGGCTAAAGTTTCTCTACTGGTGCAGATTACTTTGCTTTGATGCTCTGTTTCTGTCAGTTGCTTAAATAGCCAAGTATACTCAGTATGATCATCAGAGAAATATCCTGCACCCTTGGCTTGTTTAGTTTTTAAAACTGTCTCGACATTATCGAGTACTACCAGAGACGGTTGCTCTTTGAGCAGTTTAATTAATCTTTCGGTCTTTTGTTGAGAGTCATCTCGGCAAGTTATATCTGTAGTAATCTCACCCTGAGAAAGAGTGAATAACAGCGAATCAATAATCCCATCAAATTGAGGGGGTTTGCCAGTGGCAGAAGCTAAGGATTCCCAAGCAGCTACTACAAAGGGAGCTTTTTCTAAATGCAGTTGGCGGATTAACTGACTAGCAAGAGTCGTTTTGCCTGCCCCAGCTAATCCGACGAGGCAAATCGCTGTGATGCCTTGGGCTTGTGTAGCAAGAATCTGGCTTTTGAGTGTATTAAGTTCGTATTCTCGCCCCACCCAATTCCTTACAGGTGCTATCTTTTCTGGAAGAGTAAAGGGTTGCAGGTGAGGGAGCTCAATTTCTCCTCGCTCAACAATTTCCTCCCAGTTATCTACCCCTACAGCTTGACAAATCCCGATGAAGGCAGAATATTCAATTGGCTGCCTGCGCCAAAATCGCTTTAAGGTAGCTTGTGAGGTGTTGGCACTTTGCCACCATGTCACAGTTACAGTTTTTTTCCATCCCTTGCGGCGTCTTGCTTGATCAATAATTTCTAATCCTCTTGCTGATGCTTTAAATGAATCTGCCATACTTTGCCCTTGTGCCAAAATGCTTGCTTAGCTAAATTTTGGCTGACTTTTAACCAGAAGGTTTTTTTTACCTCAATAATGAAGTTGGAGGGAACTCGGTAAAGCTAGTTTACCTCAAACAGTCTAAAATGCAATATAAAGTACACAGTAGCTTACTTAAGACCTCTACATCTGATGCAATCAGTCATGATAGCAGCTCCTGAGCCTAAAACTGAGTAGAAAAATGAACCCAACTGAGCCGTCAAGTCTTTGTACTTGAGGCACAGTAGAAGTATAGATGTCAGTCCATCACATTTACCAACTCTCTCTCTAGTGGATCATTTGATATAACTTGAACAATGCTACTCTCTGCTAACATCCAGATTGCACAAGCCTACTATCTCGTTAATTGAGACAGGTGTTGTTCAGGAGTATTTGATCCACTAGCTTTATTTTAAAGCAATTTCAAACTCAATGTGATAACTAACGAAGAATATTGAATTAGACGAGGTATCGCCCAAAATCAACTAAGCCCTCAGCCCCTCTCCAAACTTGTGGAGAGGGAAGCAGATTATCTCAAATTGACACTCCCCCTTTTAGAAAAAGGGGGATTCTTGAATCTTAGAGAGAACTTAGCAGAAGGGATTTCTCCACTCTGCCAGAGGCTCCGCTCTCCTCAAGCGTGAATTCCCGCATGCCCTGCGGTA
>JAAHHJ010000115.1 GCA_010692425.1 Symploca sp. SIO3C6 | reverse complement strand
CGCTAGTGATTAAATAGAGGGCACGTAGGCGCAAATCCTGAGAGTAAGGGTGAGCCATAAATAAATCTAGTTTTAGGTGACTCTAGATATATCCTAACTTGTAAGTACCCCAGCGCGCAGCGCTATATTTAGGTTGGTTTACCCTAGTCGCACCTCCAGAGATGGCGGGTAATTCTGCCCTGGTGCAAGTTTTCTTAATGGATGGAATGCTGCCAATTCACAGCCTAATGTTCTCGCTGAATATCGAGAATGAGGGAGGTGATTAGGTGTGGGAGGTATTAGCAGCTCAATTCCAACACAATCCGAATTTTTCCCCTTAGAGATTCTGATTACAGAGCATGCCTATCGCATTAGTATTAGCGATTTTTCTAGAACAGCAACAGACACAGTTCTGCTAAATTTTACTCAAAATGTCTTGCAGACTTTTAAAGAAATCGAAAGAACAATTAATAAAAATAAACAGTTACAGCTAACGAGAGAAGAACGCAACTACTATTTAATAAAATTAGCAAAATGGGGGCGACGAGCCTACCAAGAATTCTTCAATGAAGATGCCCAAAAAGCAACCTACCAGTATTCTCAATTAATGCCGTTTGCTCCCATCTTCGTCTCTAATCTAGTTCCTTTCCCTTGGGAAGTACTCTATGAGGGAGAATACCAAAAAGGCGACCCGGAAATGTTCTGGGGATTCCGCTATCCCATTGCTCGTAACCTCGCTCCCGGTAAGCTTTCTCCCCAAGAGCAAGTTTTACCCTTAGATATGCTGTTTTGCTTGCATCACAGACTCCAGCAAGCTCATCGCCAAGAACGACCGGAAATTGAAAAAGTAGTTAGAAAGCTGGGTAAATTCTATTTACTACAATTAACCAAAGAACTACAAAAATTAGAAGATGGTGAAGCACTAGTTACTCACCTATACCAAACTCAGCACAATATCCTTCATTTCGCCTGCCACTGTCGCCCCTGTATGCAGTATGAAGATGAGGTAGATCCATTACTTATCTCCCTAATTGAAGATGAAAACAAAGCTCAAGAAATTGAATTAGAAACCTACAATTTTAGCGATGTCAGTGGCAGCTTCCAGTGTCAGCCCTTAATTTTTCTCAACGCTTGCCAATCAGCAGGTGGTGTCGATGAACTGAGGAAAACCTTCAACCTACCTGAAAAGTTCATTCAGCATGGTGCCGCTGCTGTAATTGCTACCGCCTGTCCAGTCCCCGATTTATTTGCTGCTGCCTTTGCTAAAGTCTTCTATAACTTCTTCATCAGCGAAAAGATGATGATTGGCAAGGCACTGTATCAAACTCGTCGCTATTTCCTAGAAGAGTACAATAATCCCTTGGGGCTTGCCTACGGTCTCTACAGCTCTCCTTACTATCGAATTGCCCAAGCTCCCGCCGGAATGGGGGTCTCCCGATGACTAACTCTGCATCTACAATTACTCAAACAGAGGTTGATGCCTTACTAAGGCACCTGCAAGAACTGCGCCAGCAAATATCGACTGCACGAGAAACCATTGCACCACTGGAAGCAAATCTGGCAGAAGTTTACGACGAATTCCAGGTTGTAGTCGGTGGATTGCGTCGCCAGTCTATGCGCCTGCAAGCAGAAATTGACACCCTTCGCGCTCAAATTGACCGCTTCAGTTACGACCAAGACGACACCCTGGAGCCGGATGAGGGCAATGACAAATTACTCTATGTCAAGGAGGAAGAAACCACAGACTCTGCCCCAGCAGACCCAGAAAAGGTTGAGAAAGATACGTTGCTGGAGCATCTCTTCCGCATCTTAGACCCGATGGTAAACGATGAGGACTCCGAACTACTAGCTAATCTCCAAGGATTATGCGATGACCCCAATACAACTCTGGCTGATATCTTAGAAGAATTACCTTGGGGCTTAGTCTGGACAACGCGCAGCTCACAGGAAAACCTAGCAAAGCAACACCGCCGCCTTACCATTTGGGAACAAGCCCTCAAACAGCAGTTGGATAACCTAAACCGTGCAACCGAGCGCTTGAAGAAAGACCAGCGCTACGGACTGTGGCAACAGTACCAAAAAGGGCAAGAATACTGGCGTAATTTCCTCAATCAATGTATCGAGCAGCAGCAAGATCAAAATTACGAATTACAAGCTGAGTTGGATAGTCTAAGGGAGGAATGGGGAAGGATTACACTGAGACAGGGAGACGGGGAGACTGGGGGACGGGGAGAGAGTTTTTCCAATTAGGGTCTAAACTAGCGAAGATACTGTTGGCGAATGTGCTACAAGCCATCTTACATGGAGTATTACTAGTCAGCAGAGTTAAGATTTATCGTTGTTGTAGCACAATGATTTCAAAGAAGATTACTTTCGCCAACAGTATCAGCGAAGCTGTCACCAGGGGCAATCTAGCCTGAAACGCCTGTCCCATAAAGATTTCAGCCTAAGGATTAAGCCGCCATTTGAAGTGGCAACCTTTCATCAAGATTCAAACGGAAAGTCCCATAAGGATTAACATGACTCCAAATCAAAGGTGTCAATGCTCTCAAATCATCAGGCTCCATTAGATCCATCCATGCCGACTCAGACAATACCTCCTGAATCATCAGCGTATTAACATACACCAAACAGGACTGTAATAGATGCAAAGATAAAACAGCAATTTCTTGCTCTTCTAAACGATTGGTAGCAATTTCTTTCCCTTTCCCAAAGAAAATAAATCCATTGGCATTATTCCAATTCTCGACAACATTCAATGCCTCATTTACTTCCCGACGCAGTGCTTCTGAATGCAGATATTGACATAAGAAAATGGTTTTAATCACCTTTCCTAATTCCGCTAAAGCCCGATACGTTGGATGGCTTAAGTTTGAGCGGGTAAATCGTTTCAAAATCGCTTCAGTCTCAGCTGTTCCTAATCTCAAAGCCGTTGCATATTTGATCATTTGGTCATATTGTTGACGAATTAAATCCCAATTAATGGGACGACTTAGAATTGACTTCAAATTAAGATAAGCATTACTCTGACCAGGATGAGGAAGATATAGTTTTTGAGAGTGAATAGCTTTCAGACGAGGCATTAGGTTAAAACCTAACAAATGACAAAAAGCAAAAGCTACTTCACTTTGTCCGTGGCTATCTACATAATTACTTTCCACTTTCATGTTAGTACAGTGACGCAGTAGTCCCTCTATCATTGCTGCCACTTCACTACTTGAGCAGGTCTTTAGCTGTGAATAAATACAAGTAGAATTCTTATCAACGTGCCAATAGATCATCACTCCCCTACCACCATAACGGATATGCCATTCAGTCATCAGATTCTGATCCCATGCTCCGAACTTCTTAGAATCACTGGCACAGGTGGTTGTACCCTCTCCCCAGATTCGTGGTAATCGCACTAAGAAGGTAGCATTAATAATCTCGGCAATGGCATTTCTTAACTGAGATTTATGAATGAATTTATGTTTGACGTACAATAAATCTTGATATTTTTCTCCTAACTCTCCCAAGCTTAACCGTTTTACCCCTGTATTTGTTCCTAGTCCATAGAGGCAAACTAATAAGCGTTTTTGTAAGACTTTAGGGTCAATATTTTCGCGGCTGGAGACACTGCGGAAGTGGCGAGTAAAATTAACTCTTAAATCCGTTTCTTTGAGCATATCCAGTAAGTTAGTCATCGACCAGCGCCCCTCAATTTCAGTTTTGAGGCGATTTAAATTAGGAGGAGCAGGTAAAGCCGCAAAGGGAGATAGACGTATCCAACCGTTATTTTTGTTCAGAATTTTAACGGGATTATTTTTCGGTATTCCTCGGTCAAGTTGTGTTAAGCCCTCGGTCATCTGCTGTTGAAGATTACCGATAAATGCTTCCACATCTTCTGGTTGTTGAAGTGCTTGGTAATAAACTTCCCTTTGCTGTTCAAAGTCTGTGGGTAAGTCTTCTTCGGGGTTACGATAGCGGTTGGCTCCTACTACCCAAATTTCTTTACATCGCAATCCATCTCGTAAAGCTTGAAGAACTGCCAGTTCATAGTTAATGCGATTAATTTTTACACTACCATCTTCCTTGGTTTCTAAAATTAGACCGGATAAACTGGCTGAGATAATACCTTCTGTAGGAACCTTTTCTTGGCTGTCATAATATCTTTCCCGACTCCCCATATATTTTTTGAGCAGTTCTAAAGCTTCTCTAACCGGTTTATGTATTTCATTATTGGAGCGAAACTCTAATAAATTGAGTAGAAAGGGAAGCATCCGCCGGTAGTGATTACCATAGGAAGAACGCATCACAGTATGAACTTTTTCCCGATAAGCAGTTCCCGTTGATTTGAATTCCCGCACCAGATTTTTTAAGGTTTGTTCACCGACCACAGGATAAATAACTTCTTTAACTATTCCCTCTGGCTTAGACATGGCTGCTTCTGCTAACTGGAACAGTATACCTGTTTTTCCACTAACTTTTTTAAAGTCGTCTAGCAATTCCTTAGTTACTCGCCGTTCGGCTCTAGCTCCGATGCGATGGATAATCTGAATGAGTAGCTCAACTAACTTATCGGTAATTTCTTGAGTCCTCAAATAGCAGAAAGCTGCCAGTAGTGTATAGCGTCGATTCTCTGGGTGACGGCGCAGTTCTCTGGGTGGAGAGACTGCAACTCGCTGTTTATATATTTGCAAAACTTTCCGGGAGATTCCTTGAAATAAGTTGTCTGGTAGTTCAAGTCGGCGCAATTGTCTTAATTTAGCAGTTTCTGAGATGATACTATCTAATCCTAGACGTCCGGGGTCACTTTTGAGGATAGCTAAAGGGGAGGGTGTATTATGAGGAGAAGTAGATTTAGTATCTGACTGTTTCTCGGAATTATTATCTTCTGAAGAAGCTTCTAATAATTGCTCTAATTCTTGACGAACATAGGGGGATAATTTTTGAGTACTCTGCTGAAAAAACTTCTCTTCAAAACGCCGAATGGCTGAACGGACAATACGTTCAATTCGCTCAGTGGTGGGCGGTTCTATTTTCAGATAACGTAGACGATTACAGGCGGCAATGTGGAGAGCTTCTAGTTTGAGATCATAAGCTAAAACTTGTGTTTCTAACCAGGCAGTAAGGTCAGTAGCATCTTTAACTGTGGCTTCAGTAACACCGAGAAAATTACGAATGAGAGCGCGGTGGGCTTTGACAGTTCTTCCTTGCCAATCATAGTAATCGAATTTGTGAGGAGAAACCTCTAATAATTCGGCAAGATAACGAATGACATCCAAAGGAATTTCTGTTTTAGATGTGGGGAAGTGACCTTCGTACTGAAAGTATTTGAGTAATAGAGCTATTCCCAGACGATTGGTTGCTGTTTTCTTGGTTAATAGGGCTAATTCAGATGGTAGAAGTGTCCAATGTTCTATTAATTCTTCTGGTTGCCAATTTCGTTTCATTTATTCTGCTGTAGATATATGCAGGGTATTATCCTACTTGGGAGGCTCTATTTTTGCAGCCTTTAGCCAGTTACTGCAAAAATCGCCAATTCTGTTGAGCTAGCTTTTCCTAGAATCAAGGTAAGACAAGAGATTGAAGGAGGGCTGGTTATGACCACCTTAGCTGCCCCAAGCACTGAAAGCTGCAA
>JAAHHJ010000114.1 GCA_010692425.1 Symploca sp. SIO3C6 | reverse complement strand
CACAAAAGGCTCTAAGCAAAAGCTGGCTTTTGCCAGTTTGTTCGCTGGAAAAATCCCCACCCTGTAAGCCTTTTAAGGTTTTCGATGGTGTAATTGTTCGCTGGAAATGGCACACACAAAAATCCCCTGCTGTCTTTGAGCTGGTAACAGCGGGGGATGGAGGAGATAGGGAAGTGCTCTCAGGAGAAAACTGTTTTCAAAAACTTTTGCCCAAAGAAAGTCAACTTGGTCAACTTGCCCGCTCAAGTCCCCGCACAGCAAGCTTTTAGTTGAGTTGACTTTCTCTTGCAAGTTGAGTTTGTCGAGTTGAGTTTCTCTGTTTTGCCTTTGTGTGCTGCCTCACACAAAGTTCCGCCGTCTCTTCAACTGCTAACAACGGGAGATGGGGAGATGGGGAGACGAAGGCGTCAAAGTTTAATTTCGCTACATCTTTTCTAGCTGATCTTCTTCTATGCCTAAAACTTCTGCGATCCTTTTGAGATCGGTTTTTGATGGCTCTTTTCCTGAGGCAATAGCTTGTAAGTTCTCCAACTTAATTTGGCTTTGAGTTACAAGCTTGTAATAGTTCTGCTGTACTAGCTCAGCTATCGTCTCCTTTCTTGTTTTCTGTGGCTCAGGAGGAGGATTTACTGCCAGCCATTCCTCTATCAGCTTACTAGCGACATCCGACATGTTTATGCCTCTATAAAAGCAAGAAGCCTTGAATCTTTCCTTGATTTCCGGCGAGACAAAAACCCGGATTGACTCTTCTCCTTTAGCCATACAGATAACAACAACACCAAGAACCCACTTACCTAGTTTATTGCGGCATAACTCAAAAATAAAAACCATGCCACTGGTTGACTACTACAGTGGTGCAGTAATACACTAAAGCTTAATGCCTGAAACACCCCACCGCAGAGAAGCGGTAGAACAAACTAGGTGAAATTGGGCTAACACTTACCAACCACCAAGCACTCAATAATCCAACTTGGACTGGAGTAGAACAAATGCACCCAATTATTCCCACCGTGTTTAAGAACTCGGACATACAAAAATCCCCTGCTGTCCTTCAACTAGCACATGCGGGGGAAGGGAAGATAAGAAGCTAGTATCTATTCGTCCTCCAAGCACTCACTAATCCAACTCGGACTGGAGTAAAACAAGATGCACCAGCTTATCCCAAGCGTGGTTGACTACGGCACACACAAAAATCCCCCGCTGTCTCTTCACTGGCGCTAGCAGGGATGGGGTTGTTTAGTTTTTTTCGACAGCTCGTCAAGTGGAGAGTTCGACGTAAGCCCTAATTCCAGAAATTTACCCTTGAGTTTTTGACTCAATCCCTTGTTGTTTTTTGGCAAGCGTTTCCCTCCATGCTTCTACTTTGTTCAGTTGCTCGATATGACGGTATGCTCCCTCTTGCAGGTAATCGGCACACAACGATGAAACTGATCTGCCAGTTTGTTTGGAAATTTCGCTGATCAATTCTCCTAAGTCATCGGGAACAATTACGCTGAACTGTGCCATAAGGCTAATTTTTGGTTGTGGATCCATTCAATTGTCTCTCATTTTATTGGTGAGATGCTGTTAGCTTGTCAGCGGTAGACTCAGAGTTGTTATTGACATATTAATGATAAGTTAATAGTATGTTATTAACAACCTATGATATCCCACCAGAGAGAACTGGTAGAACAAACTCGGTGAAATTGGGTTAGCGCCAAGCCACCAATAAATACCATCAAAGCCATACACAGCAATACTTAGAACCCAATTATTAGGATTAATCAATGCTCACAACCACCCAGCCAATTCAGGCTGGAGCAGGACAAATGCACCAATTTATTCCCACCGTGTTTAACAACTGGGACATACAAAAATCCCCCGCCGTCCTTCAATTGGCACTAGCGAGGGATAGGGAGATGAGAAGCGAGTATCTATTCGTCCTCTTCTTCCCAGGTTTGTATTAATTCCTTTACAGTCATACCCTTGGCTTCTGCACACTCTTCTACAAGCTTGTTGATTAATTCCAAGTTTCGCTCAATGCTTGATTCGATAATCTGTCTAGCCCAAGTTGTACGACCTTTGTCGTGAGCCTTAGCCCACAGCGTCAATTTCCTTGCAGCAAGATCAGATAGCGTAATTGTCAATCTTAATCTGTCCGTAGCCACCTTAGTGTCCATTGCTTAACTCCTGTTTTTCTATTGTGCTGTAGTTCATCTCTCTTATGCTGTTTTTACAGCATCTCCAACAAAGTATGTACCTGCGGTGTACTCAGTATGCTATATTGGCAAGTATAACCCAATCACTCCCACCAGAGAGAACTGGTAGAACAAACTCGGCGAACTTGGGTTAGCATTCACCAGGAGTCAATCAGACTCATTCAAGCGCGTGATATTGTCCTTTTGCAGGTAAAGCACCTGCCGATGCCTAGCAGCATCCTCATAGATGCCTCTGCGGACATATTCAGCAGCCAAACCAGACTTAGCAAGACCAGTCAACTTAGCAAGCTCAACCAAAAGGGCGTGAAGTTCTGTGCTGAGGGAAATATTGACTTGAGGCATAGTAATTAAGAGTAGTTATATATAAATTATGACCATAGTTTATGGTGTAAACAAAGATGATTTACTCTTAACAGATACTGGTGTTGCAAAAGAAATTACTTCAATTTTAGGGCAAAAATAATTAGGTTTAAATAAGGAATATCTAGTATAATCGTACTAACAACCCCAAGCGCCCCACCAGAGAGAACTGGTAGACCAAACCCGGTAACTTTGGGTTAGTTATCTCCGCTCAAGACAACCAGATAAAAACTATACACAGTAATGTTTTGAGCTAATCACAACCCAATCAGGAGACCACAACATGCTCACCGCCACCTCCACCATAGAGGCTGGAAGGGGACAAAACAACCCACTAATGCCCATGGGCTTCGATTGTGGGGCAGGATTAACTAAGCTATGCCTCCAATTAAATCAGAAACAAATCTTATTGCGTCAGCCCTCTAAAGTCCTAGAATTAAAGTCACCATTGCTTGAGGAATTGAACTCACCTGAAGGCGGTCACTTCTACTACCACTCAGGAGACAGAACCGACCTAATCAACCGTCAATTCCTGACAGGAGAACTGGTAACTTGGAAATCTCCCATTACTCACACCAAACTGAGCGATGATCCAGCCCTCAAAGCTGAATACTCACTGCATATGGTGCTTGGAGCCTTAGCTACTTTACCTCACCGCCAGGAATGGAAGCTGTTTTTAGTAATTAGCACCCACTCACGTAAGCTTTTTAACGACAGACTTAAGCAACTAATAACCGGGAATCACATTGTTAGTTTTGGTGGTCATAGTTCACCAGAAACCAAAGTTGACATCACGGTAGGAACCGTCGCCCCAGAGGGCGCAGGTTCTTACAGTTATGCCAAGCGATTGAACCTAATCGAACCTTCAGCCCACGTCATGGCTTTTGACTTCGGAACCTCAACAGTAATCCCCCAAGTTTTTGACCCTGGCGGTAAGCTAATTTATCATCAACCTTTAGAAATTGGCGGCTGTATTGATTTACTAGAAGCCATTGCCTGTGATGTCGAGCTTCTCCAATATTTAGGAACAGGAAAAGCTGCTAATATCGAACTGATTCGCCAGGGCATTGAAGGGGGTGAATTTAATTATGGTTCTCGTCAGTTTAACTTTCGCCCCATCTATGCACGACTAGTGAAAACTTGGCTGGCTCACAGGCTGCGCTTAGCCTTCAAGAGTACCCAGGAATGGCTCGATGCGGCAGGTTCAGTAGTCGCCTGGGGTGGAGGGACTCAGATGCCAGGAATCGCACGCATGCTAGCAACTCAGAAGGTTGCTACTGTTCCTTCTGGCTGCTGGGCAAACGCCATCGGATTACAAACCATTGCCTCGGCACTATTAGCACGGAGGTCATAATGGCTCAAAACACTAGAGTTCGGATTGAAGCCGATATCGAGGTTTATGTGCGTACTCAATCAGAAAGGGTGATGGGTGTTCCCTCACAGCAGTTAAGCGCTGCTGAGTTGACTACTCTGACCAATCGCATTCTCTACGAGCACAAGTTGGCTCAATCGATGATGCGCCAAGAATTCATACCCCGCTTCTTGGGCTGGCTCAAAGGGCTTGTAAGTGGCGATAACAGCAAAGTTGTAACTCTACCCAAAGCACAGCAGCCAGCCCTAGTTGAAGCTCAAGACCAGGATCTGATCGCCGATTTTGCCGCTCAGTTTGAAGGAGACACGAATGCAGCCTGAGTTAATTGAAACCCTCCGACAACAGCACTCACCATGGTTCCAGCAGCTAGAGAGCCTAGCCCTCAACGCCCTTGTAACTGATAGCTGGGGAGATGTCTTCGCCTGCATCTACGACAAAATGGAGCAGCTTGATGAGCAAACGATTGAACAACCGCAGCAGCTAAACGAGCCTGTGCTCAGCAGCAAACTGGGAATTTTATCATTAGCCAAGGTGATTGAGGAGTAACGTGATCAACCCTGAACTAACACCACTCAGTTTAAAGAGGATGATACCAATGCCGTCGAATGAGATCGCCGTCCAAAATAGACATGCTGAGTGGCTCCAACAGCTGAATGATTTAGCTGTTGATGCTCTAGTCACTCATAAGTGGTCAGAGGTGTTTAAGTGCCTCTACGAGAAAATGGAGCAATTCGACGAGCAAACCCTCGAAGTGACTGCCAGCAGAAAACCAGAAGTCTTATCTTTAGCCTTGGAGCTTGAGCAGCAAAAGAGGGATCCCCGATTAAGAGAACTGCTCAAAGAACTAATCGAAGCTGCTGAACCCTTTACTGAATGGGGTTCCTATGGAGAAAGCATGATACTTACCGATGTGGTCGACAAAGCCACGCAATTTATTAACCCAGAGGGATACGATTGGTGAGTACTAAGCTCCCTATTACCGAACAAGTCACCTTAGCAGGACTAAGAAGACAAGCCCAAAGACTTGGCATTACAGGCTTTTCCCTGATGAGAAAAGGCCAATTACTTACCGAGATTAACCACAGCCAGAAACTGAAAATTGAGCGCTGAAGCCTACCAAGCCCAGCGCTCGGGTGAACCAGAACATCATCAAACGGAAACTGGTTCACCACCCCAATAAATCAAGGAGTAATTCCATCATGAATCAAGATTACATTGCTGAGCAAATAAATCGCATTGAGAGTCGCTACCAGGGCAATCAACAACTCGTCGAAAACTCCTGTTGGCGCATTGCCAGTAATGCCGACTTATTTGACAAACAGCTCAATCCTGACGGTACTCTCACGCCGACTCAACAGCAGCAAGTTGATGAGTTTATCGATAACTTTAAAGCCTCTAGAAGCCACAACCAAAGCCAATCATGGATGAACTACCGCTAATTAGCACTAACATCATGAGCCTCCGTGCCTACATTGTCAGTCCCCGTATCGAAATACTCACCGAGCACTTTGGCGAGTACCTAGAAGGCATTACCAAAGGGGACAAGTGGGCGCTGATCAGCCTCATCAGCCAAACCCTGCACCTGAGTCAAGACTTGTTATCGTCGGGACAACTTCTGAGACACTCCGTTGTCGATGTCTGTGAGCACTACAGCTTAGACATCACCAGTCTTTATCCTCTCAACCCGATTGCCATCATTAGCCAAATGGAACAGGAGGAACTAAAATTTTTTGTCG
>JAAHHJ010000113.1 GCA_010692425.1 Symploca sp. SIO3C6 | reverse complement strand
AAAATTTTCCCAGTGATAGTTGAGGAGCTGAAGGTGGACTAAGTATTTTTACTTAACAACTGCCTCGATTTAGCACTCGCTTTGAGCACCCTCAGTCCATGTGACAGTTGAGGGTGCGGAATGTGGGTTCAAGAAAAACCTAGTTAGTTCAAACCTTGCTCATGGAAAAATCTATCTCGCCTATAGTATCCTCGGAACCCGACAACAAATGCCCAGGCTGTTTCTATATGGAGTTGGATGGAAATTCTGTTAAACCAGAGAAGTACTCTTGGCTTAAATTCTTCAATCCTCCACAAACGGCTAACGAGCAAATAACCCTGTACTTAACCATCAATTTTAACGAACAGTGGGAATCTCTAGGAATTATAGGTATAGTCACATTTCCAGGTAGAGTCAAGTTTGGCTTAAAAAGTGGAGAACTAAAATTTAAGCTTAAAAACGGCGAAATTCCTTATGAAGATCGCCAGTGGATCACTCCACTTGATGTTGAAATTACGAAAGAGAGGCAAGAGCAGAAGAGTAGCAAGAATAAAATAGGTCTAGAGCCTTCATTAGCTAGCGATAAAGCTGGAATCAAAGCAAGTTTAGGGACAGATAAAACTGAGAGCAAAACCGATAAATTCCAGTTCAATACTTCTCAAATATCGACAAAGGGTTCAAGAGAAAATCCTGTCTGGAGTTTTGAGGTAGAAACAGGCGCACCAATCTTGAAAGGTATGTTAGGGAAGACAGAGTTAGGTACCGTAACTGTAACTGGTAAACCTTGTTATGTAGAGGCTACCTTTGAAGTTTCACGCCAGGATATTAAGGTGACTAATAGTGAGGGACCTTGGTTAAAAGAACTTATTCCAGAAGTGAGAGCTAGTCTAGATATAGCAATTATAACTCTTTTGTTAAAACATAAAGTACAGCCTTATCTAAGTCGAGTGGAGTTGCAATATGTCTGATGAAGAATTTATCCAGGAAGCTCAAGATCTAATCAAGCGCGTTGTAGAGGCAGAAACAACGAACTTCCTTGAAATAGCAGAAATTGCTGATATAAGTCTCAAGGAAGATTTAGTTGGAGCAAATCTAGGAGGTTTTGACCTAAGCAACGGAGATTTCAGTAACGCTAATCTCAGTAATACTAATCTCAGTAACACTAACTTGAGCTACGCTAATCTCACTAACGCTAACTTGAACCACGCTAATCTCACTAACGCTAACTTGAGCCACGCTAATCTCACTAACGCCAACTTTAGCTACGCTGACCTTAGTAATGCAAATTTAGTTGGTGCTAACTTGTTAACTGCAAACATAGACAGCACTATTCTAAAAGAGACTGATATAAATCCTGAATATCGCCAACAATCATTACTAGTTCTTTCTTACTTAAGTTCTGGTGATTCTTTGGATAATAGACTAAATAAAGTCAACCAGACTATTGCTATCTTAAGTGCTCATGGTAAAGATACTACAGAAGTTGAAAAATTCAAAAACTCTGTAACAGAAGAAATGAACGGTAAGGAAAGTGATGAGATTGCCGAGCTTTTCAAAAGTTATCTCGAAAGGTGTCAAACTATCGAGGAAACAACACGAGTATTTGAATATCGCCATGAAATAGAAGAAATTGAGCAATCCTATATAGCCTGTAAACAAGCTTCAGAGTGGCTATCTAATCACAGGACAGAAGTAGTTGCAGAAGCACGAAGGTTAATTGTTGACAATCAGTTAGAGATAGAAGATTTTAACAAAGTAGAAGTTTCACTAGAACAGGTTGAGAAGTTCTGTCAAAGCATTAATATATATCTGCTTTGGATTGAGAACTACATAACAGATGGTGTAGTACCTACTCCACTTCCCAAAGAAATTATGACTCTAGTCTTACCAACTGAATATTATGTGAAAGTACTTGAAGCCATTAAGGATCATAACATTTCCACTGAAAATGGTCTGTCTAGTCAAGCAGTCTATGAGCTGAGAGGTTACTTTAAGCGTTTTCTAATTCAGGGTTTAAAAAAATACTCCTAAGTCACTTTTCAACAACCCCTATCTTTTCCTGTGAGGAGTTACGATTTCTCCATATTTCTGTTAGTTGTTGCCATGTGGTATCAGAATTACTTTTCCTCAAATCATTTTCTACCTTTTCCAGTAGGGTTCCAAGTTTTTCTTGAGGAGTTTTATATTTTTCGGAATTCTCGTTCATCGAAAGTCTCTAATCAACTACAAAATCTTTTATTCTTCCCAATAACTCCAAGCTCCGGATTAAATATTTGCTTATGCGTTGAAGTATCTTAAGATTTACACAAAGCCATCTTGAAATCCTCATTTCTCGTAAAGATAATTCATAAATTACCCCTACCTCCGGCATCTTTTGTGTAAGTCTTGATACAAAGATGCTCCTCCTTTACTCTCACACTTTACCCTGAAGTCTAGAAATGCTTTCTTAAATGTGTGACAGTTGATATTGCGGCTAAATCTTACTTTCTCTCAAGCATCTCTCTTCAGCTTAGCCGCCAATTCACCTTTGATACGATTAAGAATCGAGTCTTGATCCAAAGAAGAGAGAATACGACTAACTACAGCTTTTGGTCCAGCTTCACCCCAAGAAGCCCCATTTGCCAAATAAGTCTTAGTAACTTGTCCAATTCCATAGGAAGAAACCCCAGCAACTCCCGCCTGAGTTATTGCCACAGGAATATAGGGAGTTAAAGATACTCCAGCCGTTGCCGGTGCAGAAAGACTCAATAAGCCTTTGAGGGAACTTAATCCTAAATTTGCCAATAACTCACTAGCAGTAATTCCCCCCATACTAATAGCAATCTTTTGTAGTAAGCTTATAGCTCCCTGCTGGGTCATAGAAATGCCATAGAGGCGCGATAAACTCAGAATCATCACGATATCGATCGCAGTAGCTGTGATTATGTCAACCAGGGTAATTGGGTTAAGAGCGATCGCTATTGCCTTAGTCATCACCGCTTTCCAAATCATGTCATCGGCGCTCTCTTCCCTAATTGTCATTTTCCTACTTACTAGCTGCTCATTAAGGTCATTAGCATAAAGCATAGTATTTAAGGCAACTAGAGATTTACCTTCCCGGTGCAAAATCTCCAATACTTTTAGTTTCAAATCCTCTATCTGCGGCTTCCCTGGAGATCTTTTTACCTTAATACTGCCGTCTGTGCCTCTTACTGCCACAGTTTCCAAAGGTGAGGCAGCAACCATGACAATCTCTGCGGGTGTAAGTAGCTGCCGTACTCGCTCATCTCGAATTTTACGATAAATTGCCTGTCGATCAGCATCCGGATATTGATCAATTTTGTTAAATACCAGCAACATTGGTTTGCCACTAGCTCTTAACTGAGAAAGGGCATCATACTCTACTTTCGTCATATCACCAGCAATGATAAACAGTAGTAAGTCTGCCTGTTTAGCCACTGTCACCGCTAGGGTTTCGCGAGTTTCACCATCTACTTCATCAATACCAGGAGTATCAATCAGCTGAATCTGAGAATCACCAATACTGGGGAGGGCAACACGGAGGATATCTTGGCTCTTGTCTGCTGTAGTTTCCTGTGGAGAGGAAAGACTTAGTGTCTCTAAATTCCAATGTGCTTGTTGAGAGTCTTGGGTAACTCCATGCAATGCCCCAGTTTCAAATACAGGTTTACCTAATAAGGCATTAAGTACTGAAGATTTACCTCTTCCCACCATGCCAAAAGCAGCAATCTGCACGCAGGTATGTTCCAGCTTATCAAGTAGATTAGCTAAATCTTCAATTTCTGAGTTTAAACCAATTTGTTCTCGTGGCGTTAGGTCAAGATTCGTAACTAACTCTCGCAGTGTGTCTTGGGCCTGTTTGTAGTTTAGTTGAACCTGAATTTCTTCAAAGCTGGAGATTGCCCTGTCTAAATCCCAATCTAAGCCATGAGAATTTTGGGAGTCAGGTTCAGGTAATGAATTTTCCTGTTTCTCTTGATGACCAGAATTCGGGTGATTATTCTCAAGGGGCATTACTCTGGTGTTGTTGGCACGAGTCGAATAGGTCTCAACTTAGCTATCATTCTAACATTTGTAACTGTTGCGTCATTTTATCGAAATTAATATGGGTCAAATACCCCACCGTCACTTGCGGTGTATAAAATTGGTTGGGGTTAAATCCCCATCCTTTGAAAGTCCAGTGCGTCGACCTGTCGACCTGTCCCCGCGTCTTTAATATTGGAATCATGTAAAACGAATCTGGAAAAGCCAATAAAAAAGCCCGGTTACTATAGATGTGACCGGGCTGATGAGTTAAGTTAAGATTCTCGATCTAGCCAAAGTTTCGACTCTACTTAAGCAGCCTCCAGGTTAACTTTGACGACTTTATTTCTTTCTTCTTCCCTCTTGGGCAGGGTCAGATTCAAAACGCCATCTTTGTACTCTGCTGTGACATTGGTATTTTGAATCTTAGCTGGCAGAGGAATTACTCTGTGGAATTGACCGTAGTGGAACTCAGAGCGAGTATTATCTTTATTGTGTTGTTGGCGTTCACCACTAATGGAAACGGCATCTTCTGTAACTTCCACCTCAAGGTCTTTAGCTTCCATGCCTGGAACTTCCAGCTTCAGGATAATAGCAGCTTCGGTTTCAGATAGTTCAGCCCGAGGAACGTTGGGAAAGCTGCCAAAATCTCTCCGAGTTGTGGGAGCTAGACTTTCATCAAATAGGCGAGTTAATTGGCGCTGTAAAGTATCAATTTCCTGCCAAGGGTTGTAACGAACTAGTCTCATAACTCTGGCTCCGATAATTAGTGTTTGGGTGAATCAGTTAAGTTTTTTGTTTCTGCTTACAGTTCTTATCTTAGGCAGGAAGAAACTAATGCCAATTCGGTTTTAGGTAATAGGCAGATGGTAATTGCCGCACTGTAATTGGTGAATCAATATCCATGTGCGGTTGACTAGTTAATTTCTATTCGGTTGTCTCTAAATACAGCAGTACGTATTAAGGTTAGGACATACTAAATCGCTAAAACTTTGTCAAATTCACCCCTTCTGCCCTGGAGCCTTGGAGCCTTGGAGCCTTGCGCGTAGCGCTATACCTTGAAGGCGTACCTATTCTAAATTTTGGGTGAACACTTCAACACCGAAGAGAGTTTCAATCCAAACCCTCGCCCCGTATGGTTTAGGTTTGTCACGTCGATAAACTACCCGGCACGGTCCATGGATTTCCACCTCATGCCCGTAAGTATTATTTTGCCCTTGCTTAACGCTAATCACCGGAGCAGGCTTTTCCCGTTTTTGATTTTGGCGAATAGTCTGCTGATTGACGTGAATGATAGTTACAGGGGAAGGCTTTTTTCTGCGCCAACGGGCTTTGGGGCCTCTTTTTCCCTCACTGACTTGTGGCATTCCCTCAACCAGAGGAATTATCCAAGATCTACCAATTTTAAAGGCTCCTTGAATTCTGCCTCCTGAGAGTAATTGGCATATTCGCCTTACAGATACTCCCATCAGTTGTGCCGCTTGTGCGCTACCAACAAACATTTTTCTAAAAACTATTCTTATAACCGTATAGTTCATTTTATGATGTCGGGGCAGTCTTCTTGTCATCAGGGAAATTGCCTGCGCATCTGAGACTCCGCTTGTCCTACTTTCTGGATTTATCCCTGATTCAAGCTTCTAATTCCTTCACTTGATTACCTGAGATTCTATTCTGGTAGTGAGTCTGGGAGTTTTAGTAGGGTGCATCGCAACGCACTCTACAAAATCAGCGATCGCACTACTTGTATATATAGCGCTGCGCGCTGGTGTGTTTACAAATACTGAAAGGCTGCATCCGCCGCTTTGTGGACATCAAAATTATACTTAGGCAACTCTTTTCTAATCGCTGTTTTGACTTTGTGCCACCAGTGTTCAA
>JAAHHJ010000112.1 GCA_010692425.1 Symploca sp. SIO3C6 | reverse complement strand
ACTGGGACGCATAGGTCTGACACGCTACCGTTTTCCCTGTACGCGACTCGCCAACCACTCGACATGCTTGACGAGAACGCCGTTTGCGACCTAACCAGACATGAAACCGAGTTACTCGCTCCAGGGGAACAACTTGCACTTTCTGTAGACGACCTATCGCTCCCCCTTGCTCTCCTACCATCGACCGATCCTCCCTCCCCGCAATTCATCTATGGGATACACCTCTACATCCGGTATCTGATCATACGGAATCACTCCTTCATCATCGTCATTCGTCTCTTTCAATGATGACTCTGAGGATGAGGGGGATGATGACGATGATGACGATGATGACGAGGCATACTCTAACAACAATTGTTCGGCTGTTAACTCGCTTGAATCCTGCTCCTGCGTTTGGCTTTGCATTGCCTGTGGCAAACGCCCCTCTTTATCCTTATTAGAGCCTGGCTCAACAATACTCTTGGCAATTGATGGGCTTTCCTGCTCGTTCGCAGGCTTTGACCCTTGCTGCTTCTCTTGATGGATGCGACTCACCTCTCTATCCCGACTCAGCACTTCCGATAATATCGATTGATTACTCACTAGACGGCCCTGCTTGCGGATGCGACGGCTCATCGCTTTCGCTTCTGCCAACGACAACTGTTCGGTTTCTAAGTCCTGCGCATGCGCTCGCGCCACAAACACATCCTTGCCGTCCTCTTCCACATACACCAATAGCGTTGTGATATCGCGCGGGTTATAACGGATCACCACTTTCTCTCCCCCATAGCCACCCAAGCAATCCCCTCGGTACACCAGGTTGGCAAATTGTAGATAGCCTCGTCGATACACTGTCCTCGATTCCCGACGCATCAAGCAGATATCCAGTTCGCGCTCTCCCAATACCGCTAATGCCCCGCTACAGCCCCCTTCCCAACGTACTATTCGGCTCTGATCGCCCATCCGCGCATCCACTTTCCGGTTATAGCTATCTACGATATAGCGCACCACCAAGCGTTCTAACTGCCATAGACTCAGACACGCTTCACTTTCTGCCTCTTTCGGGCGCTTCTCCACCGAGCCACTCGTGTATCCCGGCAAACTCGAAAATAATTCACTATTCAGGCTCCCAAAGGGCCGCTCTACGATTCCACCTTCTGATGGGTAACGACGATGGCATAATACGATTCCCAGCTCATTGGCCACTTGCTCTACATGGCTCGAACCAAAGTCTTTCCCATTATCTGTATACATGTACGATGGCACTCCATACGTCCCCCAACGATGAACCAAACCATAAGCGCCACTATAGCGTTTCGGCAATATCCCGTGGCGCAATCCCAAACACACTACTGACGCACTCGGTACTTCCATCCCTAAGTGAATGCCCATCACGCAGCGAGAGTAGCTATCCACTAACAGCGTCAACCACGGACGCCCCAACACTTCCCCACTCTGATCCACTACCAATACATCCACCTGCGTATGGTCCGCTTGCCACACTTGATTACTGTGATCTACATCGATCTCTATCCCGCCTTTCGTGCGGATCTTTAACCGATTTCCTCGCCATCCAATACTCCCCACTCTCTCCTTCCGGCGTGCCTTTTCTATCTCGGGTCCCAACATTCGATACACGCTCATATGACTCGGATAGCTCTCCATTCCTTGCTCTGACGCATGAGCACGTACTCGTACATACACTTGCGCTCGACTCAGACGACGTCCGTCCTTATTTCCCTCTCGCCACGTCTCTAATATGTACGCCCGCCAGGACTCCGATAACTGGCTTTTTCCTCGATCCGAACGTCCTTTGCGAATCACTCCACTCACCCCGTCCGCACGCCATCGCTGAAGCAAACGCTGAATGCTACGGACACTCAATCCCAATCGCTCTGCGACTCGTTCTTGTGCCGCTACATACCCTGACGTCCCTACATAGCCCAACAACTCTTGCATCCCGCTCACGCGTTCCTTATCACGCTCACTCAGGCCCTCTAGGTTCACTAGCTCGTTTGACATGGCGGCACTCTGCTCACGACGACATCTCTATAATGTCATCTTACCTGTTAATTTATTACCGTTATTTACGCTACTTTACCTGTTATTTATGACACTCTATAAGCTGACTTCTACCAACAACCCGTTCCTTGGCCTCTCTCTTCAACATCCTAAAATCTATACACACTAACTCTTGCTGACGTTGAAATAGGCCCTCCTTCTCGACAATAGAATCAGCGCAACACCCGCTTGAAGCACAAATGATTTACGTCCCTTTACGACATTGATCTTGTTATTTATAAGGCAGCTAATTTACGTCACTCTACTTGTTATTTCTTGCCAGAAATCCCTGAAACTCAATAAAATCAAGCCTTTCAGCCTAATTTGATTTCGCTAAATAACCTGTTAATTAATTTATAATATCTACGCTAAATAACCTGTTAATTATAGAAAATAACACTAGTACACCTTAAACCCTTATACATCAAAGCTTCTAGCTATTTAGACTGCCGCCATTTATCCTGTTAATGACGTCAAATAGCGTGTTAAGCGACAATTCCAGCCAATGACGATAGCAACAGTGTAATCCTTACCAATGGTAGAGGTATCAATGCCCAGATAGTAAAACAACTCCTTGTCTGGTTCAGAATAGTCACCAATGGCAGCAGCTTCAATATCCTCATAATCAAAGACGCTTTGGTCTGAAGCATCAAAACTGAGGTTGTATTCTCGCTGAATACCACCCTTGGACATTTTCGTTTGCTGGCGCTTTTTCTCCAGATAATCGTCAACTGTGGAATGTATTGGGTGAGCCTTCCAATGGATAACAACCTTATTGGCCCCATCCCCATCAACCCAATGTTGAAACGGCGCGATCGCACCTTCTTTCACATCCTGGCAAATGCGATCGATGTCGTGGTCTTTCCCGTTTGCTTCACTAAGCAATCCCCAGTAATGCCCAAAGCGACCATTAGGGGTTGAATTCACGATTACACGAGCATCATCCCCAACCAATTCCATCGTGGGCATTACAACGTCATAGATGAGCTGGGCATTCTCAACAAAGGCCCATTCATCGAATAGAACGTCACTCACGGATTCGACACCACGGGCACCGTTAGACGACGAGTTACGGAACAGTAACCGACCACCCCCGGCAATCTCGATATCTTTTACGTTATCAGTGTCAAACTTTAACAGCCCAGACGATGTAAATGGGTCCAGTGATTCTTTAATCCGCTTTGCTAGGTTCGTTGTATCGTCCTGGGTCTTGCTAAATATCAAGGCCACATACGCGGGGTTTCGCAATGCCTTCCAGATGAAGTAATTGCAGATAACCTCAGATAGTCCAAGCTGACGAGTCTTAACGATGATGGTGTTTCGCCTAGATTCAATTAGGTCTACCAACTCAGATTGATAGTAGTAGGGTTTAACTGACATTTTGCACCTCCTTTAAGGGAGGGCTAAACTCCCCAGGTCAAAGGGATTACCCATTTTCTGTTTGGCTTTGAGTCGGTTCAATTCACATTGATGCCAATCCACCAGTAACGAGCAGAAAAAGGTTTCAGCGGCAGTGTGGGCTACCTCTCTCCAATCCAACCGAGCCGTCGTCTCTTGAGTTAAAGCAACCCAATGGCTCAACAGAAAGGATACCCAACAAATAAAGAACCACCGTAGCACTGCTCGTAATCGTCTGAAGGTGAATCGGTTAGCCGCAAAGCGCTGTTTCATGGTTTTGAAAAAAGCTTCAATGCGCCACCGTAATGCGCCCAGGCGAGTCATGCTGGATGCGGATAAGGGGCGTGTGCAGAGAACATATCGTTTGCGGTAGAGGCCATTAGGCTGTTTCTGGAAGCACCAACTGATCCATACGGGTGCCTCGAAGTTCTTCAGATAGACCTGTTGGCCTCGGCCATGGAGATGTCGGAGTTCTCTACCGTCGCGGATCTGTCGGTCACAACCGACCCCCACTAACGCACACAATCCCATCTCTCGCATGGCCCGAAGAAACGCGGCTGAGGCAAATCCTCCATCGGCAAGAACGTAAACAAAATAGTGGCGACGCAATGAAATCGGTAATTGGCGAATCAACCGAATGGCAAGCTGGGTGGGCGAGGTGGTCCCTTTGCCTCGGAAAATCGCTACAGACCAGGGAATTCGAGACTGGCCACAGCATAAATAGAGCACCACCAGATGCAAGCCATAGCACTCGTGATAGTAATGCAGCCAGTGTTGAAAGGCTTTACATTTCCCCGTTTTCTCAATGCTGGTTAAGTCCACCATCACGTGTAAATCAGGACGACGTCCTCGGCCATAAGGCTTGAGCAATTGGGTGAGCAAATAGGCTTGAATCATCAGGATTAAGGGTCCCATCTGCCACCGACTCTGGGTGAGAAAGCGACTCAAGGCAGAGGCCGATTTCCATTGATTCTGATAGAGGGCTTTGGATTCTTGAGAGAGTTGGGCGGCCAGCAACGCCTGGAAATTATCTTGTTGGTAAGGGGTATTGAATTGAGCCACCAATTGGGTCAAGAGCAAATGAACCGGAGACAGAAGACTGGACATGACATCAGCACAGAGACACTACCCCTCTTGGTATAAGGCGTTTGGGGCATTTGGACCACCCTCTTTCCTCAAGGTGCAAAATGTCAGTTAAACGCGATGTAGCGGGTACCACTGCGGATCTTGCAGAGCGGCGCGAATTCATGCCAGCGATCAGGCACGTCAAACCCGATCGCCTTCTGAGGGACAGGTTCAAAGTGCTTACGGTGTTTTGGCTTTAGTGCAACGTAATGAGGAAACATTATCTTTAAAAGCTAGGGCTAAATCCCTTCTTAAATGCCTGCCACTTCACCATCACATCAAGAGCGTGAACAGCGATCGCTGGATCTTCGTGGTTGCAAAGCTTCCATAGCTCAAGCTCGATCTCTCTATTCGTTGGCAATCCTGAAGCATCAGTCTCACCATCAACCACAGATAGCTTTTTCTTGGCGTTTCCAGACATAATCAGATAATCTCCAAATACATTAATCTAATAAAAGTATTAGACCATTAGAAACTAAGACTATACTCATAATAACCCTTTACACCTATAGAATCTTAGGGTTCTCCACCAGATACAACAATGCTGAAAGTAGCTGTTTGGAACTTCAAAGGTGGTACAGGGAAATCTATCACCACTCAAAACTTAGGCGATCGCCTTGCCAACCTGAAATACAAGACTGCTCTGATTGATCTCGATGGGCAACGCACTTTGAGCTTTGGATTGGGCATGGATGGGAAAACTCCTACGGCCCTAGACTGGCTCAATGGCGAAGAAGTGAATCCAATCGATACGGGTATCAAGAACCTATCGCTGATCCCCGGTGACATTGGGATGTTTAGGCTATCAACTGATAAAAATCTAATGGGTAAATCTCTTAATGGTCTAATACCTTTAGATCTAGATATTTGCATGATGGACTGCGCCCCTTCTCTAGGCATTCCAAGCGTTCAGGCCATCCTCAATGCTGATCGAGTTCTACTCCCTACCTTATGTGAACCTGCATCACTCAAAGGATTATCTGAGGCGATCGCCTTAATCAGGGATGAGGATGCAGACAAACCTATCGACGTGTTGAGGGTCCGGTATCGGTCCCGGCTGGTACTCACGAGAGAAGCTGATGACATGCTCATTGAGGGAGCAGAAGAATTGGGATATCGCCTATTACACAACAGCATTCCTGAAAACATCGCTCTGGCTGAGTGCATCGCTCAACAGCAACCAGTGAGCCTATATGACGGGAAATCGGCTGGGGCGATCGCCTACCGGAGCTTAGCGAAAGAATGCAGAAAAGTATGGGGATTAACCAATGCCAAGTAAGAAGCGCCTAGGGGGAATGAGTCTGTCGTCATTCTCAACGACCAATACAGAACAGCCAGCAGTAGAGGAGAAACAG
>JAAHHJ010000111.1 GCA_010692425.1 Symploca sp. SIO3C6 | reverse complement strand
GGCAGATAAAAAAGGAAAAGGTGATTCATGCCAGCACCTTAGTAGCACCAATAACATCCTCAAGAGTCTTTAACAGAATCCTTTCGTTATAAGGCTTAGAAAAATAGGCACTAGCCCCCAAACTCATCGCCAATTGGCGATGCTTATCACCACTGCGGGAAGTGAGCATGGCAATAGGTAAATGAGTCAAACTCGGCTCAGACTTAATCCGAGCCAAAAAACCATAACCATCAAGGCGAGGCATTTCAATATCACAAATGACCGCTTGCACCAGCAAGCCACTCAAGAGTTTTTCGAGGGCATCTTGACCATCCTTAGCCTGCTCGACAAAATAACCAGCTCTCTGTAAAGCCAAAGCCAAAAAGCGACGCACATTAATCGAATCATCCACCACCAAAATGGTGTCCTGGTGGTGTGAACAGACATCCCCAGCTGGAGGGGTATAAGCACAAAGCTGATCAAAACCCTGATGACCTTGAGGCAAAATCCTCTGGGGCACAGGGGCAAAGGGTGTGGGACTCACCCCATTAGAAGCCACAGCAGTGGAGACGAGAGTGTGCCTAGCCCAAGGCTGCACACCATAAACATTACCATGAGCACCATCAGCAGCGGAAACTGGCTGTGGAGGGAGAGACTTAACATCGCCATCATTACAACCATGGTAACTAGCCATCGAGCGCAGCATTTCCGAAGCATCCACCACAGGCACCACTTGACCATCACCAAGAATGGCACAATTGACAAAACCAGGAGGCATGGCTAAAGTACCTTCCACCTGACGGATCGCCACCTCCCTCTCACCCCAGCAACGGTCCACTTGAACAGCCACCAACTGCTCTCCAGCAGCAATCATCATCACCGTCGGCTCACTAATACCAGGAGTACCTTCCGGCTGAACTACTCTACGGGGGCAATTAAACTGTAGCATTGACCCCAAGCGCTTAAGAGAAACCATTTTCCCTTCCCATTGGAGAAACTCATTACCCACAGTAGTCAAAATCTCCTCCGGTTGGAGAAGGATCATTTCCTCCACCACATCTGTAGGCAGAGCCAACAACATGCCGTTACTTTCCACCAGCAGGATGCGCGCCACCGAAAGAGTAAAGGGAACAGTCAGAGTAAAGGTAGTTCCTCGCCCGGGCACAGTATCAACCCGAATCTCACCGCGAATGTCTTTAAGGTTATTACGAACCACATCCATACCCACACCTCTGCCAGACAGAGCCGTCACTTCCTCAGCAGTGCTAAAACCAGGCTCAAAAATCAGCGAGAGTAGATCATCAACACTAGCAGCAGCCAGTAGCTCAGCATCCAAACCCATCTCTTGTGCTCGAGAGCGAATTTTCTCAAGATTGATACCATTACCATCATCACTAACCGTAATCAAGGTATGATTTCCCCGGTGAGCGGCTTTAATCTCAATGATTCCCTGTGGAGACTTACCCTGAGCCTGACGAGCTTGAGGGCTTTCAATGCCATGGTCAAAGGCATTGCGTACCAAGTGCATCAAAGGATCACACAGAGCTTCGAGGATGGTGCGATCAATGAGGGTACCTTTACCCACCACCTTCAGTTCCACTTGCTTGTGGTATTGTAAACAAAGATCCCGTAAAGCGCGGGAAAATCGCCCCACTAAATCCGACAAAGGACGCATCCTCACCCTAGTGAGATTAGTTTGCAGCTGCTTAGAAGTTCGATTTAATTGGCGAGCGCTTTGATCACTATCTTCGAGACCCAATTCCAGATCAGTAGTGACTTCTTGAATCTGAACAATGGTTTCCATCACTTCCTGCGACAGCAGGTGTAAGTCACAGTAGCGGTCCATTTCTAAAGCATCAAACTCACGGTTGAACTGATGCTCTTGAGGAGTGATTTCCGGCAGCAATAGTCTCGGCTGAGTCAACTCTAGCCAAGCTAACGACTGGCTCGAGGCAGTTAATCCCAAACCCACGGCGTTGGCACCAGTGGCAACTTGATCATATGTAGTCCTCAGACGAGCATTCAATTGCTCAAGAGTGCTAACTCGGCTTTTGAGAGTTTCCATCAGCTGGCGCAAACGCCCCAAGTGTAAGCTCAAACCGTTACGCTCGATGGTGAGTTCCCCAAACAGATCACTAAGTCGATCGAGTTGCCGCACGGGAATGCGAACGGTATTTTCCTGTAGCGTGGTTTCCCTGGACTTTTCCCCTCGGTGGTCACTAGAGGAGGGGACATCGGAGTTAACTTCTTGCCACCGATGAGCACTTTGGGAGCCAGGTGGAGCCCAACTGCCATACTCGGAGCTGGGAACTTCACCCACCACCTGCAATGGGGGAGCCTCTGGGGAGTTGGTGGGTGAGAAGACCGATTCTGAAGGAATGTGGCTATGCGGGAGCGGGCTGGAGCTGGAATTGACCCCAACAGACTCCGTCGGCAGCTGTGCACTGACAGATTCCCTCGGCCAGAGTTCAGCCACTTCTGGTGGGAGAACATCCTCTTGAGTAACTGCTGGCACTGCTTTCGCCACGGGATGAGAGTTCTCAAATTCTGCCGCAATTACCTGAAGTTCTTGCCAACTATCTAAGAGTGTCTCTGTGGGTATGGAGTGGTCTTCTACTACTTCTGTTACTGGCTCTGTTAGTGGTGTTGCTCTCCAATTATCTGGGAGTTCCTCTGCCGGTATGTGGTTGTCTGGGAGTTCCTCGTTGCTGGAGTCTGTGGAGGTCGAAAGGGTTGTCGATGGGGTGGAAAGGTTGCCTACACTCTCGAGCTGCATCGGCAGGTTATTAGTTTGACCCACTAGCACTAGAGCTTGTGAGCGCCGCCAGGCTTGTAGCGCTAGCTGGGCAGTCTCCATCACCTGCTCTGGAACCATAGCTAAGCGCTCAATCACTGCTCTACACAGGCTGCTGAAGGCACCAAGCTGTAGCATTTCCCCCAAGCCCTCCAGCTCTTGGGCCATAATTGAGAGTTCTTCCTCTAAGCAAGGTGCTTGGGGATCGGCTAACACTGTTTCCAAGCGAGTCAGGCATCCCTCCACTTCGGTTTCAAACAGAAGTGCCGCCACATTGGCTCCTTCTTCGGGCCCGAGCATGGTGTTGGCGTCATCCGCCACCGGCTCCCCTAGGCGCCAGCGCAGTTGTGCCAACACCGGCTCCACTTCTTTCTCCAGCCACACCGGCTCCACTTCCCGTTGTTGGCGATTGAGTTCCAAAACTTGGCGCAGATGGTCTACTCCCCTCAACAGTAAACTTTCGAGCTCAGCATCCACTTCGATGGAGTTTCTCTGAGCTTTCAACACTTTGAAAGCATCTTCGAGGCGGTGAGCCAGTTGGCTCAAGGTTTGATAACCCATCATGCCAGCACCCCCCTTCACCGAATGGGCTGCTCGCAAGACCGCATCCATTTTGTGACCATCAATGGCACTGCTGGCTAAGCCCACCAGCACCGATTCAATGGTATCGAGGTACTCCTGTGCTTCTTCGAGAAACTGGAGCTGAATTTCAAGTTCCTTGTCTTTTGACATGGTAAAAGAGAGTTGAACAGGGCAATAGTGTCATCTACTGGGTCAACTGTGAGCGCTGCTTGGTTACACTTTGATTGACTACAAGCTGGTGCTGGTCAAGGGGAGTTTGTCAAACTCGAGAAATACTTCAGATGTTTAGAGGTTTATCCTCTCGAGAGCCAAATTTAATCAGCCCAAATTTAATGATTAACTGTTTGTTTCTAATCTACCTTGTAGCAGAGGTGATCTGATAATTGCTTCTGCATCTAAGGCTAATAAAATTTCTTGTTGTTGTAAAATACATCCTGATAAATAGGGCACTAGACCAGATGAGACTTGTCCTAGTGGGGATTGAATGCTTTCGGCACTTAGGCGCACCACTCCTTCGACGGTTTGCACCATTAGCCCTAAGGAAGTTTGTTGATTACGGATAATGATAATGTGGTAGTGCTGAGTATTGGTGGTGATCGGTGCTAAGCCCAACAGGCGAGCCAGGTCAATTACCCAAAACACTCGAGAGCGGCGATTGACTAATCCCATGACATAGGCTGGCATATTGGGCATGGCTGTCAGGCGCTCCGGTGCTAAGAGCACGAATTCCTGAGCTTTACTCATGGGTAAGACTGCTGGTATTTGCTGAGCAAACTTAAATTTGAGATAAGTATCTCCCTGATTTTTGGGGTCGTGGGATTTGTTGGGCAGCAGGGCTAGGGCTGAAGTATTCATCGATTCAAACAACCACTGATTTGATCGCACGCAAAATTTGCTCGCGGGTAAAGGGTTTGGTGAGGTAGGCATCTGCTCCTTGTTTCATTCCCCAGAGACGATCTATCTGCTGGTTTTTAGAAGAACAAATGACGATGGGTATGTTTTCGGTCACCGCATTGGTTTTGAGTCGGCGACATAATTCAAAACCGCTCATTCCGGGCATGACTACATCGGTAATGATTACATCTGGTTTTTGCTGGTTGACTTTATCGAGAGCTTCTGAGGCACCAAGAGCGTTAATGACTGTATAGCCGCTTTCAGTGAGATAATGGCTCATGAGCTCTAGCTCTGAGAGTGTATCTTCTACGATTAAGATTTTGCCCATTTTTGGTGGTGGTGAGACCTTGCAACTGAGGAAGATTGGAGATTGGTTGTGCCTGGGGTTTGGGTGGTTGCTTGGTTAAGATAGGTGTTTGAAGACCATCTTGAGTAATTCTGATTGGTTAAAAGGCTTTGTTAAGTAGCCTGAGGCTCTGACTAGTTTGGCTTTAGCTCGGTCTAGAAATCCTGTATGACCAGTTACCATGATGATCGGGGTAGTTTTGAATAGTGGATGTTTTCGCAATAGAGAACATAGTTCGTAGCCGTCTAAGTTGGGCATTTCGACATCTAGCAAAATTAGGTCTGGTTTGATCCTGACTACTTGCATTAAGGCTCTGACTGGGTCATTGATCATTACCACTGAGAAGCTTTTATCATCTAAGAAGGAATTAATGGCATTTAAGACTGTGGGACTGTCATCTATACAGGCGATACTATAGGTGTTTTTGCTAAGGTCATTCTGGTCATTATTGCCGTAGTTGGGCTGCTGATTTTCCAGGGAAAATTGGCTGGGTTTATTGGTTTTTTGAGCTGTTAGTTCTAGGGGGCTTTGATTAGAGTTTGGAGCTAAATATTCCTGGCGATTGATGCTGCGCTGAACTCCTGCTGCTTCGCCACTGCTGCTGGTGAGTGCTGATGGGGATGATTGCTGACGTCGTAATTGTTCATAACAGCGTTCCACCAGTGTTCTCAGGTCGAGATGACAAAATTTCGGTAGTTCTTCGGATTGGTCGAGGTTGATTAGTCGGTGGCTTCCTTCTTTGACTGATAGGAGTGAACCAATTACTTCTTCTGCTAATTCTTCGATCAGGGTGGCGGCTTGGGCACTGTTGAGGTATTTTTGGTTTACTAACCAGCAAATTGCTTGGTAATCAGGACTTGAACTCGATTGAGTCTCTAGGTCCGATTCGAAGATCAGACGTACTTGAACCCTGACTGCGCTTACTAGGGTGGGAATTTGGCGACTGAGGCGACGCAAATGAAGGTCTAAGCGTTCAAAGGGATCTGCTGAATCACAGGCATAGATTAGTTTTCCCTGCTCTAGATAGATTGACCAAGATACTGAGCCGCTAGATACCTGTAAACAACCATTGGCATGACGACTAGATAATTGTGCCAATAAACTTAGGGGATTTAGCTTTTGGGGAGATTTGTAGCTCGTCATAGAGATGGTGTTCATTCCTATCTACCTGGATCTCATCCAATTGTTTACACTAGCAACAACGCTCTTGTTCCGGATATTCTGGAATTTTTCTGGGTCGATGTTGCTGGCTCTGGTGTGGCTAGTGGTCTGTGGTAGTTGCCTAGACGGCGGCGGCAGGAGTTCCCTCCCACGCCGATGGTCTTTTGGCTGGTGCTTTGATGTTAGTTCTGGCTAAGCCTGAGCTTTTGATTACACCCAGTTTTCTCCTGGCTGTGGAGAATATTGGCACTGGTTAGATTGGTTTTGACTAGTCCACACAGCAGGGCTATGGTTTCGGCTATGGTTTCAATCCCGATTCTCTGTGGTGAGCAACTGCTGTTTTGTTTCCCATTCCAGGTGGCTGGCGATGCTCAATAGTAGTGTTTTGTGCCCTGACAACTACTAGGTTCGTGCTTGAGCCTCAAGCATTTGCTAGCTTGCCGGTTTTGTGCCATTATTCCTCAGTTTAACAGATTTTTTTGATTTAGGGGGTGAAGAAACTATTAATGACCTGCTCCATCTATGAAGAACTCGTGAATTTTAC
>JAAHHJ010000110.1 GCA_010692425.1 Symploca sp. SIO3C6 | reverse complement strand
AAAGTCGAGGAATGGGCAGAGAAAAACTTTAAATTTACCTAAGTATTTTTACTCAGCAACTGCCTCGATTTAGCGCTCGCCTTGAACTCCCTCAGTCCATGTGACAGTTGAGGGTGCGGAATGTGGGGAGAAACTATTCATGTTCTTGCCAGTCATCCTACACCCCCAGTATTTGATGGTCCAGAAGACCGAAATGGAACTCGTAACCATGATGAAATCCGCTTTTGGGCAGATTACGTTACACCAGGTCAAAACTCTTATATCTATGATGATACTGGTAATTTTGGTGGTTTAAATGCTGGTGAAAGTTTTGTAATTATGGGCGACCAAAATGCTGATCCTTTTGATGGGGATAGCACTAATAACGCCATCTTACAATTACTTGATCATCCTTTAGTTAACACTGCTGTTACTCCTAGCGGTGAAGGAGCTATAAAGGCAGCTATTATTCAAGGAGAAAATAATAATAATCACCAGGGTAATTCAGCTTTTGATACTGCTAATGATGCTCGATTTTACACCCTCGACATTGACTTGAGTGACGGTAATTTGGAGCAGGGGTATGTTACTTTCAAAGATGTAACGACTCTCTTAGATACTGAAGGCAATCCTTTTCCAGAAAGAGGTATAGATCCAGAAGGAATTGCTCTCACTAACAAAGGTACTTTATTCATCTCTTCTGAAGGAGATGCTAACAGTCTCCTTAATCCTTTTGTCAATCAATTTTCCTTAGCTGGAGAACAATTCCAGGAGTTAACAGTACCAAACAAATTTCTACCTACTGCCGATGGTAGTAGTGGAATTCGCAATAACCAAGCCTTTGAAAGTCTGACTATTACCCCAGACGAGCGCTTCCTTTATACTGCAGTTGAAAATGCTCTGATTCAAGATGGCCCTCGCTCATCTTTGGAAGAAGAAAGTGCAGTTCGTATTTTACTACGGTTCTAATGGTACAGGAGCTTTGATTGCTTCGAGTCAAGGAGATAGTACCTATGCTATTTTCACTCGTGACCAAAAATATGGGATTCAAGCCCCGTTCTTCGCTTGACGGCTTTTTAGGGGAATAATCTTGATAAATAATGAGATTGAAAGCTAGAATCATATTAGCGGTAAAGCGCACACATTAAGACGAAGTAGGTCAAGCGGACTATTCCTGATCCGGAGCCCTGGTAGTATAAATCCTAGATCTTGTACAAATGTGGGAATCGTTAGGCGAGAATTCGACAAATCTCGATACATCAATACTGTGGGACACACAGGAGTTTAAGCTTGAGGAGTGAGTTGAAAGGCTCAAGTATGCTCTGTAAGACCAAAAGCTAGTTCAAGGAAGCTAGTAGTTTGGCAAGATCAGCCCAAGAATCCCCGTACCTTCAGGTCGGGGAGTGTCAAGGTAGCAATGAGTATGTTGGCAGTAGGACAATTGCTGCTTCTCCAACCATCGATGGTACTGAAGATACCGATGGCATTGACATTATTAATGTTCCTTTAGGGGAAGAGTTTCCCTTAGGATTATTGGTAGTACAAGATGGTTCTAACGAACCTGCCAATGTCTTCCAAGATCCTGAGGATGAAGAAATCCAAAACTTTAACGCCAACTTCAAGTTTGTCGCACTGGAAGAAAATCCTGCTTTCTTCCCTGATTTTCTACCCCTTGAGCCCTCTAGTTTTGACCCCCGTAACCCTCAACCCAACTCTCTAATCAATGGTATTGCTAGCGGTGATACCACACAGGATTCTACAGTCCTGTGGGCGCGTAGCACCTTCGCGGGTGAAGTTACCTTTGAATACTCTACCGACGCTGAATTTAGCACTATTGTCAGCATCGCCACTGCCACGGTAACAGATATCAATGCCCCAGTTAAAGTGGAAATTGAAGGACTCCAAAGTGGCACCGAGTACTACTATCGCGTCACCGATGCTGCTGGTGCAACGGAAATTGGTCAGTTTGAAACCTCTGCCGAATTGGGAGAACAAACTGGTTTACGCTTTGGGGTAACAGGTGACTGGCGCGGTGAGCTCAATCCCTATCCAGCAATTAACAATGTATAGCAGTACGTATTTAGCTTGTCCTAACCTTAATACGTACTGCTATACCTCCAAATTAAGATAGTTGTGCCAGGGCATATTTCCTAACTGTCTTGTGACACTAATAAAGACTGGGAAAGATCATTCATGTCCCAGTCTTGAGACTAAATTGGTATTACTCTAGAAAAAACTTTATCGAAATTAATAGGAGTCAAATACTCCACCGTCACTTGCGGTGCCTAAAATTAGTTGGGGTTAAATCCCCATCCAATTTATCCAGTGTATCCCCGTGTCCCCGCGTCTTTAATTCGTCGGGATAAATCCCCATGAGTAACCAGGCTTACTCTGTTAACAGCGTCTGGCTATTTCTCGAAAAGAAGTTATTTTAGGTATTGACGTAGACTCACATTGCAATTAGCAAACTTTAATTAGCAAAAAATTGTACTTGACAATAATTTTTGTGATTTATGAAAACTTCATTATTTCTTTGTCGAAGATTTACCTGTTCTTAATAAATTCCCAAAAAAATATCTGAAGATCAACTACATTATTATTTAGAGCTTATCTAAGATAGGAATTGCTCAAGAAATCAGCTAAACATTGTTTTGCTAACAATTTAAATAAATCTTGCATCCACTTCAGAACTGTTTGTAATTTCAAAAAAAGTATTGATTTGATTACAAGATTTTCAGAGTAAACAATTTATAAAGTTGTTTTTTACTTCGTAAGCCCTATCACACTTTTATAAAGCTCAATAGTCCATTCCACCTAATTCACCACAGTTAATACAATTAATAAAAATGGCACAACCAGAACTGATCCTTAACCCAGAAACTCAACTAGTTACAGTTGATGACCCCTCCCCAACCATCTCTGTGCAATGGGATCGTGCCGTCCAACAAGCCGTAATCAACACCAAAGTTGGTCCCACCATCGCCTCTCGCGCCTACGGCATAGTACACACGGCCATCTTTGATGCTTGGGCAGCCTATGACCCCATCGCCATTGCCACTCAACTGGGAAACCAACTGCAACGTCCTGAGGTTGAGAATACCGATGCTAATAAATCTGAGGCGATGAGTTTTGCTGCTTATCGTGTGCTTTCAGAACTATTTCCTAGCGAAGTCGCTATTTTCGACGAATTAATGGCTCAACTGGGCTTTGACCCCAGCAACACCAGCAATGACATCACCACCCCTGCTGGCATCGGTAATGTTTCTGCTGAAGCTTTAATGGAGTTCCGCCGTCAAGATGGCTCCAACCAGCTCGGTGATGACCCCAACAGTAATGGCATTCCCTATTCTGATACCACTGGCTACCAATCAGTTAACACTTCTGATCAAATCGTCGATATCGAGAGATGGACAGCAGAAAGAGTACCCATTGACTCACCAGATGCTCAAATTCAAAACTTCCTCACCCCTCAGTGGGGTCAAGTGACACCCTTTGCTCTCGAATCTGGGGAGCAATTTCGTCCAGAAGCACCCCAACCCTTCTTATTGTTAGACGGAGAAGTTGATCTACAAGCACGTACTATTGCCCTTGCCTTTGAATTTGAGGTTGATATTAGTCCAGAAATCGTCGGTGAGGTAATCAATCCCGAATTTATTAAACAAGCAGAAGATGTAATTGAAGCTAGCACTAATCTCACCTATGAGCAAAAGCTGGTGGCAGAATTCTGGGAAGATGGTGGCGGTACTTCCTTCCCTCCTGGTACCTGGATGACCTTTGGACAGTTTGCCTCAGCACGGGATGACCACTCCCTCGATACTGATGCCAAACTCTTCTTTAGTCTTGGTAACGCTGTCTTTGATGCTGGTGTTGCTACCTGGGAATCTAAAGTCTTCTATGATTATGTGCGTCCAGTTAGGGCAATTCGCTCCCTCGGTGAACTGGGTTTGATTGGAGAGTTTAATGAGGAACATGGCGGCTATGCTATCGAAGCTTGGGCTGGCCCTGGGCAAGGAACTCAGACGATTTTGGCGACTGATTTTACTACCTATCAAACACCAGGGAGTGATCCTTCACCACCTTTTTCTGAGTATACCTCTGGACACAGTGCCTTCAGTGCTTCTGGGGCGACAATTCTGGAATTGTTGACTGGTTCTGATCAATTTGGTGCTTCTGTCAGCTTTGAGCCTGGGGAATCTCGTTTTGAACCTGGCTTCACTCCTGAGGAGCAAGTGACTTTGGCTTGGGATACTTTCTCCGCAGCTGCTGATGAGGCTGGTATTTCCCGTATCTACGGTGGTATTCACTTTGAAGAAGGTGATATTAATGGTCGCACCTTAGGGGAAGAAGTTGGTTTAGAGGTGTTTAAGCAAGCACAATTCTTTATTCAAGGTGGAGAGTCTAGTGATTTTCTGTTTGGAACTGGCGAGGCAGAAGAGTTAGTTGGCACTCAACTGGATGAGACGATTTACGCTCGTGCTGGTGATGATACCGTTGCTGGTGCTTTAGGTGATGACCTAATCTTCGGTGGTGATGGAGAAGATGTGCTGCGCGGAGATATTAACCAACGTAAGTCTGGTGGCACTGTGGGTGGAGATGATACCATTCACGGTGGTCAAGGTAATGACCGCATTGGTGGTAAAGCTGGTAATGATTACCTGTTTGGGGATGAGGGTGACGACAAAATCTGGGGTGATGATGGTGATGATTTACTGCGGGGTGGTTTGGGTAATGATACCCTAACTGGTGATAATTTCTCTGGTGGTAGTGGTAGTGATATTTTTGTCCTTGCTCTTGGTGAAGGTACTGATACCATTATTGATTTCGAGATTGGTGAAGACTTGATTGGTTTAGCTGGCGGCTTAAGTTTCGGTCAACTATCAGTAACTCAGGATAAAAATAACACCCTCATTGGTGTTAACGATGAGACCTTAGCAATCCTCAATGGTGTAGAAACTGCTTTGCTAGTCGATGATGCTGAGAGTTTCATTTTAGTCTAGTAATATAGCAGTACGTATTAAGGTTAGGACAAGCTAAATCGCTAAAACTTTGTCACAGTGAACTTCTGCGTTGGAGCCTTCTGCCCTGGAGCCTTGCGCGTAGCGCTATACACCCAAATTAAGATACTTTCAACAGGGCATATTTCCTAACTGTCTTGTGCAATTAGAAAAGACTGAGAAATGTTATTAAGTTCCCAGTCTTTTCTAATTTTTGTTGATTGTGTAATTGTGATATTATACCCAATCTGGTTATTGTAGAGTACTTACTCAAATCGCCAAATCCTCTCTAGGCAAAGACTTGGATTTTTTTGCAATGGAGTCTTAGCAACACAGATTTGGTATTACAGTCGCTTTTGTGATCAGAGTTGGAGTTCAAGGCGATTAGAGTAGCTTACCAACAGTGGTGCAAGATCTGAGTCTTAGCTAAATTCGATTCACATCAAAACCCATCATCTCTTCAAGAATCATTAACTTCTGGGGGAGAATTGTTTTGTTTGATTGCTAAATTGTCGTTTTTGGTGTCTGTTGGAGATATAACTTTAAGTATATTGGCTCAATAGGTGAAAGATTCTGAGGAAAGTAAAAATTCTGAGGGCAGTATTGACTGAGCCTATCAAAAAGCTGCTGATTGAGCTACTCAAACGAGTACCAGGCGCTAGAGGAGTAATGCTTAGGGCGCAAAAAATTTGCGCGGCAGGTAATTCATTCATTATATAGCAATCGCCAAGGCGGTTAAGACATTAAAAAAGTCTCAAACTCAGATAGAACTTAACTTTTCCTCCTGCCTCCTGCTATATATATATTCGCAGGTTGATTCGTAGCAAGTCTAAGAAGTAAGCCTTATGTCAAAAAAATTAATAGAATTATTTTTCTCCTATGCTCACGAAGACGAAGAATTGCGGGATGAACTAGCAAAGCATCTCATGCTTTTGCAGCGGCAGCAGGTGATTTCAACTTGGCATGACCGGGAAATCAGTGCAGGAAATGAGTGGAAGCAAGAAATTGAGAAGCGTCTAAACTCAGCCGATGTCATTCTGCTTTTGATTAGCGCAGATTTTCTGGCATCGGATTTTTGCTGGGGTGTTGAGTTAGAGCGGGCACTAGAGCGGCATGAGGCAGGAGAAGCCCGCGTTATTCCAATCATTCTGCGTGAAGTTGATTGGCTAGGAGCATCCTTTGGCAAGCTTCAGGCGCTGCCCAAGAATGCGAAACCAGTTAATAACTGGGAAAATTGCGATATGGCATTGTCAGATATTGCCAGAGGAATTCGCAGAGCTGTTGAGGATTTAACCCACATTCCGCACCCTCAACTGTCACATGGACTGAGGGTGCTCAAAGCGAGTGCTAAATCGAGGCAGTTGTTAAGTAAAAATACTTAGTCCACCTTCAGCTCCTCAACTATCACTGGGAAAATTTT
>JAAHHJ010000011.1 GCA_010692425.1 Symploca sp. SIO3C6 | reverse complement strand
AACCTTCTACACCAAGAATATTCTGCTCAACGAAGGTCTGCGCGCTTGGATGGCACCCCAAGACCAACCCCATGAACAGTTTGTCTTCCCCGAGGAAGTTCTACCTCGTGGTAACGCTCTGTAGAAATCAGTTGATCTTGAACATAGGTTAGTTAGAACCTAATCTTTCTACCCCTACCATTTGGTAGGTTTTTTTTTCAAAAAAGCCAATAGAACGAAACTATTTTAACCATCTAAGCTTTGAAAAAAATTGGCTGTGAGCATTCACTCTTATGTCTATGAATTTTTCTTTTGTGTTATCTTTGGTAATGTAAGCTAGGTAGTCTAGTTATTATCGGAGGTGATGCCCATGTCAGATAGTAGTAAAAGCATGGGTCATCTGGTTGGACTTAGCCGGCTGTGCGCCGGGGCTGTTCTCTAGGAGTCAGCTCTGTTCTCTTCGGAGAACTTCGTTGCTCTGCTGGGCTGACCTAGAGTTTCTCCCGGCAGTCAGGTTTCAATCAGAAGACCCGCTAGACCGCTCTCACATTTAGTGTGGAGGTATACTCCGAAACACTACCCGTGGGAGCGGATAGTTTTTGGGGAAGTTGGCTAGAAATTGCTGAATTAGTTGAGTGGCAACATAAGGAAATTGAGCATGGTGGATCTACTTAGTAGTACGGAAATTGAAGAGCGTGCTAAACAGCTAGAAGGCTGGAGTGTCGAGGGAAAAAAACTGGAGCTAACTTTTACCTTTCCAGGTTTTGTAGAAGCTATAGCCTTTGTCAATAAAATAGTTGAACCAGCTGAAGCGGTTCAACACCATCCTGATTTAGCAATTTCTTATAACAAGGTAACTGTGTCTTTGACAACTCATGATGCTGGTGGTTTGACTACCAAAGACTTCGACCTAGCGCAAACCATATCTAAGCTAGGTTAATCTCCAAAAGCTAACTGGTTTGTTAGCTTGGAGCGCATATATAGTCAAGACCTCGTTAGTAAAATTTAGCAGAAACTTGATTAATTGGTTCTCTCGGGCAGCAACTGGGGAATAATAGAGTGTAGGTCAAACTAAAGGTATCTGTAGCAGCGGCTACATAAAATCTCTGTAGCCGCTGCTACAAAATACGGTAGTGTACCATAGTTTTGCCCCTAAGAGGCGACTCTATATAGTCTATATATATAGATTAAGGTGTGAGGAAAAAACTAATGATGTCCAAATTGTTGTGGAAATTTTTGCTATCTAGCCCAGCCTTACTGGGTGCAACCTTATTATTTTCTGCGGGTGAAGTCAGTGCTGTAGAAAGAGCAGATTTGATGGCCTCAGAAAACATTACTTCTCAATCAGGCAATCAACTTCAAACTGCCGACACTATAACTAAAGAAGTTAAACCAAGCTTAATTGTAGCTGCACCAACTTCCCCAGTTTCCCAGAAAGTACCAACATTTTCTCCAACTACTAAAAAAAATCTTGAATTGCCAGAGTTGGTTGCTGGCAATACCAAGCAACCGACAGCTGCGACGCCTCAACCTAAAGCTTTAAATCTTTCTCCTGTAATGAGTGAGGCAGAAACAACCTTGGCTCAAGTGCCAAATTCGCCAGTAAACAGTGGTGTTTTAGAGCAGGTCAATCGCTACAGCCGGGAAGGTCGAAAGAAGAAGTCCCAAAACCAGGTTACCAACGTCTCACAGCTGCGAGATGTTTCTCCTGGAGACTGGGCATTTGAAGCCCTGCGCTCTCTAGTTGAACGCTATGGCTGTATTGCGGGATATCCAGATGGCACCTATCGCGGCAATCGACCAACCACGCGCTATGAATTTGCTGCTGGTTTAAACGCTTGTTTAAATCAAATTGAGCGTTTGATTATTGAATCAGGAGACAGTTTTGATCGTACTGACTTGGAAACTCTACAGCGTCTGGTTCAGGAGTTTGAGGCAGAATTAGCAACTTTGGGTACGCGAGTAGATAATCTTGAAGGTCGCGTGGCGTTCTTAGAAGACAACCAGTTCTCCACTACTACCAAGTTAGCTGGTGAAGTGATTTTTGCGCTTACCGACGAATTTAACACTGAGCCTGACGATGCTAGTTTTTTAGACAACAATAATACGGTTTTCCAAAACAGGGTCCGTATGGAGTTTAACAGTAGTTTTTCAGGGAAAGACCGCTTGGTCACTCGTCTTGCAGCAGGCAATGCTGATTTGTTCCAGATTCAAGGTGATCCTCAAGCTCCTAACGAGTCCGCTTTGGGTACCCAGACCTTTAATTTGGGCAATACTGGTGATAACGATGTAATTATAGACTGGTTAGCTTACTACACTACTTTTGGAGCTTCCCAAATTTACTTTGCTGGTACTGGCGGGATTCACAGCGATTACGTTCCTACCCTCAATCCTTTCTTTGAGGACTTTGATGGTGGTAATGGAGCCCTTTCTACATTTGCTTCGGAAAACCCGATTTATCGCATTGGCGGTGGCGTTGGTGGAGCAATTAGCCTTGGCGTCGGTGTACTAGAGAGTGTTTTGGGACCAAGTACAATCACAGTCGGTTATTTGGCGGGGCCTGATTCCAGTGATCCTACTGATGGCAACGGCTTGTTCGATGGTGAATATTCTTTGCTAGGACAGTTGAATGTCAATATTGGTGACAAGATCGCTCTTGGTGCAACTTACGTTAATGCTTACCATCGTGGATTCAACAGTATTTTTGATGCTGGTGGAGGATTCAGTGGCGTAGTTGGTACTAGGTTTGCCAATGATCCTAGGGAAATTGCCCTAGTACCTCGTGACAATCCAATGGTAACCAACAGCTATGGAGTAGAAGCCGCCTTTCGCCTAAGTGAGACTATTTCCATCAGCGGTTTTGGTACTCTTACTGATGTGATCATGATTGGTGCAGGAGGTGGCGAGATTTGGACCTACGGCGGTGGCGTAGCCCTGTCCGACTTAGGCAAGGAAGGTAATGTTTTGGGAATATTTGGTGGTGTACAACCCACTCTCAGAGGTCTAGATGGTAATATTCGCCCTGCTGGTGGCTTTGCTCGTGACAATGCTTATCACATTGAAGGTTTCTATAAGTACCAGTTGACAGATAACATCTCAGTCACTCCTGGTGTGATTTGGCTAACTTCTCCTGGACAGGATGAAGGACAAGAGGATGCGATCATCGGCACCCTCAGAACTACCTTTAAGTTCTAGTTTCTTTGATACTCTCCGCCCTTATAGGGAAATAAGGGCGGGGGGACTTTTGCTATGCCCTAAGGGCTGGCTACACGAACAGGGGTAAGTAAGTGCAATCTAATTTCCTGTCACCTTTACTGGTGTTTATTGTTAACCTTAATCGACTAAAACTGTTTTTTGCGGTTGCGGTAGAACCTCCGAATTTGCTTATGCCTAGCAATTGCTTTGCGCTTGCGTTTTTCAATGGGTGTTTCAAAGTGACGATGCTTCTTCATGTCGGGAAAAATTCCCGCCCTGGAAACTGCTCGCTTAAATCGACGGAGGGCTGATTCAATTCCCTCGTTTTCCCCGACTGTCACCTGTGCCATTCTATCTTCTCCTCAGCTTGGGTTGATTGTGAAAGCATCGGTTCCATAATTCAGTATTTTGGTGAAGGCAGCTCACTGTTCATAGTTCATTTTTGGAGAGAGCAAACCGGGGCCATGAAATATGAAAAATATGAACTTAGAGAAGCTTGACACTTCCCACCCTACTCCTTTGAGGGTGAGGTCTCTCGCTAACACAATGAATTCAGAAGTATTTGCAAAAAACTGCAATCAATTGACTTCTAAGTCATATGCTCATTCGCCTATTTAGGAGCAGCGAATTGATGTTTTTCTACAACATTTGTTTGCCGCTAACTTGATACATATTGACTGCTTTGATTACCTATAAACAACTAAAGCCAAAGAGGAAAACTTAAGCTTTCTCAAGTTTCCCTAATCTCAAAGTTTAGTCACGCCGAGAAAACCCATCTCGATTGCTTTTGCCAATACCGCCTTGTCCGCGAGCTCGAGCCTTACTTACTTTTAAATCTCGTCCCATCCACTCGGCTCCATCAAGAGCATCAATAGCGGCGGCTTCTTCAGTTTCCGTTTCCATGTCTACAAAGCCAAAACCACGCATTCTGCCTGTTTCGCGGTCTGTAGGTAACTTGACCTGTTTTACTGTTCCGTATTCAGCAAAGACGCGGTTCAGGTCTTCCCTTGTTACCTGGTGTGGCAAATTGCCTATATAAACTGACATTAAGAGATTTATCTCCAGAATCAAAGGTTTAAGAGACTTAAGATTCGGAGAAAAGGTCTGTGATTGGATAAAAACAAACGATGAAACCGAATATAACCCTCACTACCTCATACTAACAGCATTGATTACCCAACTGTCTACTCCATCTCTGGAAAGATAATAGATCAAGTTGTTGAAGTTGGCGTCCAAGGGAAGGTTTTGTATTTCAAATAAAAGCCACCCAATATAAACAGTACAATCAAAAACGTGCCAACACCAAGGGGGCTGGGGAGCCAGAATACTGCTTCCATGTGATTGATCTGACCAGGCTGAGGAGTCCACACTAGCTGGCGTCCACCGTAGTATATCTTGGGACTAATAGCATGATCTGCTTTGACAATACTTCTTGCTCCCCAAGGTGTCTCTAAGCTAAACTGCAAATCCAATAGTGAACCAGGACTGACAATCACGTTGCCTCTAGCTGAAATTACACCGAGCGATCGCAAATCCAAATCATAATTTAATCGGTTACGCTGCCAGAAGAAAAAGTTATTCTGCACTAGATTTAATTGTGACTTGAAGCTCGGTAAATCTTCTCCCTTGTCTGCTGACGAGCGGTCATTTTTCTTAACAACCGGGCTAAAAAACTGATCAAATTTGGATGCTAGTTCCTTGCCATTGCTAAATGGAATTGTAACTATAATATCCTGCTCAGAAATTTTCCTGGTGCTGCCCCTAAGCTGCTTTGCCCGACGCTCAATGCTCCTGAGCCATTGCTGTGCTTCAGAGTCACTAAATCTCGTCAGCTGTTCTCCCAGCTTAATATGCTGAACAATTGCGCCGCGATGCTGACCTTCAAAATTCACCCCAAGTCCATACTCAACGCAGCCAGAGAGTAGCAGCGAGGCTAGTAAGGTTAACAGGAGGAAGCGCCAACGCTCCATAACCAAACGAATAAACATTACCAAACCAACAACAGCCGATTTCACTAACTTCTGCTACAAAAAACCTAGACCAAGCTACCGAAGCCTAACGGAATCTATACTTTTGATGTTTTTGTGCTGCCTTACTCAGGGGAGCCTGCCCCTTCTGAGCATACAGCCCGTTACCTTAAATTCTAGAAACCTAGGCTTTTAGCTACCTTGTTCTAAAACTATTGTACCAACCATTTAAGTTTGGTTAGTGCTTACCCTGAGGTTAGTACTTAAGAGTTGCTAAAACCAGTACTTACGGGTTACAAAAATTAGCTTTTTGCCTTTGAGTTATCTTACTTTGGAGTAAAGATTGTTGTCAAGTACTAAAAACATTGAACAGTAGCGCCAACTGGCAGAAGCAGCAGAGCAGGAAATGGCAAGGTTATAGCCAAGTGGGGCTTGGGGAGCCAGATACATAACCTGTCCAATTTATCCCATTTTGGGGCTATTTCATCTAGTGACTGTTGTACTCAATTCAGGGGATAATATCGATTGGAAACTCCCAACACAGAAAAGGCAGTAGCTCTCCTCTCATGCGATGAAAAAGCTTCTCAAACTCACCTTCAAGAACCAAAAAACTGCCTTAGCCCTTCAAATCAATGAATCTGTGGATTTGTCTACTGTCCTGGATCAGATGGAGCTTCAATGTACCCATCCGGTTATTGTGGTAGTAGGGGGCGCTAGTTTGATGAGTGATGAGAGTTTAGCCCGTCTGCGACTTTTGTTTGTAGAAGTAATTGCTCCTCTAGCTCAACAGTTGGGAGCATTCGTTGTCGATGGTGGCACTGATGCTGGAGTAATGCGCATGATGGGGCAAGCACGTGCCGAGATTGGTGGCACTTTCCCCTTAATTGGTATTGCCCCAGTTGACAAAATTGCTCTGCCCGGTTGCCCTCACTCGCCTGTAGCTGATACATTACTTGAGCCTAACCATACTCACTTTGTTCTTATCCCTGGAGATAGCTGGGGAGACGAATCGCCTTGGTTGAGTCGTGTTGCCACTGCTCTAGCCAAAGGAGCCCCATCAGTAACGATACTAGTCAATGGTGGAGAAATTGCCTTGTTGGATGTATCGGAAAATGTTAAAGCTGGACGACAAGTAGTTGTCCTTGCCGGTAGTGGCAGACTAGCAGATGAAATTACTAGGGCAGTACGCTATCCGGAACAAAAAGCACGAGAGTGTATTTCCCAATTATTGCAGAAAGGTCACTTAACTTTGTTCGATCTTTCGGAGCGGTTAACTCACTTGAGCAAAATTCTCAATCAGAAATTAACTGGCAGGGGCTGTGATGACGCCAGAACATGAGATTGTAAAACTACCAACACCAAGTTTAACACCGCTAGAGCCCAAATAATAGCAGCTTTTGAGATACAACTATGCCTTCTCTATTTCCAGGGGTGGATCCTTAATTTAGAGCCTCTCCGTTCCTGGCAAAATGTCCACCACCGATTAATAAGTGCGATCGCAGACTCACTAGCTAACCAATTGCTTCCTAAGTATCAGGTTCTCATTGAAGAGTTAGTTTATCAAACCATTGGAGCCAATTCACTTCTGGTTAGTATTCTAGACGCCATAGTACCACACACTCAGGTAAAAACAAATTCAACTAAGGCAAATATTATTGTTTCTTCACCACTCACTCAACCAACAACAGTAACTTTACCAATTCAGGAGAAGATCAGGCAAGGGCATTTAGAGATACGAGATCTTGTTACTAGTGAGGTGGTAAATTTATGATCAACTTTTAGTTGCGCTACACCCTGGTCACGATTCCCCTACGACCCGCTCTTATGATGCCCGGAGGGCTGTAATCGAAGATTATGGTCGCTCCTGCCCTCGCGGGAATCTCGATGGATTTGTTATTGATTACAGTTGCAACCCCGTGCCAGCTTTATCGGAAAAAAATGCTGCCTGAGTAGATGCTCTATTGCGGGAAAAGGGTTTGAGGTAAGCAAGAGTAATCCCTTGTTTGCTTTTATAGACTTGAACTAGAAGAAATTTATATTTATGAATTGCAATTAATTTGCTGATCACACTATCACTTATTTGCTATTTATTCTGCTCAGACATATTAAAAATAATCATTTTATTCTAATTTATTAACCAATGAAGTTTTTTATTTCATTAAAATTGGCAACTTCTGTCATAAAAATCAATTTATTCCAGCTTAAGAGAAAAAGTTAAAAAAAAATTAAAGGCAATAATAACAACTTTTAAATGCTTTAATCTCTAAGCAAAGATTAATTTAAGAAAATTTATGAGTAACCAAAGCATATTTGAGAATTTCCTCAAATCCTATGGGGACAAAACTTACAAGTATCCCACTTTGGTGCGGCATAGAGGTACACTGATTGCCTTTGCTATGGACAATCAGCGACATATCTATTACACAGTCCTTGATCTCGGTGAAAGTGATGAGAACAAAGGACTAATAGATGTAGAATATTGGTCGAAAAATCCCAGCCTTCTGTTTTTTGGCAACGAAATTAGCCAGGTTGGTTATGGGTTGGTAGGGGCAACTAAAATGCCTACAGTTAAGAAAGGAACACAACTTGAAGACGAGCCGCAAAATTTAAACATTGATGAAATTGATAACTTCCTTTCGACGACAGCAAGGCTAACGGCAGATGTACCTTTCCAGGTGCTTTCTGATGGCCAGTATATCTATGTCTTCCGTCAGTCTATTAGTGGTAGTCACCAAGATATAGTCTATAAACTCACTAGACTTCAAGGTGGTGGTTCTTCTGGAGATACCACCAGAGACGACTCCGATTTTGTGCTTGCGGGGGGTAATAAAGTACCACTAGTCAACAATACTCTACTATTAGACCGTTTTATCCTTTCTGGTACTCAATTGCAGCCCAAGATGGAAGTGCGTTATAGGCGTAGTCGCAACAAAACCCAACCAGCTAATGCTAAGGATAGTCTAGGGGCTAAAGATATGGAAGGCAATCCTTTCTATGAGCCTACACAAGAGCTAGACTTTGTGCGCCAGCTTCAGGAAGGATGTTTTCAGACTCTTTTATTGCCAACTCAAGTAGCTGATGTTCAACGCTGGCAAGTCTTTGCTTATAACAGTGCTACAAGCAAGATTGATTCTTTTAATATTGAGCGTTCTGCTGATGGTTTATTTAATACAAAAGGCACTATTCGTTACACTAGCTCTAGTCCAGAATATCAGTATTCCGTTTACGAACGTCGTGCTGGCATAGACCCGTTTACCAATGAAGAATTAGTACCAATTATCAGTACTAAGAATGTAGCAGAATCAGCACTGAGTTTTAATGGTACTGATAATTATGTGGATTTAGGGAACCCGTCAGAATTACAGATTATAGGCAGTCAGACAATTGAAATCTGGGTTAAACCTCTGTCTTTAGCCAACAGGCAAAGTCTATTCTGTAAAGCTTATAACGGTGAAGGCGCAATCACCTTGGAAGTGGATGGTCAACTTTCCTATTACTATGGTACTGGTGGTGATAATCCCAGTGATGATACTATCGATCACGATAACTTTGAGGGAATTTTAAGTAACTTGGGACTAGTGCGGGATGAGTGGTCCCATATTGCTATTGTCAGGGATTTCGAGAGTAGGAAACTAAGTTGGTACATCAACGGTACAGCAGCAGGTGAGAAAATTCTTACTAAGACTGCGGCGACAGCAGGTAATGAACATGTTTTTCTTGGCAAAGGTTACGCCGATCATTTTAATGGTTCTATAGATGAAGTCCGTATCTGGAACCGCGCCCGTAGTGCTGATGAAATTAAAGAGGATCTACATCATCGCTTGGTAGGAAGGGAAGCAGGATTAGTTGGTTACTGGCGGTTTGATGAAAATACTGGTACTACAGTTTACGACCAGACTGATGCTGCCAACAACGGTACGATTAATGGTGCCAGTTGGGAAGTCTCTGATGCCCTAATTGGAGAGCATCCAGGGATGAGTCGTGATAGTTTTTCTTTTGAAGGGCGCACCATTGAGTCAGGATTAACTGCAGTGCAGTACTTCCAGCAGGAAGATGCTCAGCTGGGCAATGGGCAAGAAAGCAAGCCGATTAAAACTAATGCCCGTGTGATGCTGGCAGTGGCTACAGGGGGAACCGATGCAGGTGGGATTACAACTACTAACAAGTACGTGACTGCATTGGATTTTGCTGTTTCCCGTGAAGGAAAGCTAGCACAAATACCAGATAATTTATCTTTAAGCTGGCTCAATCGAACTGATATTGACAGTTTCTCCATAGAATTTTATTTTACTGAAGTTACACTTTTGGAAGGATTAATTAGCCTGCTCAAAACAGAGATTACAGTAGCTAAGGCAGCGATTAAAAACCTAAATCTAGAAGGAGTTACTGATTTACTTCAGCAGAAGAAACAAGAAAAGCAGGAGTTAGAAAATGAAATTAAAAGATTGGAAGAGTCAAAAGAGCCTAGTTACTCTCTGCTAAATGTCATGCCTGGTATCGAAACATCTCAGGATCGGTTAATACAGCTTCAACCTCAATTAATGCTGTTAAATTTAGACATTTCTTTTTTGGAAACTCAAAAGACTTTATTCGATAACCAGACGGCACTAATAAATCAAAAAGAAGCTGAACTGAGTGTTAAGCAAGAAGAGCTTGAGCGCAAAAAAGAAAAATTATACGGTCAAGTATCATTGTCAATGCCTCTGTTACATACTGACTCTGATGGTTTGACAGCGTCGGGAGCATTACTAGGATTTGCCGATACTAGTGACACCCCACAGCTATTTGATAGTGCTATGGGTAAGCTAGCTCTTTATTTCCAAAGAACCAACGAGGATTTCTTTACTGCTTACTACGATACCAAAACAGCCCGTGCTCAACAGGTTATTGATCTGGGTGGTAAAAAAGTCCGCTTTATTGCCCGTTCAGTTGGTGGAGAATCAAACTCTGCCACGATTACTATTAGTGCTGGTGATAGTGATGATACCTGTCAAGTTACCATTGCTAATCCTGAAACAGAGATTACTGAAACCTGGAAGAATGTGCCGCGAGAACCCCGGATGTTTAGTAAGGTTCTCAATGGACAAGCAAAGCCGCTCTATTTAGCAAAAGTGGGAGAAACATCTGGTACGGTAACTGAATTAACCCTGGTAGAAGCAACTAACCGCCAGCTAGCTACAAGTGCAATTTTAAAAATTGGTGATACCAAAGTTACTACTAGTGCGGAAGTTCCAGTCAACTCTAGCAGTATTCCTATCAACAGTGCATCTCTAGATGTAGAAGAAGATACCTCTGTTTATTTGGTTTTATATGATTACGCTGCCAATGGTTCTGATGAGGTTCCTAATACTTCTATAAATTCATCAGCACTAAGTTTTGATGGCTCAGGTGATTATATAGATTGCGGAAACATTGATTTTGGTCGTAACAATTACACTGTTGAAGCCTGGTTCAAGCCCTCTGCCTCCTCCTCTTCAGAACTAGACATTTTAGCTTGTACTGTTTACAGCTATCACGGTATTTTGATTGAAGTTCGTCGTCAGGGAACCCTGCGCTACTTGCATCGCCAACCAGTAGGATCCAGTGGCGGAACTAGTCTTTTCACTACAAATACTTACAAAGATGGTCAGTGGCATCATCTGGCAGCGGTAAAGAGCAGCACAAATATTTCACTTTATGTGGATGGTTCTCTACAAGTACAAGAGTCAGCCCCTAGAAATTTCACTCAATCCCTAGATGTTACCATTGGCAAGTTGAGCGATACACAAAATGCCAGATATTTTAATGGTGAACTTGACGAAGTTCGTATCTGGAATCAAGCTCGCACTCCAGAAGAAATCAAAGCTGATATGAACCGCCGACTTAGCGGCAAAGAATCTGGATTAGTAGCGTACTGGCACTTTGAAGAAGGTACCGCCAGGGACTACAGTGGCAATGGTAACAATGGAACTATACATGGTAATCCTCAAAATGTGTCATCTCCTGCGGCATTAGTCAACAATAGTGATCTACAACCAGAAAAGAGTTCGCGGCAATTTCTTGTCTATTCCGAGACAAGCGAAGGCGCAATTCCAGATGGGACAGTTACCAGTTTGGGTGATGTTCCTTCTTGCCGTTGGGTAGCTGATGCTCCTGGCTTGGCTTTATCTTTTGATGGACAAAACCAATATCTGGCTCTAGCTGAGGATAAATTAACTCAGATGGATGCTGTTGCCAATCTAACTATGGAAGCATGGATTAAACATACTCAGTTCAGTAATATTGCTCGAGTAATACATCACAAATCGGCAAATAGTCAATATACTCTGGGGTTAAAAACCCAAGACTCGATGTCGGCATTGGAGTTGGATGGAGCGAATGATTATATTGAGATACCACCTGGAAGTATCCCTTCTGGAAAAGAGATAACTTTTAGTTTATGGGCTTATGGAGATAGTACACTACCCAAGAGTACCTGTCTTATTGAAGTCTATAACGAGCAAGATGAGCGAATTTTCAATATCCATTTACCTTGGTCTAATGAGCATATCTACTTTGATTGTGGAGGAGATCGAATAGAGAGGCATGCAGATAAACAAAATGCAGATCCAGCAGATTTTGTTTCAGCTGAATACAAAGGTAAATGGTCGCACTGGGCTTTTACCAAAAATGCTGATACTGGAAAGATGAAAATTTACTACAATGGCAAACTTTGGCATTGTAATGATGATCATAGCAAAACAGGTATCTTATCAACAGCTAAAACCGTTCGATTAGGAAGTTATGTTAATGGTGGCACAAAATATCATGGCAAAATTGATGAAGTTCGCATCTGGAACTATGCCCGCAGCCAAGAACAAATCCAAGCTGATAAAGATCGAAGACTTAGTGACAACGAACCTGGTTTAGTAGGTTACTGGCACTTTGAAGGGGGAATAGCTAAGGACTATAGCGGCAATGGCAATGATGGAACTATACATGGTAATCCCAGTAATGTAGATTCTGCCCTCAACCGAGGCTTCTACCAAGTGTTTGCAGGAGTAGGCGATCGCTTTATCAAAGCCAAGGATATAATTACCAGTGGCAATTGGAATCATTTGGCTTTAAGTTTCCACCAATCCTATGCTTTAAGCTTCGATGGTAACGATTACCTTGACTGCGGCAAAAACCGTATGTTGAATCTGTGCGAAGACTTGACTATAGAAGCTGTAATACAGGTAAATAACTCCAACTCACAAAGTATCCTCAGTAAAGGTCAAATTGGTTATGGAGTAGGCAAAGAAAGTGTACCCTATGTTTTGCGAGTAGAAGGAGGTAAACTGATTTTCTCCTTTGAAGATAGTCAAGGTTGGATTCATCAAATAGAGTCTCCCGCCAATAAAATTCAGACCAATACAGTTCACAAAATCTCTGTTACCCGTAAAAAAATTACTGAAACCACCGACAGTGGAGCAGATCCCGATACCTGGGGAACTGGAAGTGTAGCTGAGATCACACCACAAAATATTGACAGTAAAGGTGGTGATATCGACAAGGCAATGAAAGCTGATTATGTTGCCTCCAAAAAACGGGGTAAACAACTCAAAGAAGGCTTGAGAAACCAAAAAACTTTAACTACTCCACAACAACCAACATTTATCAGTGGTCAAGGAACAGTTCAGTGGCTGGAACTGAAAATCTATATTGATGGTTTGTTAGTGTGCAGTCGAATAATTGAACCTGCTGTTAATACCGAAGGCAATAGTCAACCTCTGGAAATTGGCAGGACAGGTAAGAGTTATTTTCAGGGTAAAATTGCGGAAGTAAAGCTTTGGAGTCGAGCCTTAGAAAAGGGTGAAATTCACCAAAATCTTACTGGTCAGGAAGAGGGTTTAGTTGCCTGGTGGCAGTTGGAAGAAAACGAAGGTAACCTTGCTAATGATTTTAAGGGTGGCAACCATGCTCAAATCAAAGGTGCTACTTGGTGTAAAAACCCAGATGTAGAAGCTTCCGAGTTAATCCTCTATAGCAATGGCATTCCCCTAGCCACAGAATCAGTACCATCTACTGATTCACTGGTTAACTGGGGAGATGAGCAATTCACCCTTGGTTCCCACAAAAATGGTAGCAGTTACCAAGAACATTTCAGGGGTACTCTTGAAGAAGTACGCATCTGGAAAGTAGTACGCACCCAAGAGCAGATTCTCGACAATATCTTTACCCGTCTCAAAGGAGAAAAGCAAGACCTGCTGGCAAATTACACCTTTGATGAAATTAAGGATAATCAAGTCAAAGACAGCAGCTTGCTAGGAAACCATCTTCCTGTAGGGGCTGATGCCAATAAACCCACATCTGTTTTTTCTAATGCCCCTATTAGCAACGATACCCCCCAAGTACGTTCAGCTTTAACAGGAATTCAAACTGTATTTAATGAAAAGATTAATAGTAGTCCTGCTGTCAGCGAATACGGGGATCTACAATACGACAGCCAGCAGAATCTCACAGGAGTCTTAAAACGTTGCTATACCTACATTAAAGATGGCAAATGGCAATTGATAACTGGTTACAAAGTCGGTAATCTAATTAGTGAATGGGTAAGCCAGGTACAGTTCGATCCCCAAGTTATTGGTTACATCGAAGGCGCACCCCCAATACCCAGCGAAAACATGACTACTGGTCCTGTCACCGCAGCGGATACAGAAAGCTACAGGTATGCCAGTACACTAGACCTCATTGAAGCTGACCAACTCACCTACAATTTCTCCAGTGTCAAAGAAAATGGCTTTAGCTCTTCCTTTGAGACAGCTGTTTCTGCCGGTGCCGAGCTTGATTTGCGCACACTGCTTGCCCCCCTTGGTTTCGGTATCTCTTTCAAAGCCGAGGTCAAATTTAATGTTTCTGGTAAGGGACAATTTGAATCTTCCGGCGCTTGGACTGATGAAAAAAGCACTAGCACTGGACGCAATGTTACCAAAAACATGCGGGCATCCCTGCGGGGTTACTGGGAAGATCTAGATAATCTCCTCAATGAGCGTATCGGAAGGCGCTATGTTCCCAACAACCAAGGATTTGCTCTAGTGCAGTCGGAAACAGCAGACTTGTTTGCCTTGCGTTTAGCCCATAACAACGCCCTAATTTCCTATCGCTTTCAGCCCAACCCTGATATTCCCAAAGATTGGAATATTATTTCCTTCCCCATCAACCCCCGCTATAGTAAACAGGGAACCCTTGACGGTAAAGTGGGCTTTAAGCCTGACGGCAGTGTTCAAACTGACCCCGATTATCCCCAAGCTACCCAGTATGGTCACTACAGCTACTTCAAGCCCTTAGAAGCCTATGCTCTGAAACGGCAGATTGACCGGGAAACGGAGGAATTAAAGAATTACTATCAGAACTATGATGCCTCACCCCTATCCAAGGGTATACTTAGGAACGTCATGGGTACTAATGCCGGACTTTTAGCCAGTGCCAGCGCTGCCATTCCCGCTGCCGGCATTGGTTTAGGTGCTGCCACCACCTTTAGCAGTCTGGCTGATGCCCTCAGTCGGGACCAAAGCCTACCGGAGAAATTTTCCAAGCGTAATATTGTCAATACCTATGTCTGGACGGCAGACGGTGGCTTTTATGCCGAAACCAACGATACCACCGATGTCCGGCAAGAGTCTAGCAGTGGTTCCTATTCCTTTAAAACTTCCTTTGGTGGGGGACTTTCTCTGAATGTCTCTGCCGGCGGTTCCTTTGGACTCGATTTAAATGGCAGTTTGGGTGGTCATATGAACATGACTCAGTCTAAGAGCGCCCAAGCTTCCCAATCCTTCCACTTGGAAGTTCAAGTCAATCCTCAAAGTGACCTCTATAAGTATGAAATACCCTTAGAGCAACAGGCTTGGGGTACTCCCAATGTGGATTACTTACTACAGTACGACACCCAAGGCAATCCGATCAAAGTTCCCGGTAAAGTGGATGCCTATCGCTTTATGACCTTTTATCTCGAGCCTAGCGCCAACAATTTTGAAGACTTTTACAACAAAGTTGTAGATCCAATCTGGCTGGCACAAAGCAATGATCCCAACGCCAAAGCCCTACAGGGAGCGATGCAAAGTGATAAAAAACCAGCCTGCTGGCGCATTATGCATCGAGTTACTTTTGTCAGCCGCTTGCTACAAGACTTTAACGATGATGCTGCTTCCCAGTTAGCCAAAGATGCACGGGCACTCAATATTGAAAGCAACTGGCAGCTGATTAAGACGCTGGAGCCTTTTGTTAAAGACAAGACAGACAATTTTGTTGAGTTTGCCGATGCTGTGCGGGAGGCTTTGGAGGAATACCTACCAGAATTGCAACCTCACTCACAGGAAATCATCCAATACATGGCACAATACTACGGTTTGGCTGAGGATGTCTAATCCTCTGTAAATTGGGTTAAGGCACGAAATCTAAGATGGCTTTGGCTTCGGGATATAGCCAAAGCTGTCACTGGCAAAAAAATTATATAGCAGTACGTATTAAGGTTAGGACAAGCTGAATCGCTAGAACTTTGTCAAATTCACCCCTTCTGCCCTGGAGCCTTCTGCCCTGGAGCCTTGCGCGTAGCGCTATACCTGCTCAATCTAACCTACGACGGGCAAAGAAATCGACGCTCTCAAGCCCAAGTGAAGAAAAGTTATCTCTCCACCAATACATAATATTTAGGAAAAAATTATCATGCCCACTGAAACCAATCAATCCTTAACTCAAACCGCTCTTTCTTATCTTTACCAATTGGCGAATTTGATACAGACTATTCCCGCTAAGGCATGGGATCTTTTATTCTCCAGAACAACTGAATCTAATGTTGATGGGCAAATAACTCTTGATTCTTTTATGAGTGCGATGGAGAAAAAGTACAAGGGAGACTTCATCGACAAAGTCACGAGGGATCCGTTCCAAATTAATCAGCAAAAAGCAGATGAATATTTCCGTACCTTCGTGACAGCTCTATACAACAATCGAGTTGAAGGCATAGGACCGGGGTATGGTCATTTCTATGAAGGTGGGGCAGAAGGAGAAAAAGGCAGACAAAACTTAGTTGATGCCTTTCACCACGAAGTATCTGGTTTTTTTAAAGAGTTTGCTCCAGTCCAGGCTCTGGGTTCAACTCTATTATGGAGTGATGCTAAGATTGGTCGATTTTCTGCTGATAGCCAAGAAATTATTAAAAGTGCTGGAGTTACGGATGAAAATGCTCAAACTCTAAATCAAACAAAACTTGGTAAACTTTGGGATCAACTCAAGATTACTACTGAATCTGATGAAAAAATTGGTTATATATGGGACCATCAATATAACGTCTGGACTAGTGCGTCTAAGGAATTTGCTGCCAATGCTGAGGGTGAAGTTCACGTCTTTCTTCCCAAAAATATTGGTGCATATACAGTTTTTTGGAACGTAGAATTACCCGAACTGCGTCAGCGAATGGAGGGATTCACAGATGACCCTAAAGTCACTAACATAACCATTCATCATCTCACAGATGACGCTCTGCAAAGGGCAAGAGGGGCAGGAGATAATGAAGAGGACAGGCGGCAAGTCCTGCTGGACAGTAATAGTTGGGAAAATCTAGATTTTTCCCAAGCCAGTTTAGATGTACCCAAGTTTTCCGATAAACAAAATAAACTATTACAGGACTCCAATCCTTTACTGCTTGCCAAGATGGACAACTACGTCAGCACAAATAAAACTGCTGGCACAATCACAATTAGCAAGCTTAACGAGATTGCTCAACGCTGGAGAGATAAAGCCAAACAATCTGCGAGTGCAGGCATTGAGCTATCCCGAAAAATTGCCGATAAGTACGGTCATATTAACTCAGTTCCCTGGGATATTCTTGATAAGATACGCCAAAGTAAAGCTACAAGTAATGAACTTACACAATACGCTGACAAGCTAGTGCAAGCTTTTCAAAACGGTCTCAGTGAAAAGCAGCCAGAAAATTATAACGACAGTGATATAGAAATCATTACTCGTCTGCTTCATGAAAATTATACTCGCTTACAACAACCTTCAATTGCTGATAAATTCACGAAGGTAATCTCCAAAACTGAAATTGAAAATCTGCTCACCAAAAGATCTGGAGATCCTTCACTGGATGGCTTCAGCAATTTTAATCAGTATTCCCAAAGATTCTCTGCTCAAGAGGCGATTGAGCAATTTGGACTAGATTACCAATACCAAAATGGTTCTGGACAAACGATTAAACCTTATCTGATCTCAGAAGGTGAAGAGGATAAAACACTGCCTTTTGTTTACTATGTCACCACACCAATAACTGACGATCTTAAAAAGAATACAAAAATACCTCTCGATCCTGAAGTCAAAAAGAAGCTACAGGATATCGTTGATGATACTACCAGAGACGAAAACGATGAACTCAAAAAAATGGCACAAGAACTTATCGCTGATGGAGTTTATCATGAACTGACTCCCAATACTGGTGACGATCTACCTAAATATGGGACCCAAACCGATGGTAAAAAATCCTATGCAGGCATGTTGCGAACAACTTATTCCACATCCAGAGCTCAACTGTCAACAGGAGCAATGATTCGTGCTAAAGGACCTAATGGCGAAGATTTTAAAATTGCTGATTGGGACGGTTTGACTTGGACTCTATCTCCTCAAAGTTCAAAGGATTTCCCAGATTGGCTCACGAATCAGGGGCGAACAGAAGACAGGCTCAATTTCAATGAAGAATTAAAAGTATGGAAGAGGGTAGGTGACGATCAAATTGTACCTCCCAGCAATATTCCAGCACCAGTAAGAGCTTTTATGGAACATCACTTCCAAACTAGTTTTGCTGATCTAACTATCCAAAAAGTTAACAGTACAGATAATGATGATTCCACCAGTACAGTGATTAAATTTAAACCAGGAGAATATGACGATACCACTGTAGATGGCTTGAAGAAAATTGCTGAAAAATTGGATGCTGCCGTGAAGCTTAAATTTACCAACAATGGCAATCAACCGGATGTGTCCAAACCTCTAACTCAAATCAATGATGAGTTACCGACAAAGTCTGTATCGATCAAGAATGATTTGATGAAACTACGTCAACCAAGAACCAGCTTTGCTGATACGGTTAACGCGGCTGTGAAGTTTCTGCCTAAGTTCAATACAATTAAAACACGACCTCGCAAGTCAGCAAAAAAATAAGGCTTTCAGCACTCAGGCTCGGGGTTGCCAATGCTTATATTTCTTCAATGCGATATACTAAAATACTAAGTCTTGGTAAAGTTTCTTCTCAGTCAGCGGATAATAGAAGGACTAGCAGATAATAGGAGAAAAGGGTGGATCGGAGGATGATGTTGATTAACTTTCTAATTCCTAACTCCTGAGTTGAAGGTTATGAGGAGCCTGCCCTAGAGCCCCCTGTTTGGGGCTTTTCTAGAAACGATCAAAAGTGCAATGCCAGATGCACAATAACTTAAGTGTCTAGTGTATTTTGTTTGCTTTGTGCATTTGGTGTATTTTTTAGATATCAGCTAGAATCTTGGGAATGCGGGGATGGTAAAGTAAAGCCAAGATGACACAATATACTCTAACTCGCCTTAAACCACACTACGAAAGGCTCTGGGCAGCGTGCCAAGTGAGGGCTGACTTAATAGATAAAATTGAGGAAATCGCCTCTCAGATAATAGAGCTAAGACCTTACTATGAGAAGGTAGGAACCGAATTTCCTGTTCCCTGGTGGTGGGTTGGATGCATCCATTCTAGACAGAATTTTACCCTAATAGACTCTTTCATCCTAGAGATGCTTGGCAAGCTGAAAATGCTCCAGTTTGAAAATATGCCAGATGAACCTGATATTCCGACATTACTCTTTGCTTTCGATGCCTGGAACGGATTTAGGGGTATCGTCAATGATATTTCTAGCTTAGTCTGGGCAGGAACAAATCACCTCAAGATTGAAACCACAGTACCCGGCTTGGGTGCGATCGCTTTCTATATGTATCATGCCGGGTTAACTCAAACAGATGCTGATGCTAGAGAACATAAGCCAGGGGAAGTTAAACTAGTAGTACTAACTACCACAACTTTTAAAAATTCTCCCATCCAGAGCTATAAGCTACAAGAGTCAGAAAAAATCACTGTCAATCAAGGACAAGTATTTTCCATAGTCGAAGATGATCCTTATGAAGATGGTGCTCATGTACGCGTAGTGCTGGCGGATGATTCCTTAGGAGAGAAAAAAGTCTGGTTTTGTTACTCGCAACATGTAGAAATTAGAGGTTGCCAATCAGATAACAAACCTCAGGATGAACCTGAAATTTTACCAGAACCCTCAAAGAGAAACCGGGGAAAATTGATAGATATCCCTGGAGAATCAGATGTTTGTCTATTTGATCCTATACTTGGAGAAAATTGTCATTTCACTTGGGCAGAAGCTACTAAAGGAGGTACTAGGCTACCAGAAAATCAAAAAGTAGTTGATAATATTAAAAAAATAACTGAAGGATTAGAGGAAATTCGTGAACTCTTTGGTGTTAAGCCAATCACTATCACCAGTTTCTATCGACCTCCTCATATTAATCGGCAAGTGGGTGGAGCGAGAAACAGCCGCCATATTCAAGGTGATGCCGTGGATTTTGTTATTCAAGGAATTCCACCAAAAGAGGTACATCGGCGTTTAGAACCTTGGTGGGGAAGTAGAGGTGGTATTGCTAGTGCTAGTGTTTTTACCCATGTTGATTGTCGTGGTTATAAAGCTAGGTGGAGTTATGGTTATTAAGTAATAAGTAATAAGTAATAAGTAATAAGTAATAAGTAATCACAATAATACTTATTACTTATAGCATTTTTAACGGTTGATAAAGTACAAAGCCTCTTCGTTCTTGGACAAAGGAACTACATAAAGCCAGCCTAGAACAATAATTTCTCCCCATCTCCCCCTCCCCCTATCTCCCCCTCTCCCTTCACGATCTTTCCCTACCCGCAGCCAGATAGCCTCCGTCTACTGGTATAATCGCTCCTGTGATAAAGGAGGCTTCCTCCGAAGCAAGAAATGCTACTGTTGCTGCAACTTCTTCTGGTTCACCAATCCGATTCATTGGATGCCATCGGCATACCTTACTATAAGTTGTTGGATTTTTGAGAAATTTTTCTGTTAGTGGTGTCATAATCACACCAGGGCAGAGACAGTTGACACGGATATTTTCAGCTGCATGAGCAACTGCCATATGTCTTGTTAGATTAATTAGTCCACCCTTGGCTGACTGGAATGCCATTCCCCCAGAGGAGCCTCTAAGTCCTCCAATAGAAGATATGTGGACAATCGAACCACTACCAACTTGGCGCATTGGTGGGATGGCAAACTTTGAGCTTAAGTATGCACCTTTAAGGTCAATGTCAATAACTCTATTCCAGATTTCCACTGGTGTCTCGACGACAGTTTTGCCACCACCATGAATACCGGCACTAGTGACCAATATATCAAGCCGACCAAACTTACTAATAATTTGCTCGACCATCAGCTCACACTCAGATTCATGTTTCACATTACATTGAATTGCGATTGCCTTGCTACCAAGAGACTCAATCTCTTGGCAAACTTTTTTAGTCTTTTCAAGATTGCGACTGGCAACACCAACGGCAGCACCTTCTCGTGCTAATCTAATAGCGGTGGCTCTACCTAATCCACTGCCTCCCCCTGTAATCAGTGCCACTCTGCCTTCAAAGCGTCTAGACAGTTTCATCTCAAATCCCTGCTTAGGATAGATACCACTTACTCCTGATTGGCGAGGCAAGGTGCTAACAACTGTAGTCATTTGTTGCCACTGTCTGGCTAGAAGTTTTTGGAGTTCCTGAATCAGATTCATGATTCTCTATTTACTTATCACTTATCACTTATCACTTATCACTTATTACTTATTACTTATTACTTATTACTTATTACTTATTACTTATTACTTAATTAAGTTAGTTCTACAGTTTAGCCTCAAAAACCTTCTGCCCCAAAGTCCTGGAACCTCAAACCTTTTCTGTTAATCTTGAATATTTTTGCTAGGCGCACTTATTGCTAAGCGCACTCCTCCTTGACGCAAAACTTCCCAGTTGCTACCCTTCCATTTGGCAACTGTAGAAGGAACACCGGCCTTAACTAGTTTAAGAGTTTCTAATTCTTTGGTTTCGAGAGTCAGAGCATGAGGAAATAGTGCCTCAACTTCTGCCATAGTTTGTGAAGGTGGTTCTCCTGAAAAGTTGGCACTGGTGGTTGCCAAAGGCCCAGTCTGAGATAGAATCGCGATCGCAATGCTCAAATCAGGTATCCGCAGACCAATCGTCGTCGGATCAGTTGGGTTCATTGCCTCCGGCACTTGAGCTGAGGCAGGTAAAACTAAAGTTAAGGCTCCAGGCCAATACTGCTGAGCAACTTGCTGCCAAATCTCCAACTCGGCAGCACTACCCTTGACAAATGACCACAAAGACTGCGGGGATGCTGCCATCAAAATTAAGGGTTTTTCTGGAGGGCGTCGCTTGGCAGCAAACACTAACTCGGAGCAATCTGGTCGTGCAGCTAAAGCTGGTACTGTATCTGTAGGAAAGCTTACCAGCTTACCTGAGAGCGCTCCAGCCACGAGAGCAGACAATGAAACTTGTGTCATTTATCCAAGCTCCGCTCGATCACAACAATCCCCGATAATGAATAAACACCAAAATAACTGCCCACGAACCCAAAGCAACTTTTACTGCAACCAGGATGTTAAGTAAAGGAATAACCCCACCACTGATCAGTGCGCCCAACTCCCCATGAGGAAATTCTACTCCCACTAGAGTTATAACCGCCAGTACAATAAAAGTTAGAACTGAAACTTTTTCCCAAGTAGCAGCGTGCCAGCGCTGATAGACTGCCTGCATCCACTGCGATGATGAGGTGATTGCCACAAGACCAATCGCTGTGCCGCCTGCCACCCCAGCAGCAAAACCACCACCAGGACTCAAATGCCCCCGAATCGCTAGCTCGATACCTACTAAAGCAGCAATAGTTGCTCCCAAACGTGCTAGCACAATAGATGGTTGATCTGTAAATTGATAGATTGTGCAGAATGGCTTTTCATCTGCTAAGAGAAACTTTGCTCCCATAATCGCGAGCGAAAATACCACCACTTCAAAGACGGTATCATAAAGCCGATTCCGAAAAATGATACCCGAAACCGCATTGGATACCCCAGTATCTTGTACAACTGATTCAACGATCGAGATATCTGATAAATCTGCCGCCGGATTTGGAAAAATCAGGAATTTGATAAACAACGCTATCCCTGATGCAATGTAAACCCATTTCATTTATAATGCTCCGCAATCTCTGGTGCCTTTACATAAGTCAAGGTTGTTACTGCTGGTGAGGCTAGTTCAGTTTGCATGATCTCATAAAGGCGTTGAACCCTTGTCTGAGTGTGATAGGGTTGGGTTGAGAACTCATACCCTAACTGCTTTTGATTATCCTGTGGCGATCGCTCATCTCGGATACAAGTCGCATGAACTTCTTTGTCCATCAGTGCCTGCTGCAAGGTTTGCCTATCTGTATAGGGCACAAGCTCAAGCCGCATATAGTGTTTACTAAGAATTGTTTTTAAGTCATCCTTCAATTGCACAAAATGCTGTTTGGCCTTGCCATCTGCTATAGAATCGCTATCTAGCTCAATTTCCTCATTTTGAAGCACACCAAGACGCATGGTTAGTGATGAACGTGCCGCCACTGCATAAAGAGTAATTGCAAGCATCGTACCCACCAAGGCTTCAGTCAAAGCAACATCAGCTGCCCCCAAAACTGCATAAACCAATGCCGCCACCGCCCCCAGTATGCCGCGAATTACCAGAGCATGGTATGGATTGACCTGAAATACCAGCATGCAAGCGGACAAAGGCAGTAGGGCAATAATGACATAGATATAGTTATCAGTCATGGCTAACCCCACTACTAGAGCAGTAAGCTAAAACATACCCCAGCACCGTACTCCAGATTGCCAAGGAGATAATGGCGAAAATCAGCAGTGGCCATTCATTGGGCATCTTCAGGAGCAGTCCCACGATAATACTTATCGAGCCAAGGGTATCTGAAACCGAAAGACTATGTAGCTTGAATAATACCGAGCGATTGCCGAGCAGGGGAAAGGTTCCCCAAAACCAGAAGAAGATGCCAACAATTATGCAAGTGTAACTAAGCGTATTGATCATATATCTCCCATTCGTTTGATTAAGTGTGCTAAAAGCATGAATCCGGCATCCCCCACACTTAGAATGATCACTCCGACAACACCAATCATCCAATCGTCGCGCAAGACAGATACTACTAGAATCATGATTGATGTCTTCGTAGCGATACTGGCGAATGCCAACATTTTTTGCCAAATATCATCATCTTGCCAAGCCTCATAAATGGGGATGAGCAGAGCCAGAATCATGGCAATTAAAATTAGGTTCATGACCGCTTTTTCCTCCGTCGAACCCGGTGTACTTCGTACCTGCCATCTTCGTGGTATTTCAAAACAACAGTCTTTGGTGTAAAAGTGATTAGGAATATATCCAGGAAAATCAGCCCAGGCGTCCTTTGAGGTTTGACTCGTTCCATAATCACATCTTCGTATTTATGGGGACGGAGCATGATTTCAAATGCTTCAAAATATGCCTGGGGAATCGCTACTATGACTTCACCAAGCACACGCAGCCAATCTTTTAATGCTTCCGGAGTTTTGGGGCGTCCCGGTAATAGGAGTGCGACACCTACGCCAATAATAATATTTGCCACACTCAAATTAGCAGTAAGCAAAAACCAGATAACTAGTCGTAAAATCAGATTTAAATGCCCAATCATGCAAACACCATCCAGAAGAGTAGGATTAACATCAAACTCATCACGCCGATTAGATGTTCAAATTCCTCAATAACACGGGGTAGCTTGAGTACAGATTTTTTAAAAACCCAAAAATATGCCAACCATCCCAGGCCGATGGTTGCCAGGGGTTTGACAATATTGGCAAAGGTATATGCCTTGTAGTAGACACCATTGGCGGCAATCAGCCCACCGATCAAAAGTATCATCGCTAACCAGAAACCGGGCTTTACCTTCTCTGGCTTGCCATCTCCATGGGGCAGAAAGATGAATTTGGCAAAGGATATTGCTGTTCCTAGAGCTGCAACATTCATGCCGATAACTTGCCAGGGCAGTAAATTCTTCATCGTCAATACCTTTGCCCCAAAGCCTGATAATAAGGGAAAGCCAGAAATTGAGAAGCTAGCCATGGCTAGAGCAATCCAAATTGAGGTATTAATTGGCTGATGTTGTAGTTCCTTGAGGTTACGGCTAGGCAAAACACCAGCGATCAAAAAGAGCGCCGATTTGACTAAGCCATGAGCCATGGCGTAAAAGCCCCCCACTGTAGGTGCGGCGAGGACGAAGCCTAACTGCGAAATCGTATGAAACGCCAGCATACGCTTGGTATCTTTTTCAAATACGGCATAGCCTACTCCTAGAAGTGCTGTCCCCACTCCGAATATCCTAACTATAGGATCAATTTCCTCGATAATTAGAGCACAACGCACTAGTGGAAAGACTCCAGTTTTGACTACAACCCCCGACAGCAATGCCGATACTGGTGTCTCCGATTCAGAGTGAGTCAATGGTAACCACAATCCCGAGACAAATATTCCCCCCTTTACTAATAGCCCTAGAAAGATCAGGGCAAGGGCTTCCGGAGGTGCTGTGCGCAAACCTTCAAAAGCAAAGGAATGATTTGCCTGATAGACTAAAACCGCGCCAACCAGATAAAATAGCATTGCCGTGTTGCTGACAAATAGATAGCGCAAGGCAACCCAAATTGAGCGGTCAGTTCGAGGATAGGCAATTAACAGAAAGGCGGCAATACTAATTACCTCTAATGCCACGTATAAACTGATGAAATCTGCGCAGATAAAAGCGGCATTGACGCTGCCATGTAAAATGATCGTCTGCGTATAGAAAAAAGCTGTCTTACCACTTTGCCAACAGTAGAAAACAACTGCTGCCGTTACCAGGGCATTGGTCAAGATAAAAAAGCCACTTAAGTGATCTGCTACTAAGATGACACCGAAATTATCTAGTAGCTGTAGCTTTAATGGTGATGGTTCGAGAAATAGCTGTGAGGCATATCCGGCTGAAGCAATAGCAATGGCTAGTGCCAGGTATCTATCAAGTTTTGGGAGTAGATAAATGCTGAATCCCACAAATAGCGGTAGTGCGATCCAGGCAATCGTAATGGTATTCATGGCGTATTATTTTTCTCGATCTGGTTGCTTTCCAAGGTTGGATTATCCCGTGCTAGCTTCATGACACCGACTAGCATTAAAGCCTGAATTGAAAAGCCAATCACAATCGCTGTCAAAATAACTGCCTGGGGAACCGGATCAGAGTAAGTCCTATTTTCGAGGTTTGAAACAATGGGTGTGAACAAGCCATCTCGCGATGCCACCAACACGTAATAGGCAATCACCCCCGTGCTCATAACATCCATAGAGATGATTTTCATAACCAAGTTCTTTTTAAGGATAATTCCGAAAAATCCACACAATATTGTGGCAAAGATTAAGGCTTCTAACATTTTAATTGTTTTATTGAAAAAAAAAAACTTATTTCTTTATGGCAAGATACTTTTAAACGGTGCTATAAAATATATAGCACGTTTTAATAGTGCCATAAAATGTTGACACTATTGAAAAGTGCCAAGGCAAACTATAGACTAATTCCACACCAAGTTTTTGGTTTGAGGTCAAAGGCAATAGCGGATGAGAGAATCGACTTATGTTCAATCAATAGTTAACCTCAACCCGGATTCGTCAACTTTTGAAGGAGTCCCTCAGGGAAGTTTTGACACTCGGAATCGGGATACTAAGCACGTGAATCTTTTGGATCTATCGGCACCATTTGAATTGGTTGGGCGGCAAGCACAATTCCAGCAAATTACCCAAGTTTTAGCCCGTGATGGTAACTTGCTAATTGTGGGAGTTCCGGGAAGCGGACGGCGGACTTTAGTCAGGCGGGCAGCAGGGGAAGTTGGAGTTAAAATCTTAGAGGTTGACTGTATCCGGGTTACTGATGGTCAACGCTTCGTGCAACTATTGTGCGAGAGTATAGACCAGGCGTTTCCAAGTGCAACAGCTCAAACTGTAATGGGAGAGTGGATTGAAAGCAAGGCTACCGAATTATTTGTCCTCAAAGATGAAGGAAGCAGCAAACAGCGGCTCAAAACTGTTCGGACGCAGAGCAAAGAGCAGCAATGGAGGGCATTTGAGGGATTACTTGCTCTTCTGCAAAGGTTAGCAGAATCTTCGGGTGAACGGATGGTACTGATTTTGGAAAGCTTCCCCCACATCCGCTCATGGGATCGTCATGGGGTGTGGGAAAAATTGTTGAGAAAAGAGATAGAGTGTCAGACTCAGGTAAGTTATGTATTGGTGGCAACAATTGCAGAAGCTAGTATTTATCCCCAGGAACCGGGCAATAATTTGGAAATCGTGCAGCTAGCTCCCTTAGTTGACGATGTTGTTGCTGCTTGGGTAACTGAAGTCTTGCATACTGAAGGGTTAACCTTTGATCCAAGATCACCAGCACTGGAAATCTTTGTCAAGGCGGTGCAGGGACACTTCGGCGATGCTTCGGCACTGGTGCGACGCCTAAAGTCAGTACGAGTTGCTGACGGGCTAATTCGTGATTGGCATGTCCAGCAGGCAATCAAAGAATTGCTAGCTGACTTATCAATGGTCTTTGAGTCATTACTGATGTTGCTTCCAGCTAATCAGGCACATCTGTTGGAGTCTCTGGCGTTAGATCCTACCAACAAGCCGCAAAGTCGAGGCTACATTCACAAGCATTGTCTATCAAGAGGGGGTTCTCTCCAAGGGGCGATCGCAGGTTTGCAGCACAAAGGCTTGATTTATGGTTCGGAGCAAGGCTACCGATTGGCTCTGCCTCTGTTTGCTTTGTGGCTTCGTCAGCGCCTGAGTTGATACAGAGCCGTTAAGGAGTGATCGCCTTTGGGACTAGTATAAAATGTGAGGTGACTCAATGCTATATTTTGCATATCAGCGCCTATCTTTGAAGGTAGCATATGACTCAAGAACTAATCGATCTGAGAACTAGCATTTTAGAAGGACGCTATGCAGATGCTCTAGCGATTGTGGATGAACTAGAGGGGATGAGTAAACAAGCAATCCTCCGTAATATCGAGTCTTTTCTGGTCAGAATGCTAGTGCACTTAATTAAAAATCAAATTGAGCAGCGTTTAACTAATTCCTGGGTAGCTTCAATTTCAGATTCCACCCGACAAATTCACAAATTAAATCTCAAAGATAATAAAAAGTCTTACTACATTAAACAAGATGAATGGGAGTCTTTTCTAGAAGAGGCTATTGAGGTAGCAATTCGTCCGGCAAGTGTGGAAGTTTTGGATGGAGCTTATAATTCTTTTCAACTTTCAGAGTTGGTAGATAGAACAGAGATAATTATGACTGCTCAGAGATTGCTTGATCTAACATATGAATATTCGGCTAAGATTTTACCAGCAATTATTGATAATTATTTAGTTCAGCTACCAGGTGGGGAAGATTGGAAAATGGGTAGGCGGTGAAATTTGTTCTTGTGCTGACTTGCTTAGAGTTTATGGCTGACGGAACTAAATTACAATCAATCTTAATGAGCTTGGATGAAAACAAAACAGATAAATCAAGTAATGGCTTGAAGGTTGAAGTAGCGATAATTATTTTGGTTGTTGTTGCCAAGATAGTTATCATTGTATTTTGGTTAGGTGTAGGTTGGCCTAATGAGTTGCAAGATAACTTTTCTAATCTACTAATAGTAGAAACATTAAAAAACTATCTTAATTACCAAGAGCAACTTAGAGTTTCTCGGGCACAGTTTGTCACAACTCTTGTAGCAATTTTGGGTGCGATAGGAGTTGTCTTTAATCTTTATTACACAGGAAAGCGTGAGGAAGCTTTTAATACTTTTAATAAAAGTGCGATCGCGGCTAATAAGAGTAAGGAGCTTGGCTTAGTTCCGCCAACTTGCAAAACTCACTAATGAAACTAGCTATCCTGCAAAGTGCACGTCTTTGTGACGCCCAGTTACAAGGGGCAGACATTAGGCAAGCCGACTTATCAGGAGCAAGTCTCCTGGATACAAACCTGGAAGGAGCGTTTATCCATTTGGCAGATTTCAGGAAAGCTCACCATTTGAAGCAAGAACAGATTATTTCAGCGCATGGTTTAGCTAGACTGCCGGACTATCTCAATACACAATAACACAAAAGCGCAAGCAATCCGAAAATGATTATGTAATTGAAGCACGGGCGCTATGGATTGAACGCAACTGGCATCCTCCTACCAGAGAACTTTAGCAGAAAGCGATCGCACTCCCTCTCCATAACATGGAATAGGCCAAATCGATCTGATAAGAAGAATCAATTTATAAATTTTTAATTAAATACAAAATATAGACAAATACACGGTACAATCTATTTTATAGACTTAATGTAATTGAATTTATCAAATACATAGATTTAAGTCTATTAATCAAAGCCGACTTCAAAACTTCTTGAAAATTTTCTTTAGAATTCCTTTAGAATTCAACTAAACCTCAGACGAGATTTATTCCTTAATCTCGCCTTAACTTTTAGTTATTACCAGGTTAAACAACCCACAGTTCAATAGTTGCACGTTTATGCGAGTATTCAATCGTATCCATTTCCGCAACCTGCGTGGTGACGTCTTTGGCGGTGTCACTGCCGCAGTCATTGCCCTACCGATGGCTCTTGCCTTCGGTGTTGCCTCTGGTGCCGGAGCCGGTGCTGGCCTTTGGGGAGCAGTTTTAGTCGGTTTATTTGCAGCACTTTTCGGCGGCACCCCAACCTTAATTTCTGAACCTACTGGTCCAATGACGGTAGTGATGACGGCAGTCATTGCTAACCTAACTGCTGCTAACCCAGAAAACGGGCTAGCCATGGCTTTTACCGTAGTCATGATGGCTGGGGTATTGCAAATCATCTTTGGCGCATTGCGGCTAGGTAAGTACGTTACCTTAATGCCCTATACAGTGGTATCCGGTTTTATGTCTGGGATTGGCATAATTCTGATTATTCTACAGTTGGGGCCTTTTCTAGGACAGGCTAGTCCTAAGGGTGGCGTACTCGGTACAGTTCAAAACTTGCCTCAGCTTCTAGCTAATCTTAATCCAGCAGAAACCGCTTTAGGAGTTTTGACGATAGCTATCCTCTTTTTAATGCCATCCAAGTTAAAGCGGTTAGTGCCCCCACAGTTAGTTGCTCTAATTGTAGGAACAATAGTTTCACTAGTCCTGTTCTCAGATGTAGATATCCGAAGGATTGGGGCAATTTCAGCCGGTTTGCCCAGCTTACAGCTACCTGCCTTTAGTCCAGACCAACTTCAGTTGATGTTCGTCGATGCTGCAGTTTTGGGCATGCTGGGCTGTATTGATGCCCTACTCACCTCTGTAGTTGCCGACAGCCTAACTCGCACCGAACACGATTCTAACAAGGAATTAATTGGTCAAGGTCTAGGCAACCTGGCTTCTGGCTTATTTGGCGGGATAGCTGGTGCAGGGGCAACCATGGGTACAGTAGTCAATATCCAGGCTGGAGGGCGCACGGCCCTATCAGGCTTAACCCGTGCTCTGATTTTGCTGATTGTGATTTTGGGAGCTAGCTCCTTAACCGCAACAATTCCGATGGCTGTGCTGGCAGGTATTGCCCTTAAGGTGGGAATTAACATTATCGATTGGGGCTTCCTCAAACGCGCTCACAAAGTTTCGTGGAAGACAGCCTTGATTATGTATGGGGTGATTGTCCTTACCGTCTTTGTTGACCTAATTGCTGCTGTTGGGATTGGGGTTTTCGTTGCCAATATCTTGACAATTGAAAGTTTGAGTGAACTTCGGTCTCAGGATGTTAAGGCAATAACAGATGCTGATGATGAAATTATTCTCAATCCAGAAGAAAAACGACTTCTCGCCGAAGCTGAAGGTCGTGTTTTGCTATTCTACTTAAGTGGTCCGATGATCTTTGGAGTGGCTAAAGCAATCTCACGAGAACACACAGCCATGGAAGACCACGATGTCTTAATAGTAGACTTGAGCGATGTGCCAAAGTTAGGCGTGACCTCATCTCTGGCGCTAGAAAATGCCATTAAGGAAGCCTGCGAGAAGGGTCGCCAAGTGTTTATCGTTGGTGCCACTGGTAGTATTAAGCGGAGACTAGAACGCTTTGGCATTTTGGCACTTATTCCTACAAAGAACCTGCTGGTGGATCGTACAGAAGCTCTTAGGCAGGCAGTTACTCTGGTAAAGGGAGAGAATGTCAAGCTCGAAACTGCTGGTTCCTTACTTAATTAGGGTTACAGAAAACCTAGGTCTGTTACTCTTAGCGGACCTAGGTGGTTTATTACTATATCTAGGGCTTGCTGAATTAATGTAGAAGGTATGCCAGTGGAAGACTTTGGGTCTTTTTTTACTAGTACCAGTGCAAGACTATAGCATCCTCAGGTTCAAAATTGATGCACTTTTAGATTGGATTATTCTGAGTTCCTCTCCTAACTCCTGTCTGCTGACTCCTATCCAAAAAACTTTTACAGCAAACCCTATCTAAACAACAAACTGGCTAGCGCCGATAAGCGATCGCAAAGCGTTCGATTCCTGCTAAATCAGCGATGATCTGAATTTGACAATAACTGCCTTGTTGGCGCAATAGTTCAGCCACAGCTGTAGCTTGTCCCGCCATCATCTCAATTAGCCAGACGCCCCCAGGGCAAAGATAATCACCAGAGGTGGCGATCAACTCTCGGATACAGTCTAAACCATCACTACCGCCGTCGAGGGCAAGATGAGGTTCATGGGCGTAAACTTCTGGCTGGAGCTGTGGCAATAAACCACTAGGTATATAAGGTGGATTAGCGACCATACCAGTCAGTTGACCTTTAAGAGTCTCAAGAGGTTCCCACCAAGAACCTTGGTAAAACTGAATTCTCTCAGCTAAGTCTAACTTTTGAGCATTATGTTGGGCAATAGCTAAGGCAGAGGCACTGCAATCAACAGCGTGAATAGTAGCACTAGGATCAGCTTCTGCTAGCCCTAGGGCAATTGCACCACTGCCAGTACCCAAATCTGCCCATTGCCTAGAGCCTGACAGAGGCTTAGGACTATTTTGGAGAGCTTCTATGGCTAAGTCAATCAGGCACTCTGTTTCTGGGCGGGGAATTAGTACTGCAGTCGAAACTTTCAGGGAAAAATGACGCCAATGAGCCATCCCAGCCAGATATTGAATTGGGCATCTTTGACGAAGACGCTGCTGCCACAGTTGAGATAACACAGGTAAAGGGTACCTTATCTTAATTGTTTCTCGCCCTTTGAAGGACTCTAAGCGCAAAACCAAGGGTTCTATTCCTGTCAATTCCTGTAGCAGCCAGTCTAATTCCTTGCTGGGTACACCGGCAGTGGTTGCCATCTTCAGGGCGTCTTTGCGCCACTGCCAGAGTTCTAATCCTGATACTAATGACCAAGCTAGAGAATTGGGAGTTAATGACCAATCTTTAGTTTCAGAACTTCCCAAGATTCAAATCCTTGTCTTAAGGGTTGTTAGGGCACTCCAAGAAAGAAATTATCCAATTTACTTAAATAACACAATGTAAACGTTATTCTCCCCATACCCCCTCTACCCCTACAATTGGATATTTTTTTATTTGTAAGTCCCTTAATTTTGGGGTCTATTTGTGGCAGGAGCTTGAGGGGTACCTTGTCTAGAAGAATTTTGGAGACTTTGTATAAAGCTTATAGATTCCTGTGATGGGACTAGTACAATGTTGTTGAGCTGTTTGTTATCGCTGGTTTCCAAGGTATCAATGACGTTTTCAAGAGGCACAACCTCCATGGTAACAGAGTCAGCAATGTTGGGATTTTGCCTCTTGAAGTTTTCCACCATTGCCTGTAATTGCCCTTGCTCAAAAAAGAAAGGTATCACCTGTGTACCATCTTCCTGTTTAACAGTTAAGTATCCCTTTTCTGGGCCGCCCTTAGCATAGAAGAGGGGTACACCCTGAAATTGCTGTTGGGTTTGACCATTTCTTACCAGCAGTTGTTGTGCCAACTGTACTTGCTGCTGTCTGGGCACGAAGGCAAAATCTAAACCCTCTGAATCATTTGCTGATTGCTGTTCATTCTTTTGGTCGAGTTGGTATATATCGCTCAAAGACACAGCCTGCACTAGCACTTGATTGCCCAAATCAGGTTTGTCTTTCTTTAAGCGTTCCACAAAAGCTTGGGCATCTTGTGGGGATATAAACACTCCTGCCACTGCCTGCTGAGTTTCTTCTTGCCCTGGCTTCGGTACAGAGGCAACTAGAGGAGAGCCATTACTATCGGTAACTGTAAATACAGGTACAGGCTGGAGCATGGTCATGACTTCTGTCTCTGTCAATGCTAATGCCCGTAGATTTGAACTCAACCAGGAGCTAACAAGAGTACTCCCGACTAAACCTAATGTTGCGCCCCAGCGAACTAAAGATTTCATCAAAATTACCTCAGACGTTTAACTTTGAAATAGCCTGTAAACACTAGAATACCGCTCTCACCTGATCTAGGACATATCTAAAACCTATGGTAAACCTATTGAAAGTTTAGATTAGGCTACAGTGAAAAGGAATTGCTAGGGAGTACTTGCTTATAGATTTAATCTCCCAGACCTTTGAAACTTGGAATAGTTCCAAAAATCTAACCCAGGAATACTTGTGATCATGGGCGACTACTCCTCAAGTTTCAGGAAAGAGTACTCAATTTTTAAGACTAGCTACTAATAATCGGGATGACAGGATTTGAACCTGCGACATCCTGCTCCCAAAGCAGGCGCGCTACCAAGCTGCGCTACATCCCGTTGCTTCTAAACCAGATTAACTCTAACCACGACTTCCATTATAACTTGGTTTTCACTTGGCTACAATCGTTCAGTGCCATTTTAATCTGCTGAGGCTTGGTCAATTTGACACAATGCCAGAGTTTTTAGGCATTTAGGGGGGAATTTGCTTCGGTTTCCAGTTGGCGCAATTGTTGAGACTTAATCTGGGTACCAAAACATGCCTTTGATTCCTTCTGGATCACTCATAAATCCCATTCTCCGATAAAAATTCACTACTTGAGGGTCGGCAAATAGGGTGATGTTGCTGATATCCTCACTGCGGAGTTGCTTAATCACATACCTCATTAGCGCTTTGCCCAGCCCCTTACTCTGGAAATCAGGGTGTACTACCACATCCCAGATTGTGGCATTAAAAGCATGATCAGAAGTCGCACGGGCAAAACCAATTAAGCGACTAGAATTGCCTCGCTGTTGCCACATAGAAGCTACTAGGAAGCTGTGTTCAATTGCTTTTTTGACTTTGCGCATTGGACGCCGAGACCAACCAACAGCATCACAGAGCTCTTCTAATTCGTAAAGGTCAATTTCCCGATCCGTACTAAAAAGTATACGAGAACTACTACCTGTGCGAGAACCAGCAGTTTTGAGGGCATCTGCCTCAAACTGCGTCTGCGTAGAGGCAGTGTCAGAAGTGCTAAAAAAGCTTTTCCAAAAACCCATGCAGGTGCGGCTGTGGCATATTCATAATTCCATTCCCAAGAACCGGCTGATTTTCCTCTCCTAATCGGGAGGGGTTTACGGCACGGTGTAGAGAGTGGACTTTGTGAAATCGATGATAACACAACTTTGACATCCTCTCCCGGTAAAACCTATAGGGTTTACTGGGATTGGTGATTTTGATAGATGATTGTGTATCTACCCATCCTAAATTAAACAGGAACTATAGCGATAATAACAAATGAGTTACCGATGAGCTTTTGTTGACAGCTAAAGGATTACCATTTGTTGTCCCTGCTGCTTGCCAGAAGCCTCTATTGTCAAGTTAGGCACTATAGACAATCTCTCATAACTAACCATGGCTGCTGTTGGGAAATCATCTAAGCTAGAAGTCCTGAAGCGCTTGAACCGGGCGTTTCCTGAGTTTTATGAGCAGTTTGTCAGCAGTGAGATCCAGCTGCAAAATCTCAATCTTGCCTACCAGCTTTACAAAACTAAATGTGCAGTAATCGAGATTAAGCCATCTGACTCTAAAAGCGTCCTGCATTTTGCTTACCGCAATCAATCTTTCCTACTCAGTGACATTTTTGGGGTTTTAGCTGCTTATGGACTGACTATCCACAGTCTCAGTCTCCATGGTCAGATTAGACCACCGATGCTGGTGTTTATTAAACTAGTTATCTCTGGCGGTAATCGGGTACTAACTGAAAAAACTGCTGAAAATGTCTGCCGTGCCCTTCAGGAAACTTTAACAGGGCGCTTTGAAGTTCAAGAGATGTTGGCAGTTGAATTTAATCTTAACGCTGGTTTGGAGCAGGTAGAAACAGAATTCCACATTGATCCAGTGTTCCATCTACCGGCGCTGTTGATTGAGGCAGACAACCAACCTGGTTTACTGTACAAAGTAATGTACGCCATCTGGCAAGAGGATTTACTGGTAGTTAATGCCAACTTATTGGTGTGGCGAGGACGAACCAGGCTCATTCTCTATTTGTTGGGTCCCAATGAAAGCCTAATTCCTGAATATCTGGGTCAAAAAATTGCTGAAGGTGTGCGGCTACGATTACTAGGTCTTCGAGGCTAGAGATTGTACACTGGTCATAGTGCTTTTCAAGCTTGAGTGAAGTGTACCTTGTTGAAGCCAGAGGGGGGGATGGGGAGACAAGGGCAAATTATTCTTTTGGGCTACCCTTACATAGTTTCTTTGTCGGAAAACTAACAGGTGTTGTACTTCATCGAAAGTGAAAACTGCGCTCAGAAACTTCTCCCCACAATGCACTAGACCCTAACCCCACTGATCAGGTATGATCGAACTATGGCAATTATTGATATCCTGGGGGCTAAGCACACTTATGAACTAACGCCTCCTACTTCATCATCATACCCTGTACTGGTTTTCGTTCACGGCTGGCTTTTAAGTCGTAACTATTGGCAACCTCTAATTGAGAGATTGGCAGTAGATTATCAGTGCTTGGTTTATGACTTGCGGGGATTCGGCGATTCTCAGCCCCCAATAGAGCCAAAACTTAGACAGAGAGGGTTTTCAAAGCTTAGTGGCGAAACCTCAGGTGCTACTGTTGCTAAGCAATCTCAAGACCGCTACACTTTAGCTTCCTATGCCAAAGATTTGGGAATTTTAGTGCGAAAACTGGGAATCAATCAAACTTGGGTCATTGGTCATTCCCTAGGCGGCAGCATTGCTCTTTGGGGCGCATCTTTGCTACCTGAACAAGTTTTAGGAGTCATTTGTCTCAACTCTGGTGGTGGTATTTATCTCAAAGAAGAGTTTGAGCGCTTTCGAGCTGCTGGGCAGCAGCTGCTTAAACTTCGTCCACGTTGGCTTTGCTATGTCCCTTGGCTGGAGTTGCTGTTTGTGCGGGCACAGGTGGCACGCCCAATTGCACGTAGTTGGGGACGACAGCGATTAATTGATTTCGTGGCTGCAGATCCTGAGGCTGCTCTGAGAGTTCTACTTGACTCTACCACTGAAGCTGAAGTTCACCGCTTACCTCAAGTAGTTTCCCAACTCCCACAGCCAGTTTATTTCTTTGCTGGTACTGAAGACAAGGTAATTGAGCCTAAGTATGTACGCCATCTTGCCAGTTTTCACCAACTATTTCAAGGTTGTGGGCACAACGTGATTGAAATTCCTGGCTGTGGGCACATGGCGATGGTTGAGAAGCCAGACACAATTGAGGAGCAGATCCGTAAGATTCTTGCTAGTCATCTCTGAATATAGCATTTCTCAAAATTAATTAGGTACAATTTCCTGGGTTTTAGGGAACACTTAAAAGGTAAAATATATCTCCTTTAAATAAGAATAGCTATAGTTTGCCCGAGAACATGCGGCGACAAGACCCCCGAGACTATCAAATTTTATTTCTCTCACTCTTTCTAGTATTAGGCATCGGCATAAGGGATCCGACACTAAGACCTAGGTTAATTATAGTAGCTTTGGCAACCTGTATACTGACTCAGTGGGTAACAATATCACTGACTAGGCTCAAATACAAAAATTCTTCTCCTTCTTCATCTCTGTTTCACCTGCCTGCCTCTTCAGTTAATGCTCCCAAAATTTCTTCCCTCAAGAGCGCAATAATTACGGGCTTGAGCTTGAGTCTACTGCTGAGAGTTGATCAGTACACGACAATGGTTATAGCAGGCTCCCTGGCAATTTTGAGTAAATTCCTCTTGAAAGTTGGTGATAAGCATTTTTTTAATCCTGCTAATTTCGGTATAGTTTCAGTACTCATGCTCAGAGATGATGCTTGGGTTTCCCCTGGGCAGTGGGGGGATAGTGGCTGGTATGCATTGTTATTTGCAGGTACTGGCGCTATGGTGTTGAAACGAGTAGGCCGCTGGGATACAACTGCTGCTTTTTTAGGTATCTACGCCTTTTTAGAAGCAATGCGCAATCTTTGGCTAGGCTGGACATGGGATGTTTTCTGCCATCGGTTGATGAGTGGGTCATTGTTATTGTTTGCTCTATTTATGCTTACAGATCCCCGCTCAATTCCTAATGCTAGAAAGGGTCGTTTGATTTGGGCTGGGTTTATTGCTGTATTAACTTTTATTCTGCGCAATCAGTTCTTCGTTACTACAGCTGTTTTCTGGGCTTTATTTGCACTAGCTCCTTTAACTTTAATTTTAGATTTTATTTGGTTGTCTCCTAGGTTTTCTTGGAGTGAAGAGTCTGATCAACATACCGTAAAATCTGTTGAAAGTGTATCAATTGAAGCTAATTAGAGAAAATATTTTAGAATCACAAATTTATCTGATTTGAGGAGATTACTATGAAACTATGGCGTATTTTTATAACTTTGGTGCTGACAGTTTTAGCAGTTATTAGCTTTGCCCCTATAGCTTGGGCATTTTGCGGCTTCTATGTTGCCAAAGCTGATACTAAACTTTATAATCAAGCTTCTCAGGTAGTAATTGCCCGTGATGGCGATCGCACTGTTTTAACTATGGCAAATGACTATCAAGGTGATGTCGAAGATTTTGCTTTAGTTGTGCCAGTACCTGTAGTGCTTGAACAAGAACAGGTAAACGTTGGTGAACCTCAAATTATTGAAAGACTTGATTCTTTTAGTGCACCTCGACTAGTGGAGTATTTTGATTCAAACCCTTGTGAACGTAGATTTGATTTACTACAATCTGAAGCAGCTCCAAGTCAGACGGGAACTAGAATTAGGGAAAGTGCAGATAGTTTGGGTGTTACTGTCGAGGAGCGCTTCACAGTAGGGGAATACGATATTGTTGTTCTTAGTGCCAAGGAATCTAAAGGGTTAGAAACTTGGCTTAGAGGTAATGGTTACCGGATTCCAAGGGGAGCAAATCAATTACTTAAGCCCTACATCCGGCAAAAAATGAAATTCTTTGTGGCCAAAGTCAATCTCAAAGAATTTGAAGCCTCTGGCTACCAATTTTTGCGTCCAATTCAGATGGCTTACGAATCTCCTAGATTCATGCTGCCAATTCGTTTGGGTATGATCAATGCCACAACTGAGCAGGACTTATTTGTTTATTTATTATCACCGCAAGGTCAGGCAGAGATTACTAACTACCGCACAGTGAAGATTCCTTCAAATACTGAGTTGCCAGTATTTATCAAAAATGAGTTTGAGGATTTCTACAAGGCCATGTTCCAAACTTCCTATGAGCGTGAAAACAAGAAGGTTGCCTTTCTTGAATATGCTTGGGACATGGGTAGTTGTGACCCTTGCTCTGCCCAACCTTTGAATCTAGAAGAACTACGTCAAGCTGGTGTTTTTTGGCTAAATCCGTCAACAAGAAATAATGTTTTTATTACCCGTTTTCATGTGCGCTATAGTCGTGATCAATTCCCAGAAGATTTGATGTTTCAAGAAACTTCAAACCGTCAGTTATTTCAGGGTCGATATATCTTACGTCATCCCTATCAAGGGGAGATCAATTGTCCTGCTGGTAGAGAATATAAACGATCTTTAAATCAAAGATTGGAAAGAGAAGTTCAGACTTTAGCTAAGTTGACTCGCTGGAATATTAAGGATATACGCCAGAAAGCCAATCTCCCTCAAGGAAGGCGAGTTCGTTGGTGGCGCGAACTTTGGCAATGATTGAGAAGAAGGGGAGTTAGAGCAGATGTGGTTTTCTTGACATCTAGTCACAGAAGTTAGTGAAGAAGAATGGATAAAAAACGAATGATATTTAGGCTATTCCTGGGTAGAGAAAAAGAGTAGCTATGGCGCAGTAAAACAGAGATAGTTGCTTATATAAACAGAGGCAAAACGGGAGTCGGCTCTGGAGAAAAGAGTAAAAAATTAGTTAGGTAAATTAACTGATTAACTAAAAAATGGAGGAGTAAGTTAATGATACCCAGCTGCTTGCATTGAGAATAGCTGAGCATACCTACCCTCAAGTTGCAATAATTCCTCGTGAGTTCCCTGTTCGATGATTTTTCCTGCTGCCATCACTACAATTGTGTCTGCCATCCGCACGGTTGAGAAGCGGTGGGAAATTAAAACTACCATTTGATTTTGGGTAAGGGAACGAAAATGCTCAAAAATTTTCATTTCTGCCTCAGCATCCATGGCGGCAGTGGGCTCATCTAATACTAAAATATCTGCTTTGGTACGCATAAATGCTCGTGAGAGAGCAATTTTCTGCCACTGCCCCCCAGAAAGTTCTTGTCCCCCTTGAAACCATCTACCTAGCTGAGTATTGAAACCATCGGGCATTGATTCAATAAAGGTTTTAGCCATGCCTTTATCGGAGGCAATTTCCCAACTCGCCTTGTCTTGTAGGTGTTCTACATCTCCAACTCCCACATTCTCTCCGACGCTAAATTGATAGCGAACAAAGTTCTGAAAAATTACCCCTATTCGTCGGCGTAGCACTTCAATGTCCCACTCTTGTAAATCTAAACCATCTAAAAGAATGGACCCAGAAGTTGGCACATAAAGCCTAGTTAACAGTTTAATAAGAGTTGTCTTTCCTGAACCATTTTCACCGACAATTGCTAGTTTCTCCCCCGGCTTAAGATGTAATGAGATGTTTTGGAGAGCTGGTTGCAAACTTCCGGGATAGGTGAAATGCACATTCTCAAAGCGAATGCCGTCCCCCACAATTGTACCCTTAATAGCTGTGCCTGTAGAGAGAGAAACCTTTTGCTCTAAAAATTCATAGAGGTTAGATAAATAAAGGTTATCTTCATACATGCCACCAATGGAAGTCAGTATCCCAGATAAAGTAGATTGTCCTTGGCGAAATACTGTCAAGTACATGGTCATTTCCCCTAAGGAAATGCGACCAAAAATGGTTTCTACAACAATTGATACGTAGACAGCATAAAATACAATCGTACTTACTAACCCTAGTACATAACCCCACAGGCCTCGGCGTAGAGTTAGGTTGCGGTCTTCTTGGTAAAGCTGACTAAAGATATTATGGTAACGTTGCAGCATGGTTGGACCAAGTTGATAAAGCTGAATCTCCTTGGCATAGTCTTCTCGAGCAATGATTGTTTCTAAATAGTGCTGTCGTCTAGTTTCAGGGGAGCGCCAACGGAACAGGCGAAAGCCTTCTCCAGCAAAGCGAGTTTCGGCAATGAAGGGAGGAATCGCTGCCATTACTAATACTACTACTGCCCAGAAGGAAAATTTCAGTAACAGTCCTCCATAAGTAACTAATGAGAGGGTATCCCGAATTAGCCCAAAGGTTCGCATTACCAACGAGAGGGGACGAATCGATGCTTCTCGCCGCGCTTGAGTCATCTTGTCATAAAACTCTGAATCCTCAAAGTGGGCTAAATCTAGTGTTAATGCCTTCTCTAAAATTAAAACATTTACCTGTTGACCTAACTGTACCCGCAATAGCGATTGGCAGAGAGTTTGCCCCCGTTGGCAACCTGCCAGTAACATAACGGCGATCGCTTCTAAGGCAACGTAACCTAGAGCTATTATGCTCTGGTTTGTCCCGCCTGAGGATGAAGCTAAAATGACGCTATCGACAATCAATTTGCCCAGATAAGCTACCACTGCTGGTAATAAACCTGCTACTAGGGTAAATATTGCCAGCACAATAGTTAGCTTACGATTAGTTGTCCATACCAAACCCAATGCCCGCCCACTATATCGGAATACCGATAAGGATTGGCGTAGTCCCTGTGCAGAATGTCTCAATGTCTCTAAAATAGTGTTTTTTGTCTACTTAAATTTTCTCTTGCAAGAGACTTTCTCTCAAAAAGTGATTTGTGGTTAACCTTCAATGATACTAAAATAAACCCAAGAATTTGGTTTTAGGTATTTGTTTTATACCAGGTTTCAAGCTACTTCAGCGTTATAGTACTGCCCGGATCTGGAAAAGTCAGCCTAGCCTCCGTGAACCTAGGACAATTGAGGTAAATGGACAGGGCTTTACTATGCAATCTCCCCGTGTTCAATCAACTGTCAACTGGCAAGTTTATACAAAATTTGTCGAGACCAAAAATTTGTTCATCATTTATTCTTCAAAGCTAACCTTCAATATTGTTCCCAAGCGTGCATTTGTTAGTCGCGAAGATTTAGATCAATTCCGAGAGCTCTTGCTAGCACAGGTAGTAAAATAAGTTCTAAAATAGAGCTTTAAACTCTGCCAATCGCTTTTAAGGGTCGTCGTGATTATTCCAGAAGAAGTAACCTTTGAAGAGGCGATCGCTCTCACTAAATCCCTAATCGACAAAATTAGTAGGGATGAAATATCATTGCCAGAAGTTTCTGAAGCTGTCAGTTCCTTGGTGAACACTCAAAACGGTGCCAGAGGCTTCTTTGTAACTTACCTCACCTCGGAGGGAACTTTAGCTGATAATCCCTCACCAGAAATTATTGAGGCACTGGCATGCTCTCCCGAAATCGTAGCAGAACTGTTGGTAAAAAACTTAGCGATGTCAGCAGCAATGGCAGTTGCTCATCTTCGCAATCACAACCAACAGATGGCAAGAGAATCTCAGAGAGTGAAATTGCGCACTCTGCGTCTAATCGAGAAAATAGACATGCCTCAGTTGTTAGACATGGCGGCGCAGTTGCGGGAAAGCGCCCTAACTTGGGAAGGCAGCTACAAACTATTTCTCCAGCGCTGGCAATACGATGCTGAGCAACGGGAAGCTATTTGTCAAGCCATAGATAGAATGCTTCCCAGTACTACCACCAATGAAACAGAGGGAGCAAAAGAGGCAGGGGAAGATTAAAGTTCTTTGCATCCATAACTAGTTAAACAGCTCTTGAGATGACAAGCAACAAATGATAAAAATCCTTCACCTGTCCGATATACACATGGGCAGTAGTTTTTCCCATGGACGACTCAATCCAGACACAGGAGTTAACACACGTCTGGAGGATTTTGTCAATACCCTCTCGAAATGTATTGATCGTGCGATCGCAGAATCTGTTGATCTTGTTCTGTTTGGAGGTGATGCCTTCCCCGACGCCACCCCTGCACCTTACATACAAGAAGCTTTTGCAGGGCAGTTTCGCCGTTTAGTGGATGCGGAAATTCCTACAGTTTTACTAGTGGGCAACCACGACCAGCATTCACAGGGTAATGGTGGTGCTAGTTTATGTATTTATCGTACCCTAGGAGTACCTGGTTTTATTGTCGGCGACACCATCAAAACTCACAACATCCAAACCAAAAACGGTGCTGTGCAAGTAATCACGTTGCCCTGGCTAACTCGCTCTACCCTTCTGACTCGCCCGGAAACTGAAGGTATGGGGCTGCCAGAAGTCAACGAGTTGCTAATTGAACGTCTCGAACCAGTATTAGAAGCAGAAATACGCAGATTAGACCCAGAAGTACCAACAATCCTGTTGGCCCACTTAATGGCAGACCGTGCCACCCTAGGAGCAGAGAGATTCCTTGCTGTCGGTAAGGGGTTTACAATCCCTATCTCAATGCTAGCACGACCCTGCTTTGACTATGTAGCCTTGGGACATGTACACCGACACCAAAATCTCAATCCTTCTAATGACCCTCCAATTATTTACCCTGGAAGCATTGAACGGGTAGATTTTAGTGAAGAAAAGGAAGACAAAGGTTATATTATTATCGAACTAGAGAAAGGTTCTATTCGTTGGCAATTTTGTCCTTTACAAGTTCGAGCTTTACGCACCATTGAAGTAAATATTTCAGAGGCAGATGAACCACAGGTAGCTTTGCTAAAAGCTATTAATAAAAAAGACCTCAAAGGCGCTGTAGTGCGACTAATTTATAAGCTACGCTCTGAGCAGTTGGACTTAATTGATAATACTGCCATACACCAGTCATTAAGTACAGCTCACACCTATACGATTCGCCCCGAATTAGTTTCTCAACTGGCACGCCCTCGCTTGCCAGAGCTAGGTGTTGGCAGCAGTATTTCTCCCATGGATGCTCTGAAAGCGTATCTTGACAATCGTGAAGACCTCCAAGAGATTTCCAAAGATATGTTAGAAGCTGCACATCAACTTCTAGCTGGTAATGGCGATAGCTTAATAGGTTAGGAAGATACAGCAATTTTTGGAATTGAAAATTAAGGGTGGTAGGTTAGATATCACAGAATTATTTCCAAGTTGTGTTTGTAAAACTCATCATCTATTGACAGAAAAAATGAACTGGAGCAAGTTTTAGCCGCCCTCAAAGGTATTGGTAAATTATCTTGTATTAGTCCTACATGAGTTGTGATAATTATTGTTTTTTATGCCTTTTTTACTATAAAGTAAAGACATTGGTGAACAGTTAAATCTTGTAACTTTGTAAACAAATGAAATTTATCAGCCCTAAAACAGACTTTGCTTTTAAGAAAATCTTTGGTTCAGCTCAGAGTAAAGATATTCTAATTGCCTTCCTCAATGCCATGATCTATTCTGGTAATTCTGTCATCCAGGATTTAGAAATTATTGATCCCTATAGTGCTGGTGATGTAGTTGATTTAAAAGACACTTATCTGGATGTTAAGGCAGTATTAGAGGATCGAACGACTGTGATCATTGAAATGCAACTCTGGAATGTAGAGGCTTTCAAGAAGCGAGTCGTTTATAACTTGTGCAAGACCTATGCACTACAGCTTAAATCAGGACAAGGGTATTTTGATCTCACTCCTGTCATTGCTTTAACTATCACTGATTTTAAGCTATTTCCATTAACACAGAAAGTAATCAACTGTTTTTACTTTCAAGAAGAAATAGAACACTTTTCTTATCAGGAGCATGAATTAAAAATGGTGTTTGTAGAACTCCCTAAATTTACTAAGTCGTTGGAAGACTTAGAAAGTGCTATAGATAAGTGGATCTACTTTATCAAAGAAGCCCCCAGCTTAGAAATCATTCCTGATAAAATGAGAGAAATCCCACAGTTAGAAAAAGCTTTAAATATAGCAAATCAGGCTAGCTTGAGTGTGGAAGAATTGGAAAAGATACATAAACAAGAAATGTTCTTGGAGGACAGAAGAGGTGCATTAAGTCTAGCTAAAAAGGAGGGACGAGAACAAGGGCGAGAAGAGGGGCGAGAAGAGGGGCGAGAAGAGGGGCGAGAAGAGGGGCGAGAACAAGGACGAGAAGAGGGAAGAATCGAAGGTGAAAGAAGCTTACTCTTGCGACAACTTGAGCGCCGTTTCGGACAATTAACTACTGATTTAATCACATTGATTGAAGCCTTGAATTCGCAAAACCTAGAACGTTTAGGAGAAGCAATCTGGGATTTTAATACCAGTGAAGACTTACTCAAATGGCTGCAAGAAAACTCTTGATAAGGATAGCTATGCCTTGTTGTATAAGATAAAAAAGATTGTCGCAGCTACCACACTACCTCTTAAAACCAAAACTAATTACGTAGTAATCGTCAAAACCTTATCCCTTAGTCCCACAAAGCAATCCATAACGAATTAAACCTCGCCGATATCCTCGACTCATCAGCCCTAATGAAAGTGCTGCCTCCACAGTCTTCCAACTACTTTGAAGCAACCCCATGAGGGCTTGTATTTCCAAGGCTGAATCAATGACAAGATCCCAAAATGGCTCCACAGCATCAGACCAATCTGCAATGCGAATATTTTGAAAACCCAGATTACGCGCTATTACTTCATATTCTGGCAGCGAAATCACATAAGGTAAGCAATAAACTCGGTAAATTTCCCTCAGATGCTGCTGCTCATCGGCTGTGAGTAATCCTGTTGCTGGCGTAATGGGGCGATGACACCAAGTTGCCATCAAAAAACTTCCCCCTGGTTTGAGTACTCGGTAACATTCTTGGAGGAACTTTTCCTTATCCGGCATATGTTCACCACTTTCAAGTGACCAAACAAAATCAAAAGTTTCACTCTCCAAAGGCATATCCAGTGCGTCTGCAACCTGGAAGTATAACTGTGTTTCTAAACCAGCTTCTTTTGCCCTTTCTGTAGCTCTTGATGCTTGCACTGGACTCAGTGTAATACCCTTAACTCTAGCTCCAAATTTTTGCCCTAAGTAAACAGAACTACCGCCAATACCGCAACCAACATCTAAAATCTGTTCAACTTGCTCTACACCTATCCAGTTGAGGAGTTCTTCTATTAAGTCAATTTGTGCTTGACGCTTACCTTTTTTCTCTTTGCCTGTAGAGCCATAGTAGCCATGGTGCATATGTTCTCCCCAAATTTGCTCCCACAAACTAGAAGAGGAATCGTAGAATTGTTGAATTTGACTCTTAAGATTTGAAGTCATCGCTTTGGGCCCTTATGCATGGAACTGAATTAGCGTAGCAGATATTAAGCTTCAGTTTTAATTGTTCATAGCCAAAGTGCTATGTAGGGAGGTGTAAACCAAATGAACATAGCGCCCTTGAATATCATACATCCTCTGGCGTAAATAAAATTTTTCCTGATTTTCCCCTCGCTTCTGGAGGATTGAGGGGTAGTGGAGAGGGGTTGAGGAAGAGGTTAGTATTTTATCTTTAATTGAACCTACCCACTTATCAACAACCTAAAGATGAACCATTAACAAAAAAAGTGTATCCTCTATAGAATTGATGTTTCCATCGATCCATGACTATCTCGCGAACTATTTGCCTGGGATTCCTCACTGTAATTCTCCTTGGAACTATGCTGCTAATGATGCCTTTCTCCACTAGCAGCGGAACATGGAACAACCCAATTGTGGCACTATTCACAGCCACTTCTGCTGTTTGTGTTACAGGTTTGGTGGTTGTTGATACTGGCACTTATTTTTCTAACTTGGGTCAGTTTTTTGTACTTGCCTTATTCCAAATTGGGGGATTGGGCTATATGACAACCACAACCTTGCTGCTACTACTGGTGAGGCGAAAGTTTAACCTTAGGCATAAAGTCGCGATTCAACAAGCTTTTGATCGACCAGGATTACAAGATAGCACCTCATTAATCCGCTCGGTTATTGCGACAGCGTTGATTTTTGAAATTACAGGTGTTTTCCTACTTTTACCTGTGTTTGTTCCAGATTATGGATTTGATAAGGGGCTATGGTTTGCAATTTTTCATAGTATTAGTGCTTGGAACAATGCTGGCTTTAGCCTTTTTAGTGATAGTTTGAGTGCTTATCGAGCTTCTTTACTTTTAAATCTAGTCATCACTGGGTTAATTATCTTTGGTGGTATTGGTCAACAGGTAATTTTTGAAATCTATCTCTGGTTACACGATCACCTTTTCAGGAAACGAGAAAAGTTGTGTTTGTCTCTTAATTTTAAGGTCGCAACTAGTACGACCATAGCTCTTCTTTTGCTAGGAACAATTGCCTTTTTCTTTGTAGAAACAAACAACGATCAAACCTTAGGTTCCTTGATTTTGCAGGAACAATTGCTAGCAGCCTGGTTTCAGTCTGTAACTTCTAGAACAGCTGGTTTTAACAGCATTGATATCAACCAAATGACTACAGCAGGTTTATTTATTACCATTGCCCTAATGTTTATAGGAGCTAGTCCAGGAGGTACTGGTGGTGGCATGAAAACAACAACTCTGCGAGTTTTAGTAAGTTCTACTAGGGCCATATTACAAGGCAAAGAAGAAGTTTATCTGTATCAACGTCAAGTCCCAATTGAACTGATCTTGAAAGCAGTGGGCGTGTTAGTTGGTTCGGTGACGACAGTAATTTCTGCTACTATTTTGATTGCACTGGCAGACCCTCAATTAGAATTTATTCAAATCCTGTTTGAAGTTGTCTCAGCCTTTGCCACTGTTGGGCTCTCTACTGGTATCACTGCTGAGGTTTCAGCACTCTCAAAGCTGATTTTAATAGTAATAATGTATATTGGGAGGGTTGGCATTTGGTTACTGATGGCATCTCTATTGGGGGATCCTCGTCCCAGCACAGTTCGCTATCCAGAAGAAGATTTACTGGTGGGCTAGTCTCTTGGTAAAATGCCTGTCTTCTAGACTGCTAATCTGTAAAATCAGAATTGTTTATCTTTATGGAGTGGGTTGATTGAAGTGTCGCCACTTAGGTACACCAAAATCAAACCAAGTAAATTGGTGAATCTATCGTCTTTTGGGTTCTTTCGCCATCTACGCTCAAACAATCAGCAATTTGCAGTTATCGGCTTAGGGCGCTTTGGTCGTGCCGTTTGTTCATCATTGCATCGACTAGGCTATGAAGTCCTGGGATCCGACATTGAGGAAAAACTAGTTACTCAAGTAGTCACTGATCAGATTGTATCCCATGCAGTGCAATTGAACTCAACTGAACCCTTAGCCCTCAAGGAAGCGGGAATTTTTGAATTTGAGACGGTAATAATTGCCATTGGCAATTATTTACAGGAAAGTATTATCACTACGCTTAACCTCAAGGAAGCGGGAGTTCCTTATGTGGTTGCCAAAGCATCCTCGGAAGTACATGGTAAACTTCTAAAAAGAGTAGGAGCAGATCATGTGGTTTTTCCAGAGTACGAAGCTGGTTGTACCTTGGCGCGATCGCTCACTAAACCTTCAATCCTGGAACGATTTGATATAGATCCAGACCACAGTATCGTAGAAGTACTGGTACCAGAGGAATTTCATGGTAAAACGATCATGGAATTAGAACTGCGCAAGCACTATGGCTTAAATCTACTGGCCGTTGGTCAAAATGATAAATTTGAAATTAACCCTGACCCTAAACAGCGCCTTTTTAAGGGTTCAGCAATGATTGTAATTGGTTCTAATCGAGATATTGACCGTCTGCCGCTCTAATCAAGTTTTTAAAAGTTTGTGTATTGTGGGGCGACATAGCAATAAATCCTTTGACTTCGGGACTCACATCTTCCCTACACCCCATACTCTAAACCCATAGCTCACCGGAATGGTTTTGGTCAGAGGATTTGAGGCTCTTAAATTTGTACTTGCCTGACTTAGTTAATCTGCTCTATAGTGCAAGTGTTCTCATACATTTCTCTGTACTGACGAAATCCATTTGCTTTTAACTGGCAATGAATGTGCAATCGAGCAATACTTTTATGAGTCAAGACGGGTGCTTCAGACAGAACAGTTTACAAAAATTTACAAATTTCTCAGGCTTTGATAAACTACCTCTGTGACTAACACATGAGTTTAGTCACTCACTCCTTAGCAAAGGAATTGTAAGTTCTTTCATACAAGTCCGAACGTACAAACAATTAACCTCGCACCAACAAAAGTATGGTTCAAGCTAAGCCCCATCTACCATCACTGACTGAGAATCTTCAACAGCTCTCTCCTTCAGGATCTGAGCAGATTATTCAATTTAACCATCCAGAGAAGTACCGCACTTCCGAGTGGTACACTGGTCATGGAGAAATCGCTGCTAGCGGAGATGGTCGTTCCTTTGAAATTTCTGCAACCTATGCGCTTAAGGCAGAAGTTAAGTTAGTGGACGGGGTTTTCGAGCCTTCTAATCTGACCTTAGCAGAAGTTTACAATCGTCGTGGTCGTTGTGTGGCAATTGTTGATCAAACCGTCGATGAGCTTTACGGAGAATCACTACGCCGCTACTTCGACTATCACGAAATCCCTCTAAAATTACATGCCTGCCGCGCTTGGGAATCCGACAAAACTCCCGAAACCGTCCATCGCTTGCTGAAATTTTTAGGTAAAGATGGCTGCGATGTGTCCCGCAACGAACCCGTATTAGTGGTGGGTGGCGGTGTCCTCAGTGATGTAGCTGGACTCGCCTGCGCTCTACAGCATCGACGCACTCCCTACATTATGGTGGGGACAACCGTTGTTGCTGCTATTGATGCTGGCCCTTCACCCCGCACCTGCACTAACGGCAGCCAATTCAAAAACAGCATTGGAGCCTATCATCCACCAGTACTGACTTTGGTAGACCGTAATTTCTTCAGCACCTTGGCAACAGGGCATGTCCGCAATGGCATGGCAGAAATTATCAAAATGGCTGTTACTGATGACCCAACTCTGTTCGAGTTGATGGAACAATACGGTTCCCAGTTGTTGGAAACTCACTTTGCCACCCTCAACGCAGACGAGAAACTAGGGAAAATTGCTGATGAAGTTATCTATCGGGCATTGTTCTCCTACATGAAGCATGAAGGGACAAATATGTTCGAGACTTACCAAGACCGTCCCCATGCTTATGGTCACACCTGGAGTCCTCGTTTTGAACCTGCAGCTAAGTTGATGCACGGTCATTCTGTTACTATTGGTATGGCTTTTGGTGCGAGTTTAGCCGTAGAGATAGGCTGGCTCAAACCAGCAGAACGCGATCGCATTATCGATTTGTGTCGTTCTGTTGGCTTATCCGTTTACCACCCAATCCTGGAAGATATTGACCTCATGCTTGAAGGTCAAAAAAATATGCGGTGCAAGCGAGGAGAGCAGGGTTTGTGGGCACCCTTGCCTAAGGGCATCGGTTCCTGTGATTACGCCCAAGAGGTATCTTCAGGATTGTTACAAACAGCAGTTGAAAACCACAAGCAGTTATGCTCTTCTTTACCTGATCACGGAAAAGGTAAAGAAATATATCTTAGTGATCTCGGTCTTGAGTAGGGAGAGTAGAAAATGAGTAAGTTAGCAAAAACTCCTCTAACTCCCAGGCCTGTAACTCCCTTGGGAATTTTAGTGCAGCAACTTGAAGAAGTCGTCGAGACAGCACAACAAGCCGAAGTGCCAGCTTCTTTGATGGCTTCCCTCCAACAGGCATTGGCACTAGCAGCCGGAATTGACCCCTACCTTGAAGAATGTACAACCCCTGAATCCCCTGCCCTAGCAGCCTTAGCGCAGAAAACGGCAGCAGAAGATTGGAGCAAACTGTTCTCAGATCAAGAAACGGTGCGCCAGTTGGAACAAGAAATGCTCTCTGGACATATTGAGGGACAAACCCTCAAGTTGTTCGTTTACATGAGTGGAGCCAAGCGCATCTTAGAAGTGGGGATGTTCACTGGATATTCAGCCCTAGCCATGGCAGAAGCCCTGCCTGAAGATGGTTATGTTGTTGCCTGTGAAGTGGATCAATATGTGGCAGACTTTGCCCGCGCTTGTTTTGAGGAGTCCCCCCACGGTAGCAAAATTAGGGTAGAAGTCGCTCCTGCTTTGGAAACATTGCAAAAATTGGCAGATGCCCGGGAATCCTTCGATTTGGTATTTATTGATGCTGATAAGAAGGAGTATGTCGATTATTTCAAGCTCCTGCTAGAGGGAGAATTATTGGCTCCTGGTGGCTGGATTTGTGTGGATAATACCTTACTTCAAGGACAGCCTTATTTACCACCACAGCAACGTACTCCTAATGGCGAGGCAATTGCTCAATTTAACCGCTTTGTAGCAGATGACCCGCGAGTGGAACAAGTTTTACTCCCATTGCGAGATGGTTTAACTATCATTCGACGAAGCTAAGTAGTCGGAAAATCTAATTTATAGCAGTGGGCACTGCTGTGTTTAAAGGCGAAACGAAAGAATGTCACCGAATTTCTAGGTTGGCACAATTCTGAGTTGTAAACACTGTCCTGCTCATTGCTATAACTTCTGAGGTTAGAAGTCAATGTTATCATTCCAGTTTTTGGGAACACAATCAAATGCTACTTACAATCTTGAAAAGCAAACTACATAGAGTCAAAGTAACTGAAGCACAATTGTACTATGAGGGTTCCATTACTATTGACGAAGAATTACTTAAAATTGCCCGTATTCTTCCCAATGAAAAGGTACAAGTAGTTAATGTTAATAATGGTTCCCGACTGGAAACTTATACAATTCCTGGTCAATGGGGTGAGCGGACTATTTGTCTCAATGGTCCTGCTGCTCGCATGAATGCAGTGGGTGATGAAATAATAATCATTAGCTATGCTCAAATGACAGAAGAAGAGGCACTTTTACATCGTCCCCAAGTAATTCTGGTAGATGAAAACAACAATCCCCTTGCTTGAAGTCTTGATTTAAACAGCTTTCCTAGAGACTTTATCAACTTTGTCTCTAGGACAATTTCCTAGATAGTCGTTTTGGTTTGATAACGAAAAATTGCCTACAAATCTCTAGAGACAAATAAAGTTTTTAATTACAATTAAAGTTTCTCTAAAACTACTAACATGGGATTAATATCAGGATCACAAAAACCTATTTATACAGTGTTACAAAATTTAGGTACTCTTACTTTACTATTAAGTGTTTTACCCTTCAATTTACTGAAAGTTTTACCAGCACTGCTGTGTAACTTTATAAGTAAACCCTTTCAAAAAAAACTGGTAGTAGAAAATAGTAAAAATATTATCTTAACGGGGGCAAAAATGACCAAATGCTTACAGCTTGCCCGTTCATTCCAGGCAGCTGGGCATAAAGTATTTATGCTAGAAACTGATAAATACTGGTTATCAGGAAATAGATTTTCTAACTCTGTTACAGGTTTCTACACTGTACCCAATCCTAAAAAAGATTGGAATGGTTATTGTCAGAAACTATTAGATATAGTTAAAAAAGAAAATATAGATGTATTTATTCCTGTATCTAGTGCAGTATTAAACTACTATGAATCCTTGGTAAAGCCTATTCTATCAGAATATTGTGAAGTCTTGCATTTCGATGTAGAGATTACTAAATTATTAGATAATAAGTTTACTTTTATTGAAAAAGCAAAAAGTTTTGGCTTGACTGTTCCCAAATCATTTTTAATTACAAAGCCTGAACAAATTATTAATTTCGATTTTGCTACTGATGGTAGTCAATATATTCTCAAAAGTATTCCCTATGACTCAGTGCGTCGTTTAAATATGACGAAATTACCTATGAAGTCAGTACAGGAAATGAGTAATTTTGTCAAAAGTTTACCTATTAATCAAGAAAAACCATGGATTATGCAGGAATTTGTCAAGGGTAAAGAATATTGTACCCACAGCACAGTAAGAAAAGGACAAATAAGACTGCATTGTTGTTGTGAATCATCTGAATTTCAAGTAAATTACGAGCATGTTGATCATCCTAAAATTTACGAGTGGGTAGAAAAATTTGTCAAGGAATTAAATTTAACTGGACAAATTTCCTTTGACTTTATTCAAACAGAAGATAATCGAGTTTATCCCATAGAATGTAATCCAAGAACTCACTCAGCTATTACCACCTTTTACAACCATCCAGAAGTTGCAGATGCTTATTTAAACGATAGTCAAAATGACAATGAAAGCCCAATAACCCCATTATCAAATAGTAAGCCAACTTATTGGACTTACCATGAACTTTGGCGACTAACAGCAATCAGATCTTGGGAACAATTAAAAGCTTGGATCAACAAAATCACGGCAGGAACAGATAGCATTTTTCAATTTAATGACCCTCTCCCTTTTTTGATGGTACATCATTGGCAAATTCCTTTACTGTTACTGGATAATTTGAAGAAACTCAAAAGTTGGGTGATGATTGATTTCAACATTGGCAAATTAGTAGAACTAGAGGAAGATTAGGAAAACTCAAGCAATGTTAGAAATTACATCGGAGTCACAGCAGAAGCTTTTCTCTTAGGCTCACACCGCAGGCAAGCTTTGTCTGAATCAGTAAATGTAACCTCTTTCATGAAGAATCAAGTCTGGATTGCAGTCACTTTTATCATCTTCCTGCTGTTATTTACACTAGTTGGTATTTACTCAGCGACTCGTAAGCAAAATACTACCACCGATTATTTACTTGCTAGTCGCAATGTCAACCCTTGGCTGACAGCACTTTCGGCAATGGCGACTGGGCAAAGTGGTTTTTTATTCATTGGTCAAGTTGGTTTTGCCTATAAAATAGGGGTTTCCTCATTGTGGCTAACTATTGGTTGGTTAATTGGTGACTATCTCGCTTGGTATTTTATTTTTAAAAGGTTGAGACAAATCTCTGAAGAAACAGCTTCAGATACTTTTTCCTCCTTTCTCAGTCATAATATTAAAGGCTCTCGTGCGATTGCCGTTATCTCGGCTCTAATTACCATTGCCTTACTTGTTACTTACGCCGCCTCCCAACTAGTAGCAGGAAGTAAAGCTCTCAATGCTGTGTTTGGATGGAACTATAATCTAGGCATTATTATCGGAGCAATAATTGTCGTCATCTACTGCTTTTCTGGAGGAATTCGTGCTTCAATCTGGACAGATGCACTACAAGGGATAATCATGATCGGTTCCCTGTTACTTTTACTAGTTGTAGCAGTTACTAGTTATGGTGGAATCGGCAAAGTTTGGCAATCTTTGGCAGTAATAAATCCAGCATTAATCAACTTGAATCCTTCCCAACAACCGTGGGGATTTCTACCTTTCTTTATCGGTTGGATCGTAGCTGGTTTTGGTGTAGTTGGACAACCACATATTGTGGTTCGTGCCATGGCAATTGACTCAGCCGAAAATATTGGTTTTGCGAGAAATCTTAAAACTGGCTTGGGGTTAGTAAATTCGATCTCGGCGATGGGAATCGGCTTAACAGCGCGAGTTATAATGCCGGATTTGATGACTTCTGGTGATCCAGAATTAGCACTTCCTTATCTATCTTTGGAATTATTACCAATAGTTTTAGTGGGATTAATGCTAGCTGGACTATTTTCCGCCACTATCTCGACAGCAGATTCTCAAATACTCTCTTGTTCCGCTGCACTAACTCAGGATATTTTTCCGGCTGTAGCTCAATCTTATAACTTGGCAAAGGTAGGAACCATAACAGTAACAGCAGTAATTTTAGTGATTGCTTTAACTGGAGATAATAATGTCTTTGCTTTAGTCACTTTTTCTTGGTCAGCACTAGCTTCTGGTTTAGGGCCTTTATTAATCTTGAGAGTTTGGCAGCAACCAGTAACTTTTCCTACAGCAATTGCCATGATGGGAATTGGGATTGCTACAGCTTTGATTTGGAATTTAGGACTTCATCTTTCCAGTGCTATTTATGAAGTGCTTCCAGGTATGGCTGCGGGAATAGCAGTTTACGGAATTGTTCAGTTTTTTAGTCGTTCTAAATTATTCCGTTTTTAGTTATTGATTAGGGTAGATTAATTATGTCAGTGCTTCGTATTCTTCATGTAGTTGGCTCTGCCGAAAGTGATTTTTACTGCAATTTATCACGTCTCTATGCTAAAGATTGTCTGGCAGCAACAGCCAATCCTTCACTCTACCAATTCCATATTGCCTACATTACCCCCGATTGCCAGTGGAGGTTTCCCTTATCCCTGAGTCGAGAAGACATTGCCAGCGCTAAACCCATGCCTCTCTCTGACGCCATAAACTTGATAAAGGCAAAAAACATTGACTTAGTGCTGCCACAAATGTTTTGCATCCCTGGCATGACTCAATACCGTGCCCTCTTTGACTTACTTAATATCCCCTATGTGGGTAATACCCCAGATTTGATGGCATTAACTGCCCACAAAGCTAGGGCGAAGGCAATTGTGGCAGCAGCAGGAATAAAAGTACCCTTTGGAGAATTACTCCGTCAGGGAGAAACACCGAAAATTAAGCCTCCAGTAGTAATCAAACCTGCTAATTCAGATAATTCTCTCGGGGTGGCTTTAGTCAAAGATGTTGCTGACTATGATACTGCTCTGAAAACAGCATTTGAATATTCAGATGAAGTCTTGGTAGAAGATTACATCGAACTTGGTCGAGAAGTCAGGTGTGGAATTATCGTCAAAGATGGTAAACTTATGGGTTTACCCCTTGAAGAATATTTGGTTAATTCCCAAGACCATCCTATTCGCAACTATGCTGATAAACTCAAACAAGAAGCAGATGGTGAGTTGAATTGTGCCGCTAAGGATAATATTAAGGCTTGGATAGTAGACCCTAGCGATCCGATAACAGAATCAGTTCAAGAAGTAGCCAAGAAATGTCATCAGGCTTTGGGCTGTCGTCATTATAGTCTTTTTGACTTCCGTATTGATCCACAGGGACAACCCTGGTTCCTGGAAGCAGGGCTCTATTGTTCTTTTTCCACGAAAAGTGTGATTGGTTCTATGGCAAAAGCATCGGGGATACCCGTAGATGAATTATTGATGACAGGGATTGAGGAAGCCTTAGGTCACATTCATAAACCCTATTCGATAGGATAGCGCTATGCGAGCAGTGTGTTTACCAATTAAAAATCGAGCCTTGATTAGTAGTTACTTAGAACTTTTGCAAGAGTTATACAGAAGCCGAGGCTATCTATCGCAAGAATTTGAGGCAGCATCCGCATAATGGCTGGTTCCTATCTGGTCTTGCTAAAAGCTTAGAGGCAAAAGGTAAACAAGAGGAAGCAGCTAAGGTACAAAAGCAGTTTGAAGAAGCTTAAGTAATCGGACATAAATAAAAGCAACTGTGTAAACAATTATGAAATTGCCCGGAGTTCCCTTATTCCCTACACCCCACACCCCACATCCTGCCTCAACCAGTAACCTTTATCAAGGTCGCAGGTACTTAGTCACAAGCGTATACAAGTCTAACTGCTAGATCTTAGTGTAATGTTATCCGAATTGTTGGATAATCTAGTAGATTAGTAGAGAGAAGAGCGACAGAATGACTAGAGTTTTTACCAGTGCTGTTATTAATGCTCATATTGATAAAGTCTGGATGAAGATCAGAGATTTCAATGCTCTGCCTAACTGGCATCCAGATATTGCTGACAGCTACATAGAAAATGGTGAACAAAGTGATAAAATTGGCTGTATTCGCAATTTCAATCTCAAAAAAGGGGGTAATATTCGAGAGAAGCTATTGGCTCTGAGCGATTTAGATTATTTATTTTCCTACTTAATTCTCGAATCTCCAATGCCTTTGATGAACTATGTATCAACATTTCAGCTTAAGCCAATCACAAATGGAGATTTAACTTATGCTGAATGGAGCGCAATATTCGATTGTGACCCCCAAGACGAAAATCATCTGATTAAGTTAGTAGGTGATGGTGTTTTTCTGACAGGTTTTAACTCATTGAACCAGATATGTAGTGAATAATTAAGAATCGTTAACATGAAGGATGCACAGTATTGGATTGAACAACTAAAACTCGATAAATTAGAAGAGATTGGCGGCTACTTTCGTTCACATCTTAAATCACAACAAACAATCTCTCAGATGTCTCTGCCTGAAGGTGGCGATGAGCGTAGATTTTGGGAAATGAATTATTACCTGCTGCACAATAGTGATGTTAATGCACTTCATCAACTCAAGCAAGATGAAATGTGGCATTTCTACGCTGGTAATACATTGGCTATTCATCTATTCCCGAATGATGGAAATTATCGAAAAATTAAGCTGGGTAGTAACTTGGATGCAGGTGAAGTCTTTCAGGCGGTTGCCCCACAGAATACTTGGTTTGGGGCGACAATGATTGAACCCAATTCTTTTGCTCTAGTTGGCACTACTCTAGCACCCGGTTGGCATCCAACAGATTCTACAAAACCTACTCCTAACCAGTTGGATAAATTAATTAAACTTTATCCGCAACATCAAGAATTAATTAAGCGATTAACGCTCAGTATATAGCTAGTTTTATATTTAACCGTTGTAGAAAAAATTTATGACCGTATTCTCATCACCCAATTTTAATTATGGGTATCCGGTACCTGGACAACAGGAACTTAATAGTCAAGAAATTATGGATCATGTCTTTTTTCTCTCTCCTAGTGAATGGAAAAAGACGCGAGAAGAAAAGCAATTTGACTATATAGTTATTGGCAGTGGCTTTTGTGCTCTTGGCTTTATTGAAAGAGTTCTCAAAAAAGATGCTGATGCCAGAATTCTGCTGATTGAGCGTGGGTCATTTTTTCTGCCAGAACACGTTCAAAATTTACCAACTTCCTATCAAAAACTGTTGCTCAAACAGGCATTAAAAACCTTTCCCTGGACTTTATCCTCTAAAACCATTAATCTTAATAAATATATTAAATGGCAGCATGGGATAATTCCCTTTTTCGGAGGGGGTTCGACCCTATGGAGTGCCTGGTGTCCTGAACCAACAACAGAGGAAATGAATGGTTGGCCTCCAGCAACGATCAAGGCAGCTCAAGACTATTTCAATACAGCGAAAATGTTGCTGAATGTGGTTGGAGCTAATGATCAACAAACTGGAAATATTTTTGAACACTGGCAAAATAAACTGACTGAGAGATTGAAGCAGAATCTTCAGCTTATTAACTCAGCTACTCGCGTCGAACATGCTCAGATTGCCGTTGGCACTCCAACGATTACATCCACCGACGTGGAAAAGTTTTCCACACCAGGGCCACTTCTGGATGAGGTAATAAAATGCCAGGAAGAAGCCAAAAAAAGTCAGATTGATTCCCGACTGAGTATTGTCACAGAATGTAAAGTGACACGGATCTGGCAACAGGAAAACCAAGCAACAGCATTGGAAACAACCCGTGGGGTGGTAAATGTTGGTGAGAGTAAAGTCATTTTAGCCATGGGGACTATACCATCAACAACCCTCGTGTTGAATTCTTTTCCACAGGCAAAAAATGCGGGTAAGCGGTTTACAGCGCACTTTATCAGCGCCATTGTTGCCCGTATCCCCCGAGAAGATTTCCTCGAAATCTTTGACTGGGAAGAAAGCATTAAAGATGATTTGAGGGAAAAGAATTTGCAGTTGGCTGCCATCTACTTTGCTGGCATTGATCAGGAAACTCAAGGACAGTATCATATTCAACTCTCAGCTATATCCGACCCTGACCCAACCAATAAGACTCATATTGATACAGGGGCTCGTAATATGCCAGATGTGGTAGCCACCGCCTCACCCAAACAACTCGAGACATCCAAGGATTACATCGTGTTTGTCTGTGCAGTTCTGGGTGAACTATTTGATAACCCTGGTAACGGATTAGAAAAAAATGATCTGGATGATCCCACAACCAATGTTACCCTGCAAGTGTTGGAAACGGACAAAGAATTATCCTTGTGGGAGACTATGGACAAAGCCACTTTCGAGGTTCTTGAGCAGGGTTTGTCCCCAAGAGGAAAAGACCGAGTAGAATATTGGCACGGTGATCCGGATACGGGACAATGGAAGTGTGAACGCAACAAAGTTCGTGTTCCTGGATTAGTGCACGAAGCCTCAACCATGTGGATTGGCGATGATCAAGAGGCTGTTGTTGGGCTAGATTATCGGCTTAAGGGTGTGGAAAACGTCTATATCACCGGAGCTTCTCTTTGGCCCACTGGCGGTTCTTGGAACCCAACATTGACCATGGTTGCCCTTGCCCAACATCTAGCCGATAATTTAATTGGGTCTAAAAAATCTGTACCCATATAGGTTCTGGCTTGATGTTTGCAATTGTGGTTCCATTGGAAGAATTAAGAAAGCTATAAGGACGCAAAAAATAGCTCTTAACTTTACCATAAAAAACTTTTGCAATAGTTCTACTGTAAGTAGAAGAGAGTGTATTGCTATTTTCAGTTAACAATTGCAAAAGACTGTAGGGGACTCCTAGAAACTAATGGTTTAGAGTAAAGCTAATCTCCTTGTCTCCAGAATCCCCAAATCTCCTGTAGAAGTTATGCACCTTTTCTAAGGCTCAATTACTTCTACGGGAGTTGCTTCCAAAGATTCGGATTCTTCAGACTCTACCTCAGGTGTGGGAGTATCTCCAACTTCGTTAATTGCTGATTCTTCTAGCTCCTGCATGTACTCGTCAAGTTCATCTGTCTTTTCAAAATTGCCTTCCTCAATAAACAAATTCCTAGCTTGCAGTAGAAAAGGCTTCGCCTCACTCTCTCTTTCTGAAAGCGCCAAACTCACACCAAGGTTATAGAATGCCTGTGGCTGATTAGGATTCAGAAAAATCGCTTCTTGGTAGGCAGAAGCAGCTTCTTCGTACTTTCCTTGCTGCTGTAGCGCTACTCCCAAATTGTAGTAAGTCAAGGCATCTGTAGGTTCAAGTTGTGCTGCTGACTCCAAAGCTAGCGCAGCTTCTTCATACTCACCATCTTCAATTAGTGCCGCTCCCAAATGTTTGTAGGCATCTACATTATCAGGTTCAAGTTTAGTAACCCAACGAAAACGATCAATAGCCCCTTTAAAATCTCCTTGCTTCGCTAAAACTATACCTAATTGGTAATGAGCAGGAGCAAATTCAGAATCTAGCTTAGTTGCTGTTTTCAAAGAGTCTTCAGCTTCCTCAAGCCTACCTTGTTTTAACTGTAGTAGACCCAACTGGTAATGACCTTGAAGCAATTCAGGATTACTATTAACAGCTTGCTGAAAATTGTTAATTGCCGGTTCCGTCTCATCTCGCTTTGCCCGCAACAGCGCCAAATTATACTGAGCTACAGCATAATCTGGTTGCAGGCGAATTGCCTGTTGATACTCAGCGATCGCTTCTTCTTGCCTGTCCTGTGTATCATAGGCTAAACCTAGGTTATAGTAAGCTGGTGCTAAATCTGGATTGATAGATAGGGCTCGTTGATAGGAACTAATTGCCCCCTCAACGTTACCTTGGCGATATAGCATCAAGCCTAAGTTGTAGTGAGCCTCTGCCAAATTCGGATTTAGGCCAAGAGCGATTCGGTATTGTTCAGTTGCCAGCTCAGTTTTACCTTGTTCAAACAAAGCATTACCCAACAGATAATAAGCCATAGTAATAGACGAATCAAACTGCAGAGCTTTGCGAAAATGTCGTTCTGCCTCCCGGAAATGGCCACGCTCATAGCGCATTACTCCTTGTTGGAAGTAAGAAGCAGCATCAAGATCATGAGAATATAAGCCTTGGACTAGTTGCTTGCTTCCCTGATACTGGGAAACTTTAGTGGGCTTAGCATCAGCAGTAGTTGTTAAACTGAAACCGAGTAGAGAAGCAGCAATCAGCGATATGCTTCTGTAGTATTTGGACATAGGTAGAAGTAATATAAAGTCCCTAGTAGTTACAAATCTAAACTATAGCTTGCAATTTATTAGGTTCTTACCCTGTTTTGGCGAGTCATCACTCATGAGGAACTAGCCTATTGATCATAGAACTTTGTACAAATTATCCTTCCTCTAAGGATAGAGATCAAATCTAAGCTTTGTGAATCTAAATTGCACTTTCAACCTTTTCTAGAAAAACTTCAGGGCAGATGAATCCAGGGCAGAAGGTTTATCAAAATCATCTCCCCATCTCCCCATCCCCCCATCTCCCTCTATCTAACTAAAGATGCAATTTATGTGAACTACCAACACTCCCCTAACGGGTGAGTGTTAGCTTCCAGATTCACGGAAGATTGCCGCATCTTGGATTTACGTCCGCGAGTTGGTCTTACATCCTCTCCACTGGCGTTAGCCTCCCCCGTCCCAGAGGAGGACAGCATTCTAATACCTTCAGCCCTTATATTCTGCGCTGCATTCCCATCTCTATCATGGGGACTTACGGCTAAAAAGTTAAATGTGCCGAAGCCTAGCTTCAGGCAAAATCAGCATGGCATCGCCAAAGGAATAAAAGCGATATTGCTGTGCGATCGCTTCCTGATATAACTTAAACAGACGCTCCCTACCCACCATGGCGCTAACTAGCATCAATAAACTAGAGCGGGGCAAGTGAAAATTGGTAATCAATCCCTCCACCACTCGCCAGCGATAGCCTGGATAAATGAACAACTCCGTTTTGCCACAATAGGGCTTTAACATATCGCCTTCTGCTGCTCCCTCTAAAGCTCGCACTACTGTTGTACCCACAGCAATAACTCTTCCTCCCGCCTGTTTAGTTTTCCTAATTGCCTCCACCGTTGATTGAGGTACTTGCAGCCACTCTGAGTGCATTTTGTGAGTAGTAATATCTTCTACTTCTACAGGTCGAAATGTACCAACGCCTACATGTAGAGTTACGTATGCCTGATTAATCCCTCGTTGCAGGCATTCCTCTAGCAGTTGTTCAGTAAAATGTAGTCCAGCAGTAGGTGCTGCGATCGCGCCCGGGGTTTGAGCATAAACTGTCTGATATTGTTGAGGCGTAGATTGCGAATCGGTGATGTAGGGCGGTAGTGGAATTTGACCATACTGATTCAACAGAAACTCCCAGGAGAGCCCATCTGGGACATCGAAGTGTAATATACGCCCACTAGTAGCCTCATCTCTAGCTATAACCTCGGCACATAAATTAGGGGGGATTGGGGGAATTCCCCCATCTGTATATGGGTAATCGGCGGGAGATTGTTGTTGCTCGGTGGGTAGTGTAAACACAATTTTCGCCCCTGGAGACAGACGCCTGCCTGGTTTCACCAGAGCCAACCAACAGTTATTTGGTTGTTCCTCCAATAACAATACCTCCACAGGTGCCCCTGTCGATTTATAACCATAGAGTCGAGCTGGAATGACGCGGGTATCGTTTAACACCAACAAATCGCCAGGCTCCAGTAGTTGGGGTAAATCACTGAAAAGGCGGTGAGTATGGTTAGTCGGCGTATCAACTACCAGCATTCGTGAACTATCTCTTTTGCTCAGGGGAGTTTGAGCAATCAGTTCCTGTGGCAACTCATAATCATAGCTAGAAAGCAATTGATTTTTCTGCTCCATATAAACTCACACAAATCTAATCAAGTTGAGCAACTCTGATCAATTTGCTGTTGATCAAGAAAACTGCTACCTATTAGCGACTCCTAGCTCTAAGATGGGTGTGAATCGGGTCTTGTCTCAACCTCTAGAGGCCTCATTGACTCAATTGTGTCATCACCATGCTGATTTGGAAATTGAGCATTTGTGGGATCAACTTTGTTATCAATCTTTACCATTTCAAATGAGTCATCCTTAGTTTAGACAACCATAAGCAATTGCCCTCAACAAGAGACGAAAATCTCTCTGTGCCTACTCTCAGAGTTACTCTGCTTACCTCCCTAATCCCTATTTTCAAATTAAATCTTGCTAAATTGGGTAAGATCCCCTAACTGATATCGGGTGCTTTTCCCCTAGCGCTCAGAGATCGGCAGGGTGAGAATGATGGTATAGAAATCGTTTCAACTCCTAGGCCAAGAATCCCAATGGATTACCTCTACTTCCTGGCAAATGCTAGCCTAACCCTGCGAGTGGTTGAGTATCTCAACTCTAGTTCTGAGTTACCGGTTCAATTCATAACGGTGATTCATCAGATTGATGGCTGGGTAGTTAAGGTCAAAATGAAGCATCCTTTGACTCCTCGCCAGCATGGAAATTTTCGAGCTTATATGAATGAATTGGGAATTCCCTGCGATCCAGAAATTCGCCTGCAAATGGCGCTTTGGAGCCTAGAGACTGGACAATCACCTATAGATGTGATGCGTCGCTATCAAGTCGCCGTAGTTTCTCACGGTTGTCCTGACAAGAGTGACATTGAAGCATTTCGACAACAGTTCACAATGGGTTTAGGATACTGTCCAGAAACTCTAGCTTAAGCAATTTGTTAATGGCAAAAACTAGTGAAAAATCCCCCCTGGAATCTACACCAGAGGGGATTGTTTACTAGGAGTGTACATGAGCAAACCTAGCTCAGTCTTGGGAGTACACAACCTTATGGAGAAAATATATCTCCGTTATATAAGACCTACCCAAAGCTAACTACATCTGGACTTTCCTAGTCTAGATATTTACAGGAATTAAGTTACAATTTCAAACCCTACTCCCCACTCCCTATTTCCAAACTATACTCCCGCTAAATGAAAAGCGGCTCCTAATCCAGCTGCAATTTCTTCAGGAGAGATTTTACCATCATGGTTCATATCGAGAGCATCAAAGACTGCATCAGTTCCTGCCCATTCTTCGCGGGTAATGAAACCATCCCCATCCAAATCATAGACTCTAAAGATGTCCTTAGCAGCATGGTTGACAGTAGCTTCTCCTTCAAGGCGAGTTAGTCGCTCCTCTAAGAGTTTCTCAAGAGCAACTAATGCCTTTGAGAAGCCATTGATTCCCTCCTCTAGCTTTTGAGATGCCATGGGATCAGCAGCGTGCATACGCTCAAAGGTTTCCTTATCCATCGACATCTTTTCGATGTCTTCTGTGGCAGCCTTCTGGGCATCTAGCTTGCGGGGTAAATCTTCTGTAGTTGACTTGAGTTGGGCAAGTAAGGCGGGCGAAATAGTCAGTAAGTCACAGCCTGCCAACTCCGTAATTTCGCCAATATTACGGAAACTAGCCCCCATAATCTCGGTTTTATAACCAAATTTCTTGTAGTAGTTGTAAATCTTGGTTACCGATAATACCCCTGGATCTTCAGTGGGAGGATAGCTTTCGCGCCCGGTTTCCTTCTTATACCAGTCCAAAATACGCCCGACAAAGGGTGAGATTAGTGTAACTCCCGCTTCAGCACAAGCAACTGCCTGATGAATACCAAATAGCAGGGTTAAGTTACAGTGAATGCCCTCTTTTTCCAAAACCTCAGCAGCGCGAATTCCCTCCCAAGTAGAGGCAATTTTAATCAACACCTGCTGGCGGGAAACTCCAGCCGCCTCATACTGGGCAATTAGGTCGTGCGCTTTGGCAATAGTCGCTTCAGTATCGTAGGATAGTCTGGCATCCACCTCTGTGGACACTCGACCTGGAATAATGTTAAGAATACGACGCCCAAAGGAAACTGCCAGTCGGTCAAATGCCAAGGAAACTACATCTGCTGCTGGTGCATTAGTTCCAGCATCTTCCCTTGCCTGTTTTAGAGTCTGATCGACAATTTCCTGGTACTGCGGCATCTGGGCGGCTGCTGTAATCAGTGAGGGATTGGTGGTAGCATCCCGTGGTGTAAATTTTTCGATGGCGTCAATGTCACCCGTATCCGCCACCACAATGGTCATTTCGCGCAGTTGTTCCAGTAAAGTCTTAGCCATTGTCAGTTCCTATAATTTAGCGTCCTGTTCAAGATTAATTACTTAAATAAGTTCAGCGCCACTCTGGTGAGTGACAATAATGAGCCATGATTGACCTCCGTAGCGCAAAATGCTAGTTAGAACTAGACCAGAAAGCGGTAGCTTCTCTGGGATCTCGTCCAATTTTTTGAGGTGTACTACTAGATTTTAATTCTGTTGCTTTCAGATTTCACCTACACAAATTTTTATTTAATACTAGGGATGTTCAGGATCTTCACAGTTGTTTAGGTGACAAGGTTTACACTCCCCGGTATGGCATACGCAGGGATTGTTGGTTCGGTGACTCGCCGTTAGACAGCAGGGAAAGCCCCAACTTTCTTGGATCTTTTACGAAAACTATATTATTACGAATGCTTTTAAAGTTCCTGCTCGCAAGGTGTGTTCATACAAAGTAAGAATCGCAAGTGAAACCGGTTGTGGTAGTTTTCACTCTAGATTCCTCTGTCTTTTAGAAAAGCATCAAAGGTTTGCCGATTTGGCAGCGAAGGCTCTGCCCCAGCTTTAGTAGCAGAAATTGCACCAGCAGCAGCTCCCCATACCACTGCTTGGGGCAAAGTTAGTCCCTCTACCAAAGCTGCTGCCAAAGCACCATTAAAAGCATCTCCGGCAGCAACTGTATCAACTGCCTCAACAGAGAAAGCTGGCAAGAAGAAAGTTTCCGACTCAGCAGCATACAAGACACCCTCAGCGCCCAGTTTAATAATTGCAGTACTGACACCCCGTTCCCGCAAGACTTTGGCTGCCTTGGCTGCCTTCTCTTGGTCATCTACAGGAAAACCTACTAACTGAGAAGCTTCCCAGCGATTAGGCGTAATTACATTCACTAGTGGATAAAGTTCTATGGGAATATTTTGAGCTGGTGCTGGGTCAAGAATCACAGGTATACCAGAACTATTTGCTGCTTGAGCTGCTAAGAGTACTACTGGCATAGGAATCTCTAACTGCATCAGCAAAGCACCTGCCCCCGGCAGCAGACTCTTCAGGCGTTCCACATCGGCTTCGCCTAATCGTCCATTAGCACCAGCAATAGTGATGATATTATTCTCTCCAGCATCATCTACAGCAATGACAGCTACACCAGAACCTATTGCCCCGTCTACCAAAACACCATCGGTATGAACTCCAGCTACTTGTAGACTACTTAGTAGCTGATGCCCAAAATCATCATCACCCAGACGCCCTACAATATGAGTTGAGACGCCCAGCCGCGCTGCTGCCACTGCTTGATTTGCCCCCTTACCACCAGCAGCAGTAAAAAACTCATGTCCTTGCAGAGTTTCACCTGCAACTGGCAACCGAGGAGTTTTAGTGACCAGATCCATATTGATACTGCCGAAAACAATTATTGGTTTCATAATTATCTCGGAACTATAGGAGTTAGAAACTAGGCGACCGAAGGAACTGTTTTGTGTTAGCGCAGTTTCTCCGTTAGCGTAGCTATTGGCGGAGCTAGGCGCTCCTGATTTCTTGGTTTCAAGGTGTTGGCAAAGCTGGTTCTAAACCCAACTGTTTCATTAAGCGCTCAATATCAAAATGTTCCACCATCAGTTGCTGAATACAATGAACCTTAGCAGTTTCGTGGAGACGAACTTGACCAAAGGCATGATCGATAATCTCCACTGTCGTCAGAGTGTCTAGGTCTACTGAGAGAACTGGGATTTCTAACTGTTCAGCGCGGCTGAGGATCATTGGTTGCGGCTGCATGTGACCAGTGAGGATCAGACAATGGGTTGAGGTTTCTAAGGCTGCCATCTGGATGTCGGCGCGATCGCCTCCTGTTACTACTGCCATATTAGTTCCATTGCGGAAATACTCCAGCGCTGAATTCACGTTCATTGCCCCAATTGTCAAGCTCTCCACCATCAAATCCAAGCGTTCAGAACAACAAAGGACTTCTGCTTGCAATTGATTTACTAGTGCTTGTACACTGACGCTGCGCAACAGATTGCTGCTAGGGATAATGCCTAATACTGGAATTTGTTGCCGTTCCAGAAAAGGTTGAACTGTTGATTGAGTCATCGCCAACTGTTTGGCAGGGATGTCATTAATCAGAACTCCTAGTAAGCAATCCCCTAGCTGTCTTTTAGCTTCCAACAGAGTCTCCACCAGTAAAACCGAATGGAAACGAGCTACCAGTAGGACTCGAGCTTCAGCTGTTTGAGCAACTTCTTTTAATGAGAGGTCAAACAAACTGCCTTCAAACAGACTTCCTGGTCCCTCCAACAACATTAAATCGCAGCTCGGTTGTTGAAGATACTTCTTTAGAGACTGGCGGTAATTAGTAGAGTCATCTCCTCGCAGTCGTCGTTCTACCGTCTCGGCATCCAAGCAAAGTATAGGTCCGCGTACCTGCTTTGGACTCAAGTTGAGTACTTCGATCATCAGCTGGACGTCTTCTTCTAATGCTGAGAGCTGATTTGCCCTCAGACAAGACCCTAGTGGCTTACCATAGGCAATATCTAATCCTCGTGCTTGCAACTGATGGGCAATTCCCAGGATTGTTGCTGACTTACCGCTGTAAGCTTCTGTTGATCCGACCAGCAAGTATTTTACAGATTTTGTCACCCCTTCTTTCTCCTCAACGAATTGTTACTTGTGTTTACTCATCAATGCGCAGCAGCTTGCGGTAAAATGACTGGGAAAAGTCCGTCAATCGTGAGCGCTTAAAATTCATAATTACTTCAATTAAGTAATTGACGAACTCATAGTTTGCCATGTTAATTTCGTAACTAAGCTCGGCGTTACCATCAAACTGTAACCGACACCGGGTCAGATCAGCCGGAAGATTAGATACAAACCAGGTGGCAACGAAGGGAATGCTCTCTCCTCCTTCAATATGGCGGTTTCCTTCTAAGGAACCCTGTTGGTAGAGGCTAATCGCCAAGGGTAAAATGTTGCGTTTGGCACCTTGGTAGTAGGGCATATATACCCCAACTGCTCCTTTGTCTACAGGCTTAAGCTTTTCGATAGACATAGTTTAATTTTTCTCTATCTCCTCAAGTGGGTGCTACCATTTTTAGGAATTTATTTAGGGCTCGAATAGAACGTTCGATATTCTAGATATTCATCAATAATAAAAAAAACACTCGCTTTTTGGACATTAGTCGTTAGTAGGAGCTAATCTATTCTGAGTGACTATATAGAATTTCAATCATTTAAGATTATATTAAACCTACACCATAATTTTAAATTTGGTGTACAATTATTTCTCTTTTTTAAATAAGCAAACCCCGCTTCACCTTGCTACTATTAACAAGGCTTAAACGGGGAGTATTATGCAAGAACACAAAAACTATTAGTGTCACAGATGTTGCGAGGCAACTTGACGATCCCCGTTTTCACGATACGGGGATTTTTGTCTCACCGACTCTCCTTAAAACTACAGGATTTGCCTGTACCTTAAACTGCCTACTTTTAGCACAAAATTACTAATTCCAACCTTAAGCAAAAAGTCTTTGCCATTTTCGGCGCCATCTCCTAAGTAGGATTCCACTAAGGTTTGTCGAAGAATGCCAGAAGGGATGTAACCCTAAGAGGGTTATAGTCACAGTTGCCTCACGGAGGATTCGATGAATTTCTCTAAGCCTAGATGTGCGCTAGTTTTTGGATGCGGCTTGAACAAATCCCAAGGTCAAGCTATCAGCAGCAAGGAAGTGGCTCAGATGGTATGCCCGCTCCTCAGTTTTTAGGAGTATTTGTTCGTAGAGATAACGAGTAGCACGATCACCCAAGCTTTCTGCTTGTCCAGCCTGACGTCTAATCACTTTAATCAGTGCTTGCTCTGCCTCTAAGTCATGTTCTACCATGGCGCGGCAGTTGAAGGTTCCATCTGCTTCGGGTGAGAAGCAGCACAATTCGGCTAAGGTGCTGAAGCTAGCAGCTGGGACACCTCCAAGCCCATCTATACGCTCTCCAAGATCGTGGACATGACCTTGCACTTCTCCGTAGCTGGTATTAAAAAACTCGTGCAGAGAGTAGAACTCAGCGCCTTCAATCACAAAGTGGTGTTTCTGGTATTGCAAATAGAGCGCTTGAAAGCTTGCCAAGGCAATATTTAGTCCCTCGCAAACTGGTTTTGTAACTTCTTGCTCCAACAATATGGAATTGTCGTAGACTTCGCCAAAAGTGTGTATTAAACCCTGAGTTGCTGACATTATCCTATTATCCTCTCATTAGGCACGTGTTATTGCCAATGAAAAAATTCTAACACGACCTCAAGGAAAATTTCAGCAAGCTTGAACCATACCTTAAGTGAGGTTACTTGTTAGTTGAGATTTTTTTCTACTTGAGTATCGGCGATGTACTAGATCATTAAAATTGTTGAGAACAATTAGCATCTACGACATCTATATAATAAACTATTTGAGTAGAGTTGACAATTAGAACAACTCCCAACGTCAAAGTTTTCCGACAAGCTCTGACGTGTCCTTAAACAAGCACATAGTGAGACGTAGCATCTTTTGGCACCAATGAGTCAGTCTAGTTCCCAACCACCAACCAGTCAGGTTATCGAGATCACGGCTTGTGATCGATGGCAGGTGTACAGACGCTTGCAAGAGTTAGATATTATTTGTAGTTATCGAACAAACGAGCCCTTGAGTTACCAAGTCAATGAAGTGACAGCGGCGATTCAAGTCTGGAGCGTTGTTAGGCAGCTGAATTTGCCGCGCCGTGAGATTGTGGCTTGGCTGGAGAAGTGCTGGCAGTGTCCTTGTTCAGAGGAATAGGCATATATATACAGAGCAATTAATAATCTGCTCATTCTCAGCAGTGCCCATTGCTCAATAGAGATATTCTAATCAACTCCATACTCCGGGGGCTTTAGCTAAAGCTGTAGCTAGAGTTTTCCCATAACTTAGGTATTATTCTCGATTATCAGGGCTATAATCACGAATTCAAGACTAGGTATTTAAAAACTTACATCCATGACTAAACCGGCGATTTTAAATTTAGAAGGCATCAGCAAGCAATTTAAGCAAACTAGTGCGCTAGCAGTGGCTAATGTTAGCTTGACTTTGGGTCAAGGGGATTTACTGGGTTTACTCGGGCCCTCTGGTTGCGGCAAAACTACCCTGTTGCGAATTATTGCTGGCTTTGAGAGACCCCAGTCTGGAACTGTGGACTTGGCTGGCAGACGGGTTGCTGGCTCTGGTAAGTGGGTACCTCCAGAACAGCGGGATACTGGTATGGTGTTTCAAGACTATGCTCTGTTTCCTCACTTAAATGTGATTGAAAATGTTGCTTTTGGTCTCAACCATAGCCGAGTGAGGAAAACTGGTGTGTTAGGACAACAACGAGCTCGTGAGGCGATTGCGCTAGTGGGATTGGCAGGCATGGAAAAACGCTATCCCCATGAACTTTCTGGGGGGCAGCAGCAACGAGTCGCCCTCGCCCGCGCCTTGGCACCACAACCGGCATTAATTCTGTTAGATGAACCCTTAAGTAACCTTGATGTGCAAGTAAGGCTGCGATTACGCCATGAAGTGAGAAGGATTCTTAAAGAAGCCGGTACATCTGCCATTTTTGTTACCCATGATCAGGAAGAAGCTCTTTCTATTTCAGACCAGGTAGCTGTGATGTGTCAGGGACACTTAGAACAGTTGGGGACACCGGAGGAAATTTACACTCATCCGGTTTCTCGCTTTGTTGCGGAATTTGTTACACAGGCGAACTTTCTACCAGCCCGACGCCGAGGTAGTTTCTGGGTAACTGAAGTGGGTTCGTTTGAAGTCAAGACTGAGCAATCGAATGCCTCAGATTTATCCTTGGATCAAGGGGATTTAATGCTGCGAGCAGAAAATGTGATTCTGAAACCGGATAAGCAAGCGCCCGTAGTAATTCGAGACCGAAATTTCCTAGGTCGTGAATACCAATACTGCTTACAGGCTCCCTCTGGCAGAAGACTACATGCTCGTACAAAACTCAGTACTCAGTTGCCGGTGGGGACAAGAGTATGGGTGTCTGTCGCTGAACCGTCTGTGCAGGTTTTTCCCACTGCTTCTTAAGACATTATGGGCAAGCAGGGGAGGCAGTGGAAAAATTTGTATCAGAATTTCCGTGAAATGGTATAGGTGCCAGAGGAGTGTCTTTAGTCGCAATCGTGTGATTGGGCACATGCCTGTAGAGTTATTACCCAAAGGGTTAGTGGCTCTAATGAGTTACGCTGGAGAAACCATTTCTTCCACACTAGTCCCAATCAAACAGGCTCGCTCTAAATTCACCCCTTTCAAATTGGCACTATCTAACCCAGCACAAAGCAGATTAGCTCCAGTTAAATTAGCTCCAGCTAGATTAGCTCCCTGCAAATCTGCCTCCTCCAAATTGGCATCGCTCAAGCTAGCGCCTTGCAAATCTGCTTGGGAAAGATCTGCACCTTTGAGATTGGCACTATTAAGAATAGCACCGCGTAAATCAGCACCGCGCAAATCGACGCCCTGTAGGTTAACTCCCGTCAGATTAGCACCGCTGAGAAAAGCACCACTAAAAGAAGCTTGATTGAGCTTGGCTCCCATTAAGTTAGCGCCTCGGAGATTACTACCGCGCAAGTCAGCATGGCTTAAGTCAGACTGCATCAGATTAGCTCCCAGCAAATTGGCTCGTAAGTCAGCTGAGTTAAGTTGAGCACCAATCAGGTTGGCACCATCTAGACGTGCTCCTTGCAGATTGGAGTTAGAAAAGTTTGTTCCTACCAAAGTTGCACCAGCAAGATTGATTCTCTCTAGTTGAGAATTAGAAAGATCTTCATCTTCTAAATTTGCTCCTGGTAGCTGCTGAAGTTGTCCTGCGCGAATTGTCTCTATATCCATTGCTGATTTGTTCAGATCTATCCTTGACATCTTCCCAGCGCTGACCCTAGGGTACAGCACTGGCTTCCAACCTTACGATTGGACATTCCTAGTTTTCCCGTTATGGGATTTCGACTCTGACAAGCGTTAGTCACCCCAATCCCCGGTAGGCCGACTGCACCACGCTGCTTGATGACAACAGCAGCAAGATCTCTATCCGTTCGATATCCACAAACCCTACATTGATGCACCCCCTCCAACAACTCCTTTTTCCCTGTGTGGAACCCACATAGGGGACAGGTGGCCCAAGGCAGAAGGAAATGTCCTCGATCCCTTCCTCCTAATCCGGTACAAGCTCCGCCTTTAAGAGCTTCATGAATTTGGAAGAGGTAACAATCGTCTTCCAAATTCCCTCCTCCAGTATCGGACTTTTCCACTCCTGCCTCCTCCAATTCTGGTATCGAGACATCAGAAGTAATAGCAATAATTGCTTCCCAACTATGGGCCTTGCGACAAACTCTCACCTGTTTAACTACAAAGTCTTCGGGTATAGGTCGATGCAGGTTGATAAGTACTTTCCCCTGTTTGGGAAACTTAATCTCCCAACCTATAATAAAGATAGTAATAGAGAATTGAGATCTATTGCTATTTTTACCGGGTTTGAACCCCATAAAAATAGCCTTGGGGGATGTCGATGTATCCCGGCACCAAAATGCACAGGTATGGTGCGGGAATTATTACCTCCCTATTTCCCCCCACCGTTAGTTAAGCTATAGCAATCCTATTTGAGGTCAGAACAATCAGCACCTCCAAAACCAAGTACATAGAGAAGCGCCTGTTTGAAAATCATTTAGGATTACTATATCCCTATCCTAAGAAACCTAAATGTTTCTTAGGATAGGGATATTTTTTTCCATCTGATTTAAAGCAAATTCGGAGCTTATGAGTTACGGTAGCAGCTTTCGTGCGCATCTACTACTTCTTTTCGCAAATCAATTGAGTATGGTTTCATTGTAGTTCTTGATGCACTAATATTTGGTATACCTCATAAAACTCAAAAGTACTGTATCTATGCGATTAGCAATTTTTGCTCACTAACTTGTAGATAGGTTCTAAGTCTTACTGCTAGAAGCATCAAATTGCGCTGCTTCCTCGGAGTCAAGCAACCACATTCCCGAGGCAATTTTAAGCTGCTTGATCTGCAAACTCATACCCTGCTGCATCCCCATTACCATTAAGGCTAGGGCTTCAACTAATTTAGGATCAAAATCTTCACCGGAGAGGGCTTGACAATCTTTTAGCGCCTCAGCCAGAGGGCTTTCCACTGATTCATTCTGTTGATAAGCATTGAGCCGTTGCTGAAAATCTGCTATCAGTCTTAGAATCCTTGACTCTAAGGGAATGGCATCGCAAGCTAAAGCATCAGGCTTGCCTGAGCCATTCCAAGATTCTGTTTGGTGGGCGATAATCTCAGATACAGCCTGTAAGCGGGGCATAATCCGCAAAACTGATGCCTTTGGCAGGGATTCTTCCTCTTGCACTACCTTTTTCTGAACAATTGACTTCGGCGGCATCTTCACTTTTACCCCCTGTAAGGGAGCCAGACGATGCAGCCAACTTGCCAAACGTAGGCGTTTAAGTTGCCAGGCAGGCAAGTCTAGTAACTGCCCCATTGCCTCTGACAAAGCTGTTACCTCTGCAGCAGCATTGGGATTGGTGGGATCTGCTTGGTCAATCAATTCTGCCATGCGCAGGAATGCCTGCATTTCATTGGAGATGAGATTGTTATCCAAGGCTTGTTCTTGAGTGGGTAACAGTTGCTCTCGGCTCTGTCTCAACTCAGATAAATTTTTTTGACCTGTCTGGAGATAACCCACTACACGATGCACTACTTTGCCAATATCATCTCTTGGTTTGGTACCAAAATTGGCGGTAATTTTATTGACTTGCTCAGTTAAAGTGGCTTGTAAGTTCTGATTGTAACCACCGATATGAGCGATCGCTAATTCCACAGCCTCCTGCACCAATTCTGCCTCGAATGTCCAGAAGCCATAAAATTTGCGCTCTCGGTCGTTTGCCGGTAATCCTTGAGTCCCATAATCTGCGTCTGATAATTCTTGACATAGTACCATTGCTGTGTACGTCTCAGAAATAATCATCAGGTGCCATTCTTGGGCTACGGCGTCAGCCGAGTCTAGATTCACCAAGGCAACATTTGACAGTTGGCTGGTGGGATGATCTGCAAAACCAGCATCAGCTGTCGCCATAATTGTCACTCGAGATGACTTCTTAGCTAATTCTCCATAGCGCTCGGCTTCTTGTAAATACCACTTACCTTGCTGGAAGGCGGTTATCATTACTGGCATCCCTTGTGACTCGAGAATGAAGTCTTCTAGGGCATGGCACAGTGCAACTAGGGTGTTTTTGTAATACACACCAAAGTTTAGAGGTTTTTTTCCTCCTCGATGAGTTGTTTCTAGTTTTTGTAAAATTGAACCTTCCAGCATGGTGTGATTTTAACGGGTTGTGGATTAGGGGTTGTTAGGTTACAGGTTACAGGTTGTAGGTTACAATTTTCAACTTTCAACCTAGTTGATCGCAAACCCAAACCAGCTTCTACAACCTTGTAATCTGCTACTTCGCAACAACCATTTGTCGGTGTTCTTTTGGCTTGGTTTCGATAGGGGCAGACAGTGCTTCTTCTAAATCTGCACAACCAAGTCTTTGTTCCAGGATATTGATCACTTCACGACCAAAATCATTAGGATTTTGTCGCCAAGCCTGGAGACAAACCTTGCCAAAGAAAGAACCTAAAGGTTCTGGGTTCCAAAGCAATTTCTTGGCTGTCCAAGGCATGAGGCTCATAGGGTCATAATCGCGATTGAGGATGTTATTGTCGAAGGCGTATTCTTCCAAATGAGTATGAGGCTGTAGACCAATAAAGAAGATGGCCGGTTCAACTTTATCGGCACCAAAGATGCGTTCTAATTCCCGGTGATAAGCAATAGTCTGGCGAATAGTTTCAAACCGCTCATCGATAACATTAAATGAGTAGTTTACCGAAACCAAGTCATTAAAACCAGCTGCTTTTAAGTCGCGGCAGTTTTGTAGTACTATGCGCAGGTTGTAACCCATCCGCATCTTCCTTACTAGTTCTTGAGAACCACTGGTAATACCGATTTCAAAGTAGTTCATGCCAGTTTTTACCATCAGCTCACACAATTGAGGTGTGAGGTTATCTGCCCGAATATATGCAGCCCAGTGGATATCTCTCATGCCAGAATCGAGGATTTTCTGTAGGAGTTCCACTGTATCTTGAATGAACTTTCTAGCTGGAATAAACTGAGCATCAGTAAACCAAAAGTTGCGAATTCCCCGGTCGTAAAGCTGGCGCATTTCGGCAACAATCTCCTCAGCAGGGTTAATCCGTACTTGTTTGCCTTCTACTACCGTATATACGCAGTAGCAACAGTTGTGTGGGCAACCGCGCTTAGTTTGGACGCCGATATAGAAATCACTCTCTTGTAGGTAATATTCAAAACTCGACCAGATGCTTTCTATATAGTTATAGTTGCAGGCGGTTTTCTCAATCGCACTAGGCCACTCATGGATCATACGATTACGAGGTTTATTCTCACCTACTACATAGCAACGTTCATCCAGAAAATCTTTACCATTGAGTAGTTTTTCGAGTAAAACTTCTCCTTCACCCACGGAAACTATAGTTCCTGTTGGCAGTTTATGCTCCAGCTGTTCGTAGAAAACACTAACTGCTCCTCCACCAACAATAGCGCGAGCTTCTCGATTATATCTTTGAGCACGTTTGAGTCCTCGTCTGATTAAACTCAGGTTGCGCCAGAGTTCCCCATAGTAAGAGGCAGCTAGCCGCATGCCCCCTACAGCGCCACGTATTTTGATGATCGGATTTTTGGCATAGTAGAACTCGAAGGCATTTTGCAGAGGATTGCCTCCCCTACCACCAACCGGGGCATAAATCTGGATGTCGCGCCAAGAGAATACTAGTAGTGTTGGTTGGAATTGGTCTATGTTCTCATCAAGTACTCTGGCAAAATCCAAAGGAGGAACAGTTCCCAAGTCAAAAATTCGCTGTTCTACCTCTGGGAATAGTTTGTGAACGTGATCAGCTAAGTAAACAACACCAATTGGAAAGATGGGGTTGCAGGGAAGGCGGACATAGAGTATTTTCTGTGCCATTGCGATTTTAGTGTTAGGGATGTTCTCGTTGATGGCGGTGGCTGCTGATAGTCGAAAGCTTGGAGATTCCTAGCTCGATCATGGTCTCTTAAAAAGAGTAAGCCCCAAGCAAGGGAGCTTTAAGCACTCTGATACCGCTAGATACTCCAGAACTACAACTTTGACAAGGTTTTTGAAACTTTTTTTTATATATCTTTACCTTAACAGATTAGCGATAGACCTCCTAAACCTGCCTTGATTTACCCAGTTGATTGATTTTTTATTAAAATAATATAAACATGCTTAGATAGAGAGCTAAGAAAGCTTTGAGCTTGTTAGAGCTAGCTATAGAGAGATTTGGAGTTGTAGAGGGTGTAATTTTCTCGCTGAGAATAAATAAAGCTGAATAATGACTATTTTTGGCATAAAAACCCCTAAATATCCGCGATGCTTCCGATTAATTGGTAGCGTATTTTACACTAAACGGGGATCGCTGGTGATAACTTTAAGAAAGTAATAATAATTGTCCCTGTCAGTACCGTGGCTGTTATGGCTCAAATACTTGATCCCCTTCCTTCTAACAACCAAGATCGAATTATCTGCTGCTATGTGAATGTCACTAGCCAAATTCAAGTAGCTCGAATTACTAATATTCCCAATTGGTATTTTGAACGAGTTGTTTTTCCTGGTCAGCGTTTGGTCTTTGAATCATTACCAGATGCTCTTCTAGAGATTCACACGGGCATGATGGCAACTGCAATTCTCTCAGATAGAATACCTTGTTGTCGTTTATGTATAGATCAAAAAAATAACTCTTCTGAGCAACCACTAGACAGCAAGCAGATGGAAAAACCGACAGCCAACAAACAAAATCTGGGGGCAGTCAATAACAAAAATATCATAACATCAGAAACTTTAAAATACGCTACTTTAAGCTAGTTAATATCTCCATTTGAGATCTTGGTGGGGGCTACCAGAATTGGTAGCCCCTTAAATTTATAGCAATTATTGTTAAAATTAACTGGTTTACTACCTCACCAAATTGAGCAGCACTATATAAGATAGTAAAGTCAGTAAAAAACAAGCAACAATTAAATTAAACTGTGGATCTGCCTTCCTTTCTCTGGTTGTGGAAAATAGCTGCCTGGTCAATGGGTTTTACTTTATTTGCCTACCTGTTGATGGGTATCAGTGGCATCACTCTGTTTTTTCAACGCCAATTTTCAATACCAAGAACCAGTTGGTTGAGACCTCTACACTACATCACTGGCTGGATCATGGTTGGTTTGGTATTGCTATTGCTAGCGATTGGAATTGTCGGTACCCTTGGTCATTACGGTAGTCTAGGACACTCGGGACACTTAATTGCTGGATTGTTAGTTGTATTTCTGGTATTAGTTTCAGCAGGATCTGCTACTCAAATTAGCCCCAAGCGGTCTTGGGCACGTATCATTCATGTTTGTACTAACATTTTGCTGTTGGTGGGATTCGCTGGGGTGACTTTTACTGGTTGGGAGGTTGTACAGAAATATCTGCCCTGAGGCTGAGGTCGTTCAGTTAAATATTTTTTAATCAAACTTTTCACAGTGACATCTCTGTGAGTTAGCTGAACAATGTGAGCCAGGTTTCTTTTGATGTTATTGTTGTTCGAGTCCTGCCCTCGGCAGATCTCCAATTACACTCACCAGTAAAATTCACGAGTTCTTCATAGATGGAGCAGGTCATTAATAGTTTCTTCACCCCCTAAATCAAAAAAATCTGTTAAACTGAGGAATAATGGCACAAAACCGGCAAGCTAGCAAATGCTTGAGGCTNGCTAGTGATTAAATAGAGGGCACGTAGGCGCAAATCCTGAGAGTAAGGGTGAGCCATAAATAAATCTAGTTTTAGGTGACTCTAGATATATCCTAACTTGTAAGTACCCCAGCGCGCAGCGCTATAGATCAGCGATCGCAGCTTCTAATGCCGTTGCCTTGACTAAATTCTGTGATTGTGGGTTAGGATCGACTCCTCGTCTTCCCTCTGAGGAATACACATCTGGCAAGCGATGGACTTTGAAGTTACCGTATTGTTCTAGAATTTGGGCGATCGCTTCTGCATCTGCTGCTGGTTTCTCAAGATGTTTGGGCTTCTTGGTAGTTGCATCCTTGAGCAACGGATCACGATTAATCCCTACCACCAGGGCTTCTCTGTGTTCGCTCATCCTTTAGCACCGAATTCGAGAAAGTTTCTGGAAAGCTGCAGTTATAGCTGTTCGCTCTCGTCTATTTACAGTACAAAAGTTCTAAGTCTTTGCTAATCAAGCCTCTATTTGTGATTTGTAAATACACCAGCGCGAATCGCTATATTAGTTGTAATTTATCATATTCATACTACAGTTAGAGGCTGTTTATGGGTTTAGCTGTTAATAAAACCTTGCTCGCTCTCGTACTTGCTCTCAAGGATGTAGAAGAGGTAAGCGAAGCTGAAAAAAGCGCCTTCAGAGATGCTGCCGATCAACTGCAACTGGAACCCGATAATTGGGAAGAACACGAATCCGACTTGCTAAGAGTCATTCAAGATAATCCCAAATTGAATCAACTCTATCGAACAGCTAAATCTCAATTGGATGCCTTGAGTAGGGAAATACCATCCTCTTTACTGCCTACCCAAACCGAACTCGAACAAGTAATTCCTACCAATCAAACTCCAGTAACACGTGGTTTTGAGCCAATTATCGATGACGACGAAAGCTATGAAATAAACAATACAGTTATTAATATTCTGACAACTTCCAATCCACCAGAAATCGCCAAAAAACTCAGTCTTATTGAAAAATTACAACAATTCCTCAAAGGGAACAGGGAAGAAAATTAGATGTACCTCATGAGTATGAGAAACTCTATATATCCTTATACTGAATCAATTACGAAGAAGAAATTTTGAAACTGTCCCTTCCTCACTGTTCCCTGTTCCCTGTTCCCTTTAATGAATGACATCATCTATCCCACCCTCGATCTATTTACTTACGATTTAAGAAATGCTTTAGGTGAAGGTCAAGAGGAACTCCAAAGGAATCGAGACTTTTTTAAGAAAAAACTTTCTCAAGACCTTCATGAGTTTCTCTTTCAAAGAGATACTGTTTTTGAAGATGACTATATCGAGCTTCTCCCCAAGATAAAAAAGTTTGAAACTAGTAGCGAAACCTACCCCTTAGAGGGTTATTACTATCCCGTGCGTCTCAATGATATGTATGGACTGCTGCTAGATTGTTCAGTTAACAATCAGACTGAAGCTCAACCAGCAGCATCCTTTAAGAAACTCAAAGCCGAAATTGAGCAAAGATTAAACCATCAACCTGCGACAATTGGACAAACCTGGATAATTTCTGGTTGGCTACCTCAGTCTGAAGCTAACTCCCCTGAAAATATTGCCAAAGACTGCTATAAAGCTTTAATGCCCGGTTCAAGTTGGGAAAGAAATCTAGAAGGACAAGGGCAGTTTTTAGGGGCAAAAATTTTTGAACTCTCACACTACCGCCTAGTCATACCCGAAGCAGAATCCACAACAACTATCCAAACTATCCAAGAAAACCAACACGTTATTATTATCCTTTATCCAGATAAAGCAACAGCCGAAAAATCGGCTCGCTTTTATCATCACTGGTTGCGGTTATTTAGTTATCGCCACAAAGTCCTCTGGGCTTATGCTCAAAGCCGATTACTGAAACGAACAATCAAAAACCGCTATTATGAAATAGAAGAAGATAAACAATCAATTAGTCAAAATAAAACTAACTATCAACAAGAGAAACTATCTGATCTTTTAAGAGGAGTGCAAGATAGTATCAAAGCTTACACAATTGAATTATATCAACTGGAATTTCAAGGCGGTATTATTGAAATCAATTTAAGCAATTATCAAAAACGCCTAGAAAGAATTCAAGAAAGATTGCCAGTAGTTGAAGAAAAAACAGAAGATAACCTGAGCTTCCTTGATAAATTTACTAAATTAGTAAAGGATAAATACCTGCTACAAATCGCTAAAGACTCAGAAAATCTGAAGCGGATTTTAAAACTGCAAGAAGATACCATAAACGCCGTGCGCAGCCGCGTCGAAGTGGCTAAAGCCCAACGTGATCGCAACTTCCAAGATGCGATCGCTATTTTGGGTGTAGGATGGACTGTAGCTTCCTTCGTCCCGTCTCCAGATGATCTCAGTGAGACCCTCATTCTCTACAATCCTCCACTTTCAGGAGAACTCCAAGAAGTAAATTCTCCAATTTACTGTCCAAATAGAGGCTCTGATTCTTCTTCCCCTGCCTTCTCTACTCCCCCTGCTTCTCCTGGGATTGGAGCTTTTTTGATTTGTAAGTCTCCAGAACCTTGGATTAAGCCTGCCATAGAAGTGACCCACAAACTCAGTGTTGCACTTGTAGCAGCAGCATTAGCTTGGCTATTGATTCGTTTATGGCTGGGATTGGTGAAACTAATACCATTAATACCAAAAAAGAAATGAGTGATTAGAACGCTTCAGGAGATTTTGCCCTCTACTGAAATCTTAAGCTGTTACGCATTTAAATCATATATTTATTTGATATTAGTTAATGACCCAAACTCTTGTTCCTTGGAGCCTCCTACCTTGGAGCCTCCTGATTTGAAAGAGGGTGTAGGGTGTGGGATGTAGGGTGTAGGGGAAATAACCCTCTTTAATGCTTGATTGATGAAAAATTTTTTCATTGGGACTGCCTTGCTGTTGTGCATTAAAAATGCACAACAGCTTACTAACCCGTCGTTGCCTGAGCTTGCTGTTCAACCATTTCCCGGAATTGAATAACATCTTGACGGGGATCAGCATGGCTAACTAGTACTTGCAAACGATCACCTAGTGCAATTGAACGCTGGAAACGCATTGCCAACTCTAAACCTAAATCCTCCAAGAGAATCAGTCCTAGTCTTTCATGTTCTCTAAGCCAGCGTAGCACTAGCGCCTGCCAAACTTCATCTGGGCGACGCCGCAAATACTCAAGTCCCCAATAGCGATTAGTTTGACGCTCAACCCAGGTTGCTTCCGAAGCCGCTTCCGTGACACTCTGCATAGTTTCTTGCAGCCTTTGGGCTGCAAAGGGCAACTCCTGCCCCCGCAGATGAGCCTTGATCTGAAAGTGGCTCAGCAAGTCAGTATAACGACGGATGGGAGAAGTTACCTGAGTATAAGTTTCCAGACCCAGGCTAGCATGCCGTGATGGGGTAATACTCATTTCACTTCGAGGCATACACCGACGCATGGCACAGGAACGTACAGGCCCTGCTGGCAGCTGCAATAGTTCTTCTTCTGAGGGAAGTTCTGGCTGGGGCTGACCTCTAAATGGTAAAGGAATTTGATGGGCTTGACCATAGCGTCCTGCCACTTCCCCGGCAAGAATCATCATTTCTGCCACCATCTGCCGTGATGGCGAATCGTCTAAAACATCAATGGTAATCTCGTCATCTTTGCAGACTTTAATCACTGACTCTGGCATGTGGATGCTGATAGCACCTTGGGAAGAGCGCCAAGATTTTCTTTGCTGTGCCCAGTTAGCAATCTGTTGGATTTCTGCTTCTGCCTTTACTCCTAACTGCAGCATCTCATCGACATCTTCATAGGTCAGGCGATAGGTTGGTTGAATCAGACTGGCACTAATCCTGTAGTCTTCGACTTTACCAGCTTCATCCAAGAGTACGCCAAAACTCAGTGCCCGACAAACCTTACCCTGAACCAAACTCATTGGTCCAGTTGCTAGTTCTGGTGGGAACATAGGAATGATGCCTGTGGGCAAATACAGAGTAGTGCTGCGCCGCCTTGCTTCTAGGTCAAGCACATCCCCTGGCATGACCAAGTGTGTGGGATCGGCAATATGGATCCAGAGGCGCTGACGTCCATCATCAAGGTTTTCTATACTCAAACCATCGTCGATTTCCTTGGTACTTTCGTCGTCAACGGTGTATACCTTCAGATAAGTTAAGTCCAAGCGGTCTGAGTCTGGGTCAGGAGGCGGAGAATCCAAGCATTGCTGCGCCACTTCGAGAACCTCACGGCGAAAGTTAACAGGGATCTGATTGCGCCGCAAAAACAAATTCTCGTGTTTATCCCACCATCCCAGTTCTACCAGCAACTCAAGAGAACTTTGCCAGTTGTGAGGGCGTTCTAAAGCTTCCAGGATTTCTACAGCGGCGCGGGTTGTGTTTTCTGGGTTAATTACTAACTTTTCTAAGATAGCAAGGCGAGTGCGATCGCTATCTAGCCACTCCACCGTTTCTCCTGCAATTTTTTGTTTAACGTGCTGCAAAAAGTCTTCTTGTTCCCGTTGCTTTAATTGAGCTGTTATTAGCTGATGTTTAATTTCATCAACTTTAGCAACAGGGCGGGGTTCGTAGAGGTTTGCCTTTTGTTTGAAGTAAATTTTATCTTCGGAGAGTAAGCAATGGGCAGCGTAGCAAAGGGGGGGACTCTGATCAGAAAACAACAGCTGTGCCATGTCAGCGCAGCTGACGGCATCTCCTGCTTCTACGAGCAATTCCCAGGCCACCTCCAAATTTGAAGGGTCTAGTAATGGTTCTACTTCCGCCAGGAAATTAGGGATTTTTGAAGGCGTATAGGTAACGCCCACCACTTCGTAGGTAAATTCTCGGGGATGAAGCTTATGATGTTGTTGGCGTTCGTCTATAACAACCCAGTGCTTTTTACCTTCTGGACGGTCTAGAGTAGCTAAACGGCGCTCTCCATGCAGACGAAATTCAATCAGCGTTCCTTTTTCCACAAGTCTCGCTAACCCCAGTGGCGTTTATATTAACTACTCCTCCTTGCTTTGAGTCCATAAGTAGTTTCCTCACTCAATGCAATTTGGAGCTTGTGAACTACCTACATCATAATCTTTGATTCGATTTAGGTAGTTCACCGCTTCCTCTAGCCAACTTACCTGTTGAGCCCAGATGGCTCCCCAGATAGAGGTCAACTATCCGCGCTTAACGACGCGAGTTACTCGCGCCCAAATGGTATTCTACTGTTTTTTAAAATGCGGGTCTATTACAGTGATTTGCTTCACTTCTGAGATCTTAGCAGTGTGTCACAACAGGCTGCAAGTCACTGTGACACTGTTTTTTTAACCTTCTTTGTTCACGAAAGGCAACAAGGCTAAGAAGCGAGCTCGTTTAATTGCTGTGGTTAAGTCTCTTTGTTGCTTAGCTGTCAAACCTGTAATCCGGCGAGGTAGAATCTTGCCTCGCTCAGTTATGAACTTGCGCAGCAATTCAACATCTTTGTAATCAATAGGTTCCCCTGGTTTGATGGGAGAAAGGCGTTTGCGAAAGTAAGTCATGAACAATTGTGGCTGAGTAAGGTTGGATGGGAGTAGAGTTGGTTGTTTTTAGTGATGATGCTACTGGCTTTGCTCAAAAATCCGATCAATGTCAATGAGCCTTTTACTTGATTTCTTTGTGCACCGTATGTTTGTTGCAGTGAGTGCAGAACTTCTTGATTTCTAGGCGTGATGTCGTGTTGCGACGGTTTTTGGTGGTTGTATAGCGAGATACACCAGGTGAACGCTTGTTTATGTTGCTGCGACACTCAGTACATTCCAAAGTAATAGTAATTCGGACACCTTTCTTGGTTGCCATACTTCTTTAATTAATTCTAGTCAGATCAGGTTTTTTATAACAATTAAGCGCAGTTTACTATTGTCTCATACGATTGCTCAATTGAGCAAGTACTTTTTTCAATCTTAGATCTAAAGAAAAACCTCGGCGAGTCTGTATAATCAAGGTCCCAGCAATCCGGTCGTGAAATGCTTGTCGGTGTTCAGTATCTGCCATAACTATTGTCCAATCCAGCGCCAGAGGAGTACATAGCAGTAGTAAGGAAATGACATTAACTACACCGATGCTCAAGCCAAACATTGCCAGAACCGAGAAAAGTCCGGTAATTCCTTCCCGTTTAGTTAAAACCATCAGTTCTGGAATTCTACTGGACTTACCATAATCAATCACTTTCATATCCAATGCCCAGCGACCTAGACTCTGCCCCTGATTTCTGGCAACTACCAACACCCTTACCAGCCACCAGACTACCAGAAAAATGACCATCCGAGACGCTAGATTTCCTACCACTAGGGAACTAACGAACCAAACACAGACAAAATCAATCAAGAAGGCCCCAGCCCGTCGCTCAGGTGGCACCTTGGGAAAGCGGATTAAGGCAGGTTCACTAGACATGAAACGATTCTGGTACCGATGTGAGTATTTGTGAGCAAGTCGTTCATTGTCGATTGCTCCTTGTCCTTGACTAAAGATGTTTGTGCAACAATTGGGATGCTCAGTCTGCTTGTCTCTGTATTTTCTTAAGATCAAAGCTGGCACCTCCATAATAACTTCCACAATTAAAGGCAAACAGGGCATAAACTGAAAAGTAGGTACCGAAGTCGCACTTAACAGCAATGCTGCCAGTTAAACAAGCAGAGTCAATCATTCTAAATTTAGTGCAGCCTTTCGATGGCAAGTCTGATACAGAAACTGTAGAACTATCAGCTGCCAATGGTCGCATTCTGGCTAAGCAAGTTACTAGTCAATTGGACTTTCCTCAGTGGGATAATTCTGCCATGGACGGCTATGCTGTGCGCTATGCAGATATCCAAGCTGGCAGTTTGCAGCAGCCAGCAGTTTTAGAGATTGTCGAGGAAATTCCTGCTGGCTATCAACCCCAAGTTTCGATACAACAGGGTCAAGCTGCTCGTATATTTACTGGCGCTTGCATGCCGATAGGAGCTGATACTGTGGTAATGCAGGAGCAAACTCGGCGAGAAAATGACCGAGTTTTGATTTTGGAGGCACCAGAGCCCCAAGCTTTTGTGCGTCGCCGTGCCTCTTTCTATCAAGCAGGGATGCCATTACTGGAACCGGGAGTTCCTCTGAGGGCACCAGAGATGGCGGTATTAGCTGCAGCGCAATGTACCCAACTGAGTGTATATCGGCGTCCACGAGTAGCAATCTTCTCCACCGGCAATGAGTTAATTACCCCTGAGCAACCATTAGAACTTGGTAAGATTGTTGATTCTAATCAATATGCTCTTAGAGCTTTTGTTGCTCAGGCTGGAGGAATCCCTTTGCCCTTGCCAATTGTTCGGGATCAGCCAGAAAAACTGGAGGAGGCGATTACTAAAGCTATTTCTAGCGCTGATATGGTTCTTTCTACTGGTGGCGTCTCGGTGGGTGATTATGACTATGTTGAGCAAATTCTGGCTAAGCTGGGTGCAGAAATTCACATTCACAAGGTGGCTATTAAGCCAGGTAAGCCCCTAACTGTTGCAACGTTTGCTCTTACGGCTCAGGAGAATGGTGGCAAGGGGAAGCGTTCAATATTGTATTTTGGTCTGCCGGGTAATCCCGTGTCAGCTCTAGTCAGTTGCTGGCGGTTTGTACAACCAGCAATCTTGAAGCTTTCTGGTTTGCCTCAGGAAGCTTGGGGCCCTTGCTTTGTCAGGGCTCATACTCTGACTCAACTACATTCTGGGGGCAACAGAGAAACTTACATTTGGGGTCAACTACACTTAAAGGACGGTGCCTATGAATTTAGTGCTGCTGGCGGAAGCCATGCTTCTAGCAATCTCATCAACCTTGCTCAAACTAATGGTTTAGCAGTTTTGCCAATTGGGCAAACTTCAGTTCCAGCAGGAGGAATAGTGCAAGTTTTACAGGTTGTTTCTCCAGTGTAACTCAAGTGTAAGCAAGTTCATGGTTCATGGCTATTATAGCGCTACGCGCAAGGCTCCAAGGCTCCAAGGCTCCAAGGCTCCAAGGCAGAAGTTGACAAAGTTTTAGCGATTTAGCTTGTCCTAACCTTAATACGTACTGCTATATTATTGCTATTGACTTACTTAGGAAAAAACAAATTAATAATCATTTTCTTTGATAGAAAATTTGATAGAAAATTTATCTAGACGGTTTTTTTCTAGAATTTAGCCAGTTGTCAAGTTATTACCTAACAATTATGGATCCACTTATAGTTTTAGCTGCTTTGCCTGCGATCGCTCTCCTACTGTTTTTCACTTTTGGAAAAAACTAGTGTTGATCTGGTAAGTTGTTGTGCATTAAAAATGTACAACAGCAAGGGAGAAGGTAGTTCCGATGAAAAAAATTCACCACCAATGGATGTAAGTAGATTCTTTCGGTTTTCCCTGTTCCCTGTTAAGATTTCCTTATTAAGAGTTCCCTAAAGCCTAGAGAGTGTACCTCATAAAGCCAGAAAAACGCTATATATGATTTAAATGCGTAACAGCTTATTTTAGAGTCTAATTATTAGCTTTAACTTTCTATATTTAAAATTCTTACAGTAGTGAGAAATAGCACGATAGTTTGCTACTGGATTATTTGTTAGCAACCAATATGGCTACATAATATGGGCACAAAAATTAATGTTCGTAACCCTAGAACAGGAAAAATTGATGATTCAATTACGCCGCCAACACTAGAGCAATTGACTGAAGAGTGTAACCGCCTACGCGAGGCTCAAATTGATTGGCAGCAGATAGGACTAGAGAAGCGGATTGAGGCAATGCAGGCATGGAAACAAGCCCTGTTGTCTCAACAAGACCAGTTAATTAAAGCTATTGTTACTGACACTGGCAGATTATCAGAATCTTTAACAGAGTTCAATTCAGTTATTTCTAGTATTGATCGTTGGTGTCAGTTAGCACCAGAATTACTCTCGGAACTAGAAGCAAAATCTACTGCAATCCCCTTCATCGAGTTGCAACAGGAATCAATTCCTTATCAATTAGTTGGCGTGATTAGCCCTTGGAATTTTCCACTATTGCTTTCTCTAATAGATACCATACCGGCATTACTGGCAGGCTGTAGTGTTATCGTTAAGCCCAGTGAAATTACCCCCCGCTTTATTAAACCTCTCAGAGCAACTATTGCCTCAGTGCCGAAATTGTGTGATGTCTTAGCTTATATTGAAGGAGCAGGTAATACAGGTGCTGCCTTAATTGAAAGTGTAGATTTAGTATGTTTTACCGGCAGTGTTGCTACAGGTAGAAAAGTCGCCGAGGCAGCTGCTAAGTGCTTCATTCCAGCTTTTCTGGAATTAGGGGGAAAAGACCCAGCAATTGTACTCTCCTCAACTGATTTAGAATTAGCAACCTCAGCCATATTATGGGGTTCAGTAGTTAATGCAGGACAATCATGCCTCTCAATTGAACGCATTTATGTTGCCGAGTCAATTTTCGAGGATTTTATCGAGAAACTGGTAGCAAAAGCTAAATGCCTTGATTTAGCTTATCCCTCTTTAGAAGAAGGACAAATCGGACCCATTATCGCCCAAAGACAGGCAGAGATCATTGCAGCACACCTCAAGGAGGCAGTGGAAAAAGGGGCTATAATTCACTGCGGTGGTAAGGTTGAACAATTGGATGGGGGTTGGTGGTGTCGTCCTACGGTTCTCACTCAAGTCAATCATGCCATGCAAGTGATGAGGGCAGAAACCTTTGGTCCGATTATGCCAGTGATGTCCTTTGCCACGATTAAGGAAGCGATTAAGTTGGCAAATGATACAATTTATGGACTTAGTGCTGCTGTCTTTGCTGGTTCAGAAGCAGAGGCGATCGCTGTAGCGACTAATATAGATGCTGGTGCTATTAGTATTAACGATGCTGGCTTAACAGCAATGATTCACGAAGCTGAGAAAAGTTCTTTTAAATTTTCAGGTATGGGTGGTTCACGCATGGGAGCTGCTGCACTCAAACGGTTTATGCGGAAAAAGGCATTTTTGATTAAGCAAGAATCTATTCCGGATCCTTGGTGGTTTAAATCATAAAAGTCAGTTATTTAGATAGAATTTATTTAATCGTTGAATATTTTGAGCGCTATAATCAGCTGGAACAGTCAACATGATAATTTGTAATCAAAACAGGATTTACTATGTCAGTGATTAGAGATGAAATGCCTGTACTTGTGCGACATGAAGGTGACTGGGCAGGAACTTATACAGTAGTTGATAATCAAGGTAATATCCTTGATAAGTATAATTCCCATCTGACCTGTAAGTTTCCAGAACAAGAAGCATTCCCTTATTTCCAAATCAATCGCTATAATTGGCCAGACGGTAAGCATCAAGAATATAGCTTTCCAGGGATGTACAAAGACAAACAACTCTGGTTTGATACAGAACGTATTGAAGGACATGCCTGGGAAACTGATAGCTCGACCATTATCCTATACTTTAGTTACAAAGGCGTCCCTGAACCAATTTATATATATGAACTAATTGTTATCAGTCCCTGTAATAATCATCGGGTGCGGACTTGGCATTGGTTTAGAAATAATCAAATTTATCAGCGGACTTTGATTACAGAAGAAAGGGTGCAATAGGAGTTCATGGTACGCGCTACGGGCATGCTGCGCAAACATTGCTCATTGCTCATTTTTCATTGGAAAGACTACCATGAACTATACCCTTGACTTCTATGCAAGCTGATATTTTCTATGAAAGCAGTTCGTATACACGAATACATAGGCCCGGCTTCTGTGCGAGTAGAGCAAACAGATGTTTTGCAACCTGGTGCCGGTGAGGTTAGAATTCGTGTAGGTGCTGCTGGGATTAATAACTCAGATCTTCAGACTACCTATGGAACTTATCGAGGATATGGTTATCGAGGACTTCCTCATATTCTTGGTCAAGAGGCTGCTGGTATAGTTGATGCCATAGGTGAACAAGTGAAGGGCTTGGTACCAGGGATGCGTGTAGTTGGACATGTCCGAGGTGCCTTTGCCGAAATGGCAATGGGTTTGGCAACAGAGTTATTACCCCTCCCTGAGGAAGTTTCATTTGAAGTTGCTGCCAGCCTACCTATAACCTACCTAACTGCTAGTCTGGCACTAATCCACAAAGCTAAACTTCAAGCTGGAGAGTGGGTACTTATACATCCAGGTAGTGGTGGTGTTGGCACAGCCGCAGTTCAACTTACTCAATTGTTAGGGGGAAAAGTAATTGCGACTGCCGGGAATTCAACTAAAGTAAAAAGCCTACTGAAATTGGGTGAACTATGCACTATTAACCATAGCACACAAGATGTAACTGCTGAGGTGTACAAGATTACCGGAAACAATGGAGTTCAAGTGGCACTTGATGGTGCCGGAAAAGTAAGCTTTGCCCATTGCCTGGAAGCGATCGCTAATAATGGTCGTATCGTCAGTTATGGTACCACCACTGGCATGGATGCGGCACTACCCATTGGTAAACTGCTAGGACGTAACGCCACAATCTACGGTATTGCACTTTGGTACAACAGTGAATATCAGGCAAGTTTAGGTACACTGCGAGATTTAGTCATTCCAGCTGTTGCTGAAGGCAAATTAAAACCAGTAATAGAGGAAGTAGTTGATCTCGAAGGAGTTTCTGAAGCACTCGTAAGGATGAAAAAGCGAGGTTTAATAGGAAAGATTATTGTCGTACCGTGACCAAAAAATATGGGACTCAAGCCTCCCCCTTGTAGGGGGGCTTTTCTTTGTGCTAGATTGTCGTTAGCGGTAATGCGCACATACAAAAGGCGAAGTAGGTCTAGCGGACAACTTCTGATCCGGAACCCTGGTAGCACAAATCCTAGATCTTGTACAAATGTGGAAGTCGTTAAGGCGAGAACTCGAAAAACATCGCTTCGGACGCCGCCGGACAGTCGGTGTATGCTTTCTGAGGGCAAGTTCATAAGAATCCCCGTGAAGAAAGAATCCTCGTTGCTTCAGCGCGAGGAGTGTCAAACCACTCACGGCTAAAAGAACAAGGCAAGTAATAAGTATAATGTTGCAAAATTTATATACTTATTACTTATTACTTATTACTTATTACTTATTACTTCCAGTTTCTAGCATGACTAATTTGCTTGCTCCTGTGGATTACGGGCTAAAATTGCCAGGATCAAAACCACTGCTGGGAATATGCAGCAAACATATAAACCAGATTGATAAGAACCAAATTGACCCTTAAACATAGCTAGTAATGATGGACCAATCGCACTCAAACAAATCGTTACCATCATTTGGACTCCAGAAATAGCTCCTAAATAGGCTCTACCAAAAAAGTGAGGCAAAGCAACAGCTGATAAAGTACTAAAACATCCCCCGCTGGTGCCTAATCCCACAACAGTGAGCCACCGAAACCAAAGTGAGTCCATGTTTCCACTACAGACAACGCTTACTGCCTGAAACAGAATCATCAGGATGAACATATACTTTAGGGGAAATCGATCTGCAGCCATTCCTACCAAATAACCAATGATCGTGGAGATAATTGTCATTGGTAAGAACAGAGCTAATACCTGTATTTCTGATAATCCAGCTTCAGCACCAATATCGACAATGTGGAAAGTGATTGCTGTAACCACCAAAGTTTGGCAGGATAAAGCCAATGTTACCACCCAGAACATGCTTGTGCGTAATGCCTGATCACGGGTAAAGTCTTGCAAATCACTCTCAACAGTAGGCTCTAGGTTTACACTCGAAGTTTCTGCTGCCCCATCCATGCTCAAACCACATTCTTCGGGATTATCGCGATAGAAAATCCATCCCACAACTCCCATCCCAATACCGATAAAAACTGCCATTATTACCAAAGTATGCCGCCAACCCCAAATGTTCATCCATGAACTTAACATTAAGGGAATAATGGCAAACCCAAAAGACATCAATATACCAGCAATACTAGAGGTGAAACCTCGACGACGTTCAAACCATTTGCCTAAGGTTATGAGGCTGATCATAGTCAGCATACCTTGACCACTAAAGCCAAGACTGATAAAACCGAGGACTAGTATCACCAGTACGATAGTTGAATATAGTTCAATGGGTAGCTGGTTATCGAGCAGGGTAGCTAGCTGATCACTAAAGCTAAGATAGCAAAGTGTTACGGCTAGCCAGATCGATGAACCAATTACCAGCGCCCGCGCCCCAAATCGATCTAGTAAAACTCCTCCTATAGGCAACAATAAACCACTTGCCAAGGTACCTACTAAATAGGCATTACTAAGTTCTAAGCGTGAAAGACCACTAGCTAACAGCAAATGATCGGTGAAAATGCTCAGTCCCATGGTATGACCTGGGAGACTCATAATCATCCCAACTGTGCAAACAGCTAGAATAATCCAGCCGTAAAAAAAGGGAAAACGGCTGGGTTGGAAGGGATAGTCCGGATGTAAAAGATTTTTAGCGGTGCTCTTGAGTCTTAAAGGGGGAAATGAACTTCCAACTAATTCAGATCTAGAAATCATGCAAAAAACCTTTTTATTGCTATTTTTTATTTAAATTGCCACACTTGACCACACCTACCTTCCCTTAATGAACTAGATTTCGTTTTTGCAAAATCCGTCACTGGACGAGAAGTTGGGAAACAGACAAGTAGGTTAAAAAAAATGGTTTAATTTATATCCCTTAGGATTTTAGCAAAAAACTTAAAATTGTTTCACATTTTTTATTGAAAATACGTAGCTGATCTTACTTTCGTGTTTTACTGTTAACTTTTTCTATGGTTCCCTGATCTGACGAGTCATAGATCAAAGCCAAAGTCCACAAGTTTTTAAAAATCCTCAAGCTTGAGATGAGATAATGATTAACTTATAGGTAATTGGTAAGACAAAAAATGAACCAACCTATCAAGAGAGCATTTTTGAACACGGAAGATGGGCAAATTCTCTATCGGATTGGGGGAGATGGAGCCCCACTGCTTTTACTGCATATGACTCCTCGCAGTAGTGATGAATTTCGAGAATTGATGCCAATTCTTGCTAAAAATAGATGTGTAATCGCAATGGATCTTATGGGTTTAGGTGATTCTGACCAACCTCCTAGAGTTTATTCTGTTGCCGACTACGCCAAAACAGTGATTGCTCTTTGGGATGAGTTGGGGATCAAAAAAAGCAGTATTCTCGGCAACCTTACAGGAGGTTATATTGCTGGGGAAGTTGCAGCAGCTTACCCAGAGCGAGTAGAAAAACTTATCCTCTGTAATGTAATTGGATTTGATCAAGAGGAAAGAGATAAGATTTTAAGGAGATATTCTGAAGGGTTCAAAATTAAAGAAGATGGATCCCACCTAATGGAGCGATGGCTGGCTCGTGTCAATTACGTTGGCAAAGGAGAGCTAAATCACCGTTGTGTTATAGATGATTTGAAGTGTTTTGGTTCTCCTGTATATCCAGGTTTAGCTGTGGCTAATTACTGTCTGGCAGCCAAGGAAAGATTTAGTTTGATTAAGTGTCCTACTCTGATTATGTCAGGTGAAAAAGCTTTAGAACCATTAGAAAAAGTTGGTTTAGCAAAAGCTGATAATCAATTGTGGCTCTCGAAAGCAATTCCTGATAGTAAAGAGGTTGAACTGGAAGGCGGAACCCTATGGATGATGAATCAGATGCCTGAAGAAATATCTAAAGTAGTTAGCGATTTTTTTGAATAACACAGGCAATTAAAGATTAATTTTATGCCTCAAAAGCTTGACTGGCGACTTTCGTCAGAAAATTGTTGTTTTTATCCAAAATATGGCAAAACAATGAAACAAATAAAAAGAGCATTTTTAGATACAGAAGATGGTCAAATTCTTTACCGGGTTGGTGGTGAAGGAGAGCCTCTCCTTTTACTTCATCAGCAGCCACGAAGTAGTGATGAATTTCGAGAATTGATAACAATTCTTGCTCAAAATATACAGGTCATTGCAATGGATTTGATGGGGTTTGGGGATTCTGACAAGCCACCCAGAATGTACTCAGTCGCAGATTACGGGAAAACTGTTATCGCACTCCTAGACGAATTAGGTATCCAAAAAGTAAGCATCCTCGGCAACCATACTGGTGCTTTTGTAGCGGGAGAAGTGGCAGCAGCCTATCGAGACCGCGTTGAAAAACTTATATTATGCAATGTACCTGGTTTTGATGAAGAGGGAAAAGCAAAGCTATTAAAGATATTTACTGAAGGTTTAAAAATCAAAGAAGATGGCTATCACCTGATGAAAAGATGGTTAGCCCGTAGCGACTATGTAGGCTCCTTCAAGTTAAATCACCGTTGGGTCTTAGATGATTTAAAGTGTTTTGGTTATCCTATGTACGCAGTTTGGGCTGTGGCAAGCTACTGTCTGGATGCAGAAGAACGATTTAGTTTGATTAAGTGTCCTACACTCCTTTTGTGGGGACTTGAGGATGTAGAACAATTTGAAAGACTGGGTTTATCTAAAGCGAAAGATAGATTTTTTGTGACAAAAGCAATTCCTCATAGCAAAGTGGTTGAGCTAGAAGGCGGGAACATCTGCATGATGAACCAGATGCCGGAAGAAATATCAAAAATAGTAATAGATTTTCTAGACGTAAGAGGTCATTAAAATAATGCCAAGAAAGCACGTTGAATTTATTCAATCAGCCGATGTAGAGCAAAAACCTTGGGTTGTGGAAGGGTTTCCCGAAGGTGCCATGACGCGCATTCTGAGTATAGATCCTGAAACTGGGGACTCTACAGAAATTATTGAGTGGATGGGGAACTGGGAGAGTGATTCCGGTTATCTTAACTGCAATGTAGAAATTTTTGTTCTCAGCGGTAGCATCAGAATTGGAAATTTTTACTTAGGAAAATACACTTACGGCTTTATTCCTGAAGGTGTTTGTCTTGAAACATTGAGCGTTAAGGAAAAGACTACAGCCTTATGGATGCCCCGCCTTTATCCCAAATTTGTGAAATCTTTCCAGGATTCACCAGAAGCGAAAAGACAACTCTACATTCCCTCCTTAAGTTCAGAGCAGTATCCTTGGTCTCCAGTTTTAACCCCAGGCTTTCCAGCAGGAGCAATGCGAAAAACCCTACGCATGGATCCAGATGGTGGGAGAAGTACTTGGCTTCTTGGGTGCTTGCCACAGTTTGCCGAAACCTTTGCAGAGTATCATCCTATTCCAGAGGAGGAATTTGTTCTCCAGGGAAGCATAACAACCCAAGCAGGTCATATGACCAAAGGCTGTTATTTTTGGCGTCCGGCATTTATTCCACACGCTCCTTCATATACTGAAACGGGCTACTTTGCTTTGGTGCGCGGAGGAAATCCTCATATATCTTACCGTGGCTGGATACCTCCGTTTCAAACCTACTATCCCTGGGATTGGAATAAACAGACAAGATAGTGACAAATACTCCTAAAGTAAAACTCCCAGAGCAAAACAAATGGATACAGATCATCAACTCTTTAACGATTCAGTGGCAACTTTATCAAAAAAACAGATTTATCCTAATAATTGATACTCATGAAAGTTGCACTCGTAACTGGAGGAACTCGTGGTATAGGCTTAGCCATTTCCCGCAAACTGGCAAGTGAGGGCTTCAATCTTGTCCTTGGGTACAATTCCAATCACAAAGCCGCACTCGAAGCCAAGAATGAGTTGGAAAAGTCTAAGATCAAGGTTGTGATAGTAGCAGGAGACATCAAAAAATATGAAACAATTGATGAACTTTTCACTGCCGTAGATAAGAGCTTTAACAGCCAATTAAGAGCTTTTGTTCACGCAGCTGGTTACGCAATCACAGCTACCCTTCCTGGAGGATTCACTTTTGAGCAGTATGAGGAAGCTCAAGAAATCTATCCGAAAAGCTTTCTCAGGTGCATGGAGAAGGCTTTAAATTACATGAGTGACAATCAGGGTAGGATAGTAGTCATCTCTGCTAGTGGTGTTCACAACCCTGGTAAAGTATATGCGATCGCTGCGCCAGCTAAGGCAGCAATGGAGGTACTTGCCAAGCACTATGCTATAGCCATAGCCCCACGGGGAATTACCGTCAACATTGTCACACCAGGCTACATCAAGACTCAGGCATGGGATGGGTATCTAGATCAGCTTCCCTATATTGACAAAGTGCCACCAAACGCTACTCCTATGGGAAGATGGGGACAGCCAGACGACATCGCTCCCTTGGTGGCTTTTCTTTGTTCACAAGAGAGCGGATTCATCACAGGTCAAAATATTTATGTAGATGGTGGGCTAGGACTTGCATTGTTTGGGAATATTCATCGTCTGAGCGAAAATCTCAAGTCAGAGTAATCATTGCTGATTTTTAGGTGCTGTAGAAGCTGAGAGAAATGGTGAGGTATTATTTATTTCTTTGATTCTTTCATGCAATTAGTTTCTCTAGTCAGTGGCAAGATAGTCTTAAGCCTCTAAAGCTTTATCCCACTCTAACTGATGAGCCAAACCATACTTAATAAAATCTTCCTTTTTAGCTCGATCGCTTTTCCCAAAAACACCTAAACTGTAAGGATTATCTTGCATCCTTTGTGCAACTAGTTCTTTTTCCAGTTGTATGACTTTCTCTCTAGGTTGATCAGTTTTAAAAAAGTCTACCACCAAGACAGTTCTGTCATAATCGGTGTAATTGTGTGGACAGTGTGGATAGCTATGATCTAAAACCATAAACTCGCCCACCTGCCAATAAAGCTTTTCATGGCATATTTTCATAGCCACATCTCCCTCTGGCACTATCAATCCTAAATAGCCACGATTCATATGAGGATTATAGTTAACATGTAGCTTTATGTCCAAGCCTGGATGAAATGTCCCAAAATAAACATTTCTGATGATACTATTATCGATAGAGTTAGCTGTGGCGATCGCCTCTGGCGCTGCCCTTCGGGCAATCGCACAAGCCAAATTAGGAAAATATTTCTCCCTTAAAGCCAGTACTTTTTTTGAGGCATCGTCTGGTTCATAATCAGGATAATGTATTTGATGCACTTGGATATACTCTTCAATAAAGAGACCTTGAAATAACACCCCAAAAGCACTATATTTGCCATTACCTTTAGTTTTAATTGTTTTGCTTTGAGGACCCATAAGAGCATAGGCTAACTTTAATTCCTGCTCAGATGCCTGTTGAGTAAAGTGTATAAACTCATCTCTAATCACTTGCCAGTTATCTTGAAGGCTGTTGAGAAAAGGAAATTGCTTTGGATCCAGATGATACTCGTTATAAATTGCCATTGTCTTTTCTCCTTAATTTGAATTAAGAGGTGTATCATGCCAGAGGCTGCTCTACTGGACAAAATTATCAAAAACGTGCGTGTGGTTCGTCCCCACCAGCAATCTGTTAAACAGCTAGACTTAGGAATTAAAGATGGTAAGTTTGCCCAAATTTCACCTAATATTAGTCCAGACCAGGCAAAAGATGTCTTAGATGCCCACAATCTGCTTGGTTTTCCCGGTGTCGTTGACGCCCACATGCATATCGGTATCTATCAACCCCTCAACCAAGATGCCGTTACTGAAAGCAAGGCAGCAGCGATGGGTGGGGTTACTACTAGCCTAAATTACATCCGCACAGGTCAGTACTATTTAAATAAAGGTGGCCCTTACAAGGGTTTCTTTCCAGAGGTGCTAGCACTCTCAGAAGGTAATTTCTTCGTCGATTACGGTTATCATATTGCACCGATTAGCAGCAGCCACATCAATGAAATGCAGTTACTTTTCGAGGAGCATGGTATATCTTCATTCAAAATTTTTATGTTCTACGGTGGCTATGGTTTACACGGTCTTTCAGATCAGCAAAACTTGTTTCTGATGATCAACAAAGAGGAACGCTATGACCTTGCCCATTTTGAATTTATCATGCGCGGCCTTACCCAGTTGAGGGAAAGCTATCCCCAAGCTAAGGATTATATTAGCCTTAGTTTACACTGCGAAGTTGCTGAAATTTTAAACGCTTATACTAAAATAGTCGAGCGTGACCAAACACTCACCGGGCTCAAAGCCTACAGCGCCGCACGTCCTCCTCATTCTGAAGGGCTAGCAATTTGCATCGCCTCTTATCTTGCCCACGAGACTAACTGTGTCAATATCAATTTACTACATTTAAGTTCCCGCAAAGCTCTCGAAGCTGCACTGATTATGCAGAGCGCTTTTCCCCATATCAACTTCCGACGGGAATTAACGGTAGGGCATTTACTCTTGGATGTGGAGGCACCAACAGGTTCGAGGGCTAAAGTCAATCCACCCATCCGCCCCCGTGAGGATGTTGAGTACTTGTGGCAAGCAGTACTCAAGGGCCAAATTGATTGGATTGTCAGTGATCACGCCTGTTGTTCAGCTGAGAAGAAGGTAAGTCTTAAATATCCTAACAATATCTGGCTGGCAAAAGCTGGCTTTGGTGGTACGGAATACCTACTTTCTGGGGTGTTTAGTGAAGGTAGCAAGCGGGGTATGTCTTACAATCATATGGCCGAGTTGTTGTGCTCGAATCCAGCTCAGCGGTTTGGTTTGCTAGAGAAAGGGGATATTGCTGTGGGCTATGATGCTGACTTGGTATTATTAGATCCTAATGAAACCTTTGTTGTCAGTGCTGCTGAATCTGAGTCGCAGCAAGGCTATACACCTTTTGAAGGTTTGGAGTTAACTGGGAGAGTTAAAAGTACTTTTTTGCGTGGTAACTTGATTTATGATAAGGGGCAGGTTATTGGTTCGCCCAGTGGCAAGTATCTGAGACGCCCCTATGGGGTGAAGCCTTCTTTGTATTAAAAGAACAAGGTTTTTTTGATTAGAAGACGGCAAGTAATAAGTAATAAGTAACAAGTAATAAGTAATAAGTAATAAGTAATAAGCTTAGATTAGTACTTATTACTTCCAGTTTCTGATAGGAAGGTTGTTCTTTGTACTCTACGTGCAGCGCTATAGGTTGAACTCTCTCCTAAATCTATAGTCTAAGTAAAGGATTTATTACATTATTTACCCAGTAATTCAACTAATTCGTCTTTCTTTTTCTTGCTATAGCCAGATATTCCTCGTTTCTTCGCCATAGCTTTAAGGTTAGTGACAGTGAGAGTTTTCAAGATATTTGTGTCTTTTATGACTTCAGGCATGGGTTCAGGAGTCAAGAAAAAAACTTCCTTCAAAGCATCTAATTTTTTTCCCTTAGTGATACCGCACTTGAGTGTTGATATTGAATCTAAGTTTTTCCAGTATTTCCGGGGAGCTTCATAAATGCGATTCGTAGCAATTGGAAGCTTGACATTTTTCAAAACACTACCTGGCTTTTCAATCAAGTATTGGAGGGTAGTTTGAATCTCATCTCTTGTAGCAAAGGTTAGATTGATTTGTGGTGTCACTTCACTTGACATAATTTTGACTAACTTCGCCGTTTCGTCGCTAGAATCAGCAATAATACACCAAATCTTTTCTAAACCTGCCTCTTCAGCGACAGCGTAAATAAATGAATTGCCGATAACTTTGTATAGGTCTTCCCCAACCTCTTTAACAATTAGAGGAACCCAATTTCGACCACCCAACCTATTTAGAGCTTTTGCTGTAGCTTTGATTAAAAATTCAGGCGCATCAGTTCCATCACCAGGCTCAATTTCATCCATGTGCAAATGCATCAAATTACCAATGTCACTTAGGTTACTCATTGCAGAAAATACTCCCTCGCCAAACTTAAATAGTATTCACGAGCTGTTCTATCTTTGTAAGCAGCAGGTATGCGAGAAAAAGCCGCGTTAGCTATATGGGCATAACTGGGTAAATCGAAAATGTGACGGTCCCTCCTCGATTGTGTGTAACGAGGATAAAAATAAGGAGTTAAGTCAAACTTGTCCTCTCTTTTAGCCTTTTCTAAGATACTATCTATAGCTTGATATGCTGTCTCTCTCTGCGGTTCGGTAATTTTCTCTCCGTTCAAAAAAATAGGGAGTGCAATCGGTCCACCATCCTGCCTTTTTTCTTGAACTTCAGGTATATACTGTTTAATGGCAGTTGCCGCGTTTTCTAGTGAAAAGATGTTGTTATGTTTAGTAGGAATTAAGATAACATCGGCCGCATATACTGCACTTACACTAAAAAACCTCCAATTAGGGGGTGAATCTATTAAGATGTAATCATACTGAGACTTTAAATTATTCAATATTTGATAAAGTCTAGTGACTTTTATTTCTTGGCGCAATTCTCTTTCACTTTTATCTAGTAAATCTTCATCAGCAGGAATGACATCGAATCCTAATGATTCGTTGGTTCTTTTGTTTCTCATAACATGAGAATGGATAACCCCTCTAAGGTTAGTATCGCTGTTTTTTGTCTTCAAACAAGAATAAAACGTTTCTTTACCTGACTTAATACCTAGTGAATTAGTAAGGTCACGCTGATTTGGGTCAAAATCAACAATCAAAGTTTTTTTCTTGCAAAGAGTTAGAGTTGCAGCTAAGTTAACAGTAGTAGTTGTTTTTCCCACACCACCTTTATTATTGTATATAGCTACTGTTAAGGCTCTCGGTGTATTTTCAATTTTTTCTCTGATTTTTTTGACAACCTCAATGATATTGTCTATATTAATCTCAAGGCACTTTGTCGATGGATATACGACTTTGCCATGCTTTCTGAATAATTGTAAATTAACTGAGTTGGTAATGATCCCCCACTGGACGCTTTGACAATTTTCAGCATTTAAGTAATACTTAAGCTGTTTGACTGTTGATTGATAATGTCTAGAACCTTCACTGAGATTAATATCTTTTCCTTTTAATTCCAGTAAGAGATAGGGATTTTTTTGAGTTTCTACAAAAGTATCATCTTCAGTAGTATTGTAGCGCACAGCATAATCAACGACTCTAGTATTACCACCTCTAGACCCACCTCCAGTGGAATACTGAGGGACACGCTCCATTGGTCCAAACCCTAATGCGCTCAAAAATTCCGGCACAAACAATGTATCTACAATAGATTCCGAAGCATTTTCAGGTAAACTAACCAAGGCTTGTCTGATTGCTTGAACATTCATTATTTATTGTTTGTTTCGAGAGTTGTTTCTAAATGTATGAGTTTTAAGATGGTAATATCTTGCCCCAAGTTTATTTGGAGAGCAGATATAAATAACTGGGTTTATTTGTCAGAAACTAGCTGATGATAGTAGCTCTAGCAATTATCGCTTTAGCAAGATATACTTCATCTTCATACCTATTCCCTGTTACCTAGTTTAAGAGTTCCCTAAAGCCCAATAACTGTAACTGCGCAATTTCATAGACGTCATACTCTGGTATATTTTCATTATGTCACAAATCACAAAAAGTCGTGATTCTGTGTCATTATAGGCAAGTTAAAATCCACTGAGTGTTTTATCCCCGGTTTAAAGACATGGGGTTTTCACAAATACATCTTAAGAAAACAGCCGATGGGTAATTTAACGCGCCGTCAATTCATCATTGTCACTACTCTAGTAGCAGGTTTCGCCGCCTGTACCAAACCAATTTCTAGCCAGGTGATAACCACAGATACTCAAGGTTTAATAGCTGGCGAGGTTAAAATTCCTGTAGAGGATGGAGAAATTCCCGCCTATCGAGCCATGCCTGCCACTGGAGGTAACTTTCCTGTAGTGCTGGTAGTGCAGGAAATATTTGGTGTCCACGAACACCTCCAAGATATTTGTCGTCGCTTTGCTAAACTGGGTTATTTAGCGATCGCACCTGAACTTTATGCCCGTCAAGGGGATGTCTCCCAAATTAGCAACATCCAAGAAATTATATCCCAAGTTGTCTCAAAAGTTCCAGATGCCCAGGTAATGTCTGATTTAGATGCAACTGTCGCTTGGGCAGACAAATCAGGTAAAGGAAATATTAATCAAATAGGAATTACAGGCTTTTGCTGGGGTGGGCGAATTGTTTGGCTATACGCTGCCCATAACCCCAATCTCAAAGCTGGGGTAGCTTGGTATGGACGCTTAGTGGGTGAATCTACTGCCTTAACTCCTAAACACCCCCTTGATGTGGTAAATGAATTAAAAGTACCAATCCTAGGACTTTATGGCGGTAATGATAGCTTAATTCCCACCCAGACAGTAGAGCAAATGCGTCAGGCACTGGCAACTAAGGAAACGGGTTCAGAAATTATTCTTTACCCAGAAACACCCCACGGTTTTTTTGCCGACTATCGCCCTACATACCGCCAAGAAGCAGCAACAGACGGTTGGAAACGCTTACAAGCTTGGTTTAAGCAGCATGGAGTTAAAGCTGAAGTTTAACTCTGTAAATATCCATAAATATCCATAACTCACTTACAACTTTTTCCCAACAAGCGTAACTATGTTTAAGTATGGTTTGCTTAATAAGGTTTTTGGTGAGGTTCAGGAGTCAGGAGACAGAATACTTCGACTCAGCAGAGGAACTCAGAATAATCTAGACAATTCTAAGTCTTTTTCTAAGGTACTATCGGATATTTCTACTAATAGGTAAATTTCCTACAGCAAATTCGGAGCTTATGAGGTATAGCTTTCAAGAGATCCTTAATTCCCTACAATTTAGTTATTAATGCCATCAGCTCAGCAGCTATGACTAATCGTCTCGCCCAATCCCAAAGCCTTTACCTGCGCAAACACGCTGAAAACCCCATAGATTGGTGGCCTTGGTGTGATCAAGCCCTAGAAACTGCTAAAGTCAAAAATCTGCCGATTTTTCTTTCCATTGGATACTCAAGTTGTCACTGGTGTACAGTCATGGAAGGGGAAGCCTTTTCCGAGGCTGCCATTGCCGAGTATATGAACACCAATTTCATTCCCATCAAGGTAGATAGGGAAGAGCGACCAGATGTTGACAGTATTTATATGCAAGCATTGCAGATGATGACTGGTCAAGGTGGCTGGCCGTTGAATATTTTCCTGACTCCTGGAGATTTAGTGCCATTTTACGGTGGCACTTATTTTCCCATAGAACCTCGCTACGGACGTCCCGGATTTTTGCAGTTACTAGAAGCAATTCGCCGCTTTTACGATTTAGAGAAAGGCAAACTGCAAACTATCAAAGACGAAATTGTGGAACACCTACAGCAAGCAGCAACTTTAGCAGGGAAAGCTGAGTTGAGCGCACAATTGCTGAAGCAGGGTATAATTGCCAATACCCTCGTGGTAGGTACTGTTAATCCAGGACCTAGTTTTCCGATGATTCCCTACACTACAGTAGCTCTGCGGGGTACTCGCTTTGATTTTGAATCGGAAGCTGACGCCCGTCAAACCTGTATACAGCGCGGCTTAGACCTGGCAATGGGAGGTATTTACGATCACGTTGGTGGTGGTTTTCACCGCTACACTGTTGACGCCACCTGGACAGTACCGCACTTTGAGAAAATGCTCTATGACAATGGGCAGATTGTCGAGTATCTAGCTGATTTGTGGAGTACAGGTGTTCAAGAGGCTGCTTTTAAAAGAGCAATCGACAAAACCGTCAGTTGGCTCCAGCGAGAAATGACTTCCCCTCAAGGTTTCTTTTACGCTGCCCAGGATGCCGATAACTTTACTGAGTCAACTGCTGTTGAACCAGAGGAAGGAGCATTTTATGTCTGGAATTATAGCCAATTGGAAGAATTACTAACTTCTGGTGAGTTGGCAGCACTGAAGCAGGAATTTACCATCACACCCGAGGGCAACTTTGAGGGTAGCAATGTTTTGCAGCGCCGCCACTCTCAACCATTAAGTGAGCTCCTAGAGGGGGCTTTAGCGAAATTGTTCGAGGTTCGCTATGGCTGTAGTCCTAACACTTTAGCAACCTTTCCACCAGCACGGAGCAATCAAGAGGCAAAAACTGGTAATTGGTCTGGTAGAATTCCCCCTGTAACTGATACCAAAATGATTGTTGCCTGGAATAGCTTGATGATCTCTGGTTTGGCTAGGGCATATAGTGTTTTTAATCAGCCAGAATATCTAAAACTAGCAATTAATGCTACTAAGTTCATTTTAGACAATCAATGGGTGCAGGGACGCTTTCACAGGCTCAACTATGATCCTGTAGCAGGAGACAATGGTATCGTTGGTAAACCATCAGTGCCAGCACAGTCTGAAGATTATGCCCTGTTTATCAAAGCTCTGCTGGATTTGCATCAGGCTAGTGTGGGAATTGGAGAAAATTTTGCCCTATCCCTAAGTCCTAAATACTGGCTGGAGCAAGCAATCAAGGTACAGCAAGAATTTGACGAACTGCTGTGGAGCTTGGAACTAGGAGGCTATTATAATGCTGTAGGAGATGATGCCAGTAGCCAACTGTTAGTGCGGGAGCGCAGCTATGCTGACAACGCCACTCCCTCTGCCAATGGAGTAGCGATCGCTAATTTAGTACGTCTTACCTTACTTACTGAAGATTTGCAATACCTTGACCGAGCCCAACAATCACTACAAGCTTTTAGCAGTGTGATCAATAATTATCCTCAAATGTGTCCCAGCCTATTTACAGCTCTAGATTGGTATCGCAACTGTACCTTAGTTCGTTCCGAAACTGAGTGCATCAATTCTCTAATTAATCAATATTTCCCTGCCAGTGTCTATCAATTAGACCCCAATCTACCTGAGCAGACAGTAGGCTTGGTATGTCAGGCACTCCGTTGTCTCAAGCCTTCCTCCTCTGTGAGCCAATTATTAGAACAACTCCAACAAAGCCAAACTAGAGCTTCTTAAGAGGTTCAAGCTGTGCAAAAATGTATAGAGTTGCCTGGGTATAGTTCCAGTCTAATTTAAGCTTGAGATTATAGAGAACAAGAGCTTCATATATGAAAGTTGGCGATCGCGTCCGAGTTAAGAATTCTGTAATGGTTTACCACCACCCTGAACATAAAAATCAGCCTTTTGACCTCAAAGGGCAAGAAGGAGAAGTTAGTGCGATCGTTACCGAGTGGAAAGGTAGGCCAGTGAGTGCTAATCTACCAATACAAGTAAGGTTTGAGAAAAAATTTCGCTCTCACTTCCGTGAGGACGAGCTAGACATCCTCTAAAGAGGTGGAAAGTTAACGCCTTCAGTTTGTGAACGAGTTAGCATAGATTGCTGTAGCCTCGTCCATCCTTCCATAAGGAACTAATTAGTTCAAAGCCAGCCCCTAAGGTAATAAACGAACATTCCCAAGTACTCTTTAAGAGACTTCGTAGTCTGTTCTAATTGCTCAGCATCTGGAAGCAAACTAAGTGCTGTAGCTTGGGGACTACTATTAAGTTCCTCCATTTCTTGGGATGTGACTAAAAAATCTGTAGGTGCTGGTATAGCTTCAATGCCCTGACGCTGAAAAATTCTGATTGCTCGCGGCATGTGCATTGCTGAAGTTACCAGCAACACCCTGTTTATACCTTGCTCCTGTAAAATTTGCCGCACATTGACGGCGTTTTGGTAGGTATTTAGAGACTTTGGCTCTTGTAAAATTGCAGCCGCAGGCACGCCAAAAAATTCCAGAAGTTGAGTCATATCCTCTGACTCCGAAGAACCTCCACCATACCAATCAATGCGCCCACCAGCTGGAATTACTAGAGGAGCCTTCCCTTCACGGTAGAGTTTAGCACCATAAAGTACACGATCCCCTTGTTCTTTCAAATCCACTGCTGGGCGCGGCGGCACAGCTGATTTAGTTGCGCCTCCTAAAATCACAATTGCTTCTGCTGTCGGTAATTCTGTCTGCAGAATGTGTTGCTGCTCTAATGATCGCACTAAGTTGTTTGCTACCCAACCATTACTACCAAGCAACAGCACAATCAGCGCCAAAGCTACTGGCAGCGATACCCAGCGAGAGGGTTTCCATGACATTACTAAAGCCACAACCAGAAGTATACAAGCTATTCCCAGAGGATACAAAAATAGCGGTAGCAGCTTGGAGAGGAATAAAAACATGGAGTTTATCCAATAGACTTAGAAACACGACGTTAAAGATTCTCCTCCCCATCTCCCCATCTCCCCATCTCCCCGTCTCCCCATCTCCCCGTCTCTACCTGCTTGATTGGATATTATTTATTGGGAAGTCCTCCTTAACCATGTTACCTTTTCAACAAACTACTAAAAGTTGTTGCCAGACTTCTTGAACGTCTCAGCTTTTTAGCATCTCTCCTTTGTTTAGCTAGACGCAACCCACTCATTGAAGAAGAAGATCTTTCCTCCTGTTGCTCTTGATCATCCTCAACTGGCGTTGAAGGAGCAGATGCATCTTTGCTATTCCACCAGCTAACTATAAAGCCACCAGTTGCTCCCCCAATAGCACCAAGCAAAATACTTAATTCAACGGGATACCCCAGAAATAAAAAGCTAAATAGAAAAAATAGCCAAAGCTGTAGGGCTGTGGCAAATCCTTCTGAGGAACTATCTTTGTTTGCTGCCATAATTGTACATTCTTATGATCTAAAGTTGTTTTTATCTTACGGGGAGCTTTAGGGCTTGCCAATACTCGGTTTATGGTTAATGGCTTATAGACCAATGAACCATCAACAATGAACTATAAATCTTAGAAGCTGTGATTTCCATTCTTGAGTTGTATCCAAGTTAATTACTAGAGGTTTTTCAGCATCTGTGAAGTTTTCAGCTGCTGCTTGTTGTTGCTCAATCAAATCTGCTGTAGCATCAGAGACATCGTTAGTGCGTGATAAAAGGCGATCGCGCAAAACTGATTCTGGGGCTATACAGTAGATAATTTGTAATGGTAACTGGTAGCTGTTGGCTTGGGAAATCACTTCTCCCCTTAATGCAAGTTTGTCATATTTTGCGTCCAAAATTACTGGGTAGCCAAGATTTGCTAGCTTGAGACCAAGTTTTAATAAGCGCTGATATGTCTTTTGAGTCATTGCTGGGGTATAAATTTCGTCCCCACCCCTTTGTTCTAAAGAAATACCTGCTAGGTGTTTGCGCACGACGTCTGAGCGCAGGTGAATTGCTCCTAAATGCCGCGCTAGGTATCTAGCTACTGTTGTTTTACCAGAGCCAGATAAGCCTGAAGTTAAAATCAAGCGTCCCTTTCGGGATTTGGTATACTCCCATGCTAGTCGGTAATAGTCTGATGCTGTTGCTTGAACCTTTTGCTCTGCTGCCTCTGGGATATTAGGGTCATCTAACAAAAAAGAATTTACCTTGGCTCGAACATAGGCCTGCCGACTCAAGTACAAGGGCAATACTTGTAAACCTTCCCAGTCTCCAGTTTGCTCTAAATAGGTATTTAAAAAGGCATTAGCTAGTTCTTTAGCGCCTCTTACCTCCAAATCCATGACTGTAAAGGCGATATCGTAGATTACATCAACAAAGCGAAACTGTTCATTAAATTCAATGCGGTCAAATAGTTGGATTTTGTCATGCCAGAAGCAAATATTTCTTAGGTGTAAATCTCCATGACACTCTTTTATTCGATTATTTTGAAGGCGTTGGGTTAATAACTCCTGATTTTGAGCAAAGAAAGTATCGGTATATTCTTTAGTTTCTTCATACTGCTGTGAAGTTTGAGGTCCACTAATGTATTTTTGTGTTTGGCGATAATTGTTGTCAATTGACTCACGAATTTTGGCAGGTCTCCCAAAACGGCGGATGTAATCATTAGTTTGTGCTTGGGCATGGAAATGGGCAACAACTGTTCCCAATTCTTCCAGATGAGATTCTTGGAGTTTGCCTTGTTCAAACATCTCAATTAACAGCGTTTCTTGGGGAAATTGGCGCATTTTGAGAGTATATTCTAAAATCTGACCATTACCACCAAGGATGAAGTTATTTCCAATTTGACTAATGGGCAAGACTTCCAGGTAAATCTCAGGCGCATTGGGCTTATTCATGTGTAGTTCTTCCCAGCAGAAATGCTGCCGACGTTCCAAGGTTGAGAAGTCTAAGAAACCCAGGTTGACTGGTTTTTTTATTTTATAAACGTAATCCCCTGTGAGAAAGACATAGGAAATGTGGGTTTGAATGAGTTCGATGGGTTCTTGAACCGGGTGGGGATAAAACCCCGGTTGTTTCATTTGCTCAATTAGAAAAATTAAATCCATGAGTTAAAATACCCCCTACTTAAATAATAACAGGTATTTGTTGTTCATGGTTCATGGTTCATGGTTCATTGCAACTAACATTGAAACATGAGAAAGATAAGTATCAGTTAAATTATGAAACCCGGAAAATAGAAATACTTGATTTTTTAAGTAATTATCCTCTAGTATTCTTCTTTCAATACTTTCTTAATTTTTCCAGTTTTTAGATTATATAAGACTACTTCTGAACAGCTGGAATCATAATCTTCTCCAGAAATTACAAAGACTTCAACAACATCGGAATTTGGCTTTAATGCTGACACTTCTAAATAACTACTATTTATCTGAAAAATTGGATTCATTAAAAGCAGTCTACTCACTCGAACATAAGCTATCCCAACACTAGAGTAGCCATCACGGCAGCTTATAAGTAGGTAGGCATAATTAAATATAAAATAGCTACTTGCGTAACATATACGCAAATTTCAAGGATTTTTTGCAGAGCTATTTGTTTTCTTTTTCTAATAGAGATAGCATTTCTTAGTCTTGTGAGGTACACTCCAATTTATTCCTTCTTGTCTGTTGTCAAAGTTACTGTGATCTAAAACTAAAAAACTTCGTACCTCACTAGCTTGGAAAACGCTATAACTATTGCCCAATACTAAGAAAAAACCAGGATATCAATAATTTATTTAACCCGATGAAAGGGACAACTTACATCGAACTCAACTTCTGCACTCCCCTTCTGCCTCTGCCTATCTTTTCCCACAATCGTTCATTTAATTCCTTGATGCAACCAAAGCTTAAGACTCGCTCTGAGCGTGTGAGTTCACTTAGCTTTATATTTGGCGATTAGCTTTGCTGCTAGCCATAAGGGCTAATGGCTTCTACCAACCATCGGTGATCATTGAGTCGAACCATTTCGGATCTTTCTGTGACTCTTTGAGGGATTCCTACAACTTTCTGGAACTCTAGAAGCTCTGTGTCTTCCTCTATCAGTGCGTCTCCTCTTGACTCATCGATGGTATGGTGCTAACGTACTCATTATGGCAAGCGCTATTAGGCAACGTATATACAAACGCGATAGTATTCCATTCGTCGACTCGTGTCAAGGTCTACGTCGTCTCCATTCAACAGCCGCGCGGCCTATAGGTCTGGGCCAATGACTTCTTCGCCGGCGTCAACGTCCCGCGGGCACGAAACACGGCAACCAAAAAGCCAGGGTCATGCCCCGGCTTTTTTGGTTTGATCAGCTTGGTTTTGAGTCAGAATTTGTGCGCGTGCAGTACCTCTATCACATCACAGAGATAGGCGATGCCCGAATAATCGTCAAAAAACTGTGCTGCGACCTGATCCGAAATCTTCACGGCCATATCCCGATTGGGGGTGAGCACCTCAAACTTTATATTCGAGTAGGTGTCGGAAACGGTGGGTTGTCCCGACGAGCGCACGTTGCGACTGCCTTTACCGCCAGCATCCACCACCGTATAACCGGTAGCCCCGGCTTCGTCGATGATCTTAGCGATCTTCTTCAGCAACAACTTTTCCGTGACGATGACGAGCTTGCTAGCTTGCTGGGTCATGTTGGTTACCTCTCGACGTGTGTATTCATTGAACTACATAGAAACTCAGGAAAACGGCAGCACTGCGCACTATCAGGCTGATCTAGCCACAGCCTTGGTCTCGGGCAGGAAAACACTGGCAGGCCGCGACCCGTTTGGGATCAGTTGCCCATCAGCGCCTGGGCAAGCCCGATGTAGAGCGGTATTCCCAAGGCAAGCGCAACCGGCGTGCCGACTGCTGTAGACGAGCCGATATAGGCGGAGGGATTGGCCGACGGGATTCCGGCTCGTAAAGTGGGCGGCCCTGATATGTCTGAACTGGAGGAGGCGATGACGGCCAGGATCACGACGCCGCCAAGGCTGAATCCCGTGATGACATGGGCAATCATGCCGAGACCAAAAGCGATGAACCCATGCAGCAGCGGCGCCACGAAGGCATATAGAGCGTACCACTGGCCCACCTTGCGCAGCTCGCCAAGCCTTGCCGTGGCCTCCATACCCATTACCAGCATTAGTATCGAAAGCAGGCCTCGGAAGAGGGGCTCGTAGAAGCTCTCAAAGACACTTTCCGGCCGGGTTAGCATGCCTAGAGCCAGTCCGAGCAGCAGTGCCGATAGGGCAGAGCCCTGGAGGCTTTCCTGGATGATGGGCCAGATCTTGACCCGCTCGCCTCCAGGAAGGTGCTGCTCTCTGGGATACCCACCTGCGGTAATGCCCTGCCCGCTGGAATACCCGCCTACGGCAACGGGCTGCTTGCTGAGATACTCCTCCTCCTTTCTGAGATACTTGTCGCGCTGCTTTTTGGTATAAACGCTGGCTAAGACGATTGCCGTCACGAGCGCTGGGATGTCCATGAAGGGATAGAGTGCAGCGGCCCAGGCCTCGTATTCTATCCCTTCCGTTTCCATTATCGTCAGGCCGGCGGCGAGGGTAGAGCCACTCACGGCACCGAACAAGCCTGCGGTTGCAATGGCATCAATGGTTTTGACGTTCGGCAGCTTAGCCAGCGTGTAGCGCCCGATGAATACGATAAGGAGCCCCATTGCCACAGCGAACACTGCAGGCAACAGCATCTCCACCAGATTGGCATTGCGGATCGCAATGCCGCCGCTCAGACCGACTTTTATGAGCAGCATGAAGACGATGAACTTATAGATCGCATCTGGAATTTGCAGTCTGCTATTGACGGCGGCAACGACCATACCACCAATCAGAAAGCCGAGTGTCGGGGACTGCAACTTCCCCAGGAAGAGCGTCAAGAAATCGGACAAAAAATCCATGTTGTAATTCCTCCTTGAATCAGATTTTATAAGTACTAACAATTCCAATGAAAGGCAGTTTGAGCCGCTTACCCGAAAAGGTCATTGCCTTGCCACAATGATCTAAGGTAAAGCTGTCATGATGTCCTTTTTTATTGAATTTAGGATGTTTAGCCACACCTTGAAAAAAGCGAGTAAATGCTTCCCCTAAATGCATCAAGGCAAATTGATCAACCCTAGAACTGAGTTGAGATTGCCAGGGATGGTAAGGCTTGACGTGATTCGTGTAAAATTTTTTCAATTTGTTAGCCGAAGGTTTCAACCCAACTCGGGTCGCTTCACTCCACATTCTTAAAACCCAATTCGATACCCAACGAGAATATCCTGCGTTTTGAACCATCAAAATTTTTTGTTTGTTATTCAGTTTTAACTGGGTTTTAATGACTTTTTGCATTCGATACCAGTATTGAAAAATGTTTGATGTTACAGAAAATGTTTAGCCAAGCGCCAACCCATCAAGAGGGCATAGCCCAATAAACATTGAAATTAATCAGGGTTTTGTGCTCTTTAAGTCCAGATGAACTGTATGATACCAGAGACTGGCTCAATTGAGTTTGACTTAAGCGCATCATACTTAAAAGTATCCCGTTGTCACGTAAATTGTTAACTAAGAGTTAACTCTCACTAGATTTAACTCTATCCCATTAGCTGCGCAAAAGCTTACCAAATTCCAAGAATTTGAGACGTATTATTCTATCCCATTGATAATCTAGGCTTATGACTTAAGCTCGAATCATATCTAAATGTGACCAATAGTCAATCTATCCCGAAGGGGAATGAACTGGCAGGCTCAGTGCTTAAGTCTTCTCTAGAGCTGGTTTCAGGAGTTGGTGAAAAGTTTGTTAAATGATTGGTATTGCTTGAGAAGCTATGGAACGAGCTATGGAGCGCAGACCACACAATGACCACTAGAAGACTCACCCCAATGCCCCAACTGAACGCCCAAATATGCGAAGGCTCTAGAGTAAACCGCAGGTGGCGATCGCTATCGTAAACATGAACAGCCCACCCTTCGCCTGTGGATGGTTTCGCCTTTGTCTTATTCATGATGGTGTCCTTCTATTTTCAAACATAGATAGATTCAAAAACAGATAAATCAATGCTTACTATTACTCTCATTACTACCGACAAAAAAAAGCACTCGTATCGCGGCAGGTGCTGATTTTTGTGAGTAATTTTGTGAGTAAGTTGCTGCAGTAATTATCTATATTTATAAATAATATCTGAACAATCTGTAGACCAACCATACTGATCTCAAACCGAAGGGATAAGTTTAAAATATGGCAGACGTTTCACAACTTTTGAAGAACGTTAGTCGCCAAAAACTTCAGCAGGGTCGGTGGCTTGAACTTTGCGCACTGCGATCGCTATCGCTGGGTAACAATCTTGTCGAGGAGGTATCGTCTCTGGCTAACCTTTAAGCGTTAGAAGAACTCCTGTTGTTCAACACACTGGTGAGTGATGTTTCGCCATTGAAGCTCTGGCCTAGTTGAGCTGGCTAGATCTCTACAACACGCCCATCGAAGAAACCACAGCCCTGGAAAACTTGCTGCAGTTTACCTGGTTTGACCTCCGGGGACCCAATATGCGTGATCGCACCTGTCCAATTCAGCCAGAGAGCGTCTGCCTCTTATAGCGCTACGCGCAAGGCTCCAGGGCAGAAGGCTCCAAGGCAGAAGGGGTGAATTTGACAAAGTTCTAGCGATTTAGCTTGTCCTAACCTTAATACGTACTGCTATATAATCCAAAGCGTCCGTAGGTCAAACGGATACTAGCCCTAACTTGACCATGGGTAAACCGATAGAAAAAACGACCTTCATCTACTAATTTTTTTGGTGATCATTGTGCTGCATTATCGCTTCGTTGCTCTTTTTCTAGGCAGGACTCCAAAAATTCTAGATCTTCACATAGCCATTTTCGTTTTCTGCCTCTGCCTGTCTTTTCCCACAATCGTTCATTTAATTCTTTGATGCAACCAACGCTTAAGACTCGCTCTGAGCGTGCGAACTCACTTAGCTTTATATTTGGCAATTAAGTAGTCGGACATAAATAAATGGATCTATGTAAAGAATGATGAAATCCGTCAAAGTTACCCTACACCCCACACCCTGCCTACACCCTACACCCTACACCCTGCCTCAACCAGTAAACTTTATCAATGTCGCAGGTACTTAGCTTTGCTGAGTTTCTCGACTCGAACCACCAAAGGTGAGTAATAACTAGAACACTAGGCTCAATATTGATTAATCTGGAGAAGGTAAGCGATAGTCCTTGGCGCTGGCGCTACCATGCCAATGGCAAACAACACCTGACAGACTGGGGTTGATTAACAGTGAACAATTTGCTAACAAACACTCACATCGGCTAATAAATGTTACTAGGCTTGAAAACCGAGTTAAGAATCAGATCTCCTAAGCTGAAAGTAGCTTTAGCTAAACACGCGGGTACTGCACGACATGCATGGAACTGGGGACTAGCACTAACCAAAAAACTGCTTGCTCACAATCAAGCAAATCCTGACGACAAGCTCAAGTTTCCCACCGCGATTGATTTACACCTCTTGCTTGTCAAGATGGTCAAACCTCAACGCCAGTGGTACTACGAAGTAAGTAAATGCGGTAATCCTGATGAAGCGCAAGAATCAAGATGTATTCACATTAATCTCGCCAAGCAGTATCATCCTCTCGGTACTCATGCTGTCTATTGGTGTTGCTAGAGCACAACCTCCCGGCTCGAAAACCCCGGAACTAGTTATTGCTCAAGAGCTCTCTAGTAGTGAAAGAGAAGAATTAGAGCAATTGCGAGTCCAACAACAAGTGCAAGAGCAAGTTCAAACTGAAGCTAATCGTATTTTCTCTGAGACAACAACCCTGTTTAATGTCTTGCTAGCTGCCTTAGTGATACTTCTAGCAGCTGCGATTGTCGCTCTGTTGCTGCTAAGAAAGGCTGTGATTAGAGAAGTCGCAGAAATCGTCACAGCCCATCTCAAGCAATTAGGAGACTTGGAAAACCAGATTGTCAGTGCTAACCAAAAAGTCAATAACATCATTCGGCAAGCTCAAAACATTGCCGATGAGCAAGATAATAGAGCCCAAGCCTTCCAAACTGAGATTGGAAATCACAGAGAAACACTATCAGAGCTTTTAGCTGAAGTCTCTCAATATAAAACTCAGACAGTCGAAGACTTAGAAATCCAGCTAGAAGCAGCTCAACAAAAGCTAGAACAGTCGGAATTAGAGTTTGTCGGGCAAATTTCCCAGTTGCAGCAGTCTGCTCAGACGCAAAAAGACTTAACCCTGCAGCAACTAGAACAATCTCAACTAGAATTTACTAACGAACTCTCAGAACTTCAAGGAACTGTTGTCGGGCAGAAGAATCAAGTCTTTGAGCATCTAGGCAAACTAGAATCTGAGCTTACTCCCCAACTGGCTGAAATCCGCGCTGATGCCCAGCAGCAAGCCCAGCAACAGCAACAACTTATCCTGGAAAACCTCAATAAACTAGAGGCTGAGTTTGCTACTCAAATCTCACAACTGCACTCAGGTGCTGATGGGCGCAAGCAAGAGCTGTTGGAAAACTTAGAGAAGATGAAGTCAGAGTTTGCCGACAGGCTCTCGGAGTTAGTCTCGGATGCTAGCGGGCGCAAGGAACTAATCTTTGAAGAGCTAAATACATTGCAGTCTGAGCTGACTACTCAAATTGCTCAGCTACAGTTGGATATCCAAACACAGAAAAGTACTTTGGGCAAACAGCTAGGGCACTGGCAAACTGAGCTGGCTACACAGAAGGATCACTTACTCTCAGATGCTCAGCTCCAAAAGGATGGAATTTACCAAAATCTACAGAAACTAGAGTCAGACTTCGCCGCCCAACTCTCTGTGTTGCAAACAGGAGCTGACGGGCGTCAGCAGCAACTGTTGGAGAATCTCAAACAATTGGAAACTGACTTAGCAGCGCAGAAAGCGCAGTTACTCTCAGATGCTCAAACTAAAGAGGATAGCATTCGCCAAAATCTGCAAAAATTAGAGTCGGAGTTTGCTGCACAACTATCTCTGTTGCAAGCAGGAAATGATAACCGTCAGCAGCGATTGGAAGCTGAGCTGGCTACACAAAAGGCGCAGATAATCTCAGACGCTCAAGCCTATAAGGAAAGGATTAGTCAAAATCTACAGAAACTAGAGTCAGAATTTATCACCCAACTCTCTGTGTTGCAAACGGGCGCTGATGGGCACAAGCAACTAGTCATAGAAAATTTAGAGCAATCCCAGGCTAAGCTAACTCAACAAGTCTCTGAATTCAACTCAGATTTGCAAGTTCAAAAAGACACAATTGCTCAGAATCTAGAGAAATTTGAAACTCACTTAGCCGAACAAATCTCACAACTGCGCTCAGATGCTCAAGGGCAGAAGGATTTAACCTTTGGTAATCTCCAGAAAATAGAAACTGAACTTACTACTGAGCTTTCACAATTGCAGTCTGATGCTCAAGCCCAAAAGGATGCCATCCTCGCCAAACTTTCTGAAATGACTCCTCAATTGCTAGCGGATGGGTTTATGGCTGAAGTTGAGGAAAAAATCCAGGCAGTAACAGCACCCCTCGACTTCCTAAAATCTAACCATCCCAAGTTATTCTTGAGTGCTGATGAGTATATCCGACAGGGAAATACTCTGTTATCTGAGCAACGCTACGAAGAGGCAATCGCTCGCTATGAGCAAGCCCTGGATATTCAACCAGATAGCCCCACAATTTGGCATCAGCAAGGTATCGCTCTGAGGGAATTAGGAAGGCATGAGGAAGCAATTGCCTCCTTTGACAAAGCCCTCGATATCAATGCTGATTCCCCCGATATCTGGTACAACAGAGGCATTGCTTTAATGGAGTTAAAGCGCTATGAAGGAGCAACTGCTGCTTTTGATAAAGTTATTCGTATTCAGCCAGAGCATGACAAAGCTTTACTAAACCGGGGTATTGCCCTAGCAAGGTTAAAGCATTATGATGATGCAATTAATTCCTATAACCAAGCCCTTGAGGTTAAACCTGATTATCGCGAAGCTTGGGTGAATCGAGGGGTAGCTTTCGGGATTTTACAACGGCATGAGGATGCTTTTAGTTCTTTTGATCAGGCAACTAAATGTCAGCCTGATGATGCTGTCGCTTGGCTAAATCGAGGGCTTGCCCTAGAAACCCTAAAGCGATACGAAGATGCAATTGCATCTTTTGAGAAAACCCTTGAACTCAAGCCTGATTCTCACAAAGCCTGGAATCACCGAGGTTATATGTTAGTTCAATTAGAGCGTGACGAAGATGCCCTTGCCAGTTTCGATAAAGCTTTACAAGTTAAACCTGACTATGCCGACGCCTATTATAACAAAGCCGTCTGTCATGTTCTACAGGGTCAGGATGACTTAGCACTTGATGCTCTACAACTAGCGATTGAGATCAATCCTAGGTACAAGCAAGAAGCGAAAACAGATACGAATTTTGAGGTAATTCGAGAGGATGGTTGGTTTAGACAGTTAGTTAATAGATGAATAATCTGTAATCTGAGTTCAAATAGTCTGACTTGACTTAGAGACTATTTGTTAAACAAAGCTTAAATCCTTGGATAGGGTGGGTTAAGTCTGGATTTCTTTAAAAGCTAACCTTCTAAGATAATTGTTAGTCGTAACCCACCAAAATCAAACAATCTAGTTATTTTAAGATTTACTTAATAAGCAATCTCTTCAAGTAAAAAGTAACAACTAATAAAAATTATTACTTATTACTTATTACTTATTACTTATTACTTATTACTTATTACTTAAAAAGTATTTGTAGGAAAAATTTTGGTAATAGATCTTAGAGAAAAGCTACCGAATATTCTGGTAATTGGCTATGGTAATGATCTGCGCAGTGATGATGGCGTTGGGCAACGAGTCGCCAATGCTGTTGCGACTTGGGGTATGCCTCAGGTGCGATCGCTTGCTGTAGTACAATTAACACCTGAACTCGCAGAAAGCCTCAATAGTTGTAAATTTGTAGTTTTTGTTGATGCCTATGGGGCTTCTGAAAAAATTTGCGCAGTGCAGGTTCATCCCCTGAAACCATTAGATACAGGCAATTTCTTATTGGGGCATACTAGTGAACCGCGATCGCTATTGGCTCTGACTCAAGCATTGTACAATTATTATCCCCGGGCGTGGTTAGTTACCATACCGGCAGTTAACTTTGAGTTGGGGGAGACTCTTTCCGCTATTGCCCAGCAGGGATTAGCTACTGCCCTTACTCAGATTAGTATCCTAATTGAAGGATTTACACTTTCCCCCTAGCTCTACAGGTATGAGCGAAGTACTGCGGCGCTTGTTGATAGAAATTGAATAATTTTAACTAATGGAGAGGATAGAAAGCACTTATATGTATCTCATGCCTCCTAAGGATTATTATTAATTTAGAATATGACACCTGATTTATGGATTGGCAACTTCTTGGACTGAGCTTTATCACAGTATTTGTAGCAGAAATTGGAGATAAGAGTCAACTGGCGGCGATCGCTTTAGGTGGCAGCCTCAAATCTCCCCGGATTGTCTTTTTGGGTACGGTGAGTGCATTGCTATTGGCTAGCTTGCTGGGAGTATTGATAGGGGGAGGAGTAGCTTATTTATTCCCTGTGCGCATTCTCAAGTTAATCGCGGCAATCGGCTTTGCTTTGATAGGTATACGCCTGTTATTGCCAACGAAAGCAGAGTGTGACTAGTGCAGTTGTACTCCAAGCCAAAATAGAGAATCGCAGCTTGATTAACCTTCGGTTGTAGAGGGAGAGGAGAAAAAGGTTTCATGCATATTCTAAATAAAGACTAACCACCTCTAGGTTTTGAGAAATGTATGGGGTCAAGAAATATAAGAAAATTTCAAAATGCGAAAACTCAAATATTACGTAGCTTGCAGCGTTGACGGATTCATTGCTCACAAAGATGGCTCATGGGATGGTTTTCTTTTTGAAGGGGAACCTATAAATGATTATCTCGAATCTCTCAAAAAATTTGATGTTGTTCTTATGGGACGCAAGACTTACGAGATAGGCTTAAAAGAAGGAAAAACTGACCCCTATCCTACTATGAAAAGCTACGTTTTCTCTCGCACAATGAAATATTGCCCTGATCAAAAAGTCCAACTCGTTTCCGAGAATGCGGGGGCCTTAGTTAAAAGTTTGAAGCAAGAAACCGGACAAGATATTTATCTTTGCGGTGGTGCAAACTTAGCGACAACACTTTTTGTAGAAAAATTAATTGACCACATTATCCTGAAAGTGAACCCCATTCTTATGGGTTCAGGTATTCCACTTTTTAGTGGAGTTATTAAACAGACTGATTTAGAACTCACCAACAGCAAGATTTATGAAAACGGTGTTGTGGTACTTAATTATCAGCTGCAAAATTGAAGCATTTAAGAAATGTACAGTCAAAGTGTCCTCAGCCTCTAGCTTAATATTAAGAATAGGCAGGCAAAATTAAGCCTTGCTGTCTTCTGAAGACTAACCGTCAGACTGAGTCTGGTTTGTTCTAAAATAATGACATCTCAAGACCCCTGGACACCAGCTTCTGTACCAACGTTAAGGGTGGCAATGATTAGCCATCCACTGACAGTTAGTCCAGATACTACCCTCCCAAGTGCGATCGCACAACTGAGTCAAGCCCAAACCAGTTGTGTTCTGGTTGTAGAGGAGCAAAGGTTAATCGGTATTTTAACTGAACGAGACTTAGTTAGGTTAATAGCCTCAGAAGCAGTCATGGAAGGGATAACTATCGACGCAGTTATGACCCGACAAGTGACTACTTTAACAGATTCCGATAGTCAGGATTTATTTCGCATTCTTAACCTAATGCGCCAGCACAGCATTCGCTATCTCCCAGTGGTAGATGCTACTGGTAATATACTGGGACTAATTACCCCTGAGAGTTTGCGCGAAGTCCTCAACCCCTCAGATTTGTTGAAATTTAGGCGAGTAGAGGAAGTGATGACGGAGCAAGTTATTCATGCCTCTGGGGAAGCTTCCTTATTGCAATTGGTACAACTGATGGCTCAAGAAGCAGTTAGTTGTGTTGTGATTTGTCAGTCGTCAGTAGTCAACTCTCAATTGCAACTTAAGCCAGTGGGAATTATCACTGAGCAGGATATTGTGCAATTCCAACATTTGGGAGTAGATTTTTACCAAACTCAGGCACAGATGGTGATGAAAACACCCTTACTGCCAATCAAACTTAGGGATTCTCTGTGGGTAGCCCATGAGCAGATGAAGCGGCATGATCTAAGGCGTTTAGTTGTATGCGGTGAGCTGGGCGAATTAGTGGGTTTGATTACCCAAAGTAGTATCTTACAAGCCCTAGAACCAGCAGAAATTTATAGTGTTACTCAGTTATTGCAGCAGGAAGTTCAAAAACTAAAGTCGGAAAATCAGGCACTCTTGCAAGAGCGCAACCTGGAACTGGAAAAACAAGTAGAATACAAAACTACCCAAGTCCAGCAAATAAGTGAACATGAGCGCCTTTTAAATTCTATCGCCCTGCGCATTCGTCAATCTTTAGATTTAGAAGAAATTCTCAATACCACTGTAGCTGAAGTACGCCAGTTAATAAACAGTGAGCGGGTGATTATTTATCGCTTTGATCTTGATTGGAGTGGGATTGTCAGCGTAGAGTCGGTGAGTAATGATCAATGGTCATTGCTAGGAAGAGTAATTAAAGATGCTTGCTTTGAGCAAAAGTGGCTCAATCCCTACTACCAAGGGCGCGCCAAAGGGATAGAAGATATTTACACATCTGAGATGAGTCCCTGTCATCTTGAGTTTCTGGCTCAGTATCAGGTAAGAGCTAATTTAGTAGTTCCGATTTTGTTGGCAACTCCCGAAGCAGGGAAGGCAGGAGAAGTTGAAGTAGAAAATCGATTGTGGGGGTTACTAATTGCTCATCAATGCAGTAATTCTCGACAGTGGAAAGCTTCAGAAATTGATTTTCTTGAAAAATTGGCAACTCAAGTAGCCATCGCCATTCAACAAGCAACACTTGTTGAGCAGTTACGGAGGCAACTAGCAATTAGCGAAGCTGCTCAAAGAGAACTTCAGCAATCACAGGAAGCATTGCAGGAGAGCGAATCTACTCTCCGCAGCTTCTTTGATAGTTCTCCGATTATGTTGGGAATTATTGAACTGGTGGATGATAACATACTGCATATTTCTGACAGTGCAACCACGGCGCAATTTTTTGGTCTTACTCCAGAAGCAATGCGGAATCAGTTGGCAAGTGAGATGGGTTTACCACAACAGCATTTACGCCTGTGGATTGAGCGATGTTGTGAGGCTGAAAGTACCCAATCACCTGTAAACTTTGAATATCTTTACCATACTATTGAGGGGCAAAAATGGCTCTCAGCTGTAGTTTCTTCAATTCCCCTAAGTTCTGAGAGTAAACGATTTGCCTATGTGGTTGAAGATATAACTGAACGCAAACAGGCTCAAGAAAATTTACACCAAGCTTATAGGGAGTTAGAGCAAGGCAACATCGACTTAACAGAAGCCAACGAAGAATTAGAGGTTGCTCTGGAAGAAATTAGGGTAAGTGAAGAGGAATTACGCCGACAAAATGAAGAACTAGCCAGAATTCAACAATCACTGGCAACTCAACGGCAAAAGTATCAGGATTTATTCAATTTTGCTCCTGATGGTTATCTGATTACTGATACCCAGGGAATTATTCAAGAAGCCAATAGCGCTGCAGCATACCAACTGAATGTAGAACAACAGCTTTTAGTGGGCAAACCTTTAATCAGTTACATCTTTTGGCAAGAGCATCCTACTTTTCTCAACAAGTTGAACCAACTTAATGTAGAGGCTTTGCAGACAAGTTCTTTAGAGCAGGTACAGACTTGGCAAATAAACCTACAACCGAGGGACTCTAAGCGCTTCCCGGCGGCAATCAGAGTCAGTGTTGTGCAAGAATACGAGCAACTCGTCGGTTTCCGTTGGCTGATTCGCGATATTACAGAACGCAAGCAAGCAGAGACAGCTCTGAGAAGGGCAAAATCTGAACTGGAAATTAGAGTAGCACAAAGGACAGCCCAACTGAGCCGAGCTAACGAGCGTTTGCAATACCAACTTTTCAAGCAAGAGCAAATTCAAACAGCTCTCAGGGAAAGTCAAAAGCGCTATGTCACCTTGGCAGAAGTATCCCCGGTGGGGATATTCCGCACTGATCCTCAGGGAAACTGTTCCTATGTCAATGAGCGATGGTGTGAAATTGCTGGGCTGACTCTAGAGGAGTCTTTGACAACAGGTTGGATAAGTGCGATTCATCCGGATGATCGAGAGCGAGTTTTCAATCAATGGAACTTGGCAGTGCAAAATAGCTTGCCCTTTCGCTTAGAATATCGGTTTCAACGTCCTGATCATAGGGTAACTTGGGTATTTGGTCAGGCAGTAGCCCAAAGAGACTCTCAGGGGGAGGTGACGGGTTTTGTGGGTACAATTACAGATATTACCCAACTTAAGCGTACCGAAGCTAACTTGTTGGAATCGGAACGGCGCTGGCGGACATTACTAGAGCAGGTGCGTTTGTTGGTTATAGGATTAGATAATAATGGTAAAGTTGAGTATGCTAATCCTTTCTTCCTGGAATTAACCGGGTATACTCAAGCAGAAGTCTTAGGCAAAGATTGGTTAGAAACTTTTGTACCACCGTCTGAACAACAGCAGGTGCAAACCTTATTGAGAGAAATAGTCCAGCAAGATTTCCCACCCTACTACCAAAACTCGATTCTCACCAAGTATGGTGAAGAAAGAATTATTGCCTGGAATAATACCCTGCTACAAAATCCTTCCGGAGAGGCAATTGGGATCATGAGCATTGGAGAAGATATCACAGAACGCTATGCGATCACCAGGATGAAGGATGAGTTTATTTCCGTGGTTAGCCATGAGCTCCGCACCCCCCTCACCTCAATTCATGGAGCCTTAAAATTATTATCGAGTGGTCTGATTGATTCTAAATCTGAGCGGGGTGAGCGTATTATCGCGATTGCCACTGAGAGTGCTGAACATTTGGTGCGACTAGTTAACGATATTCTAGAGTTAGAGCGCCTAGAGTCCGGTAAAATCAGTTTGTCTAAACAGCAGGTAAATGCTGCCGAGTTGATTAGTACTGCTGTAGAACAGATGGGAGTAATGGCAAACCGAGCGGGAATAAGTTTAGAGGTTGCTCCACAAGCGATCAAGTTTACTGCTGACTTTGACCGTATTATTCAGGTACTAACTAACCTTCTGGGCAATGCTATCAAATTTTCCCCTCAAGGTTCTACAGTTTGGTTGAGTGTCCAGCAGCAAGTAGTACAGGAACAGAATGAAATTTCCCCCTCTCCCATTGAGTATAACCAAATCCAATTTCAAGTAAAAGACCAAGGGCGAGGCATTCCTGCTGACAAAATTGAGAGTATCTTTGAGCGCTTTCACCAAATTGATGCCTCCGACTCCCGCAAAAAAGGAGGTACTGGTTTGGGATTAGCCATTTGCCGCAGTATAGTTGAGCAACATGGCGGTAAAATTTGGGCTGATAGTACCCTAGGTGAAGGCAGCAGTTTTTACTTCACATTACCGATACAGATAGGGAGGGAAGAAAATTAATGACAAGCAAACGCGTCTTAGTAATTGATGATGACGATGGTGTCAGAGAAATCATCCGCTTTTCTCTTGAAGCAGTAGCAGGATGGGAGGTATTAACTGCCACTTCCGGTAGCGAAGGATTGGTGAAAGCACATGAGGACCTCCCAGATGCAATTTTGTTAGATGTAATGATGCCGGATCTCGATGGACCAGAAACTTTTCGACGATTGCAGACTAATGCCGCAACCGCTGAAATTCCCACGATTTTATTAACTGCCAAAGCAAAGATTAGCGAACAAAAACAGTTTAAAGAATTGGGCGTTAATGGAGTGATTACTAAGCCCTTCGATCCTGTGGAATTAGTTGAACAAATCCGGGAAATTCTAACCTGGAAGGATTGAGGAAGTTGAGGAGATGGGGAGATGGAGAAACCCAAAGACGCGGAGAAATTATTATTCTGGACAATTAGATGGACTTGATAAATTTTTCCATATTTAATTTCAGCTGTATTATAAGTAATAAGTAATAAGTAATAAGTAATAAGTAATAAGTAATAAGTAATAAGTAATAAGTAATAAGTAATAAGTAATAAGTAATAAGTAATAAGTAATAAGTAATAAGTAATAAGTAATAAGTAA
>JAAHHJ010000109.1 GCA_010692425.1 Symploca sp. SIO3C6 | reverse complement strand
GTACGATATTCTAATCGACTGGATTTTACCTCGTGCTGGACTAGTTGAAGGAAAATGTCTGCTGAGTACTTATCGAGTTTTTGTTGGTGTTTTAGTGCTGCTTTAGTAGCTGCTCGATAGTACTGTGCCTCTTTAATTTCAGCACGATATAGTTTTCGAGCTAGCTTAAGCATTTCGGGCAAAAGCTTGGCGTTAGCTTCTGCCAGTTCAGCCACTTTTCTGAGAGCGCGGACGTTCTCAGCCATATTTCCTGTTAAGTCGATTTTACCTAGGTCGAATGGCAAACCGAATTTCTGACTTAAAGCTGTTAACTTTGCTTCAATCAACGGAGGCAAAAACTTCTCTGGGCTGACAGTTAACTCGCTATAATTTTGGTAATGATGCGTGGAATTTGGGGATTTCTTGGCGGTTGCCTTCCCCTTTTTCTTTTTCTCTATGTCCATCAGAAAAATACCCGGTAAACTGCTGCACCCCCAACGGGTATTGATTTACCAGTGTTTACACACTTAGCACGCTCTTTGCCGATTTTTACATAGATACGAGTAGCATTAGTATCTAAAGAGAATGGCTCGTCTTTGATATCGTCCCAATCGCAGGCAGAGTCTTCAATATTTATTGTGATTTGTTTCTCTGTTACTTTCCCCCTTGGCTTGAGAACTGGCTTGATTTTTTTCCTTTTGCGCTTAGCACGTTGAAACTGATTTACTTGCTGACAAACGCGCTTGTATTCCTCTTCTGTCCATTCCGGTGGCTTATTGCCGTTAGTGTCTGTTGATGCTCCAGTCTGGGTTGTCATTGGGTGGCGTGAACCTCGCTGCTGGGTGTGTTTTATCTGTGGGCAGGGTGCAGATATCCTCTGGCTATGCTGCGTACACCGCGACGCTACGACTTGTGTGTACATATCAGCAAGACATCTAAGCCCTAGAAGTATTAGAGAAGTTAGATGTTATCTAAGACAAGAATAGCAGATTTTAGAGAAGATGGAGCATATGGATTTGTTAGAGGCTAATTATCTGTGGCAAGCAAAGATGGAAAGATTACGTTATCAGCCGCTGTCCCCATAGAGCTAAAAGAAAGAGTACAGCGTATAGCTAGGCTTAGAAGGTGGACGCTAAGCCAAACTATAGTAATCTTTCTTGAGGAATACCTGGATGCGCTAGAAGAGAAACTAGGGATTGAAGAAGAGGGTGTAATCCCCACAAACAAGATTCAAAAAGAGTGAGAAGCTCTATTGATTACCCCCCTTAAACCCATATATATATGGGTTTTAAGAACCCGACACCGCTCCCGTTGAGAAGTACAGGGTCAAGGCTTACCCAGAAATAAACAGACAACGAGAACCCGTATATATACGGAATTAAATAGATTAAGATAGTTTTTTTCTAGAGGATAGAGCCCAGGCGTTCGCCTGGGGTATCAATAAAAATCATAAACGTTTAAGAACCCGTATATATACGGGATGATCAATATACAGTTACAGCTAATGAGCTATTAATCCTGCTTATCAATCGCTGTCAACAGCAATCGCCTATTGACTGTCAACAACTCCCTGCAATTCTCAATTAAAAAGCCCCAGGTGTTTCTAGAGGATTAATTATCATTCAGAGGTTAGCGGTGCATTTTTCACTCATCAATAAGTCCGGCTGATATCGTCGCAGGATTTGACTCTCTACCATCCTTCAAGAGCCTCAATGTCGAATTCATCAATTAGTCCTCGAGCGAAGATGCCAACGCTCACCCAAACCCAATCAGCAATTTCTCTCCACCAATCCAAGCGGACTGCCTCCTGCACCACCCGCCTGAGGGATTCGGGGGGGGCGTTCCCTATCTTGCTGATGACCTCCTGTGCTTTTGCTGGTGGGTTAGTCTCGTCTACGGATTCCATATTAGTAATATTCTTATATATAGAATTCGTAGACGGCTCAGAAGTGGTGACGGAGGATTGCATTGCAGCTGCTTGCTCTCTTTGCTGCATCTCTCTCTGCTCCTTTGCAGCCCGACGTGCCTCTGCCCACTCCAGCTCCTTCTGGTACCAGTCCTCATACATGTCTTCTCTCCATCCCAGCTCTAAAGGGGCATATATATAGTCCCTTTTCCCTAAAGCATTCTTAAAGCCTTCTCTACCGACCCGCTCCAGGTCAAATCCAAGGACTTCCCTGGCTACTTTCTTCACTATCTGCATAGGGGTTAAGGTATCTTTGAAGTAAGGCAGCCCCAAGGCTTTGAGCGCCCAGGGTCCTATCTGCTTTACTTTCTTGGCAAACTCAATCACGTCGGGGTCTGAGGCTGAGAATTTTCTGCTACGATTAGCGAAGAGCTTGTCAGCCCCAAGGTGAACAAGAATTTCGTGCTTGGTTATTTTCTGGCTCCTGACAACATCAGGAGGGAAGGCGAACCCCTTCCCATCATCCATAGTTCGCAGGAGCTTCTCGGCTTCTGCTGTATATATGCCTCCCTTGTATCTTTCCTTGTACAGGCGATAATGAGAGCGGAGCATTTGATGCCCCCCTGCATCATCTATTTTCACGAGTTCGGGGTGAATCCTCCCATATCTCTTTACTATCTCGTGATGCCTCTCTCTATATCGCTCTTTGTTAGTCTTCTCTCGCTTCTCTATTGACTTCTTGTATTCATCCTCGCTGCCAAATGGTTCAGCCTCACATACGTCTTGTAGGTACTGCTCGTAGTTCTCATCCCTTGCATTTTCTGCTGCTGCCTTCGCTGCAACATGCCCCCCAGTGCAGAGGGTTGATTTCTCACCAGGGAGAGGCGAAGAAGAGGCAAACTCCATGTGTCCCTCTGCCTTAAGTCCCGCAAAGATTGACTCTTCGTAATAAGCCTTCCCGCAGTTGTGCCGGGCTGCCATATATTTGTAGACTTTGAGGAAAGCAGCATATTCTGTGGAACTTTCTAAGAGAGAAGAGATGTCCCCTAGAATTTCTTTGGAGGCAGTCTCCCTCTCTAAAATGCGAATAGTGGTTTTAAAAGCCTGGTCGTTCCCCGCTGCTATAGACTCAGGGGTTATTCCCCCATTCCCCACGAGGTTCAGCCCCCGTTTGGCTGCATAGATGTATCGAGGGATAGGCTCCCGAATCCTGGAGAGAACTTGCCTTACAGCGTTCTCTGCCTGCACTCCAGTGAAAATTCCGACTACACAGGTAAAATGCCCCTTGAGGTCTATGCTTACTCCTGTCTCTATTACCGGGCTGGCGATAAGAATGTCGCATTTGGATGCCATGTCGTTCAGCCTGGTGATGCACCCATGTTCGGGTCGGGATGGGTCAGCGACTGTTTCGGAGTCAACGACACATATGTTTGCACCAGGGAATTCGTCTTGAATTGCCTTTGCTATATTCCCTGCCCCCCACTTTGAGCCGGGCTTCTGACCGGAGCAAGCAAAGAAAACTTTTCCCCCGGCTTTGTACTCGGCGATTGCCTGAGCCAGGGCTTCTTCCGGCTTATTAAGTTGCTGGTAGCGATAAGCGCTATCCTCGTTTCTGTAACTGTTCAGGATGACATAGGGAGTGACACCCCCTTTCAAGTTGCAAATAAAATCCACCGACAGATCACTAAGGTCAGCATCCGCGAGATAGACCTGTGAGGCATTCCTGATTAAAGCGTCAAACTCCTTGAAGATGGCAATCCTGTGTCCTTTGCAGGTATTACAGCTAAGCATGTGCCAAATTACTTGCTCTGCCTCATCAATGATTACCACAGCGTCTTCCCAGTCTTCGGCATTGAACTGAGCTTGAGATTCGGGGTGAAGGGAATTAATAACCAGCCCAAAGCCATTGAGCATGCCCTCCTTGGTCATGCGGACATCGGTAATATAATTTAAGCCCACGCGACGGCAAATATCTTTGACGAGCTGAATCCGATGTCCCAGCAATAATACAGGTCTTCCCTCTTCTACAGCTCTCTTTACAATGGGGATGAGGCTTTCAGTTTTTCCTGTGCCTTTCGCAGACTTGATTGCAATTACAGGTACTGAGGGAGGGATTTGGAGTTCTCCCAGGTATCGCTGGTCTAGCGCTTGGTTTGCTTTGCGTGTTAGGCGCGACAGAAGCTTGGCTTGCCAGTACTCAAAGGATATAGCTTCCTCAACTGCTTTGTGAAGGACTTCGACTCCGTTGTTGACTATCAAGTCATCGACTCCCTTGCCAAGATGACTCTCCCACTCAACAAATTTAACGTTGCATCCCTTCCCCTTGAGTAAGAAACCTATTGATTTCAACTGCTTGGCTACATTCTTGAAGGTTTTTGGCTTCTCGTCTTTGTCAAAGCACAGTTTGATGTCTCGACCTTCAACGCAGTATGGTTCAACACAAGGGATAATGCGCCGCCTCTTCCTTCTGCTGTTTTTCTTTTCAGGGTCGTCTTTGTCGGGGTCAAAAGAAAAATTGTAAACTCCTGGAATAGCTATAGCGCAGTACCCCTGCGAGAGTAATGCTGCGGCTTTCTTCACTCCCTCTGTGAGGAATAGGGGAATATCTTTTTGTTGCTGTACCCAGTCCCAAAATCCCTCGTCTTCTTGCTTCCAATCAAACGAGTCAATGTCGCAGACAGCAGGGATTCTTCGTGCATACTCATCTTCTTTGCCGTACCGCTGAGCTATCTTTCGTCCTTCCTCCCATGAAAGCCGAAGCTTGAAGGACTCGGTAGGGACACCGATTGGATGCTCGTATTTCGGGCGCGTCGTCTTGCCTTTTTCGTCCTTTACTAATCTAGGGCGGTCGGGCTTGAAGCAACCCCAGAGTCCCCCTGCCCTACCGGAAACGTACCATCCCCCATATTTAGCGATGTAAGAGAACTTCTTCAGGTAGTAATTAGTCAATACCCCTGTATTTTTCCTTTTACATTGAGCTGAATAAGACAGTTCCTCGTAGACTCTAGTTCCTTCTATGGATGAGAGGTTCCGGGCTGTAAGTTCGGGACTAATGGCGCTGCCCTCTGTCCACTCCTTCCAGTGATGCTCCAAAATCCAGCTGGGACGGCTCCCATAGTTGGTGGATTTAGCATCTGTTATAGGTTGTAAAAATTCTGAGACCCCGCTGTTTTCTTGGAGCGACTGCGGGTTAAGGATTTGAGACTTGTTTGAGCGGGCAGATGGTGTTACCATAAGGATGGTTTATTAAGCTCCATAGCTCCAGTTCCCTCGGTCACGCAGATGGTGGGGGATTGGGTTAACCAGTTGCGGTGTACGTGCCGCGTTAACGGTCGTACACTGCCAATATTTCAGTAATACAGATATTCTATCGCAAGGAGAAATCCTTGTCTAGAGAGCATTTGGCGCTTGTCCCATTCATCAGGGGTGAGCGCCAATGCTTTTTTGTTGAGAAGGAAAACCTTCTATTCACTCATACAATGTGCTTGTTGTCAAGTACCCCTAACTAGAGTACAGTTACATGTTTTTTGGAGGTCTGGCTTTGCAAGAGTTTTAGCTGCCACACTGTCTTTTATTTTTTTGTCAGCCTACCTGCAAAGGCAACAGAAGTCTGTATTCTTATGAGATGTTGTAGTTCTTGAATACCTTCTAAAAAAATATTTAATGTCTCCACAGAAAATCTTGGGACAGAGCTAGAGTCGTGAGTGTTAACCTGGAAAAATGAAGATTCCACTCCATCCACAACCTAATCAGGTCTACGGACAAACCCCTAGGGGTTTGTAAATCAGGTTATCGCTGTTCTACGACCCTTGAAAACGACTGGCGGTCTGGGTTTCCGGACTACACATGAAACGAGTGAATTTAGACTACACTTTCGTACTCCGTTGACTCGCACATCCGTAGAGCTAACCAGGATGGTGTACAAACCCATACGGGTTTGTAAATTAGGTTGTGGATTCTTGAGGACATCTCTAAGAACCTCTCAAATACTTCAGATAAGCGCTTCCTAGAGGTTCTTTACTGGCACAGCAGCCAAGAACTTCTCGTACAATCTCATCTTCAGAAATTCCTTCTCCTAGTGCCTTGTATATTGCTTTCCGGGTTGAAGAATCCATTGCCTCTGGAAATTCTTCTCTGAAATCGACTTGAGAGGACTCTAGAAGATTCTCATCTTCACCCAACCAAGCCAGATACCGTTTTAGCTGTTCGGCGTGCTTGGGCGTACCTGTAGCACACTCCCAAACCTGTGCAACTGCTTCCGACTCACTCATGCCGTCCTGGATGAGAAACAGGCATTTGGTGAATGGGTCTGAAGCCAATCTCTCTTCAACCTCAGCATCCTCACCACCGGGATTACCGAATTCAGTGAGGAATTCTTCAACCTCGTATCGGTGTAACAGTTCTTGGGATTTGGGTCTAAACTAGCGAAGCTGTTATACGGGGCAATCTAGCCTGAAATGCCGACTATGAAAGGGTTTCAGAAACAGGTAAATCAGCATCTATAGTAGCTGAAATATTGCAGCTTTTAGCTAGTTACTG
>JAAHHJ010000108.1 GCA_010692425.1 Symploca sp. SIO3C6 | reverse complement strand
TATTAAATCCATAGCCTCCTGAAATAATGTAAAGCTCTTTATGTTCTTGATCGGCAAGCGTATCTTGAAGATAGGCTTGCCGATCAAGAACATAAAGAGCTTTACATTATTTCAGGAGGCTATGGATTTAATACTGAGCATACTAAAAGGAATGGAAACCCAACAGGCATTAAAATTCCTGATCATATTTGGAAAGTTGTAGCTGTTCTTGAAAAAGACCAAGGGATAGCTGACGTTACTGCTGCGACTCCTTTAATCATTATCGATATGCCTAACGATGAAGCAGTCGTTGGGAGGTCTTGGCATGATATTAGCAATGGATATCGAATTACTTTAGGTGAATTAGAAAGAAGAATTAATACTAACGGAGGAAATATTAATTTCTTTTCTCATCTATCAAACAAGGTTCAAAAAGATCTCAAGGATAAGCCAGTTGAAAATCTGCCATTTCCTGCTGTCACAGCAAATCTTCTTGCTGATTTAGGAGAAAACCCTGTTCTCAGTGTCCCTCAGTTCTCCTCCCAAGCCCAGAACTTCACCATTGGGGAGTTTGGTGTTACGGAAGTGACACTGTCGCAAACAGGTATTACTAACAACGGCTCTGCTCAGCTCTACTTCTTCGAAAAGGGTTTCACTAACCAGATTAGATTTCCAGAAATAACTCTCAAAGACAGCGTTGGTCAAGTCAGCACCGCTCAAATTGGTCTGATAGAAAGTACATCCTTTAAAGACAGTATTTCTAAAGCTAGCACCACTGAGGTTGCTGTTGTTGAATCCAGATCCATAAAAAGTGACATTTTCAATAACAGTTCCACTCAAATCGGCCCTGTCGAAAATAGAGTCATACAGTTCGGACCCACTCAAATCGACGTTTTTCAGACTTCCCTTTCTGAAGTCGGGCGCAACAAGGATGCTGTTACTCAACTTAGCACCACTGAGATTGGATTCAGTGAACATAACTTCGTCCAACTGAACGCCAGTCAAATCTATTCCAGTCAAGTCAAGTCGGGAGAAATCCAGGTTTCCGTATCCAACATTGTACCGATCCAGGAACTCTTCACGGTCCATAACACTCCTCTCCAAAACACTAGAAAGATGCCCTGGGCCAACTTCCTCCAAGGCTCAACTCTATTTAACCTCAATATTGAGATCAGAGATCTGCCCAAAGGCCAACTTGCCGAAGCCAGTATCACTCGCTTCGACACTAACGGGCAACCGATCGCAGGCACCATTCTAATTGACGACGACGCCAACGGCCTCGGCTGGTATATCGACCCCACCCCCTGGGACAACAGCGAATACCAGCCCCACCAAACCGCCACCCTTCTAAAAGCCACCCCCGACTCCCCCGCCCACGGACGCTACGACCTGCTCACCACCGTCCTCCACGAACTGGGTCACCTCGCCGGAATCATCCACGGCAACCCCGCCTACAACGATCGCATCCAATACATCAACGGCACCCCCACCTTTATCGGCAACGGCTACACCGCCGAATTAACCCACGATCTCAGCCACCTCGCCGACCCCACCCAACTGATGAGTCCCTACCTCGCCCCCGGTATCCGCAAACTACCCAGCCAACTCGAACTACAAATCCTCGCCGACCTCCGCAGCACCCTAAGCGATAGCCTCCCCACCGCCACCCAAATCAGCGCCGCCCATGGTGCCCAACCCCTCGTCGGCATCACCAACGGCGACTTCGAGCAACTCCTAGATCACTGGAACCAACGGGGAGCCATTCAACCCACCCAAATAGGTACTTCCACCGCCATCACCCTCACCGAAGACAGCCCCATCCTTAGTCAACTCAGCCAAACCTTTATTATCCCCGACGACCCCGACCAACGGTTCCTCACCTTCGACCTCCTCGAAACAGACCTAAACCATAGCCACCGTCGTCCCCCCGACGCCTTCGAGATCGCCCTACTCGATAGCCATAGCCACACCCCCCTCGTCGGCACCATCCAAGACAGTCATCCCAGCCTCACCCACACCGACGCCCTGCTGAACCTGCAAGCCAACGGCACCCTCTACACCGACGACAACGTTACCGTCACCCCCCTCGGCAACGGCCACCGTCGTGTCAAAATCGACCTGAGTGATGTTGCTCCTGGTGCGATCGCCACCCTCTACTTCGACCTCCTCGGCTTCGGCACCCCCGACAGCCAAATCATCCTCGACAACATCGCCCTCGGCAAAGGCAATACCCCCCCTGTCGCCACCAACGACACCGCCACCCTTAGCCAAGGAGATAGCCTAGCCCTCGACCTCCTCACCAACGACCTCGACCCCGACCAGCAGCTTACCTCCAGCAATATCCACACCACCACCCAGCCCCTCCACGGCACCCTTAGCCGCAGCAGCGACGGCACCTTGATCTATCGTCCGATGGATGGCTATGTTGGTCCCGACCAGTTCACCTACACCCTGCGCGATAGCGACGGCGAACTATCCGCCCCCGCCACCGTCCAACTTGATATCACCAATCGTGCGCCCGAGATTGAGTCCATTACCCTCCCTCAGAATCCCACCGAAGGCACCGCCCTTAGCTTTAGTGCCACGGCTACTGATCCTGGTAATGATAGCCTCACCTATACGTGGGAATTTGAGCGAGATCCAAATGATGCGTTACGCCTTGCTAACGGCATCCTACGGGATGAACGCGCCACCCTCACTGGAGCTGACGTTATCCATACGTTTAGCGACAACGGGACTTACATCGTGACCCTCACCGTCACTGATTCTCACGGCGGCACAACTGCCCAAACCGAAACCCTTATCGTTGGTAACATCGCGCCTAGCATTGTTGAATTAAATAGTCCCGCGATATTGGAGGAAGGGGAGCAAGGGAGTTGGACAGCAACGGCGATCGACCCCGGCGACGATACCCTTACCTATACCTGGACCTTCGGCGACAGCGGCGATCCAGTCATTGGTACCAACGTCACTCATACCTACGCAGATAACGGCAATTACACCGTTACGCTTACAGTCGAAGATGAAGATGGTGGCGTGACAACGGAAGAGAGGGCGATCGCCGTCCATAACGTAGACCCCACCATCACCCAAACTAACCGCAACACCGGAATCAGCTTGATTACCGATCCCACTGCTATTCAAACGGTCAAAGGCGATGGTCAAAAGCTCTGGGCTGTAGATGGACGTTCTGGCGGCAACACCACCTACGAATTTGCCGTTGGTCCCAACGGCGCACAAGCGGATCTTGAACAGCAAGCTGAACATACCTGGGAAAACGGTCAACCCGTCGAATGGAGCTTGGAATGGGACGACGATACCGTTATCTTTACTGTCAACGGCCAATCGATGAGCTACGACATTGGAGATGCTGCCCTATTTGATGCCCTCTCCATTTACACCAAAGTTAATACCACCAACGCTAACAGAGTGGCAGAAGGGACTCGTGTTGAATTGGATATCCATGTAGTGAATGGAGAACAATTGGATGAAGCGATCGCCCTCGAAAGTATCGGCCCCGATAACGCTCAGGATCTCGACCAACTAATGGTCCTCAAAGACGGTTCCTTGACCACTTTATCGGGCACCGCTCGTCTAAGCTGGCCTGACGATGCTCCCAACCCCCACAGCACCAATAGCCAAAGTCGGGTGACCTTTAGTCTCTCAGGCTATCAACTCGATGATGTAGACAGCGCCATTGAGCTATCCACCCCCTTTATCACTACTCTCGATGACACAACAGAAGTCAACGAAGGTAGTCCACTGACGCTGAGCGCCAGGGCCACTGATCCGGGGGATGACACTCTCACTTATACTTGGGACTTTGGCGACAGTAGTACTCCTATTACCGGAGCCAATGCCACCCATATCTATGCCGATGATGGTATCTACACCGCCACCCTTACCGTGAGTGATGAAGACGGCGGCATTACAACCGAAACCATTACCGTCACCGTCACCAACGTCGCTCCCACGAGTACCGACGTTCATCAGTCCATCGGCACCTACAGCATCAGCGATTCTCAAATCATCCAAACCGTCAGAACTAGCGGGCAAAAACTTTGGGCCATGGATGGTCGTGCTGGTGGCATTACCACTTACGAATTTGCTATTGGCCCCAACGGCGCGCAAGCCGACCTTGCTCAGCAAGCCGAGCACACCTGGGAAAATGGGGAGCCTGTAGAGTGGACCCTCAACTGGAATGACGACACCGTTATCTTCACTATTAACGGTCAAACGATGAGCTACGATATTGGTGACAACGCTCTGTTTAATGCCCTTTCTATTTACACCAAAGTCAACACCACTAGCGCTAATAGAGTGGCAGCAGGGACTCGTATAGAGCTGAATATTCACTCGGTGAATGGAGAAACTTTAGGTGAGATTGTTTCCCTAGAGAGTCTTGGACCTAATCATGGACAAGACCTCGATCAACTCATGCTTCTCAATGCCCATTCTTTCGCTACACTCTCTGGTACCACCCGCTTGCTCTGGCCTGATGATGCCCCTAATCCCCACCGCACCAATAGCCAAAGCCGCGTTACTTTCAGTTTCTCTGGGTATCAACTAGATGACATTAACAGCGCTATTCAACAAGCCACTCCAATCGTGGCACCCATTGATGACACCATTACGGTTGATGAAGGCACATCCGTGGCATCGGGAGTGACGGCCATTGATCCTGGCAACGACACTCTTACCTACCCTTGGGACTTCGGCAACAGCAGTGATCCGGTCACCGGAGCCACCGCCACTCACGCCTACGCTGAGAATGGCACCCACACCGTTACCCTGGCGGTTGAGAATGGCGATGGTGGCATTACTACCCAGACTGTTTCGGTCACTGTCAATAACATCGCTCCTGTGATAACCCTGGCCGAACCTGCTCCTAGCGCTGCTGAACAAATCATCTCATTCAACGCTAGTATCTCTGACCCTGACCCTCTCGATACCTACACCATTGAATGGGACTTCGGTGATGGCACCACCGCCACAGGTAGCCTTAATCCTTCCCATATTTACCACCACAGTGGTCGTTATACAGTTACTCTGAGTATCACAGATAGTAATGGTGCGACCACCACCGAAACACACTCAATGGATGTAGACAATCCTGCACCAACGATTGTTGCTGAAGGTCGAGTCAATATTCGAGGCACTAATGATTTTGATGGAAAGTCGTTTAACGGCGTAGACAACCCCTATATTCATGGTAATAATGGTGTCGATATTCACGGTCATACCACCTTACCTGTCCAGCGAGATATCCAGGGTCATATCCTGACTGACAATCAGAATCGTCCCCTGACAGTTGAGCATACAGTCACCGTCAGCGCTCTTCAGGTTCCCTTTAAGGCTCCCCAACGGCATTATGAATTAGGCCAACCCCAAGTTATCGACCCCATTACAGTGAGTGTACCCCCACACCAAGCCCTGGTTAACGCGGCAATTAATAAGGCATTAGCCCATACCGATGCCCCAATTCAGCTCAATATTAAAACGCTCAAGCGGTACCTAAACAATGTTGATGGCTGGATGAATGCCTTTCCTTCTGGTGGTACCCCAAGGCAGCCAACAGTGGTCGAAATAGTGGGTGGTTCCATTATCATCCCCAATCATGTCAACTTACAGAATCTTGTGTTGATTGCCCGTGACGGTAATATTGTTTTTAGAGGCCGTAACCATACACTGACCAATGTCACATTGATCTCACACCGGGGTAAGGTGGGTTTGGGGCATGTCCATGCGACCAATCTCAGTGTCTTTTCCTCCAAACGAATCCGTGCTCACAAAGGCGCAATCTTGGGTGGTAATAGTCTTCTATCCAGTGGTGCAGCTATTATCTTTAAGGGAAAGACACGAAATCAAACAGATAAGCTGACGCTAGTTTCCCAAAGTGATATTGCATTCCGTAGCAAAACTTTAACCCGTGCTCAACTGTTTGCGGGTGATGACATCATTTTGCTCAAGGGCACTCGCCTTCGGGGACGCGCCCAGGCTAAAGGTGATATTACAATTCAGGGCAACGTTGAATTGATGGGGAGTGAGCCAATCGGGGTTTGGGGCAGTTTAGGTCTAGTGGACCCAATAATCAATGACCCTGCCTACAGAAGAGGCTGAACTCTGAATGAGTAATTTGGACAGCTTTATGGAGAGCGATCGCCCGCCCGAGATGCGGTGCTTTAATCACTTGAATGCGCGGATCATTGCGAGCGAAAGATTGAGCCACCTGAAGAGAGCCGTCGGTAGAGCCATCATCCCAAACGAGGAGAAGGGCATCTGTATAAGACTGGGAGATAAACGAATCGATCGCCTCATGAAGAAACGCTTCGCGGCCACCGAAGAATCCAGCCAGCTTAGCTACAGATACAGATTATCAGGAGTTAGATTTTTGGACGGATGATAACATTGGCTTAATAAAGCAGTTTAGTAATCAGGTAAAGCTAGGG
>JAAHHJ010000107.1 GCA_010692425.1 Symploca sp. SIO3C6 | reverse complement strand
CATATTTTAGGTCTGAGGTTGAACCGTATTTAGCTTCAACAGTTGGCACTTCCACAGTGAAAGAGGCATACCATCGATTAAGGCTTGGGCGATAAACAATGGTTAAAGTTGTAGGATTTCCCCATTGTTTGGCAACGCCTCGCATTCTAATAGAAAGCCCCAAGTCCCGGAGTTCTACCTTTCCGTGCTTGCCGTTGGTGTAGACCTTCCATCCGGCACTACCAGGGTAAGTCCAGCCGCTGTAATTGCGTAATGACTTGAATTTGGGGCGTTTTCTCAAGCCTTGGAAAAAAGCAACAAAGGCTAAATCAACCCGCTTTACGGTTGCCTGTAAAGCTTGAGAACCTAAGACAGCAAACTCAGGGTTATCTTTCTTGAATTGGGGTAATTTGTTTTGCTGGTCAAAGTATTTTAGACTTCTGCCTTCTGTTTCCCATGCGTGTTTACGACCAGCTAGACAAGCATTATAGATGTACTGATGCCAACGTCTGGCTTTGAATAATTGCCGCTGTTGACTTTGGTTGGGGTACAGTCGAAATGTTTGTCTTAATGTCGTCACAATTGCATCACCTCCTTCAAGATTTTACCTCATATTTATTGCCAGGAGATTGGTAAAATAGGTGATATTGAACCACCTATTTTACCCTGAATTCCATCCCCACACGGGCGGATGGGGAATTCCGCAGTTTTGTTAAAATCACTGATTCTATTCTAATTGACACTCTCCCGCTAAATACTACGCGTTATATGGGAGCTTCCTTACCCGATTAGGTGAACTACCAACGCTTCTTTAAGGGGGAGACGCGGGGCTTCTGCGCGATTAAGCTAAATTGGATAAGAATCATCTTCATCATCAAGTCCTGGTCTTGGTATGGGCAAGGGCTTAATTTTACTAAGCTGACGCAGCCAAATCCAGCCAACAACTGCGATAGTAAGCCAAACCCAAGCCGTCAACTGCTGAAGTAATAAAAAACCGCCAATGGCAAACATTGCTCCAAAAAGTAGCAACATCGATGCCAGAACTAGTTTGAAGTCTTTTTCTAAATTCTGGACTGGTTTGATTCCCGTGCGTTGGCGCTGACGTCTCCAGCCAGGGCCAGCAGGAAGCACCCGCCGATAAAACTCATCTAGGGTAGTATCTGATTCCGGAGGCGTCAGTAACATTGCTATGATCCAGGCAGCGCCAGTAATTCCTGCTGTCACTAGCAAACGTAAGCCAAAGTCATCAATCTTGAGAATTGGCACGATACTAGTTGTCAAACCCACGACAAAGCCCCCTATCATGGCTGTCAGCTCAGCAGCAGCATTGATGCGCCACCAAAACCAGCGCAGAATTAATACTAAGCCCGGACCAGTACCAATGGCAATAACTAACCGGAAGACAGTAGCAATATTTTCGGCTCTGAAAGCAGCTATTGCTCCCAAAACAGTTACTAAAATAGAGGCACTACGTCCAACTAAGACTAGTTCAGATTCGGAAGCGTCGGGATGGATAAAGCGCCGATAAAGATCATTGGTTAAATAGGAAGCTCCCCAGTTAATTGAAGTTGATACTGTACTCATGAATGCTGCTACTAGGGAAGTCACCACTAAACCAAGCAACACTGGTGGTAGAAACTCTAGCATTAGTTTGGGATAGCCTAACTCTCGATCTGGTAAATCTGGATAGATTACAATTGCTGCTAGTGCTACAAGAATCCAGGGCCAGGTACGGATAATGTAGTGAAAGATATTGAATAACCAAGCGGCTTTCTCTGCCTCCTGTTCGTTTTTAGCAGCAGCAAAACGCTGTACAAATTCGCCACCACCATCACTGCGACGAAATGCCCACCACTGTATAAAGATATAGGCAAAAAAGGTACTGGCTGAAATCCCTGCTGCTTCACTCCAGCGCCAGCCTTCTGAGTCGATAGTTAGGGGAAAAAAGGACAAAATATCTTTGTCGCTTGCTTGCTGCACTGCTGGCACCAGAGCGTGAATACCGCCAACATGATTAATAGCAGCAACAGCTACAATTATTGCCCCTAATAATGCTAAAAAGAACTGAAAGAAATCCGTCGCCACTACGCCCCACAGTCCTGCAAAACTAGAGTAAATTAATACAAAGACGCTGACACCGACAACACTCCAGATTTTTAAATTTTCTCCTGGTTCAATTCCTAGGCTTTGCCACAATTGCAGAGCGTCGATTACTTTCACCATCGCTAGCATCGCGTAGCCGATGCCTATGCAGTTAATGGGTATAGCAAAGAGAAAGGCTTTAGTACCCCGCAAGATGGCTGCTGCTGATCCACCATAGCGAATCTCTGTGAGCTCAGCATCAGTAATAATCTCTGCTCTTCGCCATAATCGAGCAAAAATGTAAATCATTACCAGGTGGGCGATGCCAAAACTCCACCATTCCCAGTTGCCAGCAATCCCTCGGTTGCCTACCACACCAGCAATATAGAGGGGGGTATCGATTGAGAAGGTAGTAGCAGCCATACTGGTACCTGCTAACCACCAAGGGAGCGATCGCCCCGATACAAAAAAATCTACTATACTCCCTGATGCTTGGCGAGATAGATAAAGCCCCAATCCCATAGATGCAATTAGGTAGAGCAGGACAATTAGCCAATCAACGAGTTGCATATATTTCTGACTTCTTTGTGAGGGACGGATTCAGAAATCATGCCATACAATGCTGAGTTTAGGATTGCCCAAAAGAGCTTTCTCAGGAAGGAGTAGTTTTTAGGTACTGAGTTTGTTAAACGGAGAGGGGGGGATTCGAACCCCCGGAGGGTGTGACCCCTCAGCAGATTTCGAGTCTACCACCTTAAACCACTCGGACACCTCTCCAACTTTTGCAGCTTTTCCACCGCTATTCTAGCGGCATCAAGCCGGATTTGCTATCATTCTACATTAGCTTAGCATCGTTATTTACTGTCTCAAGAGTGGTTTGAAAGCCTTTCTTTGGCGTCCACTCAATAGCACCATCGTGACCAGTCCAATAAAGTTCAGTCTTATTATTTTGCAACAACTGCACCGTGGCTGGGTCTATAGTATTGGATGAAGCGATTGCGATTTCTGGTTCCACAGCATTTAATAATTCTGGCGTCAGACTTTCTCCAGACCACCAAATTACTTTCGTTTGAGGGAAATTGCTAGTTATTGCTAACTGTTTTTGTACAATTGGCGTCATTTTCCCGAAAATTAACCAATTTTGGTCTCGAATATGCATGTGTAGCATTGGTGGTTCAGCACTGATTAATTTAATCGCGATAGAACCCAAGGACATAGTCTCACCGCTGGCAACTAACTGATAATTTCCCTGTTGCGACTCAACTGCACCAGCGATCGACAAAGTGGATATCTTAGAGTAAGATTCTGTAGCTGTGGTTGAGGGTAACTGTGAAACAGTAGTATCAAAAAAGGTCTTAACTGACAAACTTGCTAAGATTGAGTCCCAACTGCTTCTGAACCTTGGACGGGCATTGAGGGCAATAGCCCAATCAATTTGATTAATCCCTTGCTGCTGTAAAAAAGGTAGAACAGCAAAAGTGGCTGTATCCTCTCCACCACTATTTAGAAGCGTAACTTGTCCTTGGTCTTGTATTACTAGAACCTGCTCTTGATCTGTAGCTAAGATATTTACTTGAAACTTGGTTAACTTCGTTTGCCAAGCGGGAAGTACTACGAAGGTAACAGCGACAAAACCAACCAGCCACCAGCGCAGTCGCCATCTCCTACTTATACAGCTTATTCCAATTAATCCGTATAGTAGCAGCAATTGCCAGATAGAAATTTTGCCCACAGCCACAGAAGAACCGGGTAAATCATTGAAAAATTTTACTATTCCCAGTAAGAACTCAATTGGGTAGTAAAGTAGCCAAGCCATAGCGCTGCCGGCCACTGGTAAAATTAATGCGGCTATAGCACTAATGAAGCCACCTAGACTAATAATCACAATTAACGGGGCGCAGATGACATTTACTACTACGCTGTAGGTTGCGATTTTATAGAAAAAATAAAGTTGCAGGGGTAAAGTCCACAAGGAAGCAGCAAGGGAAACCGCAATCACCGAAGCAATCACTGGTGGTAGCCAATCCAATTGCTTTGTCAATGGCGAAACTGTTACCAACAGTCCCAGAGTCGCCAAAAAACTAAGCTGAAAGCCAATATCCCAAATCCAGAGTGGATTAAACAACAGCAAAATAGTGACTGCTACTAGCAGGGAACCTAAAGGCTTGACTTGGCGTTGAGTCACTAAAGCAATTAACGCCCCTAATCCCATAATTGCTGCTCGCATCACCGAAGCTTGTCCACCAGTCAAGCCTACGTAAACAATTAAGGTACTTATTCCAATACTAAACTGAGTTCTTGTTCCCCAACGCTGCATTAACGCCAGTACCGAACCCAAAATCAAAGAAATATGAAATCCAGAGGCTGCTAGAACATGAGCTAAGCCAGCCTCAATAAATTGATCACGAACATCGTAAGGCAAATCAACAGCACGACGTCCCAAGATCATTGAACTTAAAAGTTGTCCCTTGGGGGAACCCAGCCAGCGAATTTGTGAACGAATAATTCTTTGCCGAATTCTCCAAAGTCCCCTATGTTGTTTCTGAATTTCATCAGGAAAGTTGACCTGACGCCCACTTAAACCTACAAAGGCACCTTTACGCAAAAGGTAAGCTCGAAAGTCAAATGCTCCTGGGTTAGCTGCGGGTTTCGGTTGATATAAAATGCCGGTGACGGCAATTGTTTGACCAGGATATAGACCTGTAGTTTGTAGCAGGGGTACCGTCACATACAACTTGCCAGTTACTCCCTTAGTGATTACACCATTGCTATCTCTGCTGGTCAACTCGCTCAATTGCGTGGCTTTTAACCAGAATTGCCCTCTTCTGCTGCGAGTAAGGCGTGGTGTACTTTTTACTTTACCTTGAACCGTAATTAGCTGTACCTGGGATGCGCTGTTACTAGAATTAAGCAGTTGGCTTATATCATTAGCAGCTGGTTGCGGTAACCTTGCCTGAAAATAGATAATTGCTAATGCTACAACTATAACCGCAGCTAACCAAAGTCTTGGTCTTGGTCCTGTTCGCCAATATCGTGGAATCGTGATAGCAGCTAATAATCCTAGAGCAAGTGTACCTAAGGCTACTAAACTATAATCTTTCCAAGAAACAACTTGAACTGGTAAACCAAGACTACCTGTAAATAGTAGTCCCAGAATATAAGCTAAACTCAATAGGATGCCATTGGCAGGATTCATCGACTTTGCAACTGGATACCCCCACACAGCAAGGAACTATTTTTGCAACGGAAACCCTAGAGTCTCTCTTTGTTGCAAGTACAGTTGAGCAACTCGCCGCGCGAGATTGCGAATTCTACCAATGTAACGTGTCCGCTCTGTAACTGAAATAGCGCCTCTAGCATCAAGCAGATTAAAGCTGTGAGAACATTTTAAAACGTAGTCAAGGGTAGGTAACACTAAGCCTCGCTTACTCAGTTGCTCTGCTTCTTGTTCATAGAGATTGAAGAGGTTGAATAGCAATTGGGGGTCAGAGGCTTCAAAGTTATAGGTACACTGCTCAATTTCTCCTTGAAGATGAACATCTCCATAACTGATGTTGTCATTCCAGCGAATTTTAGTCAGACTATCCACTTGTTGAAGATACATGACGACCCGCTCAAGACCATAGGTAATCTCAATTGAGACTGGACGACAATCTATGCCCCCACACTGTTGAAAGTAAGTAAATTGGGTAATTTCCATTCCATCTAACCAAACTTCCCAGCCAACACCCCAAGCTCCTAGCGTTGGAGATTCCCAATTATCCTCTACAAACCGAATGTCATGATCTTCAGGGCGAATACCTAATGCTTTGAGGGAATCAAGATAAATTTCCTGAATATTATCTGGTGAGGGCTTAATTAGGACTTGATATTGGTAGTAGTGCTGGTAGCGATTGGGATTTTCACCATAGCGCCCATCTGTTGGTCGTCGGCAAGGTTCTACATAAGCTACAGACCAAGGCTCTGAGCCAATAGATCTTAAAAATGTATGGGGGTTCATTGTCCCCGCACCTTTTTCTATATCGTAGGGCTGGGCAATTAGACAACCGCGTTCATCCCAAAACTTATTCAATGTCGCTATCACTGACTGAAAATTCAAACTTACCTCCGGTCAATTTCCAGGACTTAATAATTCATTGTCTATTGTTGAGATGGATTTAACTCTCGTCGCCTTTTCCCGCTCGAATCTGAAATCACGCATATAGAGTATCATCCGCCGCCGGTTAAATGCCTCTTCACAACTAGCTTTGAGGTATTTACCAAAAAAAAATAGCCGAAGGGGTTGACAGTCTCCGAAAATAGGGTTAGATTAGAAAAGCGCTGAAGGAAAGCAACGCCAACCGCAGCGCCCCGAACCTAGAAAAACAAATAGTTTGAAAGCGAAGCCC
>JAAHHJ010000106.1 GCA_010692425.1 Symploca sp. SIO3C6 | reverse complement strand
TTGAACACTGGTGGCACAAAGTCAAAACAGCGATTAGAAAAGAGTTGCCTAAGTATAATTTTGATGTCCACAAAGCGGCGGATGCAGCCTTTCAGTATTTGTAAACACACCAGCGCGCAGCGCTATAGCTTGTCAGCATGAGGCAGAGGATGAAAAAAAGGGCACTTCCTCGAAGAGGCCCAACCTAAAAACTTAGCCTGCATTATTCATCTCGATCACGAATGGCATCGCGAATATCGCTTGACAATACTAGTTCTGCCCAACCCACCAGAAGTAATTTCTCCATGGGTACAACCATCCCCTCACCCCCTCACCTCTCAACACTGATTACTTGAACTCGATCCCCTGTTGCCGCAGCAGTGCCCTCAGGCGCTCATTTTCCGCTTCCATACTCTGGGCACGTTGCTCCGCTGCTTGGGCTCGTTGCCTCTCCTGTTGAGCCAGTTGGCTTTCTTTGTCTCGTTCGACTCGTTCGGCTTCTTCCGGTAGCAACACCAGCTCGCCCTCGGCGTCGTAAAATCGCAGCCACACTCCCGATTGAGATTGAACCTCACCTTCCCAAGAACCTAGCCACAGTCCCAAGGTTTCGCACCACAGCCAGCCGCGATCATTCGGTTCTAGGGGCTGGTAATTTAAAGTGGAGTCTAAGCTCCAACCTCTTAGGGAACTAGGATCGTAGGGATCGTAAACTAAGTAATCCCGCGTTCTAAAGGTGCGTTCGTAGAGCCTCTTCTTGGTAGTGGTATCCACCTGCGCCGTACTCTGCGACATCAGTTCAATGATCAAATCCGGGTAACGCCCCCCCTCTTCCCAAATCGCCCAATACTTGCGCCCCCGTTGGTTTTCTCCTTCTACCTCCAACACCACAAAGAAGTCTGGTCCTCTGAAGTCTTGGTTTTTGACCTGAGCTTCACTGTAGTAAAGAAACATATTCCCACCACAGTAGAAATCCAGATTCTGTTGGGACAGATGGCGATGGCAACAGCGAATGAGCGCGTTCATAGTGACGCGATGTTTGGGGGTTTCCAAGGGTTCTGCGTCGTCGTAGGGTAAGTTAGTTGGAGGTGTCGGAACCTCGATATCCATGAGTTCGGTGTCAGTGTCGGTTCTCGATGGTGTCGGAACCATAGGTTTGACCTCCAATAAGTAATCAGCGTAAGTTAAGAATATTCTTTACCTCACCTCCTCACCCCTTCACCTCCTATGACCAAATTCTACCCCGACGAAAAGGCAGATTGCTCTCCCGTTTGTGGTCTTTAAACATCTCTTTCCAGCCACTGACGTTAATCACCTTGGCTCCGGCATTTACCGCCTGTTCGATGGCTCGTGACAAATCGAGCTGAGAGAGTCGGCGATGACTATCTCAGAAAACTGGGACAATCACCCCTCGACATTGAGGAGCAATGCCATGAACCGATGTACCAGGTAGTAGTATCTAGAATCTCAATAGCTAGATAAGCAATTTTTGTATCAACATGTCTTCAATTACAAAAAAGTCGATCGCCAAACCATTTCCCCCTAAAAAATGGGGTAAAAATCCAGCCCCCAAAAATCGTAACAATAATTAACATTTTCCTGAAAGTATTGATATAAAATAAACTCAGCTATAGCGTTATTAAAGAGTACTCATAATGGGTTCTTAGTCGAACTCATAAAAAAGCCAATTTGGAGAGTAGGGGACTGAAAATCCCCTAATCAGGAGGGTCAATCCCGCCTGATTTTGTCATGCAAATTTTTATGAAACTCCCACGCTATCAGGTTTTGAGGCTAAATCTTAAGAATTTTTTTGGCTTGTTTTTTGCCTAAAACTAGAGTAATATCCGGGACAAATTTAGCCCGTGGCGATCGGTTTTGGCGATCGTCTTACCCCTTGTAAGCCTTGCCAGTCCGTCGTTTGAAATTTAGTGGCGATCGTTTTTGGCGATCGAGGTGAGTAATATCCGGGAAAAAAATGGCGATCGTCTTCAGCGAGCTACAATTTTGAAGCTTTTAGTCACAAGTGGGGACATCTTGAATGCAGATCACCCCAGCGTAATGTTGCCAAATAGTTTTGGGAGAATTACCCACCCAGTAAGCCACTTGAGAGACACTAATCCCTTTCTCCAAGCAAGTAGTAATGAAAGTGTGTCTCATCGAATAAGGGGGACGATATCTCAGCGGTAGAGCTCGTAAGGTAGTGCGCCAAGCTCTGGTGGTGAAATTATGCTGTTGAATCAGCGAACCTTTTGGTCCAGGAAAAACAGCTTGCGTGGGTTTATATCTAATTGGTCGAATGCGCTCAAACAGCTGCTGTAGTGTGGAATTGGTGGGAAAACGTCGAGGAAGATGAGTCTTAGTATCCTTGCGAATACCCTCAACTACAGCTTGAGAAAAAGTGATGATTTTCAAGTCAGGGGAAATATGCTCCCAGTTGAGTGCAATGGCTTCAGAAGGTCTAGCACCAGTGAAAAACAGGAACTTGACAAACTCAGTGTAGTAAGCGTAAGTATGACTGTTCTCGAAGGCATCAATAATGAGATTTTGCTCACAGCAGGTGAAGGGAGCCGGGGCAGTAGGAAGAGTTTTTTTGAACTTGGGTAAGTCACAGAAGGGATTATCATCAATGAAATCAGAAGATTGAGCCCAATGACAAGCAGCCCTGAGCTGTAGTAAAAAACGCTTAGCTCCATCAGCAGATAATTGCATCATCGCCCAATCGATAATCTGAGCCGATTGAGATAAATACTGGAAGGGACAACGGTGGAGTTTACGACGAATCTTAGCAAAATCAATGGCGTGGGTAGTAGAACTTAAATCAGTTCTGCTAGCAGCATAAGAATCGAAAATCTCCATCAAAAGATGAGGAGAAACGGGTTTGTGAGGAAGAAACTTACTCACATAAGTTTTAAAAGAACGGTCAAAAGAACCATCAGCAAGATCATCACTCAGACGCTGTGCAATAGTCTCAGCCAACTGACGGTTATGGGGGGTATCAGGAAGATTTAAACTCAGATATCGATTGGGAAGTTGAAGAGTTCTGGGAACTCGGATACGAAGACGGCCGTGAGGGGATTCAATGCCGACAAGAAAATTGTTGGTCAACGGTTATAATTCCAAATCGAAGAGTGTGTATAGCGCTACGCGCAAGGCTCCAAGGCATAATTTGACAAAGTTTTAGCGATGAACGCTTGTCCTAACCTTAATACGTACTGCTGTAAATTACAGGGTGTATAGAGCAAATGTAGGGGTTATTATGCTCATTTGTGGAGACAAAGAATTATCTGCTGAGATTCAACTGTATAGCGCTACGCGCTAGGGAACAGGGAACAGGGAACAGCACTCTTTCAAAGGGTTTGCTGGATTTAGAAATGTCCTAACTTAAATGCGTAGTGCTAGATCAGGAGAATTGAAACTCAGAAAAAGGAAATCTTCTGGTTCTAAATAATGGCAGTCACCGGATGCCAATGGTCAATTGAAGGCAGCCCAAATCAGCCTCCAATTGGTCGTGAGAAGTGAGGATTTTAAGGATTACATATTAAGGATTACCAAGGGATATCTTCATCCCCTTTGATGGAAAAAGGAAAGCTATCTTTTACCCCCATTTCTTCAGTATCTGTTTCACAGACACACTCATTAATAACGATGTCTGCAACTGATTGGGAAAGTCGCATCCACAAATCCAAGCGCTGCTCTGTGGTGAGTTCATGTAAGGAATAAACACCATACAAGGGATGAAGATAATCACCAACGAGTTCAACACCCCAGCCTAAACCACAAAGTAATTTCTAATGTGGGGTTAGCGCTGGCGATGATGAATTTCTCGAGCCACGACAAGATAGTTTGACGTTCAACAACTGAAAGTGTCAAGGCCATGGTGCGCCGTGGTATCACACCGATGCGATAACCAACCGCCGAGCTGAGCAGCATCTTGGTGTAGTGGTGAGTTAGTACTATTGTACTGGATAAGTTGCAGTCTAAGGAAATTCAAGCTTCATGATTACCTCCGAAAAAACTGAGAAAATGCTGACGTTCAGCCTTAAATTTTCGAGGGGAAGAGGGTTTTAAACAATTAAGTTCAACAGTAATGAACCTATCGTTAACGCACTGACAAAGAGCCTTGAGGTCGTCGAGAAGTTTGATGATTTTAACCACACCATTGGTTGGTACTTCTGAGCGAGAGAAAGTGGCACAATCACCTGGAGAAAAAGAGCTAACTGGTGGTGCCGACTCTGGTTTTTTAATCACAGCATGAGCCTCAATTAACTCCCGCCGACTCCAGAGTCGATGATCTATGGGTTTTTGGCAAGCAAAGGACTTCAAACGGAAAAGTTGATGGGGCAGTATCTCAATGACTTGATATTGGAGAAAACGCCCCTGCTCATCTTCGATAAGTAAGCGGGTTTCCAGTTGTAGTTGCTCAACATCTAGAGACTGAGTAGGGAGAAGTTCGATATCGTCATGGTATTTCCGGCAGTGGCTGCCATCAGCCATCTCCAAGATGAACTTGGTGTAGAACGGAGGATCATCGAAACGAACCAGGGTGGCGCGAACCCATTCAAAGTGGGAGTCTTCAATGGCAGTTTCAGCAAATCGTCTCATCAGGTATTGACAGCCCAATTGATAAGGAGGCTCAGGGGGAGCCTCACCCAAATCTGGAGTGGTCTGTGGCGGTGTTGAAGAAGAAAAGTTTTTTTGCTCGTTTTTAGTGTCACAGCCGTTATCGACATCGATGTGAGTCTCCTTCATTTGTGAAGCAGGCAATGACTCTGGAGAGGGATTGGTTTTTGAAAAACTTTTGCCCTGAGTTACTCCCCTTACTCCACTTTCGTCCGAAAATCCTTCAGTATCAGGCTTTTGGTGAGTGGAGTAAGTTGGTGAAGGTGGAGTAATAGGAGTGGAGTTTTGGGTTTGGGAGAGATTTTCACCTGAATTGTGAGTTTCTGGGACTGAGTTAATTATTGGTGAAGCAGGCAATGACTCTGGAGAGGAATTGGTTTTTGAAAAAATTTTACCCTCAGTTACTCCCCTTGCTCCACTTTCGCCGGATTTTCCTTCAGTATCAGGCTTTTGGTGAGTGGAGTAAGTTGGTGAGGGTGGAGTAATAGGAGTGGAGTTTTGGGTTTGGGAGTGATTTTCACCTGAATCGTGAGTTTCTAGAAGTGGAGTTTCTGATAGTGGAGTAACTTGAGTTAGTGGAGTTTCTTGAGAGCCCGAAACGCTTGCTGCTTCTGGGCTAGTGGAGTAAGTGGAGTAACTAGAGGCCAAAGTTTTTTCAAACTCACTTAAGTCTTTGTTGATGCCTAGGTGAGTAATCAAATCAAAATCGCTCATCTTCGGGACGCTAGCAAAATAAATCCCCCCAGTAGATTTTTTGGAAGTCACACCAAAAGCCGAGACTGCCTCCATCAACTTCCGCCTTTTCTTCGCCCCAACTCCGTTTTCTTTGCACCAGTCCAAATAACTAGCATAGAAATCTCCCACTCTCACCCGATTTCCTTCACCAAAAACCTCAACCAGAAAAACGTACTCTGGATTATTGATTTCAAACCTCTTAGTAGAAGCAACAGCAACCGATTTAACCTCCCCAGCCCGATAAATACGACGCTTGACTTCCTCAAAAGGCATTGACCATGCCCATTGAAAAATTCCAGGGGTCTCCAAGCTAAGTTTTTGAGGCAAATCAAGATCTAAAACTCGAGGCTTATTATTAAAACAGACCACAATCACGCGCCGATCTAAACCCTCAGAACCATCAGGAACCTCTGGGACACGGTTATAAGCACGAACAATGACTGTACCCAAACGAGCGTTAGCCACATCCTTGTAAAGCTTTTTGACTAAAACTGGCTCGTTACTAACAATTTTATTGAACTGCCCCACATCAGAAATACGCCCAAAGGAGTCAGCGTCCACAGCGATTTTTTTGTCAAGCAATTGAGTTAAACTGTTAGGACTTTGAAAAGAGGCAGAGTCAAAGGTTCCTGTGGATTCACTTCCAACAACATTCATCAGCGCATCGAGAAAAGTTCCTTTGCCAGAACCCTTCGGGCCAAGTAAGTCGAGGGCTTTTTCAATGGGATATTTTTTGCTCCTATCCTTGGGCAGCAAAATCCACTTGATAAAAGCGCGCAACAGCTCCACTGCCTCGGTATCACCACCAACAGCTTCTAGCAAAAACTTTTGCCACTGGGGGCATACAGCAGTAGTGTCATACTCATAAGGCAGAACTTGAGTGATAAAATCATCTCGGCAATGAGAAGCAAACTCATTAGTATTTAAGTTCAAAGTGCCGTTGGAAAAAGTTAATTTGCTTTTCGGATTCCAAAACTTTTCATAAACAAGTAGTCGAGAACGTAGTTGTCGAATCAGAGTGTCAAGTCCCTTAGTACCAAGCCACTGCTGTTGATCAAAAAACTCGATTAAGGAGGATTCAAACTCGCAATCCGACCTTAAACTCCAGCAATCCCCCTGCCAAAAATACCAGCCCATGCCAGCACGGAAGCGCCAACAATCTTTGAGGACGCTCCAGCAGAGCATAATTTTATAGAGAGGGA
>JAAHHJ010000105.1 GCA_010692425.1 Symploca sp. SIO3C6 | reverse complement strand
AGTTTAATGAAAGTCGAGGAATGGGCAGAGAAAAACTTTAAATTTACCTAAGTATTTTTACTCAGCAACTGCCTCGATTTAGCGCTCGCCTTGAACTCCCTCAGTCCATGTGACAGTTGAGGGTGCGCAATGTGGGTAAAAACTACCCTTGAGGAAGCAACTACTAGCCTTCCTGAAGATTTCCACTCTCGCCTTGCTTCCCTAGGTCAATACCTATTTCAGTCCCTATTTCCAGAAGAATTACAAAAGACTTTCCGGACTCTGGCAGGTTTCAAATACCCTTTCACCTTGCTGATTATAGCTGACCAGGATGCTTGGCTGCCCTGGGAGCTATTGCATGATGGGCAGACGTTTCTGGGCGATCGCTTCATTATCGGGCGCTGGCTCTGGGAATTGGATAAAGCACGCCCCTATGAATTTCCAGTCGGTGCAGTCAATGTTGCCCATTATGCCAGCGTTGAGGAACCTGAAATTTGGACTGCACTCCTAGAACCACCTGAAGCACCTACCCCCATTCCCCTACCAGGTGGGGTCTTGGCAGAACTCAACTTAACAGAATCGATGCGGGGTCTGCACTTGATTCGCTTTGGTCAGTCTTCCGATGCAGCTAACCGACAAGATGCTCCAGTACAGATTAATGGTAGCAGTGGCGATTATGATCTTGAGCGCGAGGTGCAACCCGCCAAGCTAAGTCTGCGCCGTAACCGTCCCCTTGTCACTTTGGGCTACCTGAGTGCAGGACAGTCGGAGTTGACAGCGCTAGAAGCAACCTGGGCTTCCACGTTTGTCAAGGCTGGCTGTAGCACCTTTGTTGGTCCCCTCTGGGCAGTACAACCGAAAGTAGAAGCTGCTTTTATCGGTGGTTTCTATCATAACCTCTGGGCTGGTCAATCTCTGGGAATGGCATTTCAGATGGCTCGCAGATTGGCTAAGGTAGCTGCGCCGGACTCTCTCGACTGGTTGGCTTATGTACTGTTTGGCGACCCTATGGCTCGTCCCTACCGACCTACGGAAGGACAGGGCTATGCTGTAGTTGAACCTATCGGTCAGGAAATTGATGACCCAGTACCCCCTGGAACCACAGTCCGCTTTCGCGTCAGCCTGCGCCGGACACCGCCTGTGTGGTACGAGAATCGCTTGATGGAAGTGGCTGAGGAATTGACGTTTGAGGATTTACAGGTTTTCATCGTCACGTCCGGATTAGAGGTAAATCCTGCTGATTCAATAGTAATGAGACGCACGCCCACAGGAGATTATCTGGGTTGGTTCATGCTAAGAGTTCCCCCTGAGATGGAAAGTCAGTCAGTCTTAGTTCAAGTTTATTTTGAAGATGGGATGGAACCCATCCACAGTTTGCGGTTTCAATTGCAGGTTGGCAATGGGGACGGTGAGCAGCGATGAGGGGAGTTGGCAGTCCAGTCAGCAGACAGCCAGCCAGTTCCTGTCTAGAAATTGTCGTTGAACAGGATTACTACTCGATTGGACGGTGGCGTTTTTCTCGACCTGGTAATGAAGTCCTGGAAATGCTGACAGATGAGATTCTCGATTGCTTTGGGGGTCTGAGAAGGGCAGTTAATAATAATAAAAGCTTAAAGCTAGACCCAGATTTATGTCATCAGTATCTGGTCAAGTTAGCGGAATGGGGGCGGACTGCTTATCAGGCATTCTTTGGTGAAGACAGAGCGAACAAAATCCTCACTAGTCGCCTAAATGAGACGGTGGCTCCTACATTTGTTTCTGAACTAAAGCCCTTTCCTTGGGAAGTACTATTTGAAGGCAGTGAAGAGGACTACGAGCAGGGAAATCCGAATCGGTTTTGGGGGCTGCGCTACACTCCAGCTCGGATTCTCAATCCAGAAAAAGATATCGCCGACTATGTCTCAGAGCAGGCTCAACCCTCGGATATGCTGTTTTGCCTGCATCACAAGCTGCTCCAGGCTCATAAGCAGGAAAGACCAGAGATTGAAAAGTTAGTCAGGGCGACTCCGCGCGATCGCTTCACGCTGCTGGGACCAACCTGCAAATTAACGAATGGCAATCCCCTGGGCGAGGATTTGCTCAAGTATCTTTATAAAGCCAGTCACAATATGCTGCACTTTGCTTGCCACTGCATGGAGAGTAGGCGGGGTGATACTCTGCTCATTTCTTTTATTAAGGATGAGGAGATTGCAGAGAATGCCTTGGTGCTGGAGTTGGAGACTTACAAGTTTTTGCTGCGGCAGGGTCAATTCCTCTATCAACCACTGGTTTTTCTCAATGCTTGTCAGTCAGCTGGGGGGGCTGATGATTTGAGAAGGACGTTTAATTTACCGAAGGTTTTTATTCAGCATGGGGCGGCGGCAGTGATTGCAACTGCTTGTCCTGTGCCGGATTTGTTTGCGGCGGCGTTTGCTAAGGTGTTCTATCAGTTCTTTCTGAGGGGGCTGGTAGTGGAAGATGAGGCAACGGGGGAGAAAACGATTAGACTGATGACAATTGGGGAGGCACTGCGGACGACTCGTTGGTATTTTTTGAAGGAATATCACAATCCGTTGGGTCTTGCCTATGGGCTTTATAGTCCGGCGCATTATCGGTTGGGGAGAGTGACAGCAAAGAATTACTGAACTACAGAAGGTAGGGAGTAGCTAGACTACAATGCTACTTATGTCAGCAAAAGATATTTACCACAGTGCCGTTCGTTCAGCCTTAATTAAGGAAGGTTGGACGATTACCCATGACCCTCTAACTGTTGAATTTGAAGATGTTACCCTGTTTGTCGATTTAGGGGCTGAACAATTCATCGCAGCGGAGCGGGGTGCAGAAAAGATTGCGGTTGAAATTAAGAGTTTTATCAGGGAGTCAATGGTGTCAGAATTTCATACCGCTGCTGGTCAATTTATTAATTATCGTCTGGCGCTCTCAGAATTGGAACCGGATAGGATTTTATATTTAGCTGTACCTAATGATGCTTATGAGAGTTTCTTTAGTAAGCGATTTACGCAAAGAAGTATCGAACATAACAGAATTAAATTAATCGTTTTTAATCCGGAGACTGAGGAGATTGTCAAGTGGTCATGAATTACAGTGAGTTAATCCAAAATTTAATTAAGGAACAAGCTGAACTGCATCGTTCTGGTTATGTGGCAGTAGAGACTATTTTTGATACGGAGCGGCATCATTATTTATTGGTTCAGGTAGGTTGGGCTAATGGTCATTGGGTTTATGGTTGTATTCTGCATCTAGATATTATTGAGGGAAAGATTTATATTCAACAAAATAATACTGAGATCTCAATCGCAAGTAGGTTGGTTGATTTAGGGGTTCCTAAAACAGATATTGTCTTAGGATTTCATTCTCCGTTTAAACGGAAGTTTACTGAGTATGCGGTGAGTTAAGAATTAAAGCGACGATAGAATGTTGAATTTATAAATTACATAAAGTTTTTATTCAGCATAGTGCAGCAACGGTAAATGCAATTGTCTGTCCGATGCCAGATTTGTTTTTACTTGTGTATTGAGGGATTCGAGGAACGCAATCGCATGGTAGAACCCAATCGTAGTGTAAAGTTGGCAGAAGGCTTAGTGGAAAATTGGCGATCGCGGTTGTCTATCGACTGCCCAGAACAAAGCGCTGCGACAAGGAACAGTATCGTGCAGTGGTTACTAGGACAAGATGTAGAACGTTTTGAGCTGCTCTCCCCGAATCAAATGGCAATTGCCCAGCAAGCGATGGACTATCGTTACAGGATTTTGCGACAGCGCTACTTGGGAGTAAGTCCAGAGCATGCCTATCGTAACTTGATAAGGCGGTTAGCTGGACTGGTAACATTACGCAACAAAATTCGCACTTGGGTTTCTCTGATTCGTGATCGCCAGAGAGCTGTGGTGGACGTTTTGCAGGAGGTGATTCAGGAATTACTTACAAGCGATCGCTACATACAGAAGCAAATCGCCTGGATTGCCGAATGTACCAATGATGCGAGACTAAGGAATGCCCTGTTGTTAGCTAGCACGGAAGAATATTGTTTACGACCGATTCGTAATCAACCGCTACTAGTCTACAGGTTTGTTAACTACCTGCGTCGTTCTGGACGTGGGGGTATGACTCACGTGCCGGAAGGAGACAGAGTGAGGCTAGTATCAGAGTCAGTAATCTTCGAGGATATTATTGATAACCAACTTCTGCTAGATAAGCAGGCAATCGTTGAGTATCAAGACAAGCAAGCAATAAGTGAACAACATGCACTGTGGACAGCAGTGAAGCAAGAGTTGTCCAGTTACTTAGAACAAAAGCTGGGATCAACGGCAGTGGATTGGTTACAGCTCTATCTCCAAGGGAAGTCACAGGAGACTATTGCTCAGAGTTTGAATTTGCCTATTAAGGAGGTCTATCGGCTGGGCGAAAAAATTACTTACCATACCCAACGAGTTTTTGCCCTGAAAGGTCAGCCGGAACTCATTGCTAGCTGGCTAGAGATTTCGTTGCGGGAACACAGCTTGGGGTTAACGCCTCAGCAGTGGCAACAACTATGGCAGAAGTTAACTCCCGTGCAACGCCAACTGATAGAACTGTTGAAAGCAGAGAGAGGCATCGAAGAGATTGCCGAAAATTTGAAGCTCAAAACTCATCAAGTTATGGGCGAATGGAGTAAACTCTGTTTTGCAGCCCAAGCTTTAAGAAACGGTGATACTATTCCTGCTCAGGAAGCAACTGTATCATACCAAGTGCGGCTTACTGCACTGCCTGATTCAGTTTCAGCAGGTGAGAAAATTGAAGTCACAGCCTACTTGAACCCTGCTAGTGCCAACAATAGCAATGACTATCTGCTTGAAGTAGCAAGCGAGGAAATTGCTAGCGAAGATATCGTCATCTTCCTTACCGCTCCCGGTTTTCAGTTCGATAGCGATAATGCTGCAAGTCTACCCCTCGATCCTTATATCCCTAATACTGGCAGCGAGGGCTCCTCCCAACTACCCACGCAAACTGCTAACTTCCGCCTAACAGCACTCCGACCTGGCACAGCCACAATTACAGCGGAACTCTATCGTGGAGACAGCTTCGAGACAACCCTAGAAACCCAGGTACAAGTTACCGGATTTGACGAAACCAGCTTCACCAGAACTCGCATCACCACCCAACCCCGTCCCGTCCCTCAACCCGACTTCATCCTCCAAGTACAAACCGCCTGGAATGAAACGAATTCAACCTGTAGATTCCAGTATCAGTTCAGAAGCTTCCGGATACCATCACTGTTTTCCGGAGAAACAAATTATCACTCAGAATCACTTTCCGGTAGTTGGATAGAACAGATGCGAGGGTTATTAGAAACTACACTCGAAAATATATCTGATGCACTCCCTGAAGACGGGCGATCGCATCTCACCTCCCTCGGTCAGTACCTATTTCAGCACCTACTCCCCACTGAACTGCAAAGCGACTTCCTATATCTGATACCTCGCGATCGCATCTTCACTCTCCTAATCCTCGCCGATCAAGATGCCTCTTTACCTTGGGAACTCTTGCACGACGGTCAAGGATTTTTGAGCGATCGCTTCCTGATTGGACGCTGGTTGTGGGAGTTAAATGATACCAGACCTTATGAGTTTCCAGTGGGTGCAATCAATGTTGCCCACTACGACAACGTCCAACAACCCGAACTGTGGGCTAACCTGCTGGAACCCCCCGGCGCACCTCCTCCCTTACCATTAGCAAGTGGAGTATTGAGCAACCTGGACTCCACCACAGCCATGCGGGGTCTGCATTTAATCCGCTACAATCAGTCAGCAGACACTGCCAACCGCCCCATCAGAATTGATGATACCCTTGACACACAGGACATCGAACAACAAATGCGTCCTGCCAAGCTGAACTTGCGTCGCAATCGACCCTTGGTTAGCTTAGGTTACTTGAAAACGGTTCAACCTGAATTAACAACCTTAGAACAGACTTGGGCTTCAGCCTTCATCCGAGCAGGATGCAGCGCCTTTACTGGCTCCCTCTGGGCAGTCAATCCAGTCGTTGAAGCTGCCTTTATTAGCTGCTTCTATAACCGTCTTTGGACTGGCGATTCCCTGGGAGAAGCGTTCCATGCCAGCCGTCAGCTAGCCCGTGCCGCTGCTCCTGATTCCCTCGACTGGCTAGCCTACGTTCTGTTTGGCGACCCAATGGCGCGTCCCTACCGTCCAGTCGAAGGCAAAGGCTATGCTGTAGTTGAACCAATTGGTCGAGAAATCGATGAACCCTTGCCTCCAGGTGTTCCCGTCCGCTTCCGTCTCAGCTTGCGTCGCACCCCTCCAGTATGGCACGAGGAGCGAGTGATAGAAGTTGCCGAAAACCTTACTTTTGAAAACTTGCAAGCTCATGTCAAAACCTTCGGTTTACAGGTTACTCCAGATTCTCCAATTACCATGAGTTTGGCTCCTACCGGAAACTATAGCGCTGCGCGCTGGTGTGTTTACAAATACTGAAAGGCTGCATCCGCCGCTTTGTGGACATCAAAATTATACTTAGGCAACTCTTTTCTAATCGCTGTTTTGACTTTGTGCCACCAGTGTTCAA
>JAAHHJ010000104.1 GCA_010692425.1 Symploca sp. SIO3C6 | reverse complement strand
TTGTCTGAGTCGGCATGGATGGATCTAATGGAGCCTGATGATTTGAGAGCATTGACACCTTTGATTTGGAGTCATGTTAATCCTTATGGGACTTTCCGTTTGAATCTTGATGAAAGGTTGCCACTTCAAATGGCGGCTTAATCCTTAGGCTGAAATCTTTATGGGACAGGCGTTTCAGGCTAGATTGCCCCTGGTGACAGCTTCGCTAGTTTAGACCCTTGTAGCTTGCACAATATTCATCAATGAAGGATACTGTTGATTGTGCATCCGGAGCTAAATGCTTGATAATCTGTAACTCTACATCCATTGTCCTACCTGCTTTGTAGAGAAAAAGGTCTTTGATTTATTTATTTTAATTCTCGGAGAGTGACAGAAGAGGGCTATTGAACTCGAGGGGGTGACAAGCCAACTCACCCTTAGACAGTGTGGGGTTTACGGCCCTGGATTTTACCCAAAAATAGCAGAATTAAAGTCCTTCTGGTCAAACTTTGAGCTAGCCTGTCACCCCCTCAACATCGTATCATAGTCTTGGGCTTGCTCTCCTCAAAGCTATTGCTGCTCTTGAATTACGAGTTTTTTGGTATATTCTGGACAAACAGTTATTAGTAGCATCTCGCACGTCTGCAATTGGATCATTACGCCAAGTGTGAATTAGAGCCTCTACTGCCTGTTCGGCCTTCAATTTACATAAAGCTTTGACTACAGCAGCGCGGACAAAACGATCCCTACTTCTGATTTTTTTGATCAGCGGCTCAATCGCTATAGAACAATGAATTTGCCCTAAAGCATCAGCTGCTGCTGCACCCACATATAAACTTTGATCATCGAGGGCTTCAATTAGTGAATCGACAACCTCGACATCTACTTTATTGCCGCTATCTTTGAGAATCTCTCCTAAAGTCTCAGCTGCTCTAAACCGCTCATAGGCATTATCACTGTTAATTAATTTACTCAATAAAGTAGATATCGAATCTTTTGCTAATTCCTGTGATTTTACTAATGGTATTCGGCCAGCAAATTGCAGGTAGCAACCAGCTTTTTCTTTAACTTGATCAGCATTAGCATTCTCGTAGATTTTATACAAGGCATCTTCAGCAGCTGTACGCACATTACTAATGACATCTTCTCGATTAGCTATGTTCAGAGCATCTATAGCTTCTTGGGCATGTAATTGTCCTAGAGCTTTGGCAGCATCTTCGCGCACAAAGCGATCCTGATCATTGAGAGCCTCAATCAGGCATGGAATTGCTCTGTGGGCAGCAATTTCTCTAATTTCGCCCAGCGCTAAGGCTGCAGCTGCTCTTTCATCAGGGTTTTCACTTTTATCAGTTAGTAAGTCAATGAGTTGCTCTACTGCTTCCTCCTGATCCAAATCTCCATGCTGCTGAGCCTTAAAAAGTTGTTTTACCCTGACTGACTCGCCAGCTTTGAGAGCAAGTCTAGCTTTCCAAATTTCTTGGTCTTCGCCTTGCAAACAAGAGATAGTTTCTAACACTTGCTGAACAGCTTCGCGTACATCCCGAATTGGATCATTACGCCTGATGCGAATTAAATGATCAATTGCTATAGGTAAAACTAGTTCTCTACTTTGCTCAATCTTCGCCAATTTGCCCAACTCCAAGGCAGTATGCTCCCGCACATAACGGTCCTCATGATTAAGCAGTTCAACTAATTGAGGTGCTATACTCACATCACCATAGCGCCCTAGAGTTCTAATCGCTACTGCACAAATATCGGCATTCTCATCTTGCAATGCCTTCAACAAAGCTTGATAGGCATCTTGATTTTTTAATTTACCTAATGCCTCAATAGCTTCATAACGCAAATCAGCATCTGAATTTTCTTGGAGTATTTTAATCAGTGGCTTCAGGGCATTTGAGTCCCTGAGTTTTCCTAGTGCTATCCAAGCTTGATGAAAATCCGGTTTGATTTCTAGGGCTTGGCTGTAACTTGTGATCGCGTCTTGAAAGCGACCTAATTCACTCAAAGCGTTACCTAGATGGTACAAAATCTGGGGTTCATTAGCCCTAATTTTTAGGGCTTTTTTGTAACTCTTAACTGCTTTTTCATAGCGACCTAAGTTCTTGAGGGCAATACCTCGGTGATGCCAAGCATAGTGGTGGTCAGGCTGAAGCTCTAGAGATTTATCGTAACTGTTAACTGCCTCTTCATAACAACCTAGCTCATTGAGTGCATCGCCGCGGTGACTCCAACTTCTGTGGTAGACAGGTTGAATTTTTATAGCAATATCATAACTATCAACTGCTTCTTCGTACTGATCTAGATTTTCTAGAGAAATTCCACGATAATACCATACTTTGTAGCTTTCTGGTTTGATTTTCAAGACCTGTTCATAATTTGAAATTGCCAGTTCATATTCTTTGGCAGCATTAAGTAACTTTGCCTGTTCTAGCAGCAGATCAGCCCGAGAATTAGATTCTAAATTAGTTTGATCCAGTAAATCTTGAATTTCCCAAATTTTTTGACGCTGTTGCTCTTGAGGTAGATTGAGGTATTCTTGATAACTGCCTTCCCGGAGCAGACGTGATGATTCTTGTTCTACAAATTCTGGTTCTGGAGGCAACTCAAACAGGCTAGAGTGCCAGTCAAAAAAATCAGGCGCACGGCGAATAAAAAATTTAAGAGCAAATAATGGCAGTATAAAGACTAAGCAGATTTTAAAATTATCTCTAAATCGCTCTCGCTGTAGATTTAAATTGCCTAATATTCGAGGTACAGAATCTTCGTTATAGTAATCACCCTGACCTCGAACACCAGGTTTAATGTATTTAATTAAAGACTTTTCAATTCCTGTGATGAAAAGAATATTGATTTGCCTTTGTTTTTGTAGTTTATCAATACACTCATACAAATTATCAAGGGGTTTATCTAATGATAAAACTTCAATTGTTTTCTGAAGGATATCCTCCTTGATTCTAGTAATCACTTGCTCACCTTGAGCAGGTGAACAGTGAACAAAAAGTAGTCTAAAACCATCCGTCCATTTCAGAGAACGCACTAGTGCTTGATACTCATCTTCCGGATCTGGTACTAAATTTTTTTCTCCCTTGATTAAAGTAGGTTTCATGACACTTGATTGAGGGCTTCTCGAAATTCATCAGTATCTTTGAGCAGCGGATGAACATCGCACCAACGCTTAATTTCTCCCTTGGTGTCCAGGTAACGGTATTCTAATAGACAGCGATTAAATAATAGGCTGCGATGCAAGTTATTATTGCGTATTTTTTTGGAAGTTGAGACTTTAGCTAACTCTAGCCAGTAGTCATCATCAACAGTATGGCGATAGGTATTGCGGGCTTCAGAAATTGCTCGTTTTACAGCTGTAGCAGTGATCGGCAAATTGGGAGTACGGATAGTTGCTTGTTGCATCAACAATAATAAATTACGCACATGTCCCCCACTCATTAAGCATAGTTGTTCCAGCGTTTCCTGCTGGTCAAAGATATCGCTTTCTAGAGAGTAGTTAGGGGCAACCTGACTAACTCTTTTAGCAATTACTTCCTTCAGCTTTTTGAGTCCTGGTTCATAAACCTTATTTTCCCGAGTCCTTACCATAATCATCGGTAAAATATGAGGCTGACCATAGGTATCTCGCATCTCCACAGCTTTGCTAGAATAAAGCATAGAAATTGGTACTGTGTAGACTAAATTACAGTCTAAGGCTTTGAGTTGTTCACAGCGGTCTATGAAAATATGGTCGTGATTAATGCGTCGATCTGCTTGAATAACTGGTACAATTCGGTCTAAATTATCAGCAAGTACAGCTAGCTGTGAATATCCTGGAGGTAAGTTTCTTTTAGCTTCAGTAATAAACTGATTCAATGCCTCGAGCAAACTAGTTGTGTGGGGGTTTACTCGCTCCCGAATTTGTTGGCGCAAACTTGGAACTGCTCTTAAATTACCCGTAATTTTGGCAAACTGAGAAATCTTACCCTCTAAGCTTAGACTTTCTAGGGAAATCTCGGTTAATGCTAAATCTTTGAGTTCTTGCCACCGCCCTCCTAACCAATTTAATAAAGGTTGAGGGTTGACATTATTGAGTCCTTCTAGTAAATGTCGAGTACAAGCAAGGAGAATATCAGTGTACTGAGCATCTTCTGGATCAATATCTTCTTCATCGGCAGCAAAATAGACCACAAAACAGCCGTTGTCTTCTAAATGCTTTTTTAATCGCAGCAGTTCAGTTGATTTTCCTGCTCCCCGATGACCTGCATATAATTGACAAGTTTTCTGGTTAGAAAAAAAAATCTTCTGACCTAACTCCACTAGAATATCGCCATCTCCCCGTACTTGTCGGCAATCAACATAGACAGGATCCCCTGCAGGTAAGGGACGAAAGGGATCGAAGGCATTGTAAATCTGCTTTAAAACCATGAGTCCAACTCTATTCAATTAGATGATGCCAGTTACCAGTAGAGGCCTTCTGCTAAACAATTACCTATGTTGTTGACTCCAAAAGTATCAAGATTACTTCCGGAAAGTCGGCAAGACTATAGTTATTTAGCTACACAGCTACAATTACACTTTAACTGATGAAACTAGGGATTTGGAGATCTACAACTATGCCCTCGCAGGAAGTGGAGGATTCTGGGTTGTTAGGGCATACCTTTGTGCGCCCTTATATTCAGCACCAGAAGGGTGTTAAGTTTTTACTGCTGGGATCAAATTGAGTTAAAATTCAAAGATTGCGTATGTTGTGAAGAACTATTTTATGAAGCCCTATTTATCACGTCTGGTTGCCCTGATCTTAGTTGTCGTGATTGGTCTGATCGGATGCTCCAACAATACTACAGGCTTAACTGGAAATTACCGCCAGGATACCTTCACCTTGTTGCAGAGCTTGAGAACAGCAATTGAATTACCAGAGGATGCACCAGATAAAAGTGCGGCTCAAACGCAAGCGCGTGAGATTATTAATGACTATGCCTCTCGCTATCGGCGCGACCCCTCAGTTGCTAACCTCAGTTCCTTCACCACTATGCGAACAGCCCTTAATTCCTTAGCTGGTCATTATAGCTCCTATCCTAACCGTCCCGTACCACAAAAATTGAAGAATCGCCTAGAGCAAGAATTTAAAGGAGTAGAGCGAGCCCTCAAGCGAGGTGCTTAGTTAAGAATTAGAGAAGAAAGTTTTGATGGCTCATTGTTGATAATTCATGGCAATGAACCATCAACAATGAACAATGAACAAGAGGACTTGAGTTCACGTCGCCCTTTTGGTAGATGAATTTTTGCACAATTGTCCTGAAAGTAGGCAACATTGCTGAAGATAAATAAAAGCTGAACTAGTTAGTTTGGTCTTGCCCACTGCCTCCTCAGCAAAAACTGAAAGCAGTGGTTGTTGGTTATGGTGTGGTGTTGTTAGGAATGGGTAAAGGTTTTCTAAAAGGGGCGCAATATCGCCAGCGTCTTTATCACCGCTTAGTGGTTATGCTCTTAACGAGTAGTAGCCTAGTTAGTCAGTTGTTATTGCCAACCACTGCTCAGGCACAAACAGGAGCATATTGCCAGTTTACCAGCGAAGCGATCGCGCAAAAAGAAAACTTGCGTATTGGTTCTGTCAAAGGTAATTCAGACTCTCAAAAAAGCTACAAAGCTGTTCTTAAGCAACACGCAGACTATTTACAAAAGTGCCGTGAGCGCACTTGGCCCAATAACCAGGCGGTTTGGCTACGCTTATATGCATGTGATTTGCGACCGGGAGTAATCGAGGCGATTATGGATCGCATCGTTAACCGAGGTTATAACCAAGTTTACGTAGAAACTTTTTACGATGGTCAGGTGCTGCTACCAGCCTCAGAAAATCGGACACCTTGGCCTTCTGTCTTGCGAACACCTGGAACTGAAAAAGTGGATTTGCTGGCCTTGGCGATACAAAAAGGTAGAGAGCGCGGTCTAGAGGTTCATGCCTGGATGTTTAGCATGAATTTCGGCTACTCCTACGCCCAACGCCGAGACAGGCAAGAGGTAATGGCTCGCAATGGTAGGGGGCAGACTAGTTTATCCTTTGTCCATGACAGCTCTCAAGCTTTTATCGACCCCTACAATAATCAGGCGAAGACAGACTTTTACAGAGTAGTTGAGGCAGTAGCCAAGCGCAAACCGGATGGCATTTTATTTGATTATATTCGCTATCCTCGCGGTACAGGTAGCAATTCCGTAGTTACCAAAGTGGAGGATTTGTGGATTTACTCTCAGGCTGCTAAAGAAGCTCTGTATAATCGCGCTCTCAATAATAAGGGAAGAGAATTAATTAAACGCTATATCCGCAAAGGTTACATTAATGATCGCGATGTGGTAGCTGTTGATGAACTTTACCCAGACGAGGGAGCGCCTCAATGGCAAGGGCGTACTCCCGTACCAGAAGAGACCACGGCATCCTTAAAATGGCAATTATGGCAGTTAAGTGTTGCTCACGCTGCTCAAGGTGTTCTGGATTTTCTCGCCCTAGCCAATTTAGCAGCTGAAAGGCAAGGGGTTAAAGCTGGAGCAGTCTTTTTTCCAGGTGGTAACAAAACAGTTGGTAGAGGCGGCTATGATTCTCGACTACAGCCATGGGATCATTTTCCCACTTCCCTAGAATGGCATCCGATGTCTTACGGTGTCTGCGGCAGAACCAGTTGCATTGAAAATTTGGTCGAGCGAGTTGTCTCTCGGGCTCCTAATGGTGCGCAGGTAATACCAGCTCTGGCAGGAACTTGGGGGCGCTCTGTGCGCAATCGCCCGCCCTTAGAAGTGCAAATGCAGGCTTTACAGAGGAGGATACCACAGGTTAATGCTGTGAGCCATTTTGCTTATTCTTGGCAGGATCCGGAGTTTGATAAAGTGCGCAAGTTTTGTAGCTTTTAACCCACATTCCGCACCCTCAACTGTCACATGGACTGAGGGTGCTCAAAGCGAGTGCTAAATCGAGGCAGTTGTTAAGTAAAAATACTTAGTCCACCTTCAGCTCCTCAACTATCACTGGGAAAATTTT
>JAAHHJ010000103.1 GCA_010692425.1 Symploca sp. SIO3C6 | reverse complement strand
TCGCCATTTATAGAGGGTAGTTCTGCTAATATCTAGCGTTCGACTAACTTTACTTATCGACATACCGCTAGTGATTAAATAGAGGGCACGTAGGCGCAAATCCTGAGAGTAAGGGTGAGCCATAAATAAATCTAGTTTTAGGTGACTCTAGATATATCCTAACTTGTAAGTACCCCAGCGCGCAGCGCTATATTTCTTCACCCAGCTGGAAGAATTGAGTCAAAATTTCGATAACAGCAGAGGTAGGTTCTTCTAATTGCTGTTGCTGTTGGTAATTTTTCAGGGCTTGGTAGAGCGAATCTGGTATAGAAATGCTAAGGAGCTTTTTATTGGAATCCATAGGAAAGTTTATGTTCTTGGCTTGATCCAAACAATTGGTTTCGAGCCTCATCCTCACAGGAAGGATTAGGATTTGAAGGTTGATTCTAACATTGTGCGCCTCCCCTTGAAACAGTTAATTTCGCTTACTTCTCTATAAAATTTCGCGACTGGGTAGGAATAGTGCTTTTAATTCACATAAATTAATGATTAATTGTCCATTTTTGTGCATCATGTTTTTCTCTTACCAACTAATTAAAGTTTCTGTAAAGATACACTGCTGAGCTTGGCAAGGCTATCAGGCGTTGTTATATTACATTCATAACAAAATAAACTTTGTCAGTTAAATGACAACTAAAGCTTGAGCAACTTTTGACAAAAATACACAGGTTGCCGGCAAGTTTTCTATCCATCTTCATAAAAAGCAGGTTATTCGCTTTTTGTTAATTCTGGGAATTAGCTCGATTTCAAGTATCTATTAATGGACTTTGTCAATGAGCTATTTCCTAATTTGACAAGCGAAAAAAAAGAAACATGAAAAAACTACTACGCACTTTACAAGTTAACTTTCCCTACCTACTCAACAAGAAATTTACCTTGATGAGATTCTTTAGGAACAGACTAGAAATTCCATTTGAAGAAGATTTTCATGCTCTTTCCTTCTTTCCTGATGTTGAGGGAGCCTTATTCTTAGATGTTGGTGCTAATAGAGGACAAAGCACAGATGCTATCCTTATGAAACGAAAGAATATTAGGATTTACCTGTTTGAGCCAAATGAATTACTCTGTGAAAATTTGAAAAACTTATTCTGCAATAATGAAAAAATATTCATCAATAATTTTGGTCTAGGAGATGAAACTGTAGAACAGTTTCTTTTTGTTCCCTTCTATAAAAAATGGATGTTTGATGGCTTGGCTTCTTTTGATGAACAAAAGGCAAGAAATTGGCTTAAAGGTAAACTCTTCTTCTATCGTGATCAGTTTCTTACTGTTCACAAGGTAATAAGTCAAATCAGAAGGCTAGATGAACTCAACTTAGACCCATTTTTAATAAAACTCGATCTTCAAGGCTATGAATATAATGCCTTAAAGGGTGGTGAACAGACCATAATAAAATATGAACCTGTGTTATTGATTGAGTCGCCAGAGCAGATAATTATCAATTATCTCAAAGCTTTTGGCTATCAATTATACGCTTTTAGGGAAGGAAAATTTATACCTGGAATTAAGGGTAAAATAAATACGTTTTTTATGACTCAACAAAAATGGTCTCTGCTCAAAAATGCTACTTGACTCTTAATAAAGAGATGGGGAGATATGAATTTCATATCAAATAGACATCTCCAGAAATTAAATATGTGTTATCTATAGCAGTCGCCACAACTGTTAGGACAGTTTCTTGTTCCCTGTTCCCTTTGATCCAAAATAGGATGTCCTAACTGCCCCGTCGGTTGCTATATAACCCTTGTAGAAACGCAATATGTCGCGTTTCTACATTCTTTTTAAGTAGAGGTCTAATAGACAAAAGAATGCTACAAATAATCTAATTAAGCTTGAAGCAATAAATAACAATTAATAAAAAATATCACTTATTATTTATTGATTAAAAAACATCTGTAGCAAACATGTAGATAATCGATATAAACCCCATCCTAAAAGTAAGTTAAGACGTGAAACTTCTTACTTGATCAGGTAATTTACCCAATCTTGAGGCTTGAGAAATGTCTCATTTAACTGTGCTTCTGGTGTCCCAGCTTCTGGTTGATAGCAGTATTCCCAACGTGCCAAAGGTGGTAAAGACATGAGGATTGATTCAGCCCGCCCGTCTGTCTGTAGACCAAAAACAGTACCTCGGTCATAAACTAGATTAAACTCTACATAGCGCCCTCGACGGTAAAGTTGGAAATTCCGCTGTTGTTCACCATACTCTATATCTTTTCGACGCTCGGCAATTGGCAGATAAGCCTTGAGAAAAGCATTGCCGCAGTTGGTGACAAAGGCAAATAAATCCTCCCAATTGCGAGAGATATCACCAACCTGATTACTATAGATGGCTGTAGGGCCATTTGGGTGAGGGCCAGCATATAGTTTACCGCGATAATCCTGGTAGTCAAAAAAGATACCCCCGATACCCCGTGCTTCCCGGCGGTGCTTCAAGTAGAAATACTCGTCACACCAGCGTTTGAAGGTGGGGTAGTATTCTGGGTGGTGAGTATCACAGGCTTGCTTATGGATTTTGTGAAAATGAACTGCGTCTTCGGCAAATGGATAGTAAGGGGTTAAATCAGCGCCACCACCAAACCACCAAATTGGTCCTGCTTCAAAGTAGCGGTAGTTGAGGTGTACTGTTGGGACATAAGGATTACGAGGATGGAGTACCATCGAGGTGCCTGTGGCGAAGAAGCCATGGCCTGCTGCCTCTGGGCGCTGGGCGAGGATAGCTGGGGGTAGCGAGTCTCCCCAAACCTCGGAAAAGTTTACGCCTCCTTGTTCAAAAACACCGCCTTCTCGGATGACGCGGGAACGTCCGCCACCCCCTCCTGGACGCTCCCATTTATCTTCCCGAAATTTAGCTTTACCGTCAAGTTGTTCTAAGCCCTGACAGATTTCATCCTGTAACTGTTGCACAAATTGCTTCGCCCTTTGACGAGAATCGGTGGGGGGAAGACTCCCGGCAGGGATTGTGGGAGAAGAGTTCAAAGTTTTATTTTCCGTGGCAGTATCAGAGTTTTGAGTCTCTCCCTGAAGCTCACTTGTCAAATTACTCATTTTTATGCCTTTATACCCCTTAAGTTTTGACACTTAAATCACTTTATAGCTATTGAACTTTAATAGGTCGGCACTTATTGATTTTTAATAAAACAGTACTTATTTTTAAAGAAATTTGGAGAAGAATACAGGTCTAGGAGAAACAAATGGAGCCTCAAGGCTGTTTTATCTAAATATTCAGACGATTACATGTTGTCCTCTCCTCTGACTCCTTTCGCCGAAGGCAGAGAACGATTTATTATCAGACAACTTTTAAGCTATGTAACAATTATTGCTCTAAGCTCTAGCAGAAATTACAAAAATCGTTTTAACTAAGAATGACTATTTAGCGATAAAAATAAAAGTTATGGTTAATGTCGCCACTAAACCAGCCATAGAAGAACTCAAGCCCGGTATCAAAGCTCCCGCAGAGGAAACTCTGCTCACGCCTCGGTTTTACACCACAGACTTTGAGGCGATGTCGAAGATGGATATTTCAGCTCAGGAAAAAGAGCTGCTAGCGATGCTCGAAGAAATGCGAGCTGACTATAACCGCCATCATTTTGTTCGAGATCAAGAGTTTAAGCAGTCTTGGGAACACATTGACGAAGATACTCGCCGCTGTTTCATTGAATTTCTAGAGCGCTCCTGCACCTCGGAATTTTCAGGCTTTCTCTTGTTCAAAGAGCTATCTCGCCAACTTAAGGATGATAATCCCATATTGGCTGAGATCTTTAATCTCATGGCTCGAGATGAAGCACGTCATGCCGGATTTCTCAATAAGGCAATGAGTGATTTTAAGATATCTTTAGATTTGAGCTATCTCACTAAAAACAGAAATTATACTTTCTTTAAGCCAGAGTGGATCATTTATGCAGTTTATCTGTCAGAAAAAATTGGCTATTGGCGCTACATTACTATCTACCGTCACCTAGAAAAACATCCAGAACATAAGTTTTATCCCCTATTTCGCTTCTTTGAGAGTTGGTGTCAGGACGAAAACCGCCATGGGGATATTTTTAATGCGTTGTTACGATCGCAACCACCACTATGGAATAACTGGAAATCTAGGTTGTGGTCTCGTTTCTTTCTGCTATCGGTATTTGTTACTCACTCATTAACTGTACACGAACGGGCAGGTTTTTACCACTCTATTGGACTAGAGCCCACAGAATACGATATGGAAATCATTCGCCAGACTAACAAAACATCAGCTCGGGCGTTTCCTGCCATCTTGGATGTAGAGCATCCCGAATTTTTCCCACGCTTATATCACTGTTCTGATTGCAACCTCAAGCTTGCAGAAATTAACAAGAGTAACTCGCCAAAATTTATCAAATTTTTCCAGAAACTGCCTATGCAATGGTCGATTTTCTGGAATTTATTACGGCTCTACTTAATTAAGCCCATTGATTCAGAATCAAGTCGAGGCGTGGTTAAGTAATAAGTAATAAGTAATAAGTAATAAGTAAGAGGGAACAGTATATATCTGTGAGGGCAAGTGATTAGTGAGTAAGTGGGTATTCAGTAGACCCCTTGCAGAAGTAGAATTGATCCTCAATACCACCAATGTGGGGATAAGAAAGCTGGCTCCCTCTCCCTACTTATGAAAAACGCTTATATTTAAGCTTTTCTTTGATAGAGTTTAGCCTTTGCTTAAATATTGCAAATGATCAAGCATTGTAATATCTATGGTGTTAATTGCAGAATAAAAGTTAAAAAATTAGCTCTGTAACCATAATTTCTGAAAATACTAACTTTATTGTAATGAATATCAAGAAACTCCTAGCTCGTTTTGTGCTGGCAGTATGGGCGGCTTTTGTTATGCTGATTGCTGCTCCCCAAATTGCCTCTGCTGAGGTTAGCTTTTGTTCTCTCCAAGGCCTATTTATTTCCATTTATTACTTAATTACTTATTATGAATGTCATCAACTAAAAAAACTGGACCTTAATCACTTTCTAGCAAAGTCAATAGCTGAGCTTCGTTTAACTGAGTGATGCCTAAAGCTTGAGCCTTTTCGAGTTTAGAACCAGCAGCTTCCCCCACAACTAAATAATTAGTTTTACTACTGATAGAACTAGTAACTTTACCACCAGCTTTGTGAATCAAATCTTTTGCCTGGTCTCGCTTGAGTGTAGGTAAAGTGCCAGTAATTACAAAACTTTTGCCACGAACAGATTGAGGCTTAAATGTGACTTTTGTTTCTATCTTAGCTGCTAACTGTAAACCAGCATTGCCCAGTCTCTCAATTAACTTCTGGTTGCTAGAAACCTGAAACCAAGAATAGACAGAATGAGCAATTTCTGGACCAATACCATAGACGCTTTCAATATTTGCTAGGGATACTTCAATTAACTGCTCAACTGTAGGGAATTGTTCAGCAAGAGTTTTAGCATTAACTCTGCCAACATGACGAATACCCAAACCGTAGAGTACTCTGAACCAAGGTTGGGTTTTAGATTGGCTGATGGCAGCAATTAATTTCTCTGCTGACTTCTTACCCATGCGCTCTAAAGAGACTAACTGTTCAACAGTTAAATCGTAAAGGTCTGCAACTGAAAAAACTAAACTTTTATCTACTAATTGTTCCACAATTTTTTCACCCAAGCCATTGATATCAAGAGCATCACGGCTTGCCCAGTGGGTGAGAGTGCCTTTAACGATAGCAGGACAAGAAGCATTAATGCAGCGAATCACTGCCTCTGAGTTGGGGCGCACTACTGGTTGTCCACACACAGGACAATGACTAGGCATTTGGAAGGATTCGACACCATCTGGACGCAACTGAGGCAGCACCCTCACCACTTCCGGGATAATCTCACCAGCTTTGCGAACTATTACTGTATCACCAACTCGCACATCTAACTGGGCGATAAAATCGCTATTGTGTAAGGTTGCCCGCTGTACAGTTGTTCCCGACAATTGCACTGGCTGTAGACGTGCCATCGGTGTTAAAGCTCCTGTGCGCCCAACATTAATAATTATTTCTTCAACACGAGTTGGTGCTTCTTGGGCAGGGTATTTAAGGGCGATTGCCCAACGAGGAAATTTTTGTGTAAAGCCCAGTTGTTCCTGAAGTGCAAATGAGTTGAATTTTACTACTATTCCATCAGTTAGATAGGGCAAATTTTGCCGCCGTCGATCCCAATATTCGTAATAATCATTGACATCTTGCCAACTAGCGCAGAAGCGGCGATGGGGATTAACTCGAAAACCAAGCTTTTGCAGTAACTCCAGTGCTTCCCATTGTGATTTAGGATTATTATCTAACTCCTGATTTTCCAGATGGAGGGTATAGGCAAAAAAATCCAGCCGCCGTTGGGCTACAATACGAGAGTCTAATTGCCGTAAGGTTCCAGCTGCAGCGTTACGAGGATTGGCAAATAGCTGTTCCCCGGCTTGAGAACGTTCCTGATTAATTTGTTCAAATACATCCAGTGGTAAAAATGCCTCCCCTCGCACTTCAACAAATGCAGGTGCTTCTGGGAGATTGATTCGCAAAGGAATAGAGCGAATTGTGCGCACATTCTGAGTAATATCTTCCCCTGTGATACCGTCACCCCGTGTAACTCCCCGCACCAAGATGCCCTGTTCATAGGTCAGTGCTAAGGCTGAACCATCAATCTTAAGTTCACATACGTATTCGGCATCTACTGCTGAATTGTCAGAGAGATGACGTTGCCAGCGCTGCTGCCACTGGCTAAACTCCTCAAGGTTAAAAGCATTCTCTAAACTGTAGAGAGGAATATTGTGGCGTACCGAGGAGAATTCAGAAGCGGGTTCCTCTCCCACGCGCTGGGTTGGACTCTCAGGGACAATTAATTCAGGATAAGTTATTTCTAATTCTTGCAACTGGCGATAAAGTTGGTCATAGACAGCATCCTCCATCACAGGAGCATCGAGGGCGTAGTATGCATAGCTGGCTTTTTGCAGCAGCTGTCGCAGTTCTTGAACTCGCTGTTTAATTTCAGGTGTTGCTTGTGCCACTATGTCTTTCGTTTTATTCTTTTCCTTTAGAGAGCGATCGCTTTTCTCATTGAGTGTAAACTGCGACTGGAAAGAGAGTCTCAATCCAAACCCTCGCCCCACATGGCTTAGGCTTGTCAGGTTGATAAACCACCCGGCACGGTCCAGCGATTTCTACCTCATGACCATACCGATTCTCTTTTCCTCGCTTAACGCTAATTACTGGAGCAGACTTTTCCTGTTTTTGATTTTGGCGAATGGTGTGTTGATTGACATGAATGATCGTCACGGGGGAAGGCTTACGCCTGCGCCAACTAGCTTGGGGACCTCTGGTTCCCTTACTGACTAAGGGCATGCCTTCAAAAAGAGGAATCATCCAGAATCTGCCGCTCTTGAAGGCTCCTTTGATTCTGCCTTCAGAGAGTAATTGGCATATTCTCCTGGCAGATATACCCATCAGTTGTGCTGCTTGTGTGCTACCAACAAACATTTGTCTAAAAAACTATTCTTATAGAAGTATAGTTAATTTTCTAGTATTCTGTTTCGGGATACTCTTGAACCAGGATTAATCGGGTAAAAACCGGATACATCGGTCAAGGTCAGTTTATTGTTGTTTGAGTGAGGGGTGGTCATAACGATAATTGGAGTTGAATCTGCCACCGATCTATCTAAACGTTCCTCACATCCCGGTGAGGAGTTCCTTGAAAGCCCGAGTCCTGCTATGCTTAGGGTCAAGCCATCCCAGTTCGACCGCATCAGTTAAACTCAGTTCCATTCCTTTCAAGAAACGCGCAGTACGACGCAACAACACTGCCTGTACTTCCTCTTTCTTCATGAATCGGGAGATTTCCAAGTCTTTCCCACGAGCAAGGATATTCAAAGCCGCATTGTGGTCAGCCTGTAACACGACCCCAGTAAACCTGATGAAGCTGTCCCTATCCCTGCGACCCAATAAAGTCCCAGTAACAGAGTCAACTTGCGACGTGTAGCTCGGTTGGCTTC
>JAAHHJ010000102.1 GCA_010692425.1 Symploca sp. SIO3C6 | reverse complement strand
ACCACGTTAAGTGGGTAAGGTCACAGGAAGAACACCTGTTAATAGGCGCTAGGTGGAAGTCCAGTAATGGATGCAGCCGAGGCGTGCTAACCGACCGAGGGCTTGACCTCTAATGGTGTTTGATTTGACTTAATTCTATGCAGTCTTGAGGGTGGTTATTACATTCACCATTGCTGGTGCTTAAGGCGCGATGGTACCACTCCGACCCATCCCGAACTCGGTTGTGAAACGTTGCTGCGGCGAAGATACTTTGGGGGTTGCCCCACGGGACAATAGCTCAGTGCCAGCACAATATTTACACTTCCAGCCCCTTTCTGTACTCCAGAAAGGGGCTGTGATTTATGATGATGAGTAAGATAATGCTTGATAACTATTGTTGAGAATAAACTCACAACATGATTTAAGCTAATTTATCCTTTAGTGAAAGCGATTATTCTTAATGGTTTGGGGTTTGTCTCTCAACCGTTGTATTTATTTACCCAATTTTTTCAAGGAAAAGCGACAGAACATTTGTTGGGAGAAGGAGTACTACCAGAGTCTCTAAATGATCATAAAATCGGTCGGGTAATGGATACACTATTTCTCAAGGGATTGACGGATGTTTTCCTAAATAGAGTCGAAAGAATTAGTAATCAGTCAAATTACTGGCTATGCTTTTGTTGAGAAGACTAGTAACTATGGTGCACTAGAACAAAGATGGCTGATTATAGAAAGTGAAAAAAAAAGCAATCTGGCTTGCAAAAACTGGAGAAAAAAATTAAGCAAGAAGAATTGAAAGTTCAAAAGCAACAAGGAATTCACGTAGTTTTTCTGAAGGGAGTAAAACAAATTGTCAACCTGACTGATGATCGCTGGTGGACTTTGAGCTTTTTCCCGACATCAGTGCAGAAATATTATCTGTTATCAGGATAAGTGATTGAGTCATAGTAGACCAAACTAATTTCAATAATTAGCAAAAATTATCAATGATTTAAGGGATTTAATAACTGCTTATTCTCTTATTATCAATAAATAGAGCTTAATGAAAGTCAAGGAGTGGGCAGAGAAAAACTTTAAACTTGCCTAAGTATTTTTACTCAGCAACTGCCTCGATTTAGCGCTCGCCTTGAACTCCCTCAGTCCATGTGACAGTTGAGGGTGTCGAATGTGGGTTTTAAAGGGGAATACAGAAGGGATCAATAAAGATTTAAATCTATAAATAGCAACTTAGGTTATTACCTTATTATTAGTAATGTTGCGAAGCTGTTACAAAACTTGTTATATTTATTTACCATAACTGAAAAAGCTCAGACTACTAGGCTCTAGACTAAGCTCGGCGCCTGGTTATCCTCAACAAAGTATATGCTCATGAATATTAAGTGGAAAAAGTTCCTAACAAAGGCTCTCTTGTGGTTACTAGTTGAGATTTCACTAAATTGTCTCGGACTAGATGACTTAGCAGATTACAGTGAGTTCATCTTCGAGCGGGATCTAATCGTGGTGAGTGGTTGAGCTGATTAAAGCTATCTGGGACAAGTACTGTCCGAATAGCAGTTTATCTGTCTGCCTCAATTTTCCCAACAGCTGTCATTGACAAAAGAGTTTTCCACCATTAACAACCCATCAAGCCGAGGTTGTGGAAACCATTGTCATCCATCCCATGGCTTTGTTGCCCATCCTGAATAGCACCGAGTTGGCTAATCCTAAGTAATTAGCAACTAATAAAAGTAAAAAAGATTGTTCTCTGGCGGTTTCGAGTAAGTGGGAACAATCTTCAAAATCCATACACACTACAGTGGAACGATTCCAGAGTTCTCTCGAGAGTTTACACTCTCGTGGCAGGAATGATATCAAAGATCTGAACCTGCCTAGGGCAGCCTTCTCTAAGTCGGCACTGGTGTAATTGGGTGAAAAGTTTTTGTTTGTCATCGTTTTTCCTTGTCTAGACTCTCCTCTCTCCAAGATAATAGAGCCATTGTCCGCCAATTCCTCGCACAATTAAGCGGCATTGTTGCCGGAGTCTATATAAATCAAATGGTTATCCCTCTTTCTCATATCTGGGCTAGATTAAAGGAAAATTTTCTTTTTGGGGCGTCGCAAGAGGGCAGCAGCGGAGTCAGAGCAAGAAAACTATTGTATCGAGGGTATCATTTATATCATCTTCTTGAGTTATTATTAGTCACAAGTTAGTCACAAGTTAGTCACAAGCGAAATCAATATCTCAAGCTGTGCCGGCGATTTCCGCTTGAACTCTGAATCGCACCTAAAACATGCTTTAGCAGTGGGTCAAACATACCATTTTGCTTTATTCTTGCTACACTAGAATGTCTGAAATTACCTGCTGGCAATGCTTTCTCCATCTAAAATCTAAAAGGAGTGGACTTTCCCTTCATTTTTTGGTGAACTATTCCTGATTCTTATCTAAACTCCCAAATGTTAAGGATGTAAGCTGTGGTAAGGGTTCTATTACTCAAAGACATGACCTCTGAACAACTCGCCTCATTGAAAAAGCGGGCGGAGTTGGACATTGACAAGGCACTGTTAGTGGCTAGAGAGGTAATCGAGAAGATTAGGCTGGATGGAGATGCTGGGGTACTCGAATACGTCAGAAAATTCGATTATGCTGGGGCAGAAGTTGAGAAATTAAAGGTGAGTGAGCAAGAGTTTGCTACTGCTGGCAAATTGATTGATCCTGAGCTTAAATCAGCGATAACTCAGGCATTTACTAATATCAAAGAGGTTCACCAGCGACAGATGCCAGAGGAAATCCAACTGGCAGAGATTGATGGAGGAGTATTCGCTGGGGAGAAAGTCACCCCTATTGCCAGTGCCGGTTTGTATGTCCCTAGGGGCAAAGGTGCTTTCCCTTCTGTGATGCTAATGCTAAGTGTTCCGGCTACTGTAGCTGGGGTAAGTAAAATTGTAGTCTGCACTCCCCCTGATCAAGATGGTAATGTAGAACCAGCCTCCCTAGTTGCTGCCGAGATGGCTGGTGTGAAGGATGTCTATAAACTTGGGGGCATTCAGGCAATTGCTGCTATGGCTCTGGGGACGGCAACTATCCCCAAAGTGGATAAGATTACAGGTCCATGCAATGTCTATGGTTCTGCAGCCAAACGGCTACTATATGGTACGGTTGATGTAGGACTGCCCGCTGGACCAAGTGAGTCGATTATTCTTACAGATGAAGATACTGACCCCCGGCTAGCGGCTCTTGATTTGCTAGTTGAAGCTGAACATGGTCCTGAATCGGCAGCACTTTTGGTAACTCATAGTGAAGATTTTGCTCTTAAGGCGGCTGAGTTAGTACCTGAGTATCTCAAGAAACTTCCCCAGTGGCGGCAGGAATTTTGCCAGAAGGGACTATCTTCTTATGGTGGTATATTGCTGACATCGAGTCTAGAAGAATCGATTGCTTTTGTTAATGATTATGCTCCAGAACATCTGGAGATTTTGGTTAAGGACCCTTTTAGTATTTTGGGACAAATTAAGAATGCTGGAGAGATTTTGCTCGGACCTTACACACCGATCCCTACCGCTAACTACTGTATAGGAGTGAATGCTATTCTACCGACAGGAGGTTTTGCTCGTTCCTATTCTGCGGTATCAGTCTTCGATTTTCTCAAGCGTTCAGGTATTGGTTATCTGACTCAAGAAGGATTTGGGCGCTTGAAAAAGATAACGCAGAAGTTGGCAGATTACGAAGGTTTTCCTGCCCATGCCATGGCTATAACAGAACGAGACCAGCTTTTGGATTAGTTTTGAGGTTTGAGTTTTGAGGTATTAGGTTTGAGATCGATAGCAGAAAAGTTTTGAGATATATAAATCTCTATAAACTAATATCGAAAACCTAATACTTCCTCCCAAAGAGGAGGGTGTGAACTAAATTTTGACTGGATTTCTAGCTAAGTATCTAAAAAATCCCCCCAAACTCCCCACCCCTCCCAAACTCCCCACCCCTTTTTCGATCATCCAGGAGGAGGAAACATTGTCTGACCAGGATTTGCAGCAGATCCAAACTCTCCAGTTCAAAGATATAGAAGCTGCTAATAAACTGTTGAAAGCTTTTTTTAAAAGCAATTTACCTTTTGAAGTGGAAACAGTAAATGTCCGTCCCTTAGCTGTCTCTCTTAATTCAATTAATGGATTTATGACTACAGGGGATGGCAAAAAGTTATTTTTTAAGACACACGTTGAACCTCAAAGCATCATTCATGAATATTACAATTCTAGTATTCTAGCTGAAGCTGGTTATCCGGTAATTCAACCCATTTTTAGTTCTACTGAATGGGGAAAGCAACTATTAATTTACGAATTTTTTGATTCACCTTCGCTATTTAATGTTGCCCGTGACTTAGAAACTGGTCAGAGGCAAGACTTTGAGAAAATCGTTTTGATTCAACAACAAGCAGACGAAGCTCTAAGAGAGATTTATCTTCAGACTCTGCAACAATTGGAAGCTAAAGAGCACGCTAGTGCTCCCATCCATCAACTGTTTTACCATCGACTAACTGGAGGACGCTTTCATAGCTTTTATCAAGGTAAAAATATTCTTCTGCCCACAGAGCAGATCAGTTTTGATAAACTCGCTCAAATGCAGTGGATTGTCAATGGAGTAAAATTCCAAGATACTTTGGGTGAGCTGGTACAAATGGCTACTAAGCTTTTGAATCCATCTCGAGGCAATGTGCCGTCGATAGTAGGACATGGTGATGCCCATAATGGTAATGTCTTTATAGATACGGATCAGGGGTCTATTATCTACTTTGATCCAGCTTTTGCAGGTCGTCACTCTCCCTTGCTAGATTTGACGAAGCCTTTATTTCATAATGTTTTCGCCATCTGGATGTATTTCCCGAGAGAAATTGCCAGTAACTTATCTATTAAATTAGAAATTACTAATAATACTCTAGTGGTGGAACATGATTTTGCCCCAGCCAGTATGCGAGTTGCTTTCTTAAAATCAAAACTGCATCGGGTTCTAAAGCCAATTTTGAAAGAGCTAAAATCGAGATCTTGGCTTGCTCCTGACTGGCGAGAATATTTGAAGTTAGCTTTATTTTGTTGTCCTTTCCTGACGATGAATTTAAGTGATGCCCAGAGGTTTCCACCAGAAATTACACTATTGGGTTTGGCGATATCAATGGAAATGGGTAGTAGTGGTCAAAATGCTTTGAGAACTCTACTGGATGAAGAATTAGACAAAGTAGTTGATGAATTTTAGTTGACGGCAGCCAATAAATTAGGGAGTCAATAAAATTGAGCGAGATACGACCAGCAATAACAAATAATCAACTACCGTCTAATATTAAAGAACAACTCAGGTTTCTGATTTTTGATTTAGATGGCGTTATTACCAGTGAAAAAAAGTATTGGAATACGGCGAGACTAACTGTCTGGGATTTAATTGCCGGTGAAAACTACTTGGGTTTAAGTAACTACTTCGGTGGAGGTAGTGATGTCTCAAGTAGATTACTTCAGGTAGGCAAAACAGTAATACCAGATAATTTTATTTACGAACTCAAAAGTAGAGCCATTAACTCGAATTGGGATCTTACTTTCTTTGTCGCTGGCTTACACCTAGTCGGGATACTGAGTAAATTCAGACAAGATTACCCCGATAGTTACCTGGATATCCTCAACCGTAACAGTATACCAGTTACTGCAAAATTACAGCAGTTGGGAAGACTATTGCCAGCACAAGAATATAACTATAAACTCAGCCATAGCATTATTGAAAGCTTTTGGGAAAAAACTAGTTCACTTACTGGTTCAACTGTACTTGAGTATTTGAGTTCATTTACCTCAAAAAAACTGGGGGCAAGTTTACCTTCTTTCTTAGAATCTAAAGGAGAACTTTGGCAACTTTGTTATCGAAATTTTCAGGAGTGGTATGAGGGAAAAAGAGGATATTCTCTGCCTGATGACGATACAGTATTAGACTTAACAAGTATTGACAATTCTCTGAAAATTTTGCATAATTCAGGTCGATATAGCTTAGCGATCGCTACTGGTAGGCCACGTGTGGAAGTTATTCAACCCCTTGGTAACTTAGGGGTTTTATCATACTTTGATCAGGAGCGAATTGTTACCTATGACGAAGTTCTAGAGGCTGAGTCTATTGTGTCCTTATCGTATCCAAACCAAAAACTAGGCAAACCTCATCCCTTTGTACTGCTTAAAGCAATTCATCCTGAGCAAAACGTTGACATCTTTTGTACAGAGGAATTTCAAAAGAAAAATCGCCAGTACGCTGCATATATTGGTGATGCTGCTAGTGATGTGGTTGCCGCCAAACAAGCTGGATGTATTGCTATTGGCGTTTTAACTGGCTTTGATGGAGGTAAATACAGAGAAAATGACGAAGGTAAAAAGCAAGAAAAGAAATATCAAATGCTGGCAGACTTGGGCTGTGATGTTATTCTCAGCAGTATAGTTGAATTACCAGAATTATTGGGTGTTAGGGAGGAATTGAATTGAGATATGGAACATCTAGTTAACGAACAAATTACATCCCTAAATCCCAAATTAGCTGGATCGCCAAAAGGGGAAAATACGGTTCGTTTGGATAAGGGAGAATTACCTTATCCTCCCTCTACTCATGTTATCAAAGCTATAGCTGACGCTGCTGCAACAATAAATAGATATCCAGCAGTATTAGGTGGTTCCCTACGCCAGTCGCTAGCTAATTATAGTGGGGCAAAACCAGAACAAATTATTATCGGTAACGGTTCAGATGACCTAATCGAGTTAATTGTCAAGGTTTTTGTCAAACCCACAGAGGAAGTATTACTGCCAATTCCTACCTTTTTCGTATATTGTCACTCTACACAAGTCATGGGTGGCAATCCAGTTTTTGTTAATAGAAATGAGGATTGGGGACTCAATGTTGATAGTCTCTTACAGAAAATAACACCACGTACCAAGGTTATATTTATTGCTAATCCTAATAATCCTACAGCTAACCTGATTTCGCGAGATACTATTCTCAAAGTACTCAATAACGTAGATTGTATAGTAGTAGTAGATGAGTGCTACTACGAAATATGTCAGGAAACAGTAGCAGATTTAGTAGAGCAATATCCTAATCTAATCATTTTGCGCAGTTTATCTAAAAGCTTTGGCTTAGCAGGAATAAGAGTAGGCTATGCCATCGCCAACGAAACTATTATTGATTATCTATATCGAGCAGCTCAACTATTTCCAGTCAATAAATTGGCAATAGTTGCAGCTATCTTCGCTTTGGAAGATATAGAGTATGTGTGCTCGAATATTGATAAAATTCGTCAAGAGAAAGTTAAGTTGACAGCTAGTCTAGAACAGTTGGGTTTATTAGTTTATCCTTCAGCAACAAACTTCCTATTTATCAGAACTGAATCTCTAGGAATACCCTCAGCTAAATTAGTTGAGGCTCTCAAAACTATGAATATCTTAGTACAAGATTTCGGTCTTAAACCAGGCTTAGATGCTTACTATTTTAGAACAGCGGTGGGTACCCCTAGTGACAATCAGCAATTGCTGGTAGGCTTAAAAGATGCGATCGCTCAGTTTTAGTGTCATTGAAACGCTACGAGTACAGAGATGTGAACGTGTTCTGATGTGTATCCTGACTTTCGGGAAATGGTATCAAATTCAAAAATGATGCCGTATTCAGTTAACAAATTATTTTGGGAGTGATTATTTTTTTATGGTGATTTGAAGACGAAATATCAAGGGTTATAGTCCTCTTTCACACAATTTTCGGAATAGTTCCCTTGTTTCTATTCTGTCTTCGCAACTCCTAATCAACGATATTCACCATCAGTCATCATCTATGATAAGCAGAAACAATTTTTGTGTCAAAATCATTCTTGATTACTTATCAATTATTTGTATCTTAACTTCATATTAGGGCGATTATTGAGAATATTCTCATTTACTGTGAGAATTGACTTATTTAGTTGACAATGGAAAAATCAATATAGGTATATACTGGGGTTTCTGTTTGTAAAAAAACACCAATACTATAGCGCTGCGCGCTGGGGTACTTACAAGTTAGGATATATCTAGAGTCACCTAAAACTAGATTTATTTATGGCTCACCCTTACTCTCAGGATTTGCGCCTACGTGCCCTCTATTTAATCACTAGC
>JAAHHJ010000101.1 GCA_010692425.1 Symploca sp. SIO3C6 | reverse complement strand
AAAGTCGAGGAATGGGCAGAGAAAAACTTTAAATTTACCTAAGTATTTTTACTCAGCAACTGCCTCGATTTAGCGCTCGCCTTGAACTCCCTCAGTCCATGTGACAGTTGAGGGTGCGGAATGTGGGTTACTCAACACTCCACAAACTCGATTCTCCCAGCAGTGTTGGCTGCGATGTAGTTTTCTACATTCACTCTTGCAGTAACCATACTCAGTCTTTTTCTGAGTATTGAAATTCCTGTTGTAGAGATTATGATTTATTCAGATTGAACTTATCTATACAGTGTTAATTAACAGGCACTTACTTAAGTTGCCACTACCTATGTACCTAACAGCAACAACCATTTAGAAGTGAGGGGCACAGAAGTTTAAAACTCTCACCCTGGTGGTGAGAGTTCATTAGAAGCAAGGGATGCTCAAGCCAGACCTCGCCAAATGTGAGCCATTTACCAGTTACAAATAGCCCCTCAGACTATAGACATGAGGGTGGGAGAAGAAGGTCAAACGATGAGAATTAGAATTATACTTGTAGCTCTATGGTTGAGTCAAGTTTTCTCGGTGGGCAGTCATGCTCAAGAAACAAACCCCAATGAATTATACAACTTTTGCTCTCGGTTTCCTTTGAACCCCAAGTGCCAGGGAGTTGATATTTCACCTGCTTTAGAAAACCTTGCAGGTGAGTTAGTTGATTGCTCACTGGCTTTAGGGGACTTTCAAGAGTTTCAAAAATGTAAGGTTTTAGTTACTAATGAAGAGCTAACGGTCTATATTGAGTATGGTCCTGGAAGTAAAAAAATGAACTTTCCTCTGAGTCGCGTTTTTGCGATTAAGTACTCAGAGTGGCAGAGGGTAATAAGACAGCCAAATCAAGCTCAAAGGCAAATTCTCTCAAGCTCTTCAGAAATGGAGATTGGCTTAACTGTTGCTGCTAGTGAAACTCAGAAAAACCGTAGCAATTTTTTGAGGCTCAATAGTAGTGCTAGTTTTGGCAGGAAGATACTTAGAGCTATTGCTTCAACTCCCAAGGCAGCACCGAAACAGCAGTTGCAATCCCTCATGGCTTCTGCCAATGGCAGTAGTTCCCCAGCACAACTAAGACAGAGTTCTCCACAAGTAAAAAGATTATTAGAAACCAATGAATGTATAGGTTGCGACCTTAGAGGGGCTTCTTTAGAAGGAGTTGAACTAGAACAAGCCAACTTGGAAGGAGCCAATCTCCAAGGTGTTAATCTCCAACAAGCAGACCTCAAGGGCGCTTATCTGGTGGGAGCTAACCTCCAAGGAGCAATTCTGACAGAGGCAGATTTATCAGAGGCAATCTTAGTTTACGCTTCCATGGAGCAAGCCGAACTCGACGAGATTAAGTTACGTGGTGCCAACTTAGAAGGAGCTTCTCTTAAGGATGCGAATTTGAGTGGTGCCAATCTCAATTCCAAGGGTAGGAAAATAACCTATCTCCTCAGGGCAGATTTAACTAATGCAAACCTGAGCAATAGTAGTCTTGAAGGAGTAAACTTTTTGAGGGCAAATCTTCAAGGTTCTAATCTCGAGGGTGCCAACTTAAGCGAAATTGCTCAGGATCGAACTTTGCGCTTCGGAAAAACCCCTGTCCACAACCGTACCGTGTTGAACCAGGCTAACTTGAGCAATGCCAATTTAAGGGGAACAAACTTGCAGTCAGCGCAACTAACAGAGGCGAATCTTCGCGGTGCCGACTTGAGTCAAGCCAACCTCAAAAGAGCAAACCTTAGTAGAGCCATTTTGAGTGAAGCACGCTTGATCAATGCAGATCTCAGAGGTGTTGATCTGAGCAATGCTCAGCTAAGTAATTCCAACCTAGAAGGTTCAAATCTTTGTGGTGTGGAAATGCCTGATGGCTCCATCTCACAACAAGGTTGCTAGAGTACAAAAGTTCGCCTAGCCCAGTGTGGATTAGCTAAGTCAAAAGGATTCTTTAGCTTTTTTTGAGTAGAGTACTTTTGATGACTCCCCTGTGCCAATTCCAGCCCTGGGGACAATCTTGTTGGGGTAAATAGTGTATCCAAGTATTACCTGTAGGTGAAAGGAAAATGCTCTCAATCTGGGCAATGGCATTTGTACCCCACGGTGAGTTGACCTCAATCAAATCTCCGACCTTGAAGAGCATGCCTTCGGCATTAGTAAAAGTTTCTTGGTGCTTGATGTTGAACGGCTGTGAGCTTTGCTGAGGGGGTGTGCTGCTGGGTGAGTCTGTGGGCTCATCAGCGGCTGCCTTGTAGTTTTGAGTGGGAGTAGAGCTAACAACATGCTCTTCTGGTGTCGATGGCTGTGTAGCTCCTTGGAGGGCAGGTTTGAGCTGAGTAATGCTTTGAGAGAGTGAGATGTTCTTGGTTTTTTTCTTGTTGGTCATAGACTCAAGTTGGACTTATCAGTGCCTAGGCTTTTCTAATCATTGCACTATAGCCAATAATCATAACTCCCTTCCCAATGGGCGTACGCTATCTTTACAATCAAGACTAAGTTTGGCTTAAGCTAAATTTAGTCTGCTTAATCTTGTGGTTAGCAATAGTGGGTGCATGGTGTTGAAACTAAATAATTCCCTCAGAGTAAGTGGAGCTATTCCCTTAATAGCATGCTTAGCATACGCTGGCTGGTTTAATCGTGCTGAAGCTCAAATTACACCAGATAATACCTTGGGTAATGAAAGTTCTGTGGTTACACCCAATGTTGATCTCAAAGGTGCGTTGGCAGATTTGATTGAGGGTGGGGCGATAAGAGATATAAATCTATTCCACAGTTTCTTAGAGTTTAATGTCTCAGACGGAGGGCGAGTTTATTTTGCTAATCCAGTTGGGATTGAGAGTATTTTCACCAGGGTGACAGGGAATAACGTCTCTAATATTCTGGGAACTTTGGGAGTAGATGGAGCCGCCAATTTATTCTTGCTCAATCCCAATGGTATTGTCTTTGGCAATAACGCCCAATTGGATGTGGAAGGTTCCTTTTTTGGCACTACAGCCAATAGCTTAGTGTTTGGGGATGCTTCTGAGTTTAGTGCCACCAATCCCAATCAACCACCGTTGTTGAAAGTTAGTACACCATTGGGATTACAGTATGGAGCTAATTCTACAAGTGCGATCGCTAATTCTGGTAATTTAGCAGTGGGGCAGGATTTGACTATTGCAGGTGTCAATCTAGATTTGCAGGGACAGCTATACGCAGGGGGAGATTTGAAGCTGCAAGCAGAAGACATTCTCAAGATTAGGGATAACTTATATAATCCCTTTATTGCTGCGGCTGGGGGAGGGTTAGAGGTTGAGGGTAATCAAGTAGTCGATATTTTTGCCTTGAATCATCCAGACAGTGGGCTGTTTGCTGGCGGTAATTTAGTATTACGTTCTGCTAATAGTATTAGTGGTGATGCTCACTATTGGAGTGGGGGCAGTTTTCGCATTGAGAAATTGGATGGGAGTTTAGGGAGTTTATTTAGTCCCAATGACCCAATTGTTCGCTCTCTCGGTGATGTGGAACTACTGGAGTACACCGGAAGCTCACTACACATTTTGGCTGGGGGTTCGGTTTCAATTCCAGGTACTGTCGAAATTACACAGGCAGATGAAACTGGAAATACCATTAATCCCACTGATACCCCGAGTTTGGCTCAAGTGACTTTATCTAATGGAAGCGCTTTAGTTATCGACGGCACAGCGCAACCAACTTTGGATATCAGAGCCGGGATGAATCAACAGGCAATTGGTAATCCACTCAATCTGACGGGAGGTAACTTTGAATCTGTTGAGGAAAGTATCAATACTATTCCGGAAAGTGCAGACATCAATGTGGGGCAGATTTCACTTAAATCTCCTGAGGGATTGGTATTGTTGACTAATCAGTATCAACCGAATCAATCTCTACTAGGGGGAGCAATTGAAGTAGAGACAATTGGGGTAGACGATACTTTTGGTGAATTTACTGGTAATAGCGGTTCGGTAATCATTGATTCTCGTGCTCAGATTACGATTACTAATCGTATTGATGCTTCTTCTGATTCTGGTTTGGGCAGAGGTGGAGAGATTAAATTACTTGCTGATGGAGATATCTCGCTGATTAATGGGGCTTTTGTAGATGCTAGTGGTAACGGCGGCGGTGGTATTGAGATTTTAGGCGATCGCGTTTCTCTTAGCGATGGTTCAAGAATTTTTTCTATTACTACAGGTTCAGAGTCAGGAAGAGAGGTTTTAGTTAATGCGAAGCAGTTGATGATTACCGATGGGGCAGTGGTTGGTGCTGGCACCTTGGGTGAGGGAAGCGGGGGTAATTTGACTGTCAATGCAACAGAATCAGTGCAAGTGATTGGTCGCTCTGCCGATAGTCAATTAAGCAGCAGATTACTTGCTAGAACTAATGGGAGGGGTGATGCTGGAAACTTAACCATTAGCACTCCCAGATTGTTAATTGCTGATGGGGCAGTGGTCGAGGCTAGCACCTTTGGAGAGGGAAGCGGGGGAAGTGTGACTGTTAATGCAACAGAATCGGTGCAAGTGATTGGTCGCTCTGCCGATGGTGAGTTCCCCAGCAGGTTGTTAGCTAACACTGAAGATAAAGGAAGCGGAGGTAACTTAAACATCAGCACTCCCAGATTGCTAATTGCCGATGGGGCACAGGTGAGTGCTAACACCTTTGGAGAGGGAGCCGGGGGAAGTGTGAGTGTTAATGCTTCTGAATTGGTGGAAGTAATTGATCGCTCCGCCGATGGTAAGTTTCCCAGCCAATTGCTTGCTAGTACTGAAGGTCAAGGAAACGGTGGGAACATAATAATTAGGACTCCAACGTTACTAATTGCTGATGGTGCATCTATAAATGCTGGCACCTTAGATTCTGGAGATGGGGGGAGTATAACAGTCAAGGCGTCTGAATCGGTGCAAGTGATTGGTACTTCCTCTGATGGTGAGGTGTCTAGCGCCTTAGGTACTCAAGCTCAAGGGAGAGTAGATGCGGGGAACATAACAATTAGCACTCCAACGTTACTAATTGCTGATGGTGCATCTATAAATGCTGGCACCTTGGATTCTGGAGATGGGGGGAGTATAACAGTCAAGGCATCTGAATCGGTGCAAGTGATTGGTACTTCTGTTGATGGTGAGTTGACCAGCAATTTGCGTACTAATACTCAAGGTTCAGGAAACGCTGGGAACTTAACAATTAGTACTCCTACATTGCTACTTGCCGATGGTGCACAGGTGAGTGCTGGTTCCTTGGGCTCTGGAGATGGGGGGAGTTTGAGCGTCAATGCTTCTGAATCAGTGCATGTGATCGGAAGCTCCACTAATAGTAAGTTTCGCAGTAACTTGAGTATTCAAGTTGAAGGCAAAGGAAATGGAGGGAACTTAACAATTAGCACTCCTACATTGCTAATCGCTGATGGTGCACGGGTGAGTGCTAGCACCTTGGGCTCCGGAGCCGGGGGGATTTTAACTATCAACACCACAGAATCAGTACATGTGGTGGGAACTTCTGCCGATAGTAAGTTTAACAGCAGGTTGACTGCTGACACTCAAGGTGTAGGAGATGCCGGGAATTTAACCATTAGTACTCCTGTATTGCGAATTACCGATGGGGCACTAGTCAGTACTGGCACTTCTGACTCTGGAGCTGGGGGGATTTTGACCATCAATGCTACAGAATTGGTGCATGTGATGGGAATCTCTGCTGATGGTGAGTCTCCCAGCCTCTTGGCTGCTCAGGCTAATCCAGGTTCGACGGGAAAAGCTGGAAACTTAAGCATTAGCACTCTTGCATTGCGAATTACCGATGGAGCACAAGTCAATGCTGGCACTTTTACTGAAGGAGCTGGGGGCAATTTGACGGTTAATGCCACAGAATCGGTGCAAGTAATTGGAAGCTCCGCCGATGTTAGAATTCCCAGTGTATTGAGTGTTCGAACTCAAGGCAAAGGAAATGCCGGGAATTTAACCATTAGCACTCCTGTATTGCGAATTACCGATGGAGCACAAGTCAATGCTGGCACTTTTACTGAAGGAGCTGGGGGAATTTTGAGCATCAATGTCACAGAATCAGTGCAATTGAGCGGGACTACCGTCGATGGTAAGTTTGCCAGTGCCTTAAGTGCTCGAACTCAAGGCAAAGGAAATGCCGGAAACTTAACCATTAGCACTCCTGCATTCCTAATTACTGATGGTGCTGAGGTCAGTACTAGCAGTTTGGCTGAAGGAGCTGGGGGGATTTTGACTGTCGATGCTACAGAATCAGTACAAGTGATTGGTACTTCCGCTAATGGTGAGATTGCCAGTATCTTGAATACTCAGGCTCAAGGTGAAGGAAATGCCGGAAACTTAACCATTAAAACTCCCAGATTGCTAATCGCTGATGGGGCGCAAGTCCTTGCTGGCACCTTTGGTGAAGGAGTCGGAGGTATTTTGACTGTTGATGCCACAGAATTAGTGGAAGTGATTGGTCGCTCCGCCGATGGTGGGTTAGCAAGTGTCTTAAGTGCTCGAACTGAAGGCAAAGGGAACGCTGGGAACTTAAACATTAGCACTCCTGCATTGCTAATTGCCGAGGGGGCACAGGTGGGTACTGGCACTTTTGGTGAGGGAGACGGGGGAAGTGTGATTGTCGATGCATCTGAATCAGTGCAATTGATAGGAGAATCCTCTGATAGTCAGTTCCCCAGTGCTCTAGCAACTCAATCTCAAGGGAGGGGAGATGCAGGAGATTTGACTATTAATACTCAACAGTTACTAGTTGCTGAGGGAGGATTTATTTCTGCTGCTAGTACTAGAGAAGGAAAAGGAGGAAATTTATTTATTAATGCCTCTGAGAAAGTGCAAGTGACTGGTGCTACTGCTGATGGAGAATTTTCTAGCACTATACGTACTATCTCAATAGAGGAAGGGGCGGCAGGAAATTTAACTCTTAACACCAAAGAATTACTCATTACTGATGGGGCAGAGATCTCTGCACGCAGTGAAGGCATAGATCCCGCAGGCAACATGACTCTCAATATTGAGGGACTCTTGAGCGCCACCGATGGTGACATAACTACCAATGCTTCCCAATCTGCTGGTGGTGCGATTAATATTACAGCTCAAAACATCCAACTCTTCGGTGATAGTGATATCAGAACTAATGTGCTTAACGGTAACAACAACGGTGGAGATATAAATATTACTGCTGATTCAGTTATCGCTTTTGATGATAGTGATATTCTCGCTTTTGCCCGAGATGGTGCAGGAGGTGATGTTACCTTCAATACTGTTGCCTTCTTCGGTGAAAACTATCGCCCTGCCCCAAAAGGTACTAATCCAGTTACCCTAGATGACAATAATCGAGTCGATATTAATGCCTCTGGTGGAACAGATGGAGTAATTACTTTACCCGATGTTAGCTTTATTCAAAATAGCATCGCCGATTTGCAAGAGGCATTGGTTAGCCCAGATAGTTTAATTGCTGGTAGCTGTATTATTCCCACCAATCAACAACAGGGAAGCTTATATATTACTGGGGCTGGCGCTTTACCAACTCGCCCTGGAGATATGGCAGTGGCACCTTACCCCACTGGGATTGTAAAACCCATAGGTAATAGTGGTGATTCACCTAACTCAGTTTCTCGAACTAATCGTCGATGGCAAAAAGGCGACCCAATTATAGAACCAACTGGAGTATATCAATTACCAAATGGAAAGCTAGTTATGGGTAGAGAATGTTCTCGCTGAGTTTTGAGGGGATAAGCTCAGTTACCAACTAGTAAGGGATTGGAGGGTTATTCCACGTTAATTGACATTTGTGGAATGGCGGTGGGAGGGAGTGCAAGTTACCACATAGTGGTCTGGTCGGCTTCAGAGGGTGTGTCTGCCATCTCAGTTGCCGCCAAAATCTCTTGAAAATGGAAACGACAAGTTGACCCTAAGCAGAGTTGATCACCATGACGCAAAGGACGAAAAGAGGGGCGACGATAATTAATGGGGCGGGCATTAATGTAAGTCCCGTTTTTAGAGCCAGTCCAATTCAAAAACTTAGCTTGATGAGTGAAAGTGTAACTACCATCAGTAAGAGTCCAACGATTATGCTGAAGTAGCAGCGTCGCATGATGACGAGAAACATCTTTGTGGGGAACTAAAACCAAACCCACCACCTGCCAGTCTCCACGAGGATAGCGCCCCAGATAGTAACGATTCCTTAACAAGGGCAGTTGATAATCACCAAAGTCAAGGAAAGCATCGAGCCTGTCGCCAGGAGTTTTGCCCCAAGGAGACTCCAGAGCATCAACTAACCTTTTTAAACCACTAGAAGGCTCAT
>JAAHHJ010000100.1 GCA_010692425.1 Symploca sp. SIO3C6 | reverse complement strand
TCCCATCTCCTCCTCTCCCCATCTCCCCCTCTCCCCATCTCCCCCTCTCCGCGTCTCCCCATCTCCCACTCTCCGCGTCTCCGCGTCTCCCCCTCTCCCCATCCCCCATCTCCCCCGCTCGATGGTAAACTACGATACTATCTGGGGGTGACACAATAAATGGATGGCAAGGGAAATTCTAAAAAACATCGATGATGCTGGCGTGCAATTTGTGCGCATACTCTGGTGCGACAATGCCAACATCATACGTGGTAAAGCTGTACACCGGGTAAACCTATCTGAATACCTCGAATACGGTGTTGGCATCTCAGTAGCACAGCAGGCAGTACCTGTAATGTATGATGTTCCTGTTCCCGGTAGTGGTTTGGGACCAGTGGGCGAAGTGCGTTTGGTGCCAGACTGGGATACCTTTACTCCTTTGCCCTATGCTCCTAATCATGCTCGCGTTTTCGGAGATATGGTTAAAGACGGTACTCCCTGGAATCTCTGCCCCCGCAACTTCCTCAAGGCAATGATTGCTGATGCCAGAAGTGAGGGGTTGGAAGTGATTGCTGCCTTTGAAAATGAATTCTATCTATTACAGCAAACGGCTGAAGGTATAGTACCAGCTGACGAGACAGTTTTTGCCTCTAGTCTAGGGATGGATTTACATCAATCAGTCATTGATCAAATGGCTCAAGCACTGATAGCACAAGGGATGCTAGTGGAGCAATATTACCCGGAATCGGGCCCAGGACAACAGGAAATCTCGATACTTTATACCCAAGCTTTAGGGGCTGCAGATCAACAAATAGCTTACCGTGAAACGATAAGGGCAATCGCACTTCAAAATAACCTCAAAGCCTCTTTCTTACCAAAAATATTTGCTGACAAAGCAGGCAGTGGTTGCCATCTCCACCTGAGTTTGTGGCAAGATGGAGAGAATCTTTTACCCAATCCAGAAGCAGATGGGAAACTTTCAGAAATTGCCCGTCGCTTTATTGCTGGAATCTTGCACCACCTGCCTGCTTTGATGGCACTGACAACACCTTCTACTAACTCCTACCGACGCATCCGCCCTCACTGTTGGAGTGGTGCTTTTCGTTGTTGGGGTATGGATAATCGTGAAGCAGCTATTAGGGTGCCAAGTAACCCCTACTTACCTAGTCCTACTCACTTAGAGTTTAAAACTTTAGATGCTTCTGCTAATCCTTATTTAGCTTTGGGGGCAGTAATTGCTGCTGGAGTTGATGGTGTGCGCAGTTGTATAGAATTAGGAGAATCTGTGGCAATGGATCCTGGATATATGACCGAATCAGAGCGCCAAGCTGCTAACATTGAGCTATTGCCCACTAATTTAGGGGCATCAATAGAGCAACTAAGTACTAATAAGCTACTGTTGGATGCTTTGGGTAAAGAACTTGCTCAAGTTTATTTGGCAGTGCGCCAAGCTGAATGGGAAGCCATGAAAGATTTAGAATTAGAAGCAGAAGTAAAACTTTTATTAGAGCGATATTAAAGGAACTCCAAGAAATAAATGATACCCTTGACTTAGAAACACAACATAAAAATTATTCTCCCCATCTCCCCATCCCCCCCCTCTCCGCATCTCCCCATCTCTCCCTTTTAATTAAATAAACAAAATGGCAGATTTAAGTGGTACCTGGCTTGGAACATACTGGCAGAGAGGAGTTCCTACTCGCTTTGAACTTACACTGCTACAGGGTGGCAATACCCTGAGTGGCAATATTTTAGATGACAGTTATTTAGGAGAAGCTTCATTAACAGGTGAAGTTATTGGGCGCAAAATCAACTTTATCAAACGCTATATTACTAGCTCAGGTCATTCTGTGCGCTATATTGGTATCGTCTCTGAAGATCAGAACTTTATGCGGGGGCAATGGCAAGTGGACTCGTTTAACTCCGGAAATTGGGAAGCACATCGGAGTGATAATAATTTGAGCATAAATCTGGAAACTCTTCGGGTTGAGAAAGTGCCTGCGAGTAGTAACCTGTAATACCCTTCAAAAGGGTAATATAAATAATGATCAAACTTAAATATCAAATGATAATTCAATGGTCAGAAGGAGATAATTGTTTATTAGTTGGTTTTCCATACTTTCCCGGAAAAAAATGGCGTACTCATGGTGATACTTACGAAGAAGCAGTTAAGAATGGAACTGAAGCTTTAGAATCTTTGGCAATAGCCTATCAACAAACAGGTGAAACTATTCCTGAACCAACTATCAATAAAGCTGCGTAGTACGATTGCGTAGTAGAAACAGAGAAGGTGATTTGGGTAAGGGGAAAAAGGTGTGGGGAAGAAAATAATAGGTATTTACCTTGGCATGATCCCTTGTTACCTACTGATATGGCTGCTAGTGTTAATAACTCCAGCTAGAACTCAATCTCCATCACAGCCAGCATCAATAGATACATTACGACAGCTCCAGGAACATATTGACCAGCAAAGGTCTGATGTTTTGAAGGAGCGCGATCGCCTTTGGGAAATTGAACAAGCTACTCAGGATAAGCTTAAAGGTATACTTTACCATATTCATGCCACTGATACAGCTTACAAGGATTACAACTTTCAAATTCAAGTAGCAAACCAACGCATTCAGGAGTTACAACAAGACTTAGCGATCGCCGAAAGAATTTATTACCAAAAGCGAGCTGCTACTATTGCGAGACTGCGTTGGTTGCAGCGTCAGCGCCATTCAGGCTCGGCTTGGGATTTTCTGCTCAAAAGCCAAAACTTCAAAGAGTTTCTTGACAGACGCCAGCGACTAAAGTTAGTTTATCAAGCTGATCGGCAAAGTTTAACTGACTTAAAAGCCAAAGCTGATAAAATTAAGCAGCAGCACTCAGAGGTAGAGCGCCAAAAAAACCAAATTGCCCTGCTTACTCAGCAACTGCTGGCACAAAAGTCGCAGTTGGAAGCGCAGCTAAGAAATCAGCAACAACTAATTGAGCGTTTGAATAACGATAGGCAAGCCTTAGAAGCAGCTCAAGAACAATTGGCAGCTGATTCCCAAGGTATTGGCAACCTCATCCGCTCAGCAATGGCTAAGGCTAGATATCCCCATACTAGAACTTTTGGCACAGGTCAACTGGCTTTCCCTAGCAATGGTGAGATTACTAGTAACTTTGGTTGGCGCACTCACCCACTTCTAGGAAAATCACGCTTCCATAATGGTATTGACTTTGGGGCTAGCTATGGCAGTACTATTAGGGCGGCAGACGCTGGCAGGGTAATTTTTGCTGGTTGGTATGGTGGCTATGGTTATGCAGTTGTCATCAACCACGGTGGCGGTTTGGCAACACTTTATGCTCATAGTAGTAAGCTATATGTTAAAGAGGGGCAAACCGTGCAGCGAGGAGATGCGATCGCAGCTGTGGGTTCTACTGGTTTATCTACTGGTCCTCATCTCCACTTTGAAGTTCGTAAAAACGGTGAACCAGTAGATCCAATTAGATATCTTTAGCTGATGGCAAAGTTAAACTTATCGTTAAACTGAGGCATACTACTCAAATTTAAGTTATACTTAAGCAGAGAACTAGTGTGCTTTCAAATAGTACATAGAAGGGCGCGTAGCTCAGTGGATAGAGCACCAGATTCCGGTTCTGGGTGTCGGGGGTTCAAATCCCTCCGTGCTCGTTTTTTTTAGATTGCGATCACTGGTTTCAAGGAATTCGTGAGCATGGCGCGTTCCCGAAAATCTATTGGTAGACTAATAAAAGTTGCATGAGGGAACGTGTCCTACTACGATGGCGATCACAATAACTCTCACTTCCAGAACGGTAAATTAACAGGATGAATACGATAGTGAAATTATAAACTATCTCAGGGCTTGTTAGCCAGAGTGTTTACTCGATATCCATGCCTGAGGAATTAAAACAGGTATATTCTCCTGATTCGCCATATCAATTTTTTTTCATATGCGAGAAAAAATGCTTTTCATATTCAGTCTGGTTCATATCTCTAAGAGCCCTTTTCAATAGTTATTTTATAAAAAATAACTGGGCGTTGCAGCAAAAAAGGTAAAAGGCAAAAAAAATGGCTCAGGCAAAGATTGGAATTATCGGTGGTAGTGGACTTTACAAAAAGTCATACTTCTCAGTGTCTGAAAGTCGTAAAAGTTTTATAATTTCATCTTTATAATCTTGAAACTGAGTATTGCGCCTAATTTGATAACTACGTTCCTCTGGTAACTCAATCTCAAATTCTTTTCTAACTGTACCAGGGCGAGCAGTTAACACATAAATTCTTTGAGATAGAAAAACTGCCTCTTCAACATCGTGAGTAATCATCAAAATGGTTGTACTCGTGCGTCGCCAGACTTGAAGCAAAAATTGTTGCATTGCTTCTTTAGTTTGAACATCTAACGCTCCAAAAGGTTCATCCATTAGCAAAATTTTGGGTTGTGATGCTAATGCTCGTGCGATTGCTACTCGTTGCTTCATACCACCAGACAACTGTTTTGGTAGGGCTTTAGAAAACTCAGATAAACCTACCATTTCCAAATAGTAAGCCACTTGTTGCCGTCGTTTTGCTGTTGCTATACCCTGTAGCCTAAGACCAAATCCCACATTATCTGCTACTGTCATCCAGGGATAGAGAGTGTAGTTTTGAAAAACCATACCACGGTCTGAGCCAGGTCCAACCACCGGTAAACCATCAACCTTAATTTCTCCAGCTGTCGGCATATCTAACCCTGCAATTAGGCGCAGTAGGGTTGATTTCCCAGAGCCAGAAGCACCAACTACACAGACAAATTCTCCCCCTTCAACATGCATATTAATATCTTTGAGGGCTACAAATACACTTTGTTTAGTTGAGAATTGCTTATGGAGTTGAGTCACTTCTAGGTGCATGGAGTTTAAGTAATAAGTAATAAGTAATAAGTAATAAGTAATAAGTAATAAGTAATAAATCTTGTTCTCTTCTATATTTAATTTATTCTTTTGTTTATCGAAACTAATATCTTTCAAATACTCCACCTTCACTTGCGGTGCAGAAAATTGGTTGGGGGCAAATCCTAATCTAAGAAAGTCTCCGTGTCTTTAATTTTTGCTTCTCTCTGAATTATTGCTTCTGATTTCTAACTCTTCCCATGCCACTAACATTAATCAACTATAAACACAATAACTAATCAATAGACCACTTACAAGTAAATCGCAATAGCAATCTAAACAAAATATCAATTGCTAGACCAATTAAACCAATAACAATCAGTCCGGCAAAGATTTGATCTGTTTTGAGGAATCTTTGAGCAACACTAATACGTCGTCCCAACCCTTCTGTTGCTGCCACCAATTCAGAAACGATCACTAAATTCCAAGATGCTGCCATATTGACTCTACAGGCATCAATCACATTAGGGAGGATAAAGGGAAAAATTACTTGTAGTAAAACTTGATGACGTTGACCACCGAGGGTGTAAGAAGTTTCAATTAACTCCTTGGGTACAAATTTTACTGCATCCATGACCATCAGCGTATTAAAAAATAACGTGCCAATGAAAATCAGTAATATTTTGGGGGCTTCTCCTACACCAAAATATAAAATCAGCAGTGGAATAAAGGCTGGCGCTGGCATATAGCGCACAATCCCAATAATAGGTTCCGTTAAGGCTCGGATACTGGGAAATGTTCCCATAAGAGTTCCCAAAGGAATCGAGATAACAGCGGCTAACAGAAAACCAGCAATAACCCGAAACAAGCTATATATAATATCTTTGGATAAATCGCCACTTGCCCAAAGACTTTTAATCGCAGCCAAAACTTGAGCTGGACTTGGTAGAAATAGAGGTTCTACAAATCCAGAATTAGAAAGCAGCCACCACACAATTAAAGGGACTCCAATTGATAAAGCCATTAGAATCCAAGTCAAACCTTGAGGAATATCCTCAACAATCCGCCAAAAAACTATTGGTTTTAGTACTTTGTGAGGGTGAGGATAATTCCTACTTTGTAATTCTTCAGGAAATTGCTCCATATTACTTACTCTGTTGATCTGCGTAAGCTTTAACAAATTGAGCGTCAAAAATTTTGCTCACATCTGGGGCTGTTTCAACCAGGTCTGTTTTAACCAAAAAATTACTAATTTTTTGAGCGGCAAAAGGTAGAGAATTCATATTATTATTTGATTCAAATGCTTTCAAATTATCTTCAAGGCTGAAAATTGTAGTTCCGGCATCATATTTCTGATATTCCTCCACTGTGACACCAGCACGTTTCGCTAAAATCTTGGTTGATTTTTCAGGATTTTTAGCCATGAAGTCGAGAGTAGCAAACCAAGTATTAACTAGTGCTTGGACATCTTGAGGCCTTTCATCAATCATTTTTCTAGTAACAACCAAGTGGTCTGGAATTGCTCCAGGAAAGTCTGCAGAACTAAATAACTCTTTACTACCAGGACGCTTTAATGCTTGAGTTGTAAAGGGAGCAAATACTCCCACAGCATCTACCTGCCCCGCCACAAATGCTGCCGCTGCTGCACCAGTTTCTAGAGGTTGAATATCAACATCTTCTGATGATAAACCTTCTTGTTCCAACCCTAGTAGAAGGAGAAAGTGATCTACAGTGCCTTCTTCTACAGCAATTTTTTTGCCTTTGAGGTCGCTAATAGTTTTGATATCTTCACTGACAATAATTTTATCGTTGCCTGTGGAGTTATCATTGACTAAGACAATCACTTGGTCTGAGCCAGCTGCTACCGAACTTATCGTATCGTTCAAGGTTTGAGTATTAGCATCTAACTGACCTGCAGCTAGGGATTTGATTGATTCTAAATAACCATCGAACCATTTTAAATCGACTTTAACGTTGTTGGCTTCAAAAAGTTTTTCCTCCTTGGCTACTTGCCAGGGAAACCAACCAGGCCAAGCACTGAAACCCATCTTTACAGCAGCTGTTGCTGATGGGCTAGACTGGGAATTTCCTGAATCGGAGGTAGGTTGAGAAGGTGTGCAACTAACAGCGATGGTTAAACTAACTGCAAATATAGTCAACCAGGTTACTAAGCTGCGAATTTTCATGAAAACCTCATGGGTAGTTTTGAACTGATACCATTTTGCTTGATTTTGTTACGCTTAAATTTATTAAAACCCGGCGAGTCGCGTTTCATCTCCTCCACCAAAGGTAAAGGTTCTCACGCTACCGCGTTACTTTGATAGGTCTGAGTTACCTGTGATTTTTGACCAAATACTAAGTGCTATAGTATCCCGAAAATGTAGAGTTTTCATAGCAATTGGCTAAATATTGAAAAGCGCTATAATTGCCGGGCGATAGTTGATACAATAACCGAGCGTTGCAGCAAAGAAGGTCAAGGGTAAAAACATGGCTCAGGCAAAGATTGGGATTATCGGTGGTAGCGGACTTTACAAGATGGATGCCCTCAAAGACGTCCAAGAAGTAGAGATTGAGACGCCCTTTGGCGCACCCTCTAATGCCTTGATTGTGGGAACCTTAGAGGGAACAACTGTTGCCTTTCTCGCCCGTCATGGTCAAAATCACCATCTTCTACCCTCTGAGTTGCCATACCGGGCAAATATCTACGCTATGAAGAAATTAGGTGTAGAGTATTTGATTTCAGCCTCAGCAGTAGGCTCCCTCAAACAAGAAGCCAAACCTTTAGATATGGTAGTGCCAGACCAGTTTATTGACCGCACTAAAAATCGGATTTCTACTTTTTTTGGGGAAGGAATTGTGGCTCACATTGCCTTTGCTGATCCAGTTTGCAACCAATTAGCAGGGGTTTTGGCGGATACAGTTGCTAGTTTAGATTTACCAGAAGTAAGACTGCATCGCGGCGGCACCTATGTCTGTATGGAAGGCCCTGCCTTTTCCACTAAGGCAGAATCAAATCTCTATCGTAGTTGGGGAGCCGCAGTCATTGGCATGACTAATTTACCTGAAGCCAAACTAGCACGAGAAGCGGAAATTGCCTATGCTACTTTAGCACTAGTCACAGATTACGATTGCTGGCATCCTGAGCATGACAGTGTTACTGTAGAGATGATCATTGCTAATTTACAGCGCAATGCCGTCAACGCTCAGAAAGTAATTACAGAAACGGTCAAGCGTTTGAGTAAAAATCCACCTCAATCTGAAGCTCATTCAGCTCTGAAGTATGCGGTTTTAACACCTTTGGAGCAAATGCCAGCAGCGACTAAGGAAAAGTTAGAGTTGTTATTAAAGAAGTATTTTTAGATTAGGTTTGTAGTAAGTTGTCACCCATTTAAACTGGGTATTAAGTGGCGATCACAATGATCGCACCACAAGCATTGCGCAATTGTTGATAATAAGGTTTAAACCCACATTCCGCACCCTCAACTGTCACATGGACTGAGGGTGCTCAAAGCGAGTGCTAAATCGAGGCAGTTGTTAAGTAAAAATACTTAGTCCACCTTCAGCTCCTCAACTATCACTGGGAAAATTTT
>JAAHHJ010000010.1 GCA_010692425.1 Symploca sp. SIO3C6 | reverse complement strand
AGAGCTTGAAAAATAGAAGTGGACAAGTAGGTTATTGCCTCCAGCAATTTAAACTCAACCAAACATCTCTAAATATAGAGGGATAAAATGATCTTGTTTTTCACGTTTAATTAGACCCACCTACTTAGTTAGACATTTAATAATCTCTGGTCAAATCGCTAGTACCCAAAAAATTATAACAGGTTTCAAAATCTCAGTGGATGAATTATTAGCCTAAAAAAAGAAAAGGGTAAAGCTTCAAGGTTTTTCTTTCCCTTTTCCCCTTTCCTTATTTCTTTTAACCAACAAGTCTTGAAAATCTAAGTAGGCAGGTACAAATAAACGAAGGTATGTCAACAAATGTTAAGAATCTAAAATTCTCTTCCCTTCTGCCATCTGCCTTGCCTCAACGACAAATATTAATGCCAACCTACTTAACCACTAAGTGCTGCCGCACCACCAACAACTTCTAGGATTTCTTGAGTAATGGAAGCCTGACGCGCTTTATTATAAGAAAGCGTCAGAGTACCGATGAGTTCTGAAGCATTATCACTAGCATTGTTCATTGCTGTCATCCTAGCAGCAAGCTCGCTAGCCGCCGACTCCTGCAATGCTCGCAGCAATTGGTTATTCAGATACAATGGCAAGAGTGCATCCAGAATTTGCACTGGGTCTTGCTCAAAGATCATGTCCTGTGGTAAAGCTTCCAATTGAGTCGTGACTTTCTGCCGCTCCACCTGAAACTCACCGCCACGAGTGGTTAGCCTGAAAATCTCGTCATCTTGCGCTTCCAGTCCTTGTGCTGTTAATGGTAGCAGACTTTGCACCACTGGACGAGAACTAATCAGCGACACAAATTTGGTGTAGACTAATTCAACCTTATCCACAGATTCTGATAAGAACAGTGAAAGCAATTCATCAGCAATCATTGAAGCTTCATCTGCTGTGGGAATTTGTTCTAAACCTGTATATTCAGCATCAATAGGCTGATTGCGCCGTTCAAAGTACTGCTTAGCTTTGCGCCCAACCAACACATACCGGTAGTCGATGCCTTGTTGCTTTAGTTCCTGGGCACGGTTTTCAGCGCGGCGGATAACATTATTATTGTAGCCACCACACAGACCGCGATCGCCAGAAATAACTAGCAAACCAACCGACTTAACTTGCCTTTGTTTAAGTAGGGGCAAATCAGCATCTTCAAACTGTAGGCGGTTCTGCAAACCGTAGAGAACTTGCGCCAAACGATCAGCGAAAGGGCGAGTAGAGGTTACTTGCTCTTGAGCTCTGCGCACTTTCGCAGCGGCAACCAAGCGCATTGCCTCAGTGATTTTTTTTGTATTTTTGACCGACTTAATGCGATCGCGAATTGCTTTAAGATTAGCCATAGTCTTCCTTCACAATTAAGAGGGAACGGGCAAAAGGAAATCTCCATCAAGACAAGTCATAATTTAAAAGCCAGGAGTAAATCTATTTATTTACTCCTAGTTCTTAAGTCCAATTACACCGATACTAGGAAAGTCTGCTTGTATTCAGAAATCCCTTCCTTGAGAAGAGTTTCAGCTTCTTCTGTCAACACCTTCTCACTCCGAATAATCTCACCGAATTTCGGCTTGCCAGTCTTTAAGTAATCCCGCAGTCCCTGCGCAAAACTAGCGACTTTTTCAGTAGCAATATCATCAAGATAGCCATTAAGACCAGCATAAACAATTGCCACTTGCTCATAAACTGCCAGTGGTGAGTTCTGTGGTTGTTTCAACAGTTCCCGTAAACGCTGGCCCCGTGACAATTGGTTTTGGGTAGCTTGATCCAAATCGGAAGCAAACTGAGCAAAGGCTGCCAAGTCATCATACTGCGCCAATTCCAGCTTTAACTTACCAGCTACCTTCTTAATCGCTTTAGTTTGGGCTGCAGAACCTACCCTTGATACAGAAATACCAGGGTTAATTGCTGGGCGCAAACCAGAGTTAAATAGGTCAGTAGAGAGGAAAATCTGACCATCGGTAATCGAAATTACGTTGGTGGGAATGTAGGCAGATACGTCACCAGCCTGGGTTTCGATAATGGGTAGTGCTGTCATACTGCCGCCGCCTAATTCGTCATTGAGCTTAGCTGCTCTTTCTAACAGACGGGAGTGGAGATAGAATACATCTCCTGGGTAAGCTTCCCTTCCTGGTGGACGTCTTAGCAGCAGGGACATTTGGCGATAAGCTTGTGCCTGTTTGGAAAGGTCATCGTAAATTACTAATGTTGCCTTGCCTTTGTACATGAAGTACTCAGCAATCGTTGCACCAGTATAAGGTGCTAGGTACTGAAGGGTTGCTGGGTCACTAGCATTAGCTGCCACAATTACTGTGTAATCTAAGGCTCCCTTCTCCTGCAAGGTTCCCACTACCTGGGCAACTGTAGAGGATTTCTGACCAATAGCGACATAGACGCAAACCACGTCTTCTTCTTTTTGGTTGATAATAGTATCAATCGCGATCGCAGTTTTGCCAGTTTGTCGGTCACCAATAATTAGCTCCCGCTGCCCTCTTCCCACTGGAATCATCGCGTCAATAGCAGTGATACCCGTTTGCATTGGCTCACAAACCGAACGCCGTGCAATAATACCAGGGGCAGGGGATTCCAGCAGGCGGGAATCTGTGGTGTTGATGTCTCCTTTACCATCAATGGGGACTCCGAGGGCATCCACCACTCGACCAACCATGGCGTCTCCCACAGGTATCTGAGCAATCCTGCCGGTAGCAGTTACGGAGCTACCCTCTTGGATTTCACGACCTTCCCCCATGAGTACAGCACCAACATTGTCTTCTTCTAAATTAAGAGCAATGCCAATTGTGCCATCTTCAAATTCTACTAATTCCCCAGCCATGCACTTTTCCAAGCCATAGATCCGGGCAATGCCGTCACCTACTTGCAGAACCGTGCCGACATTGGAAACTTTAACCTCTTGGTCATATTGTTCGATCTGCTGCCGAATAATATTACTAATTTCGTCGGGTCTAATGCTGATCATGTCAGTTGCCAGTTGTCAGTTGTCAGTTTTGGGCATAATTTTAGAGTTTAGATTGCCAAGGGCTGCATCTAAAATCCAAATTTCCTAGTTGGCTTTACTCAGGCTCAGGCCAATGCGACGCAGTTGTCCTCGCAAGCTGGAATCAATTACCTGAGAGCCAACTTTGATGATCACACCACCGATTAAATCGGTATCAAGTTTGGTGTCAATTTCCACTTGCTCAGCACCAGTCATGGCGATAACTTTCTCGCGCACTGACTGCTGTTGAGTATCATTAAGCACTACAGCTGAAGTCACTTCTGCGACAACAGTTTTATTACGCTTTCTGAGCAGAGCTTGGTATTGCTGGCAAATCCCTTCTAAAAAGAGAATGCGCCTGCGGTCTACTAGAATGTTTAAGAAATTCAGCGTGTAGGGATGAAATTGATCACCACCAAGGCTATTAGATAGTTGTTGCAGCACAGCTTTTTTGTCATCGGCTTTGACAACAGGATTACCTAAAAACTCCTGCAAATCTGCTGATGACTTGAGGGCATCCAGTAAGCCAGCAACATCCTCACCCAAGCGGGATGTGATTTGGTGGTTATCTGCCACAGACATGAGAGCTTCTGCGTAAGGCTCAAGTACCTGAGCACTTAAGAGACTTCCTTTCATCAATTAACCTCCCAATATAGCAATGCTGCGGTCAATTAATTTTTCTTGGGCTGATTGATCTAATCGCTGTGCCAATTGGGACTCGACTCGCTCTATCGCCATGGCAGCTACCCGTTGTCTCAATTCGGCGATTACCCGCTCTTGTTCGGAGTTTAAGTCCTGCACTGCTGCTTCTTGCAGACGCTTGACATCTTCCTCAGACTTGGCTACAATCGCCTCTTTAGCAGCCTGAGCATTTTCTTCAGCAGTTTTACGAATTCGCTCGGCTTCTGCTTGGGCCTGCGCCAATTTTTGTTGTTGATCTGCTAAAGCTTCAGCTGCTTCTTTTTGCCTTTGTTCAGCATCGGCAATTGCTTGAGCAATACTTGAGTGTCGCTCACTGAGAATATTGCTCAGGATTTTACTTCCAAAGTAATAGAGAATCCCAATCAAAATCGCGAGGTTGATCAGGTTGGTTTCTAGAATGTCTAAGTTTAGACCAAAACCGCTTTCTCCAGCTTCGCTAGCTTCTGTGGCTAATAAAAAGAAAGTGTCCATCATACCTAAATTTAATACTTTGCCGCTCAATCTCTAATACTTTGACTTGTCCACGGTTGGGCAAGTGACTAGTAAGGGGGAATAGGAAGTTCTTGAAGAGAATTCCTCTAATACCCTGAGCTTGCGCAAGCGGTAAATATCTATCCCAGACTGAGCCAGTTATCCCACTAGCTCTGCCCCTAAAAGTTTTTCTAGGATTTGGCGGCTGAGGGCATCCACTTGTTGTTCTAGCGAATGCATCGCTTCTTGCTTTTGCTTATCAATCTCGCGCTGAGCTTCTTCTCGTTGAGCCTGAGCTTGCTGCTGAGCCTCGGCGATTTTCTGATCAGCTATTTTTTTTGCATCAGCCTGAGCTGAAACCACAATTTCTTGAGAGAGTTTGCGAGCCTGGGCCAATTGCTGTTCGTATTGCACAGCTAGGTTTTCAGCTTTTGCCAACCGCTCACGTGCCTCGGCTGTATTAGTGCGGATGTAATCATCACGATCATCTAGGGACTTGCCCAGAGGCTTATAGAAAATAGCATTGAGTAAAACTGCCAATACTAGGAACTGCAATGCCATTAAGGGCAAAGTTGCATCGAAATCAAACATTTTTACTGATCAAATCAATTAGGACTGTAACCGAAACACTAAAGAACAAATACCTGAGTTCGACACCAAGCAAGTAGCTTTGGGCTGTAGAAGCTAGCTTGCAGCTAATATCCTTGTATTTTTGGGCTCTTGCCAATTTTGATGTCAAACTCAGGTGCCAATCTGACTCAGAGTTCCAAAAATATAGAGACGCGGACAAACACGTCTCTAGACAGTCACAAGGTTTTAGGAAAATGGGTTGGCAAACAATAGCACCAGGGAAATCACCAAACCATAGATTGTCAGGGATTCCATAAATGCCAAGGTTAACAGCAGGGTGCCGCGAATTTTGCCTTCAGCTTCTGGCTGGCGGGCAATTCCTGCTACAGCTTGTCCCGAAGCGTTACCTTGACCAATGCCAGGACCAATTGCCGCTAAACCAACGGCGAGGGCAGCAGCAATAACTGAAGCAGAAGCAAGTACTGGATCCATGATATTTTACTTAACCTTTAGTACAGAACAAATTCCAAGTCAACACTCAGGAGCAAGGAGCCTCAAAGCATTTTTAAAAATGCTTACTCCTCCTGAATTACTCCTACTTTGTCTTCAACTGAGCGTATTCCCCAGGCAGAATGACTCTACTCATCCTACCTCTAGAGCAGGGCAAAACCTACCTCACTGGAGAATACTACCCATGCTCTTCTTCACCTTCGTCCTCAATCGCCTCATGAATGTAAGCGCCTGCTAAGGTGGCAAACACTAGGGCTTGAATGGCACTGGTAAATAGACCTAGAGCCATCAAGGGTAGGGGGATAAATAGGGGAACCAGGAACACCAATACGGCTACCACCAATTCATCCGCCAGAATGTTGCCAAATAGACGGAAACTGAGAGAAAGGGGCTTGGTGAAATCTTCTAAAATCTTGATTGGCAGCAGGATTGGTATGGGCTTGACATAATTAGCAAAGTATCCCAAACCCTTCTTGCTAAAACCAGCGTAAAAGTACGCTAAAGAAGTTAGCAAGGCCAAAGCAACTGTTGTATTGATGTCATTAGTCGGAGCAGCTAGCTCACTATCTGGTATCTCTAATACCTTCCACGGAATCAGAGCCCCCGACCAATTGGAGACAAAAATAAACAGAAACAATGTACCAATAAAAGGTAGCCAAGGTCGATATTCTTTCTCGCCTAACTGGTTTTTCGCTAAATCACGCAGAAATTCTAGGACATACTCCATGAAATTCTGCATCCCTTGAGGAATTCTCTGGATATTGCGAGTAGCAGCAATCGAAGCAATGACAATCAGGGCAATTACAAACCAGGAGGAGAGGAAAACCTGCCCGTGTACTGTTAAATTACCAATTTTCCATAAGAAGTGATTGCCCACTTCTAATTCAGCAAGAAAGAAAGGATTCAGAACGCTTAAACCATGTACCATTTCTAATTCAATGATGGATATTTCCCCGTATACTTGTCAAGTGTAAAACTTTAACTAACCTAACAACTTAACCTACTTAGAATCAGAAGGTATGAAGCTTTCCAGCATATAGATGATCACAGCGGCTTTATAAGTCAAAAAACCAAAAAATATAGGTAATATCTGCAATTTATGCCATTGACTGGCAACGATAATTACCCCACTAATAAGCGCCAATCGGGAAGAACTCAGTTTATTACTTTGTTTACCCAGCCGCTCTACATCTCTAGCTAGCATTTTCAAGTAAACCATACCTGTACATGCCCCGATTAAATAATTCAAGGCAATATCGAGGGAGTAAAAAATCCACACACAGATAAAAATAATCCCTGTTAAGGCAAGTGTAACCAACAGCAAAGTCTGTTGGAGTTGGTAATACTCCTGCATTGAAGAGCCAGTTTCAGAGGCGGGAACATCCTGTTGAGGAATTTCCTCCGTTACTGATGTTTGTTGAAGGTGTTCGTCTGACAAGTTCACGGGTGGCAGCTAAAGCTAGTCCAGAAAGCTGGCTTGCCAGTAGCAAGCCACATGTAATAGTACCACGTGGAAGTAACAATACTTAACGAGCTTCGCCTTGAAGTTTCCTTCTCGAGCTGCAAGAAAGATGGGCAAGTGTGCCAGGTATGGGGGATGTCGGAAGTGTGGAAGGAATCTGTAACAAAAATCTCTCCTCTGTTTCCCCTCTTGCCACCCTCTCTAAATATCCTGGCATTTTAACTGCTCAGCATAATCAACTGCCGTTTGAGGAGCCCTCTAACTTCATCCAACTCCAACTGTACCTTAGCCAAAATTTCTCCAACTTTTACCTGCCCCTGTGAGTTATGAGCATCGCATATTTGCAGAAATTCAAACTCTGCTTCCGATAACTGGACAAGTTTATAATCATAATCGAATAGAGACTTACTAGGCCAGCCACTCATGCAGGGATTTCGCTCACAACTTGCTGCCAATAAAGTCTTGTCATCTGACCAATCTGCTTTTGGCAGGGGAGGGCGTGTCAGGAAAAACTCATAATGAGTCAGTTCAGGATCCAATAACTCAATTAACCGATATCTTTGGCGATCGCTCAACTCTTGCGCCCGCCCTATCAACTCCGGATTTTTCCCGATCAGTCGCTCCAAATTCCAATAGCGGGGATTAGAAAAACCCACAAATTCCAAACCAGAAGCTGCAATCAACTCAAATACTGTCTCGATATTGTAGTCAATCTCCTGGGGATGAACATACATATCAGCAAAGCACTCATCCTGATGATTCTCCAAACACCAACGCTCTTTGTCTCTCTTGACAATTCGATTATTTTCTGGTAGAGAATCAAACAATTGACGCCCTACTTTCACACCGTCTCGATAATCCCCCCGCTTCTGACCTTGCAAAAGCGCGATCGCCTGTTGCATTAATTGTATTTCCCAGCGACCTAACTCAGCATAGACAAAAATATGCAACAATCCACCTACAGCTAACTTGGCAGCTAAAGACTTAATTCCTGCAATTGGATCAGGCAGATGGTGTAAAACGCCAACACAGTTAATTAAATCAAACTCGCCTGCCAGTTGAGCCGCATCGCATAGATTCAGCTGATGAAACTCAACTCGATTTGCCCCTGAGCGACGGCAGCGCTCTGTAGCTACTTTCAATGCTCCTGCACTTAAATCAATCCCCACTACAGAAGCCTGAGGATTGAGGTGAACCAAATACTCCGTTCCTACACCAGTACCACAACCAGCATCCAGAATACGAATCTCCTGTGTTGATGGTTTCTGACCAGTGCAAAAGCTATAGGCAGCAGACCAATGCCAACGCCAATTGTAACCGGGAGGAGGTTCATCCAGCAGAGGCTCTGGTGGAAAAGGGTAGGTATCGTAAAGCCGCTCAACAGCAGCGCTAGTCTTGTTAGAGGTTTCCATAATTTGTATTAACAAGGGAATAGGCAACAGGAATGAGAAGTGTGGGGAGTGTGGGAAGTGTGGGGTGATTTTTTAGAGCCTGAGCCAGAGATCCCCACCAAAATTTAATTCACCCGCAATCGTGAACAGTGTCAAGGTTTGGAAAGAGGAGACTTAGGAACTCCAGTAAATAAATTATCCAATTCACCAAGAAAAAAAATTATCTAATTCACTTAGAAACACGACGTAAAGATTATTCTCCCCATCTTCCCATCTTCCCATCTCCCGGGTGAACGAAATTTTGGTTGTAATTTTAATTCTCCGCGTCTGGAGCGTCTGCCTACTCCTTCCCCCACTCTTTTTTTCGCTCACCCCCATCTCCCCATCTCTGTGTTGGCAGTGATCAACCTCAAAAGCGGTAAAGATAACGTAACAAAACGTATTGTATTTCTCATTTGTTGACCGTAATCTACTATGATTACTCTGTGGAACGCCCAGTGGTGTTCTATACACTTCTTAATAAATAAGTCCAGTCTGAGAGATCAGAAAAGTTTTAATCTAGAGTCTGACGTGGTTTAGCCAGGAAATTTGTTGATCAAAGGCGTTGTGATTAAAACCGTTCATTATTCCTAATGGGAAGGGAAACAAGTTCGGTGTCTTCAGCCTAAGTAAACATTAATGAGCCTGACAAGATAACCTTAGTCACGCTTAACACAGTAGCAACTTTCGATGGGAGCGTTTGAAAACTAATGAGTGTTAAGGCAAGTGGTGGGAGCTCAGTTGCGAATCCTCAACTTTATCAAACAGTAGCGCTTTCAACTATCATCCAAGCAGAGCAGCAGGATCGTTTTTTAGGGAATGGTGAGCTCGGTGAGCTGACTAATTACTTCCGTTCTGGCACAAAGCGTTTAGAAATTGCAGATACCATAACCAGAAATTCAGACTTAATCGTATCCCGTGCTGCCAACAGGATTTTTGTCGGTGGTACTCCAATGGCTTTCTTAGAAAAGCCGATTGAAGAACCAGTCATGGCAGGAGTTGGCGCTAGCCCAGCTCCAATTGGAGCTGGCATTGATGTCAGAGAATCAATGAAGTTAGGTACTGCCACCTATGTCGAGAGTGGTGGCGGCTTTTTCGAGGGTATACGGGGACTATTCAGTGCTTCTAGTGGTGGTCCAACTCCAGCAGGTTTCAGACCAATTAACGTTGCCCGTTATGGTCCGAAAAATATGCAGAAGTCGCTGCGTGACTTATCTTGGATGTTGCGCTACTTGACCTATGCCATCGTGGCTGGCGACCCCAATATTATCACCGTTAACGTCCGGGGCTTGCGGGAAGTAATTGAGAATGCCTGCTCTGCAGAGGCAACACTAGTAGCGCTGCAGGAAATGCGCTCTGCTTCCCTGGGGTATTTTAAGGGCGATAGCGATGCCCAAGCAGTTGTTGCTGAGTACTTTGAAATCGTTATTAACGAATTCAAAGCAGCCACACCCTCAGATAAACTACGCCAGCGTCCTTCAGTTGATCAACAAGGTTTGCAGCTGCCCCAAAGTTACTTTAATGCGGCAGAGCGGCGTCCTAAGTTTGTCATGAAACCTGGTTTGTCTTCATCAGAGAAGCAGGAGGTAGTTAAAGCTGCCTACCGACAGATCTTTGAGCGTGACATTACTCGCGCCTACAGCCAGTCCATTTCCTATCTGGAATCTCAGGTGAAAAACGGCAACATCTCGATGAAAGAGTTTGTGCGCCGCATGGGCAAGTCAGAGCTTTATCGCAAGCAATTCTATGAACCCTACATCAATTCTAGGGCTCTAGAGTTGGCTTTCCGCCATTTCCTCGGTCGTGGACCGAGTTCCCGTGAAGAAGTCCAGCAATACTTCTCCATTGTTTCTGATGGTGGTTTACCTGCCTTGGTAGATGCGTTGATGGATTCTCAGGAATACTCCGACTACTTTGGTGAAGAAACAGTCCCCTACCTGCGAGGATTGGGTCAAGAAGCTCAGGAATGCCGCAATTGGGGTATGCAGCAAGACTTATTGAGGTACTCTGCACCCTTCCGCAAAGTGCCCCAGTTCTTGACAACCTTTGCCAAGTATGAGCAGCCTTTGCCTGACCAACATCCCTATGGTTTCGGCAATGATCCCTTAGAAATTCAGTTTGGGGCAATTTTCCCGAAAGAAACCCGTAATCCTAATGCTAAACCAGCTGGATTTGGCAAAGATACTCGCCGTCTGTTGGTTCGTTGCGGCCCAGGAATTGATAATCAGGTTAGTAACCCAGGTGCTCGTGCCAAGGCTCCTGGCTCTCTTGGACCAAAGGTATTTAAACTGGATCAACTGCCGGGAGTAGGAAACAACACTCCTGCGAGTATTAAGTTCTCAGAAACCTCTACCCAAGCAGTAATTCGGGCTTGCTACTTGCAAGTATATGGCTGTTCCCCCTACGAAGGTGAACGCCTCTCGGCCGCGGAAACTCGTCTGGAAAATGGCGAGATTACCGTGCGGGAATTTGTTCGCACGCTAGCGAAATCTAATGGTTTCCGCAAGCGCTACTGGACGCCTTTATATGTGATGAAGGCAGTTGAGTACATCCACCGTCGGCTCTTGGGGCGTCCCACCTATGGACGTCAGGAGAATAACAAGTATTTTGATATCTCCTCGAAATCAGGTTTCTACGCTGTCGTTGACGCGATTATCGATAGTCCAGAATATGCTCAGGCATTTGGAGAAGATACCGTTCCCTATGAACGCTATTTGACTCCTGCTGGTTTGAAGTTGCGCTCAATGCGACCCGCTAGCATCAGCCAAGAAATGACTGCCAAGATGGGAGCATCGGCAACACCGCGCTTCATCGAGTTGGGTGCAGTTACCGAAATGCGGACAGAACCAGATGTTCAATTCCGCATTAATCAGGGTGTGACTGTGCAGCGGGAGCAAACCAAGATCTTCAAACTTACTGACCTTAACGATAAGCCAGCTGTGAAGATATTGGTTGGGGCTGCCTACCGACAAATATTCGAGCGGGATGTTGAACCCTATGTAGTTAAACCTGAGTTTACTGCCCTCGAAAGTAAGTTGGGTAATGGTGAAATTACGGTTAAAGAATTTATTGAAGGGCTAGGTTGTTCAGAACTCTACATTAAGGAATTCTATACCCCCTACCCCAACACCAAGGTGATTGAACTGGGAACCAAGCATTTCCTTGGACGCGCCCCCGAAAATCAGAAGGAAATCCAAAAGTACAATCAGATTCTGGCATCTCAGGGCATTCGTGGCTTTATTGGTGCCATGGTTGACAGTATGGAATATCTGCAAGTTTTTGGCGAAGACACTGTACCCTATCGGCGCTTCCCCAATCTCCCAGCAGCCAACTTCCCCAACACTGAGAAGCTTTACAATAAGCTAACCAAGCAAGATAAGGAAGTAGTTGTTCCCAGCTTTGAACCAGTCAAAGCACGGATGGATAACTCGAAAATGCCGCTGCTGGGCAAGGCAATTGCCCAGATCAATGCTCAAGAGCAGCAGATGGCAATGAGCAAGCCAGATTTCGTTGGGCTGGGGCGCTCATTTCAACCTAGTGTGCCCTTCTCAAAAGATAACTTGAGTGCCAAGCGCCCTCAGGGAGCGAGGATTTTCCGTATGAGTAAAGGGAATTCTCAGGCGGACATTGCCATGGTGATCAATGCTATTTACTCCCAGGTGATGGATATCTTCGGTGAGGTGCCACAGGAGTATCGACTTTCTGAATTAGAGAGCAAGCTCGGCGATGGTGAAATCTCAGTGCGTCAGTTTGTACAAGCCTTGGCAAGTTCTCAAGGCTATGAGCAGCGCTTTGGTTCTTCCTATCCTCAACCGAAGGTAGTCGAACTCTTGTTAAGGCACTTATTGGGACGAGGACCTGCAACCCAAGCAGAAATTGCTCAGTACAGCACCATTCTTTCTCAGCAAGACTTACGGGCTGTTGTTAAAGCCATTGTTGATGGCGAAGAATATACCCGCTTCTTTGGCGAGAATGTTGTTCCTTACAACCGCTTTCCCTCCTTGCCTACAGGTAAATACTTGGGCAGTGTCAAAGCAATCTCTGAGTAATTGCCATCCTTAATTGGTTAGCTGTCTGTCAACGAAGAAGGGAGTGGGAAACAGAAGTCAGGAGTGAGGAGTTCAGGAGATACAAGACTAATCATCAATTATCTCCCCATCTCCCCCTCCCCCTATCTCCCCCTCTCCTTACTAGGAATCTGAGGATAAATATTACAAAATGTTGCGGACGCAGTAAGATTGTGAACAATCTGTCGCAGAATATTTGCGGAAGGTAGCTGTACCCCTAACAAAATGTACAGTTTTGATTTCTAGTTAAAGTTGGTGAAAAAACTAACAACTAGAATTTATATTCGAGCTGTGACAGGGGGTAAGTCTAGCCAAAGTAGGGATACAGTTAAGCTGACGCAAAGCCTTGGTCTGTAGGGCACCTTTGAGAGTGCCTACCAGAAGAAAAATCTGGGAAACTCTCGTCGAGGAGCGTTATTTTAAGGCTCTCCTTAACAACCACTTGAATCCTCGTCGTTCTTAACGCGAGGAGAGCTCAGAGTTCAGCAATTATTTCAGTGTTAATGCCAGTTTAAACAAACCTGGTTATATTTTCTTTCTGGAGGAATCCATCAATGAGTATAGTCACGAAATCAATCGTGAATGCAGACGCCGAAGCACGCTATCTTAGCCCTGGTGAATTAGACCGAATTAAGGGCTTTGTTAGCAGCGGTGAACAGCGTCTTCGTATTGCTCAAACCCTGACAGAATCTCGTGAACGCATCGTCAAAGAGGCTGGGGATCAACTGTTCCAGAAGCGTCCTGATGTCGTTTCTCCCGGGGGCAATGCTTATGGTGAGGAAATGACAGCTACCTGCTTGCGGGACATGGATTACTACTTGCGCCTAGTCACCTACGGTGTTGTTGCTGGTGATGTCACACCGATTGAAGAAATTGGTTTGGTTGGTGCTAAAGAAATGTATAAGTCTCTAGGCACTTCCATTGATGCGGTTGCTGAAAGCGTCCGCTGCATGAAGTCAGTAGCCTCTAACATCTTGTCTGCAGAGGATGCTGCTGAGGCTGCCTCCTACTTCGACTACGTGGTTGGAGGACTGCTGTAGGGTAGGAGTAATCCCCCCAAGCAGTAGAGACGCGCCATCTCGCGTCAGAAAGTCTGGTTTTCCGAGACTAAGCTGAAATTGAAGGAAACACAATTATGCAAGACGCAATTACTTCTGTTATCAATTCTTCCGATGTCCAAGGCAAATACTTAGATGCCTCTTCCCTCGAAAAGCTCAAGGGCTATTTCCAGACTGGGGAACTACGGGTGCGGGCAGCCACCAGCATCAGTGCTAACGCCTCCACCATTGTTAAGGAAGCAGTTGCTAAGTCTTTGCTATACTCCGATAGCACTCGTCCCGGTGGCAACATGTACACAACTCGCCGCTATGCCGCTTGCATCCGCGACATGGACTACTACCTACGCTATGCAACCTATGCTATGCTCGCTGGCGATCCTTCCATCCTTGATGAGCGTGTACTCAACGGTTTGAAAGAAACCTACAATTCTCTTGGTGTTCCCATTGGCAACACTGTACAAGCTATCCAAGCTATGAAAGAAGCAACAGCTAGCTTGGTTGGTCCTGATGCCGGCAAAGAAATGGGTGTCTATTTCGATTACATCAGCTCTGGCTTGAGCTAGGTAAGCTGGCTGACTTGAATTCTGAAGTTATTCGGGATTTTTGGTCTTGTCAAAGCCTGGGAAGTCAGTTGTGAGTGCTAGCTTGTTAAAGACATGTTTTGCTCCAATGTCAAACAGATAAGTTTTGGCAGTCTAGCATTGACAATTGACTCCCAGCCTTTGTTGTTTTAGTAATTGTGCCAAGGGCAGCTCCTAAAGGCGATCGCTTTCTCACAGTGCATGGGTTAACCTTTAGTATCAAGCATGCTATGGTTATGATGGGGAGTTTTAGAACTCAATAGATTACCCAGATTGTTGAAGCCTGTAGATCCAAAAAAAGATTTTGAGTACGACTTTGGTTTGTCGCTTCAAAAACTAAAATTCAAATTAAAAATTACTTAATTCAGATTAGGAGAAGTAGAAACATGCGCATGTTTAAAGTAACCGCCTGTGTTCCTAGCCAAACTCGTATTCGGACTCAACGTGAGTTACAAAACACCTTTTTCACCAAATTGGTTCCCTACGAGAATTGGTTCCGTGAGCAGCAGCGGATGCAGAAAATGGGTGGCAAGATTATCAAAGTTGAACTGTTTACAGGTAAGCAGGGTACAAATACTGGGCTTTGATGGTGGCAAAATTGCTGAAACTGTCGCCAGGATATCGCCAGTAGTTTTTCTGGAATCGGAAGCCTATCCCCTTCCTAAGGATAAAACCAAAATTAATTGCTTATGATATGTTCATCTCCTTTGAGGGGATGAATCTGGCAATTGATAATTAATAACTGGTAGCTAGTGGCTTTACGAAACCTGATTCTATTGGTAAATCCTTCTGCCCAAGCATGGGGAATAGATGCGCGGCTGTTGCGATGGCTAACCTTTTTGTGGACATTCATAGGGTTAGCTGTTCTATTTTCTGCTTCTTATCCAAGTGCAGATGCTGAGTTTGGAGACGGACTTTACTACTTCAAGCGTCAGCTTATCTGGGTAGTGTTAGGCTTAGTGGGGTTTAACTTGTTAGTGAGAACTCCCCTAAATTTCCTGCTGGGAGTTACCCATTGGTTTGTGCTTCTGCTTTTAGGGTTTATTTTAATTACCCGGATTCCTGGTGTAGGCACTACAGTCAATGGTGCCACCCGTTGGCTATCTCTTGGGCCTGTTCCTCTGCAACCTTCAGAATTAATTAAGCCTTTTCTAGTGTTACAGAGTTCTCGCGTCTTTGGGTATTGGGAGAGGCTAACTTGGAGAGTGCGCTTGCTCTGGTTGGGGGTTTTTGTGACTGTGCTGTTGGGAATTTTAGTACAGCCCAATTTGAGTACTGCAGCACTTTGTGGGATAACCTTATGGCTAGTGGCACTAGCAGCAGGCTTGCCTTTTTCTTATTTGGGAGGAACAGCACTAGGTGGTTTCTTCCTGGCAATGATCAGTGTTAGTATTAATCCCTATCAGTGGCGTCGGATAACTTCGTTTCTCGATCCTTGGGCTGACTCGATGAACGATGGCTACCAACTAGTACAAAGTTTACTTGCTGTTGGTTCTGGTAGCATTTGGGGTTCTGGTTTTGGGCTATCACAGCAAAAGCTATTTTATTTACCAATTCAGTATACTGATTTTATCTTTGCTGTTTTTGCTGAGGAATTTGGCTTTGCTGGTAGTGTTTTGCTACTGTTAATGTTGATGACCTATGCTACCTTAGCAGTGATTGTAGCAATTAAGGCTCGTCATAAGGTTCATCAGTTGGTAGCGATGGGTTCGATGATTTTGATTGTGGGACAGTCGCTATTGAATATTGGTGTTGCTACTGGTGTTCTTCCTACTACGGGTTTGCCTTTTCCTTTCTTTAGCTATGGTGGCAGTTCAATGATTGCTAGTTTGATTTCAGCAGGGCTATTGATTAGGGTGGCAAGGGAGGCTGGTGAAGCTGAGGTAGTGCCTATTAAGTCTCGCCGTCAGTTGGCAATGGAGCATCGGCGTTTTCAGCATCAGAGAAGGCGGCAGCGTGGGGGTTGAAAGTAATAAGTAATAAGTAATAAGTAATAAGTAATAAGTAATAAGTCAATTAATTTTACTGACAGTAGGTTGCCGAGAAGGGTGTGAAACCTAATTTTAACTAGAGTATATGTTGGGTTTCTTTACTTCTATCTAGCCTACTAATAAAGATTTTTACTCTTCTAAGTGAGAAAGGTAATTTTATTTACTCTAAATTATTACTTTTTCTTAAGCAAGAGTAAGGTAATGGCGGCAAACAGTAAGCCGATAAGCACACTGAGGAAAAAGGATAAACCGAAAGCACCTAGGTTAATTTGGCTGCGCGGTATGAAGGGGATGGTTTTTGCTATGTCTTCGGCTTGCTCTGTAATGGTGGAAGCGGCTAGAGATGCGGTGCTAATACCAACACTGGCAATTGCTACTGTTTTGTTGAGGGTGCGCTCGTTTTTGGTTTTTTCGATATTGATGATGCCTTCAATGGTTTTGATGAAGTTGTCAAGGGATTTTAAGCCGGCGTTGAGGGTTTGATAGTCGGTTTTGATTTGGTTGAGGTATTTATCCTGGGCAAATTCGCCAAATCTTTGTAGGAAAACTATATCGCTATTGGCGTCTGTTTCAGCCATGACTTGAGTTAGGCTTTGGTAATTTTTGACGTTGATTTCAATGGTTGAAAGTTGGTCATGCAGATAAACTAATCTGCTTTCGTGATAATAGGAAATAGATAAAGCGTCTGCTAAGTTTTGTTGTAGTTGCTTGAGGTTAATATCAGAGTTGGTAAGGTGCTGGGATAGGGAATTAACGATTTTTTGAATAGTACTATAGGATTTTTTGAGGGTATCTTTGAGTTGGCGACTTTGCTCATATACCCACAGGATTTTGTTGCGGTAGTGGAAGAGACGAATAAAATGACGATAGAGTTTACCGATAGTTTTTTCAATTAGCTCTTCTGTTCGGTTGTAGGGAAACAGACAGATAATAATATGGTAATTACGATTAAAACCATCAGGTGTTTTATCTGGTTGTTCTAGTTCAAAGAGAGTTGCTCCTTGAAAGTTTCCTTTTCCTTTACAGTCGCGCTGCCATTTGGGTTTGGGAACGATTTTTAGGGCTTGGTAGTATTCTTTAGCAATAGTTTCTGAGTCTTGGCTGGGGCTAGCTAGTTTGCCCCAAATTAGCCAGGTTTGCCCCATTTCCCCTGGTAGGTTATAAGTATGACCAAGGACTATTTCTTTAAGCTGTTGTAGTTGTTCTACTGTAGAAAGCTGTTCCCAATCTTGATCATTTTCTTTGCCTGCACAATCTATTTGTAGGGCATAAGTATCTCCTAGTTTGACTGGATAGTAATAGCCATCAAGGGGATGTTTAAAGAATTCGACTCTCTGTGTTCCTAATAATTCTATGTAGCTAGAAAATGTACCTTCTTCGGATTGAAGTTGAGTTAATTTTTGTTCATTGAGGTTATCTTGGTAGATGCGCTGCCAAAAACGTTGGCGATTCTTATCGATTTTTTCGCTACTTTGTCCTAAACCATTGCCTAAATCGTAGAGGAATAAATCGATTGTGGGGTAGATTAGTTGGTTGTTCATCGTTGATTGTTCATTGTTGATTGGGAAAGTATTTTATAGCTGCTGAATACCAACTCCATGAGCAATTAAATATGAGCAATGAACCATGAAACTATTTAAATTTTTGTTGGGCAGCTTGTACAGGATCGGATGCAGAAATAATTTCAGATGCTTGTTCATATTTGTCATCAATAGCAGCCATAAATCTTTCCATCTCTTCAATATCATTACCGACATCTCTAGTAATATTGGGAGTTTCTTGGCTGTCATAATCATCAGTATCATCAGCCGGTAAGAATTTTTTTCCCATACCCCGCTCAGCTGCAGTGGAAGTGAACAAGAGACGGGCATTTTTGTAGGGGGTAGCTAGGGTAGTAGTGTTGATTGCTAAATAATGTAAATCTAGGATTTGGCTTTCTAGAGATTGGGCGATTTTACTTAGTTGTTCTTTGATGTTATCGGAAAGTGGCGATCTCTGTTGGTAAAGGGCAGCGAGAAAGGCTTTGAGAATAAGGGCTTCTGTGTCTTTCATTAGAGTAAAATTTAGTGTCTTTAAATTTGAATCTATAGGACTTCTGCCAAAGCATCTTGAAACCCTGATTTTCCGTAGTGGTAATTCATGAATTAACACTACCTCCGACGCTTTTTGCCTAATTACTTTTTCCTGGCAACTGGTTTAGTAATCAGTTTATTATCCAGAAATTCCAGAAATTGTGAAGGCTGCCCAATGGTAAGGATGGCTAAAGGGCTTCTCGTTACTATCCATTTTACTAATTAGCTCACGCTCATCTTCGAGGACAAGGCGTGGCGATCGCTGATTTGATAATTTGGTAATAGTAGTATCGAGCCACTCTATTAATTGATCGCGATTGGTATTTTTAAGCCAGTTTTGGGCAGCTTTGAGGGCGGCTGGTGGTTGTTGATGCTGTAGTTGTTGGTAAAATTCCACCATTAGTAGGGCGCTGGCAGCTGATTCTACTGTCCAAAGGGTGCTAATTATATAGGTAGCGCCAGCTTTGAGGAAGGCACTAACCAGCCCTACATATTCATCTGTAATAGTTTCTTTGCCAGTAATGGCGGTTTCGCAGGCGGCGAGGCAGACAAGGTGGTAGTTACTCAAGTCTAGTTTGATAATGTCGATTAGGGTAAGCTGCTCTGTACCGCTCAAGAAGAGGCAGGATTGAGCAGGGTTAGTGCTATCGTAGGCTCCATGTCCGGTGAAGTGAAAGATTTGATGGGGTTGGTTGAGGGCTTGTTCGATTTTGCTATAGCTTGCATCTTTATTCTCAATGGTGGTGACTTGGGAAGACATTTTCGAGATAAGGGCGGCTTCCACTTCGGCGAAGGGTAAGGGGGCAAGGGGTTTAGTTTTATCGTTAATTTCAATAGTGCTTTTGGGATTTTCGATAATTAATAAGTCTGTTGAGGAAGGCTGAGGAGAGTTTTTAAAAAGGTTGGATTTTGGAGGCTGAGGGGAGTATTCGATTTTGTTGATACCTAATTGGGCGCTGGGGAGATAAGTGCAAGTGAAGTTATCGAATAGGTAATGCAGGGGGAAGCGGTGAAGATCTCGGTGAGGGATTAAGATGAGGTTATCGATAGGGTAAGTTTGCAGGTATTTTGCGATCGCAGGGATATTGAGTATTTCTGTAAGACTCTTTAAACTATCCTCCATTTCACTACGCCAAGGATAGTATTTTTTATCGTGATAGTCTTTCTTACTCTTAGGATTACCATAATCTTGATATTGCTGGTTCCATTGTCCCAGCCATTTTTCCCATGCCAGGATTTGTTGTAAGGAAGCAAAATGTTGCTCTTCTGTTTCATTGAAACCTCTCTCCTGCAAAGAGAGAGACTTTGAATTCTCCCCATTCTCTACCTCAGTTGATTTTTCTACATAAGCTGAAACATCAGGTATCACAACTGGGGCAGTGGCACCGGGTAGAATCACAAAGGTAGTCAGGGCGCTAGGGCTAAGATGCCAGTAAATTGCTGCCGTGGTAGGGTTGAGCAGTTGTTGAATTTGGGCATAATCGACGTTGGGGATTTCTTCTATACCTAAGAGCCAGCGTAGGCAAGTGTTTTTTCCAGTTTCGGCTAGCTTTAAAGCACTGAAGATATCGCCAGATTGGATAGCTAAATCTACTGTTAACTGATCAAATATAGAAGAGTTGAGGGCGAGTTTTTGCTTTTGGCGCTCTGTACGTTTGGAGTCTGCCAACATGCGTTGTAAAAGACTTGTTCCTATTCTTTGTAATTCCTGCGCCTGCTCAATTTCTTTTAAGTCTATTGATACTTGAATTAAATCTTGTAGGATTTCTAGGCGGAGCTCTTCAAGTTCAGAAGATTCGGGGATTTTTAATGCTGTTTTATAGCTAGTTTCTGCTTTACGCCAGAAAGAATAAGGTTTAGTATTCTTTCGTCCTTGGAAATAGTGTTCTTTGCCAATAGCATGATGTAATTTACCCCATCCTTCGGGGTGAGTTTCTAGGCGGATGGCTTTATCAAGTTCCGCCTTATAGCTAGCAATTGCTCCCTCGTAACCTCGTTGATTGAGTTGAGGATTGAAGTGAGGGGGATGGGAAAATAAATCTTGAGCTAGTTGTACGGAAACTTCTTCAGATAGGGGTTGTTTAATAAAGTTAAATAGTTCTGGTGGTGGAGATTTTAGGATTACTTGACTTAGTTCTGGTGAAGGTGGTTTTTGGATTTGGGTAATTAATTCTGGGGCGTCAAGGTTAGCAAAGATATTTAGCAGTAGTTCTGTAGAGGTATTGAGGGAGGTTTGGAACTGGTTAAGGATTTGCTCGGAATTAGTGCTTTTTAGAATAGGAATTAATATTTGAGGAGCTTTGCTGACTTCTAAACGAAATAGTTCGACAAACTGCTGTTGCTGAAAATGGTCATAACCTGGTAATTTTCCAGCCGCATTGCCCCGGTTGTTCCAAGCTGCGTAATCGTCAGGTTTCAATTTCAAGGCTTGGTCGTAAGAGGATATTGCTTCTTCTAATCTGCCTAATTTATTCAACGCAATGCCCCGGTTGTTCCAGGCTTCGTAAAAGTCATATTTAAATTTCAAGGCTTGGTCGTAAGAGGATATTGCTTCTTCTAATCTGCCTAATTTATCCAGCACAATGCCCCGGTTCATCCAGGCTACGTAATAGTCCGGTCTCAATTTCAAGGCTTGGTCGTAAGAGGATATTGATTCTTCTATTCTTCCTAATTTATTTAGACTCAAGGTTCGGTTGTACCAGACTTCGAAATAGTCAGGTTTAAATTTTAAGGCTTGGTTGTAAGAAGATATTGCCTCTTCTAATCTGCCTAAATCTGACAGTACAATGCCACGTTGATGCCAGCTTTCAAAATAGTCAGATTTAAATTTTAAGGCTTGATTGTAAGAGGATATTGCTTCTTCTAATCTGCCTAAATTTGACAGCATATTGCCCAGGTTGTGCCAGGCGTTGTGATAGTCAGGTTTCAATATCAAGGCTTGGTCGTAAGAGGACATCGCTTCTTCTAATCTGCCTAAATCTGATAGCACAATGCCCAGGTTGTTCCAGGCGTTGTGATTGTCAGGTTTCAATATCAAGGCTTGGTCGTAAGAGGACATCGCTTCTTCTAATCTACCTGATTTAGACAGCACAACGCCCCGGTTGCTCCAGGCATCGTGATAGTCAGGTTTAAATTTTAAAGCTTGGTCGTAAGAGGATATTGCTTCTTCAAATCTGCCTAATTCATTCAGCACAACGCCCCGGTTGTTCCAAGCGAAGTAAAAATCAGGTTTCAATTTTAAGGCTTGGTCGTAAGAGGATATTGCCTCTTCTAATCTACCTGATTTAGACAGCACAATGCCCCGTTTGTACCATGCATCGTGATAGTCAGGTTTCAATTTTAAAGCTTGGTCGTAAAAGGATATTGCCTCTTCATACTGATAAAATTGATTTCTGAATGAACCAATAAGATACCAACCTCTGTAGTCATTTGGATATCTCTCAACAGCAAGATTCAAAGAATCCAAAGCCCCTTGATAATCCTGCACCTGAAATTGCTCAACAGACTTATCAATTAATGCCAGTATACCTGGTTGACGGATAAATTTGCCTTTAATCCAGCGATAGGGTTTGGAGAGGAATTGCAGCATGGGAGGGGAGGGGGAGAGAGGGAGATGGGGGGATGGGGAGATGGGGAGATGGGGAGATGGGGAGAGGGTTTTTAGAAACTTTCTACCTTTCTCTGGTTAGAGTTTTTTAAAACACTGAGATAGTGCAATTTAGATGCACAGTGGCTTTTTAGGGATTTTCTTTAGATTTTTCACATATCCATTAACTAGTCAGCGATTTAAATCACTGACTGATGGCGAAAGTATTTTCAAAGAGTACTAAATCATTGTTCTATATAGATTCCAGTCCATTTTAATGGACTTCTGCTATTAGCCCATAGATTGAACTCTGGGCGGTAAAAGTAGCTTACCAACCATAATTTTTAAGAATCTGAGTTTTACTTAGAGCTTGCATCAATATCTTCACCCGCCTGGGGTTCAAACCCCAGTCTAATAGTGAAAGTCCTCTCAAAGAGGACTAAAACCTAGCTCTACATAGATTTCAGTTTTAATGAACTTTTACTATTAGCCACTGAGTTTGAATAAATATTCCCTTCTGCCCTCTGCCTCCTGCCTTCTGCCTTGATCCAACCTAACAGCTTCCTCTGCAAAATAAAGCCTTTTTGATATGTGTTTTTTTATTAAAACAACTTGTTATTTTTTGCCTTAAGTGATAAATTAAAATTGTTGTAACAATTGCAGTTGCGACAAAGTCAGAAGCCAGCCCGTAGCCTTCCAAACCTGGGGGCTGGCTCTGGCTCCTAATAACTTAGAAAAGGAGTCATCCTAATTATGTACGATCAAAATAGCAATGGTCCTTGGACAATTGTGCGTCTAATTTCCCCAGTGCAATGGGTAGTAATTACTCGCTACCGCAGTCGTGCCGATGCCGAAAGGAATCTCAACTTCTGCCGTCAACAAATTGCCGAGGTTAAGTTTGAACTCGTGTTTGATCCGCCTATTGAAAAATAGAATAGGCAGTAAAAAACAGGACTTACGCAAAACTCCTCGCGGGCAGAATACCCGCACTACAGATAAACTTGATTTCAATAATCAAAGCTACCTGTAGTTGTTAAACTACCTTTACCGCCCAGAGTTCAAAACTCTGGGCTAATAGCATAAGTTCACTTAAGTGAACTCAAAACCTTTCCAAATCCTCTTTTAGAGAATTTTTGATATTAGACTGGAGTGTGAACCCCAAGCGATTGAATAGATTTATATAGACTTATGCCGTAAAACTGCTCCCTGCTCCCTGCTACCTCTTACTTATTACTTATTACTTATTACTTATTACTTAAATAAAATATGTATCCATCCCTATTAAGCATTTTGACACTATCACTAAAACTTATAACTTTCTCCCCCTCTCCCCCTCCCCCCCTCTCCCCATCTCCCCATCTCCCCATCTCCGCGTCTCCCCTTCCCCCCCTCTCCCCATCTCCCCATCTCCGCGTCTCCCCCTCTCCCCTCCTAACTTCTCTAGAGGAGCAGACTTCAAATTTATTCAGGCAAGGTAAAACTCTCTACAGAGCAGGAAAATTAACTCAAGCCGCCAAGATTTGGCAACAGGCACTCCAGCAATACACTACTCAAGGAAATATACCCAAACAAATACAAACTTGGAACCATTTAGCCCTTGTTTATCGAGACTTAGGAAAATGGGAAGCAGCATCAGTAGCTATTGATAGAGCGATCGCTATTCTAAAAAATAACCCCTCATCTCAACTGCTCCTTGCCCAAACTTTAAATAACAAAGGAGCAATCCAACTGGCAAAAGGACAAAGTAAAATAGCCCTCGAAACCTGGAAACAGAGTGAAGCCGCCTATACTGCTGTTGGTGATCAAATTGGCACAATAGGCACTCAACTCAACCAAACCCAAGCTCTACAAACTCTGGGACAATATCGACGAGCCAAGATAGTTTTAGAGCAAATTAATGCTCAACTGCAACAGTTTCCCGATTCACCCCTCAAAGCTAATGGTTTGCACAGTTTAGGCATAGCCCTACTGAGGGTTGGTGACTTCCAACCAGCCCAAATTGCTTTGCTATCGAGTTTGAAAATATCTCAAAGCCTTAATGACGAAGCCGCTATCAGTAAAACACTTATGGAGTTGGGGAATGTTGCTAGAGTTAGACAGGAATTTGAAAAAGCGCAGGCTTTTTACCAACAAGCTGCACTGTTGGCTTTTGAACCTTCTCTTCAACTTCAGGTGCAATTAAATCAGTTTAGTCTGCTGGTGGATGCTAATGAAATTAGCAAAGCCATATCTATATTACCGACGATTAAATCACTCCTTGAGGAAATACCACCAAGTCGTATAACTGTCTATGCCCGAGTGAATCTAGCGGAAAATCTGATTAAAATAAAGCGCTGGGAAGATGGGGAGAGGGGGAGAGGGAGAGAGGGGGAGATGGGGAGACGCGGAGACGCGGAGAGGGGGAGGTTTAATGATTTCCAGGATATTGCTCAGATTTTGATTAAGGCAGTTTCTGAGGCGAGGGTGTTGCAAGACCAAAGGGCTGAAGCCTATGCTTTAGGTCAGTTAGGACATTTGTATGAAAGTTATAAACAGCGGCAACAAGCAAAGAAGTTGACACAACAAGCTTTGTTAATCGCTGTCGAGAGTAATGCCCAAGATATTGCTATTTCTTGGCAATGGCAGCTTGGTCGAATTCTAGCAGCACAGGGACTTATTACTGAAGCGATTAATGCTTATAATCAAGCCTTTGAAACCCTGTCCCAACTAAGGGGTGATTTGGTAGCACTCAACCCGGAAGTAGGCTTTGCTTTTCGAGATAAAGTTGAGCCTATTTATCGTCAATTGGTACAACTGCTATTAAAAAATGAACCTTCTCAGGCTAACTTGCGACGTGCGAGAGAGGTAATTGAAGCTCTACAACTGGCCCAACTTAATAACTTCTTTCGAGAAATCTGTTTTGATGCCCAACCTCAACAAATTGACCAGGTTGATCCGAAAGCGGCAGTATTCTACTCCATTATTCTACCAGACCGCCTTGCAGTTATTCTTTCTGTTCCTGGAAAACCACTGCGTTACTATGACACTATTTTAATTTCTGATAATTCTGATCATCAGGAAAATGCCTCTGTATTACTAGAACGTACCTTTGATGATTTATTCGCCACCTTAAACCCATTTATTTCTAACTCAGAACCTCTACGTCCCCACCAACAACTGTATGATTGGTTAATCCGTCCAGTTGAGCAGCAACTGCAAAATAGTGGTGTCAAGACTTTAGTTTTTGTCCTAGATGGGGTGCTACGTGGTATACCCATGGCGGCACTTCATGACCGTCAGCACTATTTAATAGAGAAATATAATTTGGCTCTAACACCAGGATTGCAACTCCTACCACCACAATTACTCAAACCAGAACAATTGGAAACCCTGGCAGGGGGATTATCTGAGCCTCGTCAAGGGTTTTCGGCTCTCCCTGGTGTTATTGAAGAAGTGGAGCAGATTGCTAAGTTAGTACCAGCAGATGTCTTGCTTAATCAAGACTTTACTCGCAGCCGACTTGAGGTCAAAATTGACTCAACATCTTTTCCTGTGGTACACTTAGCCACACATGGTCAATTTTCCTCCCAAGCTGAAAAAACTTTTTTACTAACTTGGGATGGTCGTATTAACGTCAAAGACTTAGACCAATTACTACAAGTCCGCGAACGTCAAAACAAAAGACCAATTGAGCTGTTAATCTTGAGTGCTTGTCAAACTGCTGCTGGAGATAAGCGAGCAGCACTAGGACTGGCTGGAGTTGCACTGAGATCTGGTGCCCGTAGTACCATGGCAGCGCTCTGGTCAGTTCAAGACGATTCCACCACCAAGTTAATGATTGAGTTGTATAAAGCTCTCAAACAACCAGGTGTTACCAAAGCTGAAGCCCTACGTCAGGCGCAACTATCACTATTAAAATCCCCCCAATACCAACATCCAGCTTACTGGTCTGCTTTTGTATTAGTCGGTAATTGGCTCTAGGGGTTCAGTAGCGATCGCCTTTAACTCAACAGAAGATAGAAAATCTGCCCAGTCTTTCATTAGCTTACTATTATTAGGCTGTAATTGTCTAGCCTGAGCCAATGCTGTCAGGGCATCATACCAAATACCTTGTTTCCCATACCAAACAGCTTGCTCTAGCCAACTGAGTGAATCATCCAGTGGCTGTAATGGTGTAATTCGCTTAATCCAAGCAGTAGTTACTGGGTCATTTGGGCTTGGTTGATCTCCACAAACCATTACCACTGCCCACTGGTAACTTTTCCCGATTTCTAGAGGTGGTGATTCTTCCCCCAATTTAAATCCAAAGATACCAGAAATTCCGGTAATGGGGAGAAAGATTTGGGAGTGATGTTTGATGCCTTCCTCTTTCAGGCTTAAAACTATCTGTTTAGCTGAAGTTTCTGGAATATACACCCACAAGGTTGGACGCTCTGAAAAGGTTACGCCGTAATTATCGTTGGGAACAAGTGCTTGAAGTGCAGGCTGTGGTAATAGTGTCTGAGCAAAATTGTTTTGGGTATCCTGAGAACATTGTCGCTCATCTCGTGACCCTGCTCCCGTAGTTTTGTCCGGTTTTTCATCCTTTGGTGGTGGATTGAAGAGGATGGTGGGGACTGGATCTTGAGTGATAAATGAGTTGAGGTGGAATGATTGAGCCGACGCTAATTCAAGGTCTATCAAAAATACCACTGTACTAATGAGGGCAAATGCTGGTAGTTTTTTCATAAAAATACACACTAAAGTCCCACGATAGTAACTTCCCCATTAAGTTATTAGTATGGTCAGGGAAAATTTTATGAACTTTATATAAGTTTTATTAGTTGACCTAAGCAAAAACCAAAGATAGACTGTATTGATAATTAAGCAAATAGGCAGCAGGGAAGGTAGGTTAATAGGAAATTAAGAGGTCAAAAATTATCCTGGTTTAAGAATTTAGGACTTACGCATCGTACATCAGTACTATACGAGATTTGGTTATTTCAGCCCTTTATAGTGCCTGAGATAGCAAAAGCAGCGAGTAAATTAGGGTTAGTAGAAGCGTGTAAAATGACCGAATCACATGACGCACATTATGGCTGATTTGTATAGTGCGTAACTCCTAAAATTTTGACTTTTAGATCCTCGCCGAAACCAATATTTGTTTGCTGTCACAACCAACTAAATAAATCTCTATGTAGTTATAGAGATGTGTTAAATTACTTGGAGTAAACCTATGAAGCCGTTCAAACCATTTACAATGGCAGTTTCAACTGTCTTGACGCTTGTTTTAACCTTAGGAATGCTGTTAATTCCCACTGCTGAGGCATGGGCGGGTGAAACTATCACCATTTTAGACTCAGGAGATCCAACACCTGCATGTCCAAAAGGGAACTTTTGTAAAAGGTTCTCTTTATTAAAAGATGGAGCTTATCAAGAAAGATACTCATACTTTCTAAGTATAGAGAAAAGAAATAAGGTACAAGAGCCAATAATAGTTACACCAACAGTCAATGAATATGAGGCATGTCTAGCTGCTTACACTGGCGGTTTTTTTTGGGGCAGAATCGAGTTTAATTCAGGGACTGTGCAGTGCGTACCGGGTTCACCGAGTAGTAGTACTGCACAGCTTACACGCACTAGGTGTCAGATAGTCAAACCTGACGGAGGCATTGTACAACCTTCTGACTTATATCAATCTACAACACCAGTATGTGAGGAAATTTGAGCAAAGGGTTAATATAAATTTGAGAGGGACAAGTAAGAATTTGGTCAACTATCTAGTCAAACCAGTGAGTTGGCTTATGGTTAGCCTTTGCAGTTTTACTGTAGAACCTCTCAACTTGGCAAAAGCACAAATTCTTCCTGACGATACCCTCGGTACTACAGAAATGTCGGTGTTAACCCCTGAAATAATCGGGGATTTTTCTGCTATCCAGATTGAGGGTGGAGCAATTCGTGGGGAAAACCTCTTTCACAGTTTTAGGGAATTTAATATCGGTGAAGCCAGAGCCGTTTACTTTACTCATGCAGCTGGTATTGAGAATATTATTAGTCGAGTAACAGGTAGTAATCTCTCTAATATTGAGGGAACTCTTGGTGTTTTAGGTAATGCTAACCTGTTTCTAATTAATCCCAATGGCATTATCTTTGGAGCCAATGCTCGTTTAGATATGGGAGGTTCTTTTATAGCTACTACAGCCAGTAGTTTAGTGTTTGAAAATAATCTGGAATTTAGTACTACTAACCAGAACACAATACCCCTATTGACAATTAATACTCCCATTGGCTTGCAATTTGGTGAAGCAGTAGGAAATATTATTAATCGATCTGAACTACTCGATGGTATGCAGGTTCAGCCTAACCAAACTCTAGCACTTTTGGGTGGCAATATTTTCCTAGAAGGTGGTAATTTGTTTGCACCAGGAGGAAGAATTGAACTAGGAAGTGCCGCCAGCAATAATTTTGTTGGTCTTGTTCTAGCTCCTGATGGTTTAATTTTTAATTACGAAGATGTACAAAATTTTCAAGATATTCAACTATCTGATGAAGCAAATATTACTGTCGCCTCGCCCTTTTTAAGTGCTTCTATACCCGTTGTCAATGCTGGAGAGGTTCGGTTATTGGGCAGACAATTGATAATCACTGGTGACTCAGCAATCACGGCGAATAACTTCGGTGCTAATTCAGGGGGGATTTTAACCTTTGTTGCTTCTGAATCTTTAGAAATTAGCAACGAATCCAATCTTGCCAATAACAATTTTTCAGAGATTGGCGCAGGAGGAGAAATAAAAATTGAAACTAGGCAGTTGATTGTCCGTAAATCCTCCATACGAGCAGCTACTTTTAGTGCTGGCTCAGGAGGAAACATAATAATAAATGCCTCTGAATCTATCCTGGTAGATGGGAGTGGAGGATTTAGCAGGTTAAGTACTGAATCTTTTAGTGAGGGCAAGGCTGGTAACTTGCAGATAATGACTGGTAGATTAATTATCAATAATGGTGGACAATTAACAAGTACTACCCGGAGTTCTGGTGAAGGAGGAAGTTTATTAGTCAATGCCTCTGAGATAGTTAAAATTAGTGGTCAATCATCTACTGATACAGCTCCCAGTGGTTTGTTTGCTGCGACTAGAGGAGTAGGCAGCGGAGGGTTAATCAAGGTTAACACCAGTAGTTTAGTTGTCGAAGATGGAGCTCAAATCAGTGTCAGTAGCACAGGAGAGGGGGCGGCTGGTAATTTAGAAGTCAACACTAACAACCTTCGTCTTGAAAATCAAGGAACCCTTAGTGCTGAAACTGCTTCCGGTGAGGGCAACATTACCATCCAAGCCGAGGACATCTTTTTACGCCGCAACAGTACAATTACTACTAATGCCACTGGACTAGCTAATGGCGGTAATATCTCGATTGATACTGATTTAATTGTAGCCGCCCCTGAAGAAAATAATGATCTTGTTGCCAATGCTGTCCAAGGCTCTGGGGGACAAATTACTTTAACTGCTCAAGGAATAATTGGGCTAGAGTTACGCACAATAGAAGATTTAGAGCGTTTGCTAGGTACTAATAACCCTAATAACTTGGATCCTAATTTACTTACAAGTAATGATATTACCGCCTTTTCTCAATTTAATCCTGAGATTGATCAGGGCAGCGTCATCTTGCAAACACCAGAGGTTGATCCTAGTCAAGGATTAGTAGTATTACCTAATGAAATCCGAGATCCTAGTGAACTTATTGCTACCACTTGCCCTGCTGATGAAGGTAATTACTTCGCGGTGATAGGAAGGGGGGGTTTACCAGAAGATCCTAGACAGCCTTTAATCAGTGATATGATTTGGCTCGATACAAGGGATTTTTCTGAAATTAGTGATAATTTACTCTCAGATATTGGGCAAACAGCAGCCTCAAAGCCTCCGAAAAAAATTGTGGAAGCGACTGGGTGGGTTGTCAATGAAGACAATGAGGTGGTGTTAGTGGCACCACTGCCGGGAGCAGCACCTCAAGATTGGTGGTATCAAGGGACTGGTTGTAGTAGTTTTTGAATTTCATCTCAAGTGTCACTCATTTAAGAAAGCATTCACTAAAGATCAGGAATAATTTTATTTAAGATATGGCGCTGCGCGCTGGTGTGTTTACAAATCATAAATAGAGCCTTGATGGGTAAAGGTTTAGAACATTTGTACTGTAAGTAGACCAGAGCGCACTGCTATACATGCTTCCCTATTTTTGCTCCGGATAACATGACATCTTCAATGAGAAGGCTATACTTTCTGCTCCCTGGAACCACCAGCAATTTTGGCAGTGGCGGACTCTGGGCCCAACTCAACACTATCAAACTGGTTCAAAAGATTTGTCTTGCTGAAATTGTAACCTATCGACAGCGAGAATCCAATCATCTTTTTTTAGAAGATATTCTGAAGAAAACTAATTTAGAAGACTTTATTTTTATCGTCAGTTGGGGCTTTGATGTGGCAAAGCTGGTAGCCAAGCTTAAATCTCAAAATGTTATCTATCATGCCCATAGTGCTGGTTATCGCTTCCAGCTACCGCCAGATATTCCCATCATTGCCGTAAGTCGCAATACCATGAGTTACTGGGGAAGAAAATCACCTAACTCCTTAATCTACTATTTACCCAATCAAATTGGTGATCTCTTTTATAACCAGGGTAAGCCAAGAGATATCGATGTTCTGGTGCAAGCCCGTAAATCTTCAGAATATTTGCTAAATAAACTGGTTCCAGTACTATCTCAACACTGTCAGGTCAAAGTTTTAGATAGTTATGTTGAGGATTTAGCAGGACTATTTAATCGCGCCAAAATTTACCTTTACGACTCCACTGAATATTGGGTAATGAGTGGAGTTACAGAAGGATTCGGGCTGCCTCCCTTGGAAGCCCTAGCCTGTGGTTGCCAAATATTTTCCAGCGTCAATGATGCTTTGGCAGACTATCTAGATCCTGGATTTAATTGCCATAAGATTGCTGGGTATTCTCGGGAGTATGATCTTCAACGCCTTTTGGCAGTTTTAAATTCACCCCAACACCCACAGTTACCAGACTCGTTTTTTGAGGAGTACCGTACTGAAAATTTAGTTAAGCGTCTACAGGTAATCTTAACGGAAATTAATCAATTTTTTGACCATAGGCAACATCAGCAGTCCAATATTGAGGGACTTAGTTGGTGGCGCGTTAGCAAGTTGTTTGCGAAGCGATCGCTAACTAAGTTGCAAAAAAAGTTACAGTAGCAAAGTGACTAAGGTAATCTGGTTTGAGAAGTATTAGCAAGTTTAGCCATTGGTTTTTCAATTAAGGAGTGTTTCGCGCACTTAAAAGCGCGATCGCACTCGTCTTTCAGGAGTAAATCAAGATGTTTAATGCCTGTGATTACCGAGGTGGCTGGCGCTTGCTGGTAGTAAGCATTGGTAAGGGAGGTCGAGATGAACTTGCAGGAAGAAAGCGTGTAACAGGCTGTTGTACAAGTTCAGTTTCCCGGCGTTGAGTTTGCCACCAACGGATTACAAATGCTAGTGCCACTACCATAATCCCAAAAGTTAGCAAAGACCAACGCTCATCAAATCCACCAATTAGGGCATTGACTACTCCGACAATAATAATAAAGCTAGAAATCGGTTCCTTACGGTAAGCTGATTTCAAGATCCGAGGTAATAAAGCATTCATTACGTCTTGCTACTTAATCTCTATTTCAGAAATTATCTAATCTAACTCCAGCTTATCTCATCAACCTATAACAACTAGATACCCGTTTAACAGCCCTCTGGTTTAAACTCTGAGGTTCTCAGGCTAGTTGAAGGATCAAACAAATATCTTACGTGATACGTCGTCTAATTCAAGATTCTTCGTCAGGTTAAAATCTGACTCGCTCTACAGAGGGCTGTTAAAACAGCTGGCTATTTCTCGAAAAGAAGTTGTTTTAGGTATTTAGCAAGACAAATTTTGTTTTCTAGAGGTTCCTGAAAGTTAGCGGCAAATCTTGTTTTTATTGCAAACCAAGCCAGTTAAGCAGCCCTTGGTGAGTGAAGTACTCGATGGCAAGAGTCAGCATAAAACCAATCATCGCAGCTCTACCGTTCAAACGCTCTGCGTAATCGTTGAAGCCAAACTTTGGTTCTTCGATCTGGGGAGTTATGGTAGGTTTTGGTTTGGTCATTTTTCTCAAACCTTACACCCATAATGGGTTACAATTCTTTACTAATCGTAATCATTATTTATATATGTGCCTTTGTCAAGTGGGAATAGGTACTAACTACATACTATCAGATGGTAGCCGCTGGCGAAAGGTTAAAATATAAGAAAAAAATGGAAATTGGCGTTCCCAAAGAAACTAAAGATCAGGAATTTCGCGTTGGCTTAAGTCCCAGCAGCGTTAGAGTTTTGTGTGAAGCTGGTCATCAGGTCTTCGTGGAAACTCATGCAGGTGTCGGTGCTGGCTTTACAGATGAAGAATATCAGCAGGCTGGAGGGCAGATCGTTGCTAAGGCAACCCAGGCTTGGAATCGGGAACTAGTGGTTAAGGTCAAAGAACCGCTCAAACCTGAATATCAGTTTCTGGGAAAAGGGCAGCTGTTGTTCACTTATCTACATTTGGCAGCTGAGCGCGCTTTAACAGAGCATCTAATTGATTGTGGCGTGAGTGCGATCGCTTATGAGACAGTAGAAATTGCTAATGGCAAATTGCCCCTACTCACTCCCATGAGTATCATCGCTGGTCGTCTATCTGTACAATTTGGAGCAAGGTTTCTAGAGCGCCAGCAGGGAGGAAGGGGAGTCCTGCTTGGTGGTGTACCGGGGGTCAAGCCAGGTAAGGTAGTTATTATCGGCGGTGGCGTTGTTGGTACAGAAGCGGCTCGGATTGCTGTGGGCATGGGGGCTCAAGTTCAGATTTTAGATGTGAACGTAGACCGCTTGGCCTATTTAGAAACTATTTTTGGTTCGAGAGTTGAACTGCTCTACAGTAACTCAGCACAAATTGAAGAAGTTGTAACTAATGCCGATCTTCTCATTGGTGCAGTTTTAGTCCTAGGGCGTCGCGCTCCCATTTTAGTACCTCGCTCTCTAGTCAAGCGTATGCACCCTGGTTCAGTGATTGTAGATGTTGCTGTAGACCAAGGCGGTTGTATTGAGACTTTGCGACCAACATCTCACACCAATCCCGTCTACATAGAGGAGGGTGTCGTTCACTATGGTGTGCCAAATATGCCAGGAGCTGTACCCTCAACGGCGACGCAGGCACTTAATAACAGCACTTTACCCTATGTACTCAAGTTAGCGCATCATGGCATGGAAGCTCTAGAAATTGACCCAGCTTTAGCTAAGGGTGTTAATGTCAGCAACTATCAGCTAGTTCATCCTGCCGTGCAGGAAGTATTTCCTGATTTGGTTGGTTGAACATAAGAGTGGGGATAAATTATAAAATGATTCTAACTACTCTTGAAGGGGTTCCGGGAAAAAGAATTGTAGAGCATTTTGGATTAGTAGAGGGGAGTACTGTCAGAGCAAAACACATTGGTAAAGACATCTTGGCTGGCTTGAAAAATATGGTAGGAGGAGAACTCAAAGGATACACTCAACTACTAAGGGAAGCACGCCAAGAAGCACTTGAGAGGATGATCCAACAAGCCTCCCCAATGGGAGCTAATGCGATTGTCAATATCCGTTTTGCTACCTCATCTGTTGCTCAAGGAGCTGCTGAACTCTTTGCCTATGGAACTGCAGTCAGAGTAGAATAGCGATGGATAATGTATTAATATTCTTGAGTTTGCTAGCCCTTGGCTATTTCTGTGGGCTTTATTTTGAGAAGAAGCATTACCAAAGCCTCACCGAAAGGGAGCGCCAAACTAGCCATCTGTCGATGGTAACTTTTAAAGCTAAACAGACTATACCTGAAGCAGAGGAAGCAGCACTATTTATTGGTTCTGTAGTCATTGCTGCTGACTATTTTAAGACCTTTGTGTCTTCTTTGAGAAATCTATTTGGCGGTCGCATGGTACTCTATGAGGGGCTATTAGAGCGTGGGCGTCGGGAAGCGATGTTGCGGATGAAGGAGCAAGCGATGGCTTGGGGGGCTACCCAAGTTGTCAATGTAAGGATGGAAACTACCAACATCGGAACCAATAGTAATGGCATTGAAGTTATAGCCTATGGGACAGGCATTCGCTAAGAATTGCAAAATTACCAATTTCTGCCATTGAGAGAGTCCTATGAAGCGCTAGAGACGCGACATGTCGCGCCTCTTTCTCGGAAAAAACAAAAACCCATCCTCATTTTTACCTAAATTATATTCAGTTGTCTGAAGTGATAACCTGCTAGACCTATTGCCCTCAATTAGATGCAATTGAGACATAATTACAATTGACTCTGGCACTGAGCTTGGCTCAATCCCTTGCTTTCAGCTAAAATTCTGGGGGCAGAAGTACTTTATTAATGGGAACTATGGTTGCATTGTCTGCAAACTTGGCTTTGGGGTTATCATTTTCATCAACGTCAAGTGGGATCACCTGAGCCTGATTATTTACCCAAAATTCATTTTGGCTACTCTTACCAAAGGTAATTTTGACCAAGCTGCCGGCAAGGGTTAGCTTTTCTACGGGAATCTCCTGTGGATTGATTTCACCCTCAATTAAATGATATTTGAGTACTTTCTTGAGATACTCTGGTTGGGATAGCTTTTGACTATCAGTGAAGGATAAAGCATTAAAGGCTTGATTCGTTGGGGCCAAAACCGTCAGATAACCATTCCCTTCAAGAGTTTTCGACAAACCTGCTTTTTCTAAACTATCAGCAAAAATTGTAAACTGACTCTCTTGTGCAATAATTTCAGCAAGATTAATCTCATCTTCAGACTCAAGGTAGGCAGGACGCTGCCAAAAGGTAAAACGAGGGAGATATTGAGCATGTAGGGGAAAACTTAATAGGAGGCTGGCACTGACTAATCCCACCAAGCTACCTAATCTTTTGAACTTATCTCTAGTATTCATAGGATTGAGGCTCTAAACAAATTAAGATAACGAATATCTACAATATAACTAATCTCTAATTGACTAAACAGGTAGGTTCAAATAAACTCAACTATGTCAAGATTCTTTAAGTCAACTACTGCATACTGAATCCCCCGGATTCAGGCCTCTGTCTCCTCGCAGAAACAGGTAAATGAGTAACTTGTTGCTACTGACTTTTCACTGGCTCTTTGTTCTGGGGGACTACTTCGCCTAATCATTGTGCGAAGCAATCGCCCAATTAGGTTTCTTCCCTCTTTCTTCAACTTATGGCTTCATGCCCTGTGGTATCTGGCTTTGAGTGGAAATGGTATGAGACTTCGACAAGCAGGGTTATCTTCTTTTTTATACAGATATCGCAATAGAGATGTTGAAATAATGCTAGGGAAATTACTAGCTGGACGCTACAAAGTTATTGACCACTTGGGAGAAGGGGGATTTGGAAAAACCTATCTGGCCCAAGACCATAAGTTGCCAGGAAATCCTAAGTGCGTAGTCAAACAGCTTAAACCTCTGACACCCAAAGTGCTACCGACGGCAAGAAAATTGTTTGATCGGGAAGCAAAATGTCTACAAGATATGGGCAAACATGACAGAATTCCACAACTGTTTGCCTACTTTGATGAAGAAGAAGAATTTTATCTAGTTGAGGAGTACATCGAAGGCAATCCCCTCAGTCAAGAACTAAATATTTATCATAAATTGAGTGAGGGAGAAGTTATCGCTATTTTACAAGAAATTCTCTCAATCCTAGAGTTTGTTCATCAACAGAAGGTCATCCACCGCGATATCAAACCCTCTAATATCATCAGGCGCAAGCAAGATGGAAAATTAGTCTTGATTGACTTTGGCTCAGTCAAGCAATTGAGTATTCAAAACTTAAATCCTCATGAGCAAGAGCAGTTAACTGTTGCCATTAGCACTGCTGGCTATACGCCCATCGAACAACTGCAAGGAAAACCAAGCTTTAGCAGTGATATCTATGCCTTGGGGATCACAGCCATACAGGCTTTAACTGGGAATAATCCCAGGGATTTACAATGGGATCCCAATACAGGTCAAGTAATTTGGCACCATCAAGCTGCGGTAAGTAGCCAGATAGCTAATATTTTGGATAAAATGGTAAGCCCTAGCTTGAGGGATCGTTACCAGTCTGTAGGTGAGGTTATTAATGAGCTGGGAAATTGCACCAAATTACTCACTGAAACCACACAGATTGTAAGTGAAATCAGAAGCCCATCAAGTGCCCTCACAGAAGCTAGACAAGAAGCTTCTCCAGCCAATTCAGTTCCTTCTTCCATAGTAACTAGTCATCCTGGAACTAAGCTGTCAAAATTTTCATTGCCAACCCTCAAGCCTTGGCAAGGGTTAGTGTTTCTTGGAGGTATAACTGCTATTTTAGGGATAGCAGAGTTAATTTACCCTATTATTCGACCAGTTTATCAGTTGCACCGAGGTGAAAAGTTGCTAGAGTCTCAGCAACTAGAAGATGCACTCGATAGCTTCCAGAGTGTGATTAAAATGCGACCTAAAAATGCAGAAGGTTGGGAAGGGAGAGGGGATGCCCTGCGCCTATTGGATCGCAATCAGGCAGCTCTAGCTACCTATGATAAAGCTCTCCACTTAAGACCTAACGATAGTGAAACCTGGAATAAGAAAGGTAGGGCATTATATAAACAGGGAAAGTCTGAGCAAGCTTTATCTGCTCAGGAAAAAGCGATTAAATTTGACTCAAATAACGCCAGAGCTTGGAGTGACAAGGGAATAGCCCTGATTGGTTTACAACGCTATGAAGAGGCATTAGAAGCTTTTAAAAAGGCCAAGAAGTTAAAGCCACAGGATCCAACAGTTTGGCAAAATCAAGCCCTAGCACTAGAATACTTAAAGCGTCATCAAGAAGCGATTGAGGTTTATGAGGAAGCTGTAGTTACTTACACTGAAGCTCTTTCAGCTAATCCTAAAGACCCGGTAGCTTGGGTTGATAGAGGTGGTGTTTTAAGCAAACTTAAGCGTCATGAAGAAGCGCTTTATTCTTATGAAAAGGCAATTGAAGTTAGCCCCAAATTCTATCTAGCTTGGCACAATAAAGGTGATGCTTTCTATTTTCTAAGGCGCTACGAAGAGGCTCTTGCCGCCTATGATCAAGCTCTGAAAATTAGACCTAAATCTTACCGGACTTGGCATAACCGTGGTTCTTTACTCGCTGCTGAAAAAGGAGATTTTGAAGAAGCGATTAAATCCTTTGACAAGGTAATTCAAATTAAACCTAGTTTCTATCATGCTTGGCGGGATCGGGGCTTAGCATTAAGTAACTTGGAGCGATATCCAGAGGCAATAGCTTCCTTTAATAAAGCTTTAGAAATTCAACCAAAGGATCATCAATCCTGGATGGGTCAAGGCATAGCATTAATGAAACTAGACCGCAATCAAGAAGCACTAGCAGCTTTTGATCGAGCCAAAGAGATTCAACCTAATAACCCTTACATTTGGGCTAATCGAGGTTTAGTTCTCGAAAAAATGAGGAGCTATCAGAAAGCACGTGATTCCTATAGAGAAGCGCTTAGAATTGACCCGACATTTCCATTGCCAACTCAAGCGCTAGAGTAGTTATCAAGCCTCTAACAAAATATTTTTTTCGATGCTGTTTGCATCAAGTATGGTCTACTGTTATACCAATTTCATAAATACCTGTTACACAGTAATTTCCACTATAACTGAACTTACCCCGTGCATATGTACTACTTTGCTTCTCAAACTCCATTAATCTAAAGGATGTAGCGATTTGGTCTAAAAAATCTGTACCCATGTAGGTTCCGGCTTGATGTTTGCCATCGTGGTACCATCAAAGAAATAGCGATTGGACTTAAGTCCACTGCGCTTTGCGCAATCGCTTTAAGTCCTTTTTAGGAGTCGCTTTCAAATGTACCCAGTAGCAGCAGTTTAAAAATGACTGAAAGCCGCTCTAGGTAAGGGCGTCGTCAATAACTCTGGGGGTAAGTTCAGCTATAAACTAATCCCCGCGTCTCCCTGTCTGGTGTGTCTAGGCGTCATCAGCATCTGTAACCAAATTAAATGAAATCGGTATTATCTGTTCCCGACTTCTGTAAGAAGTCTATTGAGATTAGAAACGAAACGTAGTGCGGATAGTGCCGACAAAAATAGTGTCGTTGTCTTCAATATGTCCTGGATTAGTTACGAAGAAAAAGCCTGGTGTAATCCAAAGATGATCATTTACCTTAAAGCGGTAGAACAACTCGAAGTGAAGTGAAGTTGCATCATCTTCAACTCCAAAAGTTTCATTACCTGGGTTATCCAAGCGAGGATTATTGTCAGTGACTTCAACTGGGTCTTCCTCTCTAACTACTTGTTCAAAAAAAGGTACTGCTTGACCTCGAGTTGTTGGTCCAGAATCAACTAATTTAGGGGGCATACCAAAGAGAAAAGCAAATAGATCCCCTTCTCGACCAAAAGGATCGGATAGACCTAGAGAAAAGAGGTAAGTCACTGTATTGCCAAAAGGTTTATCATCCTCATTAACTGGATTATTATTAGGATCGCGAAACTCAGGCAAGCGTTCTAAGAAATTGGTAAATGTCCACCCTCCCCAAGCTCCAAAGGTAAGGTTTTCCGTGAGACGCCATTGCAAAGTTCCGCCAACAGCATTAGTTTGAGCAGGGAAATCACCCAGCCTTGCTGGAGCGGAAAGACCCAAATCAACTACAGGGAGTAATCCTCCGGACCACAAACCATTTGATTCGGCATTGACACTACCTGTAAAGGTACCTAAACGACCATCGCTAGTAAAGGCATTGACATAAGTTATGCCTGTAACAACATTCTCAAACGGTTGCAGCAATAACTGCGCCCCGAGAACACTGGTATCGGCTGAGAAGAAACCACCTTCAGGATCGCCACTATCAGCTGTGCCATAGGCAACTTGTAGGCGCACATTCTCAGAAATTAACCAATCAAAACCAGCACCAGCATCCAAAACTCCGCCGATATTAAAAATAGGACTTAATTGTCCGAATCGTGAAATCGAGCCTCGCCCTGTATCAAAGTAGGGAGAGTTGGCACTGAGAACATCGCTTAAACCAAATCCAAAGGGAATAACAGAGATTACAAGGTTGTCATCAAAAGCGGGAAAGCGATATTCCAGTAAGTCTAAAATTACCTGGTTGTTTAAGTCAGCTTGGTAAGCAAGCCTAGCCATGTAGGTGTTGAAGGACTCAGGATTGGTAAAACCGCCGTTATCAAAATTACCTGTGGTTAAAAACAGGCGCAGGCGATCCTTACCAGTAAATGAGCTCTGTAATCCCAAGCGAGTCAGGTGGGCGAAAACGGTGTTAGTGTCGGAACCATCAGCATCTTGACAGTTAACTCGATCCGAATCGGCTGCAAAGCCACATCCTCCTGGTGGATCACCTCCAAAGGCAGTGGCTAATCCAAAAATTACCTCTCCATTTAAGATAGTCGTGGTTGAAAATTGATTGTCTTCTAGTAGAGCTACACGACCTTCCAAATTATCAACTCTGGTTGCTAAGGTGGCAAGTTCAGCTTCAAAGTCATTAGTTAATCTTTCTAATTTGACTAAATCTTCTCTGAGCGTAAGTTCATCGATACCATCAGCAATCAATCTTTCAATCTGTTCCAGACAGGCATTTAAACCCGCTGCAAATTCATAGCGCGTCAGTGGTCGATTGCCCCGAAAGTTACCATCAGGATAACCAGCAATACAACCATAACGCTCCACTAGCGATCGCAGTGCTTCGTATGCCCAGTCTCCCGGTTGCACATCCCGCAGTTGGGAGACGTTAGTTACCTGATTGATCCACTTATTAGAATAACTAACTAACTTCAGTGGTTTGGTTTCAGTTTGAGGGGGTGAATCAGCTGATGGGGACTCTATATCATCTGTTTGTGCAACCGGTGTATCTGCACTCAGCTGATTCACTGCTGGAACATTTCCATTCTCTTGACTTACCTCTACTGGTGCGACTATCACCTTTTTACTTAACTGAGTGATTGTAGGGACAGGTAAGTTAGCATTAGGCGTCTCTAGATGCTGCAAGTTAGACAATTCTGGGATTACCTTAGGATTGATCAGCTGAGACTTTTCAGGCAAGTACTCGCTACCATCAACCGCCGATAGTTCCAAATCGGAGGTTGTCTCAGCAGCACTCTCAGCTTGAATCACAGAGGTGGTTAAAACGAAGACAGAGACACCTAAAAGTAAATGTCTGATATTCATCTGTACTCCTCACAACTAATTAGCCATTGAGTACCCTGGATGACGCGATTAACTGCAAACTGCTGTGTTTCTTCAGGCTCAAGGCTAATAACTGAGAGTATATTAACTTGAGTGTGTACGTTAGAAACGGAAAGTTGTGCGGATAGTGCCGACAAAAATAGTGTCGTTGTCTTCAATATGCCCTGGATTGGTAACAAAGAAGAAGCCTGGTGTAATCCAGAGACTGTCATTTACCTTGAAGCGGTAGAAAAGCTCGAAGTGGAGTGAAGTCGCATCATCTTCAACTCCAACTTGATCCTCTCTATCTGGACGTATTCCATTTCTGATGTTGGGGTTATTGTCAGTGACTACAACTTCATCATCTTCCCCTGTTCTTGAGATTTCAAAGAAAGGTACAGGCACACCCACTGTTCCAGGACCAGCATCAACCAATTTAGGCGGCATACCAAATATAAAGGCAAGTAAATCGCCTTCCCTGCCAAACGGATCCGAAAGCCCTAAAGAAACTGTGAAAGTGGCAACGTTGGCAAAAGGCTTCTTACCTGCGGAGGCCTCAAGATCAGGATCGTCAGGAAGTCTTTCCAGGAAATTGGCAAAAATATACCCTCCCCAAGCTCCAAAAGTTAGGTTCTCTGACAAGCGCCATTGCAAGGTACCGCCCACAGCATTGATTTGGGCTGGTAAATCTCCCACAGGTAGTTCGCAACATGGAAAGTTGGAAAAATTAGGGCTATCTTCATTAACAGTACTGGAAGGAATAGATGACTGAGACCATAAACCCAAGGTTTCAGCATTGACACTGCCTGTAAATGTACCTAAGGTACCATTGCTAGAATAGGAATTAACATAACTTATTCCTGCTACGAGATTCTTAAAAGGTTCCGCTAACAGCTGTACACCTAGAGTACTGCGGTCTGCTCCAAAGAATCCATCATCAGGCTCACTACTATCTGCTGTGCCATAGGCAAATTGCAAGCGCAATTGATCGGCAATCAACCAATCAAAACCAGCGCCAGCATCCATAACTCCACCAATTTTCAGGATGGGAGTAGCTTCTCCGAAGCGTGAAATTGAGCCTCGTCCCGTATCAAAATAGGGAGAGTTAGCACTAAGAACATTGCTCAGACTAAAACCAAAGGGAATAACAGAGAAAACAACACGGTCATCAAGAACTGGAAAGCGGTACTCCAGTAAGTCTATAATGACCTCATTATCTAAGTCAGCTTGGTAAGAAAGCCGAGCCATATAGGTATTGAGTGACTCAGGATTTGTAAAGCCACCGTTATCAAAGTTGCCTGTTGTTAAAAAAGTTCGCAGGCGGTCTTTACCAGTAAATGAGGTTTGTAATCCCAAACGGGTAAGATGGGTAAAAACCGTATTAGTGTCTGGATCTCCACCATTACAGACAATATCAGGATCATTATTGATATCGTCAAAACGTAGGGTGCCATCTTGAAGGACTCTACATCCACCGGGAGGATCGCCCCCAAAGGCAGTGGCTAGTCCAAAAATGACTTCCCCATTTAAAATTGTTGTTGTTGAAAATTGATTATCTTCTAAAAAAGCCACCCGACCTTCAAGATTGTCAGTTCTCGTTGCTAAAGTCGCAAGTTCGGCTCCAAAGTCGTTAGTGAGTCTTTCTAATTTAACTAAATCGTCTCTGATTTTAAGCTCGTCGATACCATCAGCAATCAATCTCTCGATTTGTTCGAGACAAGCATTCAAACCAGCTGCAAATTCATAGCGTGTCAGGGAACGGTTGCCCTTAAAGGTACCATCAGGATAACCTGCAATACAACCATAGCGTTCCACTAGCGATCGCAGCGCTTCATAGGCCCAGTCTCCCGGTTGCACATCCCGCAACTGAGAGACATTTGTCACCTGATTAATCCATTTATCAGAATAACTTATTAAATTCAGGGGTTGTTGATTAGCTTGGGGAAGTGAGTCTGGAGGTTCTGCTTGAGCAACAGAGGCAGTTAACAGCAAAAAGGAAATGCCTGAGAATAGATGTCTGATACTCATCTTTACTCCTCACCCTCAGAAACAGCAAATTTGGCTATCAGCCAATTTCCTCAGCCGAAAGCTTGAATTATGAGCAAATTTTACTGCTTCTTAATCAGAGTGCTTCACTATATACACAAAACTTCTTGATTGCAAAAGTTTACAATTTTAGGACTTACGCTAATATCAATTTTATTTATGTTTGTTACAGATGCTGATGAAACCCAGACTCAGAGACGCCCAGACACAGGGATTAATGCATAGTAAGCATTTATACAGTTGGTATAACTCCCCACCTTCAGTGGCAGGGGATTTAGGAGTTGGAGTAGTAAAAAAAATCCCCCTACAGCCTGGTTCAAAATTGTCACTTATTACTTATTACTTATTACTTATTACTTATTACTTATTACTTATTACTTATTACTTATTACTTATTACTTTTTACAACGCTCCCTTTCATCACCGAGCAAAATACTACCGCACCCTGCCGATGGCTCATCTCTAAGCTGATTTTCTAGCTTAAATTGAAAGAGGTCATAGATATCCTCTACAGCGTCTTGAGTGTCCTCAAAAGTACCCATAACATCATCGCGAGCAACAAGATCAAAAGTACCAGTGTTACTCCGATCAGGTTTCAACTCAATCAAAGCGGCTTGAATAAAATCTGCCGAAGGAGGCAAACGATTGAAGGACAACTTCATTCCTGCCTGATTAGTAACATTAGAAAAGTTATTTAAATTTTGCGCACTGCTAAAGCGAGTGTGTAGAATTGTGGGGTCAGAACCACCTGCTTGTGCAGCAAGATCTTCCGACTCAAAGGTGGTATTATTTAGATCCTTAGGAAGAGAACAATATTGTCTCACCAACTGTCCCTTGTCAGCAGAACCACGACCGTGAACACCGACAACAAAACCGTTGCTGTCAAACACAGGTCCTCCACTCATACCAGGGCGAGTCTGGTCAACATAAAAAATACCATAGCCATTCTGACCTTGAGCAGGATTAATCTTACCAGTTACTGGTCCCCAAGCTAGACGCCTTTGCCGGCGAGCCACCCTACCTCGGCACTTACCAGTTACAGCATCTTGTTCTTTTTCTGGATCAGGCCAGCCCGAGATAAAAACTGTATCCATCATCTTGATATCATCTGGGCTTCCTAAGGGAGCAACGGCATATTTTTTGTCACTCTCAAAACGAACAATAGCTAGGTCAAAACCATTCACCCGGTTGGGCAGATACTTTGAATAACAGCCAAATCGAAGTAACTGTTGATCCTGCCCTACTCCGCCATTGAGAGGGCAACCCCTGTCATCATTAACTTCTGTAACTTCATGAACTTGACCATCACTGGTGCGAATTCCATAAGACATGTTTTCATCTAAATGTCTTTGTTTGAAGTTATGAGTGACAGTTAAAACATAATAACTTTTTCCTTCTTTAGCGATGATTACCCCAGAGCCAGGATTCCATACTCCATCCGGATCTTTGGCTCTGGCAAGGGGATTTTGGCGATTTTCTTCTAGTTCGTCGATTAACTCTGGTGTTAGTCCTGGTGCAATCAAAACAGTAGTTTGTCTGGCAATTGAATTGATTTCTTCAGGACTTAATTGGGCTAAAACTGGATTTGCCACCAAGCAACCTAGTAACATTGAGCCTAGTGATTTCAGAGCAATTTGTTTTAATAACATAATCTACTAACCTTATCCATAAAATCCCCTTGATGTCTCAAGAAGATTATCTACAGTCTGCGCAATTCTCCTCCATCTCTGAGTTGCTCAGGGGAAGGAGCTGTATTATTTTGATTAGGAGAGACCAGAGCTGGGGCAGTATTAGTGTTACCTTCTAAAAAAGGTCTCACATCAACAAAAGGTGTTTCCTCTTCCCCATCTTCACTTTCATAGAGAGGTGCTGTACCAACCACTCCTACGCGGTGCTGCATGAATTGCTGTAGGGTTTCAAGCGGGCTTTGCTGTGGCTTGAGGGTGTAAACTAGACCCAAGCAATTACCAGGTTTTATAGCTGTGCAGATGATATTCTGACCATTCATCTGACCTACTCCCATGTAATTGAGTTTACCGTTGCGACGGTAGTTCTCAAGACGCCCACTGACAGCTTGGCAACGGCTAAGAGGATCATAGCCGGAAGTAGAGAAGAAATTGGAACTCCAGCGAATCCAAACTTCTGAGCTCCCTGAAGAATTTTGATAACGTGTTTCGGGTATCCCGCTTGATGTGTCGCAGAAAAATCCTCCAGTGCCAGAGGATCCAGTTGCAGCCACAGTAGTAGAAGCTGGAAGATCAGAAATGCTTTCAGGGGCAAGGGTTAAGAAACTGCTGGCACAAGTGTCAACTTGGCGTTTTTCTATTTCCCGACCATCTTCTAACTCAACTTTGATGTCATAGAGACAATCACTACTTAGTTTAATATTAACTGACTCACCGTTACGCAGAGAGCTATTAGTCTCTAAACTATCTAAACCCCAGTCTTGAGAACTAGAGGATGACACATAGAGATTGATAATATTGTGACCTGTAGTGTTGCGAATCTGATAACTCCTCTGAGCAAGAGTTGCTGACCCACTCAAAGCAATCATTGGTATTGCTAAAGCTGAGGCTGTTATAATACTCGACAATGGCTTCTTAAGCATGATAGTTTATCCTATATAAGTATTGTCGTATCAAGTACTATAGCTATCTTAAACTAGTTGTAATTAGTGTCGTTTCCATAAGTATTGCTCTAATGGCGTTTTAGGAAAAGAATCTATAGTTAAGTTTCACAACCTATTTAGGATTGCTATGTAACTTTTATGATTCCTAAATACTTTTTTATCCTTAGTTTGACTTGATTTGACTCCGCGCCCAGGGAGGATGTAGGAGTCGATGGTGATGCAGCTGTGATCTAGATTACGAGCCTTAAGCTTGGACAGTCTAGGGCAAAGGTCATCAAGGCGAGAAACCTTCCAAGTCACATGTTCCTACAGGAAAGTGTTCTACTTGGAGTTGGTTATTGCCATACCTTATGTTTTGTATTTTAAGCTATCTGTAGGTGAGTTATCTGCTATAGCTGCTCAACTGAGAAAAGTGGATGTCTTGCCACTCCAGGATTTCAGCCTAAATATTAGAATTATTGATGGATGCTAATAAAGCTTCACGGCAAAAGGTAATCGAGTCGATGAAAGGAAAATGAGTAATCTTGGCAATGGCTAATACCTTTTCTCTTGAAGGTTGATATATTTGAACCAGCAGGGTAATAATTTTTATCAGAATTTTCATTAAATCTTATAAAGACCATAACTTACTCATTGTCCGTAAGACCATACAGATCCTTGGCAAAACCCACCAAGGTAAATGGAGCATCCTCTTAAGATCAAGATGATGAGTCTAGTCACCGGATGGGGGTGAGGGAAAAAAAGGTGCCGGAGGTGCCGGAGGTGTGGGGAGTGTGGGGAATTTTTTAAAAACTTAGCTAGAAATCCCACCAAGAACTTCGTTTACCCACCTGATGGCAAATTCTACGATAATCTACGGAATCTGAGTTTCTAGTGTTGTTGCTATGGGTGGAAGAATTTGTGCAAACTTCACTCAAGAGAAATAAACATGAGCCACACTGATATTTATCAGCAAATCTGGGAAAGTGATGAGAATCAATTCTCTGTAAGTGCTCGTAATAGTTCAGGTGATTGGGAAGACAAAAACGCTGATATCCTTTTAGATGAGCAGGTCAAAGCCAGTGGTAAACCCGGCATCGACTTAGCAACGCGACCTTTATTTTATAAGGTGAATGAAGACAAGTTATTTGATAAAAAACTAACCTATGTCAACTTCATTCAACTCTTAGATAATTACACAATTCGCACTCTCGATCCAGAGTTTACTCCTGACCAAGAAGAACAAGAACAACGTGATTTTATCAACTTAATTATTTCTACGAAGCCAATTCAAATAGCACTAGAATATATCAATCAAGAGTTAGGTGCCAACTTTTCTCAGATCCAATTTAAAGCCAAGTTACAGCGAATCTGGTTTGAACTTTACACCAATTATTACAATGGCAAATCGACTCACTTCGCCTCTGGCTTTGAGCATGTCTTTGTGGGAGAAGGTAAATTTAATATACGTTCTGGTAACAATCTAGATAACCTCGGCACTATTTCTGGCTACCACTCTTGGGTCAAATTTTACCTTGATGAGCAAAATCAACGCGTCAACTTTTTAGGCTATAAATATGACTTGAAAGGCAAAGCAGGTTCCAATAATCCCAACGTTGTCACCTTACAGATGTTGCAAGATGTAACTGACATGCGCGGCAATATTATTGCTCAACTGTTTAAAAAGAAGGGTGGATTTTTCGTCGGGCCAAGCCCCGAATGTGAAATAGCGATGGCAACTGTTGCCTATTTTCAGAGTATTGATGGTCTTATCCGTGATAGACAACGGATTAGTATCAATGATGCTAATTACAATTTGGTTTTGTACCGCAGTACTAATCCCAATGGTAGCCGAGGGGAGTTTATTCGTTCCTTCTTTCCCATATTCTTGGGCAATGATGGCGTCAAAGAACCAGAAATGAATCGCCCTGAAATCGTGCCCATCGATAATATTATTAAAAACGATGATTCTGTAGTTATTGTTGCTGCCTTACCTAATCCTGAAGGTTCAGATACCGGTGGTCGAGAGTGGGTTGAATTAAAGAATGTAACCAACTCACCGATTAATCTAACAGGTTGGGAAATGCAAGATAAAATGGGTCGCCCTGAATCTTTGAGTGGTACTCTCGAACCCAATGAAGTCAAACGCTTTCCTGTGAGACGCTCTAGTAATTCTTCTATGCAAATGACGAATAAATCTGGATTAATCGCTGTATTTGATAATCAGTTACAACAGGTGGCAACTGTTAAGTACTCTCGCGCTAATTCTGGTGAAATTATCCAGTTTACTAATTAGAAGCTTTGACCTCTCCTGGTGGTTATTTTCTGTTTGTGTGTTGATTGTTCATAGTTGATGGTTCATGGTTCATTGGTTTGTGTACCTTAGCTGTAGAATACTTTCTTCAATGAGCCATGAACCATCTCAATCCTTTGATTTCAACTTGTGAGCTGTTCTCAAAATTTGCCCTGCCAGAATAGCTGCTCCAAACCCATTGTCAATATTAACCACTGCTACTCCAGCTGCACAAGAGTTGAGCATTGTCAACAAAGGGGCGACACCGCCAAAACTCGCACCATAACCTATACTAGTAGGTACACCAATTACTGGGCAATCTGCCAAACCGGCAACGACGCTGGGCAATGCTCCTTCCATTCCAGCAATAACAATTAAAACATCTGCATCGGCAATTATCTTTCTGTTACTTAGCAAGCGGTGAATGCCCGCCACTCCAACATCCCAGAGACGTTGTACCTGAAAGCCACATAGTTGGGCCGTAACAGCAGCTTCCTCAGCTACTGGCAAATCAGATGTCCCAGCAGAAATCAGACTGATGGTTCCTGAATATTTAGTCGTGAGAGTCTCACGGGCAATTGCACAAATGCGGGCAGTTGAGTAGTAGTAAATACCTGGCACTTGAGTTTGCAGTTTAGCAAAGACATCTGGCTCAATTCTGGTTGCCATTACCATCTGATTGCGCAGCCGCATCGCTTCCATAATCTGAGCAATTTGTTCTGGTGTTTTCCCTTGTCCCCAAATCACCTCCGGAAAACCAGTTCTCAAGGTACGGTGATGGTCAATTTTAGCGAAATCTTGCACTGGCTCAAAGGTTAAATGCTTGAGCTCATCGAGGGCAACTTCGGGGCTGACTTCACCAGCAGCAACAGCTGCGAGTAGAGATTGCAGTGCTTCGGGTTGAGTCATTCGATTAATTTAGGATGTTGTAATTTAGGATGTTGACCAATATATTCATACATATACTTTGATGCTAAATAAAAGTTCCAGAGCCTTGGGTATAGCTAGGATGACCATTATCCGGCGGTACATATTCGACAAATTGTTCCGGTTCTTGAGCAAGCCCTTTCTGTTCCAAGATTAACGGCTCAGTCTTATCCAAATTGTGCGAATAATTTTCATTATTGGCGAACACTACTGGGTTAAATGAAAAGTAATTAACTGGAGGTAGTCCAACTTTAATATCTGCTATCTTAAAATAGAACAGCTGCCAGCCAATTAGCAAGGTGGCGATGACGGTGAGACCTTGATGTCTATACATATGCAGTCAGTTTAAATTAGTCCTTTCAGGGGTTATATTTTTAGTGTATTAGCCAATATTGTAATGAATAAAGAGCATTCACGAAAGCTTTACAGACTACTTGTCAAAGATTTAATAAAAATTATATGAGGTATTAATAAAGCAAATTTTGTTTCTAGATAAAACTTAGTTGTTTAACAAAATAATTAATATTATTTATGTCAAAATTTATACATCTCGGATTCATAGTTCATAGTAGGCGCTATGTCCATGCTACGCCAATATAGTTCATGATTCATGATTTATTGAGGAAAGTATTCTATAGCTATAGCGTTTCTAAATGAAATGTGAAAAAGTATAACCCCATCATCTAATATTTGTAATTGACTGATATACCTGTCTATTCTGGCTTCTGACTCGGAGACTCCTGGCTCCTTGCCTCAATCAACAATTTTACAACTCAAATACAAACGCTATATGGTATGCAAGTCAATGACCAAAGAACAACAACGATCAACTCTTAATTTGGACTAGAGAAATAATTTGAACTAGAGAAATAATATTGATTACGACCAAGTTGCTTTGCCTGATACATGGCGGTGTCTGCTTTTTTGATCAAGATTTCCTGTTTTCTTCCATCTAGGGGATAAATGCTAATACCAATACTAACGGTTACAAACACCTCTGTTCCTTCTAATAAAAATACTTGAGAAATACTCTTGATAAGCTTGTCTGCAACTTTAGCAGCATATTCAACTTGAGGGATTATCGGGAGAATTACTGTAAACTCATCGCCACCTAGTCGTGATACTAAATCACTTTTGCGCAAGCGATTAGTGAGTCGTTGAGCAACTGCCCGTAATAGCTGGTCTCCAGCATCATGTCCTAGGGTATCATTGACTTGTTTAAAGCCATCTAAATCAAGAAACATTAGCGCCATAAATTGGCTATGGCTACTGGCATAATTAAGATAATAATTAAGTTGTTCGTAAAATTTTTTACGATTAGCAAGACCTGTGAGAGTATCGTGATCAACAAGATAACTCAAGCGGCCTTGTGAAAGTTTTAAGGCAATGTTATGGCGGGATAAAGTGGCTGTTTGTTGTTTGAGTTCTTCCTGTAGCTGCTGATACTCTTGGATGTCTTGCAGCAGATTGACAATAACTTGGCTAGTCATAATGCCACTAGAACTAAGTAGTCCTAGTAAAGGCGGGATTAGAGGCAACCACCAACCAACTACAAAAGCTAGATAACAGCTACCGAATAGACTCACACCCACTAATAGTAACAAACCAAAAGCAGATTTGAGCGTTCGCACTCGCCAGATTAAAAAAGCACAAAGAGTTGACCAACCGCCAATCCATAGCCATTCAAGTAACTCTGACCAAACTTTCAGGAGAGGACGTCCATCGAGGGCACTACCCAGAATTTGACTGACAAAATTGGCTTGCAACTCCACTCCAAAAATTGGCTGCGCTGCTGTCATTAATCTATTACTGTAGGGAGTGTAGAAAAAGTCTTTGAAGCTGGCAGCTGTTGAACCAATTATAACGATGCGATCGCGCAGTAAAGCTGGAGGTATTTTCCCTTGTAGAACCTCTGTCATGGAAATGGTCTGGAAACTTCCAGGAGTTCTAAAGTTTACTAAAACTTGATAGCCTTTAGTATCTGCTCTTACGTAACCACCATCAAAAGATTTTAGGTCTTTGAAGATACTTTTACCCAACTGTAAATACTCTCGATTCACAGCTGCTGGTTTAGCAGTAATTCCTTCTGGGCGAAGATAAGCTAGGGCTAATTTTAGGGCAAAACTTGTATAGACTTTACCATCTGCATGCCAGTATAATAAGCTACGGCGTACCCTACCATCAGTATCAATAACAACGTTATTAAAACCAACTTGTTGAAGTTGACGTAGAACTGGTAAAGCAGGAACACCTAAGTTAGTATTATCCTCTAGTTGCTCAATGCCAATTAAATTAGGGATAGTTTTAATAGCTTTGAGCAACTCTTCCTGACCTGGAGCCACTGATTGAAAACGATAGATATCGAGACCAATGGCGCGTGGTTGGTAGGAGTCCAATGTCCTAAGTAGTTTGGTAATAACTTGATCAGAAATCGGCAATTGCTTTACCTTTTTGAGATCAGTTTCATCAATTCCCACAATCACGATCCGCTCATTGACTACTTCTGGGGTACGCAGGCGAAATAGTAGATCTAAAGCAGCACATTCTGATGATTGTAGTATTCCCAAGAATCGGAGGAAGAAGAGAGAAAGTGTAACCCCAACAGAGGTCAAGAGGGGGTTTTTTTGTTGAGCAAACTGTTTCAGTTTGCAACTGATAACTGTTGTGAACATCTGTCTAACTGCACTATTTCACTAAAATAGTGCAGTTATGCAGGTCTAACCCCCTGGTAAAGAATACTTAAAGTCTCGCAGTCCTTGATAGTCAGTTAAGTTGGCAAGTTCTTCAAGAGTCTGGACACCAGGTAATAACTCGCCATTAATTTCCCAGGTAGGGTAGGATTTAATCTCAGCAGCAACACATAGTCGTGGCTGTGCATCTTTGCCACCCTCAGCACACTCAACATAATTTATTTCTTGGAATGCCTCTTTACCAAAGAGCTGCTTTTGCTCGTAACAGTGAGGACACCAATAGGCACCATATTTCTTAGCGCCAACTTTAGTCAAATGACGCGCTAGAGCAATTTCCGCCTCACCGGAGGTAGTTGTAACTTTCCAACCACCAATGCTGGGTTCAGGTCTACCAGAAGCAAGAGGAATTGTGGTACCAGCGCCATCTGGGCTGGCTGTAGGTTCGCCGACATTGGCATAAACCCCTAAAGTACCAATCAGTGTTACCATACACACCGCAATGCCGGTGAATAAAAGTTGACCAATATCTTCCCAACTGCGACCAATAATTGTCAGGACTAACATACTCAGGGAGAACAAAGCGGAGCCAATACAGTACAAACAGACTGCTTGGATCTTAAAAGCCAGTACATACATCAGATAGCCACTGAAAATTGCCATGGCTGCCGCCCCAGCAAAGAGCAATAGCCATGTCCAATCTTCTAACTGTGAGCGCAGTACTTTTTTTTGCTCTGAACTCACTGTCAAAGGAGCCAGAGCAAAGGTTGCCATACTCACATAAGCAAAGCAACCAAACAAGGTTAGAGGTAAACCAAAAACTTCAGCATAAGGTGTCGAGAGGACATCATTGCAACTGCTTGCAGCACCTTCAGCACCTGCAGTGCAAACAACAGTACCCCCAGTGAGCTTAACTACAGTCAGGTAAGCGGTTAAGAGGGCACCTAAAATTGCAATCGCGCCAATCAATTGACGAGACCAGCGATGAATCCAGGGAGTAGAACGTCGGCGACTCATAGTTACATAATTACCGTTTAATTTTTAGTTATCAGTGACTGAGCCCATCTGGAGGCTTTAGCAATCTACTTTACGAATGTAGCTTGAGAGAAGAAACTGGTTTTGGTGGTGAGATTGCCGAAACACTCCGCCGCGCTGCTTCTACAAATTGACTAACCCGGATGGGATCAATGGGCTGCTCAATGAGCCCACGCCGCTTCAGGGAACTAGAAACAATGACACCGTCAGCCGCCTGCATCAAAGTAGAAATGTTATCCCAATTAGCACCACTGCCAATAAATACTGGTGTCCCTTTGGCAGCAGCAGAAGCTAACTCTAAGTCTTCTAAACTAGGAGGACTACCCGTAGACCAACCGGAGAGAATAATACCGTCAGCTAAACCCCTTTCGATGGTTTCTTGCACAGCCGTCGTCAGATTGGGAGAGCCCAAGGGACGAGCATGCTTAACCAAAACATCTGCAAAAATCTTGACATCACAGCCTAATTCCCGCCGATAGCGAAGTAATTGATGAGCTTGTCCCTCAATTAATCCCTGATCAGTTGCCATCACCCCAGTGAGGACATTGACCCGTATAAACTGGGCACGAACACAGCTGGCGATCCCCAAAGCACTGTGAGCATCGTTGCGCAAAACATTGATCCCCATCGGTAGCGTCACCAGATTCATCAATCGCTGGATAATCACAGTCATGGCACTCACTACAGCTGGATCAACGCAGTTTTTACTAAAAGGAGCGTCAAAAAAGTTCTCAACAATGATGCCATCGACTCCCCCAGAAGCCAGTGCAGTTACCTCCTGTTCGGCCCTGTCAAGCACTGTTTTTAAGCTACCTCCCCAGCGGGGGGATGTCGGGAGCGGAAGTAGATGAACAACGCCAATAATTGGATTTGGTGTCTTGAAAATTTGATCTAATTTCACTTATCTACAACTGAAAACACTGGCTACTTTTTACCTTCCCTGTCAATGTTCCCTGGATGTGTTCAGGGTTGTATTGGCGCAGATAGCCCAAATGTGCTGGATATCTTAATAAAATTTTATCTACAATAGGTAGCGGTATCTAATCCTTGGCATTAGATACATCCGGACTGGTGGAGTGCGGATGCACGAAAACAGCTTATGTGTTGTAAAATGCTCATCGACAAGAGCGCTCCGCCACTCTACTCCAGTCACTTTTATAGATAACCGCATGGGCAACAAGCCAACTATTGCATTTTCCCACTTAGGCTGCGAAAAAAATCGTATAGATACTGAACATATGCTGGGTCTGCTCCTAGAGGCAGGCTACCAGGTAGATAGTAACGAAGAATTAGCTGAATATGTTATTGTAAATACTTGTAGCTTTATAGAAGCAGCTCGGGTAGAGTCTGTCCGCACGCTGGTAGAACTAGCCCAAGAGCATAAAAAGATAGTGATCACTGGCTGCATGGCGCAGCATTTCCAACAGGAACTTTTGGAAGAGTTGCCGGAAGCAGTAGCAGTAGTAGGAACCGGAGACTATAACAAAATTGTTGAGGTAATTGAACGAGCAGAAGCTGGCGAGCGTGTTCAGCAGGTTTCGCCACAACCAACCTACATTGCAGATGAAACCACACCGCGCTATCGCACTACCTCCGAGGGAGTTGCTTACCTGCGCATAGCTGAAGGGTGTAATTATAGTTGCGCTTTCTGTATAATTCCCCATCTCAGAGGGAAGCAACGCTCACGCACGATTGAATCGATTGTCAGTGAAGCCCAACAATTGGCAGCTGAAGGCGTACAAGAATTAATCTTGATTTCCCAAATCACCACCAACTATGGTGTCGATATCTACGGCAAGCCAAAGCTAGCTCAACTGTTGCGGGCTTTAGGCCAAGTGGATATCCCCTGGATTAGGATGCACTACGCTTATCCAACAGGCTTAACACCAGCAGTAATTGCAGCAATAGATGAAACCCCTAATGTTCTTCCTTATTTGGATTTACCCTTACAACACTCGCACCCGGACATCCTCCGTGCCATGAACCGACCCTGGCAAGGACGGGTGAATGATCAAATTATCGATCAAATTAAAGCAGCACTACCGGATGCGGTGCTGCGCACTACCTTCATCGTCGGTTTCCCTGGTGAGACGGAGCAACACTTTGAGCATTTGCTTGAGTTTGTTGGCAGGCATGAATTTGACCACGTAGGGGTTTTCACCTTTTCTGCGGAAGAGGGAACAGCAGCACATAGCTTGCCAAATCAATTACCCCAAGAGGTAATGGCTGCTCGTCGAGATGCCCTGATGAAAGTTCAACAGCCGATATCATTGAAAAAAAATCGGGCTCAATTAGGTAAGGTAGTTGAGGTCCTTATTGAACAAGAGAATCCTACAACGGGCGAATTTATTGGTCGTTGTGCAAGGTTTGCGCCAGAAGTAGATGGCTTGGTTCGCATCCAAGGCGACGCTCCTTTGGGAGCAATCACGCCAGTAGAAATTACTGATGCCGACATCTACGACTTGTATGGTTTTGTAGTTTCTAGTCCATTGCTAGTTGTCTGTTAATCAGATAACCTTATTGGTTTGTGTGTTCAGCTTCTCGATAAACTGACCACAAAAAGCCAGATGTTTACAACTGACTACTGACTACCAACAACTGAAAATCAACATAAAGACAAAAACGTATGACCCTTTCTTTCCAAAGCCTAGGCTTGTCAGAGGCTCGCGCCAATCAACTCGAAGAAATAGGCTTCACAACACCTACACCCATTCAAGCTCAAGCAATCCCTGAACTTCTCAGTGGGCGTGACGTAGTTGGTCAATCTCAAACTGGAACTGGAAAAACAGCGGCTTTTTCTTTGCCAATGTTAGAGAAGATTGACACTAGCAATCGCGCCGTACAAGCACTAATTCTGACACCGACAAGAGAGTTGGCTTCTCAAGTCAATCAGGCAATTCGTGACTTCAATGGCGATCGCCGTTTGGGCATTCTTACAGTCTGCGGTGGTCAATCAATGGAGCGCCAAATTCGCAGCTTGCACCGGGGTACTCAAGTTGTAGTCGGTACGCCAGGACGAGTAATTGATTTGCTTGATCGAGGCGAACTCAAACTTGATAGCGTCAGATGGGTGGTACTAGATGAAGCCGATGAAATGCTGAGCATGGGCTTTATTGATGACGTTAAAAGAATCCTTCAGCAAGCACCAACCGAGCGCCAGACTGCTTGTTTTTCTGCCACTATGCCCCGAGCAATTAGGGATTTAATCAATAAATTCCTCAAATCCCCAACTACAGTCACAGTTAAGCAAGAAAAAGCAGCACCGTCGAGGATTGAGCAACGGGCGTACATGGTACCGCGCGGCTGCTTGAAGACCAAAGCCCTCCATCCGATTCTGGCACTTGAAGACCCGGAAGCTGCAATCATTTTCGTGCGCACCCGTAAGGCAGCTGCAGAACTAACTAACCAATTACAAGCAGCTGGTCACAGTGTCGATGAGTACCATGGTGATCTCAGTCAATCCCAGCGGGAGCGCCTACTATCGCGTTTTCGTCAAGGTCAGGTACGCTGGGTTGTAGCCACAGATATTGCGGCACGGGGTCTAGATGTCGATCACCTCACCCATGTGATTAATTACGACCTGCCAGATCAAATTGAAAGCTACATTCACCGTATTGGTCGTACAGGTCGTGCTGGCAAGACAGGGACAGCAATTTCCTTGATTCAACCCTTTGAGCGGCGTAAACTGCGCCTAATTGAGCGCCACGTTAAGCAAAATTTGGAAATCTCCAGAATTCCTACGCGAGCTCAAATTGAAGCCCAGCGTCTGGAAAAACTACAGGAGCAATTGCGTGAAGCTCTAGCAGGTGAACGCATGGCTTCCTTCCTGCCAGTGGTGCGAGACCTTGATGAGGAATATGACCCCCATGCGATCGCAGCAGCAGCACTACAAATGGTTTACGATCAAACTCAACCAGCTTGGAATGCACCAGACTTTGAGTACACTGTAGAACGACCAAAACTTAACAAGCGCCGTCGGTTCGACAAAAATGAATCTGGTAGCAACAAGCCCCGTAGCGAAAGACCGAGAATCGATAAGCCTCAAAAGCCTGCGATTCAAAACCAGTCAAGCTAAACTTAATGATGCACTTGGCTATCGAGAACTGACGAAAAGTGGCTTCAACCTTGTCTGCTGCCAATCACCCCAGCTCTGGGGATACCGCTGTTAACCCTCATCACTGGTCTGGTTTAATTGAGGCTTATCGCCTCTATTTACCGGTAACTGATTCCACCCCAGTAGTTACCCTACTGGAGGGCAATACTCCCCTGATCCCCGTTCCCACAATTTCTGGGTTGATCGGTTCAGGTGTAAAGGTATTTGTGAAATACGATGGTCTCAATCCTACTGGTAGCTTCAAAGACCGAGGGATGACTATGGCAATTTCTAAAGCCAAGGAGGCAGGGGCGAAAGCCGTTATCTGCGCTAGCACTGGCAACACCTCAGCCTCAGCAGCAGCCTATGCCCGTCGTGGGGGAATGCAAGCCTTTGTAATAATTCCCGACGGTTATGTGGCGCTAGGAAAACTAGCACAGGCGTTGCTTTACGGCGCTCAAGTACTGGCAATTGAGGGTAATTTTGATACTTGCCTAGAAATTGTTAGGGAAATGGCTCAAAAGTATCCAGTCACTCTCGTCAATTCGGTCAATCCCTATCGCTTAGAAGGTCAAAAAACTGGAGCTTTTGAGATAGTTGACTCTCTAGGCGATGCTCCCGATTGGTTATGCATTCCAGTAGGAAATGCTGGCAATATTACCGCCTACTGGATGGGATTTTGTCAATACCACCAGCAACAACAATGTACTCGCTTGCCCCGGATGATGGGATTTCAGGCAGCTGGGGCATCTCCCCTCGTCCTCGGCAAAGTCTTTCCTGAGCCTGAAACTGTGGCGACAGCAATTCGGATTGGCAACCCAGCCAGTTGGGACAAGGCAGTCGCGGTTCAGCAATCAAGTCAGGGCAAATTTACCAGTGTCACTGATGCTGAAATTCTCGATGCCTATCGCTTACTGGCATCTCAAGAAGGAATTTTCTGTGAACCGGCTAGTGCTGCATCTGTAGCTGGTTTGTTGAAAGTAAAAGACCAAGTACCTACAGGAGCAACAGTAGTTTGTGTTCTTACCGGCAATGGTCTTAAAGACCCAGATACAGCAATTGAACACAGCAATAACCAATGTCAGCAAGGCATAGCACCAACTACAGCAGCCGTGGCTAAGGCAATGGGTTTAGAAGATTAATTGTCTATTAACAAATAAATCAAATTTAGTTGAGCTTATTGCTAACTTTTTTATTTTTATTTATCTGAGTGCTTCCGCTGTTTTTGGAAAGCTGCTCAATAGTATCACCAATAACAGCGGTTAGGTTTTTACGGGTTTCGGCATGTTGATCTTGTTCAGTCTTTAAAGCCTTAATCAAGCTTTCTCGTTCTAACATTACCTCGATTAGCTTCGCTCTAAGTTCCTCCGTACTGGCAATTTGCGTAACTTCTTGTTCAATTGCGGAGCTTGCTTCAGAATCATCTGAGAGCAATTGAGTTTTCCCCCCTTGCAGTTGCTGAATTTTAGTCTGAAGTGTTTCTATTTGCTGTTGAGCTAGTCGCATTTGGGTGCGTCGTTGCTGGGCTTCAGTATTATATAATCGACGCCAGTTAGCTGCGCTTTCATCTGCCTCCTGCCGAGAACTAATACTATCTGTAAGTTGCTGTCTTAGCGCCTTGATTTGGGCTAACCACTCAGTAACATCGTTGCTCATTGACAACTTCTCCTCATCAGGCGCGTATCATCACACAGGCCGAGGTAGTTATCACTACCTCGACCTGAATTCCCTTTCAGGAAATTTTAGCTAAAAACTGTTTAGTATCGACCACGGCTGCCAGCACCTGGCTTGTGAACGATGAAGCTTAGAACCTGGCATTGCTTGACATTATCAAAACCAACGACGCGGATGAAGCAGTCGCGGTAGTCAACGCGGCACTCATCCACTTCCGCCAAAACTTCTTTGGGGGAACGAGCATTGAACAAGGGCAGTTTCCACATTGTCCAGTAATGCTGCTCAGGTTCGGAAGTTTCGTTGAATTCTACTGCTGGGATGTAACCCTGATCCAAAATGTACTCCACTTGTCGAATAATTTGCCCATCGTCAAGTGGTGGCAAGTAGGAAAGGGTTTCGTAACGGCGCTCTTTAGGTAAAGTTTGCATGGGTAAGGCTCGCGTGTTGAATTATCTACTTTATGCAACCAAATCGGTTAGTTATCCGAGTCAGCTTGTTGCTCCGGATGGTTAGGAGGATCAGAAATCGTGAGTTGCGTGATTCGCTCAAGATGCCGCCGCCGATGTTCCATGTTCGACTGCTGGATGTTAGCGCGAACCATTTCTGGCAGAAAGTCTGCCACTTCCTCGGTCAAATGCTGCCGCACAGTCATCAACCGAAAAGCTAAATCTTGCTTAGCTCTGAGCAATTCCTCAAGGTAGGCATCTCCATCTTGGATACTGTGTTTTGAGGAAAAGGAATGCAGCCACAGCGCTTGGGGAGGGTCAGTTTCACCCAATTGATCCAGAATTGTCCGCAGTGCTTGATAGGTCATGTAGCTAGTCAGCACCTTGGCTGTGTCTTTCGCAACTCTTTTGAGATCCATGTTTGAAGCCAGTCTGTTGAAGTAGGAAGTCTGAAGCATGAAGTTTGAACCTTCAAACTTCACACCTCACGAGTGATCAGACTGTATCCATTGCCTCGAATTCGAACTTGATTTCCTTCCACAGTTCACAAGCAACAGCCAACTCAGGACTCCACTTACAAGCTTCACGGATGACGTCGCCACCTTCACGCATCAAGTTGCGACCTTCATTACGAGCTTGGATACAAGCTTCTAGAGCAACCCGGTTAGCAGTTGCACCAGGAGCGTTGCCCCAAGGGTGACCTAGGGTACCACCACCAAATTGCAGGCAGGAATCATCCCCAAAGATCTCCACCAAGGCTGGCATGTGCCAAACGTGAATACCACCAGAAGCTACTGGCATCACCCCAGGCATGGAAGCCCAGTCTTGAGTGAAGTAAATACCCCGTTCACGGTCTTGCTCAATGTGGTCTTCCCGCATCAAGTCTACAAAACCCATGGTGATGCCTTTCTCACCTTCGAGTTTACCTACAACAGTACCAGAGTGGAGGTGGTCTCCGCCGGACATGCGTAGGCACTTAGCTAGTACCCGGAAGTGGATGCCATGGTTCTTCTGGCGGTCAATTACAGCGTGCATTGCCCGGTGGATGTGCATGAGAACACCATTGTTCCGGCACCACTTAGCAAGGGTGGTGTTGGCAGTGAAACCACCGGTGAGGTAGTCATGCATGAGGATGGGCATGTTGAGTTCTTTGACAAACTCTGCCCGCTGGATCATTTCTTCGCAGGTGGGAGCAGTAACGTTTAGGTAGTGACCTTTGATTTCACCAGTCTCTGCTTGAGACTTGTGGATCGCATCAGCAACAAACAAGAAGCGATCGCGCCAGCGCATAAATGGCTGGGAGTTAATGTTTTCGTCGTCTTTGGTGAAGTCGAGACCACCGCGCAGGCACTCGTAAACTGCACGACCGTAGTTCTTAGCTGACAGACCTAGCTTGGGCTTAATTGTACAACCGAGCAGAGGACGTCCATACTTGTTGAGTTTATCGCGCTCTACGGTAATTCCGTGGGGTGGGCCCTGGAAGGTTTTGAGGTAAGCGATGGGAACCCGCAAGTCTTCTAAACGCAGGGCACGGAGGGCTTTGAAACCAAACACGTTCCCCACAATTGAGGTCAGCATGTTGGTGACAGAGCCTTCTTCAAACAGATCCAAGGGGTAAGCAACAAAGCAGATGTACTGGTTGTCTTCCCCACGAACTGGTTCAATATCATAGCAGCGACCTTTGTAGCGGTCGAGGTCAGTCAGTAGGTCTGTCCAAACAGTTGTCCAGGTACCAGTGGAAGACTCAGCTGCTACAGCAGCGCCAGCTTCTTCGGGAGGAACTCCAGGCTGCGGGGTCATGCGGAAAGCAGCCAGAATATCTGTATCTTTAGGGGTGTAGTCCGGAGTGTAATAAGTTAATTTATAATCCTTTACCCCGGCCTCGTACCCAGCTTTCGTCTGAGTCCTGGTTGATGAGTAAGACATGCTTTCCTTCCTTGGAAACTACTGAATGTTGGGACAGTTTAAGTCGATGTTTTCTGTTGTAGATTTTGCTCTGAATTCTCAAAACTAAAATCTTTTGTCCAGGCTCACAAATTAGCCTTGTTTGGGGGCAACATCACACCCAAAACTCCCATGACATTAAATTGCCCATGGGACTACCTCAAATATTTATCTGCGAAAACTATCAGCATATGAAAGTTTTGCCGATCGCAAGAGCGGCTGAGGTAATTCCTTGGATTTCTTAATCTTTTTGAAATATACCAGGAATGTAATAAGTTAAACGCAAAAAAATCTTTAGTAATATATAAGTTCGTTTTATGAAGGCAAAGAATTACAACTTTTTATTACAGTTGATTGCAAATTCGTATTCTGTACGCTTTAAGACCTAAATAAGCTTCATAGGATTAGGTGGGGAGCAGAGTAAATGAGGAGGGAGGGAGATGGGGAGCAGGGAATAGGGGGGATGATATTAGAGTTTTCCTTTCCTTAAACATAAAACGGTCGAAACTGCAATACCAGATGCCTAACAGCTTAAAATTAAGTGTCAAAAGGAGGCTCTTGATGGGTTTTTTTAGCATCCGTACCCAGATTAGTATTGCCATCGGTACATTACTGTTATGGTGGAACTTACCGGTCTTAAAAGTTAGGTACAAGATGCTGCTGCCAGTATCTACCGATCAAGTTCTGGCACAAAATTACATCGACCAAGAATTTTCAACCCCTATCTATAAGCCTAACCCACCGCCGCCAGGAAACAGACCATTGCCTCAACAACGGCTGCGGCGAGAGAATCAGCCTCTGCCCAAGGATTTTCGGGTCAGTGCTTTGCAACCAGATTACACTGGTGATCTCTGGGTGGGTTCGTGGCTGGGGTTAGCCAGAATTAACCCTAACACTGGACGTTTGTTGAATCGTATTGGCTTGCCTAACTACACTGTTGGCGCTTTAGCCCAAGACCGAGTTGGACGAATTTGGGTAGGAACCTATGAGGGTTTGTTGCGTATAGACCCTCGCATTAATAAAATTACTGCCCAAAACTTTAATTTACCATCTAAGCGAGTTTTATCTCTGCTAATTGATCATCGAGGTTTTCTTTGGGTAGGTAGCGATCGCGGCCTTTCTATGATCAGCCCTGATCAAGGGTTATTGATGACTACATTACAAGAATTACCCGGTGTTAGTGCTAATACTCTTACTCTAGATGATGAAGGTCATTTATGGGTTGGAACTTTAGAGGGTCTAGTGCAAGTGGATACTGCCAGTGCTTTTATCATTGGTCGTATGAAAAATTCCTCTGTCACAACAGTGCAAACTTTGACTTTTGGACCTCAAGGTCTACTTTGGGCTGGCACCCCTAATAGTTTATTGGTTATTGACCCACAAACCCGCCAAGTACTTCGCTCTGTTACCCTTATGAGGGGGCGTAATGTAACTTCTGTGCGCTTTGCCCAAGATGGTAATGTGTGGGTTGGTACTGATGATGGCTTGTTCAAGTTAAAAGCTGACAGCGGAGCGATACTTGCTCAGATCCCAAATCTTCCCTCTAAACGTATCTTGGCATTGTCTCCTGATACGGGGAATAAGCTGTGGGTGGGAACTACGGAAGGGCTGGCTTGGGTAAGTCAAACTACTGGGCGTGTTAGGCCTCATTTGGCTTTTGTTAGAGAGGCACCGGATTTTTGAAGAAGAGAGGGGGAGAGGGGGGATGGGGAGATGGGGAGATGGGGAGATGGGAAAAATAGATATTCAATTAATGCGAGGTGATCTGATTGCAGGTGTGAAGAATCAAAAACAGCACCATGCACAAGGAACAGCAATTAGCTCTCTTGAGCAAGATAATTTATAATTAAGATCCTGATATACTCAGATTTTGAATCATTGCTCTGTAAGCCACTTTTCCCACTGTGGAATGAATTCCACAGCTAATAGCAAAAGTCCACTTAAGTGGACTAAAATTCAAGTTTTGTAGGGGCATTTAGTCCTCTTTTAGAGGACTTGGGCTATGAGCCTGGGGTTTGAACCCTAGGTGGTCTTGGTAGGATGGTATAATATAACCTTTAAAGGTTATTTTGCCTGTCAAATAACCACTCATCCCCGACTATTTCCTCTAATTTTTCAACTAATCGCGGGATAAAATATTCAGGGTCCTTCAAATTTTGCTGCACAATCCAAGTTTCAAATGCTTCCTTTGTCTCAATTTCCTGGGCAACTGCTGCACCTGATAAAATCTGGACACTTTGCTCTTGCAATTCCTCTAACTGCGGATGTTGGGCACCGCGAGTCTGACATAAATAGATTGCAGTTGTACCCAATAAGGCTTCCATCTCATCACCTTGAGGTATCATATCGTACATTGACCTAATAGTATCTACACTAGCTGTCAAAGGTATTTGCACCCGCAGACAAAGCCACAGGGCTTGAGCTAAGTAGATGATTCCTTTGGTTTCATCAGTAACGCCTAAGTTCTTTAATACCTGGTGTAAATTAATGTAAGCGCCGATTTGTGCGAGGATTTGAGCTGCTTCTAAGCATAATTCTAACTGTTTGCTTTTATTGCCCCTTTTCCCTTCCAAATAACCCATGTTGTGCAGGGTAGCAGCTTTGCCTCCCACATCGTTGATGGATTCTTGGATTTGTAAAGATTGCTCATAAAGAGCTAGGGCTTCTTCGAGCTCTCCCTGTTGGGCTTTTAAATCAGCGATGGCGTGCAGGGTAGCAGCTTTGCCTCGCACATTGTTGATGGATTGTTTGATTTGTAAAGATTGCTGATAAAGAGCCATGGCTTCTTCGAGCTCTCCCTGTTGGGCTTTTAATTGAGCGATGTTGTGCAGGGTAGTAGCTTTGCCTCGCACATCGTTGATGGATTGTTTGATTTGTAAAGATTGCTGATAAAGAGCCAGGGCTTCTTCGAGCTCTCCCTGTTGGGCTTTTAATTGAGCGATGGCGTGCAGGGTAGCAGCTTTGCCTTGCACATCGTTGATGGATTCTTGGATTTGTAAAGATTGCTGATAAAGAGCCAGGGCTTCTTCGAGCTCTCCCTGTTGGGCTTTTAAATCAGCGATGTTGTGCACGGTAGCGGCTTTGCCTCCCACATTGTTGATGGATTCTTCAATTTGTAAAGATTGCTGATAAAGAGCCAGGGCTTCTTCGAGCTCTCCCTGTTGGGCTTTTAAATCAGCGATGTTGTGCACGGTAGCGGCTTTGCCTCCCACATTGTTGATGGATTCTTGGATTTGTAAAGATTGCTGATAAAGAGCCAAGGCTTCTTCGAGCTCTCCCTGTTGGGCCTTTAATTGAGCGATGTTGTGCAGGGTAGCGGCTTTGCCTCTAACATGGTTGATGGATTCTTGGATTTGTAAAGATTGCTGATAAAGAGCCAAGGCTTCTTCGAGCTCTCCCTGTTGGGCCTTTAATTGAGCGATGTTGTGCAGGGTAGCGGCTTTTTCTTTAAAGTTATCCTCTGGGCAAAATTCCAAAGCTGTTTGATAATGCCTCAGCGCCTCTGCCACAAAACCCAAAATGTGTTCTGCCCTAGCAATAGTTCCCAAAATCCGGTAATCTTTCCCTAACTGAAGAATTTCCTTACATAATTCCAGCGCTTCCAGATAGCGGCTACTATTGACCCAATAATTGGCGATAATATCCCCAACAGTGAAGGAGATTTCTGGCTCTTGTGCCAACAGCGCTAACCTGATAATTTCTCGCGCTTGTTCTTCGTTATAGGTATTTTCCCTATCTTCCCACCAAGTTTTATAAATACTCTGGGTAGCGACTTTCCTGGTGGTTTGCCATTCTTCCTTGGTTAATACCGATTGCAGCAAGGATTCTAAAATCCTCGTCACGCGATATTCTGGCTGTTGCTGCTCGTAGGTTGTGGCAGATTCCACAAGACTAAGACTCACCAATTTTGGTAGGCAAGAGGGAGCATTTAAAGACTCTCTGCTCGCAGCAGAAGGGTTTGGAGAGAGATTTTTTATTATCTCCTGTGTCACGGGCAACAGAAACACACTTAACCGTGCTAAAAATTCCTTTTCTTCTTCCTCCAAACCTGCCAACAGTGCCTGAGCCAAAATATTCTCTCGAAACTTCAACTCCACCGCTTCCAACTGACTCAATAACTCATCTTCAACTATCCCCGGTTGCTTCACCACATCCAATAACCACTTCAACAAACGGGGATTACCGTCAGCGATGTTAATTAACCTCTGTTGTTGTATCTGTTGCTTAACTCTCTCATCCAAATCTCGGACAATTTTATTAATATCTCCCTTCCCCATCGCGGCTAAACTTTCCAAATGTAAGGAATGGGGCGGTAAAGTATCTTCTTTGAGATAGCGACAGGTAACAATTAACCGACTTTCAGCTTGATTTTCTGCCAAAGCTGCACACAGAGCTTCTAAAAGCCTATAAGTTTCCGCAGTCATCCGCAAACTACCATCTTCGATATTCCCTTGAGGAATATTCTGCTCAAAATCATCCAAAACCAATAACAAAGGCTGATTATAGTTATCTTCAATAACATCAAAAAAGTTCTGTAATCGCCCCTGTAGAGAAACACCAGGCTCATTCAATAACCCAGGCACATCAGCATAGCGTTGATATTTATTAGCAAGCTTATTTAATAAACCCACCTCATCAACAACACCAATCAACACCACTCGCTGAAAATTTTCCCGTTGCGACTGCACCCGAGTACATAACCGCGCTGCTAGAGAACTTTTACCTAAACCACCCATCCCAGCAATAAAAACACCAATATTATCGCTAGTTTCCTGCAATGCTTTTAAACATCTTTGTAAAGGGCGTCTACGTCCAACAAATTCCCTCCGACTAGCAACTTTAACAAGACTATTTTCATCCAAAAATTCCGTTTCCGGTGGGGTGTATGTCAGCTTTTCTCGTTTATTTGTTCTCAGTGGTGTTACCAACTCCTCAATTGGGCGAGTATCCCGATAAATTCGCAACAAATGCCAATCAGAGCATTCCTGCTCAATCATCTCTAACTGTGCTGCTTTTACCGCATCCTCCACCGTCGCCCCCGTTGCCAAGGCCAGATAAAAGGACTTGGCAGCAATAATACCAGTTCTATCAAAAACTGGACGCGCCCAACCTAAAACCACACCCGCACCAGCTTTTACCAAAGCCTGCGCCATTGAGGGAACAGTCCCTTGATTCGCCCCTTGCCCAGTGTGACAGCCAGAAAGAAATATTACCCTGGGGAAACGTTTTTTAAAAACCTTACCCAAATCTTCAGCAGTAGTTAATTCTACATTCCCCACCTCATCTTCAGTGATGAAACAGGGCGTATAATCTGTAATTTTCTTACCCTCGGGCAGCAAATAGCCATAATCTTGTTCCGTATAAATCACCCCATGCCCCGTGAGGTGAAACACATCAAAATGTTCTTCTGGATAAGATTGCACCAAATTTTTTAATTCTTCTACCGAGCCACTTTCTTCCACCACCAACCCCAAAGGCTGCTTTTTAGTGGCTTCAAGAATATTCGCCTCTTCCTGTTCATAATCTAAAATCGGCTTAATATCTTCTGGAGAAGTCGCCATAAACAACAAACGCAACGGACGATTTTGCACAGCAATTACATCCTGCTGGCACTGTTGCACCGTCCGCACAGGCAAAATATTATGTAAAAATACTGTACCATTATGTAATAATTCCCAAGGCAAATGTGCCAACCCTAAAGCTACTTTCTGGGTTTCAGGATTTAAAGCCTGTGCTTCACTAGTTTTAATTAAATCGAGGTAAATTCGACCTTCACTATCTGATTCTAAAGCCTGACGTAACCAGCCCTCTTTACCATCCAACCATTGATACAACTGTTGCCCAATCCTCTTTAATTGGGAGGCATCATTGTAATTACTAGAATAGTATTTTTCTTCACACAAATTTATTAAACTTGCTAACGCCGTTGTATCCAAGCGACGAGTACCATAATTGCAGCGTAAATCAAAGGTTTGATTTTGACCGAGAGCAAAAGAGAAGCTGAGAGGCATATTAAACTACAATATTTTTATCAAAATCTCCGCTGCTTTATTGTGTAATTCCGGAAACTTATTTGCCCATTTTGCTAAAAAAAATCCTTGTTTCCGAAGAATTTTCTTAACTCGAGATTAGCCCCCTCTCCCCATCTCCCCCTCTCCCCATCTCCCCCTTCCCCCATCTAAAATTTGTATATTCTGGGAACAAGGGAGCAGCTAAGATGACCGTTAATATCCAGCAGCTGAAAAAATGGAAACAGCATGGGCGTCCAATTGTAGTGCTAACAGCTTCCGATTATGCGATCGCTCAGTTGTTAGACGAGGCGGGAGTAGATATTATTATGGTCGGTGATTCCCTAGCAATGGTGACCTTAGGCTATAAAACCACACTGCCAGTCACACTAGAGGAAATGCTGCATCATTCTAAAGCAGTATGTCGAGGAGTAAAACGAGCATTGGTAGTCTGTGATTTGCCCTTTATGAGCTATCAAGAAAGCCCACAGCAAGCCTTGCAGACTGCAGGTCGAGTCCTCAAAGAAACTGGTGCACAGGCAGTAAAATTAGAGGGAGGATACCCTATAATTGCCCAAACTGTTGCTAAACTAACAGCCGCAGGAATCCCGGTAATGGGTCATGTGGGCTTAACACCCCAGTCAGTGCATCAGTTAGGCTACCGCCAACAGGGAAAAACCCTCGAAGCTAGTGAGAGGATATTACAAGAAGCGGTCAACCTATCCGATGCTGGTGCCTTTGCCATTGTATTAGAACATATCCCAGCTGATTTAGCACTGAAAATTACCCAAAAGATATCAATTCCTACAATTGGAATCGGTGCAGGAGTACATTGTGATGGTCAAGTGCTAGTAACCTCTGATTTACTAGGATTATCAGAGCGTTTGCCACCATTTGCCAAGTCTTACGTTAACTTACGACAAATAATTACCCAGGCGGTGCAAGACTTTAGTGATGACGTGCATCAGCGAAAATTTCCGGAGACAAAATAAAATCAAGCAAAAAAATGGTCAAATTATAGAACCTTAAACACTATCATTTGACCCGTTAATCTAACTTTTATCCTCATCCTTAGCAGGGTAAGGATAAAAGTTAGATTCCGATAATTTTATGATTTCATTGCCATGAACAATGAACAATGAACAATGAACAGTACTAGCCAACTTCAGGATGAGTTGCAGCTTCTTCAATTGCCATTTGTGCCTGCTTCTCAGAAAGTTCAGCCTTAGCTTCTGCCACAATATCTTCCCATGCCTCGCCAGCTTCTGCTAATACCCCTTTACTCTTTTCATAGGCAAAGATACCACCTTTGATAGCAGCTTTGGCGATGGGTTTACCAACCCCTGCCACTACAGGAATCAGGAAAGGTGCAAGCACTAGCGCACCAATTCCTGCAGCGATACCGGGAACTCCCAGGTTATCAACCATGTCTTCAAATAAATCTTCAACTTTGAGTGCCATAGTACACCTCCTCATTAAGTATCCGTTACTTCAGTGGTAGCTACTTCAATTGTTTTGGCAGCTGCTTCACTAGCAAGTTCAGCCTTGCTTTCTACTAAAAGGTCTTGAAAGGCTTCACTGGCTTCTGAGACTACAACTTTACTCTTTTCATAAAACACAATTCCAGTTTTCATCGCAGCTTTAGCAGCAGGTTTACCAACCTTTGCCAGAGCTGGACCGACAATGGGTGCAAGCAATATAGCACCAACACCAATTACAAGACCAGGAAGACCAAAGTCTTCAAACAAATCGTCAAGATCGAGGTCCATAAAACACCTCCAGTATTAAACAATCAGATGAAACTTTCACCTAAGAAAGAGAGTCGGGGGTAGGAAGTAGTAAGTAGGTCAATTTTTGCCAATTCACTTAAATACTTCTACTAAGGTTGAAACCAGGTTTTTATTATTAGTTAAAATTTCCAAAACCTCAATAACTAATAAATGGTAACTTAGTTATTTGTAGCAAAATGAAATGATCTTAACCATACTCCCTACTCCCTATTCCCCACTCCCATAATCGAATTCTCATGACCATTAAGAACTGGTCGTAGACCATTAACACCAGCAATCACACTTGAACCATTGTTAAGCAAGTTTGCTGTCATTGGTGTGAGACCAACTGTTGCCGCAATCGCTAATCCAGAAATATTAGGAACAGCAATTATTCCTGTATTCTGATGGATAATTTGCTTAGCATTACAAGCAATGGCGATCGCTTCAATTAAACCGCGTAGGTCATTTTCCATCAACACCACATCTGCTGTTTCGCGGGCAACGTCAGAACCATCCCGGAAGGAAACTGAAACATCTGCATAAGCCAAAGCTGCCGAGTCATTGAGACCATCCCCAACAAAGGCAACTGTCTTACCTTGATTATGTAACTTTTGGATAACTTCTGCTTTGTGTTCGGGAAAAGCTTCGGCGTGAATCTGATGGGGTGGAATATCCAACTCTCTACCCACAATGCTTGCCCGTTGCTGATTATCACCAGTAAGCATGTGAATCTCTGCACCGATTTCTTCTCGCAACCTTGAAACCACTTGCCTACTCTCTGGACGCAGTGGATCAGTATACTGAATGACCCCTTGAAGTATACCATCACTGGCAACGTAGATCATCGGGTACCCTGCTTGTTTTAGGTTTGGGTGGCTAGCATAAAGTGAATCTACCTCAATACCTTGCTTAAGCAGGAAGCGTTCACTGCCTACCAAGACCTTATGTCCTTCAATCTCAGCCTTAATACCAAGACCCACTTGATACTCCCACTCACCTCGGGCTGGTACAATTAACTCCTGGTAATTGGCATAGCGCATTACAGCCTCAGCCACTGGGTGAGTGATACGTTGCTCTGCTGCTGCTGCTAATTTCAGCACGTGCAGGGGGGGGATCGGTGTGGCTACGGTTTTGACCTCAACGATGGCCACATCCCCTTGAGTCAGGGTACCAGTCTTGTCAAAAACAATAGCATCAATTTGCGCCAATTGTTCTAGGGCCCTGCCGCTACGAATAAGAATACCACGCCGCGCAGCGGCACTCAAGGCTGCCATGACTGTCGTAGGCACAGAAACCCTAATGCCTGTAGCAAAATCGAGAGTTAGAACAGAAGCGGCGCGGGCGGCATTGCGGGTAGCAAAAAAGACTGCACCTCCCAGTAACAGGGTGGGTAAAACTGCTCTATCAGCAATTTTGGCTGCATAGTTTTCGATACGAGTGTCATGAACTGGTACTTCTTGGATCAGTTCAATTGTGCGTCCAGCGCGGGTATCTGCACCTATGCATTTAGCCAAGATATATACTTGTCCCTCTCGCACCAAAGTTGAAGCATAGACAGCTTCTCCCTCGCTGCGCACTACGGGCATAGACTCACCCGTTAGTTTTTGCTCATCGATTAGTGCTTTTCCCTTGAGGAANCCAAGCACCACAGGAGCTTAAGGGGGATTTACGTTACATTTTTGATGCTATAGACAGAGATCATAGCGGCAGTTTGTCTTTGCAGGAACTCCGCTATCACTTCCAGCAGGCAGAGCATCCCCTCAGTGAAGATGAACTCAACTTTGCCTTTGCCAGCATGGATTTCGATAACAGTGGTGAGATTGACTTTGAGGAATTCAGTGAATTGTTGCTGCGCCACCGTCGTTTGATATCGAGGCTAGACCAATTTTCTAAATATTTCATTCCTATTGATGCCAATGAAGATGGAGTACTTACTCCCCAGGAAATGAATGTGGTACTAGCAAGTGTGGATGAGTCTCCTCTCTCACAGGATGAATTGACCTTTTTGCGACAGAGAATCGGAGGTAAAGACCTCACCTGGGAACGATTTCTCGAATTATTGCTCGTGGTTTAAACTAATTGCTCAACCTTACGATGGGAGGGAGAGGAGATGGAGAGATGGGGAGATGGGGAGATGGGGAGATGGGGAGAAATTATTCTTCTGCACTAACTTTAAGCTGTTACGCATTTAAATCATATATTTATTTGATATTAGTTAATGGCTAAAACTCTTGTTCCTTCTGCCTCCTGCCTCCTGCCTCCTGCCTTGCTGTTGTGCATTAAAAATGCACAACAGCTTATTTAACTCCTTTGTCGGAAAACTAAGAGGCGTTGTATAGCACTACGCATTTAGGTTAGGACATTTCTAAATCCAGCAAACCCTTTGACAGACTGCTATCCACTGTTCCCTGTTCCCTAGCGCGTAGCGCTATACTTTATCAACCGTGAAAATTGCTATAAAATACTCCATCTTTCGATACCTTCAAAGGATATAGAAAATTGGTATAATTTCCTCCCCCCTCTCTCTTTAAAAATTTTGCCAAGGTTTAGTCATTAAACCATTATGACAATGATGAAAAATCCATGCCTTTTTCTACCAAGACCTAGAACAGCAGTAGGAACCTATCTAAGAATTATATCGATTAATGATGTTTATGAAATCGAGAATTATCCCTATGTAGAAACAGTAATTCAATCCTTAAAGCAGACAGCAGAAGATGCCATTGTCATTGCCTCTCTCAGCGGTGATTTTCTTTCACCTTGCTTGATTACTTCCTTAGACGGTGGTAAAACTATGTTGGATGTACTTAATGTAGTGAATATTGACTACATTTGTTTTGGCAATCACGAGTTTGATGTGAGTCTGGATGTCCTATGTGAGCGCTTCAAAACCTACGAAGGTAAATGTTTGAATAGCAATATCTTGAACTTGCCGATTGTCGATGTTAGTGGTCAACCACTGCCAAAATATGACATTATTGAGGTTGGCTCTCATCGAATTGCCTTGGCTGGATTTTGCACTAATAATACCAATATTTTTAGACCAGGAACAGACTTAGAAATTCAGCCTATTTTTGAGGCTCTCAAGGAAACCTGGTCTAACTGTTGTGATCAGGTAACGATGCTAATTCCGCTGACTCATCAAACGATTGCCGAAGACAGAGAACTAGTCAAGCAAATTGAGCAAGACAATCAACTCAGTGGTAAGGTGCCTGTGATTCTTGGGGGGCATGAGCATGAAATTTATATTGAGGAAATTGAGCGCAGCTTGATTGTTAAGGCTGGCATTGATGCCACCAATGTCGTCGTTGTTGATATCTGGTGGGATGCCAATGAGCAGTGGCATAGTGCTGTTCATCTGTTGCCAGCTAGCCATTTTAATGCTGATCCTAATGCTCAGATGTTTGTGGAAATCGCTCAAAAGTTTTTAGGCTCACTGATGGAGGTAGAAATTTTTGAGGTGAAAGAATCTATGTCCTCTAAACGAACACGATTTAAACCAGAAAAAGTTGCCTCAACCCTATGTTATTACATCAATAAAAGCTTGAAAAATGTTGATTTAGTCATGCTGCAGGGAGGATGCGTTCGAGGGAAACAAGACTATGAAAAAGGAACATCGTTCACCTATGGAGATTTGCTAGAAGAACTACCGTTTAACACTGAAATTGCTGTGATTCAGGTGCCTGGATATATCTTACAAGAGGCAATTACCGAAACTCGTGGTACTCCAGAACAAGAAGCACCTAATTTTTTACATGCTGATTTAGCTGTGGTGATTGAAGACTATCCCAGTCTGAAAATTATCAGCATTAACAATGCTCCATTCGATTCTCAGAAGCTTTACACTGTCGGTATATATCAGTTTTTGCTGACAGGAATGAATGAGATTAAATCATTGCTAGATTATGTCAATGCCAACGGTGGTTCACCTCCTTTAGAGCAATGTCTACCTGCCAAAAATTTGATTATGGAAAGCTGTATGAAGGATGCCTGGAGAGTTGTAGTTAATTATGAAGAATGGGATAGCAACAAGGATGGGCAAATCTCTAGAGAAGAGCTGAGAGAGTCAGTTAAAAAAACTTTTGCTTTTCTTGATAAAAACCAGGATGGACATATTTCTCCTACGGAACTACAGACTGCCTTGGTGGAACGGACAGGACGCACCCACAAAGGCTTAGTCAGCATGATGTTTGAGGTACTAGACGCTGATGGCGACGGCATGGTTTCCATGGATGAACTAGCGTCGTTGGCAATTTAAGAGATGGGAAAATGTGGAGAGGAGGAGAGGGGGAGATGGAAGGATAGACTCTCATGTAACTAGATAATTTAAGCTTTAAATGCACAAAAGCTTAGGTTACTAGTTTAGAAGAGGGATGCATTGAAAAAGATGAGGATAAAAATAGATGTCTAATTCCCAAACACGTCCCGTAATTATTGACACCGATGGCGGTGTTGATGATGCCTTAGCTATTGTCATGGCACTTAATTGCCAGCAGCTAGATTTAAAGGCTGTGACTGTTTTGGCGGGTAATATTAATGTTAATCAAGCTGCCAATAATGTGTTGCGGGTAATTGAAATTGTTCAACCAAAGCAGACTCCTCTAGTGGCAAAGGGGTGCGAGAAACCGTTGGTGCGTCCTCCCTTTAATGCGGCGGGAATTCATGGCTCTGATGGATTGGGAGAACTACATCAATTTAAAAATGCTGATGGTAGTCCTCGCTACCCTCAACTCACCCTGGAACCGTCTTCAGAAGATGCCGTTGATGTCTTGTTGAAAGCAGCTCAGGAGTATGGCAGTGAACTGGCGATTGTAGCACTGGGCCCTTTAACTAATATCGCAACCGCATTACAGCGCGATCGCAACACTTTACAAAAAGTAGGTCGCATTGTGATTATGGGCGGGGCGGTTAAGGTTCCAGGCAATATTTCCGCTGCTGCTGAGTTCAATTTCTTTGTCGATCCTGATGCTGCACAAGTAGTGATGGAGTCGGGTATTCCCCTGACACTAGTGGGACTGGATGTAGCGATGAAAGCACCGCTTCCCCGGAAGGATGTGGAAAATTACGCTCAGAAACAGCGATCGCTAGTGTCTCAATTTATTGCCGACTGCACAGGGATTTATATGGCTTTTTATCGAGATAACGAAGGCTTCCATGGCTGTTATCTGCATGATCCATTAGCTGTAGGGGTGGCGATTGATCCAAGTTTAGTCTCAACAGAATCAGTCTATATGGTAGTGGAAACAGAAGGTCGGTTTACCTCGGGCATGTCGTTGGCTGATTTACGCGATCGCAGGGATGAATCTACCTTTCCCCCTAATGTAGATGCCTGTCTAGAGGTAGATACTGAGCGCTTTATGAAGCTGTTTTATGACCTGATTTGAACTACCTACATAAAAGATAAGATTGGATGAAGTCAGTTTATACCGTTGTCAATTCAAAGGTAAAATCTGGCTTTTTAATAGATGGAACAGCCAGATTGTCTTAAAGAAACACTGCTGGCGAAACATTAAAAAATTTTCCTAGTTCCTTAGCTTGAGTTTTACTAATACTTCTTTTGCCATTTATGACCTCTGAGGCAATTCCTTTGGATTTAAAAATACCTATGAGATCTTTCTGCTTGAGATTTCTTCCTTTCATCAATTCACCCAAAATTTCATGAGGTGTTGCCGATTTAAGTTGGTAGTACTGGTTTTCAAAATTTTCTACCAGCGATACCAATAAATCTAATAAGTGTTCCTCTTCTGGGGAAATCTTCTCACCTAAATCCATGAGATTCTCGATCACAGACAAAAAAAACTCATTTTCTTCTTCTGTGTGGATTACTTGTGGTTGAATATCCGCAAGCAACTTACCGTATATCTTTTTGTCTAATACAGAATTCAAGTTTTCCATTTACCTTTATCGTAATCTGAATGAGTCAAAATATTTTTGATGAAAATTGTTTTACTGCGAAAATTGATACTGACAATCAACCTGTAATCATTGCCTTTGATATTAAAAACAACATATTTACCTACCAAATCAGCTGAAGGGTATGTTTTCTTAACCTCGGCTAAATTACTCCACTGCGCCTCTTTTGCTACTCGATACCAAGAATCAAGAGAAGTTTCAGATTGAGGATGCTTTCGCGAGAAGTCTTTAAGTGCTTTGCGACTAATGATATGCATCTACTGCACAGGAAAATAACTGCATTCATAGCTAGTAACTTTAATGATCTACTAATCTAATATCTACAATGTTCTCAAAATGAGAACCACACGTCAATAAGTAAAAACTGGCAAATTACCGTGTTTCATAAAAAACACTACTTGTCAAGAGACTAAATTTGCTCTTTACACTGCTTAACAAAAAACTCGTCTCTCGAAGGTAGTGAAAATTCAGCTAGTGTTCAGTGTAATTCACCTAAATTAAACGGTAAATCAGTGTTTTGAGAGTATGACAGTGTTTTTTTACACACAAAAAACCCATCATATATCTATATAGATTTTCTCATTGTCAACTAAATAGGTCAATTCTCACAGTAAATGAGAATATTCTCAACAATCGCCCTAATGTAAAGTTAAAATAATTTTGATTGATTGAAAATTTTAAACGGATGGCTAGTAGTAATTGATTTTGCTTATCATAGCTGTCAACTGGAAAGGAAGGAGATTTATTTTGATCTCACTTTCGTATTTCAAGCTGTAGTATAGCAGTACGTATTAAGGTTAGGAGATACTAAATCGCTAAAACTTTGTCAAATTCTGCCTTCTGCCTTCTGCCTTCTGCCTTGCGCGTAGCGCTATATCAATAAATTACTTATGGTAGGTTGTTGGCGCTGACTTAACCATCATCTCTTTCTGTGCTGGATATCGAAAAGTAGGACAAGTCAGTGAATTTGTAGTTAGGTAGTTCACAAACAAGTTTTGACAAAAGTATAAAAATATTGTATTTTAGAAAATGAAAATCTGTGCCTAAAAATCTTAATATAATGGCCACATCCGAAAAAAAATGCCCAGCCTTAAGCTACAAAATCAGTTGTCATGAATGTCTTCAAGTAAATTCTGAGTGGCACCTAGATAGGCTGCTGAAAGATTTAGCCAAAGTTAAAGCTGAGCAAGATTTTGAGGATGGAAAAATTAGAGATAAACTTGAAGCTCGAGAGCTTTCTGTTCACCAAATCTGTTGGCTTTGTTTACTGCTTTTTGGTTTTAGTGTCGAAGAAATTGAAGCTAAACTTAAGAGGAGACAGCTCAGAGCTGATTTGTCCAGAACCTTGTTTAAATATTCTGAAAGAATCACAGGAAAAAAAATTAATAATTGGGCACAATTTAAACTTTATATGGAAAGATGCGGTTATAGAAAAGGAAGGTCTATGGAAGAAGAAGTATTAGAAATCAATCTTTCTCTTAAAATCCCTAGGAATAGTTCAACCTACGATTCTATGCTAGTGAAGGTCAATTTAGCATTAGATTAGCACTGAAAGAAGCGAGAGCAGAAGAAATATTTGAAATTTAAATTGGCGTAATGCTGTTATACTAAACACAATAAATAAATTTCCGGCTTAGTTTAACAGCATCACGCCATTAACGGGACTTTGAGGTTTTTTCGCGCCTAAAGAGGCTGAAGAATCGTCTGGACTTCATCAACAAGTGCAGTGAGCTTTTATTAATGCTTCATTGAACGTATCGGCATAACCAGCAATTAACTTACCGTTCTTTTGCTCGTCACCATTGATTACCCATCTAGCCTCAACAAAGTTCACCTCTTGCCCCTTGCTAGGGTCACCAATGTACTTTTTTAGGGCTTTACCAGTAAAAGAGCCAACAAACATCCCGTAAAACATGATCACCACCGCGTACTTAGGCTCTTCGACTGCCTCTGGGTGTTGAGTGAAATCAGGAGCATCAGGATAAAAGTGTTTAACCACGGGTGTCATTTTGGTATAGTTTTTACGTCCAGTTAACTGGACATATCCTCTACCACAAAATTTTGCTCCGTCTCCTAGTTGGGTATTACCTAGCTCTTTTCCTTCCCTCGTTTCTGGACCATATTTGTTATGAAAGTAATCATTGCTTCCATATTCTTTAATAGGCTGCATTGTCCGGGCAGTTTCGTGGTAAGTAGTCGCCAGTATATAAGCTAGCCATCCAACACTGCGAATATCCCAATCCGTTTTGAATTCGCCAGTAGGTTGAACAGGCGGATTTTCCCAAAACTCTAAGATAACATTTATACCCTGAACCTGAGACTCTTTAAGGTGATTATCGAACAAAGAGGAGGGGCGAATCGATTCATAGAATGTTTTTCTGTTCATTTCTCAACTTGAGCACAAAGTTTTTTAGAAGTCTTACCAAATGCATATTTCAGCAAAACACTTGGTATCGGAAAAGTAGATTTTATTGAAGTTGGTTTGTAATTTTTTCCACAACCAACTCATTTACACCCAATTTGTTTATGGCGTTTTGCCTGTAATTGAATATTAGCTATCTTAGAATTATTTTGTAACACAACCTAGGTTGGTTTCGTAACACAACCTAGGTTGGTTGGGATGACAACTTCCCCGCGTCTCTGTATCTCCGCGTCAGTCATAATTCTGGGCATTCAAATTGAGCTAGTATTTTACCAAATACGACTTTATCAGTTTCGTTTCCTGAACCCACTCTCATCAGTAAGGGCACATCTCCATCTCCACTTACGATTAAGTCCATCATGAATTGCTTCAAGTCTGGTCTATGGTCTCGTGAGTAACCTTGAGTAATTTTTATCGGATTCCTGCCGTCGAATATATTTAAGACTTCTCTTTCTGCTCTTTGGGACTGGCTGTATTCACCACTCACTGAAAATGAACTGCTATTCTTTATGAAGAGCAATTGTTGCAGTTTTATAGCAGTACGTATTAAGGTTAGGACAAGCTAAATCGCTAGAACTTTGTCAAATTCACCCCTTCTGCCTTGGAGCCTTCTGCCCTGGAGCCTTGCGCGTAGCGCTATACTTCCAAAGCAACTTTTAAATGAAGGGAAAATAACCCTCTTTAATGCTTGATGATGAAAAAAAATTTTCATCGGGACTGCCTTCTTCAAATCACCAGGGATTACCCACAATCGTAAAAGCAGACCAATAGTAAGGATGGGAAAAATCCCGATTATTGAACTCCGATAAATTTGCTGCTAAGGGAAAGAGTCTCTCACTAGTAATTAATTCTTCAGCTTCAATGCGTACCTTACCCTTAAGCATTGCTAACTGAGTTTGTCGCAGAGCCTCAGTTTTAGTCGGAGCTTGCTGCAATTGCTGATAAAACTCACTCATTAGCCCTAGGGTTCCTTCGTCGCTAACGTACCACAGACTAGCTAAAACTGATTTAACTCCCGCTTGCACTGCCATTCCTGCAAAACCCAATTCTGCTTGTGGATCCCCCACAGCAGTGCGACAGGCAGAAAGTACTAATAATTCTACTGGTGGCTCACCCCAACCCACAGACTTGAGCTGAGCTGGATGTAACTTACTGTCAGCTAGCTGAATATAAGAGTCTGTAGGTTCTCCTGCTTGGAATTCAGCGTGGGTTGCCAGATGGATAATGCCAAAAGGGGTTTGTTGGCGCTGTGATTTGAGGTTTTTAAGAGTGAAATCTTGATTGAGGAAGGATTTACCAGGCCAGATTTTAGTAATATTTGCTAACTCTACTGGCACTGCTGGTAAGGAAAGATTATTGCTAAAACGACTAGCACCCATTGCCAGTAGCTGCGAGTTGCGGATATTGCTGTAGCCAGTAGCAGTAAGATTGAGGCTGGGCATCAAGCCCACACTATATTTTTCGATAATAAACTGCTTGCCATCGTGCATGGCTCCTAAGGGGATACTACGTAACCCAGCATCCATAATATAAGCGAGGTTTTCGATCCCTAGCTGCTGCAACTGTGCTTCCAAAGGAGCCACTAGCCATTGATACATCTGTTGGGCAGGGGCTAGATAGGCTTGATTATCTCTGATGTTGCTAACAGTTTGGCGAAACTGTTGCGCTATCGAGAGAATTTCAGCTCTGTTAATTGTTAGTGATTGGCGAATTGGTTTTCCCTGTGGAGTTACTAAAATAAGTTCTAAGCGATCGCTCTGTTGAGGAATTAGGGAACGCAATTGCGAGATTTGGGAATCTCCAAACCATTGTGCCTCTGGCTGGAGATGCATGTCTGAAATATCCTGAAGAGGGTGCGATGGCGTTGGGGTAATTGTTTCGGGAACAAATAAGGCATAGACAATCGCCGGTTTGATGCCAGTGAAGCTTTCTACTCGGCGTAGGATCTGGCGAGCTTGTTTGAGGCTAGTGCCAGTTGTATTACTAAGTCCCAAATGTTTTTGAAAATCTCGGCTGAAGGATTCGTCGGTACTCTCAATCACCTCTAAGTTTTCATTTCCAGTTGATGATGGTGATACTGGAGAGTAAAGCTTCTGAGTGATGTTGATAGGGTTAGGAGGTGATGGAGAAGATGGCTGTGGAGATACCTCCACAGAAGAAGGTGATGTTTTTAAAAATGGTTCTGGAGATATCTCCATAGATGAAGGGGATGTCTCTGGCAATAGCTGTGGAGATATCTCAACAGATACAGGGGATGGCTCTGGCAATAGCTCTGGAGATACCTCAACAGATACAGGGGATATGTCCACAGCTGTAGCAGGCAATTGTCTTTGTCTAAGGTTGGTAATACTAATATTGCCCTCGCGAGTAGAGATTAAAGATTCAAAAGGCTCAATCGTGAATTCACCACTGGTAATTGCACCTTTTGTACCGTTAGCAGTATAGTTTCCCACTATAAAAGGCTCTAAGATATTACCCCCATACTCGATAGTGATTGCACCTCCACTACTACCCCCTGCCGACGAAATGCTAGCATCGATACCGTTAGCAGCCATGAAGGTTGTGGTAGCGCGGATTAAGTTTTGGCTAGTAATCTCAATATTGCCGCCAGTGGTTCCTCCTTCGGCATTTAGCCAACTAAATTCGATCTCACTAGCGTCCTCTAATTTAATTGCACCACCTCTTTGAGAATCACCACTGGAGTTAATTACTCCACTACTGAATTGACTACTATCGGCAACTCGGATATCTCCACCATCAATACCTCCCGATGAGTTGAGGTTGCCAGTAGAAATTGCTGAATTATTACTCCTGAGAGTGATATCACCTCCATTGCCAAATACAGAACTAGAGTCAAGGTTATTAGTGGTAAGCTCATTGCTAGCGGCAAGATCGATATCTCCTCCATTACCTGCATAGGAACCAGAGTTGAGAGTGCCTTTAGTAGTATTAATTGTGCCACTATCGGCATTTAAGGTAATTTGCCCTCCACTGCCACTGCCACTAGAATTTGAATAGATATCCCCTGTGATAATATTGCCACCGGCTGTGAGATTGATCTTGCCACCATTGTTACTGGAGCTGGTATCAACAGTGCCGGCACTAGTATCAATATTGCCGTTATGGCTAGTGAAATTAATTTCCTTACCTGGATTGATAATCTCGCCAGTGTTAATGTCGAGATTAGCTAAGAAGGTAATTTTGGTGTTGGAAGCGCCAGTAATAGTAGTACCGACAGTATTAATCGAACCAGAACCCAGAGGCGATCGCAAGATTACTGGATCATAGAAAGTTATATCACTAGCGATAGTAATTGCACCACTGCCGTCAACTCGTCCAATGGTGATCGAGTTAATGCCATTGTTTAATAGGTCAATTTCTGCCCCAGTTAGATTTAGAGTGTCGGGATAATCATTATCATTTCCACCGATAGTAATTCCTCTCTGGGCAGTAAAGGGTTCTAAGCTAAGATTACCCTGCCCAGATATTGCCGCAGAAAGATCAATCTCGTCTGCTGTTAAAGTCAGTTGATGAGTTTTGAACTCTACAGAGTTATTAAACATGAGTCTATTGGGCGAGTTAATCGTGGCATCACCAATCAGACTAACTGGGTTGTCGAAGCTGTAGTTTTGACGAAAGTTATGTTCACCTGCCAATTGCACATCACCTGTGCTATTAATCAGCAAGTTATCCAGTGGGGAGATATCGCCAATACCATTAAATGTAATAGTGCCACTACCAGAATTTAGGGTTAGGGAAACAGAGCTAGCATTCGTCCCGTTAAGAGTATCGTTAAAAGTAATATCGCCATCAGCAGTACCCCCTGTAGTTGTCAGCACTGTATTGGGTTGAGTAAGCGCCACCTTACCAGTAAAACTGATATTGCCTGCTGCTTGGTTACTGCTAGTTGTGGTTATTTGGGAAACGCTAATCTTACCATTCTCAGCATTAAGACTAATATCACCGCCCCTGCCAGCATCGCCGAAGTTAGTAACCGAATCAGCACTAATTAAACCAGCCACAGTAATATTGTTGTCAGCATTAAGAGTTACTGCTCCGGCGTTACCAATATTACCAGCCCAATTAAAACTGTTAGCGTACAAATTACTAGCGCTAATACTGCCATTACTAGCATTCAAACTGATAGCACCAGCATCTGCCGAGGTAAAACTAGCACTGGTATCAAGGATTCCAATTGTAATACTAGCTCCAGAAATTTTGACATCTCTTTGATTAGCATTAATCCTGTCCTTTGGATTCATTGAGAAAGAACCAAACCCATCTCCATCAGAGTCTGCTCTCAACTCAATAGTTCCCTCAGAACCACTAGCAAAACTCAATACCTGGTCATTTAAATCAGCAATCGCAATTTTTCCAGTTGCCTCTAAGAGAAGATTAGTATTGGCTGGTAATTCTTCAAGCGTACTCTCTGAAATGGTAAACATCTCATCAGTATCTCCACTCAGAATAAAATTATCGGCAATAACTTCCACCGAATCTGTCTGGCTACGGTCAGCAATCGTAATCTCTTGTGAAAATAGTTTGACAGTGCCAGCCCTACCATTAATCGCACTAGGCAATACTGTCCCTCTAAAAATTAAATTTTTGTCACTGGCTAACTCTACAAAACCGCCATTACCACCTCCATCTATTGCCGTTAATGGCTCAGAAGATAGGAACCGACTTTGACTAAAAACTCCGCCACGAGCCACAATATTACCGTAAAATTCAGTAGTCTCCTCTGCTTTAACTATCACCCTACCGCCATCACCATTTAAGGCAGCGTCAGCATTAATTAGTGAGTCGCTGCTGATATAAGTTTGTAAAGCATAGGGCACACTTTCTACCGCTTGACTACCAATCAATACTGTACCGCCACCATCAATACCAGCAGCATTAATGTGAGCATCCAATAGCCTCACCTTCTTGCCAAGAACATGCACCATACCTCCCGTCTGCGGCAATCTTGAAATCAAATCGCTACTAAAATTCGAGGTATCGATAGTACCAGAAATAATCGCCGTTTGCGTCTGTGTTGGAACTTGTATAGCAAAGTTGTTTAGTTGTACTCCTGTTTCTGGAGAAACACTTAACCTTGTTACTAAACTCTCAGCACTACCAGTGAGTAAACTCGGCAAATCTAGAGCAGTAATCGGTAACATTTGCCCATCTACCACCCTCGGTTCAATTTCCAAACTCAAAAGCTGTCCAGGTTGAGAAATTCGTACTAAATTTTCCCCTGGTACAGCTGCGATCGCAATCTTACCTCCTGCTGCTCTCAGTTGCCCTGTATTAATAACGCTACCGCCAAGCAAAGCTAAATTTTGACCCTGGGAAACAGCCAAATTACCAGCATTGATAATACTACCAGGCTCTGCTAAATCAAAAACCAAGCTTTGAGGAGAACCAATTAAATCTTGATAGTGGTTATCACCAAAGACATTAAACCAATTATCACCATCAAAACCAATACCAGTAGCAGTAGTAGCAGTAAACGAGGCAGGTAAATTTAATTGAGCATTAGTTCCAAAAACAATACCAGCTGGATTAATTAAAAATAAGTTGGAGTTGCCACCAGTTACCTGAATTAAGCCATCAATCAGGGAAGGATTACCACCGACAACGCGACTGAAAATATTGTAGATCTCTGGATTGGAGATAAAATTGGCAATCTGCCCCGCATCTAGTCCAAAATCCTCCAGACTATGAAATAAATTAGAGCCATCACTGGAGAGAGTACCCCCTGAGATTTGTAACTGGTTGCCAATAGTCGTAACACTCGTTCCAGTGCCGTCCTGAGCTGGTGTAATCTGCTGAGCTAGGACTGGTACTGTAGCTATAAGCTGCAATAATAGAAATATTAAACTTTTTTCCAACACCCCTAAAGATAATTTCATCTCAAGTTTTTGATTGTGAATGCTACACTTGCAACCATTGCTCTTTTCCCTCTCTACAAAGGTTGAAAAAGTCAGTTTTATCCCCCGCATCAAACACAGAGGTTCTCACCTTGAAAGTATTTTTTAATAGCGCAGTTTGTGATCTATAGCCATAGACAAAGTTTAATTTAATCTTTAATTTTTTTTCGGTTTTTATGTTATGAATTCCTGACCCAAGTTTCGAGCAAAGCCCCTTCCTTCCAGGTAGGGGATGTAGCGAGGTGCGCTTGACCTACCGGAGGAAACCTATGAGGCGAGCTTTCCACCTGCCGGGAACCTTCGAGGCGAGCTTTCCACTTGCCGGAAACCGACAAGTGGGTCTCACCTCCGGATGGTTCGCACCTCAGCGCCTTGCTTGCGCGCGTATCCGTGAGTACAAGCTTGAAATTTAGGTACTCTCATGATATTGTTAGTAACTGGCACAGGCTGAAAAACCGCTGACTAGAGATAAATATACGGATACCGTACTCTTAGTGATCAGAAAGTAGTAATGCTAAGTGGGAAGGGAAGATCCACTTCTTATACCCAGCTAACTATCAATTAGCGCCACCAGTAAAGTAAAGAGTCAATACATACAGTACCGCAGGGCATGTGGAAACTGGGAAGTAGGGAGGAACACTTTGATGTGGCAACTCCCAACAAATTCCTAACGCTTGGGGAGATAAACCCACTGGGACTATCTAAATTAGGCTTAATTCTTGGTGCGTTTCTGTACGGGGATTCGGTTTAAGTATTGCCGCAAGGATAGATAGTTTTAAGGTATGTCGCAGAGCCAAGAATCACCGCTCCTTCAGGGCGGGGAGTGTCAATGATAACTGAACCTAAACAACTTGGAGTATGGGGTTCCATCCAATAAGTGTTCAAAATCGAACAATCTGTGGGTGGGTAAAATTCCAACAGTACATAGGTAGAACAAATTATTTATGTATTGTTCCTACGGCGGTGGGGAATCGGTGTCTCGTCAATAAAGCTTACCGAGTAACCGAAGCATTAGCTGGTGTTGGTAAGAAGCCCGCGCTAACCCGCTCGGATTAGCGTCGGGAGTAGTATGTCACTGGATTATCCCTCCACTTCAAGTTGAGTATTGATAGTAGCAGCAGTGCATGTCCTCATCTCAATTTCCTCAAGAACCTTGGCAAGCCGATGACGTTAGCATTACTACGCTGACAGATGAGTTTGGGCGCTCAATAAATTGTTATCTTGAAAAAGACTTAGAAGTTGATGGCTCTCAATATCTCTTGCTTCTACCTGTAGACTCACCAATAGCCATTGTCGCCTGGGACGATGATGGTGATGACGAGGAATTGGCACAAGCCACTCTCATCGAAGACGAGACTGAGATTGATGAGATTTTCTCTGATGCTAAAGCCGTTTTAGCAGAACAGGATCTTACCCTCAATCGCAGTGCTTTTACTCTCACCGTTGCTGGGCAACTACCAGAGCTTGACGAGGAAGAAATTCTCACTGTTGAAATTGAAGATAGCGAAGCAGACTCAGAAGAGTTTCAGCTACTTGCTAGCTTCTATCATGAGCAACAGGAGTATGGTATTTATACTCCCTTAGATCCACTGCTATTTTTTGCCCAAAGGAACAAACAGGGGCAAATTGAGTTGCTTTCTCCCGAAGAATTTCAAAAATTGCGACCTTTATTAGAGGATCTACTATTTGAAGAACTAGACTAGCTGGAAAATATTTTTGTGTGCGCCGGAGATTCCTAGAAGCTCCTAGAGGTGGAGAGAGATTTTCCCTTATCTGTTAAGAGCTCTTCAAAGTCCCCATCTCCCCCTCCCTCACTCTCTCCATCCTAATTGCTAGGATCAAAACTGTATAACATCAAATGGAGCCAGCCCAAACCGTGGTAGTTAAGCCAGAATGGTTGCGAGTCAAAGCGCCTCAGTGGGAGCGTGTAGGCAACGTTAAAGAAATCCTACGAGATTTGGCACTCAATACTGTCTGTGAGGAAGCCTCTTGCCCCAATATTGGGGAATGCTTTCATGCTGGAACCGCAACTTTTCTAATTATGGGGCCAGCTTGCACCCGTGCCTGTCCCTATTGCGATATTGACTTTGAAAAAAAACCACAGGCTCTTGATCCTACAGAACCAACGCGCTTGGCAAAAGCAGTAAAGCGTATGGGCTTAAAGCATGTAGTCATTACCTCAGTCAACCGTGATGATTTACCTGATGGTGGTGCTTCTCAATTTGTGCGCTGTATAGAAGAAATTCGCCTTTTCTCACCTCAGACAACAATTGAGGTACTTATCCCAGACTTGTGCGGCAATTGGGAAGCTCTAGCAATCATTTTGGCAGCCCAACCAGAGGTACTTAACCACAACACTGAAACTATACCTCGATTGTATCGGAGTGTGCGACCTCAAGGAAACTATCAGCGTACCCTCCAATTGCTTAAACGTACACGTGAATTAACTCCCTGGGTATACACTAAATCTGGATTAATGGTGGGATTAGGAGAAACGGAGACTGAAATTCAGCAAGTCATGCGGGATTTGCGAGGTGTAGACTGTGATATTCTTACCATTGGGCAATATCTCCAACCGACTCCAAAGCACTTAAAGGTTAATAATTTTGTCTCACCTGCTCAATTTGATGCTTGGAGAGAGCTAGGTGAATCCTTGGGTTTTTTGCAAGTAGTCTCTTCTCCCCTGACACGAAGTTCTTATCACGCTGAGCAAGTTCAAGAATTGATGAAACTTTATCCACGAAAGGTGCAGTAATTGTTCATAGTTCATGGCTCATGGTTCATGGGCTTGATATTCAGCAGCTGTGGAATACTCTCCCAATGAACAATTAACAACGTGGAAATACCGATCACTATCTTCAATCACCCCTACCTACGAGAGTTGAGGTAGGGGATTGTAGGACAAACTACGATTAATCTCCCCAAGTAATTCATAGAGCTCTTGCATAAATATCTGAATTCGACGTAAGAAAAATGGTAACAACCTGAGTTCGAAATAAGGAGCTATTTGAGACTGTCCAACGGAATAAGAAATAAGGTTCTCAGGCTACTACAAAATCAAGCTTTTAGCTGGCGTCAAACTCAGGTGTAGTTACATTGCAAAGATTAGCTTTTGCAAGAAGCTAAATAGATAAAAATGGAGAATTATAAAATGAATGCCCACAGATACCTACCCTTTGCAAACCCTAACCTCAACTGGGAAAACTCTTTGAAAGATGACTCTAACTTGTGCCAGTTGCTTACCAATGAAGAGAGTGAACTAATCATGGGAGGACTGAGTTCTCATGTTAGCCTATCAGTAAGTACTAATGGTTCCGTCTCAGTGAGTACTGATAGCGGGCAGTTATGCAATGATAATAGCTGCGTCCCGCTCTCTACAGGTCCTTTTGGTGTATCCATTAAATGCGAAAATGGAACCTGTGTTCAGACGCCCCTCAATGAGCCCCCTGACATCTCTTTCCCTGATATATCTCTCCGTCAAATTAATCTTAGAGAGAAGCTTATCACTAGTTTCCCAGATTTCGCTAAGCTGTTATGATTGAGCATCTTTTTTGAAAAACTGGGATCTCTTACACTAGCACTCTCCTGGTTTCCATAGAATTCCAGATCCACGCTAACATCCGTCGCGAAAAACTAAAGACACTAGCTCATTCTTGAGTACCTGAGTCTAATGTGTCAAAACTGACGCATTGTCCGGTTTCTGGTCAATTGATTACAACAAGTGTGAGCAGTTCACACTAGAGGAATCCCCCCTTAATTAGGGAAATTATATCTCTGAACAAGGGGGACTACTTATAAGTATTAAATACCAAATTTTCTACAGCACTCTGAATCTGAAATAGTAGTCAGGGCGATGAAAAAGCAACCACTTCAACTATTAATCGCATCTCTATGGGTTTGTATAGCACTACCCAGTATTGCACAGACCAATCACTATCTTACTACAACTCTAAAGACCCAACCAGTTATTAACACTGTATCTGTTCAAACTGCACTTGCTAGTTCCGAAGAATCTCCAAATACAGCAAAAACTCAATCAGTTATTGAAAATATTAGGGTTGATAACTACGAGAGCAGCTATACACTCAACTCCGATTACACTTACTCAGAAATGATGACGCAAAGGTTTACTTTGTTAACTCCCCTCGGCGTCAATCAAGGACAACGTGTAGCCAAAACCTATTATCCTGAATCCCAGTCCCTGGAATTGATCGAGGCTTACGTTATCCAGCCCGATGGCAAGAAAATCGAAGTTAGCAAAGACAATATTTTCACCCGTCCGACGCCAGAGTCACAGAATGCGCCAGGATTCAGCAGTAGTTTGACAACCACAGTAGTATTTCCACAACTACAGATTGGCAGCGAAATTTTTGTCAAATGGAAACTCATCCAGAAAACGCCGCCTCTACTCGGCTTCAATATTGTCGATAGCCCTTCGTTTTATGCCCAAACTGTTAAGAGAACAGTGAAGATCATTATACCGGACTCACTTGAGCTTAACTGGAAACATCGGGGTGATTATGCAGTTACCGCTCAAACCAGAAACAGGCAGCGAATAATCACCGCAGTTATTGAAAACCAGCCAGCCCGTAAACCTGAGGCAGCAATGGTGTCTCTCATCGATGTCAGTCCAGTTTTTGTCGCTTCGAGCCTATCGAGCTGGGAGGAAGTTGGTAAACTCTACTGGCAACAAGAGCATAGCAAGGTGGAAGTAACCTCAGAAATCAAAGAACTAGCCAATAAAATTACTGGCAATAAGCAAGGGCGTGAGGCAGCGCGAACCATATATAACTGGATTGCCCAAAATATTAATTATGTCGCCGTTTACCTGAACCAAAATGCTGGTTATGTACCCCACACATCTACAGAAATCTTGAATAATGGCTATGGGGATTGCAAAGATTATGTAGTTTTGATGCGGGCTTTGTTGAAAGCAAAAGGAATGGATTCTTATCCAGTATTAGTTCATTGGGGAGGAATGACACGGAAGTTGCCACTGTGGACACCAGCTCAGTTTAACCATGCCATAATTTATTTACCTGAGTACAATATTTTTGCCAACCCGACTTCTGAATATGCCTCCTTTGGTATGTTGGATCAGGATTTAGAAGAACAATTGGTGGTGATTGCCGCTGAGGAAAGTCGCACTGCTCACATCCCGAACACTATTCCTAATCAGAACCATTATTCCCTTTCCAGTACAGTAACCCTTCTTGGCGACGGTACAGTTGAAGGTGAAAGTGAACTGACATTCATTGGTACAATTAACGCAACTATTAGACAAATTTTTTCTGGTTTCACCACCCCAGATCAGATTGCAGATAATTGGCTAGCCCAAACTCCGGAAGGGGGTTATGGTAATCTGGTTGTTAGTGATGTGAATAATCTCGATCAACCCATGACCCTTCAAGGTAAGTGGACTAGTCCGCTTGCGATCAATATGGGCAAACAAACTTACTTTAGTACACCCCTCGGTATCGACTTTATCCATCTGCGTCAATTGCGTAAATACATTACATCCGGCAAACGCTTGTATCCCGTATTTGTGGGCGCTATGGAGATGAATTGGCAATATAAAATCAAGCTACCACAGGATTACAAGGTAAGTCATATTCCTGGGAACATAGATTTCTCAAACGATGCCGGAGAATACACAAGCAGCTATAAGACAGATGGCGTTTATATTGTGGTCAAACGCCACCTAATCATCAACAAAAATATCTACAGCCCTCAAGAATATCCTGCTTTTAAAGAGTTGATGTATAAACCTGTCAATGATGCTCGCAGTGTGATGGTATTACAGAAACTTGTCAGAGGGCATTTACAAAAAACATTGCAGGTTTCTAGAAATCGGCACTAACCCCTAACAAGTGTACTCCTAGCTAAAAGTTGCTTGAGTAATAATTATACCAAATTCAGTTTATAAAGTATCGTTTCATGAAAAGTATGACCAAATACTGAAATCCTTTCCCCTCCTGACTCGGAGGCTCGGAGACTCGGTGACTACTTTTTCACCAGATAGTGATATTCTGTTAACCGGATTTGGTATCAGCTCTCTAGATCCTGGCAGATTACCAAAGGCTAGCGCTCAAAAGACGCTCCACTCTTTTGGTAAAAGATTAGTCACGATGAAAGCCATGAAGCGATTGCTCTATGTAGCACCAGCTAGAGGCTGATTACCAAAATTTAAGCAAAGCCCCCTACTTCTAGGAGGGGGAGTGTTAATCCCCAATCCTACACAAAATTTCTGTTGATTAACCTTTGCCTTGGAGATGGTCAAAAACCGACTTATCACCAATATCATCGGGAATCGGCTGCACTAGCTTACGTATAGCAAACACCATAAATAGAACTGCCCAAATGCCCAGCAGCAGTTGCTCCCAATAAATTGGCAAAATACTAGCAAGATGCCCCAGCAGTAGCAACGGCACTAGGGGGGAGAGAAACTTAGTTTCCAAGCGGTTGAAACAAAAAGCCTCCTTGAAATAAATCCCTGTCAAGGCTGCAAAGGTAAAGCCGATGCCCAACACAGAGAGCGGTTGGTTGTAAATGTAGAGAGCAAGGGGTTCACTGCTGTATACTGCCAGTATAATGGCAGCGGACGCACCGATACCCCAAAAAACTTGCAATACTCGGTGCAGGGATGCCATATAAATATGAATAGTAACCAAGCTAATGCCTAGTGCCAGGCAAAAGGCAGCATAGAGGGGAGTCAGTGCCTTGAGCACGGTAGGAGTACTGCCCTGGGATAAAACCAACCAACTAGCGAGGGCAAAGCTCAATGCCGCTAATAATAAACTAGTACGATAAACAATAACGCCACTGCGGTCACTATTAGTGATGGTAAATTGACCAAACTGACCTTGATAGACCTTTGGCTCTAGGTTTTGCGGTGAGGTAATCATAGTTTGCCTTGGTTGAGAGCTAAATTCTTATAGACAATTGCTAGGCTTCGCTACTGAGTATATATTAGCTATTTGCAGTTGATCCGTTCCTTGAACTCCAAAAGGTTTCCTCGAATGATCCAATACAATAAACGCAGGATGGACTTAGACAGACAACACTCCGCATTGGGGGCAAATAACAGTTGCACCTACCCTTGATACAAGACTATGTCTCAAACTTCCCTGATTAACCAAGGCAAGACTAATACTACTGCTGAACTTGATGTTGAACTCCGTAAGGTTTTCAAAGTTTTCAATGGCGAGACAGCAGTCCGTGGTGTTGACCTCAACATTCGCCGAGGAGAGTTCTTTAGTATACTCGGTCCATCTGGCTGTGGCAAGACCACAACCCTGCGTTTAGTAGCAGGTTTTGAAATGCCCTCAGCTGGAGAAGTACTGATTAGGGGGGAATCAATGAATCGCATTCCCCCCCACCGACGACCAGTAAATACTGTATTTCAAAGCTATGCCCTCTTCAATCATTTGAGTGTTGCTGAAAATATTGCGTTTGGTTTACGACTCAAAAAGAAACCAGCATCTGAAGTTGAAGAACGGGTGAAACAAGCACTCAAACAAGTAAAAATGGAGGCTTATGCTAACCGTTTTCCTGCCCAACTTTCTGGGGGACAACAGCAACGGGTTGCTTTAGCAAGAGCATTGGTTAATTTTCCCGCAGTACTGTTGTTAGATGAACCCCTAGGGGCTCTCGATTTTAAACTGCGCAAGGAAATGCAGCTAGAGCTATCGAATCTGCATCAAGAATTGGGAGTGACTTTTATCATGGTTACCCATGATCAAGAAGAAGCTTTAAGCCTTTCTGACCGTATTGCAGTAATGCGCAGCGGTAAAATTGAACAAGTTGGCACCCCAAAGGAAATCTATGAATATCCCCGAACACCTTTTGTAGCAGATTTTATTGGCGAAACCAATGTACTTAAAGGGCGCATGGAAGCAGGTAACTCCTCTACATTTCACTTGCAGACAACAACTGGTCTGAAGATAGCTGTACAGCCTAAATTCCCCCTGGAAACTAGTAGTAATTCTGGAGATATTCTCATCAGTATCCGCCCAGAAAAAATTCGCCTGAGCCTTTCTCCTCCCACCTCAAAAGTTAATTGCTTTGAAGGCCGTCTCAAGCACATCATGTATTTGGGTGCTAATGTTCAGTATGTGGTGGAATTGTTGAGTGGTGATCATCTCAGAGTTAAACTGCCCAATACTACTAACAGATTGCCAGCTCCTGAAACACCTGTTTATGCTCGCTTTGCTGCTACAGATTGCATGGCTTGGGAGGATTAACTGTGCCTCCCACTAATCTACAAAAATTTTCAAGACACTCCACAAGGCGTCAGTTTCTACAATTAGCAGCCTCGACAACAGTATCAACTTTGGGGCTGTCTGGATGTGGCTGGACCCTTGCTAAGGTTAGACCAACAACTAGTGATCAAGGTGCAGCAGAAGAATTATACATCTATACTTGGTCTGGCTACACAGATGATGATTTACTCAAGCGCTTTACCCAAGAAACAGGAATTAAGGCAATAGCTGATGTTTTTGATTCTAATGAGTCTATGCTTGCCCAAATTCAGGCTAAAGGAGGCGGCGGTTACAGCATCATTTACCCTTCAGATTATATGGTGCTGAAGATGGCAGATTTGGGTCTGTTGACAAAACTTGACCCCAAACGTGTTACTGGTATGAATCAGTTGTTTAACCGCTTCCAAAATCCTGATTATGACCCAGGAAATAGGTATTCTGTACCACTAAGCTGGGGTACAACAGGCTTGATTTACAATCGGAAAAAATTGAAACAAGCACCAGCCGATTGGAGCTATCTTTGGGATTATCGCCAGCAATTATCCAGACGCATGACTTTGCTCAATGATGTCCGAGAAGTCATGGGGGCAGCCTTGAAAATGTTAGGGTATTCATACAACTCCCAAGAGCCTCAGCAGATTGAACAAGCCTATGAAAAACTCTTAGATTTAAAACCGGCAATTGCCTCCTTCACTTCTGATGCTTGGCGACCTCAGATTTTGAGTGGAGATTTACTAGTAGCAATGTGTTATTCTGCTGATGCCACTGAATTGATGCCAGAAAACTCGGATTTGCAGTATGCTTTGCCTGCAAGTGGTTCTTCTCTGTGGATGGATACCTTAGTCATTCCAAAAACAGCTCCTAATCCTGATGGAGCTTATGCTTGGATTAATTTTATGTTGCAACCAGATGTTGCCGCTCAAATTTGCCAGCGATTGAGCTTTGCCACGCCGAATAAAGAGGCCTTCAAGATCCTGCCTCCGGAAATTCAAGATAATCAGAGCCTATTTCCTCCAGAGTCTACCCTAGAAAACTGTGAAGGCCTTACACCTGTGGGGGAATTTGAAGAAGTTTATGACCGCTACTGGACTAAACTTACAGGAAGTTAATCAGGATGGGGAGATGGGAAGAGAGGGAGACTTTTGAGAGCCATAGCGGTTTTCAACTCAATGAGGTAAACTCCTGCCTCGGAGCCTCAAAGCGATCAATGGAGTAACTCACCAAAATGCCATTTGCTATAAGTTCCAAGTTGAAGTTGCCGACTATCATAGTTTCTTATTGGAATTAGACGCAAAGAATAATTTCTCCCCATCTCCCCCTCTATGCCATAAAACAGTGTCTACAAAAATCCCACCTCCCTCTCTAACCAATACCAGTACCAGCGATAGTATGGTCGAAACATCAGCAGTTGCCAAAGAGAAAAGACGTCCCCAATGGCAGTGGTTAGAACCTGTGACACTGCTAGCTCCAGCTGGCGTTTGGCTAACATTACTGCTATTGTTGCCAACGCTAGTGATTTTTGAACTGAGTTTGGTACCAAATATCCGCCCAGGAGATATAGTTAATCCTTCTGGTTTTGACAACTATCTTAGGGTATTTGAATCAATTAACCTGCAAGTGATGGGGCGCTCTATCTTTTTTGCTGGAGGTAGCACCGCAATCTGTCTGCTGTTGGGATTTCCTGTTGCTTACTGGATTGCCCAGATGAGTGCCAAGCGATGGCAAAATTTACTGCTGCTAGGGTTTATCTTGCCCCTGTGGACTTCCTCACTACTGCGCTCCTATGCCTGGATTTCAATTTTACGCCCCACTGGTGTTCTCAATTCTGTGTTAACTAGTTTGGGTTTACCAGCTTTGGATTTGCTCAATCGCTCTGGTGCAGTTTTAATTGGTATGTCCTATAGCTTTTTACCCTACATGGTATTAATTCTCTATGCTTCCTTAGAAAAGTTAGATAGACAATTACTAGAGGCTGCAGCAGATTTGGGGGCAAACCCTTGGCAAACTTTCTCGAGAATAACTTTACCCCAAACTAGACCAGGAATTGCCGCTGCTTGTTTGCTGGTGTTTATCTCAGGTTTAGGGGATTTTATTGATCCGGAATTACTCGGCGGTGCCTCTAGTATGACAGTTGCTCGCTTGATCTATAACCAGTTTTTGGGCCCAACTCAAAACTGGGGTTTTGGTTCAGCTCTAAGTATGGTACTAATTGCTGCTGTCAGTATAGCGATCGCACTCTGGATTAAGTACGGTGATATGACTGTAGAACGTTAGGCATACTGGGTTTAGAGAAATATGGAAGAACAACTGAGCCATCAGCAAGAGGACGAAATTCCTATTGAGATACTGCAACCGAAATCTAAACCCCGCTTGTCCTGGCAAGGGATATTTTCCCTAGTGATGTTCTTTTACATGTACCTACCCATCCTGGTACTAACTATCTATAGCGTCAATGACTCGAAATATAGCGCTAGTTGGCGAGGATTCACCCTCAAGTGGTATCAAATACTATTCCAGGATTCCCGTGTCCTCAGGTCATTGCAAAATAGTCTGAGTGTAGCTCTAGCCGCAGTTGCCATTTCTGCAGTGCTGGGTACTCTCATGGCAGTGGGTTTAGCTCGTTATCGCTTCCCTGGCAAAAGTCTGTATCGGGGTATTTCCTATCTACCGTTGATTATCCCCGATATTGCGATCGCTGTTTCCACGCTAGTATTCTTAGCTGTAATTGGCACACCCTTAAGTTTGTGGACAATCGTCGCTGCTCATGTGGTTTTTTGCCTTGCTTATATCGCGATTGTGGTTTCGGCTCGAATTACTGCCCTTGATCCTCATCTCGAAGAAGCTGCTCTGGATTTAGGAGCCACTCCGCTACAAGCCTTTCTCAAAATTTTATTGCCGGAATTAATGCCAGCAATTATCGCTGGTTGTCTTTTATCTTTTGTGTTAAGTCTCGACGATTTTCTAATTGCTAGCTTTACTGCTGGTACTGGTGCCACAACTTTACCAATGGAAATCTTTAGCCGCATCCGCACTGGAGTCAAACCAGATATTAATGCTCTTAGTGTCGTCGTTATCTTATTTTCTGGGTTTATTGCTTTTATAGCTGAATTTATCCGTTACCAAAGTGAGCAGAAACGTTTCCAGTAGTCTCAATATAGGACGTGGTAAGTTAGGAAGACCAGCAATGAAAAAATGGGCATGAAATCCGTTTTTTTGTTCCATTATTTTTCGTTACTTTTGATGCTAACAATCTATAGTCAAGATCAGGTAAATCGAAATAAATATCCAAGCTGTACAATAAATTAAACCCTAATGGAACCAGAAATAAACCCAAAATACAGATACTTTTACCGCGAAATTAATCAGCCAGATAAGCAAATTAATCTAGCCAAAGCAGCACTTTATATCGCTCAAGAAGAATATCTTGATCTTGAAGTAGATGTCTATCTTAACGCCCTCGATGTTATGGCAACAGAAGTAGAGGAGCGTTTACCAGTTCAAAGATATCCTCTAAGAGTAATTGAAGTACTCAACCGATACTTTTACGATGACTTAGGTTACATTGGCAACAGCAGCGATTATTATGATCCTCGCAATAGCTTCCTTAATGAGGTAATCGACCGCCGCACTGGTATTCCCATTACCCTCTCTTTAGTTTATCTAGAAGTTGCCCGAAGACTTGATTTTCCTATAATTGGGATCAATATGCCTGGGCATTTCCTCCTTCGCCCAGATTTTCCAGATGCTGGGATCTTTGTCGATGCCTTTGATTGTGGTGAGATTTTGTTTGAGAAAGATTGTGAGGAACGACTCACTCAAATTTATGGCTATCAAGTGCAGTTGCAACCAAGTTTCCTCGAACCTGTAAGTCATAGACAACTATTGGCTAGAATACTCAGAAATCTTAAATTAATTTATTTTAACCGCCAAGACATCCCCAGAGCCCTAGCTGCAGTCGAACGTATTTTACTGCTTTTCCCCGATACACCCATTGAATTGCAAGAGCTTGAATTACTCAAATACTACAATAGGCTTCAGTCTCAACCGTTCTCCGATTTTAATGCTTAGCTGCCATAATTTTTAGTGCCTTAATGTAGTTGCCAATGGCATGATCCTTAAATCGCGCCGACAGGAATTTTAAACTGAAGCGTGAACCGATGCGGAATTGGTCATCTACATGGCGATAACCTTGCCACCATCTCGGTAATTCAGGCACAATATCCATGCCATTAACAAATCGATAACTGTTGGGAACCCTGCGGTTAAAGGCTTCTCGAAATCCCTTATTCCCAACTTTGGGAGCACCAAAAGTGTAGATTTCTATGGACACTTTGTCGGAAAAGTTGTACTGAATATCTACGGCACACAGCGTTGCTAAGGCTCCACCCAAACTATGTCCTGTTACGGTAACGTGGGAGAGTTGATGATTACTGATATACTGATGAATCTGAGCCCTTACAGAAAAGTAAGCTTTGACAAATCCACGGTGCATCAACGAACCAGAACTACTCTGTTGTAAATAGGGATAGAGTTTATCTTTTTTAGCAACAATCTCTTTACGAATTATCTGCTGGTCAAATTCTGCCCGCTCCGCTCGGGTATTAAAGTTAGTCTTCCAGTCAAAGGATGAATCACTGCCACGAAACACAATGATACTTTCTGCACCATTTGGTAATATAGCGCCTTGAGTATCTGTACTATCGTGGTTAATCGGGACAGGTTTCTCCGCTAATCCACCAAATTCAATAGTGGACAAATTTTTATAAATCTCCTGGCAAAAAACAGCGTATTTTAAAGCTTTAGAATAATCAACCGTCATCGATATTTCCCTCTAGCTAGAAGAATTGAGCTGAAGTTGACAGATGTTACCTACTCTTATGCTTTGCTAGGTGTACTTTATGGCGATTCAAGATATATTTCCTCTGCAATTTTTTTGAGGCGCTTGAGCTGAGCTTTCATATCATTTTTCGTCCAGATGGCGGCAAAAGTGTTGAAACCCCAGCTAACTAGAGGGTTTGGAATTTCAAATTCAAAGCGGTTGACAAGAACAGTACCATTTAGAGTTGGCTTGCACTCCCAACGATCACTTCCCTGGAAAAACCCCTTAAATCCCCATACTACTAAACCAGATCCCCTTTCCATAACAACGCTTTTGAGAGTAGGCTGTAACATGGGAATTTTAATCACAAACTGAGAGCGGCTACCAACATCTGTACTCCACTCACCCACTGGCTCACAGCGCAGAATTGGGTTGAGCCAGCGATGCATTAAAGTCTGATCTGTGAGACAATGCTCCACAACTGTGGCACTAGCATTGATTTGGATTGATTGTTCAAAAACCTGGGCATTCGACATTTAGGGAGAAAAGGGTATTATGACTGTGCACTGGCACAAACAACTCATTTTAGCCTACAGAGAACAGGGAACAGAGAGTTAGGGCCATTCTACATGTCTGAGTATATAAGTCCTGAATACTTAAGTTTTGTGGTCAATTGACTCATCAAGATAGAGTTAAACCCGCGATTTGAGGTTTAATATTCTCGTTGACATTCTCTGTTTCCTTATGGTGAGGAGAATCTGAAATTGGCTGTAACCATTGTGACGAAAGCTCTGATTCAATGAGAGGATAAGCATAATTTCACCGAAAGCAGCCCAGTAGATACAGGCTTTCACCAGTTGCCTGTGCAATTTGAAAATAAGGTAAGTACACAAGAATGAATATATATAACGATTGGGAAGGTATCGTTCAAATTGTAGGAGTGGGTGCGCAGCTTCGGGCGCAATCAGTTTTGGCGCAGGGAGCAACACCTGGAGGCTTTGTAGGTAGTCTTGGCGCATTTTTACCGAATGTGATCGGAGCTATTTTCGTCCTGGTGATTGGCATCATCGTGGCACTGATTGCTTCTGGAATTACTAGGGGATTGCTCAATCGCACCAATGTTGACAACAACATAGCTAACTGGATTACCAACCGCCAGGCAGGAGCAGAGGCTCCCAAGGTAGAGAAGTTGATATCCGGCGCGGTATTCTGGATTGTGATTGTCTTCACTGTGGTGGCTGTTCTACAGACTCTGCAGTTGGAGGTAGTTTCTCTGCCCCTAAACAGTTTTCTCGACCAAATTATCGGCTTCTTGCCCAAAATACTTGGTGCAGGGGCGCTCTTAGCCCTTGCCTGGTTACTGGCAACTGTTGTTAAGCTCTTGGTTGCGGGAATACTGGGTACCTTTGGTTTAGATGAGCGCCTCAACGAGCAAATCAACAGTACTTCAGAGTCATCTACCGACAACCAATTGTCGATCTCGCAAACAATTGGTAACTTTCTGTACTGGTTCATCTTCCTGCTGTTTTTACCATCGGTTTTAAGCACCTTAGGTTTGCAGGGAACTCTGCTGCCAGTACAAGAACTACTCAATGAGATTCTAGCGATTCTACCGAATATTTTGGGGGCAACTCTAATTGCCGTCATCGGTTGGCTAATTGCTCAAATTGTCAGACGTGTTGTCACTAATTTGTTGGCGGCAGCAGGTGCAGATCAGTTGGGAGATAGATTAGGTCTTAGTCCTGCTACTAGCGCTAGATCTCTGTCTTGGGTTTTGGGAACAGTTGTCTATGTACTGATCCTAATTCCCGTGGCAATCGCTGCCCTCAATGAGTTGCAGATTGATGCCATCTCAGGGCCTGCGATTTTGATGTTAGAGGAGATTCTTGGTGTCCTCCCGAACATCTTCTTTGCAGCGTTGATTCTGATTATTGCCTACGCCATCGGGCGCTTTGTCAGTGAGTTAGTAACAAATATTCTGACGGGTATTGGTTTCAACAATATCTTTGAGTGGTTGGGCATACCCTCAGCTGTCCCCTCTGCGACTGAAGAAACACTGGAAGCTGAGACTCCAACTCCTTCAACTGGACAACAAACTGTACTACAGACTCCAGATGATGTTACGGCAAGAACCCCTTCAGAATGGGTGGGCTTAATTGTACTTGTCGTTATTATGCTATTTGCCGTTGTCGCGGCAACTGACGTCTTACAGGTTGAGCCCCTAACATTAATTGTTAGCCAAATTCTCACCTTTGCTTTGAGAATTGTGGTAGCGCTAGTTATATTTGCCATTGGCCTATTTTTGGCGAATCTAGCTTTCAACTTGATTACGGTGACTGGTTCCCGCCAGTCAAAAATTGTTGGACAGGCTGCTCGCATTGCGATTATTGCCTTAGTCACAGCAATGGCCCTGCGACAAATAGGCATTGCTAGCGACATTATTAACTTGGCTTTCGGACTACTCTTAGGAGCAATCGCTGTCGCCATTGCCCTTTCCTTTGGTTTGGGTACTCGCGATATTGCCGCCAATCAAGTTAGGGAATGGCTAGCTTCTTTCAAAGACAACAAAACTGACTGAGTTCTAATCAAGTTGTTTGCTTAGTCCTGCAACCAACTGTCAATACTTCAACACTGAATAAGATTTGCAAAACTGAGGTGGCTAAATGCCCCTCTTTTTGTATCATAATTACAAATTATTTAAATGTTATTATCAGCATTAGTTCTGAGTACAATTAAATTCTGTCATTCCAATCACGCAGCTAATTGACCTGATGGACAAAAAATTACAAGGCAGTCCCGATGAAAAAATTTTTTCATCATCAAGCATTAAAGAGGGTTATTTCCCCTACACCCTAAACCACACACCCTACACTCTCTTTCAAGTCAGATGGTTGAATCAATGCCTAGGATTAATCTGGGGATTAATCCTAGCAGGTGTAATTCTTTCACCTACTTCGGCAATAGCAGCCCCATCTCCTAGCAACAATAACAATTTACTAAGTCAACCACCAACTGAAGTACAAATCAGCCTTGGCAATAGTGCTAATGAATTGAAATTTTTTCCTAGAACATTGAAGTTCATTTCTGGTATTCGCTACAAATTACTGCTTGACAATCCTAGTTACCAAAAGCATTACTTCACTGCCAAAGACTTTGCTGATGCTAGCTGGAGTCAAAAAGTTGAAGCTGGTAAAGTAGAAGTTAAAGGAGCAATCCACGAGCTAGAGCTAAAACCTGGAGGAGAGGCAGAGTGGGTACTAATACCAATGAAGCCTGGAATTTACGAACTCCATTGCTCTATCCCAGGACACACAGAGGCTGGCATGACTGGGGAGATTGTGGTTGAAACCCAGTATTAAAAGCGCTAATCCAAAATAATTAGTCAACTAAACTCAACTTTTCCTGTTCAATCCTCCGGATTATTAAAGATGAATATTTTCAATAACCTACTTTTCAAACCAACTCAATCCCCCCAAGTACGACAAAAACGCCGAGGTATTGAAATCAAGTCTAAGCGTGAAATCGAGGTCATGCGCCAGGCATCAATGATTGTGGCGAAAGTACTTAAAGAAATTTCTGAAATGGTTGAACCGGGGATGACAACATCTGATTTGGATGCTTACGCCGACAAGCGCATCCGTCAAATGGGAGCAACACCTAGTTTCAAGGGATACCACGGCTTCCCAGCTTCTATTTGCTCTAGCCTCAACAACGAAGTCGTCCACGGTATCCCCAACCCCAAGAAAGTAATTCGCACTGGTGATATCCTGAAAGTTGACACTGGTGCTTACTACCAAGGATTCCATGGCGACTCCTGCATCACAATTGCAGTGGGGGAAGTTATACCAGAAGCTGCTAAGTTAATTCGCGTTGCTGAAGAAGCACTTTATAAGGGAATTGAACAAGTGAAAGCAGGAGCTTACCTGCTCGACATTGCTGGTGCAATTGAAGATCACGCCCAAGTCAATGGCTTCAGCATAGTAGAAGAATTTACAGGTCACGGTGTAGGTAGAAACCTGCACGAAGAACCCTCGGTCTTTAACTTCCGCACTCGCGAGATGCCCAATGTCAAGTTGCGTGCAGGGATGACAATAGCAATTGAACCGATTTTGAATGCTGGTTCCAAGTTCACCCGTATCCTATCTGACCGTTGGACAGCAGTTACTGTAGACAATGCTCTATCTGCACAGTTTGAGCATACTGTATTAGTGACCACTAATGGTTACGAAATTTTAACTGACCGCGCCCAAATTCCAGCATAACCCCAAACGGTGGTAGGAACCTGGTGCTAGACAGGGGAAATCACCCACGTTGGTGAGGGTTTGAAACTGTAACTTAATTGTTGGACAAGGCTACCCATTGCTTGACTTTTTGTACAGATAGTGAAACGAGAAATTTATAGAGATTTCTAGAGTTTTGCGTAAGCATAAGTTTCCTGTAGCAGGAAAGAATGAGTAATTGTTCTTTCTGCCGAAGGCTTTATTCGTGCCTAAGGCTAGCTCAAAGAGTAATCTTGAGAAAACCCTGGGAAATAAATCACACTAGTTTTAGTGTATAATCATCCCATTAATTCAAGTAGCCTCAGTTTTAATTTCTAGCTACAGTTGGTTAAAAGCCTGGTAGCTAGGAAAGCTTTCGCTTGGTAGCGACTGGGGCAGAACTCTTTCAAGGTAGAGATACAGTTAAGCTTAAGCTTAGCCAAAGTCTCTAGGGCATTTTTTACCGTGCCTACCAGAGATGAAATCTGGGAAACTCTTGTCGAGGAGCGTCATTTGAATGCGCTCCGGAACAAGCGCTTGCATCCTCGTCGTTTTAACGCGACCAGAGGTCAATTCGCACCCAGGGACTCTGGGAAAGCCCGCGCTGTACCCGCAGGGTTAGTGTCGGGTGAATGTCACTCAATCATTCTGGGAAATACTACTATGCTGACCCTCAAAATTGTTGTATACATTGTTGTTAGTATCTTCGTTGCCTTGTTCGTATTTGGCTTTTTATCAAATGACCCTGCTCGTAACCCCAAGCGGCGGGATTTAGATTAAGAGAGTGATTTTTCGAAAATTTTGGGTCTAAAACCGTGTCTTTCTAGGACTACTTTACTGATCGATTGCTACGATGAAAATACGTCGCTATAGGGCATTGGGAGACGTTTTGAATCCTTGTAGTTTTAACGCGACCAGAGGTCAAGTTAAGTAATCCTTGTTACAAGAGAGGTGCGGGAGGATGGAAGCCCCGCATTTTTAAATCGGGGATGAAATCCGACGCGGCGAATTCATTCGCCGTATAATAATAGAAGTAGAAATAGCTCGCGGCTGCGAAGTCGGAGTTACTTGCTCATAATTGATAGGCGTGACAAATTTTTCAAGGTACGCCGGGACTCGGCGAAACCCAGACAGCTTATTACTGTTTGAAACGCCCAGCGCTGAATTAACAGCGCCTAAAAGGAGAAAATCCGACGCCAAAAAGGCAATCGTTGGGTGCCTGGGAACCCGATAAAACGGGATATATGGGATGAAAGTTCCATAGAATTTCCCTTTTTCTAAAAGGGGGAGTGTCAAAACGGGATATATGGGATGAAAGTTCCATATAGTCTCCTTTATTCTAGAAAGGAGATAGTCAAAGAGTTGGAGATTTTAAAGATAAAAGCATTAACGAGGGTGTAGAAATCTTTGAGATATGGGGATTTAACCCTACCTCAAGAACAAGGTTGAGAGTGTGGGAATAGAAAAAGATACTAATTATTTTGTGACACTCTACCCCCCACACCCTGTTGTTAATATTTCCCGATGGTGAAGCTGACTCGCTCCTCTATGAATGATGCGAGTGGAAGCGAAACTGCACAGCTGTTTTCTTCGTCTGTGTGTCCTATAAGCAGCTCCCAGGATTTTTTCAATGTCTCACTATTGGCAATGTACAAAGTTTCAGATCGGTTATGATTCCAAGGCTGGTATCCAAGCTAGCATCCAAGATTTAACATAGGGAATCCTGTCGGGTAATTTTACAAAGATGCTCCAACCAGTTCAGCCGCCTGCAGCCCCTCAAATTGTTCAATTTGTCAACCCTGAAGATAGTGCTAGCGAAGATAAAGTCTTGCAGGAAGCGCTTTTTTCACTAAAGGCTGGAAATATTTCCACACAGCTCAAGCCTACAGCAACTTTGCCAGAAACCTTGGCAGTTGAATCTTCATTAGTGAAAAATAGAATTAAAAATCATGCGAGTATTGGGACTTTACAACAAAAACAGCAGCAAGGCAAGCAGTCATCACGGCAGTCGTCGCCAGAAATAAAAGTTTCTCCACCCACTCGAGAGGAAGAAGAAGAAAGGCAGGAGCAACAACTTAGGAGTAACAACTCACAAGGGGATTTGACCCTTCCTACTTTGGTTGATCACAGTGCTGTCAACCTAGGTCCTGCATTGAATATCAGTTATCCTGAGCACAAAGAAGTACCTTTAACAATTGTTAAACGTCTTCTGGTTCAAGAGCGAGGGGGAAAACTCAGAGAATTTGAGTTTAGTGTACCCGCCTCTAGTACTCCCTACCGCTCAGCTCAAGGTAGTCAACAATCCCAGTCTCCTCAAGGGCAAGAATCGCAAAGTACTGAGGCTAATATTCCCATTGAAGCTGGTAGCGTGATTGAATTGAGTGCCGACAGACAGGAATACGACGCACAGCGGCAGATAATTACGGCTGAAGGTAATGTTATACTACGCTTCCAAGATGCTCTACTAGATGCAGACCGTCTGCAAGTTAACTTGCCCAATCGCATTATTGTTGCCGAGGGCAATGTTGCCCTTACTCGCAGAGGGCAGGTACTGCGGGGTGAGCGCTTTGAATATTACTTTGTTCAAGATAGCGGCTTAATTTTAAATGCTAGTGGTGAACTCCAAACTGAGAGCACTGCTCAGGCAACTGCAGGGCCATCTAGCGATCGCCTGCTCAGAGAGCAACCCCTGCAAGGAGTAACCTCTCAAGGTGGTTATTCCTTTGAAGTGGGAGCTTCTTTTGGTTCTGAAGATAATCAAAGGAGTGCGAGTATACAAAGTCCTGAAGGTGAAGGAACGCTTAATCGATTTCGTTATCAAGCTGAAAGTATTGAATTTGAAGGGGCAGAGGCGGTTGCCACCAATGTCAGGATTACCAACGATCCCTTTTCACCACCAGAATTAGAGTTGCGGGCAAATACAGCTCGGTTTCGGAGGATTTCGCCGGAGGTTGATGAAGTAGTTGCCTCTAAACCTCGCCTAGTTTTTGATCAGGGCTTTTCCTTACCGATTTTGCGTAATCGCGTCATCATTGATCGTCGCCAAAGGCAACCAGCCCTATTCAATTTAGGATTTGATAATGATGAGCGCGGCGGCTTGTTTATTGAGCGCACTTTTGGAGTAATTAATACTCCTAAGTTAGAATTTAGTATTACACCTCAGTATTTTGTTCAAAGAGCAATCTTCGGTGATGACGATAATGAAGGAGGCATTGTTAATCCTTCTGCCTTTGGTGGTAAAGCTCAACTGGAAGCTACCTTTAATCCGCGCACCAATCTAGTGGGGAGAGCTAATCTTACCAGCTTAGAGCCAGGTGAATTGGATGATGAACTACGGGCAAGTTTACGACTGCGCCATATCATTGGCAATCGCTTGCCTCATACTCTCAACTTAGAATATAGCTACCGCGATCGCCTTTTTAATGGCTCCCTTGGTTTCCAGACTGTTCAGAGTAGTATTGGTGCTGTTGTCACATCATCACCCACACCTTTAGGTAAAACTGGCATTAGTTTGAGATATCAGGCAGGTATTCAGAATATTAATGCTAGGACAGATAGAGATGAATTACTCGAAGATGATCGTGACAATGACCGAATTTCCCTGACGCGCTATCAAGCCAGTGCTTCTCTAAGTCGTGGATTTTTACTCTGGCGGGGTAAAACTTTGCCAGCTACTCCTACACAAGGGTTGCGATATACCCCTAGACCAATACTTCCCAACCTGCGACTGACTACAAGTATCACAGGTGTTGCCAGTGCCTACAGTAATGGTGATGATCAACAATCCCTTAGCGGTAGGATTAGCTTAACAGGACAACTGGGTCATTTTTCCCGGCCTTTTTTGGACTACACTGGTTTTAACCTCAGCTATACTCAGGTTACACGTGGTAGCGAATCGCCTTTCCGTTTTGACCGGATTGCAGACCGAAGCATTCTCTCTGGCGGCATCACCCAGCAAGTTTATGGTCCATTTCGCATTGGTTTTCAGACTGCCTTTAATTTAGATAGTGGCGAAGAAATTAGTACCGACTACTTTATAGAATACAGTCGTCGCACTTACAATATCCTCCTGCGTTACAATCCAGTTCAGGATCGTGGTTCTATTGGCTTTAGGATTAACGATTTTAATTGGAGAGGTAATCCAGGACTATTTGATGGTTCTGGGGTTCGTCCTGTAGTGGAGGGGGTTACTCGTTAGTATTACCAATCTCAAGTTTCAAATTTAAGGTTTTATTGATTGCGAAGATTAGCAAAGTATGGCATTGATACACGCTTATTCGGCCATTTTTTATAGATAAAATGAATTAGAAAAGGTGCAGAGCAAGCTATAAAAACTAATCCCATCCACAAATAATAATCAGTATTAATAGTGTCAGTTTTAAGATTATTGTTTGATAAAAATTGCGGTAAAATAGCCAAGAAATTATTCAGTAGATGAGCAATTATGGGAACAATCAGCGTGCGTGTTCTAAGATAAAGCAATGCCATCACTATCCCAAACACTGATAAACCAATAGGATTCACATGCAAACAGCCAAAAACAATTGAAGAAAACCAGATTCCTGGTGTAGTTCCCCACTTGCTTGCCCATCTTTGTAGAATGACTCCTCGGAATATAAATTCCTCAGTGATAGGGGCTACTACTAAGAAAGAAAACACTTCTAGTATGGTGTAAAATGCAGGTACAGAGGATGACTCTACCCTCTCAGTAGCAAGAGATCCTAGAAAGGACTCGACTGATGCAGGTGCAATCAGGAATAAGCAGTAAACTAAAAGTAAAGCCGTACCCATCGAAAACATGACGATGGCAGCAACAAGAACAACAACTGGTAGCCATTGATAGCCACTGGGTAAGTTTCCTACCACATACCTAGGGTTAATTTGCAGCTGATGAAATCGTTCCAATACCCAAAGGCATAGTAAACCAAAGCTGAGACAGTAAATTATGTAGGTCATAATGGGATCATTTAGATCTAAGTCAATAAATCTCACCATTAGACCAAAAAACAAGCCATTAGCTAGGCTAATGAGCATAAACCAGAGCAATAGGCTGCGAGCTTTAAGCTGGAGAAATGGGTTGTCTTCTTTAAGTTCCAAGATTACTATCCTCAAGTTTTGAGCAGGCTTGAGCTCATCTTTGAGTTGAAGTCTGCATCTTAACTCTCTTTAAGATTTTCTGCATTTTTATACTTTGCTGCTATTGTAAATCACTTACTAGATTTTAGACTTCATAGCATTAGCCATATCAGTTAGGACAAGCTCAATGCCTAAAACGAGCACATAGCAATAATAACCATCCTGCCTCCTGCTATAGTTTATAGCCTGCTATTCTTTATAGAAAGAGTAAGGGTACAGCATTGCCGCGCCCCTACCCCATAAAACTAACGCCTAATGCACTGTTGCAAGCATGCTTAGCAATATTTAATTTAATTGGTATTAGCTAGAAGCTAAAGGTTGTTCGGATTGTACCAATGACCAAGTCATCATTGTCTTCATCGTTATTGGGGGCTGTAATCCAGATTACCCCAGGTGTAATCGCGATATTGTCCGTCAACTGATATTGATAGAAGGCTTCGACATGAAAAGAAATATCGTCATCTTCACCAATGGGTAAGTCGTCTTCGGTGAGCCCAGCTAAAGCTAAGTTAGCTGCTGCCAAGGGGTTAACCTGATTGACACTCGAGTTCACTACGTAAGGCTCCACCCCAACAATGATACCTCCTAGGTTTCCTTCTTTACCAAGATCAGGGAAGCCTAAGGTGAGAGCAAAGTTTAAAGTTTCAATCGTGCCGCGATTAATTAGCCCATTACCAGTGGATAGGGTATCAGAGAAGGTGTAACCACCCCAACCCCCGATCACAAATTGCTCAGATAGTCGCCAAGATAACTCGATGCCGTAGGAATTGCTGATTACGGGGATATCGGTGCTAAATCCTAAGTCAGTGAGGAAATCTCCTACTGTTTGATTAGCAACATCTGTATCAAAAAACTCCTCTAGGGTACTCTGGAAGTTAGCTAGTCTACTACCAGTACCAGTATCATTTTGTCTATAGGAATGAACGTAGGTTAAACCAATACTCAGACTATCGCTTGGTTTAAATACTAACTGACCTAAGGCACTATAGGGACCGTTAAATAAACCACTACCATCTGAGGGGTTGTTGACTTCATCATTATTGGCTAAGTATCCGCCGCTTAATTCAAAATTGTTACTTAGTGCAGTTTTAAATCCTAATCCTGCCCCTTCAACTGTGTAATAAATTGGATTACGTGTGCCAAACAGTGATACTGCACCGCTACCACCGTCTCCATCAAGGATATTAAGGGTATCGGCAAAGTCATCAGCAGCGCCCCCAGTAGCAAATATTGACACTTCAGTGTTATCACCAAAGGGAAACTGATAATACAAAACTTCGACGGCGACATCATTATCTTCTGGCTGGGCAAAACCAATTTCTCCCTCGAAGGTGCCTGTTTCCTCCGCAAATTCAGGGAAGTTGCCCGTTGCTAGTCGCGTAAATAGTAAATCCTGGCCAGTGAAACTGGTATTCAATTCTAAGCGTACTCGATCACCGAAAACAGCTACTTGATCAACATCATCGCCATTAACATCTTCTCCGTTAAATACACTAGCTAGACCAAAGATAACTTCTCCCTCTAGCTTGGTGGTAGTGGAAAATTGATTATCCTCTAAGAAGGCTACACGCCCTTCCAAACCATCCACTCGTGTTCCTAAGGTTGCTAGCTCTGCCTCAAATTCCCGCATCAGTCGCTGTAATCTTTCTAAGTCTTCGGAGCTACCACCATTGTCAGAGGCAAGTAAACGTGTAATCTGGTCTAGACAGGCATTTAAACCGGCGGCAAATTCGTAGCGAGTTAATGGTCGATTGCCCCGGAAGGTACCATCGGGATATCCTGCAATACAACCATAACGCTCTACAAGCGATCGCAGAGCTTCAAATGCCCAGTCTCCAGGAGAAACATCTCGTAACTGAGAGACGTTGGTAACTTGATTGAGGCTTTTTTGGCGACTACCCCTACTATAGCGCCTGATTTGTTCTAGGGTGCTGTCTTGGCTAGTATTAGCTATTGGAGGCCCATTAGAGATATTTGCCTGGGCAATCTCTAACTCTACCGAGTTGGTTTCCGTGGCGATTGCCCCCGTTGTCCACAATATTGCCCCTAAAATCGCTGGACTGAGCCACCAAGATTTGCACGAAATTGTCAACATTTCACTTCCTCACACCAATTAACTAGATTGGGAATATATCAATTGCATATCCCAGTTAATGCAATAAACTATTATTGCATTCCGAGAAGATAAATACTGTCTTGAGAAGATTTTATCTGCTCAAAGCTCCATTTTGTAAGAATTAGACTTTTAATTATGATAATCATTTTTATCTTTAAACTGATTATTTATTCTTTTTTAAAAAGAGTTAACCTATCATCTATGGGATGTAAGCTATTGGAAATTATTGAGAAAATTTCTTGAAATCAATGGTTAAGGAAAGCTTAAGTTTACCTATCCCTCGTCACTGGCTCTCAAGATCTATCTGGTTAGTGCTATGTTCTAGTCTTTTGACTCTGAGTAATGGTTGCACTAACCCATCAGCAGCAAATGCCAATAGCTCTTTACAAAGTAACCAACTGGAAAACCAAATTAGTGCTGGGGTTAGTGGGCTCCAGGCTATAGTGGTTAGGGATTTTGCTGATCAAGTAGTCGTTCCCACCTATGAACAGTTAGTAGTAAAAGCTGGGCTACTGTCGGCAACAGTGGAAGCCCTAGTTAAAAATCCCAATCAACAAACTCTCCAAGCTGCTCAACAGAGCTGGATTGTTGCCCGCTCACCTTGGGAACAAAGCGAAGCTTTCGCCTTTGGGCCAGCAGATTCTCTAGGATATGACGGTGATTTGGACGACTGGCCAGTTAATGAGACTGATGTTAAGGCAGTACTAGAGAGTAATGATCAACTTACCCTTGAATACGTCCAAAACTTGCAAACTACTCAAAAAGGCTTCCACACAATCGAATTATTGCTCTTTGGTGCCGATAATAACAGGTCAGTGACTGATTTCTCACCACGGAAATTGGAATATCTAAAATTTCTGGCAGAGGCATTTAATCAGTCTGCCAATGATCTGCTCACAAGTTGGGTGAAAGGAGTTAATGGCAATCCTCCCTATCGTCAAGTGCTAGCAACAGCAGGGGATATTGAAAATAGAGCCTATCCTACAGTGAATGCTGGAGTTGAGGAAATTGTCCAAGGGATGCTGGGTTGCCTAGATGAAGTGGCAAATGAAAAAATAGGGGAACCCTTAGAGACAAAAGAAACAGAGGGATTAGAAAGTCGCTTTAGCCATACTTCCCTCGAGGATTTTAAAAATAATCTCCTAAGCGCCAAAAATGCCTATTTGGGGGAAGTTCCTGAGGCTGGCACTAGTGGTAAGAGCTTGAGTAACTATGTTGCTCAGCTTAACCCAGAGTTGGATCAACAGGTGAGGAGGGAAATGCAAAGGGCGATTGAGGCCATTGCCGCAATTCCCACTCCGATTGAGACGAAAATTAATCAGCCCGACGCTCAAGTCAAGATGGAAGCGGCTCAGCAGGCTGTACTTAAGCTACATTCCACGATTGAGCAGGAAGTCTTACCACTGGTACAAGGTTGATTTGAAGGTTTAGTTATGGAGTCATTTTCACGTAACTTGACACAGGGAAAGGTTTTTAAATACCTAACCTTGTTAGTATTAACTGCGATTTTCGGAATAGTTTTGTCAACTGTTCTAACTCAGGCTCAGTTATCATCCAAACTGCAGATACCCTTGGCGGGTGGGGAGACGACGGTATTTAATCGCACTTCCACCGCCTATGAACAGCCCTCTGCCAATTTAGACGAAAAAGGAATAGATGAACATGCTGATGGTGATATTGCCTTTGAAGCAGTCTTTGTGACTCCACCAGCCCGAGTCAATCCAGGTTTAGGGCCCTTATTCAATAATGCTTCCTGCGCTGGTTGTCACATTCGTAATGGTCGTGGTTTGCCTGAGAAAGGGCAATTACTGGTGCGGGTGAGCAACAGTAGTAAAGCGAAACTTCCCGATTCTACTCAGCCGCAAACCAAAGCCTCAATTTACGAGTATCATCCAGAAGCCTCTGTTAGTTTAGGGAATGCTCCTCCTGTTGCTGGACTTGGTACCCAAATTCAAGACCAAGGGGTGTATGGGCATGCTCCAGAGGCAACAGTAGAAGTTCAATGGCATGAGCAAGAAGGTAAATATGGCGATGGAACAACCTACCAACTGCGATCGCCTATTGCTAAGATCACCTTAGCTAATGGCGAGCCACTCTCACCAGAGGTAATGACTTCTGTGCGCATACCATCTCCTGTATTTGGTCTTGGTTTATTAGAGGCGATTCCAGAACAAACTATCCTAGACTTAGCAGACCCAGAAGACCAAAATCAAGATGGAATTTCAGGGCGTCCTAATCAAGTCTGGGATGTGGAGAAAAAAGCGGTTGTTTTGGGTAGATTTGGTTGGAAGTTAAATAATCCTAACCTACTACAGCAATCTGCTTCTGCCTATGTCAACGATATGGGCGTCACTAATCCCATGTTTCCAGAATCAAATACTTCCACTGATATTGATTTTCCAACTCTGAAAGATGCAACAATTTACGTCCAAACTCTGGCAGTGCCAGCCCGCACTTTACTTGATGATCCCAAGGTGCAGCGAGGAGAGAAACTGTTTACAGAAGCTAATTGTGCCGCCTGCCATATTTCACAACTTCGCACTGGCAAGCATGAGTATCAGGAATTAGTTAACCAGACAATTCATCCCTATACAGATATGCTCTTGCACGATATGGGGCCAGGATTAGCCGACGGTAGACCAGATTTCAAAGCCTCTGGCACTGAATGGCGCACGCAACCCTTATGGGGAATTGGTTTAGCACAGACTGTGCTGCCCTATTCCGGTTATCTTCATGACGGCAGAGCTCGCACTCTAGAAGAAGCGATTCTCTGGCACGGTGGGGAAGCAGAGGCTTCTCAGCAGGTTTTTAAAAATATGTCTCAGAGCGATCGTTCTGCCCTAGTGCGATTTTTGAATTCTTTGTAAGTTATCCCCAACCTTTGTAGAGACGCAATATTTTCCGTCTCTACATTCTTTTATAGCAACAGACATGTCAGTTAGGACATCTTTTTTGATTCAAAAGGAACTGTTATAGCAGTACGTATTAAGGTTAGGACAAGCTAAATCGCTAGAACTTTGTCAAATTCTGTCTTTTGCCTTGGAGCCTTCTGCCCTGGAGCCTTGCGCGTAGCGCTATAACAGGGAAAAAGAAAGCGTCCTAACAGTTGTAGCGACTGCTATAGCTTTAATTTTTTAAGGGATAATTTCCACTTGAGTACCTTGTTGAACAATTTGATAAAGTTCATCAATATCTTGATTTTTGAGAGAAATGCATCCCCATGTCCAATTAGAGCGTTGATCTACTAAAGCATCTGCACCAGTTGGAACCCCATGAATACCAATCTCACTACCGATACGCTCTAACTTGCCAATCTTACCTTCTCTTTTTGCTTGAAAGTGTTTTCTCCAAGAATCTGGGGTAGGGTAATCAATCCAGAGAAACTTTGACCAAGCAGAGTGGGGATAAAGGTCTCGAATTTTAAAAATCCCTTCAGGAGTGCTTAGATCGCCTTCTTTGACTTTATCATTTACTGGATTTTTCCCAAAAACCACAGGATAAGATTTAATCGGTTCTTGAGCATGATATACGGTGAGTCTATACTTTGATTTCTCAATCAGAATTGAAATTTGAGTTTTTTCTATAGTTGATAAACCGATAATCTCTGTAATTTTCTGGTTGTAGTTTAATAACTGTTTTCCTGCTAGAGGTTTATGCAGATTACTCTGAGCTATACAGTTATGTAGACAAACAATGTCTAACAATTGAAATAAGGCGGGAATATATCCTAGCCGATTGAGTTGAAAGTAGAGATAAGAACTAGTAATTAGCGAAAAGAAGATTACTAAAAAATTTCTTGGGGCTTTCTTTAGTGCTTGCATTGATATCCAGATTATTTGAACTGTTAGCCCCAGCCTATCCCTTAGGAAGTGAAATTCTGATATATACCATCACAGTTGTTCGGTGAGAGTTCAAACCCCTAGCAAGATAGCCCTACAGCATACTTAGTATATTTGTAAACTTTTTTTTCAAAAGTGTTGTGCTAATAAAGCTGTTGTAGTAAATTAATATTGTTGCAAATGTAACCCAGAAAAAAGCCAGCCTGCAGTAGTTAACGGCTCTCAGGCTGGCTCTGGCTCCCATCTAGTAAAAGGAGACTATTAAATTATGTCCTATCGAGACAGGCTCAAGCCATGGGCCATCGTTCGCCTATTGCACAACAAGTTGCGATGGTCGATTATTGACCGCTTTACTAGAATTACTCAATTTCTTAGCGGAAATTAGAGAAGACTGCCAAAAACACGAAAAGCAATACAGTGCTAAGCATCACCAATTTTTAAGCCACATTTGGTTCCAATGCTGGGAAACTCTTGGCTATGAGCAAAATTCATTAGACCTCTGTTGAAAAAGAATTTAGAGACGCAATATATCGCGTCTCTACAAGGGTTCTGGATAACTTTTGGTAAGCTATAACAACTGCCCCGAAATCAATTTCCACAGCTAATAGCTTGTCTTCCATTACATTTGGATGAGGATAAAAGTCTCTTTCTTGCCTATTTACCTTCTGTCTACTGCCTCCTGCTTCCTGTCTTCTTAAAATCCAACCTCTGCCACAATTGTGCGATGACGAGGACTATTGAGAGTAACAGTAGGCACCTTAAAACCTGCTTCTACAATCGCTTGCTCAATGTCAAAAGCGAAATATTCGTCAAGATAGGGCTCAGTACTCTTAAATAATGTGAACACATAGGAAGGCATCTTAGTATAAGCTTCTGATTGGGGATTACTATCCATTATTGCAAGATAGCCACCAGGACGTAGTAGACGTCTGGCCTCGCATAAAATCTCTCTTGATGCCTGTTGAGGAAGCTCATGAAACATTAAGAAAACCGATACTAAATCAAAGCTGGCATCCGGCAAACCAGTGGATTCAGCTGTAGCATGTTTCCAATTAATCTTGGCATGGCGTTGCTCTCCATAGTACTGCGCCACCGCCAAAAAGTGAGGAGACAAGTCTAAACCAGTAATGGTTGCTTGGGGATAAACCTCCTGTAGAGCAAAGCTACTGAGCCCCACACTACAACCTAAATCTAAAATATCTTGAGGCTCAATACTAAGTTGCTCTTTAACAATGTCGTGGTAACTCTGGCGGAGTCTGGGATCTCCTTTAACTCCAGCACCAGGCCACACCTTAGCATGAACCGCATAGGCAGCGCATTCCAATTCCCAAGCAGCATCCCAGTTGAGATTACCGTTTTCGTAAGCATGGAGTGAGCATAAGTAATAATCAGGATAGGTCACCTGCGGGTTTTGTACCTGGCTCAAGCGAGAATCCCACTCCAGGGAGCGCAACTCCTGCACTCGTTTCCTCCAGGGCACCCCAATTTTCTCAGCCCGCTTAATCATCATCTGACGAGCTTGTTGCTTGGCTAAGTTAGCTAAGGGCTTAATGGAGAGGAATCCATTAGCGAGTCGGGAAGTTAATCTAGGAGAGTTATTGACAGAAGATGTCATAAGAAAAATTGTTCAAATAATCAGGGTAAGCATTGCCCATTATAGTGATCAAGATACCTTGATTAGTAATGATCTAAACCTTATAATCCACTTTTTAAGGCACCCATTTTCCTCATGCTGAATTCCTATTTTGATTCTGAAAATAACGGTCACAAACCTTTTGAATTGCCAGGTGCTAGACCCCACTACAATCCTGATCGCCCTGGACAAGTGGAGCATATTTTCCTGGACTTGGCCCTAGACCTTGCCAACCAAAGCTTTGGCGGAACTTGCACAATTGCGATTACCCCAATACGCAATGGTATCAGGCAACTATCACTAGATGCAGTCAACCTCAACATTGCCTCAGTGGAGGTTGATAAAATTGTACAACCTTTTGACTACGACGGTGAAAAATTATACGTCCAGTTACTCAAACCCACTGAAGCAGGTAAAGAAATAAAAATTGCGATCGCCTACAGTGTAGAAAAACCCCAGCGTGGTCTCTACTTTGTCAGTCCTGATCAACATTACCCCAATAAACCCACCCAAGTCTGGACTCAAGGTGAAGATGAGGACTCTCGCTTCTGGTTCCCCTGCTTCGATTATCCTGGTCAACTATCAACCTCGGAAATACGTATTAAAGTTCCCCAGCCCTTAATTGCTATTTCAAATGGGGAATTGATTGCTACACAAACAGAAGGTGAGCTTAAGATTTACCATTGGTTACAGCAACAGGTTCACCCCACCTACCTGATGACCTTAGCTGTGGGGGACTTTGCTGAAATTCTTGATCACTGGCAGGGTAAGCCTGTCACCTACTATGTAGAAAAGGGTAGAGAGGAGGATGCTCGTCGCAGTATGGGTAAGACTCCTCAAATGATAGAATTCCTTAGTGAGAAGTTTGGCTATCCCTATCCTTATCCCAAGTACGCACAAGTATGCGTCGATGACTTCATCTTTGGTGGCATGGAAAATACTTCCACTACCTTACTAACTGATCGTTGTTTACTTGATCAAAGGGCATCTCTTGATAATGAACGCACAGAAAGTTTGGTAGTTCATGAACTTGCTCACCAGTGGTTTGGTGACTTAGTAGTAATTAAGCACTGGTCTCATGCTTGGATCAAGGAAGGAATGGCTTCTTATTCAGAAGTATTTTGGACAGAAAGGGAGTATGGCAAAGATGAAGGGGCCTACTACCTGCTAGGGGAAGCCCGAAGTTATTTACATGAGGATAGTTCCCGCTATCGACGCCCAATTGTTACTCATATCTATAGAGAAGCAATTGAACTCTATGATCGTCACCTCTACGAGAAAGGTGCTTGTGTCTATCACATGATTCGTGCAGAATTGGGTGATGAATTATTCTGGAAAGCGATTGAAACCTTTGTCCAAGACAATGCCCATCAAACTGTAGAAACTGTTGATTTACTGCGAGCAATTGATAAGGCTACTGGTCGTAATCTGCTATTTTTATTTGATCAGTATGTTTATCGAGGCGGTCATCCCGATTACAAAGTTTCTTACTCTTGGGATGCTGACAGTCAGTTAGCTAAAATTACTGTTATCCAGACTCAAGCCCAAGAAAATAATAATGGCAGCCAGAGCAAGTTATTTGATTTAAAAATTCCGATTGCTTTTGGTTTCTATGAACAGGATGCCCAAAATCAGGTATCTCTAAAAACCTTTACGGTGCGTATTCATGAACGAGAACAAAGTTTTTATTTCCCCTTAGAAAAAAAACCACAATTTATTAGTTTTGACTCTGGGAATAATTACCTAAAAACTGTCTCACTGGAATACCCAACTCCAGAGCTAAAAGCCCAATTAAAATTTGACTGTGATCCAATTTCCCGCATTTATGCAGCCCAGGCTTTGACTAAGAAAGGAGGCTTGGAGGCAATTAAAGCACTCTCTGAAGCCCTTACTAATGACTCCTTCTGGGGGGTACGTCTGGAAGTAGCTAAGCAATTGGCTGAGGTGAAACTAGATCAAGCTACTGTTGCTTTAATTGTTGGTTTGAAGGATAAAGACCATCGTGTGCGCAAGTCAGTAGTGGAAGCTTTGGGTAAAACCAAGATGCCAGAAAGTTACCAAGCTCTTAAGCAGTTTGTGGAAACTGGTGATCATAGCTACTATACTGAAGCTGCTGCTGCTAGAGTCCTGGGAGGAATGGTATCAGGCAGCCTCAAGGAAAAAGAGGAGGAAGTCCTTGAGTTGCTTAAGAGCATCCTTAAAGAAAGGGCTGGCTGGAATGAAGTTGTACGCGGGGGAGCTATTGGTGGTTTGAGTAAAATGAAATCATCAGCTACAGCGCTAGATTTAATTTTAGAATACACCAATCCCGGTGTTCCCCAACCCCTACGTTTAAGTGCGATTCGGGCGTTAGGAACAATTTCTACAGGTCAGAGTACTAATCATGTTGAGCGAATTATAGAGCACTTAGAAGCACTTTCTAGGGAGACTTTTTTCCTAACACAAGTAGCAGTAGTCTCGGCACTAGGACAGATGGAGACAACCAAGGCAATTGGCGTTTTGCGATCGCTCCGTGATCAGACTGCTGATGGCAGAGTCCGCCGTTTTGCTGAGGAATCAATTCAGAAGGTACAAAAAAAGGTTGGTTCTGATCAAGCAGTTAAACAATTGCGCGAAGAACTCGATCAACTAAAACAAGAAAACCAGGAACTCAAAAGTCGCTTGGAAAATTTAGAAGCCAAGTCTAAGTCATAATTGAGATTGTTAGTAGAGACGCTAGAGAATGCGTCTCTACAATCTAAAATACTATTTAAAGACGCGGGGACACGGAGACGACGCGGAGACGCTCCAGACAAATTGGATGGGGATTTGACCCCAAGCAATTTTATGCACCGCAAGTGACGGTGGGGTATTTGACCCATATTAATTTAGATAAATAGGAAAAAGAATAAAGCTAAAATAGTTCAAAACCTTGGCATAAGCTTTCGCATCAGGAAATTTAAAAGTACAATTTATACTCTGCTTCGGCATTTTTTTGTTTTTTGTATCAATTTCGCAAAACAACAGTTTTTTGACGACACGTTTATTGTTAAAAATTATATGTTTAATAATTACCAATAATAAAAAACTATTATTAGCGAAAAAATCTGACCATTTGCTTTGCATTTGCCTAAGGGGCAATTGGTTTGTATACAAAAACTCTAGAATCTATAAATGGCAAAAATAAAAAACTTTAAACTCTGAAACCCATAGCCATCAACACTTTAGAATTTATCTTGTACTATTTTACAGATTTTTACATATTTTGGGGCTTAACCCCTTGATCAATTACAATAAGTGAACTACCCTTTTTATGGGTTAAGTGGAACTCAAGTTTTATGAAAAGTAGCATTAATACCCAGTTAATTCTGACCTTTGATGGTCAGGATGACTACATAGATATTGGTCAGACAGATCTGGGTGGGGTTTTGGCTGGGGGAAGTTCCGCATTAACAATTTCAGGATGGGTTAGGCCCCACAATTTGAGTCAGAAAACTAGCAATCATGGGACAAGAAATGTCTTTTTTGCTCAGGCTTCAGACTTTTATAATGACAATCTTGAATTAGGGATTAGCCCTGAAGGTAATCTAGATGTTTATTTTGATGAAAATCAGGATGACATTACCAAGACCTTTGGTCAAGGAGAATTGTCTGTTGGGCAATGGCACTTCTTTTCTGTGGTTTTCAGCAAGGGTGAAGTCACTGTTCATTTAGATGACAATCAGTATACTGGTTCCTTCAAAGGTTCTTCCTTAGATCCGGCTGCTGGTTCTCCTGTTACGATTGGAGCAACGCTACACAGTGACGTCTATTTTAACGGTCAAATTACTCACCTCAGCGTCTGGAACTATGCTTGTTCCAAGGATCAGATCCAACAACATCGTTCCGGTGCTTTAAAGGGTAATGAAACAGGATTAACAGCCTACTGGATGTTGAATGAAGGAAAAGGAGACACTATTCAAGACCAGACAGCAAATGCTCATCATGGAATCTTGCATGGTAAGCCTCAATGGGATAGAGTAGAAATGCCTTCTGCCATTGTTTCACAATTACCTAATCCTAAGGAGAAACCTGATGAGCCCCCTAGTAGTTCAGAAGCAGAAGTTCGTGATCAAAAACTAGCTAGTTCTGAAACTGAGGCAGCACCTCAATCAGTAACCCAAGAGAATCTCTCAACCGATGAATTCATAAGTGCTGCCACAACAAGCGTGGAAGCACAACAAAAATCTGGGAGTACAACCACTAAACCTCAATACAAAATACTGGCGATTGATGGAGGAGGAATTCGTGGTATTATTCCAGCGGTAATTCTTGCAGAAATTGAAAAACGCACACAAAAGCCTATTTTTAGTTTGTTTGATTTGATTGCAGGCACTTCCACTGGAGGGATTTTAGCTCTCGGGTTGACTAAACCAAAGCTAGATTTGCAAGCAGCTGATAGCAAACCAAAGGCTCAATATAGTGCAGAAGACTTTATCGAAATGTACCTTGATAAGGGGGACGAGATCTTTTATGAACCTTTTGTTGAAAAGCTTCTTGGCCCTATAGAAGATTTTTTATTTCAACCAAAATATGCTTCTAGTACTAGGGAAGAAGTTCTCCGAGAATATCTTGGAGATACTCCTCTAGAAAGATGCCTTACGGAAATTTTTGTAACCAGCTACGATCTTGAAGAAGGAATCCCGATTTTATTTACGAGCAAGGTTGGCAAACAACAAATAGGATCTCGATCATTTCGGAAATTGTGCCGAGGTTTTACGTTTAAGGATGCAGGAATGGCTACTAGTGCTATTCCCACTTATTTTCCTCCTTATCGCGTTTATACTACTCAGAATAATGGTGGTTATTATGCGCTAATTGATGGCGGACTCGTTGCTAATAATCCGACAGCTCTAGCTATTCTGGAAGCAGAAAATAATGCAGCACAACAGGGTAAAACCTTGCACGCTCAGGACATCCTGATTGTCTCTTTAGGGACAGGGGCTCTGACCGAAACTTATAAGTATGATGATGTCAGAAACTGGGGAATTTTACAATGGACAAGACCACTGTTAAATCTTGTACTTGATGGTGGTAGTGAAGTAATAGCTGGACAATTAGAAAGATCGCTAAAAGCCAATTATAAAGACAATTCGAGCCTTTATTATCGGTTTCAAACCTCTCTAACAAGAGAACTTGGAATAATCGACAATACTCAGAGGGGAAACATCCTGCGGCTAAAAACCTTGGCAGAACAAATTATTGAAGACAGAACAGAAGAAATTGACCAATTGTGTGATTTATTGACTCAGTAACCCTGTAAAATGTTCAGTATAAGATTAAAGCCAATGCTTAATCTTTGAGACATGGGGATCAAGTTACGGACTAGAATCAACATTAATTGATAATTTTAGGAGGTTGTCATGGACGAGGTCGTTAAGAAAGTTGCTGCCTTAGGATTGCCTGGTGTGATCTTAGTTGTTGCCATGGCCACATCAGGGGCCATGGGAGGTATTGGGCTAATCAGTACGATTGCTGGATTCGGTGGCCCATTGGGACTGGCGGGAGGTTTGGCCTTCCTTGGTTTAATGACTGGGGTTGGAGATATTATCTCTGGATATGGAATTGATGCTGTTCTCAAAGCAGTCTATGAAGAACGTAAGAAAAAGGAGTCGATTTCATCACTGCGCAAAGAAGTTAAAGAGTTACCCATTTCTGAAAATCTCAGATTCACGCTACTCAATGTGATCCAATCAGGAAGCAGATCTGTAGATGCTGAGGATATGGATGGTCCTAAAACGGTTGAAATCATTGAAGATTAACCTCTGCATGAGGTAGCCAATGTAGCCCCAGCCAATTGCACCAGCAAGATTGACGCTGGGCTAGTAGACATCTCCGATAATTAACCTGAAACTCTTGTACCACGGTTGTTAAATCTTAATTTCGGAGATGTCTAGTCATTCTGTAATAAACTTTCTACGTTGCTTCTTATAGACAAAGACGTAGTAAAAGACAACATAATCTACAACTTTCAAATCATTGAAAATATTAAATCAATGACAGTAGTCTTGTTACACGAACAACAATTGGTTCCCCAACAAATAGTCCAGGATATTGAGCACAATAAGATTACTGTTGCGCTCACAAAAATACGTCAGCAGGCAGAAAAATCTGGTGAACTTCCGACAGCTTGGCTACTCAACACGGCAGATGCTTTGGAAAATAATGACTGGAGTATTTTGTCTCAAGGCTTTATCAATATGGATTTTATTGGTAGAGATGGCTATTTTCTAATCGTTGCACCTTATCAAATTAATCGGCAATGCACAAGTGAGGTAACTTTAAGCGCACTTTACGGAAAAATACACGATAATTCTTACCCTTCTCTTGAACAGTTAGAAAGTCTAGTTCAGAAAAAATTTGGAACTCTCAAACAAAAGGTTACCAGAAATCTTTCTTTTACTGAAATTGCCAGTTGTGGGAATGTGAGTGGTGAGAGTGGTGAAGCTTTTATTGTCCCCAATGGATGGGCTTTTCCCAACAGCATCTATGGTCCAGCATTAAACAATGCCGGGGAACAGAAACGGCGCTTTTTAGGTTCTAGCTACGAATGCATTCGGAAAGTATTTGAGCCGGAAACAGCCAATTTACTATTAGCTCCCTTAGATGACAAAGTTAATAGTGAATACAACCGCCATGTGGATACTCAAGTTCACGAAGCAGGGCATGCCAGTGGTTTGGGATTTAATTTCAAGGACCAGCAGAACTTTTTTCAAAACTATACCTATGCTGGTGTGGAGGAATGGCGAGCTGATAGTCTGGGATTTGAGTTTGCCGCTGGCATTTTACCTGCTGAACAAGCGGGAAAGTTAGTTGCAGTCAATTTCTGCATTCGCTTTGGTTTAGATGCTCACCGTTTAGGAGGGATTGAAAAAGATGTAGATGTGTACGCTAGTCTTATCAGCTTGGAACATCTTTTCCAAAATGACGCCATATATATAACTAACAGTGGTCAATTAAGTTTGCGCAACTTAAGTTATCCTGGCTTATTACAAGCTGTGGAATCCCACCGCACACAAGCATTATCTTTAACCCGAAGAGAGTTAAACCTTGAAAGTACTACAGGTCTTTTTTCCCTGTACACAGTAGACATTCACCCCTCAACTCAATCTGTTTTTCAAGGATTAATTAGGGAACGTTGTCAGGGAATTTGGGCACAGTTGAAATAATTGGTTATCCCTTTTTTCTAATTAGGTTTGCCTGAACTAAAGAGAGATGTGTAGGGGCTAGGGTGTCATGCCCTTACACCTATACTTTTACTTTAATGCTGTTTTCAATCCATTGAAACCAGGTTTTTAAGCCTTCTCCTGTTTGGGCAGAAATAGGAATAATAGTGGCATGAGGATTCATTTGCCGTACATTCGATTCAATCTTGTTGAGATCGATATTGAGATAGGGTGCTAAATCCATTTTCGTGATTAATAAGCAGTCTGCGGCTTGAAACATAATCGGATATTTCAAGGGTTTATCTTCCCCTTCCGTCACGCTTAAAAGAGCAATTTTAGCGTGTTCTCCTACTTCAAATTCTGCTGGACAAACCAAATTACCTACATTTTCAACCCACACTAAATCAAATTCAGCCGGATTATATTGATGAGAGAGTTGATGAATTCCTCCAGCAACCATTTTAGAGTCTAAATGGCAGGAACGTCCGGTATTAATGGCAATAACAGGAACACCAAATTGACGCAATCGTTCGGCATCTAATTCAGTGGTCATATCTCCTTCAATTACTGCCATTTTGAACTGAGTTTTCAGCCCAGCAAGGGTTCGTTCTAATAATACTGTTTTCCCGGCTCCAGGACTACTCATTAAATTCAAGCAAGTAATCCCCCATTCATCAAAATGAGAACGATTATGATCGGCTCCAGCTTGATTGGCATGAAGCAGATTAATTTCTAAAGCAGCATCAAAAGTTTGGTGCATTTTTTTCACTATGGCTATTTATAAAACACATTTCAACTTAAAGCTGGATAGTGGATAGTGAAGCCACCTCTTATCCAACTTTAAATTGTCCCGCATTAGGCGAAAACCTTACATCACAAGCAGAATAATATTCAATTCGGTCAATTTTAAGTTCTCGCCCAGAACGAATATCTTCCATTGGAGACTGACAGGTTGGACAAGCATAATGAAGTCCAATTTCAGGCTGATATTCCTGTTGACAGAAATGACAAAAGGCAACTAATGGAGTTTCATTAATCACTAATTTCACCCCATCTAAAAAGGTGTTTTGAGTCTGAGCTTCAAAGGCGAATTGTAAACTAGCAGGTTCCACACAGGTAAACTGTCCAATAATTAAATGAATGTGAGTTATATGTGGATTTTCAGGTTGGGCTTTCCACCAGTCTTGCACCGTTAAAATCAGTGCTTTTGTCATATCTGTCTCATGCACAATTAATCTCCCTTAACTCCACTCGACTAACTCTGGTTGTGCTTCTGGATGAATATAATCTGGCTTTTGTTGACGGGGAATTTGCCCTGATATCACTAAATGTGCCATCGTGTCACAAATAACACGAGTTGCCATTAAAGAAGTGATATCACTGATATCATAGGGGGGTGAAACTTCCACCACTTCCATGCCACAAACGGGAACATTTTGAACAATTTTCTTGAGTAAATAGAGAGCTTCACGGGGAAGCAATCCACCGGGTTCTGGCCAGCCTGTACCGGGAACAAAACCAGCATCAATACAATCAATGTCGAAGCTAATCCAGACACAATCTGTTCCATCTGTTGCTCGTTCTATGGCAAAGTTGGCGGCGGCATCCAAACCCATTTCTGTAATGTCAGTTACCGTTAAAATATTGGTGGCTCGTTCCCGACACACTTTCACACCTTGACGGGGCACTTGCCATCCGCCAATCCCCATTTGAACTAAATTTTTAGCGGGAGCATTCTTAATGTTTGTTGCATGAAACCAAGGGCAAGTATGCATCCGTTCATCAAGATCTGTCTCTTGAGTATCCACATGGCGGTCAAAGTGAATAATGCCGACTTTTTTATTTCCCAAATGACGACAAATTCCCCGAACTGTTGGAAATCCAATTGAATGATCTCCCCCTAAAATAATCGGGAATGCGCCGGAATGAAATACATGAGCAATACCTTTTGAAATTTGATCAAAAGATTTTTCGTTATTGGCTGGAATTGTAAAAATATCCCCTAGATCACACAGAGTAATTTGTTCCCGTAAATCAACGCCCAATTCAAAATTATAGGGCGTATAAAGGGCACTGATGCGACGAATTCCCTGAGGTCCAAACCGGGTTCCGGGACGATAGGTGGTTCCGCAATCATGGGGGACTCCCACAATGGCAACGTCATATTGTCCAACTTGCCTAACATCTTCGAGATAAGGAGCTTTGAGAAAGGTGTTAATCCCAGCATAATGGGGTAATTCTCCCCGTGAAAATGTCGGAATAGTTCGATCCTTGATACTCTCTGCCGCTTCTAAGCCGTATTCTAAGCCCTGTTGAACTTCTTGTTGCCATCCCGTTAACGGCAAGTTTTGTTCTCGTTCTAGGGCATTTTGGGCTTCGCTAAAATAGCCATTATTACTAGCATTGGGGGGTTGAAAGGGAGGTTGTGTAGTCATGACAATTTCTCCAGATTTTGAGCCTATGGGAAGATCTATAGAGATTGACAAAGAGATTATCATTGCCATGATCTCTTGGGCTTTAGTAGGTAGGTGAAAATCAATAAACCTCAAAACCTGAAAAGCCAATTCCCTTGCTGCAAAGGACTTATAGCCTTCGGCATGGTTATTTTAATTGGGAACACTTGCTTAATGCTCCTTTTCATCCAGATTAATATACTATAGAAAAGTTGTAGTAGTAATCAGCTCATCTTAATATATTATGGAAAAGTTGCAGTAGTAACCAGTTCATCTTAGAGGAGTCGCTCAAAGAACCATAGCTTGAATCGTAGCCTAGGAGGCTATTTCAGCCGTAGATTTGTCCACAGGCTACACAGCTTTTTGGGATCCAACAATATTCATTGACCCTAGCTGCGATTTGAGGTACTCATGGTGTTGCCATCAAGATAGGTAATAGTCAGGAACCTAAATGAACAGAATCATTAGAACGCACTACCCTCTCTCCTATGGCCAGCAAGTAATGTGGTTGATCTACCATCTGGATCCAAAGAACGTTGCTCATAATACATATACTACGTTAAAAGTTAATTTATCCTTAAACCTTGCTGCTGTAACCTGTGTCTGGAAAAAAATCTTGAACACCACCCTCTTTTTAGGGTTAAATATACTTTCTAGAACGGTAAGCCCATTTAACAAATTAATAAAGAACCTAAATTTAGTGTTCAGGTAATAGAAGCTTCCTGTTAGAGCGAAGACTTAAAATTGACTAATCCTCGAAATAATTCATCGAGATGAATAAAATAACTACACAGGATTTTTTCAAGAGATGCCTAAACAAAAAATTGTTATTACGGCTACATTTACCAGCGAACCCCTTGAAGATTCTCTGTTGTATTGGCTTAAAGAAATAGGAGTACCTTATTCAATAGAGTTTGCTCCCTACAATCAAGTGTTTCAAGAGCTACTCAATCCAGCCAGCCTTTTAGCTACCAATGAAAATGGAGTTAATATAATTCTGGTTAGGTTTGAGGATTGGGAACAAGATAAGAACCGTCTCCAATTGATAGTTGATCATGAATTCAAAACAAAAATTATTGGTGATCGCTCACGGTACACCTTGCCAAATCACTTGGAAGTTGCTCACCTAAACCAGTACGAAACCGAGTATCTGTACCAAGAAATTTTTGTTGATCTCGTCTATTTAAAGCATGGAATTGTTTTTAATGAAGACGACTGTATCATCGATATAGGAGCAAATATTGGTTTATTTACCTTATTTGCTCAACAAAAATCACCAAAAGGCACTATTTACTCATTTGAACCTGCCCCCCATGCCTTTGACAAACTACAGACTAATGCCAAGCTTTACTGTCAAAATATCCATCTTTTTAATTGTGGATTAGGTGGTGAACCCAGGGAAGAAAGCTTCACTTTCTACCCTCGTTCTTCAGTTTTTTCGAGTTTTGCAGCTGATACAGAGCAAGACGAAAAAGCTATTCGCTCAGTCATTGTTAATATGCTCAAAAGCGATAGCTCTTTGGATGAAGAATCTGTAGAACGCCTAGCTGATGATTTTCTCAAAGATAGACTAGAGCAAGAAACTTATCAGGTTCAGCTAAGAACTCTAAGCGAAATTATCGAAGAATACAACATTGAGAAAATTGATTTACTGAAACTAGATGCTGAAAAAAGTGAATTAGCAATTCTCCAAGGAATTAAAGACCATCACTGGCCTGTGATTCAACAGATAGTTATGGAGGTGCATGACCCTGAAGGTATTACACTTAAACAGGTCATGAGCTTGCTTGAAGACAAAGGCTTTAAATTTGTTGTGGATGAAGAGTCTCTGCTGCATGGTTCAGGACTCTTTAATATCTACGCGACTCGCCTCAACCAAAAGCAAAACCCACAACCACAGCAATTAGGACAAAACGCAATTCAAATAGAGCAAACTGTTAGAGATTTTGGTAGTGCCTTGAAAACTGCACGGATGCGCTCGCAAAATCCCTATTTTGTCTGTATTTGTCCTCCCTCTCCAGCTGATCAGATCTCAGATAACATCTTGCATGAGAGAATGCAAGAACTTTTAGCAGCTGAGTTCCAGAATTTCAGTGGTATATACCTGATTAAAAGTCAAGAATTGACTAATACCTACCCAGTAGAAGATTACTACGACCCCTACGGTGACGAATTAGGACACATTCCCTACACGCCAACTTTTTTCTGCGCCTTGGGGACGATGCTGGCTCGGAAAATTTGGGCTTTGCAAAGCTCTCCTTACAAAGTAATTGCTCTTGACTGCGACCATACTTTATGGAGTGGTATTTGTGGGGAGGATGGAGCTACAGGAGTTAAAATTTCTCCATCATTGCGATCGCTACAGGAATTTATAGTCGCACAGCAAAAATCAGGAAAGTTAATTTGTCTGTGTAGTAAAAATCAAGAAGATGATGTATTGGCCGTCTTTGACCAAAATTCAGATATGGTACTTAAGCGTCATCATCTTGTCAATTGGCGCATTAACTGGAAATCGAAATCGGAGAATTTGAAGTCTTTAGCTGCTGAATTACAACTGGGTTTAGATAGCTTTATTTTCGTTGATGATAACCCAGTTGAGTGTGCTGAAGTTAGGGCAAATTGTCCAGAAATTCTTACTCTGCAACTTCCTCAAGAGTGCGACTTCAACCCTCAATATTTAGAGCATATTTGGGCTTTTGATCAACTACAAATTACTAAAGAAGACCAACAAAGAACTAATCTATATCAGCAAAATGTCCAGCGTCAGCGTTTACAACAGGATTCTCTCTCCTTTAGTGATTTCCTCGCACAACTGAACTTAGAAATTGAAATTTGCCCCATGCAAAGCGAACAGTTTTCACGGGTTGCTCAACTTACCCAACGCACTAATCAATTTAATCTCACAACAATCCGAAGGTCTGAAATAGAAATTCAAAAACTTTGTAATTTAGAAAAATTAGAGTGTTTGGTGGTCAAAGTAAAAGACCGCTTTGGAGATTATGGTTTAGTGGGTTTGCTGTTGTTTGAAATTTTAGAAAATACACTATATGTAGATACATTTTTGCTTAGTTGTCGGGTACTAGGTCGCGGTGTAGAACATAAGATGCTAGTTCATCTGGGAACTATTGCTCAAGAAAAGGGATTAGAACAAGTTGAACTGTTCTATAAACCTACTCCGAAGAATCAGCCCATCTGGAATTTTCTGACTAGCCTTGGTAGACAATTTCAGCACAAAAAAGAGGATGGTTGGTTATTTAAGTTTCCGTCTGACACTGCAGCCAAAAGCAAGTTTATACCTATAACTGAAGTTCAAAAAACTAATCAAATCTTAGTAGAAACAGTCTCTCCTACAGATAAAAATACACTGCCTTCAGCAAGTAGAGCTTTTGAGGCAGGCTTCTTTGAACGCATTGCTCAGAACTTATACAGTCCAGAACTAATTCTTAAAGAAATTAACTCTCAGCAACAGCGCCAACGTTCTGAGTTAGGTCGAGAATTTATTGCCCCGCGTACTCCTATAGAAAAAGCGATCGCATCTCTATTTGCAGAAGTCCTCAAGCTGGACAAAGTGGGTATTGAGGATGACTTTTTTGAACTCGGCGGCGATTCTATTCGGGGCGCGATTTTAATTAATAAACTCCAAGCCCAATTAAACGAAATTATTCATTTTATTGTTTTATTTGATACGAAAACAGTCGCTAAACTAGCAGCTTATGTAGAAGAAAACTATCCACAAGCAGCTGCAAAACTGCTTGGGAAAGAAATGACTGCAATTATTGATTCACCACAACAGCGAATCGATGAAGCTAAAGTTTTGCAAATGCGCACGCTGATTCCTCCCCTTGCTCCGCCAATAGATAACGACGCAACCAAAAACCCGTCAGCTATTTTTATCCTCTCGCCTCATCGCAGTGGTTCTACTTTATTGCGCGTTATGTTGGCAGGAAATCAGCAGTTGTTTGCGCCTCCAGAATTAGAACTGCTGAGGTTTAATACACTTGGGGAACGAAAAGCAGCATTTTATGGGCGTTACAGCTTCTGGATGGAAGGAACAATTCGCACCATCATGCAAATTAAGGGGTGCCGCTCAGAAGAGGCGATCGCCCTAATGGAAGAATTAGAAGCAAAAAATCTCACTACTAAGCAATTCTATCAACTCATACAGCAATGGCTAGGCGATAAGATCTTAGTAGACAAAACCCCCTCCTATTCCATAGATTTAGAAACCCTCAAACGGGCGGAAACAAATTTTAAAAACCCCCTCTACATCCACCTTGTGCGTCACCCCTATGGAACGATGCGCTCTTATGAAGAAGCCAGGGTAGAGCAAACATTTCCCTATCAACATCCCTTCAGTAGGCGAGAACTTGCTGAACTAGTTTGGCTGATTAGCCATCAAAATATTCTCGAATTTTTGCAACAAGTCCCTCAAGAACGCCAGTATCAAGTCAAATTTGAAGACCTTGTTAGTCAGCCACAGAATACTGTTGAACAATTATGCCAGTTTTTAGGGGTGGAATTTCATCCTGATATGCTGCAACCTTATAAAGATAAACAGCAGCGCATGACCGATGGTATCTATGCTCAGTCGAGAATGATTGGGGATGTGAAATTCCACGAACATCAGGGCATTAATCCTAGCACTGTAGATAGTTGGAAACAGTACTACACCACTGATTTTTTAGGCGATGTAGCTTGGCACTTAGCAGAGTCTTTGGGATATCAAAGAAATCATGCTGCTATTGAAAAAGTGAGTCGGGGCAATCAAAGACAATCTCAGACATTCCCACTTTCTTTTGCCCAACAACGATTATGGGTTTTGGCGCAAATAGAGCCCGAGAGCCCTTTTTACAATATGTTTAAAGCTGTTCGTCTCAATGGGTCTGTAGATATAGAAATTTTAGAACGCAGCCTCAATGAGATCATCCGACGGCACGAAATTCTCCGCACCACTTTTCGTGCAGTAGAGGGTAAGGCTGTACAAGTAATTGCTCCCCACGCCACTATCAAACCCTCGGTTATAGACTTGCAAGGATACTCAGGGCAAGCACAGTCAGAACAATTGCAACTAGTAGCAACCCAGGATCAATTGCAACCCTTTGACCTCACCGCAGGACTTTTACTGCGAGTCACTCTGGTGCAACTACAGCCAGAATCATCTGCTTTGTTATTAACTATGCACCACATCATCGGTGATGGTTGGTCAATGGGAGTATTCATTAAAGAATTGTCCAGTTTGTATCAGGCTTTCTTGGTTGGTGAACCTTCTCCTCTTCCACAATTACCGATTCAATACGCGGATTTCACAATTTGGCAACGCCAATGGTTGCAAGGAAAAGCACAACAAACCCAAGTCAATTACTGGCAGCAACAATTAGCAGAGGCACCACCTCTTTTGGAATTGCCCACAGACAGGCCACGCCCTTCCGTGCAAACTTTCCAAGGTTGGTGTTTTTCCTTCCAACTAGATGCCAAACTGACAGCATCCCTGAAAGCACTAAGTCACAAGTCGGGAACTACCCTATTTATGACCTTGATGGCGGCTTATGTGACTCTACTATTCCGTTATAGTGGTCAGTCAGATATTTTACTAGGAACGCCAATCGCTAGCCGCAATCATCAAGATTTAGAGGGGTTAATTGGCTTTTTTGTCAATACCTTGGTGATGCGAACTCGACTCGAAGACAATCCCAGTTTCTCAAAACTTCTGATGCAAGTGCGTTCCACCTGTCTGGATGCTTATGCTAACCAAGATGTTCCTTTTGAACAAATTGTCGAAGCATTACAAATAGAGCGCAGTCTCAGCCACAGCCCTCTATTCCAGGTTATGTTTGCCTTGCAAAATGCTTCGATGGATCAGCTAGAAACACCTGAGTTAGAAATTACTCCTCTGCACCTAGATAATGTCAATGCCAAGTTTGATCTCACATTACAAATGTGGGAAACCAACACAGAGCAAGGAAGCTGTCTACAAGGGTTTTGGCAATATAATACCGACTTGTTTGATCAAGACAGAATCACTCGCATGACTGGTCATTTCCAGACCTTATTAACAGCAATTGTTGCCAATCCTGAAGAATCCATAGAGACATTGCCCTTGTTAAGTGAGCGCGAACGTCATCAATTGCTAGTGGAATGGAATGATACTTATATACCATACCCCGATACCAAGTGTATCCATCAGTTATTCGAGGAACAGGTAGAACAAAACCCTAATGCGATCGCTTTAGTATATGAGAATGAATCTCTGACCTACGGGGAATTAAACGAACGTGCCAATCAACTGGCGCACTATCTGAAAACCTTGGGAGTTGGAACAGAAGTATTAGTGGGGATTTGCCTTGAGCGATCGCTACAAATGATTATCGCCATGCTGGCAATTCTTAAAGCAGGTGGTGCCTACGTTCCTCTAGACTCCAGCTATCCTCAAGAACGTTTGGCTTATATGCTGAATGATTCTCTATTATCAATATTGTTAACTCAAGAAAAGTTAATAGCGCAGCTCCCAGAAACCAACGCTCAAGTTGTATGTTTAGATACTGACTGGGAAAAAGTCATTAACAAATATAGTCAGACAAATCCCGTTACTGAGATATCAAATCATAATCTGGCTTATGTAATTTATACCTCTGGTTCCACAGGTAAACCTAAAGGTATAACCGTTACTCATCAAGCTGTGAATAACTTAGTTTGTAACACTAACTACGTGCAATTAACAGCCAATCATCGAGTTGCTCAAGCCTCAAATGCAGCTTTTGATGCTGCTACTTTTGAAATTTGGGGAGCTTTGCTTAATGGAGCTAGACTAGTAGGTATTACTAAAGAAGTCCTGCTTTCGCCGCCACAACTTGCTACACAACTGCAAGACCAGCAAATTGATATTTTGTTTGTCACAACAGCGTTATTCAACCAATTGGCAACTCAAGTACCGGGAATATTTAGAACGCTACAAACTGTTCTATTTGGTGGAGAAGCAGTTGAACCAAACTCGGTGAGAATAGCACTGCAAAATCAACCTCCAAAGCGACTACTTCACCTTTATGGTCCAACGGAAAATACTACTTTCTCTTCCTGGTATTTAGTGCAAGAAGTACCAGAAGACGCCACCAATTTACCAATTGGAAAACCCATTGCCAACACGCAAATCTATATTCTTGACAGTCACCTCCAGCCTGTACCCATTGGCGTTCCTGGTGAACTATGTATTGGAGGTGATGGCTTAGCCAGAGGTTATCTTTATCGCCCAGATTTAACTGAAGAGAAGTTTATTACCAATTCCCTTCCTGAAACCAAATTAATTTCTAATCAAAAGCTGTATAAAACAGGAGACTTAGCTCGTTACTTACCGGATGGAAATATTGAATTTATTGGTCGTATTGACAACCAAGTAAAAATCCGTGGCTTCCGGATTGAACTTGCAGAAATAGAGGTGATTTTAACTCAACATCCCCAAGTACGTGATGCCGTTGTTATTGCTAGGGAAGACAAGCAGGGTCTTAAAAGTTTGGCAGCTTACCTTGTTTCAGAAGGACAACAGCCCAGCAGTAACGAGTTGCGATCGTTCCTCAAGGAAAAGCTTCCTGACTATATGATACCTGCATCCTTTACTCTTCTAGAAGCTTTACCGATTACGCCCAATGGCAAAGTAGACCGTCGTAACTTACCAGTACCAGAATTCCAGCTAAATGACTCAACGGGTTTTGTCTCTCCCCGCACCCATACTGAAAAAGTTTTACTAGAAATTTGGCAAGATATTTTACGACTAAAAGAAGTTTGTATTCACGACAATTTCTTTGAATTGGGTGGGGATTCTATTATTGGAATTCAAATTATTGCCAGAGCCAATCAAGCGGGATTGGAATTAAGTCCCAAACAACTATTTGCCCATCAAACCATCGCTGAATTAGCAGCAGTGGCAGGCACAATCAAGGTAGTGCAAAGACAACAAGGATTAGTCACAGGTGCAGTTCCTTTTACTCCCATTCAACACTGGTTTTTTGAGCAAAACTTGCCCCAAAGCAACCATTTTAACCAGTCATTTCTGCTATCCGTACCCTCTGACTTCAAACCAGAAATATTGGAGCAAGTATGGCAGCAATTGCTAGTACATCACGATGCCCTACGTTTGCGATTTACACAAATTGACGACAGTTGGCAACAAACTCACTCCGCCCCAAGCGATCGCTGTACTGTCTCCCAAATAGATTTATCGACACTTTCAGAGATCGAACAACAAGCAGAGATTGAAGCCAGCGCCACTTCCATACAGGCGAGTTTGAACCTAGCAGAAAATCTTGTACAAGTTGCCTTTTTTAATTTAGGGATTAACAAAAGAGCACGATTAATAATCATTATCCACCACTTAGTAATTGACGGTGTTTCCTGGCGGATTTTGTTAGAAGATTTGCAGACAGCCTACCAGCAAATTATTCAAGGCAAAACAGTTAAACTTCCTGCCAAAACAACCTCTTTCCAAGATTGGGCACAATATCTGGTGAAATGCGCCCAATCTGATCTCTTAAAATCTGAATTGCCTTATTGGTTGAGCGCATATGATACTTCAATTTCCCCCATCCCAGTAGACTATAAAGGAGGAGAAAACACTGTTGCATCTACTAGTACAGTATCAGTGTCTTTAGATGAATCACAAACTAAGGTACTCCTGCAAGATGTACCAAAAGCTTATAAAACTGAAATTAATGATGTCTTGCTAACTGCCTTAGTGCTAGTTTTGAGCGAATGGAATAACTCTAAGTCTGTGCTGTTTAACTTAGAAGGTCATGGGCGGGAAAATATAGTTGATGGTGTAGACTTATCACGCACTGTCGGCTGGTTTACGACAATCTTTCCGGTCATTTTAAAAGTTGCAGCAATAGCTCTAGATGATATCGAGGATACTTTAAAATCCATTAAAGAACAATTACGGGCAATTCCCAACAAAGGTATTGGCTACGGTTTATTGCGCTACCTGAGTCTAGATACAGAAATCTCCACTCAACTACAGAAACTTCCGCAAGCACAGATTAGCTTTAATTATCTTGGTCAATTTACTCAATGTCTGAATCAGGCTTCGATGATGCAACTAGCTAGTGAATCCAGCGGACAAAATCACAGTTTAGATGGTCAACGCCCTCATTTGCTGAATATTAACGCTATTATTACCAACGAACAGTTACAAATAGATTGGAAATATAGCACCAATGTCCATCAACCCAGAACCATTGAGAAGATTGCCAAAGAATTTATCGAAACACTCGAAAAGATAATATTTCATTGTTCAGCTCCTGAAAACAGGGGTTATACTCCTACAGATTTCCCATTGGTACAACTTAACCAACTGGAACTAGATCAATTATTAGAAAACTTATGAAATCAGCACTTAACAAAATGAACAAAGAAAATATTGAAGATATTTATCCCTTATCTCCCCTGCAACAAGGGATGCTATTCCATAGTTTGTATGCTCCTGAATCAGGCGTATATTTCACCCAAATCATTTGGTCTTTAACAGGAAATTTGGATGTACCGACCTTTGAACAAGCTTGGCAGAAAACAGTAGAAAGGCATTCCATTTTTCGTACAGCTTTTGTTGGGGAGTCTTTGAGCCAGCCAGTGCAAATAGTGTATCGAAAAATAAACGTTACCGTCGAAACCTATAACTGGCAAGAGCTATCTGCACAAGAGCAGCAAAAAAAATTAAAAGTTTTTTTGGATTCTGAGCGTCAAAATGGCTTTCAACTGTCTCAAGCTCCTTTGATGAATCTATCTCTGATTCAATTAGACAAAAATAATTATCAATTTGTTTGGAGTCATCATCATCTATTACTTGATGGCTGGTCATTACCTTTAGTTCTTAAAGACCTATTGGACTTTTATCAAGTAATTGACCAGGGTAAAACTTTCCCAAAAGAACCAGCTATCAGCTACCGCAACTATATTGCTTGGCTACAGCAACAAAATCAAGAACCCTCTGAAAAATTCTGGAGACAAAAACTAAAAGGCTTTACCACACCCACTCCTTTAACAGTGGGGAAACTGCTAACAAATCCAGAAACTAGCGACATCAGATTTAGAGAACAAAAACTTCAATTAACAGAGTCAACAACAGCTGCACTCCAGTCTTTTGCACGACAGCATCGCTTGACCCTCAATAATTTGGTACAAGCAACCTGGGGACTATTGCTTTCTCGTTATAGCCAAGAAACAGATGTCGTTTTCGGTGCCACTGTATCTGGTCGTCCCCCATCTATTGTTGGCATAGAATCTATGGTGGGGCTATTTATCAATACTTTACCAATGCGAATTAAAGTTTCAGCAGACACCCCAGTGCTGACTTTGTTAAAGGATTTACAGCTACAGCAAATAGAGTCTGAGCAATACTCCTATAGTTCATTGATAGAAATTCAGGGCTGGAGTGATGTTCCCAGAGGTACATCCTTATTTGAGAGTATTGTTGTCTTTGAGAATTTGCCAGTTGATACTGTACTCGAATCACACAATTGCAGTTTCAACCTAGGCAATCGTCAGATTTTTGAACAAACTAATTATCCGCTAACAGTAGTGGTTGTCCCTCGTCAGCAATTGCTGGTGAGGATTAGCTACGATACTAGCCGATTTGATGATGGAATTATTACTCGGATGTTGGGGCATTTCCAAACCTTGCTTGAGGGGATTATCGCCAATCCACAACAGCAAATTTCCCAATTACCTCTGCTCACAGAAGCTGAGAAACAGCAGTTATTAGTTGATTGGAACAATACTCAAGCAGATTATCCATCTAATCAATGCATTCATCACTTATTTGAGGAACAGGTAAAACGAACACCCGATGCCGTTGCCGTAGTGTTTCAACAGCAACAACTAACTTATGCTCAATTAAATAGTCGTGCTAATCAATTAGCCCATTATCTGCTTGAAAACCATCAGATTAAACCCGAAACTCTCATCGGAATTTGTGTTGAACGTTCTCTGGAAATGATAGTAGGAATACTGGGAATTCTCAAAGCAGGAGGAGCTTATGTTCCCCTTGACCCAGATTATCCTAGTGAACGTTTAAGATTTATTGTTGAAGACTCTCAGGTGTCGGTGCTGTTAACTCAACAGCAATTTGTAGAGTCTGTTGCCAACCGTCAGGGGCAAGTCATCTGTTTAGACACTAACTGGGAAATCATTGCTCAAAACAGCAACTCCAACCCGAAAAATACCGCCACAGCCAATAATCTTGCCTACATCATCTACACCTCAGGTTCCACAGGAAAACCGAAAGGAGTTTTAGTCAACCACTCCAACGTGGTGCGCTTATTTGCCGCTACAGATGACTGGTATAACTTCAACTCTCAAGATGTATGGACACTATTTCACTCTTACGCCTTTGACTTTTCCGTATGGGAAATATGGGGTGCATTGCTTTATGGCGGAAAACTGGTAGTAGTACCTTATTTAGTCACTCGTTCCCCAGAATCATTCTATGATTTACTCTCTAAAGAGAATGTTACTGTCCTCAATCAAACCCCTTCGGCATTCCGTCAGTTAATACAAGCTGAAGAGTCAATAGCAACTACAAGCAATTTGAAATTACGCCTAGTAATTTTTGGAGGAGAAGCCTTAGAACTAAACAGTTTGCGACCTTGGTTTGAACGACACGGCGACCAAAAACCTCAGTTAGTGAACATGTATGGAATAACTGAAACCACCGTGCACGTTACTTATCGTCCCTTAAGTTTAGCGGATTTAGATGGGGCAGCCAGTGTGATTGGTCGCCCCATCCCTGATTTACATGTGTATTTATTAGACCAGTATTTACAGCCAGTGCCCATCGGAGTACCAGGGGAAATGTACGTTGGTGGGGCAGGAGTAACCCGTGGCTATCTCAATCGTAGTGAACTGACGGCACAACGGTTTATATCGAGCCCCTTTAACGACTCAAAACTCTATAAAACAGGGGATTTAGCCCGTTATCTAGCCAACGGCGAGTTGGAATATTTAGGAAGAATCGACAATCAAGTTAAGATTCGGGGCTTCCGAATTGAGTTGGGCGAAATAGAGGCACTGCTGGCAGAACATCCCCAGGTTTGGGAAAGCGTGGTGATGATGCGAGAGGATGAACCAGGAAATAAGCGTTTGGTGGCTTATGCTGTACCACAGTCAGAATCATCTCTGACAACAGCACAATTACGACAATTCTTGGAAGCGAAACTACCTGCCTACATGGTACCCAATGCTTTCGTCATTCTTGAAAGTTTACCGTTAACAGCTAATGGCAAAATCAACCGCCGTGCATTACCTGTACCTGATGTAAGGGAACGAACCAAGAAATATATTGCCCCCCAAACTCCCACGGAGGAAATTCTAGCTCAAATTTGGGGGCAAGTACTCAAAGTTGAACAAGTCAGCATTGAGGATAATTTCTTTGAATTGGGGGGACATTCTTTATTGGCAACCCAACTGGTTTCACGAATTCGTGATACTTTCCAGATGGAACTTCCCTTACGGGAATTATTCAGCTCGGCTACAGTCAGCCAATTAGCAAATTCTATTGAAAAGTTAAAGCAGCAAAATTCAGAATTCATAGTTCCACCAATCTTACCCAGGAAAAGAAAACGCGGTAACAGGCTCTAAATTCGCAAATTGTTCAGGCTTCTATAGCAACAAAGTTTAAGACTAACCCTTACTTCCATTTGACTAAGAATTACTTTGACTCAGGAGTATAAAAAAGATGAATACTGAAGAATTACTCATTTCCACCGAAGAATTACCCCTCTCTTATGCTCAACAACGTTTATGGTTCTTAGACCAACTAAAACCGAATAGTGCCTTCTACAACACTACTATTACTTGGCATCTGGAAGGAAGGCTCGACCAAGCAGTCTTAAAACGAAGCTTACAAGAAGTTATTCAACGTCATGAAATCTTACGCACTAACTTCATTGCTGTTGATGGAAAAGCAAGTCAAATCATTCATGAAGAAATAAATTGGACAATATCAGTTACTGACTTAACCAATTTATCCAGTACTGAGCAAGAAGTTGCTGGCAAACAACTCGTGCAACAAAAAGCCCTTCAACCCTTTGACCTAGCTAATGAGTTATTAGTCAGACCTACCTTAGTTGTACTCTCTGAGAACGAACACATCTTTTCCATCTGTATGCACCACATTGTTAATGATGGCTGGTCAACAGGTGTGTTTATTCAAGAATTGGCAACCCTATACAACGCTTATCTTCAAGGGCTGCCTTCACCTTTAACCCCATTGACCATTCAATATGCTGATTTTGCCCTCTGGCAAAGAGAGTGGTTACAAGGAGAAGTGCGGCAACGCCAACTCAATTATTGGCAAAAGCAACTGGCAGGTGCACCTGATTTATTATCACTCCCTACAGATCGACCTCGAGCTTCGATCCAGACTGTAGCTGGCGCAAATCACAGATTTGTGCTTTCTGAACAACTGACTTTACAACTGGTCAAACTGAGTCAGGAACAAGGGGTGACTTTGTTCATGACTTTATTAGCCGCCTTTGATACATTACTGTATCGCTACACGGGGCAGGAAGACATACTGGTGGGAACACCAATTGCTAATCGTAATCAGAGCCAACTGGAGCAGTTAATCGGCTTTTTTGTCAATACTTTAGTGATGCGTACCAGCCTCGAAGGCGATCCTACCTTCAGCGAACTTCTGATACAGGTTAGGAAAATAGCAACGGAAGCATATACGCATCAAGACTTGCCCTTTGAAATGTTAGTGGAGGCATTACAACCTGAGAGAGACTTAAGTTACACACCCCTGTTTCAGGTAATGTTTGCCCTTGATGATAATTCCCTGCATTCTATGGAATTAACTGGGTTAAAGGTTAATCCAATTCCCATAGAATGGGAGACAGCTAAGTTTGACTTGAGTTTGTCAATGGAAAATACGGCTAGGGGACTGATAGGGCTATGGGAATATAATACTGACCTGTTTGATAGCAGTACTATCGAACGAATGACGAATCATTGGATAACTTTACTAGAAGGAATTGTTGTTAATCCCCAAGCACGAATTTCTCAATTGCCGTTGTTGACAAAAGTAGAACAACAACAACTATTAATTGATTGGAATGATACGGCAAAAACATTCCAAGAAATGGCTGTAGAAGCATTGCAGACAACATCTCTACAACCGAATCAATGTATTCATCATTTATTTGAAGAACGGGTTAAACAGACTCCTGATGCTGTCGCCGTCATCTTTGAAAAGCAACAACTGACTTACCGTGAATTGAATTGTCGTGCTAACCAATTAGCCCATTACTTACGCTCATTAGGTGTAGCTCCCGATACATTGGTAGGGTTATGTGTGGAACGTTCCTTAGAGATGATTGTGGGCATCTTAGGAATTCTTAAAGCGGGTGGAGCTTATGTTCCTCTTGATCCAGCCTATCCACAAGAGCGATTCACTTATATCCTTGAAGATGCTAAGCTGAGCACTCTACTAACCCAAGAAGCACTACTTATTCGACTGCCCAATCTAGTTGGAAAGGTAATTTGTTTAGATCGAGATTGGTCAGTCATTGCTGAACAAATTACCACCAACCCAATTACAGCAGTTCAACCCCATAACCTCTCCTACATTATTTACACCTCTGGTTCGACAGGTACACCCAAGGGGGTAATGATTGAACATCGATCACTGGTCAATTTTGCTCTAGCTGCCTGCCAAGAATACGGCATCAAGTCCAGTGATAAATTTCTACAATTTTCTTCTATCTGCTTTGATGTATCTGTTGAGGAGATATTTCCCTGTCTTCTAGTCGGTGCAACATTAGTCCTACGAACTGAAGAAATGCTGAACTCCACTCAGGAGTTTTGGCGACTTTGTCAGGAATGGCAATTAACAATTATAAGCCTTCCTACTGCCTATTGGCATCAGTTAGTTTCAGAACTCTCCCCCCAAGACTCCCGAATTTCTCAGGATTTAAGAATAGTCATTATTGGTGGAGAAGAAGCTCAATTAGATAAGGTGAAACTTTGGCAAAGTAGTGTTGCCCATTTCCCTAATCCACCGCAACTCTATAATGGTTACGGACCAACAGAAGCAACTGTTGCAGCAACTATATACCAATTTGATTCAGTTGCTAATGATGTTTTAATTGGGCGTCCTTTAAGTAATGTAGAGCTCTACATCCTAGACAAAAATCAGCAAGCAGTCCCAGTGGGTGTAGCAGGAGAATTACATATTGGAGGCGCAGGATTAGCAAGAGGCTACCTCAACCGCCCTGAGTTAACAAAAGAAAAATTTATTACNTCATTCTTCAACAGGCACGCCGTCATCCGTTTAATCGGACTCCGACTGCTTGTAAGCTTATGGTTTCATGTTCTATTTCACTCCCCTCCTGGGGTTCTTTTCACCGTTCCCTCGCGGTACTAGTTCACTATCGGTCACACAGGAGTATTTAGCCTTTCGAGGTGGTCCTCGAGGATTCACACGGGATTTCACGTGCCCCATGCTACTCGGGATTCAGCTAGTATCCTTCAACTTTCGACTACAGGACTTTCACCTTCTCTGGTGGAGCGCTCAACTCCTTCGTCTAATCTACGGATTCCTTATCGCTGTCCCACAACCCCAACCCTGAAAAGAGTTGGTTTAGGCTCTTCCCGCTTCGCTCGCCGCTACTAGGGGAATCGAGGTTTCTTTCTCTTCCTACAGCTACTAAGATGTTTCAATTCGCTGCGTTCGCTCTACTATCCTATAGATTCAAGTTTTGGGGGACCAATGGCAAAGGTAGGCGCAGGGGAAGAGCAAGATGCCCGACCAACCTACGAAGACAAAGCGATCGCGTTTTAGCCAGTCGTCGAGGAGGTCAAACCATCCTCTTGTCGGCACGCGTCCTACGGCTGTAGTCATAGGATAAATCTCCAGTTTGTTATAAGTTCGAAAGAAAACTCAGATCCTTTTATCAACCTCAACCTGTTGCTTTGTTTTATAAGCAGACGTTGGTCTCAATTGTGAGGAAATGTTACTTTTCTTTACTATATTCCACTATAGTATGTTAATCTCGCCTAAATTTCTACTCTAATTGAGAGAAATCTTAGAAATAATTTTTACTCTCTCAGCTGTGAAGGCTTAACTAAGGGACTGATACAGTTTCACATTGAGTGTGGGGAGATAGGTCGGCAATCAATAATTTATAAAAAAATCCTCCCGCCCTTCCCTGTGTTCCTTCTCTCCCCACCCTCTCTTTATCCTTCCCCCGTTAACATAGGAGTAATATCCCTAAACAGAGCTTAGCTGCTTAAGACTGCATGTTCACTATTGACTTGACTTTGAAAAATACTTCCTTGCCGCTTTCTGTACAGCGCAACTCAGCAGAGGAGGCCCAAGCAACTTATCAGGAAGTTATCAGCGCGATGCGTTCACCAGAAGCTTCTCAGTTAGTAGAACTTAGTTGTCATAAACAACCTGAGAAAAAAATTGCTATTCTCAGCAATCAAATCAGTGCAGTCATGATTTCTCAGAAATCAGGAACAACAGCAGGAGGACGTACACCCGGTTTCTTTGCTGTTGCTGAAGCCGAATGAAGACCAAGGCAGACAAACCCATGAACTCCCCGGCAATTACTGTACAAGAGCTTTGCTTCAGGTGGTCTCAGGGTGGGTCAGTTTTAAATTCTTGTTCTCTAGAAGTTCCCAAGGGCGAGTTTTGGATGCTCTTGGGAACTAATGGCAGTGGTAAATCAACCCTGCTAAGATTGCTGGCAGGACTAATTCAGCCCCAGTCTGGAAAGATTCAAATTGCTACTCCAGTAGGCTTTGTATTTCAGAATCCAGATCATCAGTTAGTAATGCCCACAGTAGGAGCAGATGTGGCCTTTGGTCTAGTGGAAGAGAAGCTTACCACTGTCCAAGTGCGAGCCAGGGTGTCAGAGGCACTAGCAGCAGTAAATCTGCTAGACTTACAGCGACGCCCAATCTATGCCCTCAGCGGTGGTCAAAAGCAGCGAATTGCTATTGCTGGCGCTCTTGCACGCCAGTGTGAAGTTTTACTCTTAGATGAACCCACAGCCTTACTTGATCCAGATACTCAACTTGACTTAGTGGTGCAAGTACAGCGTCTGGTTAAAAGTCGTGGCTTGACTGCTCTTTGGGTCACGCACCGCTTTGAGGAGTTGAATTATTGTGATGGAGCATTCTTACTAGCGCAAGGTCAGGTAATTGATCGGGGGGAACCGGAACGTCTCAAACAAAGACTTATGCAAGAGCCAAATGTTGCAATTTAAATTATTGTAATGTTTAGATTAATAATCAATGATCTCCAATAGAGCAATATTGGCCTTGAAAAATGCTCCCTTCCTCTCCCCAGGCGGTTTTACTAGTTGATGGCTACAACGTCATCGGGTCTTGGTCTTCTTTGGAAAAGACCCGCGATCATTACGGACTGGCGGCAGCACGCCAAGAGTTAGTAGAAACTTTAATCAACTACAGCGCTTTTGCTGACTACAAAACTGATATTGTCTTTGATGCCCAACATCAAAACAAGCGCTCTCACTCTGAAGTGCTAACCAGCAATCTATCAGTCTCCTATACAGATTTCGGGCAGACAGCAGACAGCTTCATCGAAAAATTCTGTGCCTCATTTAGATTCAGATCAAACCATCCCAGACAAAGATTAATTGTTGTCACCTCAGATCGAGCCCAGCAAATGACGGTAGTGGGGTATGGTGCAGAATGGATGTCTTCTCAGCAGTTTGCTAGTGATGTTGAATTTATGGCTAGTCGATCTCGCCGCCAACATCGACCCAAAAAACAATCTCGAAGTCGTTTCCTATTCAATTCCCTTGACGAAAAGTCTCAACAGCGTTTAGCTCAATGGCGTCGAGGTTTTAACTAGGTTATCGATGACGATGAGACTGAATTTTTAAAATTTGGGTAAGTGCTTGACAGATAGTACTAAAGTTGGCTATCGTTATAAAGGTCAATAAAACAAGCCCCCATCGTCTAGAGGCCTAGGACACCTCCCTTTCACGGAGGCGACAGGGATTCGAATTCCCTTGGGGGTATATTGAGCCTAGACTTCTTCGTTAAGGGATCTATGTCCTTCGATACTTGCTTCATAGATAGCTGAAGGTCTAGATGCTGGAGTTCTATTAGCCTTGACAGTTTGAGTAAACTCGAAACCGTTGCAGGGACAGACAAAGGAGCTTTGCTCTTGTTTCCAGTTAACACCACAACCTTTGTGGGGACAAGTTTGATTAGAGGTTCATATTGCGCTCATATGCGCTATTTCCTGAGACCAAGACTATCTCTGTGATAATTGATCTAGTCTCTCTTTAAGAGCTAGCTTAACTAAAGAACGTAATAATACTAAGAACCAGAATCCTGAGAAAGCAAAAGCAACAACTGCCCAGTTACTATAAGCAGCTATCGGTAATAGTAGTGTGCCAGAGAGCAAACTAAATCCACTTAAACAAGCATAAGTTAAACTTTTAATAGCCAGATTAATTCTTTTGAGAGTACGTTCACTTTCAAGTGAGCGTACTCTTAATTGCAAATCACCCTGTTCAATACGCTCTTCTAAACGTCGAATTAAAAGTTCAGCTGCACTAGGTTGCTGAAATTTCCTTTTAACCAAATCTCTAGCTTGTCTCGCTATTTCTCCTACGAAATTACCTGGTCCATTAGATAGAGTAAGACTTTTTACAAAAGGCTGGGTGGCAGCTATAAGATTATATTGTGGATCTAAAGCTCTAGCAATACCATCGAGAGTCGTCAATGACTTGATAATAAAGGTCATCTGCGCCGGTAAACGAAATGGTTGTTGCTGGAACATTAGATAAAGTTCATTTCCCATTTGTTCAAAAGTTTTAAGGTCTACTGGCTTTTCAGTAAACTCTTCTAAAATAAAAGCAACTAACCTTTTTACCGGCATCATATCTGCCATCGGTTCAATTAAACCCATATAACTCAGGGTTTTAACTACTTCATCGGTTTCCTTTTTGAGAATGGCGAAAAAAGTCTTAATCATCTGGTCTTTAGCAACAGATTTGACCTCTGACATGCCTCCAAAATCGTAGAAAATGAGGCAGCCTTCATAGCTTACTGCCATATTTCCTGGATGAGGATCAGACTGGAAAAAACCATCTTGTAACAACTGTTTGAGATAGCAACAAATACCCAGTTGAATAATTTCGTCAGGATTAATACCACAAGCCTCTAAAGTCTTACGGTCATCAATTTTGATACCAGGTAAATATTCCAAGGTTAAAATTTTCTTGGTAGTGTAGCGCCAATAGACTATAGGTGCAATAATACGAGCATGATCTATAAAATTTTCCCGAAAGCGGTCTGCATTTTTACCTTCGTGGATGTAGTCAATTTCTTGATAAAGTAGTGCAAAAAACTCTTGATAAATTGACTCTAATTTATACTTTCTGATTCCAGGTAGCCAGCGATTGAGGAAGCGTACCAGTTCATGTAAAACTTCAAAATCTAAATTAATTAACTTTTCTAATCCTGAGCGCTGCACTTTAACAACCACATCTTCCCCAGTATGCAGCCGCGCTTTATGCACCTGTCCTAAACTGGCAGATGCCAAAGGTACTCGCTCGAAATCCCGATACAAAGCGTAAATAGAGTTACCCAGTTCAGATTCAATCAGAGCAATTGCTTCGGTGTCACTAAATGCCGGTACACGATCCTGCAACTCCCCCAAGGCTTGTACATACTCTCGAGGTATCAAATCAGCACGGGTGGATAGTGCTTGTCCGATTTTAATAAAAGTTGGACCTAAGTATAGTAGTTTTTCCACTAACCACCTTGCCCTACGATTTCTCTGCTTGGGAGAATTATTGCCCATTAGCTTGTCCCACCCCAAAGAGAGCATCAATTGCAATGTCGCTGCAAAAATATCAATTTTGCGCTTCAGGGGAGAATATTTGGCTCTTTGCCAGCGTGGTGGCTGGGGAATAGCTTTCGTAAGCATAGGAGCTAATGACTAATCGCAGTAAAGACCGTTCCAAAAAAGTTAAAAATTACTAATTTTTGTAGTTATCTATGATTCTTTGTTAACAAATTTGCTTGCCGTTAATTGCCCTCGCCGACAGCGTACCTTACTCAAGAGTGCGAAAACTACTAAAGTAGTTACTATTCAGTAAAATTTAAGCAAAACCTACCTGCCTCTCTAGATAGAGGGGAAGAGATTTTGAAGAATTCTAATTCAACCGGAGAATATATAATTAAAATGCACACTAGCTTCATTAGCTTTGAAACTGAGGCAGATTAAGGATAAAGGAGGTATAAACAACTCCTGCTTCTTGAGTGGGACTCTCAGTGGCAATAATTGTGCCATTAAGCTGCTTTACTAAACACTTTACTAAAGCTAAGCCAAGACCCGTACCTTGAATAGCTCGTTGGTTAGCATCTTCACCGCGACGGAATTTATCAAAAATATAAGGCAAGTCTGCTGGTGAGATGCCTAAGCCGAGATTAGTCAAGGTGACAATAATTTGATTAACCGGCTCTTGGGCTTGACAATCAACCTGTAGTTTAACCGTCGTATCTCGCTCACAATGCTTACCAGCATTAGTCAAAAGTTCCATTAGAATGCGACTGAGACTCTCGTAATTTGTTTCAAGCATCAACGATGGCGTAAGACTTTCCACACTCAAGATTAACCCCTTATCTACCCACTGTTGCCGAAAAGACTTTGCCAACTTATCAATCAGCAGCATCAGGTCAATTTTTTGCAGCTGGATTTGTGAGCTGTCGGTTTCTAACTGCTGTAAACTCAAGAGATCGTTGATTAAGTCAATTTCTCGATTGCACTGCTGTTCGAGGATTTCTAGGTATTGCTGGCGTCGTTGTGGGTTAAGTTTGGCTTGGCGTAACATCCGAATTGCTAGACTCATAGTGGTTAGAGGAGTCCGCAGTTCATGGCTCATGCTGCTCATGAAGTCTTCTTTGAGCTGATTTAATTCCTCTAACTGGTCAACCTGACGACAATTTTTTTGATATAAGTGTTCTTGAAGTTCTACACTATCCTGCAATTGGGCAGTGCGCTCTTCAAGCAGTAATTGCACTTGCTGTAGGTTTTGATGGTGGGTAATAATAGTGCTTATCTGGGTAGTGATGCATTTCAACCAGTCCAGTTGTTCCGCTTGCCAGGAGTGATCGTGGCAATGCTGCAAGACCAAAAATCCCAGGACGCTAAATTCTTGTTGCCGATGCTGGTGTGATTTTACAAGGGGAAAAATGACCCCGCTTGGCATCATCTCCCAAGCAAAGATAGGGGAACTTTGGCTAATAAGCTCGAAATTAGATCTATCTTGCCCCTCAGCAATGACTATTGGTTCAGGAGTATTTATAAAGGCTTGTTGGCATAGGGCGCAATCTGAAAGCCAGAAGGATTGATTGATAAGCTTGCTGAAGCCGCTATTTAACTTTACACAATCATCATCGGATTCTTCCCACCAATCACAAACTACTCTCACCTCTGTTTCCAGAAGCTGCTGGGAGGGAATGCTCTCAGATGGGATGGTGGTGTTTTTCAAAAGTAAGAGCAAGCCTCGATCCGCCTGAAGTGTTATGGCTGTAGCTTTGGTGGCTAGTTGTAAAATCTCAGGCAGAGGTCGATTGCTACTCATCTGGCGACTTAAACTTTTGAATAGGTTCTGGTAGCATTCAGCAGCAAACAACTGTTGATTGAGCTGAACTTGAGAAATAGCGATCGCCACTGATTCTGCCACAGTAGCTAAGAGTTCCTGCTCCAGTCTAGTCCACTTGTAGGGTTGCTTTCGCCCCAAGATAATCATGCCATTAACCGCAGACTGGAATCGGCTGTAGATTTTCATAACTGCCCTAGCTGAGAAAGCACTCTGAAAATAGCCAAGAACTTTATCAGATGTCGATGCCCTAAGATTTCTAATTGCTAAAGGCTTGGCACCGACGCAGTCATCTTTAAGAATCGAGTTCACCGATAATTGTGCTTGACGAGTACACTCTGGGTTGACATGATCATCAGCATGCCATAAGCCGATCTTAGTGATCGCAGCTTTTTTAGGGAGTGCTACCACTAAGCAGGTGTCAATGTGAAATAATTCTCCTATAACCTTAGCTAATCTTGAGAGTAAGGTTTGCGAATCTGGGCTAAGGAGGATAATTTTGGTAATTTGCTGATTTATATGAGCCGATCCTGCCAGGTAGTCCATGATTGAACCCTCAGGAGCGATGGTTAAAATTTGTTTAGAGTGTTTAGGTGTGCTGTAAAGATATGAGGTCACAAGATTTGTAATTTAAGCTTTGTTAGCATTTGCATTTGCGCAAGCAAAGTTTTAGGTAGTGGAATTGGTTTTAGGCACAGAGAACATAAAAATAAGGCATAGAGGTTCTAGAAACTCCAGCAACTGTTAACAAAGAGGTATTAAACTTTCAGCAACCATGATACTGAGTGTTCAACTTATGTTAGCCTAAGCTATTTAACACCTATTAGTGCCTACCCATTAGTAAGAGAAGCACTCCCCTTGCTGTTGTCCACTAAAAATGCACAACAGCAAGGCTCCGAGGCTCCGAGGCTCCAAGGAACAAGAGTTTGGACCATTAACTAGTATCAAATCAATATCTGATTTAAATGCGTAACAGCTTAAGAACTTAATTTAGGCATTGAACCCACACCCAAACGCTAGTGCTTTGGTTTCTAATTAGGGTGGCAATCTGGCAAAAAAGCCAGGATTAAGCTTAACCTCTTGGTATACAAATTCTTGCTGGCTCTAGTTTATAAATTCTTCATACCTAAACTTTGGTTAAACATATCGTTGAACAAAGTAAACTTACCAAAGTTATTGTTCCCAGTTTTTTGGGCTTTGTTACCAAAGATGCTTTGATTTATTAATTTATTGATTTATTTTGAACGCCTCCGGCTGGCTTGCTTCTGAGCGGCTTGGCTATTTTGATGGTACATTTGTACTCGATCTTGAGCAATCTGATAACGTTGATCATACGGTTTTACCCTGCCCATTAAATCGGAGGCATGTTCCCACTTAGCGGCTAAATCCAACCATTCAGCGGCAGTTTGAGCAGTTTTACCAGCAGCTGCAGTTTGTTGAGCTAGTTTCACTGCCTCAGTAAAGGGATCATTGATGGGGGAGGGTGCCAATGGTGGGGAGTTCACCGACATCGGTGAAGATGAAGCTGTAGAATGGCTTGCTGGAGTTTCCATGGGCCAGTTGAACTTTAAACCCAGCCGATTATATAGTGACCAGCCAATTATCATCAACAGTAAGCTCAAGCTAACACCGCTAAAAATACCGCCCCAGAATTGATTATCACGGCGACGTTTAAGGGACGAAAGTGTAGATAATTTTGACTGCTTGCTTGGTGCTGGTTGGCGATGTTTGATCTTCTTAACCAGTTGCTTGAAGAGATTAGGCTTAGCCAGAATAATTTCTTGTGACCAAAGCAACTGATTTTCAGGATCTCGGCTAATTTCTTCCCACCACAGTAATTGTTGCTCTTGCACAATCCTGCTATTGATGTTAACACGATGAATGTTACGAGGTGCAATGCCCTCAAGAGTCTGCTTGATTTGCGCCACCACTAAAGACTGTTCAAGTTGCTCTGGCATTGCTGCTTCACATAACAGCTGTAGTACACCGTTAGTAAAAACAGCTCTGATTCTGATTCCAGTCTCTGATAAGTGTTCATTGAGGGTTTGAATAATCGCCGCCACACTACCTTGATGAGCTTGCTTGGTGACATCATCCATTGGGTCATGCATTTTTCTTGGAGCCATGGATCAGAAGAATACACCATTTTTAGCAGTCTTGCTCTAGTATCTCGAAGAATTCAGCTATCTCCACCCTACAAGAGTTGAGGAGGGAACTGGATGCTGAATACTCCCTTCTGGCTCGGAGATTCCTGAATTGGAGTCTCCCTAGTTTAATCAGATCTTTGACTTTCAATGTAATGCTTGACAACATAAGTGCTAGAGCCAGATGTCACAATGAGCTGAGAAATATTTTAGAGCAACTAGGAAGTTTACCATGTTTCTGAAATCCACAACCCGTCATATTCGCATTTATACGGCTGAGGTTCAAAACAATGAATTAGTCGAGAGTGACAAGGTTTTAACCCTCGATGTTGATCCAGACAATGAATTAAATTGGAATGAAGATGCCTTGCAAAAGGTGTATCGTAAGTTTGACGAACTGGTGGAATCTTACAGTGGGTCAGATTTAACCGAATACAATCTGCGCCGCATTGGTTCTGACCTTGAACACTTTATGCGATTTTTACTGCAAAAAGGCGAAATTAGCTACAATCTTGAGAGTCGAGTCCTTAACTACAGCATGGGACTACCGCAAGTGGCACCTCAATGAAGTTGAAGAGAACTCTAGGAACACACAGAGCACAGGAGGTAGGGGAAGAAGAATCAGATTATCCTGTTAAAAAGTAGGTTGGATAATTTATTTCTTGGAGTTCCCTAAACTCATGCTTCTTTTGTTAGCAACTGCTCATATTGCTTCAATCGCTTGAAGTCTATATTGCCACCGCTGATGATTACACCAATTCGAGCCTCAGGCATGGTGATAATACCTTCTAGCAAGGCAGCGGCTGCTAAAGCTCCAGTAGGTTCAACCACAATTTTGAGGCGCTCCCACAAGAAAAACATCTGACGTGCAATCGCTTCCTCTGACACAGCTAGCATCTCATCGACATAATGCAATACTAAGGGGAAAGTAAATTTACCCAGAGATGGGGTACGAGCTCCATCAGCGATTGTGTCGGGATTGTGAACTACCTGTAGCGTTTTAGTATAAAAGGAGCGCTGAGCATCATCGGCTTGGGCAGGTTCTACCCCAATCACGCGGCAGTAGGGCGAGGTTGGGGTAGTTTTGGCTGTAGAATCTTTAGTGGCGATCGCACTCCCTGATAGTAAGCCACCGCCACCGCAGCAAACTAAAAGTAGATCTAAATGTTCTACTTCTTCAATTAATTCTTTTGCTGCAGTACCCTGTCCAGCAATAATCTGGGGATGGTCATAGGGTGGAATAATTGTCAATTGACGCTCGTGGGAGAGTTCCTGTGCTAATTCTTCCCTGCTCATTTGGGCACGATCATAAAGAATCACCTCGGCACCATAGCCACGGGTAGCAGCTAATTTAACCTCTGGAGCATCTTTGGGCATTACCACTGTGGTTTGAATACCTAACAATTGTCCAGCTAGGGCGATAGCTTGGGCATGATTACCAGAGGAAAAGGTGAGAACCCCTTGCTGTTTTTGTTGTGGGGATAGCTGTGCTAAGGCATTATAAGCACCTCTAAACTTAAAAGAACCTGTGCGCTGAAAATTTTCGCATTTGAAAAAGACCCTAGCATTTGTCAACTGATTAACACTCCTAGAAGTCAAAACTGGTGTCCGGTGAGCAACCCCAGCTAGGCGTCTAGCAGCTGCTTCCACATCGGCATAGGTAACTGGTAACTTGCTCAATAGTTCATCCCCGTGTTCACAGCTTAATTGTTACCAACATAGGTGCTAGAGAAGTCAACAGACATAATGTAATCAGAACTTTACCAAGCTGCTATGAGCAAATCTTCTGAAATCTTTTAAGCATTTCTACTGATTTGACCTTATCCTGTTATAGGGATAGGGCAAATTTTATTTACCGTCTCTGTTGTTGAGACTGAAGGTTAAGAGCCTGATTATGGTTCACCCACCCTACCTCAAATACAACTGAAACTTTGGGAGGCAGCCTAATTTTACTATTTTGAGGGTGGATTGATTCAGATTGTCTGATGGCATATTTCTTTATCCTAGGAAAGTATCCCACAAAAACCCAAATAGTGGGAGAGCCAGTTAGCCACCTAGAGAAGTCAAAGTTAACGTGAGTACTCTGCACACTGACCTTCCGGGTACAGACGTAGGGCTTCTCGCCAATCTAGCTAAAACACGGCAGGCTAAGTTCAATTTAACCTGTTCGCCCCCAATCTTATCGAGAGAAGGGTCAAACAACTTTGTTAGAGCATCTATATGCAAAGTAAGGAGAAAATCTACATATGCAGCAGCTTGCAGTCAGTCCAGAGTTCGACTACCAAAGTGAAACCTACAAAGACGCCTACAGTCGCATCGATGCGATTGTGATTGAAGGTGAACAAGAGGCTCACGACAATTACATCAAACTGGCTGAACTGCTGCCAGATTGTAAAGATGAACTAATTCGTCTCTCGAAGATGGAGAAACGGCATAAGAAAGGTTTTGAATCCTGCGGGCGGAATTTGAAGGTAACACCAGATCTGGATTTTGCCAAAAAGTACTTTGCCAATTTACATGAAAACTTTCAGAAGGCGGCGGAGGCTGGCAATGTTGTAACTTGCTTACTGATTCAATCATTGATTATCGAAGCTTTTGCGATTGCAGCTTACAACATTTACATTCCAGTAGCCGATCCCTTTGCTCGCAAAATTACCGAAGGCGTCGTCAAAGACGAGTATACGCATCTCAATTTTGGTGAAGTTTGGCTCCAAGAACACTTTGAAGAGTCAAAAGCCGAACTCGAAGCAGCTAATAAGCAAAATTTACCAATTATTTGGCGTATGCTCAACGAAGTTGAAGATGATGCCAGCGTCTTGGGCATGGAAAAGGATGCTCTGGTTGAAGACTTTATGATTGCCTATGGTGAGGCCTTGGGCAATATCGGCTTCACCACCAGGGAAATCATGCGGATGTCTGCCTGCGGACTGGCAGCTGCTTAGCACAAACTCACTCAATTGTCAAGGGTGTCAGCCTAAAGCGGTGGTATGAAGGGTGTTAAAACTCCCCGCCTTTCTAGGGTGGGGATTCTTGCTTGATAGGGATTCCTAGGAATTTTAAAGAACAACAAGCTGCATCCCAGGTATTTTTAAGCCTCAGATGTGGCGGGAGTGCCTTCAGGTACACGCGCCCTTGTAGAAGCATCCTTGAATTTAACCAGAGGAACAATTAGGCTTTGATCCTCTCACAGCAAAGGTTTCAACGGGAATTAAGAGTATTAATTGAGGGATTTTTTTTAGCCGCCGCTCTCCAAAGGCGGCAATTTTTTGTAATATCTTTAAGAGTCATTAACTTTTTTATTCCCGATTATCCCATTTCAGCCTGATTTACAGGTTTAACAGCGAGCAATACATGTTTGGTCTCATCGGTCACCTTACCAGTTTGGAACACGCACAATCTGTTGCCCACGAGCTAGGCTACCCAGAATATGCTGATCAAGGGCTAGATTTTTGGTGTTCTGCGCCTCCTCAAATTGTTGATAAAATTAAGGTCAAAAGCATCACAGGTCAGGAAATTGAAGGTTGGTATGTAGAATCATGCTTTCTGCCAGAGATGCTAGCCAATCGCCGCATCAAGGCAGCAATGCGCAAAATTCTGAATGCGATGGCTCATGCACAAAAGCATGGCATCAATATCACAGCTTTAGGGGGCTTTTCTTCAATTATCTTTGAAAACTTCAACCTACAGCAGATTAAGCAGGTGCGCAATGTCCAGCTCAAGTTCGAGCAATTTACCACTGGCAACACCCACACAGCCTACATTATTTGCCGCCAACTGGAGCAGGCTTCTCAAAATTTAGGGATTGAACTCTCGAAGGCAACGGTTGCAGTTTGTGGGGCCACTGGCGATATCGGGAGTGCAGTCTGCCGGTGGCTTGATGCCCGCACTGATGTTGCTGATCTGCTATTGGTGGCTCGCAATCAAGAGCGATTACAATTATTGCAAGACTCCCTTGGTAGGGGCAAAATCATGGGACTTGAGGAGGCGCTACCCCTCTCTGATATCGTAGTTTGGGTTGCCAGTATGCCTAAGGGGGTAGAAATTGACGGTGCTTCTTTAAAGAAACCCTGTCTGCTGATTGATGGCGGCTACCCTAAGAATATGAACACTAAGATACAACATCCAGGGGTTTACGTTCTCAATGGTGGCATCTGCGAGCACTCCTTGGATATTGACTGGAAAATCATGAACATTGTCAACATGGATGTGCCGGCGCGACAACTGTTTGCTTGCTTTGCAGAGTCTATGCTGCTGGAATTTGAGAAACTTTACACCAACTTCTCTTGGGGACGCAATCAAATTACGGTGGAAAAGATGGAGCAAATTGGCAAGGTATCAGTAAAACACGGGTTTAGACCACTATTGAGCTTCTAGATTTTGGTTTAGTTTTTGTCGTCCTTGACAATTTTCCGGTTTTATAGGGGTTTTCAACTTAATGAGGTAAACTCCTGCCCCCTGCCTCGGAGCCTCAAAGCGATCAATGGTGTACCTCACCAAGATGCAATTGGCTATGGGTTGTCAGTTGCAGGTTTTGTGAGCCTTCAACTTTCAACCTTAAAATTTTTATTAGCCCCTACCTATGGAAAAACCAATGAGGTAAGTGAGTGCTAACCATCGAAGCTTTTTATCTTCACCACTATGCCAACCTTAGAATCAAGAACCTTTCTTCTCGACTTTGAAAAGCCCCTAGTTGATTTGGAAAAGCGCATTAACCAGATTCGTCAACTGGCAGAGGAAAACGAAGTTGATGTTTCTGATCAAATCCGCCAACTAGAAGCACGGGCAGGACAACTGCGCCAGGAAATTTTCAGCAGCTTATCCCCAGCGCAGCGACTACAATTAGCGCGTCACCCTAGGCGACCTAGTACCCTAGATTACATTCAGGCGATTAGTGACCAATGGTTTGAGTTGCATGGGGATCGCTGCGGTTATGACGACCCAGCCTTAGTTGGCGGTATGGGAGAATTAGAAGGGCGTCCTGTGGTTATGTTAGGCCATCAAAAAGGGAGGGATACCAAGGATAATGTCGCCCGCAACTTTGGCATGGCTTCTCCAGGAGGCTACCGCAAGGCGATGCGGCTGATGGAACATGCCAATCGCTTTGGGCTGCCGATTTTGACTTTTATCGACACTCCGGGAGCCTGGGCTGGTGTCAAAGCGGAAGAATTGGGTCAAGGAGAAGCAATCGCTTATAATCTGCGAGAAATGTTTCGACTTGATGTGCCGATTATTTGTACGGTTATTGGCGAAGGTGGTTCTGGTGGTGCTTTAGGGATTGGTGTTGGTGACAGACTTTTGATGTTGGAGCATGCAGTTTACACTGTGGCTACTCCTGAAGCTTGTGCCGCAATTTTGTGGAAGGATTCTAGCAAAGCACCGCAAGCAGCATCGGCTTTGAAAATTACCTCCTGGGATCTTCAAGAGTTAGGGATTGTTGACCAAATTCTGACCGAACCATTGGGCGGTGCTCATTCTGAACCCCTAGCGGCAGCTTCTATCCTCAAACAAGCTCTAGTGCAAAACCTGGAAGCGCTGACTCAAATGAGTCCAGGGCAACGTCGGGAGTTGCGTTATCAGAAGTTCCGTAATATTGGCGTGTTTACTGAACTTTCTGACTAAAGAAGCATTAATGTTTCTAAAAACTGCTGTTATTAAGAAAAATCACAATTCCAGGTGCATTAACCACTAACCAAATAGTTCATAACCCTTTAGAAGTCCTAGTCTCGGGCAAATTACAGGCTTATTTGCTGCCTGATTGTCCGAGACTACATTATTTGTGAGAGATTCAACTTTTCATCTTTCCTCAGTGATATAATTTTTAGAGTAATAATTCTTTACATTCTCTTAATTTGAGGAAGTTGCTCTCATGACCAGCCAAAGTCAACCAAATGAAAGCCTAGTCAAGGCTTGGGGGCAGCAACTGCCTAAGAGCAATTCTGAGAGTGTTCGTGCTGACCAAGCCAAGATTAAGTTTGTTGTGTTCAATTTCATCTATGTACTGTAGCCTGAGGGCTCAAAATGACGGATACCCATGAAGTATTCGATTCAAGGCAGGTTTAAGGATTTAGTTCTGTTAGGATCAAAGATTGTCGCCAATTCAATTGTCCACACTGCCCTGTTGCTAAAAAAAGCTGTCATCGAATCAGTGACGTTGATGCTGAGTACGGGCGCTATTTAGAGCCGTCATTTGCTAGTAATCACGCCCATTTTTGTCAAAAATCTCATCTGACTAATCATGACTATTGCATCTTCCAATGGTTTCCATCGCTCTAAATCTGATTCAACTGCCAAAATTACTAATAGTTCCGGTGTTCTAGAGACCAGACCTGACCGCAACACCCAAAATGGTCATCAACCGAGATTGCAACCGCCAGAGTCAAAATCTAATCAGGAACTGATGGATGCTGTGCGGACAATGCTTTTAAATATCGGCGAAGATCCAGAGCGTGAAGGGCTCCTCAAAACTCCAAAGCGAGTAGCTGAGGCCATGCAATTTCTGACTAGTGGTTATACCCAATCCTTAGAAGAGATCGTCAATGGAGCCATCTTTGATGAAGGTCACAATGAAATGGTTTTAGTGCGGGATATTAATTTCTTTAGCCTTTGTGAACATCACATGCTACCGTTCATGGGCAAGGCTCATGTTGCCTATATCCCCAATGAAAAGGTAGTAGGGCTTAGCAAGTTAGCTCGTGTCGTCGAGATGTATGCTCGTCGTTTACAGGTGCAGGAGCGTTTAACTAGGCAGATTGCTGAAGCAATTCAAACTGTTTTAGAACCTAAGGGTGTAGCTGTGGTCATGGAGGCTACTCATATGTGTATGGTAATGCGAGGTGTCCAGAAGCCTGGCTCTTGGACTGTGACCAGTGCTATGGTTGGAGTTTTTCAAGATGAACAAAAAACTCGTGAAGAATTCCTCAATCTAATCCGCCATCAACCAAGTTTCTGGCAGTAAGAAGTACTGGTAGTTCCTTACCATGTAAAGTTGTGAATATTCACATGTTCATGGTCTTTACCTTTTGATTAGTATAGGTACACCTTGTTGAATTGGTCTAGGGTATTTAGGGAGTAGCTTGGCGACAGATTAAGGGAAAAGCTTACATAGTAAATAGGGAGAATAAATAGGATAACTGTTTAATTAAAATCTCCTTACAGCTTTTAGTTTTGCCTTGGTACCATGACTGAAGGGAGCTAACCCTTGACCAAAAGCCAAGGTATGTATCTCATCCGAGTGAGTTCTGCTATTGTTACTCGCACCTTTCTGGTGCGGGTATTTTATATATAAAAGAACTTTAACGTTATATTATAAAACATTTTTTAGTAAAAATATAATATTTAATTATTTTTTAAGTATTAACCTTGATTATGTAATATAAGTGACTTTACACTATATATTTACACTATATATATAAGATATAAGGTATAAGAAAATCACTAAAAGCATTCATTCACAACATACCCAAGATTTTCAAGATGGAAACTATACTATTCGCAGTTCTCTTTTTATTTGCTTATCTGGTTTTAGTCCACAGGTTCTTTAGCCCAAGAGATCAGGGAGTAAAACTGGTAAAAATTGCTACCAAAACATCACCAGTAGCACAAAATACAGATAATCTACCCCAGGCAAAACTGGCTTCTGAGATGATAGAGACCTCAACTCAGATACAACAAGAGCGCAGAGTGGATGATATCACATACCAAATGGTAGAAACAGCTCAACTGCCTAAACTTCAACTTCATACCTCAGACAGCTTTGAACCATTGGAAACTTCGCAGCCACTTCTTGAAACTATAGCAGTGCCTGATACTGTAGTAGGGCAACCAGAAAATACTAAAATACCTGAGACTATACTGCAAACATCTCAACACCTAGAACTGTCTGAAAATTCATGCCAGACAAAAGAGCAAGGTGTTGTGTATCAAGCTTTTATGAAAACTTTGGAAGACTTTAGAAGGCTGACCTTCTTAATCTCTCAAGGTACATCAGCCAGTTCTGAAAAGCATCTGATTTCTAAATAATTCTACTTCTACCAACTAGGATAAGCTCCAGGATGAGAGCAAAAATTGCACCTTAGTATAGCACTTGTGAATTCTGGAGTACCTAGTCGATTATTTTTTAGGATCAGATGCTTTACCACTCTCAATCCAACTTAAGCTTGCTCCTTGATAATAATTGGCTAAGATTTCTTGATAATTGTAACCTTTAACTGCTAAATCTTTAGCTCCATTTTGGCTCATGCCCATACCACCAAAGACATTAGTTACAATGCTGTCGGAGGCAGCGTACATAGATTCAACAACTCCACCTTTGTAACTAAGAAATAATCCGGTAGTTTCTTGAACCGCTATATTAGTAGTATTCCATTCAGATTTCATGCCTTTGTAAACTTGCCAGCGCTGCGTAGAACCCAAGTCATATAGAGCATCTGCTGGTCGTAAAGAATGGACTAGGGCATAAGAGCGAGCAGCAACAGCTTGAGCTTTCAAAGCTGCCATTGGCCAACCCGGATTCATTTCTGCTCCCACTACACTTTTAAGGTAAGACTCTAAATCAACGTAGTTAACTGCTAAGAGACTGTCGCCTTGGGAAATTAGTAGTAAGTCACCTCGATACCAGCTTTCGCCTACAAAGACGAGTCCTTCTTTTGTAGGTGTCACCCAAACTCCTTTAGCAGTCTGCAAGTTACCAATACGAATATTTGGCCCATTTGGTAGAACATTTTTTCCCTGATTTGCTGTTAGTTTGCCGATAACCTTACCATTACCATCAAGTAACTCAGCTGGTGTTGAACTAGCAACTACAAGAGAATTAACTCCTTTAGCTATAACTACTCGCATTTCTACCAGTGGAGGCTGCTGAGACAAATCAGGAATTGGAGTCTGGTTGTTAGCACTAGGTTGAGATTTGCTAGAGTGCTTGGGGGAGAGGGATTTTTGACTATTGGCAACGGCAATTAGAGAGGTGCTCTTACCCTTGGAAGTGGCAGAATTGAGATCTAATGAGAGACTTTGACTGATGATTCGATGGCGCCACTCTTGCTGGTTCAATATCTGTTCCTGGAGTTGCTCAGGAGCAGTCTCTAAGGATGATTTTACTGACTCCTCAGAGCGGGGTAATAAGGATTTAGCTAATACCAAAGGTACAAATACGGCGACTGAAAACAGGGAAATTGACCATAGCGCCGAAGGTTTAAAGAATGGGTGCCGTTCTTTCATAGGATAATATACTCACTCCTCACAATTTCCTGGACTAGAAATTAAATTCACTGCTAATTTAACTTAGTCAGGTTGATTTGATTCTCATCGCTATAAGCTTACTGTTGCTGTTATTGAGCCAAATCCTCAGAAATGAGTAGTTGCTGTAGATGTCCATAGCGGACGCTTTTGCACAGTTAGTAGGTGTTAGGCTTGAAACCATCGCTAACAGCTGTGTGTAGGAGTATAGATCCATGGCAACAGTGGTGTTTTACGAAAAACCAGGATGCATTAACAATTCTAAGCAAAAAGCTTTACTCAAGGCAGCAGGACACCAAGTACAAGCGTACAATCTACTGACGGAAGCTTGGACAGTGGAGAATTTGCGTTTGTTTTTCGGGAATCGTCCAGTTGACGAGTGGTTCAATCGCACTGCCCCACGGGTAAAATCGGGAGAGGTGGTACCTGAAGAGATTGATGCTGAAACAGCACTGAAATTGATGGTAGAAGATCCGATACTAATTCGCCGTCCTTTAATCCAGGTGGGTGAGCGTCGAGAGATGGGATTTGACAAAAAATTGATTGATGGTTGGATTAGCTTAAAACCTGCTGAAGAGGCAGACAAAGTAATGAGTGAAAACTTGATGAGTCAGGATTTGCAAACTTGTCCTAATAGTCATCAATAGCATGAGGATTTGAACAAAAAATGTTGGATGTGGTGGTAATTTCTGAATTATCGCTACTAAAAATCAGGTTTTCAAGATGGTTTGACGTAAGTTTTCATACTAAATCCGCTTTTCAAAATCTCTTGATAAACATAGACCAAATCTGTTTATGCCAGGAATCTGTGACATACTCCCCTCCTAACCCTACAGGTATAGAAGGGGCTTCTAGAATATGGCTATGCGGATAAGGGAGGTTAATTACCCTCTGATATTATGATGATTATTCTTAATAAAGAAACAAGATTAAATTTAGCCCTCGCGGCTCATCTATTTAAACTATCACCATTGCTCTGAGCTTTTTTGAACAAGCTTGGTCTAATTTTTCTGCGCCCAATATTTAAACTGTACAGTTTAGTACACTAACAAGGTTAAATAGTCTAAACTCCAGCTCTAAAGACCGCCCTTGTTGCCACAAAGGTTATATAATAACTTTAGCGGTCTAATGTTAATTAGAACTCTTAAGTGATAACAAAAATTATGTAGCTACGCAAATCGGCATTTTTTCCAATAAACTCTCTGCTTGCAAAAGTTAGAGAGTTTATTGGACAAATGTGATCGCTATGGAGAGTGCAGCAGCTTTGAGGTCGTCATTTTCAGTAGTTAATTTTACTAATTGAGAAGCTTATTCTGAATTGATCAGCCTTAACAGATTTTTCAATGATCAGTTATGACTAACAGGTAATCACCAAGCAATTACCACAGCCAGTTCAATTACATGGAATTAAGAAGCTGAAAGGCTTGATATTTCAAGATCATACCTGAAAGATATATTGAGGTTATGGGGTTTGGGAATCCTTTAATTAAAGAAAACTTAATAAAATTTTGTCTAGATCGGACTTGACTTCAAGTTCTAGTTTGTTGATTATAGATCTCAATAAGGTCTGCTGGTAGTAGAGAAAACTCGCAGCCTGAAACTCTGACTCTAGTCAAGGAATATCTAAGGAGGCAAATCGCGATGACAACAGCAACTGCTCCACCGGGAGAGGAAACTACAATTCCCTGGTGGTCAGGAAATGCCCGCTTAAGTGACCTTTCGGGAAAATTACTGGGTGCCCATGTTGCCCATGCTGGCTTGATCGTGTTTTGGGCTGGGGCGATTACCCTGTTTGAAGTATCTCGCTTTAACTCAGCTTTGCCCATGTATGAGCAGGGCTTGATTGTATTACCTAACTTGGCTCGACTGGGTTTTGGAGTTGGCGAGGGTGGTCAAGTTATCGATACCTTTCCATATTTTGCAATTGGTGCCATCCACATAATTAGTTCTGCTTTCTTAGGAATTGGTGGCATCTTCCATGCTTTAAAAGGGCCAGAAGTCCTGGAGAACCAATTTGATTTTTTTGGCTATCGTTGGTCTGATGCCAATAAAATGACTACCATTTTAGGCATTCACCTAGTGCTGCTAGGTTTTGGAGCCTTCCTGTTAGTAGCCAAAGCCATGTTCTTGGGCGGACTTTATGACTCTACCATCAGCCAAGTGCGGGCAATTTCTGCACCCACGCTTAATCCAGTGGTGATTTTTGGCTACTTATTCGGTAGCGGAGGTCAATTTTGGCTGGCTGGTGTCGATAATCTTGAAGACGTCATCGGTGGGCATATTTATGTTGGCATCCTCTGCATCTTAGGAGGCATCTGGCATATCAAAACTCAACCTTTTGCTTGGACTCAAGGCCTCTTCATTTGGTCGGGAGAAGCTTACCTATCCTATAGTATCGGCGCGCTGAGCCTAATGGCTTTTATTGCCACTTTGTTTGTTGCCGTCAACACAGTAGTATTTCCCGTCGAGTTCTTTGGACCTGCTTTAAGTCTTGACTTTAACCAGTTCCCTCGCTTCTACAGTGAAGGAGAGGTTTTAACCTCCCGCGTCTGGTTAGCTAATGCCCATTTCTGGCTTGGCTTCTTCTTCTTACAAGGTCATATCTGGCACGCTCTACAGGCAGCTGGTTTTGACTTCCGTCAGGGTAAAGTTGTACAACAAATGCCAGATGAGGTGAACTGATGACTACTGCTACAGTACCTGAAACCACAAGACCTCAAATTCCCCAAGTAGGCTGGTGGGCAGGAAATGCTCGTTTTGTTGAGCTCTCTGGCAAGCTACTGGGTGCCCATATTGCTCACGCCGGGTTAATCGTCCTTTGGGCTGGGGCAATGACTTTCTTTGAACTCTCCCAATATGATTCTACCCAGCCAATGTACGAGCAGGGCTTAATCCTACTGCCTCACCTTACCACTCTCGGCTTTGGTGTCGGGGAAGGGGGACAAATTGTAGATACATATCCCTATTTTGTGATTGGAACGCTTCATCTAGTCAGTTCAGCAGTACTAGGTGCTGGTGGCATCTACCATGCTCTACTTGGTCCTGAAATTTTGCCGCAAACAAAAAGTTTTTCCGGCTTTTTCGGCTATGACTGGCGTGATCATGACAAGATGACTAGCATTATCGGCATTCACCTGATCCTGCTAGGTTTAGGAGCTTGGTTACTGGTGGTTAAAGCTATGTTTGTAGGAGGTCTTTATGACCCAGCAGAGGCATCAGTACGAATCATTAGTGAACCAACACTCAACGCTGGTCGAATTTTTGGCTATCTTATTGGTCTTCACGGTAGTGAAGGTATGGCAAGTGTCGATAATCTTGAAGATGTGGTTGGAGGTCATATCTGGGTAGGCTTGCTATGTATCGGTGGTGGTATTTGGCACATTTTCTCCAAACCCTTTGCTTGGGCAAGGCAAGTGCTGTTTTGGTCAGGGGAAGCTTACCTGTCTTACAGTCTCGGTGCCTTAGCTTATATGGGTTTCTTTGCTGCCTACTTCGTAACTGTCAATGACACCGTCTACCCTTCAGTTTTTTATGGTTCTGTTGGTCTTTCTACGACGGAAACTGGGGTAGTTACCACCAGGACTTGGTTAGCTGCGTTCCAATTTGTCTTTGCACTACTGTTTTTGTTTGGTCACATCTGGCACGCCCTGCGTGTCCGGGCCAAAGCTGCAGGGTTTAATTTCCAACAAGGAGATTTTGTAACTCCCACAACAGTTCCAGAGGTGGGAAATCTAAATACACCAGTTAATGCTTCTGACTTTACTCTAACCTTTCTGAAGAACCTGCCGATTTATCGTACGAATCTTTCGCCTCTATCTCGGGGAATGGAAATTGGCATGGCTCACGGCTACTTCCTAATTGGACCATTTATCAAACTCGGTCCATTGCGTGATTCAGAACTAGCAAATTTAACTGGACTGTTGGCAACAATTACTCTAGTACTGATTCTGTCGATTGGTCTTTCAATTTACGGACGTGCTAGCTTTGTACCCAACCAACCTGTAATTGGCGAGCTACCAGATAACCTCAAAACTGCTGAAGCTTGGAGCCAGTTCAGCATTAGCTTCCTCGTCGGTGGGGTTGGAGGAGCTATCTTTGCTTATCTCATTTTGAATAACAGCCAACAGCTGCTGCAAATTATCCAAGGTTTAGGAAGCTAAATCTGGCAATTGATAACTTGTCTTTTCAAATTCAATGATCACTAACAAAACTAAACACGAGGATCAACTCAACAATGCAAGCCTACGGAAATCCTAATGTCAAGTTCGACTGGTGGGCAGGTAACTCCCGCTTTGCTAACCTCTCTGGTTTATTTATCGCTGCTCATGTAGCCCAGGCAGCACTGATCACTTTTTGGGCTGGAGCCTTTACTCTGTTTGAAATCTCTCGCTATAATCCTGAATTGCCTATGGGCGAACAGGGACTAATTTTACTACCTCATCTAGCGACTTTAGGTTTTGGTGTCGGTTCGGGGGGCGTGATTATAGATACCTATCCCTATCTCGTAGTGGGAGCAATACACCTGGTTTCATCAGCCGTTCTCGGTGCAGGTGCTCTGTTTCACACCTTTAAGGGTGAAAATGACTTGAAACAGGCTTCAGGTCGTGCTAAGAAATTTCACTTTGAATGGGATGACCCCAACAAGTTGGGCTTCATTTTGGGGCATCACCTGATTTTCCTGGGAGCTGGGGCTTTGTTGTTTGTTGCCAAGGCGATGTATTGGGGGGGAATCTACGATTCCACCATTGAGGAAGTACGACTAGTTACTGAACCAACTCTTAATCCTTGGGTAATCTATGGTTATCAAACCCATTTTGCTTCGGTTGACAACTTAGAGGATTTGATCGGCGGTCATATTTATGTTGGTTTCCTGCTAATTGGCGGCGGTATTTGGCACATTATCACCCCACCGATGCAATGGGCTAAGAAGCTTTTGATCTTCTCCGGTGAAGCTATTCTCTCTTACTCTCTCGGTGGTATTGCCCTAGCGGCGTTTGTGGCGACTTACTTCTGCGCAGTTAATACCTTAGCTTATCCCGTGGAATTCTATGGTCCTGTTCTAGAAGTCAAGCTCGGCATTACCCCCTATTTTGCTGATACTGTAGAGTTGCCCAATGGTGCCCACACGGCTCGCTGTTGGCTAGCAAACGCCCATTTCTTCTTGGGCTTCTTCTTCCTACAGGGTCATCTCTGGCACGCACTGCGAGCAATCGGCTTTGACTTTAAGCGAATCACCAAAGCTTTAGATGAGGCTGCAATTCCAAAAGCAGGTACTTCTATCAATCAACCAGCAGCAGAAGCAAAGCCGGCTGCTGCTACCTCTGCTGAATAGAGAAGTTAAGGGTGCAGCTTGTTCCTTGCAAATCGGTTTCAGATACCAAGTTTTTTGAAACCCACTGCGAAATCGCCTTGATCACTGCCCCTATATCCCTCTGGGCATCCTTCGGCAGAGCTAATCTCTAGTTCCAAAAATACAATTTTTAGGGTGACAGGCGGCTATGCTCGGGACAAGAGGACTATAGCTGACCTGTTACCCTATCCGGGACAAGACCCAATTTGAAGTTTAGCAATTTGAAGTTTAGGGAATAAGGAGATATCGTGACAACTACTACTGAGACGACTCGGGCGACAGCAAGCCCAAATCTTGACTGGTTAGCTGGTAATGCCCGTCTCACCGATTTATCAGGTCAATTACTGGGAGCTCATCTAGCTCATGCAGGTTTAATTATGTTTTGGGCTGGGGCAACTACGATCTCAGAAGTTGGTCGCTTGGTGCCCAGCCAGCCAATTTCTGAGCAGGGACTGACTCTACTACCTCACTTAGCCAGTTTGGGCTGGGGTATAGGTTCCGGAGGTGTGGTGGTTGATACCTATCCCTACTTTGTGATTGGCATGCTACATCTAGCTGCATCCGCTGTTTTAGGTGCAGGTGGCCTTTTTCATACCTTTAGAGGTCCAGCAATCTTGAAAGATGGGGATGGTCGTGCCCCTAAATTTCATTATGAATGGAGTGATGCCAAGAAACTGAGTTTCATTTTGGGGCATCACCTGATTTTCCTGGGACTGGGTGCGTTGGGATTGGTGCTGAAGGCGATGTTCTTTGGTGGCATTTATGACACTGCAATTGGAGATGTGCGCCTGATTACTGCGCCGACTATTGACCCATTTACAATCTTCGGTTATCTCTTCGGCTTTGCTGATGGCAATTGGAATCCCCAGGGAATGGCAGCTGTTAATAATCTAGAGGATGTTATTGGCGGTCATATTTGGATTGGTGTACTTTGTATTGCTGGTGGTACATGGCACATTGTTACTGAACCTTTTAGTTGGGTTAAGCAGGCTGTAATTTTTAGTGGAGATGCAATTCTTTCCTACTCTTTGGCTGCTTTGTCTTTAATGGCTTTTATTTCTTGCTACTTTTTGGCATACAATACTACAGTTTTTCCAACTGAATTTTACGGTACTTATCGCCAAGGAGCCGTAGCTATTCAGTTTGTTCTCGGTTTAGTATTTTTGGGAGGTCATAGCTGGCATGCTTTGAGAGCTCGTTCTAGAGGAGGGCAACTTAATGAGGGGGATTCATTGAGAGCTGTCTTTGCTGGCTTTCTGACATTGGCTTTACTTGTGGCTGGATTAAGCTTAATTTCTTGATTGTTTAAGAATCGCCACGTTAACCTAAAATACATATCAAGAAAAACTCCTGAGACTATAACGTAGAATGTTTGCCTTAACTGTATCCTGCCTTGATTGACTCTTGATTTTAGTTTAAGTTCAAATATTTAAATTTTGACTTCCCTGTCAATGCGTAAGTTCTATAAATTAACTTTTCAAGGGGAGAAATCTTGAAGAAGATTGATTTTTATAACCTTCAAAAAATCAAAAATTTCAACACTTTAACTATGATGTTAATTTTTTAGGGCATACGCAATGAAAACAATAATCAATGGTTTCGGTATAAAAAATATCAGATCAAAGTAGTACGACTTTTGGGCATTTATCTACTGATAGCTATGGGTTTAACAAGTCTAAAACCGTCAAAAATGGTAATTTTGTGGTTTAGGTATTGTATGAAAATAAACAGTCTAAGTTTACGGAGCCAAGGATTAAGACTTGGATAAGTAAATTGAAATCAGAGTTTGACTTGTAGAATTACCCTCACCCAACAGCTACGCTACGAAGGAGTTGTGAGCAATACATTCTTTAACTGAGATATTCTTCAACTCCTTTTTCTTATTTATATACAGCAATGAAGTATTCCTCAGATAATTGCTAAAAATTGAAATCTAATTAATTTTTTAATTATGAAAATCTGAACTAAAAAGTGATGCAAACTCAAAATCTGACAGTAAGGTAATAACTTATGATGGAAGCCGTTCTGAGCAAGACAATGTTAATAGCAAGAGTATTGCTATGTTCGCTATCTCTGCTAACGTTGTTGGTTGGTTTTTTGTATGCAGTTGCTGTCGCCTGGCGGGAAAGTTGTGCTCAGTTGAAAAAGTTGCATTCGATCCCGTGCAATCGCTGCGTTTATTTCACAGGTTGTCACTATCTGAAATGCACAGTTCATCCTTGTAAAGCGCTCACTGAAGATGCTGTTGACTGTCTGGATTTTGAACCAACCCTATACGGTAAATCCTGTTTTTCAAATCACTATAAGTCCTAATCAAAAAGTATCAATATGGAACTTCCTGGGAAACCTTTGAAGATTGCATGATATTTTTCTCTAGTGCCAGAAAATCATCACTTTGAGCTAGAACTTTTGTCTTGTCAAACAAAAAGACAAAAATTGCAGCAACTTATTTTTTATCAGGACAAGCCTCTCCCAACTGCCTTTTGCAACATATAGCGCTACGCGCAAGGCTCCAGGGCAGAAGGCTCCAAGGCAGAAGGGGTGAATTTGACAAAGTTCTAGCGATTTAGCTTGTCCTAACCTTAATAGGTACTGCTATACTTGCGTAGTATCTAGGGCTTGCTGAATAAGTGAAAACAGGGAACAATCACTCGACACAGCAGGTCAGCCCACTGCTAACCTAGATAAGGCAGATCTGACTAACGCAAACTTGACTAATGTTGATGCAACCGGGATTACGTTTATCGACGGCCTAGCAATTGGAGCAGATGTAACCAATGCGGACTTTAGTAACTCTACTTTGATTAAATCTAACTTCACTGATGCTATTGGCATAGCTACAGCTATCTTTGACGGTGCTGATACTACAGACGCCATTGGATTATAATTCTGAAGTTAGCTAGATTGACGAGAAGCCTGCGCTGCACCAGTAGGCTCAGCGTCCGGAGAATGTCACCCGCAGCAATGTTATGAATTCAGTTGACTTAGCATTTACCTCCGCCCTAGAACAAGCACAAATGATCCGCAACCGAGAGGTATCACCCTTAGAGTTAGTAGAGCTTTACCTAGAGCGCATCAGACGGCTAGATCCACAGTTGGGGAGTTACTTCTTTGTCGCTGAGCAAATGGCTCTAGCAGATGCCAAAGCCAAAACAGAACAACTGGCTAAAACCAAAGATGTTGGGGAATTCCCGCCGTTTTTTGGCGTTCCTATTGCGATTAAAGACCTTTATGCCGTGACCCAAATGCCCCAAACCTATGGGACAACAGTAATGAAGGAAAATGTCGCTATCTATGATGATGGAGTAGTGGCGCGGATGAAGCAGGCTGGGTTGATTATTCTCGGCAAAACTGCGACCTCAGAAGTGGGTTCTTTGCCTTATACTGAGCCACTGGGATTTCCTCCAGCTCGCAATCCCTGGAACCTTGACTATACTCCAGGGGGCTCCAGTGGTGGCGCAGCAGCAGCGGTGGCAGCTGGCTTGATTCCCATAGCTCATGGTTCAGACGGCGGCGGCTCAATTAGGGGGCCAGCTTTTTGCTGCGGATTAGTAGGCATTAAGCCAGCACGGGGGCGAGTTTCTCATGCACCAGTTGGCGATCGCCAAAATGGTATTTCCACTAGTGGCTCCTTAGCTCGCACTGTTGCCGATGCTGCTGCTTTACTGGATGTAATCTCAGGATATATTACTGGCGACCCCTATTGGTTGCCGCCGCCAGAAACATCATTTCTCGATAGCACTAACCACATTCCTACTAATTTACGAATTGCTTGTTCCACGGCAGTGCAACCCTTTGGTGAAGCGGCTCAAGTCTGTCAGCAGGGCGTTAGAGAAACTGCAATAAGTTTGCAAGAAATGGGACACATTCTGGAAGAGGCTTGTCCTGATTTTAGTGGTTTAGAAGAACCTTTTGTGACAATTTGGCAGTCAGGAGTCGCTGCTACAGGACTGCCTACTGGGACCATGGGAAAAATGAATCGTTGGATTGTTGAACAATCTGGTTCTGCTGGCGAATACTTACAAGCGGTTGCTCAAATGCAAATGATATCGCGTCAGATTGTGGCGTTCTTTGACAACTTTGATGTATTGTTGTTACCTACCTATATGCACCCTACCATTCGCGTAGGTGAATGGGCTGCTTTGAGTCCCCAAGAGACACTACAGAAAATAATTACTTGGATTGCGCCTTGTCCACCTTTTAATGCTGCTGGCTTGCCTGCGATTGCCATTCCTACTGGTTTTGATACTAATGGTTTGCCTGTAGGTGTTCAGTTAGTAGGACGTCCAGCAGCTGAAGCAACTCTAATTGCTTTAGCGGCACAGTTGGAGACTCTAAGACCTTGGGGTGATTATCGTCCTGCTTTTGCTTGATTTAAATGATATTTTTTAATGGGAATTAAGCGGTTATAGATTCGTAGATTTCTCAAAGTATCTAACGGCAACAAGAGTAAATCATCGATTTGGAGTTTGGGGCGACGATGAAGCAACTGGAAACCTAACTGACTCGCACCCAGTCGCAGCCAACCGTTGGGACGAGGTAAGCCCCATAATGCTAACCTTCGCTGCCGGAAAATCTCTGCCAGTGTCAACGGTTCAAAGTTCTTGGCCCCTTGAGTAAGGCAGGCTGGTAGCTGTTGGTCAAACTCTTGTTCTAGAAAGCGAACAATGCGAAACAGAGACACTAAATTCTCTTTTGCTGGCATCAGTTTCTCTATATACTCAGGCTTAATTAAGGTTCCCCACTTGCGTAAAACAAAGGCCAGATCAAGAATCCAACATAGCATTGGACCAGTTTCATGACGATGCCCATCCATATGCACAATTAAATGTACTACCATGGCATTTGGCTCTAGTACTGGCATGGTAGGTACCTTCATGTGTTTTGGTTGGAGGTGAGTGATCAAGTTTATTGATTCTTGACCTTCAAACAAACGGACACGATGGTGGACATCGCAAACTACTCCCATTTTGTTGGCAAAGTAAATAGCATCTGAAGTTTCAGCCTCAGGCTGTACCTTAAATCCCAGAGACTGGAAAACTTCGGTAGCAGCCTCCATCTCCTCTACCGGAATGGCAAAATCTATATCTTCCATTAATCTCGTTCCAAGATCAGGATAGAAGTTGTCAGCAAGTACTACGCCTTTCCAAAGTACAGGATTAAGACCACGCTTTGCCATCGCCTGCAAGATGCCATCTAGAGTGAGCAAGAGGATAGTATTCTTCTTCCTTGTATGGCGATATGCAGTTTGCATCTGAACCAGATAGGGAGGTGGTACAGTGTCAGTAAGATTTTGGTCTTGGAGAGAATAAAACACTAGTGGGAGTAATCGATGTAGTGCCAGTGTCCCGATAGTGTTTCTCCATTCTAACTCAGTAGCACAACTGAGTTGTTTCCTCGCATTGGTAATCCAGTTGGAGCAGTTCTTAGTGAGGGAAGTATAGAGTAGGGTATGAGATAAATTAGTCATTTGATAGCTTGATACTAATTAGATGATTGATAAGAGATAACTGATTAGAATAATGGTCTGAGTTTTGAACAGTTAGTGTCATTGTTCAAAAAACTCTCCTACATACTCAGTAAAGCCAAGATGTAGACGATTTGTCAAATCGTCAATCGACTCTTTTTTTTCTTCTCAAAAGAAAATCTTCCTGATTTTTAATATTCTTCGTATACATATAAAGCCTTAGTAAAGTAAGTAATATTTGTTGACATAATTGCTCGAAATTGTTACTGTTAATTGAACAACAGAAAATCAATAAAGTTTCTCAAAAAAAATATTGAAGTTTAGGAGTGAGTACTGAGGAGAGGCCCTCAGAATCATCTAGACCATTAAAGAATGTATTACTCAATTGAAAAGCGCTATATTTTTTTGCAGGTTAATTTAGTTGATGGAGTACAGATAAATCATGACCAGAAAATTAGCAATTTCCCAAGCTTCAAATGTAGTAGCAGTAAAAGATCAAGTTTCTTCTGATCTAGAAGGAGAGTCGGTTATCCTCCATCTCAAGTCTGGAACTTACTATGGTTTAAATGATGTAGGTGCTAGCATCTGGAATTTGATCCAAGAACCAAAGAAAGTAAGTGAACTTCGAGAGGCAATTTTGGAGGAATATGAAGTAGAGCCAGAACAATGCGAGCGGGAAATTTTGGAATTACTACAGCAATTAGCAGCTAAAGAGTTAATTGAGGTTAAGAATGAAGCGGTTGTGTAAGCTAGTGCGCCTTAGTATTGGTGATGACCAACTTCTAATCAAAACTTTTGTTTTGTTGGGATTAGTCAGATTAGGGCTATGGTTGCTGCCATTTCCCAGTTTGCGACAAGCTGTAGCAAAACTCAGTCATTCCCACCCCAAACAACCACCAATCAAACAAATTTCTGTAGGCAAAATTATCTGGGCTGTGAATCTCAGCAGCCGCTATATGCCTGGTGGTGTCAAGTGTTTGGCTCGTGCTTTAACTACACAAGTTTTTATGAGCCGACAGGGTTACTCACCTCAACTGCGAATTGGCGTAGCTAAGGGAGAAGGAGGACAGTTGGAGGCTCATGCTTGGGTTGAAAGTCAGGGACAAGTAGTAATAGGTTATCTTGGAAATCTTTCATATTTTACACCACTGCCATCTCTGGAGGGATAAAGATGAAATTTAGTTAGTTTCGACTAAAAACGGCTCTTCTTTGCCTGTTATACTAAGTTATCAAAATTTATCATCTCAAATTACCATTGTGTATAGCTTTGAATATTTGATAATTCGTTTTTTACTCTAAATGAGAGCTAAATAAACAAAATTTTTGTTCAGCCATAAACTTAGGCTTTGTTTGTGATAATTTAGCACACTAAGTATAGAAGAACCATAAAAACTGGCAATAGTGAGTTTTATACTCTCCCTATTTCCCCTAAAAAATAATTACTTTTTGTAGGGCAATTATTATTTTTATAATCTGTTAGATCAATTACTTTTTTGTGAAGTTTATGTAAAAGATGCAAAATGTTGTCCATATTACTTGTCGACAACCTCAGCAAATGATAAGCTAATAAAAACTAAGTTAATTAGCTTGCTGTTATTAGCGATTAGCTTACTTTTAGGAAAATAATCAAAATTCAAGGTGTTAACTGTTTAGCTCGTGTCTTAACTACACAAGTTTTTATGAGTCTATATAGTCATTTTCTTGAACTGCGAATTGGCATAGTTAAGGAAAAAAAGACAGTTAGAGGCTCATGCTTGGGTTGAAAGTCAGGGGCAAGTGGTAATAGGTTATCTGGCAGCTCTTTCACTTTTTACCCCACTGCTATCTATAGAGCGATAAAGATAAGATTATGAGTGCTATTGTCGGAATTTACTACTTTGATGGTAGGCCAGTAGAAAAGGAAAGTTTGGGGAAAATGGTAGATATCCTAGCCCATCGAGGATCAGATGGTGCCAGTATCTGGAACACTGGTTCAGTGGGTTTAGGACATCGAATGTTGTGGACTACACCAGAATCTTTGTTAGAAAAGCTACCTTTTGTTAACCAAACTGGTAATCTAGTAATCACTGCTGATGCGAGGGTCGATAACCGAGATCAACTAATTCCTGCACTTGGTCTTAGCAATCACCCGGCTGAAAAAATTACAGATAGCCAAATAATCTTAGCTGCTTACAAAAAGTGGGGGGAACAATGTCCAGAAAAGCTTATAGGTGACTTTGCTTTTGTTATCTGGGATGGGCGCAAGCAGCAGCTATTCTGCGCTAGGGACCCCATGGGAATTAAATCCTTTTACTACTATTACTCCAAGGATATTTTTGTCTTTGCCTCAGAGATTAAAGCCCTTCTGTGCTTGCCAGAAGTTCCACACCGACTCAACGAACTGAAAGTTGCCTATTATCTGGATTTGTTCTATGAAGATCAGGAAATAACCTTCTACCAGGACATTTTTAGGCTCCCAGCAGCTCATTATCTGAGTGTAGGTTGTACAAAAAAAATGCAGCTTAAATCCTATTGGTCTCTTGACACTAAACGGGAAATTAGGCTAAAATCTAACCAAGAATATGCAGAAGCCTTTCGTGAAGTCTTCACTGAAGCAGTGGGTTGCCGTCTACGTAGCGCTTTCCCAGTAGGGTCAACTTTAAGCGGTGGACTAGACTCCTCTTCAATAGCTTGTACTGCCCGTCAAATATTATCTAACTGTGGAAATCAGCAGCTGCATACGTTCTCTGCTATTTTTCCCAGTTTGCCAAAGGAAGAATTGCGTTTTATTGACGAGCGTCATTATATGAACGCTGTCAAAGCACTGGGAGGATTTGTTCCTCACGATGTGCAAGCAGACCAACTCAACCCACTAATTGATATTCTTTGGCAGGATGAAGAGCCTATTCTTGCTCCCAACCTCTACATGCATCAGGGGCTTTATCAATGTGCTAACCAACAGGGAGTGCGGGTATTTTTGGACGGCATTGACGGTGATAGTGCAGTTTCTCACGGCTGGTCATATCTGACAGAACTAGCTTATACTGGTCGTTGGCATACCCTTATGCAAGAAGTGAACGCTGCAGCAAGGCAATGTCGTTTATCCCGTCGGCTCATTCTCCAGAGATATGCTCTAGCTCCCTTAGTTTTAGAACCTGTCAGTTACTTAGGCCAGTGGTTAGGCAGAATCACTAAAACTCTCAAGCCAAACAGTAACCTAATTAACACAGCTTTTGCTCAACAGGTTGGACTAGTAGAGCATAGTCAAGTGCACCTTAGTAGGATACCACCACTAGCACTGAGCAGTAGACAACAACATTGTCTTAGCCTGACTACAGGTTTGTATCCCAATTTAATGGAGATAGCAGACAAGACTACTGCAAGATTTTCCCTAGAGGGGCGCTACCCATTTTTTGATCGGCGAGTGATGGAATTCTGCCTAGCTCTACCCTCAAATCAAAAGTTTCGTCAAGGTTGGTCAAGAGCTATTCTTCGCTTTGCAATGACTGACATTCTGCCTCCAGAAGTCCAATGGCGAGTTAGCAAAGGAAGGCTAGGTTATAACTTTGATCGAAGGTTGTTAGAAGTCGAAGGAAAAACCTTAAAGGAGGTGATTAATCAACCGCAAGCGATCGAATCTTATGTGAATATACCAGTGCTACGCTCAGCTTATGAACGCTATATTTCCCAGTCCCAAGAGATAGAAGATGAACCCATGACTTTAATGACTGGAGTCGTCCTAGCTCTCTGGTTAAATCAGTCTAATCTAACTATCTAACTAACTATATTTTTAGTCTTTATTTGACTCAGTTGTGTTTCTACTGTTGCCTCACTTTATAGGAATTTTATATTGAAGCACTTTATATTGGAGTGCCTTCAGCCCAGCTGAAGAACTATTTACCACAAGGAACATCAAAGATGAAGAAAACTTGGAATACACCCGAAATCACCGTCTACGGTGCTGTTGAGAACCTGACCGAGCGTATCAAAACCTTTGGAAGGCAAGATGGAATTTTCTTGGCTATTCCTGGTGTGGATAGTCCTGTTGCCATCGGCTCTATCTAAAGTTCTTTTCGTAGAAAATAAACTCCTCCCTAAAGAACGAACCCAGATGAAGATGGGGTCTTCTTGCAGAGGAATTTAGACCTACGAGCTTGACCTGTTGAAGACAAGCTAGGGAAGTACTAGAAGGGTACTTATCTATATATTATAGATTCCCTAGCTTGTTTTTGAGGTGAGAATTGTGACAACTGCGAATTACGAATATTAATTATTGTGAGTATAAGCTAAATATGTCTGTCAAAAATCATTGCTGGAGCGAGGAAAGCCAAACGTGTTTTCATACTTTGCCTACGGTTTAGGAATTCACTCTGATATAACTATACCGGAGTTCATCATAGCAGAACTAAGATGTGATGTCACCCTTAATATAAAAAGCAATCACAACCCAACTGACTATCTGCCAAAGGAAGCTGTTGGGCAGCATTGGTGTCTCCAACTGACTCGAAAAGAGGCACTTTTTTATGTCCAAGATACAGGCGTTTTCCTGGTGCAAAGTGGAAACAAAATTGTGATTGTTCCAGCACCAAATGCATCTGAACAACTTATTCGGTTCTATCTTGTTGGAACTGTCATGGGAATTTTGCTCTATCAGCGAGGGCTATTAGTACTCCATGCCAGTGCAGTAAACATTGATGGTGGTGCTGTTGCTTTCTTGGGAGTATCTGGTGAGGGCAAATCTTCAACTGCTGCTGCCTTCCACACTCATGGGTATAGCATTATTACTGATGATGTTGCCCCTGTCACCTTAGGTAAAAAAACAGCCACGATTTCCCCTGGATTTCCACAAATTAAACTAGGTTCAGAAATAGCTTCTACCCTCGGATATAACTTTGAGTCTCTAGTTTTACTCAACTCATCCGACGAAAAACGGGGTTATCGCCCAAGGCAGGAATTTACTCAAAAGCCACTACCAATAAAGCGAATTTATGTGCTTACCTCCGACTCAGAGTTTGGAATAGAAGCCCTAAAACCTCAAGAGGCAGTCGTTGAACTATCGCGTCACTCTCGCCCTGCTACCTTATTTCAATCACCAGATGCACAACACTTTCTTCAGTGTGTAAACCTTGTCAAGGAATGTACTCTCTATCGCCTCAAACGACCACGAAATTTAGCATTGTTACCTGAGCTAGTCAAACTAGTGGAAGAAGACATTGCTCATGATACTCTGAAAGCTACAGTCTAGCTTCAAAAACTAAGGATGGACGGGGAGATAGGGAGATGGGGAGATGGGGAAAATTTTTTGATTAATCTTGTGCCTTCTAATTAGTCGGAAATAAATAAACCTGAGAGTATAAACAATTATGAAATTGCCCGAAGTTAACTTACATTTTATACCCCACACCCTAAACCCTGCCTCAAGCAGCAAACTTTATTTTTGTCGAGGTACTTACCTTCTGCTTCGGAGCCTTTATAAAAATGATCGAAAGTGCAATTTAGATGCACAACAGCTTATCTAAAAATAATTAAACACTATTCCCTATTTCCTACTACCTAATCCTTATTCTTCAATTAAATTTCATGCCTAAACCAAATGGGCGCAAACTACATCAGCTCCTTATTAGCAAATTCAGTAATTCTCTATCTCGACTATCCTATTTGCCCCAAACTTTTAAATTGATTTGGGCTGCATCCCACTACTGGACTTTAGCTTGGGTTGTTTTACTAATTATTCAGGGACTGCTACCAGCTGTTACTGTTTTCCTGACTCGGCTATTAGTAGATAGTTTAGTCGAGGTTGTCGGCGCTGGTATTTCTGGGCAGGCAATTAGCATCATTCTAGTTCCAGCTGCCTTAATGGTAGGGGTATTGTTATTAACAGAATTGCTGGGAAACTTACTACAGTGGATACGCACAGCTCAAACAGAATTAGCACAGGATTATATCAGTGCTTTAGTTCACACTAAATCTACAGAAGTAGATCTAGCTTTTTATGAATCATCAGAGTTTTACGATCATTTAGATAGAGCGCGTAGCGATGCTAGTGGTCGTTCCCTTTCTTTGTTAGAAAATAGCGGTAGTTTGCTACAAAATAGCATTACCATGATGGCAATGGCAGCAATACTATTCCCCTATGGTGCTTGGCTGCCAATTATCCTTGTCGCAAGTACATTACCCGCTTTTTATGTGATCGTTCGTCTTAATCGACGCCATCATCAATGGTGGCAAAAAACAACTACAGACAGGCGACGACTTCAATACTATGAACTACTACTGACAATCAGCAATACTGCTGCCGAAATACGCTTGTTTGATCTCGGTTCTTATTTTCAGTCTGCTTACCAAAAGTTGCGCTCTCGGATGCGGACTGAGCATCTCAAGCTAATTAGAGACCAGAGTTTGGGACGTTTTGGTGCTGGCATTTTAGCACTGTTAATCTCTGGTATTGCCCTTCTCTGGATGGGTAGGCAAGTCTTATTAGGACTAATAACTTTGGGCGATTTAGCACTTTTCTATCAAGCTTTTAATCGGGGTCAAGGCTTAATTAAATCTCTGTTAGGGAACTTAGGACAAATTTATCAAAACAGTTTATTTATTAGTAATTTATTTGAATTTTTGCAGCTAGAACCAAAAATCATAAACCCCCTCCAAGCTACTCCTATACCTTCGAGATTAAGACAGGGAATTGAGTTTCGGGAAGTTACCTTCCGCTATCCTGGTAGCGAAAGAGCAGTTTTAGAAAACTTTAATCTCACCATTCCTGTTGGCAAAATTGTGGCAATTGTAGGAGATAACGGTGCTGGTAAGAGTACATTGACTAAGCTTCTGTGCCGATTTTATGACCCGGAATCAGGAAGTGTTGAACTCGACGGTAATGATTTACGTAACTTTGAAGTTGAAGAGCTTCGACGCCAGATTACGATGTTATTTCAGTCCCCAGTTCCTTACTACTTAACTGCTGCCGAGAATATCAAATTAGGTGATTTATCAGTAACACCAACTCAGGCAGAAATTGAGACTGCTGCTAGAGTTTCCGGTATCCATGACAAGATCACTAGCTTACCTCAAGGCTACCATTCTTTAATGGGAAAGTGGTTTCCTGGCGGCAATGATCTCAGTGGAGGTGAATGGCAACGTCTAGCTTTGGCAAGATCTTTTCTACGACACGCCCAAATCATTATTCTGGATGAACCTACTAGCGCCATGGATCCTTGGGCTGAGTTTGATTGGCTGGAGAGATTCCGTAAATTAGCTAATGGTCGTACTGCGATTGTAATCACCCATCGCTTCACTTTAGCGATGCGTGCTGACATCATTCACGTCATGCGTGCTGGTCAAATTGTTGAATCAGGTAATCATGATCAACTAATAACTCAAGATGGTCTTTATGCTCAGTCTTGGCAAGCGCAAATGCAAGCAAGTTCCAGTAAAACTATTCAAAGCAGTTTAACTTGAAGATCCTATACTAATTTCCTGTACTAATTTCCTGGCATACCTGCCGATTAGAAATCGCACTGACAAAAGCTAAGTCCGCCTACGCGTGGTGATAATATAGCCTGTGTAGCAAGGATAAGCCTCTGATGAAAATCACTCTGCTCACTCTTGGTACTCGAGGTGATGTTCAACCATTCGTCGCCTTAGCACAGGAGCTTCAAGATTTTTTCAGTCAACCTGAACTTCGAAAAACTGGCTGTATGAATAAATAATAAGTAATAAGTAATAAGTAATAAGTGACAACAAGAACATTTATTACTTATTACTTTCATTTAACTTGATTGTACTTGGGCATCAAGGGTTTTGAAAATGCGATCGCGTGTTTCTTCTAAGTGTGCCCTTGTATAGATATCAAGTTGTTCATTGCGCTTTTTAAGTATCTTGTTGAGAGTACCACCAAGCTGACGTAATTGGTACCACGCTAGGGTGCGTGCATCTTCAGGTACATCAACTCTACGCAATAACATGCTGGTCATAATTTCTAGGTGTTCTCTTTGTAGAGACCTACGGATACTGGAGATTGTAATTGGCTTTGAGGTTGGTGTGAGTATTTCTTTCCAGATACCGGTTTGTAAGGTGTCAAATAATTCTGGTAAGGTTAGAGCCTGTCCTTGCTCTTGCCCAGCCTTTAGTTCCAAGTCGCGTAGACGAGTTAAGCGACTATTAGAAAACAGCCGACGCAAGACTATCCTTTGCAGCGAAAGAATGTTATCGTGAATTGGATAATCGAGAGAGAATCTTGGTGCAGGGTTGCCCCAGTGGTTCCAGCGCGAAGGTGCTAACTTATTAAGTAGTTTCGGTGGGAAGTTAAAAGCGTCTTCTGCAAATACATATTTTTGTATTTGTGTCAATGCCTGACGCTGTTTTTCTAATGAAACTGGTTCAAAGGGTGGGCGTCCATTGGGATCACTTGGAAGATCACGGTTGAAAGATTGTCCGCCAATATAGTTAGATAGTAACAGCGCCTGCCGGAAATAGTATATAAATACCGTATTAAACTTGACTCGCATCTCGCTGTAACTATCTCCCCGCACTGGGTAGCGCTTATTAAGGCGGTTCCACATTTGGCGAGCATTGTCCATTTGCCATTGAGTGTATAGCAATACGTCGCCACTCAGGTCAAAGGGATTGACATCGGGATCTAGGAAACCAAAGACATCTTCATCTGTGCCATAGGCTAGCTCGGCTTCAGGAGCTTTCTGGGCAATTTTCTCTAGGAATCGACGCTCAGCTTGAGGAGAAATTGCCCCGCTTGGTTTATAACCGTACTCAATCGCCCAGATATCGTAAGGACCAACTACTACTGGGAAGTAATCTCCCTGCTCAATACCCACAGGCGCTAGATTAACGCCTACGTAGTCCATAATTGAACCGACAAGACCTTTGGTGTGAGTAATGCTAGTATCATTTAATTCCTGAGGCATTAACATGGTACTGCCGTGGAAGTTGTGGCGCAAACCGAGGGTATGCCCCACTTCATGACCAATTAGGGAAACTAGAAACTGATGCACATATTTCTGCATCTCGACACCATTAGGAGTGCCGTTGTGCAAAAGTGAAATTGCCATTGCCCCTAGGCTTAACTGCTGGCTAGCGGCGGTACCGAAACAGAGGTCATGCTTTTCTACAAGTTGGGATAATAAAGGTGGAATACTTGAATTGGAGATTGATTGATGGTTATTATTCTCCTTTAATTCCCAATTATTATGGTTTACTAGCTCATCATTACAGAAACTAGTAAGGGGAGAATAACTACTGAGTCCTAGCTGATTAGGCTCCAATAAATCGCGATACTGTCCCTTGATCAAACGCACTACGTTAGCGTCAATGATGATATCAGCATCTAAAATTTGACCAGTAAGTGGGTTAACTCGCGATGGTCCAATCCCTAAAAAGGGAGATTCAAAGGAACTAGACCAGCGGATCGTATTGTAACGTACATCAGCTGGATCCCAGTCGGCATCATCCGGCATCTGCTCAACTTGAACAGCATCCTGGAATCCTGCCTTCTCAAAGGCTTTATTCCAAATTAAAATACCTTCGCGCACAGCATCACGGTATTCTAATGGTACCGTGTTTTCAATCCAAAACACAATTGGTTGCTTGGGTGGGGATAATGCTGCTTCTGGATCTTTTGGTTCTAAATTCCAGCGCTCAATATAACGTACAAATGGCTCGAGGCGGCTATCCTCAGAGAAGTCTTTGTAAGCAGTGACAAAATAGCCAAGGCGATTATCTGCTAGGCGCGGAACATAAGTGCTATTAGTCGGTAATTCAGATAGGCTGTAATTGACAGATAAGTTAAAGGCACGGCTATCAGGCAGCGATGGCAGATTAACTGTGTCACCACCAGAGGCAAAACTGTACACCAACTCAATCTCGACGTTGGAGGCAAAAGCTTTAGTATTACTGAAATAGGAACTATTAGTATCTAGAAAATAAGAAGCACCTAATAAAAAGGGCAATGCCTGCGTCAATCCCGGCAAATCATTGGGTGTTAACAGCAAATCCTCTAAGTCAATAAGTAGTGTTTTTCTATCAGGATGAATACTTTTTATCGGGATAGAATAGAGTACCGAATCGCTAAATGATTGGTCTATTGATCGTTGTAAGGGGCTACCAGGTAAGGCACGGAAGTTAACATTAGGGACTATAAATTGCAATTTGTCCTGCACACGATGCCAGCGAAACATTAAGTAATTAAGGGGCATTCCTCTAACCAGGAACCCTTGACCAATACCAGTTGAAAGAGTGACAATATCAAGGTAGTTTCTATCGAGTTGTTCTGGTTTAAGTTCTAGGTAAATTTTGCCCTTGTCTTGGTTACGGTAAAGAGTGAATAACCCTTCGAGTTTTTCGGTATCTTTGACCACATCTTCAAAGGGCTTTAACTGTGATTCTTGAGTATTTTTATCTTCTCCCTCTGCCTGAGATAGCTGGAACTCTGAGAGCTGATGTATATTTGCTGGCAGTGTTACTACCTGCCCAATCTGCAAAGACCAAACATGCTTGACTCCGAAAGCTCCTATCCATAAGCACAAGCCTAATAGGAACAACACCCACAAAGGTAGTTTTCTCATAAAATTCTAACTCTCCGGAAAATTCGGAAACTAAATCCTGGCAGCAGCATCTGCACCAAACAACCCTTAACATGTTGGCTGCATGTGGCTTAAATTAGCAACAAATCCTCTTAGTACAAGAGTTTATCTTTACTCCAGAATCAAGGGCAAAGGGATTTTGAGCGAATATTTATTATATTCAATTTAGTTTTGATTAAGCTATTCCACATTTAACTTACAGATTGTGGACGGGCAAATGATGGTCAAAATGCCTATTCCACAACCATGATGAAGACCACATATGGGAAACGACGAGATCAACCTCTACGAGTCAGGTTTCATCCCCCCGCTGAAAGCAGGGGGTTCTCACGCTCCCGCATTATTTTGATAGTCGCTATACTAATCTCTAATATAGTCTTGCAGAGCTTTAACATCCAGTGGCTGCGATTGCAAAGAGCGAATTGCTGCTGCTGTCGCCTTGGCACCAGCAATTGTTGTAATGATGGGAATTTTGTAACTCAGTGCCGTGCGGCGAATCAAACGTCCATCGGCTTGAGCATCTTCTCCCGAAGGCGTGTTAATGATCAATTGAATTTGCTGATTTTTAATAGCATCTAGTACATGGGGGCGACCTTGATGTAGTTTGAGTACTAACTCAACATCGAGGCCATACTCTTGCAAAATCTTCCGCGTACCTTCAGTAGCAATCACATTAAAGCCTAATGTAATCAAATCTTGCACCACTGGGACAACACCGGGCTTATCACGGTTACTAGTGGAGACAAATACTGTACCAGATAGAGGTAGACGCTGCCTGGCAGCTAATTCTGCCTTGGCAAAAGCCTTACCAAAGTCGGTGTCAATCCCCATAACTTCGCCAGTAGAGCGCATTTCTGGACCAAGTAGTGTATCTGTGCCAGCAAACTTCTCAAAGGGCAATACTGCTTCTTTGACAGAAACCTGCTGAGGTATTGGCTCGCTGGTAAAACCTAGTTCTTCCAAACTCTTGCCAGACATAACCCTTGATGCCATTCCCGCCAGAGGTACGCCGGTTGCTTTGGAAACATAGGGAATTGTACGGGAGGCTCTGGGGTTGGCTTCTAGAATGTAAACTGTCTCGCCTTGAACTGCAAACTGGATATTCATCAGCCCAGAAACTTTGAGGGCTTTTGCTAGTAGATATGTCCAATGGCGAATTGTGTCTAGTGCTGCTGGTGCTAGGGAGGTGTGAGGTATAGAACAAGCAGAGTCACCAGAGTGAACCCCTGCTTGTTCTATATGCTCCATAATGCCGCCAATTACTACCTTGCCACTACAGTCGGTGATGGCATCCACATCCACCTCGACAGCATTTTCTAGAAACTTATCAATCAGAATGGGGTGCTCTGGTTCTACCTGTACAGCAAATGTCATGTAACGTTCCAACTCAGCATCGGAATAAACAATTTCCATTGCCCTGCCGCCGAGTACGTAGGAAGGACGAACTACCACCGGATAGCTAATGCGTTGTGCTATTTCCAGAGCTTCTCCATAGCTACGAGCAATGCCATTAGCTGGCTGCTTGATTTCGAGTTCGCGTAAAATTGTACCGAACCGCTCTCGATCTTCTGCGATATCAATTGAATCGGGGGAAGTTCCCCAAATTTGAGTGGAGGAATTATTATCTGTTGCTTCTGTATTCTGTTGTTTTTGGGCTAATTTATCGAGGTATTCCTGCAAAGGTACTGCTAATTTTAGGGGAGTTTGACCACCAAATTGAATAATAATTCCCTCTGGATGTTCGGTTTCGATGATGTTGAGAACGTCTTCTTTGGTGAGTGGTTCAAAGTAAAGGCGATCGCTAGTATCGTAGTCTGTGGAGACGGTTTCAGGGTTAGAGTTAACCATAATTGTCTCGAAGCCATCTTTACTCAGGGCAAAGGAAGCATGGCAACAACAATAGTCAAATTCAATACCCTGTCCGATGCGATTAGGCCCTCCCCCTAAAATCATCACCTTGCGCTTGTCTGAAGGCGTCACCTCCGATTCTTCTTCGTAAGTGGAATAGTAATAAGGTGTAAAGGCTTCAAATTCTGCAGCACAGGTATCTACTAATTTGTAGGCTGGCACAACCTGTAATTGCTTGCGGTAGGCGCGAACTTCATCTTCACTGGTTTTAGTAGCGAAGGCTATTTGGCGATCGCTAAATCCTTGCCGCTTAATATCCCATAATTGCTCTCTAGTCAGACTTTGCAAACTAGTGCGTTTAAGTAGTTTTTCAGTTTGCAGAAGCTCCTCAAACTTATCTAAAAACCAGGGATCAATGCCTGTTAGTTCATATATTTCTTCCACCGTCATCCCCAGTTGTAGAGCGTGACGTACAGTAAATATACGCTCTGGATTAGGGGTTCTTAGGCCTGAGCGCACTTGCTCTAGGGAAGGCAATTTTTCTTGGCGATCGCAACCCCAACCGAAACGACCAATTTCTAAGGATCTGAGGGCTTTCTGGAACGATTCAACAAAGGTTCGCCCAATTGCCATCGCCTCCCCTACTGACTTCATCTGTGTAGTCAGCACTGGTTTGGAACCTGGGAACTTTTCAAAGGCAAATCGAGGCGCTTTGGTGACTACGTAGTCAATTGTCGGTTCAAAGGATGCTGGTGTCTGTTTAGTGATATCGTTGGGAATTTCATCAAGAGTCAGTCCCACTGCCAGCTTGGCAGCAAACTTAGCAATGGGGAAACCTGTTGCCTTGGAAGCTAGGGCAGAACTGCGAGAAACGCGGGGATTCATCTCAATTACAATTACATCGCCGTTGAGAGGATTGACGGCAAACTGAATATTAGAGCCTCCTGTTTCAACGCCAATCTCACGAATAATTTTAATTGCCCCATCCCGCAGACGCTGATACTCTTTATCAGTTAGAGTTTGAGCTGGTGCGACAGTAATCGAATCTCCAGTATGAACCCCCATCGGGTCAATATTTTCAATCGAACAGATAATTACCACATTATCTGCCAAATCCCGCATTACTTCTAGTTCAAATTCTTTCCATCCTAACAGCGATTTCTCAACTAGTATTTGAGATACTGGCGAGGCATCTAAACCTGCCTGTACCATTTCTTCGTATTCTTCTTTGTTGTAGGCAATACCGCCTCCTGAGCCGCCTAAGGTAAAGGCAGGGCGAATGATCAAGGGGTATTGCCCAATTACCTGAGCAATCTCTTTCGCCTCATCCAGGTTATTCGCAATTCCAGAAGGACAAACTGCTAAGCCAATTTTTTCCATGGCTACTTTGAACAGTTGGCGGTCTTCAGCCTTTTCGATCGCCTCTAGCTTTGCTCCAATTAATTCAACACCATACTTTTCCAGTACACCATTCTTTGATAAGTCTACAGCTAAATTGAGGGCAGTTTGACCCCCCATTGTCGGTAGCAAGGCGTCAGGGCGCTCTTTCTCGATCACCTTTTCGACAATTTCCGGCGTCAGCGGCTCAATGTAGGTACGATCAGCTGTCTCTGGATCAGTCATAATGCTGGCTGGATTGGAGTTCACCAGCACAACGTAATACCCTTCTTCCCGGAGTGCTTTGCAAGCCTGAGTGCCGGAATAGTCGAACTCACAGGCTTGTCCAATGACGATTGGACCAGAACCTAAGAGTAAAATTTTGTGGAGATCGTCGCGGCGGGGCATACTTGTTTGTCAGTCTTGGCGTGAAAGTGAAGACCAGACTATTTTAAGGGTTATGTCCCCAATTATCATCGCCTATTTTGTCTTGGTTTTATGACTTGAACTCAATATTTGATTCAACAAGTGTAGATCTATAGGATCTATAGGCTCAAAATCCTTGTATTTGTGAGGAAAGTTTTTGTGTAATTTTGGCAACCAAGGTAGTGAGACTAAAATTTTCCAAGCTGTGTTGCCTCTATGCCTACTCTGTAGACCTAGAGGCAAGCTATAACTAAGGGTAAGGAAATTGTAAACTGTGAGTGTTAATTTACAATTAACGCAAACTCTTTATATTTCAGCTTTCTCGAATTTTTCAGGATTGTGAGATACCTTTAAAAGCTGAAATAAATTGATTGATGTCATTATTTGAATCCAATGATGCAGGTGTACTCTTGTCTTCAGGAGTATACTCAAGATACCAACCAATAATTTGCGTTCCAGGAAGCCTAATCACGACATTTTCACCCATTACATTGGAGGATAAAGACTTAGATTCTTGATCAGAACTTTCAGAGTGAGAGGCACTAAAACATAGAAAACCACCCCCCACTTCACTCTGGTGTTTGATCATATTGTTAGTTGCAGAAACTGAACTTTTATTAATTTTGAATTTGATAGAAATATCTTTAGCAAGGACAAAAGCAACAGGATAAGCAGGGAAGATAGTATCGCTATATTTACTTAGAGTATTGGGGTTCTCTAAATCTTCCTGACTAGGTGAACCAAGCGATATTTTTTGCGCAGAAACTGATTCCATATCAGGTGTCAGATTAAAAATACCCGGTTCAAACCAACCACGCTCAATCTCAACTTTGGTTGCCAGGAAACCTATCTGGATGTTCTCCTCTGTACTCATGTGTTCTTGAGTAAAATTAGAAGAGGCATCGCTGCTTGAACCACCTGCACTACCGAAAAACAAATCGACATTCCAACTGGTTTGTGAGGCAGAAGCGACTAAATTTGTGTTTTCTTTTAGAGTACTTGAACTAAAATCTATTGTAATCGTATCAAAAAGCCCAGAATCGTCATAGGAAGTTAGTTTATCTGACTGACCACCCTGATCTAAATAGTTTTTAGAGGCTTCAATTAATTCCCTGTTAAGTTTGGTAATTTTCTCGTTCAATTGTTTGATTTTACTAGCAATCCTCCCTGCATCAGTATGAGTGCCTTTTGCTGTTATATAATCAAGACTTGCCTCTGCTACTGCTTGAGCTGTCTTGGTTAAATTCTGCTGTTTGTCAATGAGATCTAATTGACCTTTTTGAATAGTGTCCCAATCCTCTTTACGAATAGGGCCTAACTTCTCGGCTCCACTATCTTGTTTTTCTTGATCTGTTTGTCCACTTTCTATTTTGCTAGCCAATTGTGTTACTTCTTGAAATTGCTGTTGAGAACCTTCTGAATCCTTGCTTGCTGTCTTAGGTTGTCTGTTAGCAAAATATATCTTCAGTGCTGCAATCGAATTTTTACTTAAAGTTTTAGTTAGGTCACCCTGTGCAGTATTGTAAGCATCCTGTGCATCTTGATAAGCTTTAGCTGCTTGTTGTATATCACCAACTTCATTACTATCAAGAAAATCCAGATTCTGCATTTGATCAGATAATTCTGATTGTGCCTCATCCAATTGTTGGAGAATAAAATCAGGAGAACTCAATAGATCCACAAAATTAAAATTTGTTGCTAGTGCCTGAGCCCATTGGTTAGGTATGAGATTGACTGGATAAATTGTACCCGAATTGACTGATGACTCCCTTCCTGCCCTTGTTAACCGTGTTGTATATTCTTCAATCTCTGCACCTCTTCCACTATTAAGGATGGCATTATCGAAGATTATGGTAGCAGTATCCTTGCGGAAATCTCGATGGATTTACGCAAGAGATCTTGTCGGCTTATTGACACTCCCCCTTTTAGAAAAAGGGGGATTCTTGAATCTTAGAGAGAACTTAGCAGAAGGGATTTCTCCACTCTGCCAGAGGCTCCGCTCTCCTCAAGCGTGAATTCCCGCATGCCCTGCGGTA
>JAAHHJ010000001.1:344905-657232 GCA_010692425.1 Symploca sp. SIO3C6 | reverse complement strand
ACCCCCTCCCCCCATCTCCCCCTCTCCCCATCCCCCCATCTCCACTCCAGGAAGCAATTGAGTGAACCGCCTTCTACAAGCTAGTGGTGCTAGCGCCTTTGCCAAACAAATGAGTTGAATTGGGCAGCAAAGTGACAATCATTTTTTCCAGCGCTATATACAAATCATCTCGCCCTTTAAATCCCTCTAGCCTTTGAACTACCTTACCTTGATCAAATAGAAGCAGTGTAGGTAGGGATTTGAGTCGATAGGCATTAGCAAGCTTCAAATTTTCATCAGCGTTAACTCTAACTAATTTGACTTGACCACTCCATTGGGGTTGAAATTCTCGCAGTATGGGTTGTATAATCCTGCATAGTCCGCACCACGGGGCTGAAAAATCCACTAGTACTGGGCTTGAAGATTCTAAAACCTCTTGTGAAAAATTTTGTTCGTTAACAGGCGAGAGCATGTTTTGGCAAGACATATAGGATTTTTAAATCGCTTGGGATCATGCTACATCTAATCTTGATACTCTGAACACTAGTAAAGTCAGCTTTTACCAATTTACATTTGCCGTCGCTTGCATCAGCAGCGGATGAGCCCACCACATCAGTACAATAAAACTGATTACTCCCAAGTAAGCTGGACGGACAAACTCTTCCCCTTTCAAACTTTGGCGTCCCTGAAAAATTGCCAAGAAGGGGATGACAGAGGTGCGAGACTTAAGAGTTTCAAAAGCTTCGCCATACCTCGCATATAGCCTTCTATCTCCATGCCAGACAGCAAACAGGTGATGAACTACTAACCCCACTGAAGTCAGTAGGGTGAAGCTTGTACCAATCCAGAGGGTGTGAGCAATGCACCAGATTAATTGTCCCACCATTTGAGGATGCCTGGTAATGCGCATGATCCCAGTTTCAAACAAGTGAACTTCCGGTTTAGCAATGGCAGCTACTTCTAACAAGTTAAAAGTAGCAGGATAAAGGAAGAGAAAAGAAATTGCCGAAAGTCCCCAGACAAGTAAGGGAATTCCAGGAATTCCCTGCACCTGCCACAGCTGTAAGCCATCGTAGCGATGATTGAAAAAGTAAATTATTAATACAACTGCTAGTGGCAAACTCACTAGCGCAAACAAAACCCGGTAAAGCCTTGGCCCAATAAGCCTTTCACCCCAAGGTCGTAGGGCCGCTAAACCACTGTGAGCGATCGCAAATCCCAAGAGCAATCCTAGCATCACCAAGTGGCTAGAACTGAGCCAACTAGAGAAATTCATAGTAACTGATATTAATTCCGAAATATATAATCCTAGCAAAAATTTTGAGAGGGACTTGCTCCCGTGTTGTGTTACTGTCGATGTCAGCAGAGGCTTACACATTCATGAGGGGCAATCTAAGGTTTGAGTCAAACCCCATTACCGGAATCGTTAATTGCCTCGGTTCCAAATCTTTTTGAGGTTTAGCAGTATGTCTGACCTTCCTTTCACCCTTGACCAACTCCGAATTCTCAAAGCAATTGCTACTGAGGGGAGTTTCAAGCGTGCTGCCGATAGCTTGTACGTTTCACAACCAGCTGTCAGCCTACAAGTCCAAAACTTAGAGCGACAGTTAGATGTGCCGTTATTTGACCGAGGTGGGCGTCGCGCCCAACTGACGGAAGCAGGATATCTACTCCTGAGTTACGGAGAAAAAATTCTCTCCCTTTGTCAGGAAACTTGCCGTGCAATTGAGGATTTGCAAAGTCTCCAAGGCGGTACTCTAATTGTTGGGGCTTCTCAAACCACCGGTACCTATCTTCTACCCCGCATGATAGGCTTGTTCCGACAATGCTACCCAGATGTTGCCGTACAATTGCAGGTTCACTCAACTCGCCGCACTTCCTGGAGTGTAGCCAATGGACAAGTGGATTTGGCAATTATCGGTGGTGAGGTTCCAGCAGAATTGCAAGAAACTTTGGAAATTCTGCCCTATGCCGAAGATGAACTAGCTCTGATTTTGCCAGTTTTTCACCCCCTCGCCAAAGTTGAGACAATCCACAGAGAAGATTTATACAAGTTGCAGTTCATTGCCTTGGACTCCCAATCCACAATCCGCAAAGTCATTGACCAAGTTCTATCTCGCTGTGATATAGATACTAGACGTCTTAAAATTGAGATGGAACTCAACTCAATTGAAGCCATCAAAAATGCTGTGCAGTCGGGACTGGGAGCAGCATTTGTCTCTATTTCAGCTATTGAAAAAGAGTTACAAATGGGCATTCTGCACAGGGCAACCATAGAACAAGTAGTAGTTAAGAGAACCCTATCGGTAATTACCAACCCTCATCGCTATTGTTCCAAGGCAGCAGAAGCCTTTATCAAAGAAATTTTGCCCAAGTTTGCTTCTCCAGGATGGCAACAGACAACAATGCATGCATCAAAAACGAAAACTGAGACTATCAAGGCAACTGCCACTAATCCAGCAGAAAGTTAGGGATTTACATTGAGGCAGAGGAGGTAGGGGAGGCAGATGGCTCAACAAGCTTAGGGGCTAAGGCATGGAGCATTGAACTCTCAAGAAAGCTAAAGTTAAGAGATAAAGCAACTACCCAACGGCTGATTTTAGCATTATTAATGCTGTGATCTGCTTACTCCCCGGTTTAGACGCTCTGTAGACAATGAAAATTCAGTGTACTCGTCCCGGCTGTCCCTGCCCTCAAAATGTTTTTGCAGATCTCAATAACAAAGCCACCCTCCAGAGAGTAGAGCAGAAGTATTGCACTAGCTGCGCGATGCCGCTGATTTTGCGTGGTCGTTACATACCGCTTAAATTACTCGGCCAGGGCGGTTTTGGAGCAGCATTTTTGGCAAGAGATCGTGATACGCCAACTTTGCGTCAATGTGTAGTCAAGCAGTTTCAACCTACTGGTGACTTGAAAGCAAAACAGCTAGAAATAGCGCAAAACCTATTTAGACGGGAAGCAGAAGTTCTCGAGAAACTCGGTAGAAGTCACCCCCAAATTCCCGATTTGTTTGCCTTCTTTTCCTTAAGTATTCCCAGTCTACAAACAGGCAAAGAAGAAGAGTTTTTCTACTTAGTGCAAGAATTCATTGATGGACAAGACTTGGAAGAGGAACGAAAATCCAAAGGAAAATTTTCTCAAGAGCAAGTCTTAGAGGTGCTACTGGAAATTCTGAAAGTACTCAAGTTTGTTCATAACCATGGTCAAATCCACCGCGATATTAAACCTTCTAATATTATGCGCCAGCGCCATGGGCGCTTGTATCTATTAGATTTTGGAGCAGTCAAGGAGGTGACAGCAGCAGGGGGCAGCTCCAGGGGAAAGTCAACCAGAATTTACTCGGGAGTATTTGCGCCACCAGAACAAATCAGAGGTTCTCAAGTTTATCCCTCAACTGATTTATATTCCTTGGCAGTGACGGCAATTACCTTGCTTACAGGCAAAGATCCAGAGGAACTCTACGACTCCTACAACAGCCAATGGCTATGGAGAAATTATTCTCAAGTAAGCGACTATCTAGAAGCTATCTTGAATCGAATGCTTTTGTCGATTCCTCACCAACGCTTTCAGTCTGCCCAGGAGGTGATAGACGCCCTTAACAGAGCAAAAGCACCACCAGTTAAGCCACAAATACCACCACTTAAGGTGCCAAATCCTGTTTCAGGTACGATACCAGTCCCTCAACCTGCAGGCCCTCCAGTAGTAGCGACTAATCTTCAACCAAGGAAACCTCGCTTTTCTTTGCTTGAAGTACTTAGTGGTGCAGCTTTCACTGGTTTTGAGGGCGCACTCTTGTTTATTGCCTTGGGTAGTTTAGTGTCTTCAGTAGAGTTGGGGCTCGGAGTGTGGGGTATGATTATGGGGGGACTAATTTTTGCTGAGTTCCACCGCATCATTGAAAAAATTGATTTAATATTAATTGCTGGGTTAACTTTAGCTGCTGTAGCATTTCTTCCAGATCTACGAAATTTTCCCCTAGAGGATATGATTCTAGAGGATGTGATTATTACAGCAATTGTGTCAGGGGCAGGAGCGATCGCAACGGCAGCTCTTTTCAGGCTGATTTATCAGCTGCTATCCCGGTGGCTGTAAAAGCCTGCAATTATGTGGCGAGCATCACCAGTTCATGTACCAGAAAAACGAAACCAGAGTTCTTGTAGTTTCTTTAGTTATCACCTTGTCTTTAGTTGCAGTTGGTGCTCGGTGGTTGCTTGATCGTTTGAGACTCAAACCAACCCCTCTTCCGAAAGCAGCAACCTTAACTACTACAACCACATTAGCTACGACGAAAACTTCCAATCTGACAATTAAAGAGCACCTTAGTGCAGGGGAAAAGGCATTAATTGTTTCCATTGCTAACCCAGAAAAACAAGCGGCTGTGGAGGCAATCAAAGTTGGCGATTACCAGAAGGCTATATCTAAATTTGAAGCAGCACTCAAAGTTGATCGCAATGATCCAGAAATCTTAATCTATCTCAATAATGCCCGGATTGGAGGGCGAAATTCTTACTTAATCGCAGTTTCTGTTCCTATTGGTTCTGAAGTTAATGCTGCTAAAGAAATGCTGCGCGGTGTTGCCCAAGCCCAGCATGAAATTAATAAAACTGGTGGAATTAAAGGCATTCCCCTAAAAGTAATTATTGCTGATGACAACAACCACCCAGAGGTTGCTAAAAAAGTGGCGGTAAAATTGGTCAATAAATCAGAGGTATTAGGAGTTGTCGGTCATTACGCCAGTGATATCACGATTGAAACCACCGATATTTATCAATCTGGTGAACTTGTTGCAATTTCTCCGATCAGTACTTCTGTCAAACTTTCTGGTTTGAGTAACTATGTTTTTCGCACGGTTCCTAGTGATTACGTTGCTGCCAGAGCTCTAGCTGATTACATGCTGCGAGAGCTAAAACAGTACAAGGCTGCTGTTTTCTTTAACTCCCAAAGTGGCTATAGTCACTCCTTAAAGTCTGAGTTTGTAACGGCAGTTTCCCTAGGAGGAGGGCAAATTATCAGTGTGTTTGATTTGTCAGACCCTAACTTTAGCGCAGCAGGCAGCCTAGAGCAAGCAATTAAGAGTGATGCTCAGGTACTGATGCTGGCTACCGATAGTAGTACTCTTGATAAAGCACTGCAAGTGGTTAAGGTTAATCGCAAGCGACTGAGTATTCTCGGAGGAGATGATGTCTATACACCTAAGACTTTAGAAGTAGGAGCAGAGGAAGCTGAAAATATGATCGTGGCAATTCCTTGGCATATTCTCGGCAGCCCTTCATCTGAGTTTACAAAGACAGCTAATCAACTTTGGGCTGGAGAGGTCAATTGGCGCAGTGCACTTTCCTATGATGCTACTAAAGCCTTGATTACTGCGATTAAGACAAATCCTAGTCGCACCGGTGTTCAACAGGCACTGTCGGCATCAACTTTTTATGTTAATGGGGCCTCTGGCATGATTCGATTCTTGCCATCGGGCGATCGCAATCAAGGTGTACAACTAGTTAAGATTCAGCCTGGTTCTCGCACCAATTTCACTCATGAGTTTGTGCCAGTACCTTAATGAAGAGAGGGGGAGATGGGGAGATGAGGAAGAAGAAAGTGTGGGAAGAGGGGGAAGAGAAGGAAGGCTTGGAGGATTTTTGCATACATCCTTTCCGACCTGTCTTATCAAACTCCCGACACTATCCTATTCTTCTTCATCTGCCCACACTTCCTCTTCGTCTCTGGAGAGAGATTTCTTTTGTTGATGCATGTGCTACTTTTGCCAAAAAACGCGTAAATAAGCGAATATAGTAATATTTGTAACTCAATTGAGGAAGTAAGCGGCATGAGTAAGCGAGTTTCAGTAGTACTACAGGATAATGTGGCAGCAGATTTGGAAAAGCTGGCGACAGATGAGAGGCGCTCACAAAGTCAGATGGGAGCAATTCTGATTGAGGAAGCGTTGCAGGCAAGAAAGGCTTTACAGAAAACTGAAACTACTTCATTAGTAGAAGATGATGAGTAGAATTTTGCTTGTACAACTACCGGAATGTTGTACAAGCAAAATTCACAAGAAATTCGGAATTAATATGGGTCTAAATGTCCATCAGATTGGTTCCGATTTTTTTCTTCGTTAAATGAATAATCTGTAAAAGTTTAAACTAAGTTTTTTTATTAATTCGATGTTTCTGTTTGAAGCTTGAAGTGAGACTCAACAAAACTACATTAACAATTAACAACCAACAAATTAGTCAATTTGTCAATGGGTATAGCAGTACGTATTAAGGTTAGGACAAGCTAAATCGCTAGAACTTTGTCAAATTCTGCCTTCTACCTTCTGCCTTCTGCCCTGGAGCCTTGCGCGTAGCGCTATATTACCTAGGTTTTCAAAAAAGACTGAACCTATTGCTCTATAAGTAAATTACAACGATCTAGATTAAGAGCTTGGGTGATATGGGCACTGTCTAACAGCTAGAGACTGCCAAGAAGTTTAATCAAGCTGTTGGCTACTGTTAGAATTAAAAGCACTCCTAGTAAGATGAGGTTGATATTAGAGCCGATAATTCTAGCAAGCAGTTGAGATACTTGGTTATGTTTTCTGAAGTCCATTACCTGCTCATCTTCTGCATACATAAGAGCATTAACTGCAATACTTAAAGCTCTTTGATATTGAATAAATAGCAAAATAAAAATGACCGTGACTATAAAAGAGAAACTATAGGTGAAGAGCCCAAGATTTTGACCTGAAGCTGTCAGTGTATCCATGCCGAATCTTGACTCGAATAGCCAAAGCACCTGAGCCCCTAAAAAAATTGTGCTGTACGGACTCGCTACGTTGAAAAAAATGAGCGTATATTTGGAAAATCGATTGCGGATAGATTTGGACTTAAGTCTTTTAGGAATTGCGGAATACTTATTTAGTAGCTCTTGAATATTACGTCTGAATTTGATAGTTCGATTCCAGTTATTTCTTAGATCATCAGTTACTGCATAGACGCTTACCAAAGTAAAGGGAACCGCGATTATAAGATAAATAACACAAGAATAGGGGAAGTAGACAATTGAAGGCAGTGTATATTCAATAAAATCGTTATCAATCGATATTTCAATAGGATATTTTTCTCTCAATGAATTGGGCACAGCCACAAAATCCTTAAAAGCCGAAAGTATCAGCATCAATATAAACAGAGCCATGGCAATCCATCGGAACAAAACTGCCTTTTGAGATGAAGCTTTCCATAATTCTATAGTCTTTGCACGCCAGACAAAGTAGATCATGTAGGATGAAATGAGAAGTAACATGATAATACGACTAAACTCAATCATCCCAGAAATGAATCGAGGATTATCAGAAAATTCCAGTTTTCTTGGTTCGCCCAGAAAAGGACCATAGTGTAGATATAGTGAAATTGCACTAATGATGATCAAAAGTAAGTTTATAAGAATAATTTTAGTGGTATAATTTCGCGGAATTTCTGGCTCAACCACTTGCTCTGGAGATAATCCTTCATCTTTAAAAACCCAGATAGTTGTTAACTGCTTATTGATCCAGTTTTGATTAAATACTTCTTGATAAATAGGGTTAGCAACAGTTAATCGATGATTTTGGGTATTAATCAATCCAGACAACTGGAGTTCAATTTCTTCAGGACTATTATCTGATTTCAAGCTCGATGTTGTTTCCAGAACTTCCTGATATCGTCCCAGCAGTATAACTGCCTTAGTTTTGTCGTAGAGAATGCGGTCTCGAATTGTTCTCAGATGTTCAGGTTCATCCTGAGCTTCCCAGTTTTCAATAATATTGTTTTGAATAATTGCCCCAACATCTGGATTATAATCTTCAGCTTTTTCAACTACAAGTTGACATACTTTTTGGGTAAGAAATGGTTGCCCTCCTGTCCAGGCAAGGATGTTAGCAAGAATCTGTTCAGAATGGTCGAATCTACCAACTAATCCCTGAGATAATTTTGACTTGGCTTTATCAAGGGTTAGACCAGTTAACTCAATAGCATGACCGATATTAAATGGTGTTCGCCGCTTATCCTCAATTAAGTCAGATGGCGTTGCCACACCAAGTAAGCAAAAGGTAAGGCGCTTATATTTAGGCTCATCTGCCCGTTGATTGTAACAAGCACGAATGAAGGCAAAAAAATCGTCAGTAGGGAAATTAATACTAATTACACTGTCGATTTCATCAATAAAGATAACTATATTCTGAGAAATAGATGCTAGTAGTACTCTTTCAATTACCTCACCAAGTCGCTGTACCACTGGCAAAAAACTGCGATCGCGCCACCAAGTCTGCCAATTCACTTTTTCTGACAGTTGAAAACTGCGAAACAAGCGATAAAGAATGCCCTTATACCACTGTTCAGGTGTTGCTTGATTCCCGATAGCTGCTAAATCAATGTTGGCACAGGCAATACCTTCTTGTTGCAGTCTATTCATGGTTTGAACCCGCAGGCTAGACTTGCCCATTTGCCTTGCAGTCAAAACGTAACAAAATTCACCCAATCGTAATTGCTGGTAGAGTTCATCATCTGCGGCTCGCCAGACATAGGTAGGATCGTTGGCTTCTAGGCTCCCACCCCGATAGCGATAGGTATAATCTTGGTTATACATCGATTTCTAAGCTAGTTTAATTTAGCTCTAATTAAGATGACAGAACCTGAATGCCACGTAGCTGATTGCGGAAATATAAATGATATAGTCGGCAGCTAGACTCAACTTCATCACCTTGCCACTGAACAAGTCCCATGCTGTGTAATTTGAATGCCTGATCAGCACTAAGCTGAATAGCGTGGTCTGATGTGACAACTTTTTCCATAGCTGCTATCAGTTCTGAATCTTGCTGCAAGTACTCCCACAAGGCTCTCAGATGATTGCGGTATATGCTGGAAGCGGTTGATGCAGAATCGAGCAATTGCTGCAAGCACAGATTGGGATATCGCTTGATTGCCTCTAAAGCTTGCTGAATAAGGTAGGGATGACCACCAATTAGTGCCATTAGTTGCTCAACTTGAGGGGATTGCCAATCTAGACCATATCTTTGAGCAAAACTTAAGACTTGCTGTGGAGTAAATTCTGGCAACCCAATGGATAACCCTACATTAAAGGGAGAATGATTAATATTAAGTGGAATATAAACTTCGGTAGAGTGAACTACAATCAACCGTAGATTCTTCAAAAGATCATAGGATTTAGCCTCGTCATGCCAAGAGCGCAGCAACCGAAAGAAGTCAGAAGCGACTGCCGGATGCTGAAATATCCAATCTACATTGTCTAAGCCCAGTACCAGTGGAGTATCTAGCTGGGATAGAATACATTCTTCAAGAAAGGCAGTGCAGTTGTCGTTGCTGCTAGTATCTGGATCCCAAATCTCTGATACCTGATTTTTTAGCTTTAGACGGCGGCTAATTCTATGGCACAAACACCGAAGGAATTTATTTAAATCAGTTAAAACGGATGCCTCAACCCATAACAGATTGAGAGTAACAGTTTGATAGTTATGGTCTTGAGCATGGGCAAAAATTTTCTGCATGAGCCGAGTTTTGCCCATTTTTCTAGGTGCCTTAATGCGAATAAGGGCACCAGGTTGAAGAATTTCTTGGAAACAGGAGGTTTCTACAGGAGGACGGTTTATATAATGCGAAACCTCCGATATTTCTTCAGGTAGGCTAGGACTCTGTTGATAATCAATAATGTCCTGCCAGTTTTGAACACCGACTGCTTGGCAAATTGCTTTAAAGTTTTCTTCCAAGATAGGTTCCTTTCGCCAAAAGCGCTTGAGGGTACTTTGTGCAACGTTTGCATAATCAGCCCATGTAATAGCGCTCTTACACCAACCTTTTTTTCTTCTCAAGGCGTCAATAACTTCAAGGCCTTGGTCGGAGGTTTTGAGGGACATGAGAAATGTTATGGGGAAGCTGAGATTTTTCTTTTTTAGTAAATAAAAACCTGCACCCTAAGAGAGATTTTGGATGGCTTAATCATCACTATATGTTAACCGCATCTATCTACAGGTTTATATGCTCTAAATCATAACTTTCTCCCTGTGCGATTGTCATTATCTATCCTTTTTTGACTCAAAATCCAAGGTCTAAATTTTCGGAGGGTTAGAGGCTTACCCCTTTTCTGGAAACGTTGATGGAGATTGGGGTTTGGCAAGTGGCCCCGATTGGCCCTTTAAGAGAATCTTCCAAGCTTTGAATGTTTTGCATACTGGAAATGCAGATGGGGCGCATCAATAACAGACGCGGAGACGCGGAGAGGCGGAGACACAGAGAATTCAAATCCTACGCAAAATTTCGTTCACCTGGTAAAGGACCTCTAATTTGGAGCTTGAATCATGGTCTACGGAAAGAGCAAAGATTTTGCCAAAGGCTGAAATTTTTATTGTCTAAGGCTCTAGACCTAATTTGGCACAGTTTGAGATGCATTTCGATCTTAGCCCATAAGCATTTGAGTTAATAAGGACAAACAACAATGGCAATTATTACAGGTACTCTCAACCAAGACACTTTAGAAGGTCTTGCTGAAGATGACATCATTCAAGGTTTAGATGGAGATGATGTTATCCGAGGACTCGAAGGCGATGATATTATCCAGGGAAATCAAGGTGACGACACACTCTTTGGTGGAGAAGGTGATGATGTAATTCAGGGTAATGAAGGTAATGACCACATTGAGGGCAATAACGGAAATGATATCCTCCAAGGTGGTGCTGGCAATGATTCCTTCATTGACACTCAAGGTACTAACTACTTCGATGGTGGAGAAGGTTATGACACAGTTAGCCTCTATGGTCTTAACTCTGGTATTCAACTAAACCTAGCTCAAGAGAGTGGTAGTTATCTCAACGAGGAAGGTCAACAAATTACACAAACTTTCCTGAGCATTGAAAGAGTCCACGCTACTATTCATGATGACAACCTCACTGGTAATCAGGAGAATAATACTTTCTACGGTTACGAAGGTGATGACAGTTATTTCGGTGGCACTGGCAATGATACTTTCGTCGATTATCAAGGTACTAACTACTTTGATGGTGGAGAAGGTTATGACACAGTTCACTTACATCATCTTAACTCTGGTCTTCAAGTCAACCTGGTAGAAGGTAGTGGTAGTTATATTGACGGGGAAGGTCAACAGATTACACAAACTTTCCTTGGCATTGAAAGGGTTGACGCTACTAATTTTGATGACTATCTAGTCGGTGACCAAGAGAATAATACTTTCTACGGTTACGAAGGTGATGACACTTATTTCGGTGGCGCTGGCAATGATACTTTCGTCGACACTCAAGGTACTAACTACTTTGATGGTGGAGAAGGTTATGACACAGTTCACTTACATCATCTTAACTCTGGTCTTCAAGTTAACCTGGTAGAAGGTAGTGGTAGTTATATTGACGGAGAAGGTCAACAAATTACACAAACTTTCCTTGGCATTGAAAGGGTTGACGCTACTAATTTTGATGACTACCTAGTCGGTGACCAAGAGAATAATACTTTCTACGGTTACGAAGGTGATGACACTTATTTCGGTGGCGCTGGCAATGATACTTTCGTCGACACTCAAGGTACTAACTACTTCGATGGTGGAGAAGGTTATGACTCAGTTAACCTCCATGGTTTTAACTCTGGCATTCAACTAAACCTAGCTCAAGAGAGTGGTAGTTATATTGACGGGGAAGGTCAACAAATTACACAAACTTTCCTGAGCATTGAAAGAGTCCACGCTACTATTCATGATGACAACCTCACTGGTAATCAGGAGAATAATGATTTCTACGGTTACGAAGGTGATGACAGCTATTTCGGTGGCGCTGGCAATGATACTTTCGTCGATTATCAAGGTACTAACTACTTTGATGGTGGAGAAGGTTATGACACAGTTAGTCTCTATGGTCTTAACTCTGGTATTCAACTAAACCTAGCTCAAGAGAGTGGTAGTTATCTCAACGAGGAAGGTCAACAAATTACACAAACTTTCCTGAGCATTGAAAGAGTCCACGCTACTATTCATGATGACAACCTCACTGGTAATCAGGAGAATAATACTTTCTACGGTTACGAAGGTGATGACAGCTATTTCGGTGGCGCTGGCAATGATACTTTCGTCGATTATCAAGGTACTAACTACTTTGATGGTGGAGAAGATTATGACACAGTTAGCCTCTATGGTCTTAACTCTGGCATTCAATTAAATCTAGCTCAAGAGAGTGGTAGTTATCTCAACGAGGAAGGTCAACAAATTACACAAACTTTCCTGAGCATTGAAAGAGTCTACGCTACTATTCATGATGACAATCTCACTGGTAATCAGGAGAATAATACTTTCTACGGTTACGAAGGTGATGACAGCTATTTCGGTGGCACTGGCAATGATACTTTCGTCGATACTCAAGGTACTAACTACTTCGATGGTGGAGAAGGTTATGACTCAGTTAACCTCCATGGTTTTAACTCTGGTATTCAACTAAACCTAGCTCAAGAGAGTGGTAGTTATATTGACGGGGAAGGTCAACAAATTACACAAACTTTCCTTGGCATTGAAAGAGTCCACGCTACTATTCATGATGACAACCTCACTGGTAATCAAGAGAATAATGATTTCTACAGTTACGATGGTGATGACCTAATTAACTCCGGTGAAGGGAACAATTTCATTAATAGTGGTTCTGGCTTAGATACCATCGAACTTGGTACTGGTAATAACAGGATTTTCCTAGAAATAGGGGAAGGCTTTGATACTGTATTTAACTTCCAATTGGGAGCAACTCGCTTCACAGGAGTTAATGCCAATGAGTTGGGATTTGAGCAGTCTAATGGCAGCGTAAATATTTTGGCGGCGGATGGCGATCTTCTTGCCTCTGTAGATGGAACCCAGGTCAGCACGTTTACTGATAATCTCTCTACCATCTTTATCTAAAAACAGAATACTTTAACAGGTTTTAGCAGTTTTTTCTCCTGTTCCTTCTGCTTTAGAGACGTCTGCCTCCTGACTTGAAAGAGGGTGTAGGGTGTAGAGTAAATAACCCTCTTTAATGCTTGATGATGAAAAATTTTTTCATCGGTACTGCTAAGCTGTTGTGCATTTTTGATGCACAACAGCTTAGTTATGAAAAACACTGTATTTTCTTAAGGTGATGGGCATTGTTCTCGGCAATAAATTTCGACAGAACCGATAGAAGCAGCTTCCTTAAATTTATCTGTCTGGTTAACTTCTTCAGTTTGAGAAGAGTTATAAATGCCGGCAAATTGATCATCCCCAGGTATCTGTCGAGTACGGAATTTGATATCTTCAGATAACTGTTCAAATTCGACGTACTCCCTAGCCTCGTTGCTCCAGTTAAAAGACAAGGTGGCATCTCCATGAATATCCTCTGCCTCTTCAATTGGTGTTCCTGGACCAATTCCTTGAGTAGTGCGATAATTAGGATTGTCAGTTAGTAAAGTTTCAATAACATCTGAATCTTCAAAAGTCTCCCCTGCTGGATAGAGGATGTAATAGAGTACATCCCCATCTTGACGGACAGCGATCGCATCCCAGTCTACAATTAGAGAGGATTCTACCTTAAATTCGGTATTCTCTGGCAGGGTCTTTTTGAGTTCCCCAAAAGTCATGCCCAGCTTGGCTACTCCGATGCCCTCTGGTGTAATCTGCTGATTTTTGGAGGTATTAACAGAATTACTAACGGAGGTAGTCTGGCTCTGTGCCGCTTGACTCTCGCTAGCAGGGGTTGGCGAATTTTCTGTAGTCGGGGAAACCTTGACTTCGCCACAAGCAGAGATGAAAATTAATGATAAACTAGCTATCAGGGTGATTGCGCCCTTTCTGTTTCTGATGATCTCTTTCATATTCAGGTATGGGTGGAGCTGGTAATGCTAAAGCCATCTGGTATAGTTGACGCCGTGGGAGTTTAGTTAATTGAGCTAATTGTCGGCTAGCTTGCGATCGCGATACACCCTGAGACATAATCTCGAATAACTCGGCTTTTAATGCCTCTGGTGAGGGCATTGCTATCTCCAACTGGGCACCGGCAACAATTATAGTAAATTCTCCCTTAGGCTCATGCTGATTATAATGAGCGATCGCATCTCTAATTGTTCCCCGCCAGAATTGTTCATGCCACTTAGTTAACTCCCTTGCCAGTACAATTAGACGCAGTGGTTCCAAGTAATCTGCCAAGTCTTGCAAGGTTTGCCGCAGACGGTGGGGTGACTCGTAAAAAATTAAAGTTCTAGGTTCAGCTGGCAGAGATTCTAAGCGCTTTTGTCTTTCTTGTCCACTTGCTGGTAAAAAGCCTTCAAACACAAATCTGTCTGTAGGTAATCCTGCCGCAATCAGTGCTGTAATTGCTGCATTAGCGCCGGGCACTGGTACCACTGATACCTCGGCTTCAATACATGCTTTGACTAATTCATAGCCAGGATCTGAGATTCCTGGCATCCCAGCATCAGTTACTAAGGCGATATCTTTTCCTTGACTTAGCTTACTCAACAACTCTGGTATGCGCTGCTGCCGATTATGTTCATGGTAACTTAATTGGGGAGTTTTAATCTCCAAGTGTTGCAACAGATTGCCAGTGTGGCGGGTGTCTTCTGCTGCAATCAAATCTACAGATTGCAATACTCTCACTGCCCGGAAGGTGATATCTTCCAGGTTGCCAATTGGTGTCCCTACTATATAAAGTGTTCCCATTAGTATCCTGAGCTTAGGATTATAGAACTCTTGCTACAAAAGTTTATATAATACCAAAATATGCTAAAAAGCGGTTTATTTATAGGCATGGTTACTTTAGATCTAGCCTATCTAAGTGCCAAGCTTCCAAGTAACAACGAAAAAATTACCGCCTCTGACTATACTGTCTCTGCTGGTGGCCCAGCAACAAATGCAGCAGTAACCTTTGGATACCTTGGCAATCAAGCAGAAATTCTGGGTGTGGTTGGTACTCATCCAATTACCCAACTCATTCGCTCCGATTTAGGAAATTATCCAGTAAGTATCACTGACCTTGCCCCAGACTATACTGAACCACCACCAGTTTCTTCTATTATTATTACCGAAGCTACAGGTGATCGCGCAGTTATTTCGCTCAACGCTACTAAGATTCAAGTTAACCCTGAGCAAATACCTGCTAATGTACTTAACGGAGTAGATTTAGTGATGATCGATGGTCATCAAATGGCTCTTAGTGTTGCGATCGCTCCCTTAGCCAAAGAAAATAATATCCCAGTTGTTATTGATGGCGGTAGCTGGAAACCTGGATTTGAGAAAGTTTTACCCTTCGTGGATTATGCTGTTTGCTCTGCTAACTTCTATCCACCAGGTTGTAGTAACAGCAAGGAGGTTTTTGTTTATTTACAAAGTTTGGGTATTCCCCACATTGCTATTACCCAAGGAGAAAAACCCATTCAATACCTTAGCCTAGGTATTTCAGGTCGATTGTCGGTACTCATAGTTAATGCTGTTGATACCCTCGGTGCTGGTGACATTTTCCACGGCGCTTTCTGTCACTATATATTACAACAAAATTTCACGGAATCGCTAGTAGCAGCAGCTGAAATTGCTTCAAATTCTTGTAAGTTCTTCGGCACTCGTCGTTGGATGGAATTTTATAAGTAATAAGTAATAAGTAATAAGTAATAAGTAATAAGTAATAAGTAATAAGTAATAAGTAATAAGTAATAATTGACGACGACAATTATTACTTATTGCTGTTATTGTTTTTTGTTTGGAATTAATAGCGAGTGTAAGAGTTTTCAAATTTGATTTTTAATTTACTAACTACAGCTGCTATTAATATTACTTATAAAGAAACAGAAACTGACAAGACTTGAATCCAAAAGTCATCTGTAACTATCGCTAAGGCTGCTAGAAAAATTGCTATTACCACACAGAAGTGTTTAATCAGTTTTGTTCCCTGATATGCTCCTTTACAGGAATTACAAATGGCTGTGTGTCTCTCCAATCGTTGTGGGAGAGTGCAGTTATGATTTCCTTCGCTATCATTAATAGTGAGTTTTGAGGTAGAATACTCCTAGTAATAGGGTAAAGATGACCAAAATTTATCGAGCCACTTGCGATATTCAATCACTAATAGGTCTGAGGTTTTGAGTGGCAAATAAACTTCTTGGAAATTTTGTCCTAAGCATTCAATTTGTTCCTGTTATCCCCAGATTATAGGTAAGTCTTGCTCTAAGATTTTATTGGTATTCAAGTAATCGAGCCAACGAGGTCTCAATTTAACTCCTAGTGTCAGAAAATTGCAATAACCTCTCGCTAGAAGACGGCATCGTTTCTTACCTAAAGGGATAGAGTACAAAGTCAGCCCAAAAGACTAACCTCGCTCTTCAATGTGATTGTCAAAGGCTGAGAGGGTATTTTAACCACAACAGTTGCACTTTAGCTCAGCCTATCATAATTCTAGCGATTCTATCGAATCTACCGATCAAACTGATAGTTAAAGGGGTGCGTTACACTTCGTTAACGCACCTTACAAGATAGCCGATCTCACCACAGGATCAGGCGATCACACTGCCCTTTTTAAGCGAATGGATAAATCACGCCTACCGCAACAAGGTTACATAGTGACTCGGTGATATCGCTGCCACCAGGCACATAGCCAGGAGGATTAGGCTTTAAAGTAACCGTGATCGAAGTCTCCGTCTCCGCGCTGTAGTCGTAACTGTAGCTTGAACTTTGGCTGGCCCTGCCGAGTGGAATGCCGAGGAAGCTAATGGTAGCCTTGGTATGCTGCTCAAAATATTTCCGAACCTCCTTGCTACGGCACTGCTCAAAAACAAGCTTGAGTTCGAGGAATTGGCTCAGCACCAGGGTATTGACATAGCCAAAATCACCTCCTTCGCTAAAGTCGAAGTCTGGCAAACCGCCATCAAAGACGAAGCCTGTTACATCGGTGTTGCTACCGTTATTGACAGCTTCCTTTACTGGATCGGCATAAAGCCATCCCTGAGCGGTGGAAATATTATAAAGCAACGGCGCGACAGTCATCTTCGGTTGTAGCGTTGGGTTGTTAACAACAACTTCTACGCTGAATTTCGAGCCTGCGAAGTCGTTCTGGAAGATGCTGGTTGTGGCACCACCGCTTGGCGTTAACGAGAAAAAGTCAAGGATTGGAATCGAAATACCGCCGCTAACCGAGGCATTAAAAGACAATGTCGTATTATCTGATTTAGTTATACTTCCGGTATAGCTTAATGTTTCAGTTGGCGGGTTAGTTCTCAACTGATCGACTATGGTGGTCGGATTGGCGGGCTGGAACGTTAATCCGGGTATCATACGGTCACTACCGGTCAGCTTCAGTCCACCATTTTCAGTCCTGGGTTGCTGGATATTTTGTCGTACCCCACTCAGTATCTGGGTAGCGTTGGACCTCTTGGCAGTGATGGCACCTTGGGCACCCTGTGCATTATAAACTGCCTTAATCTGAGTGCGCATCTGCAGCGGCACCGTTGCCGGAATGAGAGAGAATATCTGGTCAAAATCATTCATATGTGTATAGGGGTAGCTTGGGTCATCGACCAGTTTTTGCTTAAAATCTGGGTTGACCCAAGTAACTTGCAGCGTACCGGTCATCTCAAGGAGCGCGGTGTCCGTATTGCTCATATTGAGCTTTGGCACCTTTTGCTCCGAGCCAAAGACATTGACCCACTCATTCCAGAGCGGACGTAGAGTCTTGATGTTGTTTGCTACCTTAGCCACAAGCTCCTGCTCAGTCGCTTGATCTGCCTGGGATAGCTGATATCTTAGGCTCAAATACACCTGAAGATAGGCATTTGTAAAGGCTGCACTTAATAGCTCCGCTTGGTTGACGCCGAACGGGCTATCACCGCCCTTCACCCGTGGTGAGAGGATGTTGTTATAGAGATTGGCGTTGATTTCGTTAGTGGTTGACGACTGGAAGAAAAATGAAGCCTGCGAATTTGCTGTCCCAGTCAGCATTGTCAATGTTCCTGGGTCAGGAATATGTTTGATGATATTCGCCATATATTCAGCGAAAATTTGGGAGGCTGGGTATGCGTCAACTGCTTTTTCTCTTAAGATACTTGAAGTTTTTATCGTGTCGTGTACATTACCAAAAAATGGTACTGTCACAGGACTAGAAACTGGAGGTGCTGTCTCCATTTCTATGAGAACTTTACTATCTTGTTCCTTTACATTCCATAGTACTGAATCTTCAGTACTTTTAATAAGTTCTTCTTGGTTGTAGATCTTGAAGTATAGATCGGGTTGTCGGTCTAAACATACTTCTCGGAAATAGGACTCATCAAACGATAGTTGAAAAGTACCATCACTTTTGGTTATTGCACTGCCAAGTAGATCATCAATTATGAGATCCTTATCCCATGCTTCGACACGTAAACCAGTAACTCCTTGACGAGTTGTCTGTCCAATTACACTACCAGAAATGTGAAATGTTTTGTTGATCACAATCTTTTTGCCTTGTTTAATTTCTACACTCTTAAAACGATTCCAAAAGACCATTTCTGAATTTTTCGAGTTAGAGGCTTTTTTCCTAACTAAATAGAGCTTGCTGAATTAATGTAGAAGGTATACCAGACAAGGATTTTGAGTATTTTTTTACGCTTACAAGTGCAAGACTACAGCATCTAGAGGCTTAAAATTGATGCACTTTTAAATTGTCTAGATTATTCTGAGTTCCTCTCCTGACTCCTGAACCTCACCAAAAAACTTATTCAGCAAACCCTAAATACACCCCATAAAATTAGCCTCAAGAACAAGAACTTTTTCACGCCATAGTTTGTAACCGTTGCAGAGTATCCTCAACCTCCCCGCGAGCAGGATAGAGTAACTGTTGACTCAAAGCATTTTGATAAGCCTCTATAGCACCACTCACATCGCCCAACTCCGATAATGCTCTGCCTTGCCAGTAATAAGCAGTAGCTGGATTAAATGCCATCAGTTTTTTAGCTCGCTCACAAGCCTCTTGATACCATCTCCAACTGCTAGCATCATCACCCAGTAGCCGATAACTCTCCCCTAGCCATACTGCAGCAGGCACAGATTGCAAATAACCCCCCTCTGGCGGTAACAACTGCCATCCTTGCTTTAAGGCTTCGACAGCCTCCTGGTGTCTCTGTGCCAGTGCCAACACCCGTCCATGACAAAACCAAGCATCTGCTAATTGGGGCTGAAGTTGCCTTCCCTTGGCAGAAAGACTACACCCCCGCTCTATATCCTGGAAGCTTTCCACCAAAACTCGACCCACTGTTGCCCAAACACTCCAACGCTCAGGAAAGCGCTCAAGCATCTCCTCCAGTATTGAAGCCAAGGTTACTTTACTCCCCTCCTTGTCGGAGAAGGGTTGGGTGAAAAGTTCAATAGAGGCAGTTATTCCCGCAGCAGGCAAAATCTCACATAATGCCCGATAGATTTCGCAATAGTTCTGGTGCAGCCCATAAGCCTTAAGAATCGCCTCAGCTGCATCTTGGTATTCACCTGTATGAAATAAATACTGCCCATAGTAATACCAGCCGCTAGGACTATGGGGGTGTTTCTCTGTAAACTGTCTGCATAAAGCAATAGTTTTTTTCCACTCACCTCGAAAGAGGTGATAGTGCGCCAGTGACTCGTGGGCATCAGCAGAATCAGGAGCAACACGCAGTGCCACTCGAATCATCTGTTTAGTCTGCTTACCCTCCTCACCTCTTACTAATCCCTGGTGAGTGCGATAATCCGCCAACTGTTTGAGAGTTAGAAAATCATCAGGGACTAACTCTAGCGCTCTACTTAAGCGCCGCCCAGCTTCCTGAAAATTACCTACTGCCATCAGAGCCTGATAACTATTGCGCAATAGTAAGAAATCATCTGGGTGAACTTCCAAAGCTTGATTGAATGCATTTAAAGCTTCCAGAGGAGACTCTGTATCCAGATAAACCTGTCCCAGGGCAAGCCAGTGAGCCTTGTTATCTGGTTGTGTCGATGCCGCTAAGGAAAACATGGAAGCTGCCTTTTGAGGGCAATGGCGACACAGTTCAATTAATCCACCCAGATGATGCTGAGTCGCCAGATTACGGCATAAGAGCAAAGTGTTCTCATACACCTCTATTGCCTCAGTCTCCCTTGCCATCAACTGCAAGATTTTCCCCAGTTCCAACCGCACCTCAATCAATGGCAATTGTGTCTGCTGTTTGAGTACTTGGCGATACTCCTGGCTAGCCTGCTGCCAACGACCCATCGTGTACAGTAACCGGGCTAATTCCAACCGCTTTTTCCATCCAGAAGGATACTGCTGTACGTACTTAGTTAATGTTTTCAGCTTTTGGTCTTGTCTGATTGGTTTTTCCTCTAAAACCAAGTGAGCATTCATCTCCACCCCAGAGGAGTCGGCGAGTTGTACCAAGCATGTGGCAGTGTTTCTAGACATGTAGCTGTTACCCTGTAATTGATTTGCTCGACAATGTGCTTAATTTTGATTACTGCTTGAGCATCGGAGCTCTCCTTGTTCTTTTTTTGATTAGATTGGGTTGTCTCCCCCACAGGTTTTCCTCTTTTTTTGGCTCTCCTTGGCTCTTCTTTAGCCGGGGAGGAGCTTGCTCTAGCTTTGTTTTTGAATTGATAGGGATGGAGAGAATCTAACGAAGAGTCATCTAACCCCGAAAAATACTTATGCAAACGCTTTTGCAGAATTTTTCGTGCCTGTTCCATGCGTTTGTCTACGTTATCTACAGAAAGACCAAGTTGTTGGGCAATGTCATGTGACGACATTTGCTGGTGACAACGAAGGCTAAAAGCATCGCGCAGTCTGGAAGGCAGAGCATTAATAGCGCGGCGGATATACATGCTCAACTCACTACGGAGAAGGGCTGACTCAGGAGAGTCTGAGCTATCTCCCAGTGCAATTTCTTCAAAGCTCTCCATACTGATTGCCCCTCTGTTGCTTTCTCGATGCATATCCACACAGAGGTTATGGGTTAATCTAGTCAGCCAAGCTCTGAGGTTAGTGATTTTGTGTGCATACTTTGGCAATTGATTCCAGGCTTTGAGAGTAGCCCGAGACAATGCCTCTTCTGCATCCGTATGCTTACTTCCCATCCATTGAAAGCAACGACGGTAAAGATAGTCCTGATAGTGACTCCACAGCAGCCAAAAGACACTGCGATCGCCAGCAGATAAACTTTTCAGTAGTATTTGCTCCTGTGATTCTGTTGAGGATTCGATTGCTTGAGAGGGAATGTAGCGAACTCGCTTGAAGCTTGCTTGCATTTGTCCGGTTGAAATACTGACTCCACTTTGCCTGTGTTAACTGGAGGAAACCACTCAAGTTTTGCAAGTTAAGACCTCAACTTAAGGATTGATCATAATCAATTGTTCGAAGTCAGTCAGAGATTAATTGGAAGCCATTGTAAATTTTCAATAATACTTTGCTTAATTTGGGAAAAGCGTGATCGATTCTTTCCGGCAAACCTAATTGTGTTAATAAATTTTACAAAAATTAACTCTAGGCATAAAAGGAAAGGCTTGATTTAGAGAAGCATATAGCAACTTAAAACCAAAAATATAGCAGTTGACAGATACACCATAAAGTTGCTACATTCCATGGCTATTTTTACGAAATTACAAGGCTCGACGCTGTAGAGCAACTTAACGCTGTTGAATCATGATAGGAAGAAAATAAAAATCTAATCTGTTTTGATCGCGTTTTAGTGCCTTAATTCAGGAGTCTTGCCGCGAAATCTCGACCTTTCCAATATTTTCTCATGAAAGTCATGGAAGAGCGTTAATGTGAGGAGTTAATTTATCAAAATTATAATTATAGCAATTGATTGCAATTATTAAGATGATATCGACATATGCACCCAAAGACAGGCGCAAGCGCGGTGTAATTCTAACGCCTCAAGGATTGCAGAAATTAAACTTAGCCAAATGCAATGCAGAATTTGAGAACAACCACGGCAATCGGTATACCCTCGAAGCTATGAGTGAGCGCACGGGTTTAGCCATCAATACCCTGAGCAAAGTATTTGCTGCCGAAACTCGGGTTGACAAGCAAACCATCAAAGGCTGCTTTCGTGCTTTTAATCTGGCTCTGGAGTCAAGTGATTATTTCTGTCCCCAGCCTGAGATTCAGGAGCTTGAACTCTCAGACACTAAGCATCCAGCCCAAGAAAAAGAGAGTAAACTGGAATTTCCAGAGGGTCAAGTTCCTCTAGATTCTACCTTTTATGTAGAGCGTCCTCCAATTGAATCTGAGTGCTACCAAACAATTTCGCAACCGGGGGCACTGCTCCGTATCAAAGCCCCAAGACTGATGGGGAAAACTTCTTTAATGGCAAAGATTTTCCATCAAGCAACAAAGCTTAACTATCGCACTGTGTCTTTAAGCTTTCGGCTCGCCGATAGAGAGATTTTCCAAGACTTAAATAAATTCTTGCGTTGGTTATGTGCCAATGTTGCTCTAGAGTTGAAACTATCTAATCGTTTAGAAGACTATTGGGATGAGTTTTTTGGTAGTAAAGTCAGCTGCAAGATTTACTTTGAGCACTATCTCTTAGAGGCAACAACAAAACCTTTAGTGCTAGCTTTGGACGATATTGATCGCTTGTTCTCATATCCGGAGTTAGCTAATGACTTTTTTGGACTGTTACGAACCTGGCATGAGCAGGGAAAGTATCGGGAAATTTGGAAAAAACTGCGATTAGTGGTGGTACACTCGAACGCAGTTCATACTCCGCTGAGTATTCATCAATCACCTTTTAATGTCGGGGTACCAGTTGAGCTGCAACCTTTTACTGGTGAACAGGTACTGGAGTTGGCAAAGCGGCATCAACTAAATTGGTCAACTGAGCAAGCTAAGCAATTGATGGCAATTGTAGGAGGAAATCCCTATCTAGTGCGGCTGGCTTTGTATCACCTTCAGCATCGGAATCTAACTCTCGAGCAGTTATTGCCATTGTTATTAAGTTCCAAGGGAATTTACAGTGACCACTTACAGCGACAATTATGGAGCCTAAAACAGCAGCCAAAACTAGCGGCAGCTTTTAGTAAGGTAATAACTGCATCAACAGCAGTGGAATTGGATTTGGTGCAGGCGTTCAAATTGCAAAGTATGGGGTTAGTTAATCTGCAAGGTAATCAGGCGACATCCAGTTGCCGGTTGTACACCCAGTATTTTAGCAGTCTCTTCGGCAGTGGCAGTTTATAGAAATTTGACACTCCCCGGCGTAAACGCACGGGGATTCTTAGTTCCATGAGTCCACTTAACTAAACTCCTTGCCTTATCTAGCCAGAGATGGTTCTCTCCCTAAGGGTTTATAGCAGTAGGTATTAAGGTTAGGACAAGCTAAATCGCTAGAACTTTGTCAAATTCACCCCTTGGAGCCTTGGAGCCTTGGAGCCCTGGAGCCTTCTGCGTAGCGCTATAACTCTTTGCTGCAATTGGTTTGGGTATGCCCTACCCTACCTTACACTGCCTACGAGCTGAAGCTTTCAAAGCCACCACTTCGTTGCAATGATACATTAAAATTAATGAATCTTAAAGAAAGAAGTCATGACCAGCCAGGATCTTAGCAATTGCAAAACCCGCCGTATTACTGTTATTGGTGCAGGTATAGGCGGTTTAACGGCTGGAGCACTACTAGCCCGTCGAGGTTATCAGGTGCTAGTGTTGGATCAAGCTCTAGTACCTGGAGGCTGTGCTTCTACCTTCAAGCGTCGCGGATTTACTTTTGATGTGGGAGCTACCCAAGTTGCAGGTTTAGAAGCAGGTGGTATTCACAAACGGATTTTTGATGAGCTAGAAATTGACTTACCAGAAGCAACACCTTGTGATCCAGCTTGTGCGGTCTTTCTTCCTAGTGAAACTGTACCAATTAATGTCTGGCGCGATCCAGAAAAATGGAAAATAGAACGCCAAAGACAGTTTCCCGGCAGTGAGCCCTTTTGGCAACTGCTGGCAACTTTATTCAAGGCTAGCTGGAAATTTCAAGCCCGTGACCCAGTGCTGCCACCACGTAGTTTATGGGACTTGAGGCAACTGTTATCATCAGTGCGCCCTGATACTTTAGTGACTGTACCCTTTACCTTGATGAGTGTGGGGGATGCTTTGCGTCGCTATGGACTATATGAAAATCAGCGCCTGAGAACCTTTTTAGATTTACAACTCAAACTTTATTCCCAAGTAGATGCAGATGAGACAGCACTACTTTATGCAGCAACAGCGCTAGGGGTTTCCCAAGAGCCGCAAGGGCTATTCCATCTTCAAGGTAGCATGCAGGTACTGAGCGATCGCTTAGTTGAGGCCTTGGAAAAATATGGCGGCAAGCTACTAATGCGCCATACCGTTGAGAAGATTGAAGTCTCAGGTGGTAAAGCTACTGGCGTGAGCATTCGTAATCAGAAAACTTCTCAAGTATGGACAGAAGCTACTGATCATGTTGTTGCCAATCTCACGGTTCAGAATTTAATTAAACTTGTAGGAGATGCCATGCCCAGAGGCTATCGGCGTCGAGTGGAAAAATTACCACCAGCTTCCGGTGCTTTTGTCATCTATCTTGGTGTTGACCAAAGTGCGATTCCTTTAGGATGTCCTCCTCATCTCCAGTTTCTCTATGATTACTCGGGGGCAATTGCAGAAAATAACTCTCTATTTGTTTCTGTCAGTAAACCAGGAGATGGACGCGCACCAGAGGGGAAAGCAACAATTATTGCCTCTTCCTTTACCGACGCTGAGAAGTGGTGGCTAAATTCTCAGCAGGATTACGACATCTTAAAACAATCCTACACCGAAAAAGCGATCGCTCGTCTAGCTGAGTACTTTTATCTCAAACCAGAAACAATTCTTCACCAAGAAGCTGCAACCCCTCGTACCTTTGCTCACTTTACAGGTAGAGAACAAGGAATAGTTGGCGGTATTGGTCAAAGAATATCGACTTTTGGACCATTTGGCTTTGCTACTCGCCCCCCACTCCAGTGCCTTTGGCTAGTAGGTGATTCTACTCATCCAGGGGAAGGAACTGCTGGTGTTAGTTACTCTGCCCTTACGGCTGTAAGACAGATTGAGGCTTGTTGAGTTTCAACTAACGCTGTCTTCATTATTCCCAACTCCAACAAGTATCAATAAGAGAAATTTCTTGCAAGATCAAACAGATTACCTATTGCTGCCAGAATAGACAGTTTTAAGGTGTGTCGTTAAGCTAACACTCCCCGTGCGTTAATGCCGGGGAGTGTCAAAGATTAAGATGATCACTGGTTATTCCCTATTCCGACAAATTTATAAATAAGGGAAATTTACTTGACAGATCGACCTAGCACAGATTACTTTTGCTAAAAGTTAAAAGTTTCTTTAAAATGCCGCTAGAGAATAATAAAAGCAAACAATCACGCTCAAAATACCTACTGTTTTACATTACCTGCCCAGATGATGTAGGCGGACCCTTTTGGGAATACGGACAAATTAACGGGGCTATTCTGGCAGAGGATTTCTCCTTAGAAAAGGAGTTGGGTTCACTATTTACTTCGGATCCAGATGATTACTGGCGCAGCCATCACCTGCTAGCAGGAAGCTTATGGCAAGGAGAAGGAAACTCCGTGTACTTCTTTTACGGTGGTTGCCCGCAACCACCAAACTTGCTCTATGAGTCCTTGGGTTTTTCCAAAGGGATAATTAAAGATAATTGGGAGTTTAATTGGGAACCTCCCCAACCACTGAAATTTATCGATTGGGGTGAACATTACGATTATTGTTACCACCCAGAGTATCCAGACCAAATCCATCGCCAGTGGCGTGACCCTTTCATCGTCTTTCACCAAGATAAGTATTGGATGTTTACCTCTGCTGCAGCGAAGACAACTTCCAAATTATACAAAGGTTGTGTTGGTTTGTCCGTAGCAGATAATCTGGAAGGACCTTATACGTCACTGCCACCAGCTTTGTTCCCGCACTTTAATACAGAGGAAGGCACCGAAGGTATTGTCTATGAGTGTGAACGCAGCCACGTCTATTATCAAGATGGGATATGGCACTTATTCTTCTGTGTCTGGAAGCGACGGACAAATCCTCTTTGGTTTGAGCAAATTGGCAAGAGTATTAACTCTGTTGCTGACTCTAGTCTATACCACTATGTCTCGCCAGAAATACAAGGACCTTACACTCCAGTCTCAAAATTTCCTGTGGTCAAAGGATCTTCAGAATCTAATCTCTATGCTACCAGTTTCATACTAGGTCTAGAAGAGGAACTAGTAGCCTATGGTTTAGATATTGAAAGCTTGTCTCTTGATGTCTCTGGACATTGGAAAGTCTTATGGAACAATGGCCATCCAGAAATTAAGAAGGTTAGTTCCAGGAATGGGCTAGATCTGACTAATCTCTATTGGCGATTAAAGCCCGAGGGGCACCAAGTGTGGGATGCAATGTTACTCAAACTTCCTGCTTAAGAATTGTAGTAACAATCATCAAAGGGGGTACTTTGTTAAGCTATCCCCTTTTTTTTGTTGATGGTTGATCTAAATTCGGTGTTGAAAAAGAAGTTCAGAATTGAGCAGTTAACAGGAAGTTGCTTCTGTCAGTCAAGGAGATTTTGTAAATAATTGTAAAGAGTAGGCAGTTAAGCATAAAATGGAGATAATTTTCCTGAGAAGTATTTACAGACTTAGTTATTGATGTTAGTAATTGTGGTTGTGATACTGAAATTCCTTATAGAAATTAATATGGGTCAAATACCCCACCGTCACTTGCAGTGTATAAAATGGGTTGGGGTTAAATCCACATCCTTTGAAAGTCCGGTGCGTCGACCTGTCGACCTGTCCCCGCGTCTTTAATATCAATGCTAGGTTAAGATAATTTTCGATTCCTAAAATACTATTCCAGAGTTCACCGCTCTAGTTAGTTTACTGGTATCTATAAAGATGGTTTAGTAGCGATATAGTCCTAGTCTTCTTTTGGTCATGCCATCATATCTTAAAGATTTGATATTGATCCCAGCCATGAGCAAATATACCAGTGACAATTTACCAAAAACATTTGTTATCTTGGAAGATATTAGCAACTGCTAGGGCAAAAAGGTGAGTTCAGACATTGTACAAATGACATGTCGTCAACCTCTGTTTGATAATTGTTAGATTTTATTCAGCAGTAAAAAGTATAGTTTGATCTTACTCCCCACTCCCTACTTATTCTGTTTAAGTTAGTCAAAAGGCTAACTTTTTCAGGCAAGCCATCACGCTACTGTACGAACAAATAACACTACACAAAAGTCAGGTAATTAATGTTCCCTCATCCAACTCTACGACTTCCGGATAAGTGGCTATGGGATTTCTGGCCAGCTCAAGATGGTTCCGACTACCACTTATTCTACTTGCAAGCTCCCAGGGCTTTGCGAGATCCACACCTAAGACATTGGAATGTCTCAATTGGTCACGCAGTTTCTAAGGATTTACTCCACTGGGAAACTCTCCCCGATGTTCTGAAGCCTGGATATGCCAATCGAACTTTTGGCGGTCGCCACGAGTATACTACTTGGACAGGCAGTGTAATTCAGCATGAAGGTTTATGGTATTTATTCTACACCTGTAGCTACAAAGAAGAGAAAGGATTAATCCAGAGGATTAGCCTTGCCACCTCCAGCGACTTAATCCACTGGGAAAAACATCCTAGGAATCCTCTATTTGGAGCAGATCATCGCTATTATGAGCAACTAGACCTTAACATGTGGCACGATGAGGCTTGGCGGGATCCTTGGGTATTTAAGCATCCAGAAACAGGTGAATTCCACGCCTTGATTACCGCTCGCGCCAACAAGGGTCCAGCTAGGACTAGGGGCGTAATTGGTCATGCGACTTCTAAAAACCTAATTGACTGGGAAGTGCTGCCACCATTGACTAAGCCTATGACTTTTGCAACAATGGAGTGTACTCAATTAGTCAAACTTCAAGAGCGCTACTATCTTCTGTTCTCGGTTCCCCCACGTGAATTTACCGGTAGTAACCTCACTGGCACCTTCTATATGGTTGCTGATAATCCCCTCGGACCATTTTCTCCTCCACAAGTTCTCTGGGCCGATCCAGTGGGACAGCTTTATGCCGGAAAACTGCTCAAAGGACCTGAGGAGCGCTGGTACTTTATGGCATGGCGAAATCTTGCTCAAGATGGAACCTTCCATGGTGATGTGTGCGAAGCCCTGCCGGTAACAGTTGATGAAGAGGGCAATTTATTAGTATATCCACCAGATATGTTATATACTTAAGAGTCGTACTATGTGAGTATAAGTAGAGACTGCAGGACTTTAGTATCTGCAAAGTAATTGGTTTAAGAGGGCGTAATTTTGCCAAAAATTAAACTTTCTGTGGCAATACGTGCGCACTTCTGCTGGTAGCAGTTGATGAAGGCAATTTTGTAGTGTAACTAGCAACATACTCAACATACTTCCATACTCCTCTACCCTGATAAGTTTGGGACTCTGGGAAGACTTCCAGTTTTGGCATCCTCCTTTTACACCCTTGGCACAGGCCTGTAGGGTTATTAAACACAGGGTGAATGAGTGAGATGTTAAGTTAAGTAAACTCCAGAGAGCAGGTTCTAATTCCTCTCTCTGGGAACCCGCAGATTTGAAAACAGACAAGTTAAGTGTGCAAGAGCTTAGCAAAAGAAAAAATTTGAATTATTGTTTAATTTCTCACTAAAAACTCCCAGATTCACTTTTCCGCTAGATGACAATAGTAATAGCAGCTAAGGTTATATGTTCATCAAGCTAGCGGAGCTTCGGGAATGTACGTTTATCGCACTCCTCAGTTCAACTCTAAAGTAGAGCGCTATGGTATTCAAGAGCGCATCGAGCAACTGTGTGCTGAGCTGGAAACCCAGAGCATTGATGAGGTACAAGGACGTTTTGAGAGAATATATCCCTACTTAAAACGCCGTATCCTCAACCGAAGAGTAATTGGACGTATCCTGAGAATCGATCAAGATCGACTATTATGCCTGGTTGATATCTTTAAGCGCGGTGATAAAGATTATGAACAGTTTCTCGAAACGCCAGTTGAGTATGGTGAAAACCATCTCGAAACTCAACTGGACTTAGCACGACTCCAAGATTGGCTTGTCCTAGCAAAAATCCAGCAGCCCCTGAAGCAAGAACTCCCGGAATTGCCATCAACAATGAAACCTTGGCTAGAACCTCCTGGTTGGGAAATGGATAATGTGGCAGGAGACTGGGTAATTTACGAAAGCGAAGAATGGGTGAGGCGTTTCAGAAAGCCTGAAATTCAAGTATCCTGTCAAACCTATTATCAAATTATTACCGGAATTAGAACTAAAACTATTCAGTGTTCAGTTTTTCCCGATTGCTTTGACCTCAAGCTGTCTCAAATTAACCATCATTACGTACTCTACAGCGAACTGGAAGACACAGATACCAAAGTTGGGGGAGTTTTATTGCTGTTGGCTCCTTTTAATTACGAGCCATCATCTCAAGAGATTATACGGGTGGGTGAGAACATTGGTTTGTTTGATAACTCTAACCCCAACGAGATCTCGAGGCGGAATTTCAAGATGCGAGAGTTTTCATCTCTGCAAGCATTAACGCCCTTGGCTCGGCGTTTCTATCCAGCTTATTTACTAGCCGATGAAGATAGTTGGCTAGCAATTGAACAGGGACAGGAGTCAAATCTTGCTCTTTCAAGTGAAGAAGAACAAATTCTCAACTCAGTTTCCACCTCAACTACTGATAGCGGCTCGCTACCATTATTTATTAATGGCAGAGCTGGTAGCGGCAAATCAACGATGCTACTTTACCTATTTGCCGACTACTGCTACCGCAAGTATTACAACAAACAAGGAAGACGCCGCCCTGAACCTTTGCCTGGTGAACCTTTGTTTATTACCTATAATCAGCGATTAATAGAAGTTGCCAGAGATGGAGTCAAGAAGCTGCTCTCCTCCCACCATCGTTTCGTCGCCGAAAGGAGTCAGGGGGATGAGATGCCTAGCATTGAACATAACTTCCGCCCCTTCGGTGAATTCCTATTGGAATTGTTAACAACTGTAGAGAGTGATGCTCCTGGAGATAGTTTAGCTTCAAGCTTTCCTCGCTCAAAATACATTTCCTTCCATCGTTTTAAACAACTCTATCAGGGAACAATTCCTTTAGAAACTCCAGATTTAGTATCTCTACAGAGAATAACTCTCCAACTTCCACAAAGAAGACGCTATTCAGCAGAAATTTGCTGGCATGTAATTCGCACCTTCATTAAGGGTTATGCTCTTGAAGGTTATATGACTCCCGAAGACTACATCGAAGAAGTGCCACGCAGATCACGTACTATTGATCTAGAGAAATATCAAGGCATTTACGATACCATCTGGGAACACTGGTATAAACCAATTACCCAAGAACAAGGTTACTGGGATGACCAGGATCTGATTGCCAAAGTGCTGGAACTCCACTGCTATAGTCCCTGTTTTGCCGCAATCTTCTGCGATGAGGCTCAAGACTTTACTAAGTTGGAACTACAGCTAATTACGAGGCTCTCTATTTTTCCCCAGTATAATCTAGGATACCAGCCAATTCCTAGTTTACCCTTTGTCTTTGCTGGAGACCCCTTACAAACTCTTAATCCTACAGGATTCAGTTGGTCTAGGGTTAAGGCTGTATTTGAGTCAGCAGTGATTAGGGCATTAGATCCAGCAGAACAATTAAAACTGAAGATTAATTTCCAGGAACTTTCATTTAATTATCGCTCTAGCCCACCAATTGTTAAATTCACCAATTTAATTCAACTATGGCGTCACGTACTGTTTAATATTCCTCAACTGAAACCTCAACTGCCATGGCAACAGAGCAACTTCAGAGAACCCCAAAAATTCATTATTAACCAAGATATTAATATTGAACAACTGAGAAGTTACATCAAAGATACGATTATCATTTTACCTTGTGAACAAGGTGAAGAATTAGCTTATGCTAAAGCCGATGAAGTACTCTCAGAAATTGTTCCCTCCCTCTATGATGCGGAATATAAATACCAGGAGCATTCTTTACCCAAGAATATTTTAAGTGCGATCGCTACTAAAGGATTGGAGTTTAAAAAGGTTATTCTCTATAAATTTGGCGAAGATTGCAATCAAAATGTTTGGAACCTCAAAACTCAACCTACGGATCAAAGAGTTAAGGTTGAATACTTTTTCAATAAGCTTTATGTCGCTGCTAGTAGGGCAACAGAACACTTATTTGTGGTGGATTCGGAAAGAGGAAACCGTCAGTTATGGCAATACGCCAGTGACGAAGCTCTCTTGCATGCCATGCGGCAGCATGCTAAAAACAAGGAGCTTTGGGAAGAGAATGTTTGCACCATTAGTCCTGGTAATGCTAAATATGCTCAGGAACTGCAAGAAAATGAGCCGCAAATGATTGCCCAGGAGTTTGAAACTAAGGGATTAAATTCAGAAAGTCCGAGTTTGCTCAGACGTGCCAGGCAGTTCTATTATGCTCTTGGCGATACTTTCAAAGCAGAGGTTTGTGAAACTTGGGCGCTTAAATTTGAAGAGTTTTTTAAAGAAGCAGGTAGCCGCTTTTTACAATTAGGTAATCAGGAGCAAGCTTGGGAGTGCTTCTGGTACGGGATGTGCTGGGAGGAACTAGTAGCTTGGTACAATCTTTATCCAGATAGTAAAATTGGAAAGCGCCCCCTGGTAATCTTTATGGCTGCCCCGTCACAGGACTGGGAAGCTATCAAGCATTTCACATCTTTTATTCGCGAACAATTGAAAAATGGAAAGTTAAAAGTCGATGTCGAACAACAAAAAATTCAACTTTCATGTCCTCAAGATAGATGGCAAGAAGCTGTAGAAGAATATGCCAAACGTATCGACGAATTACTTGATTTTCAAGACTTGAATTCGGAGCAATGGCAACAATTGGGAGAGCTTCTAGAAACCTTAAAGTCTAGATGGAGTTGGCTCAATTTTCTAGCAGGCAAATGTTTTTATCGTGCTCAAAAATACGAGCAAGCAGTGCGCAATTGGGAAGATAGTGATGCTATCCAAACTCAAGATTATAATAAGGCGAAGGCTCTTTCATTAGGTATTCCTGAAGGTTTGGAATATTTGACCAAAGTGGGAGAATATAAAATTATTATTACTGAGTGGGAACAAATTGGCAAACCACGCGATCATCACTGGCTTAAATATGTAGCCTTAGCCCTGGAAAATTTACATCAGTATCAAAAAGCTTTTGTTGTTTATATCTGGCTGGATGAATTAATCAAAGTTAAAGAATGTTTTGAAAGGTTAAATCAGGAAGCAGTTCAAGTCAAAATTTTAACTATTTTTTTGCAGTATCTGTACCGCAAACAATCTTTTAAAGAAGCTTTGGAAATAATTGAAAAATATCTGCCTATAGTTATTGTTTCTGACACCCAAAAATCTATTTTAAAGTTTGATTTTGTTTATCAATTAGCCTGTTCAGAATTAATACCAGAAGATGTGGGCACACAGCAGAAAGAAAATAACGAAGTGGAACTCTATGAAAAGTTCTTCAAAGAGCAAGTACTATCGACTTCTGACTGGCATCAGTATCTATTAATGCCACAAGTAGGAATTGCCCTGGAAAAAATTGGTTTACTGGTAGAAACTATCGAATTTTACGATAGATTTGTCTCATCTCCTGATCCAGAACTACAGCAGTTTGCAAGAGAGCGCTGGATTGCAACTAGGAAAAAACAAGAAAATTACGCCAAAGAACAAGGTCATACCTTGCAGGCTTCAAGAATTCGTTCAGAAATTCTAAACAAGGCTCGTAGCTGGTTAATTAATCAACAGTTAGTGCCAATTGAGCCTCCACCAGCTCCGAGAGAGCGCCCCAAATTACAAGTTACCACAGAGACGATAATTTCCTCTAGAACTCCTACCTCAAAAGTTCAAAAATCTTCAACAAATATCACCAAACCTGTGATTGTAGGATTGCCGCAAGGAACAAAAATAGAGTATTTGGAAAATGAGGTGTTCCAATTCATGGTTCGCCATCTGGTGATTAGAATTGTAAAACAAGCTCAGCAAGTTCTGATTATTGATACTCTCAATAATCGAGAAGTGCGATTAGATTGGGCGCAATGTAAGGTCCATATTGGCGAGGCAACAGTGGAAGCTGATGGTGGCAGCAGATTATCGTTTGCACTCTCTAGCAGTGCTTTTAGTGGCAATTTAGTATGTGATGATAAGCAGCCTAGATTGCAATTGGATGTTCAAGGTTTGTCTCAAAAGATTAATCTAATACTAAATTAGGGTTAAAAAAGAAAGGAGGATTGACTCTCCCACCGCTTGTATCAAAGATTATAGCGGGAGCATTCTCGCCCGAGTTAGTTAATATGATGCTTTCCAAATAATCCGATTTATAGCAGTACGTATTAAGGTTAGGACAAGCTAAATCGCTAAAACTTTGTCAAATTCTGCCTTCTGCCTTCTGCCTTCTGCCCTCTGCCTTGCGCGTAGCGCTATAACCCAATCGTAGGGAGTGCGTAGAGGAGCCCTTTTAAATGTACAACAGCTTATTAGATTGAGTGAAATTTTAACTAATACCTAATAGTTAGTAAACAGCAACTTACAACAACGCCTCCATTTCTTGTTCAAAATTACGGCAATACACCTTTTGTTGATACTCCTGCCACTCTTTTTGGTACCAGTCAGATTGTCTCAATGTTGCCTCTTGGATGCTCTCCATAATTGGGCGACGAAGACGCTCATATTTCTCGAAGGCTTCAGCTATAACTGGCATGTTATCCCAATTATTCTCCTGAGCCAGGTTAGTAACGAGTGTTGTCAATACCCCTGCATCTTCCAATCCTTGATTAGCTCCTTGACCCATAAAAGGAGGCATTCCATGTGCAGCATCACCAATGAGTACTACTCGGTTATTACCCCATGCTGGTTCAATTTTGCCAGTATAATCTCCAGAATTTAAGTTAGCTGTACTAGGAAATGGTATTGAATCTGAAATAATAGCGCGGTGAATGTAGTATGGACGCTGTAGCATGTTAACCGAGGGAGAGATACGCACTAATTCCCTGATGGAATTGGGAAAATTAGCTTTCTCCAATTCTTGTAAAGCTAATTCAACTAACAAACCTCCAGACTTATCATTCAAATTTTCTAAAGGCAAAGGAGTATGTAGAACGTAACCCATTTGACCACTTGAACGTCTAAATAGTATCATGCTTGGATTGCCTACAGATTTAGAATCTGCCAATACCTGATCATCAAAGACTGTTAGAATTGGCGAACCCTCAAAAAATTTCGCTTCTAGCTCTGTGGAGAGAGCATTTGGAACCTCTGAAATCTCCCTACATCCGATTGCTGCAAACCCGGAATATTCAGGTTGGGCGAAAGCATGGTAAGGACTATTTGCATATAAAATATTACGAACTGTAGAGTTAATACCATCAGCTGCAATCACTAATTTAGCTCTGAGCGATTTGGTTTGCAGTTGTTGAGGGAAACTCTCCACATTTGCAGTTTGTTGGTTATTGTCTGAGGCTACCTCTGTCCAATGTGCATAGGGATTAGCTTCTGCTGTTTTATTAGATACGCAATCTATCCGGGCACACCCAGATTCTGGCTCATTGATAACATTAATACAACGGTGATTAGGCTTGACCAAGTCTTGAGGAAGTATGTGTCTGAGAGTTGTCTGCAAATCATACCAACTAATTGACAATCGACCCTCCCCACATTTTTGGAGCCAGTAATTGTAGTCAAGAGGGGTTGAATCAAGTCGCTGTCCTTGGCAATTTTTTTGAACCCATTCGAATGAAGGATTCGTGTTTTTTGGTCGCTGAGTAGTTCTATCGCTAGTCTTTTGCTGATTTAATGAATTGGGATTGAATAATATATTACCAGTTTTTTTTACCTGTTCGTAAGCTTGAAAATCTAAGTATTTAATAGCTTTTAATCCATTGGGTAGAAGGCTAAGACCCTGACCAACTTTACGAAAACTACGAGTCTGATCAATTACGAGAAGATTATCAATACCTCGCCTGTATAAGCCAATAGCAGTTGCTAATCCTACAGGACCAGCGCCAACCACCACAACATCGTAGATCCCCATCAAAATGCTCCGAATAACTATAGTAATTTTAAACTTGTCAATAAATCTAATTAATTAAATGAATGCTAAAAATAATTATCTCCCTTTGAAGTATCTTATTTTATTATCGAAATTAATATGGGTCAAATACCCCACCGTCACTTGCGGTGCATAAAATTGGTTGGGGTTAAATCCCCATCCAATTTATCTGGAGCGTCCCCGTGTCGACCTGTCCCCGCGTCTTTAATGCTTGGTGGCTATCGTCGCTTTTCAGTAACTATCAACTCATAAATACCTACTGGCTCAATCTTGCCTTTAACCTTTACAGATTGCTCAACTAACTTGAGAACAAAAGACTCTGGCTGCTTGAGAGATTCTAGCACTGACTCTGTTACTAAGATGTTGCAATTATAGGTTCTAGTCAAACCCTCAACCCGTGCTGCCACATTCACCGCATCTCCAACCACCGTAGACTCAATCCGGGAAGTAAAACCGATAGTACCCATAACTACCTCGCCTCGGTGAATGCCAATGCCAATATTAATCTGGGGCAAACCTTTCCTGTAGCGCTTTTCATTGAAGACTTTTAGTCTTTGCTGCATTCCTAACGCCGCCTTTAGAGCATTACCACTAGTCTCATCTTCAAACAGTGCCATAATCGCATCACCGATATACTTATCAATGAAGCCACCAGCCTCCTCAATCACCTGTCCCATACAGGCAAGATAATCATTCAATAAAGTAAAAGTTTCTAGGGGCGTCATTTGTTCTGACATGGATGTATAGCCCCGAATGTCGGCAAACAAAATTGTAATTAGGCGCGTTGAAGCTACGCCTACCTGGATATTCTCGATACCATCAGCAGCAATAGCCGTCAGAAACTTATCTGGTACAAAGCGCTCAAAGGACTTAGCAGTCCTTTCGAGTCTACTAAAGGTTGCCTCAAGAGCTGTAGACATCTGATTAAAGGAAGTTGCCAGTGCCCCAATTTCATCGGCACGGTCAACAGTAGCACGATGATACCAATCACCAGCAGCAATTTTAGCAGCACTCATTTGTAAGCGCCTTACTGGTCTAGTGAGATGCTGCGCTAGGATATAGGCACCGATTAAACCAATCCCCAGTCCCAAAATACCAACCACTAAGGCTTTGTAGATAGCCCGTCTTACCGCACGCCTAACTCGCCTTAGTGACATGCCCATCCGCAGAGTACCAACTTTGACACCAGAGGCTTGGCGAATGTCTGAAGCAACTTCCAGGATTGTTTCACCGCGACGGGCTTGCAGTTTACCTTCAGAAAGTTCAAGATCTCGCAGCATCACAGTTTTATGGACGCGGGAATCATTGTATACCTCCAGCGCTGCCTCGGTGATCTTGGCCGGTACAATGTCGGGAAAGAACTGATCAACAAAATCACTAGGCACGGCAGCAACAATCTGGTTAGAGCGCCGTGTATCTGAAACTAGAATGTAGATAAACTGTCGGTTTCGCTGTAGCAGCAGATTTATACCCAGACGAATTTGACCCCAATTCTGGTTTACCAGTTCGTTTGTCCAGGCATTGGAGAGGGCAGTTGCAATCATCCGAGCTTCCCGTTGTGTTTGCCTGTAATAGACATCTCTGACGTCATCTGCCCAAGTCCAGACAACGACACCAACAATTGCCAAAATCAACAGCAGAGTGGCAGCGATAATTCTAGTGCAGATGGAGTGGAATAAAATGACCTTCAAGGTGTAACCTCTAGCTTCTCTACAAAGGTCACCCAAAAATTATTGTCAGACTGAATGTGACAATCAGAAGCGAGGGCTAAAGTCAAAGGCCCGCCCATTTTCGCCGGTATGGGTTGAGCATCTTCGCCCCAATGGGTGGCTAAAAGAATATCGCAGCTGTTGAGTTCAGATGCCTCTATGCGAATCGGATTAGCAGCGTCGCTGTATACTGGCGACTTACCCTGAATAATAACTGCACCATTTTTGGGAATTTGAAGACCAGCAGCTGCTAAAACATCGCGCACTAGCACTCCCTGGAGTTTGGTCTTACTGACTGGCCAACCAATGCGGTAGCCAACAGCTTCTTCAATGGTAACTTGTGGCAATTGTTGGAGGAAAGTCTCGTCTAAGAAACGTTTACCAACTTGTAGTTGTATTGGTTCAGTGCCTAGAACTATATTGGTGAGATAAAATGCCCAAAAACGTTCTCGATACTTGGACTGGAGCTGCGGAAAGTCACTATAGGGAAATACTAGGTAAAGAGGCCCCCCTTCAGAGCGAGCAATTTCTTTGCCATTACGCTCTAGGGCAATAAGAATCGGATATTGACGCAAATCCTCGATACTTACTGTAGCTCGATAACCATCGTAGCTAACAAAAGTCACCTCCTTAACATCAGTGTCAACCCCAAACTCATCAAGCAGCGTTGAGACAGGAACACCACGAAAGCTAACAATTGCTTCAGGAGTAGTTGTATTGTGAGGCTCCTGTGTCTGGATTGATGTGTTTGCCAGCGTCTGAAGTTTCGACAAACTTAATTGAATTTGCTGGCCCGTTGAGTTTTTTCCCTCAATCTTCAGTTGCCACTCTGAGTTAGATTGAGGATTTTGTTGGTGAGTGGCAACCATCTCCTGATTACGAGCAATTGCCTCTTGCTGCCATTTCTGCAATTGATCAGTTGTTGGTTGCTTGTTACATCCACTCAGGTAGGCTGTCAAATTGAAGCAGGCAAAGAGCAAAACAGTGGAGGTAAAAGTCTTCTTGCTTACTATTTTGTCTTTTTTGTGGGCACCAGGCACTGGAGTAATCAGAAACCTGTTCATGGTTCATGGTTCATGGTTGACGGTTCATAGCTCATAGCTCATGGTTCATGGTTCGTGGTTCATTGGGAAAAGTATTTGGCAGTTGTGGTATGCATCCCCAATGAACAATCAACAATGAACTAGGAACTGTCTTTCCCAATGAACAATTAACAATGAACTATGAACATTCTTTACCAAAATATTTCTTGCTGAATCGATTTTCTAGACGCCAAAATAGGCTGGTTCGTTCCCTGGTTTCCACTTAATATTGCAGCCAATACTAGGCTTTTGCTCAGGGTTGATTGTCTCACCAGAGAGCAGTGCTTCCAGGGCGGCTCTTAAATCTTTACCGGTGACTGGTAGATTATTACTAGGGCGGCTGTCGTCTAGTTGACCCCGGTAAACTAACTGCTGTTTGTTATCAAAGACAAAGAAGTCTGGAGTGCAAGCTGCAGTATAGGCTTTAGTGGTCTCCTGAGTTTCGTCATAGCACAAGGGAAAGGTAAATGCCAACTGTTGCGCCATTTCCTTGAGGGAATCAGGGGCATCATTTGGGTAATTGGCGGCGTCGTTAGCGCTAATTGCAACAATACCGAGGTCAGTATTGTTGTAGTCTTTACCAATCTGGGCTAATTCTTGCTGCACATGCTTAACGAATGGGCAGTGGCGGCAGATAAACATTACTAGTAATCCTAGCTTGCCAGCAAAGCTATCCAAAGCAATTGTCTTGCCAGATACAACATCTGGTAATTGAAACTCTGGTGCTTTGGTGCCTAAAGGCAACATTGTTGAAGCAGTTTGCGCCATCGTTAAACTCCTGATTTACTGTGCTGCCCACTATCTTGCTCTACTATTGCGAAAAATGCCACAACTTTTGATCGAGGGAATGGCAAGTTAAAGAATAGGTAACTCTGGAAGTTTGGATTAGCCAAGGTAGGAGGAGATGGGGATTATTGCAAAATTCTTAGAGAGCTGGAATTGGAAAAGTCTTACCAGTAAACAATTTCAGTAATCCAACTCTAGCCAGAATCAAGCACAATAGTATTAGCCAAAAAGAGTTGTAGAATGAGCATAAAAGTAGGGATTCTAACTGCCTCAGACCGTGCTAGTGCAGGAATTTACGAAGATCTCTCTGGAAAAGCAGTGATTGATTTGCTCAGAGAGTATTTAACCAGTGAGTGGAATTCTGTATACAGAGTAGTTCCAGATGACCAACACCGCATTGAAACAGAATTGAAAAATATGATTGATCAAGCCGGATGTTGCTTGGTAATTACTACTGGTGGCACTGGCCCTGCTCCTAGAGACGTGACGCCAGAGGCCATTGAGGCAGTTTGTCAGAAAATGCTACCAGGATTTGGGGAACTAATGCGTTCGGTATCTTTACAATATGTCCCCACGGCTATCCTCTCACGACAAACTGCTGGTATCCGAGGCAAGGGCTTAATAGTCAATCTCCCAGGCAAACCCAAATCAATTAAAGAATGTTTGGAGGCAGTTTTTCCAGCTATTCCCTATTGCATCGATCTTATTGAAGGTCCTTATCTAGAGTGTAACCCAGATGTGATCAAAGTTTTTCGACCAAAACGCTGAGTATTTATTCATAGTTCATGGTTCACAGTAAATTGAAACTGAACAGTTAATATATAGCAATTGACAATTTGGTGTCACCCTATCTGTCTTTCCCCATCTCCCCCTCTCCCCGTCTCCCCCTCCCCCCATCTCCCCATCTCCCCATCTCCCTCCCACCGTGCCAGATAATTTTGTTAAACTTAGGCGAATCTTTGCTACATTCAAGTCACGTCTAGTCTAAGCTTGAGTTCAGGAAGCATTATGGGAATTAGCGACGAATTCAAAGCCAAACTCAAGGCAGGAGAAATTTTTGATGCCATCAATCTGGCATTGGAAGAAGCCATTGAGTTGAAAATTACTACCTGGGTGTGTTCTTCTAATCCAGACATTCAGGATCCAACTGCACCAGCCCAACCGACTGCTGATGCTAGTATTCACACTCGCATCAATATCGTTGATGGTAATATTGACAACCAAGTTGGTTCTCAGTTTGTGGGTAATGGTCTTTACACTGAATTGCGACCTTTTCACATTGAGCAGATGCAACAAGGACGCCGGATTATTTATCAAAATCTGGGAAACTTGCAACAGTTATTTATTTTGACTAGCAAAACAACAATGACCCAGTTGCCGAAAATTTCGCGTAAGTTCCGAGAGCGAGGTTCTTTCCTATACCCTTCTAATCAAGACAAGCTACCCTGATCTTGGCAGGTATTACCAAGAATGTAGCGCTTTTTTTCGGCAAACTCCCCGAGACCTGTTTAAATAAGCTACTGTGCATTTAAAGTCTATATTTTTCCATTGCAGGAGGATTATTCAAATCTTTTCTATCTCTTATTGAATACACAAATAAAATGCGTGACAGCTTATAATCATGGCATCGAGCGACGAATTTAGAAGAAAACTTAGGGCAGGCAAGATTGCTGAGGCTTTTGCCTTAGCAGTGGGTGAAGCTGTAGATTTGAGAATTACTACCTGGGTAGTTTCCGGCCCAGATAATGTGGATCCAGAACAAGCAAGACATGGCTATCGCTTGCGCACCCGCATCAATATGATTGATGGCGATATTAATAATGAGGTTGGGGATCAATTTATCGCCAGTGGTCCCTACAGAGAGTTAAGACAATTTCATCTAGATCAAGTTGCTCAAGGGCAAGAGATTATCTATAGCAACCTCAAGAGTTTACAAAGAATTTTTGAGGTTTTGGTAACTATGCACCGCCAAGGTGCATCTACTCCCTCTCTTACCCCAGAAACATCTGATTTTGAGGGGCAACTCTTACCACCAGGAGACGATGCTCCTGAGGCTGGATGGGTAATCGATTCTCCAGATTGGGAGCAATATGATTCTGTTTATGGTACGGATGAGGTATTTGATGTTGATGTTGCTCCGGTGCCATCACCAAACTTCATTGAATCTAACCAATTTCCTTCCACATCGATAGATACTCCAGAGGTTTTTGAAGAAGATACTTATGGGCAAGATAGCGATGATTCTGTCTCGGATTGGCTCGAATCATTACCTCCAATGCCGCCATCAACGCCCAAGACTCCAGACTCAAATATGGAGTACGATTGGGAAGAGGAAGATCAACAAGAATCCTGGTTAGAATCAGCGCCATCAAATCAGGTTAATCAGGATATAGAGACTTTCCCTGGAGAAGATATTGATAATACTAAATCACCTCTAGACCAAGACTGGGACTACGTAGTTGAACCAGAACAACAAACTCTCCTAGAGGAGTCAACTTCTAGTACTTCATCCATAGATGTTTTTGAAAATGATCAAGACTGGGATGACTGGATTTTTGAAGAATATGAGTCTGGGGATACCTCAGTTGAAGATGGAGAATCTTGGGATTTAGAAGAAGATGAAGGTTGGAATGAGTTAGTTGAAGAATTCGATCCTTTGGAATTAGCACCAGAAATCCAAGATTCAGCAGCTGAATTAGATACTGAAGAGGACTGGGATGAATTTGCAGAATATGCTGGTTTTGAGCAAGCTACCCTTCCAGAACAACTCAATTCCACAGACTCGATTTCTCCAGCAAACGATACTTCTGCTAAGACTAATCAGTCTCAGGAAGTATCAAGTGACAACAGGGAAGTGTCTTCTGCAGAAAGTGAATCGCCAGCGACTCAGACAGATTCAGAAAAATCTGATAATTCAGAATAATTAGGAATAAGCAAACTGGAAGCTGTGAACAATACAAGGCAAAACAATATTACAGAAATGACTGAAACCACACAGCCAACTAAAAGAAAATCGGTTGCATCTAATCTGGGTCAAAGTTTCAATGAGTTTGTGCATTCTTTGGGTGAGGTTCTCATCGATATCACCGCCTTAGAAGTTAACACCATGGTTGTCGCACAAATTACTGGTGAAAAGTTCATTGCTTGGCAAGCTTACCGGGATCTTTATCCGATCTCGAAACAGTATCTTGAGAACAATAATGTTCACGAATCTCTGCATGAACGCTATCTTGATTTACGCAAAAACTTAGAACTAGAATACACTTTAATTGTCAGTGACCCAAGCTCAGAGTTCTACGAACCCAAGGTTTTGAATAGAGCTGGAGAGGATAATCATATCTTAACTGACCCGGAAGTAGAATTAGATCAAATACAAACGCTATTACCAGACCCTTTTCATCCTACTAACTCTGATGAAATTTTGAAAGCAAAAGCAATTCTCAGCAATGGGCGCTTTTTGAGGAGTTTACGCAAGCTAAGTGAACTCAAATCAGCGTTGGATAATCGTAACAAAGCACTGCATAAAAAGCAGGATGAGCAAATTGGTAATGTTGACTTAGAGGTGATTCAAAAGGCTGTGAAGACAGATATAATATACGCCCAAACAGTAGTACAATTAGATGGTGATGTTATCAACCGTTATTCTCAAGAGATTTTTGATCATCCTCATCGAGATATGATTCTAGAAATTCACAGGAGTGGTGTTTCTGCTGGTGAAAAGCAGTGGCGGGGACTGTTGCAGTTTATTATTGGTTTAGTGCAAGCTTCACTGAGACAGCCTTTTGTCCAGAATGTATTGCCCTGGAATTCATCTAAAAATTAACGGCAAAATAAGGATTTTTCTGCCGTGTGGTACAATTTTTTTCGAAGGATTTTCAGAAAGCGCTCTCAACAGGTTGGACATCGCAACGGTCTAAATCTAGAGCAATACATAACATTTGATAAAGAGCAAGTTCGTCGCTCTTGGGTGCGGTTTCACGGCATTCGCTTCAATTTAGATCAAAATCTCCTTAAGGAAATTCAACAAGCACAAGATATAGGTTATAAACTTGAGGTTTCTAGGCATTGGTTAGCAGAGTTGCGCTATTATGCCCTAATTAGCTTTGGTAATCTCCGTCAATCTGATTTGACATTTTGCACTTATTATGATACAGGAAATGACTCTCAAGAAGCAATGATGCGCAGTGTTATTAGCATTGATGGAGATATATTGCACCAAATTAGGAACGATTGTCTAGAGAATCCAGATTTTGTCCACCAGCTGGCTTCGGCTCATTACTGGCTGATTGATCAACTGCTGGCTAAGCTGCGTATAGGGGCATTATTGAACGTGAATCGGCTCTCTTGGGGTTTATCTGGTCTGAGTGTAGCAAGTTCGGTAATTCCCTACGTGCAGAATATACTTGACAACCCCTGGCTACTGCTAGGACCGCCAGTAATGTTGTGGTTATTACAACAAGGCTTTAAACGCTTGTTACTTCCAATTCTACCAGTCTTTAGCCGTTGGGCTTTACGTCGGCTATTGGCAAGTTTGTTATCATCCCAACTCTGGGAACATAGGATTGCCAGGGCGATTCTAGGTTGGTTGGGTTAGTGGTTCATTGCTCATGGTTCATTGCTCATGGTTCATTGCTCATGGTTCATTGCTCATGGTTCATTGCTCATGGTTCATTGCTCATTGCTCATTGCTCATTGGGTTTGTATTCGATAGTTGTGGTATACATTCCCAATGAACAATCAACTATGAACAATGAACATTCTTTCCCAATGAACCATGAACACTCTTTTTATTGATGATAGCTGGGAGTTTTTTCTTGATTAGTAGGAGAATTAATGGCTATGGTTTGTTGCTCTGCTAATATTTTTGGTTTCAAGTAAAGATTCTCCAATAATACGGCAGTCCCGGCAACCCAAGGAGGAACAATCAAGGCACCAATAATTCCCAAAACTTGAGTACCGCCAATTACTGCCAGTAGTTGATAGAAAGGGTGAACTTTTACTTGAGGACCAACTAGCAAAGGATCAAGGATATAAGTTTCTATATTCTGAATAATTACAAATAACAGAAATACCCACCAGAAAGTCCATCCTCCTTTAGCAATCGCTACTATTAAAGCTGGAATTGCCCCTAAAACTGGCCCAATGAAAGGAATTAAATTAGTTACGCCAGCAATAACTCCCAAGCCGAGAGCAAATTCTGACAGCCCTAAGAATCCTAAACCAAAGGTAATTGCAATAGCTAAAATGCCTGAAACTGCTACTCGCCCTTGAATATAAGCTCCCATACGTTTGCTCATCGGTTCTACCTGTGCTGCCAAACGCTCATCCCAGGGTTTAGGAAATAAACTCACCAATCCTTTAATTAATTTGCGGGAGCCGGAGAGCATATAGCCGGAAAAGAAGACTACCAGAATCAGGGCAATGACAACACCGAGGATGCCCCGCGTCACTCCATAGGAGCGCACTAGCAATTCCTGACTGGAGCGAATTACCCAATTGGTAATGGTTTGAGTATCAAACAGTTGACTAACAAGTGGTTCTGTGATACCAAGGCGCATTGCCCAATTGTCGAGCAGCACTTCCAAAACCTCTAAATAGCCTGGTAATCTTCGCACGAGGCGCTGAATTTGCTCAGCTACAGTTGGGCCTATTAGTATACCAAGTCCAATTAAGGTGGCAAGTAAACCTAAATACACGAAGACGACTCCTAGCCACCTAGGAATCCTCAATTTTTCGGCAGCATTGATGGTTGGTGCTAGAGTAGAAGCTAGTACCACGGCAATCATTAGTATCACTAACAGACTTTTCAACTGCCATAGCAACGTCAGTAGTAAGCCAGTGGCGACAATTAGCGCCAGGTTAGATAGGAAGTTATTGACGCGCTGTTTAGACATATTTTTTGATTCAGACCGTCTTTGATATAGTCTATCGCGAGCTTGTCTCAAATTTGGTTGTTCGGGATTTATGTTAGTGGCGTGCGATTAAAGCTGAGTTGGCTCTAAAAACTTTCGTTAAAAGCCTCCGAAAGCAAAAATTGAGAATACGGGCTTTAAGCGAGAATTCATATATTTTTTTTGGAGATAATTTTCTGTTAGTAATATCTGTACTTTTTCAGTAAGAAGTAAGAAGTAAGAAGTAAGAAGTAAGAAGTAAGAAGTAAGAAGTAAGAAGTAATAAGTAAGAAGTAATAAGTAAGAAGTAAGAAGTAATAAGTAAGAAGTAATAAGTAATAAGTAAGAAGTAATAAGTAATAAGTATAGCAGTACGTATTAAGGTTAGGACAAGCTAAATTGCTAGAACTTTGTCAAATTCTGCCTTCTGCCTTCTGCCTTGGAGCATTCTGCCCTGGAGCCTTGCGCGTAGCGCTATAATAAGTAATAAGTGATGAGGCTTGGGCAGATGTGCCAGAAACTATGGTGACGTCTTCGATAGTCGAAACTACTCAGTTGCTCCTTCAGCAAGTAACTTAAATCACTGGCCCCTACTCTCTTCCCTGGTGAGCGATCGCTTAAAATAAAAGTGACTTACACAAAAAATGTCTAAGGTAGCGGTAATTTATGAATTACTACTACAAACAACTAGGGTTTAAAGGATTGTCTTGCCTAAATCATAATTAGCTAACCTGTTTTTTCCTGTGCCATATTGGAGTAGATTGATATTTGGACAAGGAATTGCAGTATGGTGGAACCTTGGGCAGCTTTGGGTGTTTCCATCTTGAAGGATTTGGTATTTAAGGAAGTCTTGCTGAAATTGGGTAAGGAGGCGTTGGAAGATTACGTTAAGGATTTCTTTAAGGAATGCATTAAAGAGGGTGTAATTTCAGCTCAACCTAGTGAGCTGAAAAAGGCATTGGGTGAAGCCCTACAGCAATTCTTGAGGTTAGTAGAGGATGAGCTGGAATTTGAATGTGGGCTTTCCGGTGCTGAGATTAGAGATGGATATGAAGTAAGGATTGAGCGGTTTATCCGCAATGAGGAAGTTAAGCCACTTTTGGGTAAGGCTTTTGAAAAAGATTGCCGTGCTATAGATGCTAGGAAATTAGGGACAATCTGGATAGAGCATTATCCGCCAACCATGCCTATAGAATTTGACTGGGATAGGCTTGGCAAGAATTATCTCAGAGAAGTAAAACGTATTATTAAAAAATCGCAGGAATTAAGGGCGGTTCTGGAATTAGAAATTCAGGAGTCCATTGAGCGAAATACTAAAGAAATTGCCGGTATTATTCCTGATTTTGATTTGCGAAAGTATCAGGAAGGACTATTAGAGCGCTACGGTAATCTGAATTTGTCCAGTTTAGATACTGATGGTGCGGCTTATAACAAACTGCAATTGTGGAGTATTTTTATCCCCCAAAATGTGCGCCAAGTTCATGAATTATTACCACAAGCTTACGAACTTCCCAAGGAGCATCAAAGGCGGCTGAGAGAAAGTAATCAACTGGAAGAGGAAATTGACTTAGAGGAGTTAGAAAAATACAAAAGAAGATATGAGCAACAGCCTATTCGTCCTATTGGAGAAATTATTAAGGATAAGGATAGTTATCGCTATCTAGTAATTTTAGGTGATCCAGGTTCGGGCAAGTCTACATTATTGCAATATCTGGCTTTGGCTTGGGCAAATTCTTATGTTCACACTGCTATTTCCAAACCAATTCCTTTGCTAATTGAGTTACGCAGTTATATTCGCAATCGAGATACTGGAGACTGTAAGAATTTTCTAGAATTTTTTCATCAAGGCAGTGGTATTATCTGTCGTCTCAATCAGCATCAACTACACCAACAGCTAAAAGCTGGTAATGCTTTAGTAATGTTTGATGGTTTGGATGAGGTATTTGAGCCAGGGAAACGAGAAGATGTAATTACTGATATCCATCGCTTCACTAATGACTATCCCCAGGTGCGGGTAATTGTCACTTCTCGCGTCATTGGCTATAAGCCGCAGCGGTTAAGAGATGCCCAGTTTGATCACTTTATGCTGCAAGATTTAGATGAGCAACAGATTAAAGATTTTATCGAGAAATGGCATAACTTAACTTTCAACGATGAGGCAGATAAAGTAAGAAAGCTTAAGCGACTGCAAAAGGCAATTAATAGTTCAAAAGCGATTAGTGAATTAGCAGGAAATCCCCTACTACTGACAATGGTGGCAATTCTTAATCGTAATCGAGAATTACCGCGAGATCGTCCGGAACTTTACAATCAAGCTTCGCAGGTACTATTACATCAATGGGACTTTGAAGCTAAGGAAAATTTAGTCAAAGATGTCAGACTAGATCCAGAAACTATTGATTATAAAGATAAGCAGGCGATGTTGCGTCAGGTTGCCTACCACATGCAAGCTAATGACAAGGGTTTAGTTGGCAATGTGATTAGTGCAGATGATTTGGAAGAGATTCTAACTGGCTATTTGAAATCGATAGAAGTTTCTCAGGCGAGAGCAGTTGCCAAGTTAATGATTCAACAGCTGCGCACTCGCAATTTTATTTTATGTTTCCTTGGTGCTGATTCCTATGCCTTTATACATCGGACGTTTTTAGAGTATTTCTGTGCTGCTGAATTTGTGCGGAAATTTGAGAAGGAAAAAAGTCTGACAGAAGATGAGCTGAAAATGGAAGTGTTTGGCAAGCACTGGCAGGATGAGTCTTGGCATGAAGTACTACGACTGATTGCTGGATTGATTGATGTTAAGTTTGTTGGGAAGATTATTGAGTATTTAATTGAGCAAGATGGGGAAGCTGACAAATTATTGAATGTTTTTCTAGCGGCTGAGTGTCTTGCCGAGGTGAGAAATCGCCGCGAGATTAAGAAAAGTGCTGAGCAACTGTTGAATAAGCTCAAAGGTTTAATCAGGTTTGGTGATGAGCAGTATGCCCTTGATACTGGCAATTATGATGAGTACGAATTAATTATAAAAATTCGTACTCAAGCAGTCGCCGCAGTCGCAACAACTTGGAAAGAGGATGCTGATACCTTAGCCCTGCTCAAACAATGGGCTCAACAGGATAAGCATTGGAATGTGCGACTAGCTGCAGTGCAAGAAATCGCCCGTGGTTGGAAACAAGATACTGAGACTTTACCCCTGCTCAAACTATCGGCTCAACAGGATAAGGATGTGATTGTGCGACGAGCAGCAGTGCAAGAAATCGCCCGTGGTTGGAAACAAGATACTGAGACTTTACCCCTGCTCAAACTATCGGCTCAACAGGATAAGGATTCGGATGTGCGACGAGCAGCAGTGCAAGAAATCGCCCGTGGTTGGAAACAAGATACTGAGACTTTACCCCTGCTCAAACTATCGGCTCAACAGGATAAGGATGTGATTGTGCGACGAGCAGCAGTGCAAGAAATCGCCCGTGGTTGGAAACAAGATACTGAGACTTTACCCCTGCTCAAACTATGGGCTCAACAGGATAAGCATTCGCCTGTGCGACTAGCTGCAGTGCAAGAAATCGCCCGTGGTTGGAAACAAGATGCTGATACCTTACCTCTGCTCAAACTATGGGCTCAACAGGATAAGCATTCGGCTGTGCGACTAGCTGCAGTGCGAGAAATCGCCCGTGGTTGGAAACAAGATACTGAGACTTTACCCCTGCTCAAACTATGGGCTCAACAGGATGAGGATTCGGATGTGCGACGAGCAGCAGTGCAAGAAATAGCCCAAGGTTGGAAACAAGATACTGAGACTTTACCCCTGCTCAAACTATGGGCTCAACAGGATGAGGATTCGGATGTGCGACGAGCAGCAGTGCAAGAAATAGCCCAAGGTTGGAAAGATGAGCCTGGAATGTTTGAATTTTTGTATGATCGCACTAAAAAAGATCCCTTTGAGCGCAAGGGAGACTGGGAAAAAAACCCTCGGCTAACTGCACTGAAGACAATCATCAAGCAATATCGAGACCGTACTGAAATTCTACCACTATTGCGCAACAGAATAGATAATGACACAGATGAGAAAGTGCGGGAGTATGCCCAGCAGCAATACGACTTGCTTATCGATTGAGTGAGGAAGAGAGATGGGGAGATAGGGAGATAATTTTTATAAACCTTCTGCCTCCTGCCTCCTGCCTCCTGCCTTTGGTGGGGAGATGGGGAGATGGGGAGATGGGGAGAAAGTATTCAGCATTAAGTATAGATTTAGATATAACACCATTACACCGGAGTATGTAAGGACTATATGTTTCGATTCCCATACCCTCCCCCTCAAACTGATCCACCCAAATCACCTAGAGAAACCCTACCGACAATGTATGATCTTCCCAGTGAATACCCGGAGGATCCTGGTTTGCCTGATGAATTCCACAACTGGCAAGCACAATTGTTGAGCCTCAGCTTTCAACCGCCCCATTATCCGGCAGAGCAGGTATTTTGTGCTGGCGACATGAATCTTTACTATGACGTGCGTCATCCTCTGTGGTATAAACGACCAGATTGGTTTGGGGTTGTGGGTGTACCTCGACTTTATGATGGAGTCGATATGCGCCTTTCCTATGTGGTTTGGCAAGAGGGTATAAATCCATTTGTGGTAGTGGAATTACTTTCTCCAGGTACAGAAAAAGAAGATTTAGGGGAATTTGAGCAACAGCCCTCTGCATCTGGAGAAATTGCTGATAATCAGCAAACAATCGTATCTCAGAGTAAGGATAAGCCAGCGCGGAAATGGGAAGTTTACCAACAGATTTTACGGATTCCCTATTATGTAGTTTTCAGTCGTTATACTAATCAGCTACGAGTATTTAAATTAGAGGGAGGATATTACCAAGAGCTAGAGTTACAAGAGTCACGAGTATCAATTGCTGAGCTAGATTTGGGTTTGGGGTTATGGCAAGGAGAGTTTCAGGGAATTGAGCGATTGTGGTTGCGTTGGTATGATACTGAGGGAAATTTGATTCTGACTGAGGCTGAGCAGGAAAGACAGCGTGCGCAACAGGAAAGACTGCATGCTCAACAGGAAAGACTGCGCGCTCAACAAGCTGAGGCTAAATTAGAGACTTTGCTATTGCGATTGCGGGAATCGGGAATTGACCCTGATCAATTGTTGGATGATAATAGTAAGTAGGACTTGTTAAGGTGGCGTTCTTCCCCTCTCTTTTTAAGCAGAGATATTTTAAGTATGGATATTTTAGGCAGGGTTAAAGACGCGGGGACAGGTCAACGCGGAGACGCGGAGACAAATTGGATGGGGATTTAACCACAACCAAATTTTATACACCGTATAGATGGTGCGGTATTTGACCCATATTAATTTTGATAAAAATCAAAACTTCTCGAGTATAAATCTTACTAGAATTCATAAGTGGTTTAGCAGGGTAATGACAGAGCTAGCGAAGATTTTTCACTATTGATAGCATCGCTACTTTTACCGCCCGGAAATCAATTTCCGGTCTAATAGCTTAAGTCCATTGAAATGGACTAAATTAGTGTTTCCAGTTTTGAGGTTTGACATAACCTCACTTCATCAACCTAATATAGCAGTACGTATTAAGGTTAGGACAAGCTAAATCGCTTTCTGCCTTCTGCCTTCTGCCTTCTGCCTTCTGCCTTGCGTTATAACTTATCTTAATTCTTTTCTTACTGTCCCACTAATTCCATCTACCATAAACGTCAATACCACAAAACAGCCAAGAGTCGCAATTACACCCTGGTAGTCAAAACTACTCAATTGCTCCCTTAACAAATAACCTAAACCACCAGCCCCCACCAAGCCAACAATAAGCGTCTCTCGCATACAGACTTCCCATCGATAAAGAATATAAGCCAAGAAACGAGGTAAAGTTAAAGGCAATACCCCATAAAGAAATAAAAGAGAGCTAGGTGTACCTTGGGCTTTAAGAGCCTGCAACGGGCGTTGATCAAGATTTTCCGTCACTTCCGCCATCAAGCGCCCCAAAATTCCCAAATTGTGTAGCCCAAGTGCGATCGCACCTGGTAAAATACCTGGAAATAAGACAAATAACAGTACTAAAGCCCAAATCGGTGTAGGAATAGCGCGACACAGAAGCAAAATTGAGCGCGTCAGCAGCAATGTCAACCAAGCCCAAAAGCCACTATTTCTATCTTGGCGATTAGGATTTAGCAAACCACCAGGCAAGAAGAAATTATAAGCAGCTGGGAATGATAATAATATACCCCCCACACCAGCGATCGCAATTGCCAGAATTGACATCGCTAAAGTTTGGATAGATAGACTCAGCAGTAACTGCCACTGCGCCCCATCTAACTCAGACAGCAATAGTCCAGTTAATACATCCTCCAGCAACTTTATGGTGCGCGATGACCACAGTTTACTAAAATCAGCACCAATATACCAAAAACTAAACGGCACTAACAGCATAACTATCAAACCCGCCATCTTTACCAAAGGATCACCCTTGGGGGCAGGGAAACTTCGGAAACTCCTTCTGCCTCCTGCCTTCTGCCTTCTGCCTCCTGCCCTCTGCCTTCTGCCTCCTGCCCTCTGCCTTCTGCCTTCTGCCTTCTGCCTTCTGCCTTCTGCCTTCTGCCTTCTGCCTTCTGCCTTCTGCCTTCTGCCTTCTGCCTTCTGCCTTCTGCCTTCTTCAACTACCCTTATTCGATTCAATAACTTACCTGCATTTAAATCAAGGCGACTAGCACAGCCAAGACGACGGCGTAACCAAGCGCTACTAATATCCACTGCACCATTTAATAAAAACAGGGCATAGAATAATGTCCAAAGTTGCTCATAGCGTAGAGATTGTAGACTAAGTAAAATCTGATAGCCCAAACCACCTGCACCAATAATCCCCAGTACAGCTGCTGATCTAATCGAACATTCAAAGCGGTAGAAACTATAAGATAGCAGATTCAGAAACGCCTGAGGAATTAAACTATAAATCAAAGCCGTCAGCGGTGCCACCCCAGCACCCAATAGTGCCATCAGAGACTGACGCGGAGTTTCATCGAGAATTTCAGAAAAAACCTTAGCCACAATCGCACCAAAAGGAATAGCGATCGCTAAAATTGCTGTTAGAGGGTCTAATCCCAAAATATTAACGAAAAACAGCCCCCAGATCATTTCATGAATTGCCCTGGGAATTGAAAGCAGTAGCCGCATTCCCAACCAGATTGGTTGTTGCCCAGCCCAGCGAGGAAATACCGTTGCCCACCATACCTCAGAAGAGAATAAACCACCAAACAGCCCCAGGATGATACTCAAAAAAGTACCACAGACAGCATAAGCCAAAGTAGTAAGAGTAGCATTGAGGGTGAGGAGCAGAAACTCAACACTCAACTCCGGCTTAACGCTAGCTCGTAAAAATCTCCAAACCGTCGGCAAACCACCGGGGTTTAATAGCTCCTGATTAAATAGTCCCGCCTGATACACTGATAAAGTAATCGCTCCTAGAAACATTAACCTCCAGGTAATTTTATGGTTCATGGTTCATCGCTCATAGTTCATTGCTCATAGTTCATAGTTCATTGCTCATAATTCATAGGCCAATGAACAATCAACAATGAACAATGAACGGTTATTACTTATTACTTATTACTTATTACTTATTACTTATTACTTATTACTTATTACTTAAAAAACCATGATCTTCAAAGATTTAGTACTAATTGGAGGAGGACACAGCCATGCGATCGCATTGAAAAAGTTTGGCATGCAACCCTTGCCAGGAGTAAGATTAACCCTAATTACTGATGTTTACCATACCCCTTATTCAGGAATGCTGCCAGGGTATGTAGCAGGCTTTTATAACTTCGATCAATGTCACATTGATTTACGCCCTCTGACCCAGTTTGCCTCAGCTCGTATGTTTGTTGATAGGGCAATTGCCCTTGATTTAGAAAATAACTATATTATCTGTGCCAATCGTCCCCCAGTTGCTTTCGACCTACTATCAATTGATATTGGTAGTACACCTACAGCTATAAATGTACCGGGTGCAGCAGCACATACAATTCCCGTTAAACCTATTTCTAAATTCCTCAACTATTGGAGCCAAGTTACTCAAGAAGTTACTCAATTTCCTCATAAAAAAATACGTCTGGGAATTGTTGGTGGTGGGGCAGGGGGAGTAGAGTTAGCTCTAGCTATTGAGACACATCTACACCGCATTTTTCGCCATGCCCAGCAACCAACTCAGAATCTGGAAATTCACCTCTTCCACCGGGGTAACTCTTTATTGCCAGAGCGTCATCCTTGGGTAGGTAAACGCCTGCAACAGATTTTATCGCGTCGGGGAGTTAAATTGCATTTGTCCGAAAATGTTAGTGCAGTGGATACCAACCCTGAAGCAACTGACACCAATACTGTTACTGTCTCACCAAAAATAATTCATTGTCAGTCCGGACTAAAGGTAGAATGCGATCGCATCTTTTGGGTAACTCAGGCATCGGCAGCACCATGGTTAAGGCAAGCCGGGCTAGCAACCGATAATAAAGGCTTTATTCAAGTCAGCGATGCCTTGCAATCTGTCTCTCACCCCCAAGTATTCGCAGCTGGGGATATTGCCACCATGGTTAACCATCCCCGCCCCAAAGCCGGGGTTTTTGCTGTTCGTCAAGGCAAGCCACTGTTTGAGAATCTTCGGCGTTTCCTACTAGGTAAACCTCTCAAGCGATTTATACCACAAACAAAATTCCTAATTCTAATAAGTACCGGCAATCGTCAAGCAATTGCTTCCCGTGGTTGGTTAAACTTTGGGCCAAATCAATTTATTTGGCACTGGAAAGATTATATTGATCGCCAGTTTATGGAGCAATTGAGTAAATTCCCCTCTAAGATGGGTAACTCTGTCGCCAACGAAAAACATCACTTTATTCAGAAAATAGGGAAAAGTTTTGAGCAACCCTATAAAACATATCCCCCCATCTCCCCATCTCCCCCTCTCCCCATCCCCCCCTCTCCCCATCTCCCCACTATGCACTGTGCCGGTTGTGGGGCAAAAATCGCCCCAGCAGTGCTGGAAAAGGTACTCAAACGTATTAAAAAAGAAACAGTACATCAACGAGAAGATATTCTCCTTGGGCTAGAAGCAGCAGAGGATGCAGCAGTAGTCAGAGTCAGGGAGGATCAAGTTATGGTACAGACGATTGATTACTTTCGAGCTTTGCTTGATGATCCCTTTTTACTAGGACAAATTACAGCCAATCACTGCTTAAGCGATATTTTTGCCATGGGGGCAGCACCTCAGAGTGCGTTGGCAATTGCCACTATCCCCTATGCCCCACCAGCTAAACAGGAAGAGACACTCTATCAATTACTAGCAGGTGCAACTAAAATTCTTAATCAAACTCAAGCCCTGCTAATTGGTGGACATACCACAGAAGGAAAAGAACTTGCTTTTGGACTTACCTGTAACGGCTTAGCTGCTCCTGAAAAATTATTGCGCAAAGGAGGCATGAAACCAGCTCAAGTAATAATTTTAACAAAAGCTTTGGGTACAGGTACACTCTTTGCTGCTGATATGCGTCTGCAAGCCAAAGGGCGCTGGCTTGAAGAGGCAATTGCCTCGATGTTGCTCTCCAATCAGGCAGCAGCAGAATGTTTACAGCAACACCAAGCTACTGCTTGCACAGATGTTACTGGATTTGGGCTACTGGGACATCTCCTGGAAATGATACAAGCCTCCCAGGTTTCTGTAGAAATTGAACTTAGTGCAATTCCAGTGTTAAAGGGAGCAATGGAAACTATACAACAGGGCATCTTTAGCTCTCTATATCCTGAAAACTTACGTACATCTAAAGCAATTCAAAATCGTGAGCAAGCGAGCAATTCCCCTATTTACCCCCTATTATTCGATCCTCAAACCTCTGGCGGATTACTAGCAACTATTCCCGCTCAACAAGCTAATTCCTGTCTAAGTAGCCTCAAAACACTAGGATATACTTACAGCCGTATTATCGGTCAAGTCAATTACCCAGCTCAAGGAGTGCTGCCAATTACAATCAAGAAATGAGGTTCATGGTTCATTGTTCATGGCTCATGGTTCATGGAAAAGAGAGTTATATATATTTAAGGACAGCCCAAAAGAATAATTAATCTTGTCTCCCCCTCTCCGCGTCTCCCCCTCTCCGCGTCTCCGTGTCTCCCCCATCTCCCCATCTCCCCCCCTCCCCATGCCCCAAGCCCTCGATACTGCCGAATTTCTCAAAGCACCAGGAGTGATTCTGGATGTTCGTTCTCCTAGTGAGTATACTCAAGGTCATATACCTGGTGCTGAGAGTTTTCCCCTTTTCAATGATCAAGAAAGGGCAGAGGTAGGTATTTGCTATAAACAGCAGGGAAAAGAGCAGGCGATAGAATTGGGATTTGCGATCGCAGGACCAAAATTTGCTAGCTTTATTACTCAGGCTAAGGCTCTGGCACCCAATCGCCAAGTGCGTCTCCATTGCTGGCGGGGAGGTATGCGCAGTGGTGCGGTAGCTTGGGTACTAGAAACTGCTGGCTTTAATGTTTCTGTATTAACAGGGGGCTATAAAGCTTTTCGTCGCTGGGCTCATTCTCTGTTTCAAATACCCCAGAAAATTATTATTCTTGGTGGTATGACGGGTACTGGTAAAACTAATCTTCTGACTGCTTTAGATTCTCAGGGTGAACAGGTTTTAGATTTAGAAGGTATTGCTAATCATCGTGGCAGCAGTTATGGTAGTTTGGGTCAACCACCTCAACCCACTAATGAACAATTTTGGAATTTAATTAGTATTAAATGGGCTAGTTTTAATCGCCAATTACCTTTGTGGATTGAAGCTGAGAGCAAGCGTATTGGAGTTTGTCGGATTCCGGATGGGATTTTTGCTCAGATGGAGTCAGCTCCAGTAATTCAGATTAGCAGAACTAGGGCAGAAAGATTAGCCTTACTAGTAGAAATTTATGGAAGTGAGGATATTAATGAGTTAGTGGTAGCGACAGAGCGTATCAGCAAGCGGCTTGGTGGTTTGCGTACTAAAGAGGCTCTTAGTCTACTGCATCAGGGTAAGTTAGCTGAAGCTTTTGATATTATTCTAGAGTATTATGATAAAACTTATACTTATGACCTGCAAAAGCGAAAAGTGCCTATTTATAATTTAGATGTTTCCGGGCTTTCTCCAGAAGAAGGAACACAGAAACTGCGCGAAAAAACTAGAGAGCTTTTTACTGAAAACAGGGAAGAGGACAAATCCCCACTGACCACTCAAGGCTGAGTATCAATATTATCACATAGGATTCTATCACTCTCTTCAACATTTGGGTTGTTCTTTAGATAACCACGCACCCAATTGCAACCACGCTCCAGTAACTCCTCTAGATCCAAACTTAACATTACTATACCCTCTTCGGTAGTAACAGCGATCGCTTTACCGTCAGGGCTGAAACTAACATCCTCCACTCTCTTGATGCTGTCAAGCTTAGTTTTTTTGAACCAAGTACCGTTGAGGATATGGAGGGTAACACCTGTCCAAGTAGCACAGGCTAGTATCTTGGAGTCAGGGCTGAAATCTATACTGCCACTACTGTCACTTAACATCTCCATCTCTACCTTGAGGGTTTTGAGTAGAGTACCATTCCCGCTCCAGAGTTTAATAATGTCGTCATCACTAGCAGAGGCAATGGTTTGACCATCAGGACTGAAACTGACACTATTAACTTTATCACTATGTCCCTCCATAGTTTGAAGTAGAGTGCCATCAATCTTCCAGAGCTTGACAGTTTTGTCATCGCTAGCAGAGGCAATGGTTTGACTATCAGGGCTGAAACCGACGCTATTAACCTTATCACTATGTCCTTCCATAGTTTGGAGTAAAGTACCATCACTCCTCCAGAGTTTGACGGTTTTGTCATCACTGGCAGAGGCAATGGTTTCACCATCAGGACTAAAGCTGACACTGTTGACTTCATCATTATGACCTTTGAGAGTTGCCAGTAAAATCCCATCTACACCCCAGAGTTTCAGAGAAGTATCTTTTACACCAAAGGCAACTGTTCTACTATCGAGACTGAAACTAATATTATTACATTTACTAAGATTTTGACCTCCGGGTACTTTGATTTCCTCGCCGTCACGGTTCCAAAGTCTCATTTTATTATCACTGACACAGTTAATTATCCTGTCATCATAACTAAAACTTACTCTGACTATATCGGTTCTATTTTTACTACTAAACCCCTGGAGAGTTTTGAGTATCTGGCCATCTCTGCTCCAGATTTTCACCGTTTTATCCTCACTAACAGAAGCAAGAGTCTGACTATCAGAACTAAAACTAACGCTTGTTACTCTATCACTATGCTCCCCAAGAGTTTTGTTTAGAGTACCGTCTTTGCTCCAGAGTTTAACTGTATTGTCATCACTAGCAGTGGCGATGGTTTCGCCATCAGGACTAAAGCTTACCTCATTGACTTGATCTTGGTGTCCTTTCAGAGTTGCTAGTAATTTACCCTCAAGACTCCAGAGTGTGACGACATTGTTATCACTGATAGCAGCTACTATCCTGCTATCAGGGCTGAAACCGATGCTTTTGATATAATGATAGTCTATGGTTTTGAGCAGAATACCATCCTTACGCCAAAGTTTTATCTCGCTGTTTCGACCTCCAGAAAATTGCTTTTTACTAGTGCTAACAGAGGCAAGAATTTGACCATCAAAGCTGAAATTGATACTTTCTACCATATCAGCATGACCAATTAAGGTCTTGATAAGAGTACCGTCACTCTTCCAAAGCTTAACTAAGTTATCATCACCAATAGTAGCAATAATTGAGCTATCAGGACTGAAACTAAGAAATTCGCAGCTCTCAGTATGCCCAGTAAAACTGTTAATCAGTGTTCCGTCAATTCTCCATAGTTTTACTTCATTGTTATTGCCAATAATGGCAATTATTGAACTGTCATGACTGAAAGTAAGGCTTTGAATATTGTTAATATGACTTTCTAAGGTGTTGATGAGAGTACCGTAAATTCTCCATATTTGTACTATGTTGTCCCTATCAGCAGTAGCAATAGTCTTGCCATCAGGGCTAACCTTAATTTTGTTAACACTATTACTAAGCACAGGCAAAGTTCTGATTTTTTCGCTGTCAGTATTCCAGAACTTCACAACATTATCAACACTGCCAGTAACAACAGTTTTAGCGTCAGGACTTAAACTCATAACTGAGCCATTTCCCTGAATAGTTCTAGACATGGTTCCACCACGACTCAATAATTTAATTTCTTGGTAATTGCCAGCTGCAATAGTCTTGCCATCAAAACTAAATTTCACCTTTGTGAACTTATTCTCATTATCTCTAGTAAAGTAAAAAAAATTACTAGAGATGTTCCAGATTCTCACTGTATTATCCTTACTAGCCGAAGCTAGTAGCTTGCCATCGAAACTAAAACTTAGGTAGTTGACACTATCACCGTGTCCATCTAACTCTTTTAGAGCATAATCTAAGTTCCTCAATTCCCAATTTCGACTCTTATTTATAATTACTGTTTTTTTTGTGGATAAACGAAAGTTATTCTCTACAAAAGAGACTATTTTTTTATCACTACTAAAACTAAGGGCGGTTATTTTTGAAGAAAAGTATCTAGTTGATAAACGCTTTTTCTTGATTAGATTATCATTAATATCGAAAAACTTCAGCAAGTAATATTTATTAGCCAGAATAATATTTTGAGCATCAACCGCTAAACTCACACTGATAACACCATAGTCATCGATAGTTCTAAGCTTTTCGCCCTTGTGGCTCCAAATTATAACTGTGTCACTTGTATCTGCTGAAGCTAGCAACTTACCGTCGGGGCTGAAGCTAATACTTTTAACACTTCCCTTGTGATCTTTAAGAGTTTTAATTAAAGTGCCATCGTAGTTCCAAAGTTTGACAGTTTTATCTTCGCTCCCTGAAGCTAGCAACTTACCGTCGGGGCTAAAAATTACAAATGTAACACTACCTGTATGACTTTCCAGAGTTGCTAGTAAACTACCATCAATATTCCAAAGTTTAACAGTTTTATCTTTACTTCCTGAAGCTAGCAACTTACCGTCAGGACTGAAACTAACACTCGTGACACTACCATTATGCCCTTCTAAGCTTGCCAGTAAACTGCCCTCAATATTCCAAAGTTTGACTGTTTTGTCTTCACTCCCGGAAACTATTAACTTACCGTTGGAATTGAAACTAACGCTCGTAACACTACCACTATGCCCTTCTAAGCGATTGAGTTCTCTGACTCCGTAAACTGCATTATTTAACTCAGTCACAACACTTAGCTGAGTTTCTTCATGAATTTCTTCTATTGACTGCTTCAGTTTAATTCCTGCTTTTAAAGCTGATAAGACTCGATCCAGCTCTCTATTCTGTGCTGAGGATAAAACCAGATTGATCAGCTCTGAATTGAGCAGCTTCTCTTGCAAAACCTGATTCATTTTCGCTTCGCTAATCCGGCGTTGCTCTCTTTCCCTCTCTAGCTCTGCAATTAGTCGCGCTGATTCCGGATTTTGTGTACGAATAAAAGATACTAGATAATCATGAACCAATTGATAACTCTCAGCTGGAAATGCTTGCACCTTCAGCACTAACCTTGATTTCACTAAAATTTCTAAAACCAAGTCTAGTTTCTCATCTGTGACTTCTAGCTCCAATTCCAAATCAGCACGAGTTTTCAGTGGACGAGTATTATTTTCATCAGTTAATAAATACAAAACTAGTGTGGCAATCTTCTCATTTTCAGAACCACAATCTTTAACGACTTCTTCTAAAAATACCTCAACCAGTTCTTCCTTAGAACCACGCTCCTGATATTGCTCCAGTGTCGTAATTCTCTCTGTTTGCAGTTGTGCCCCCACTATCTGTAACTCAATTGGACGCACTTCTCCCACTTCTCCCGCCAAATCCTTAACTAATTCATCCACTAAAGCCGGTTCTAAGTAAAATTGAGAACGCTCCGTTAAGCTTTGGATAACAGATTTGGCATCCTCCTGCGACAAATTACCCAAGTGATAAATGATATTTTTACTGAGAATATCGCTATCAATGATTGGCAACTTCGTTGTTCGAGCGCACTCTAATAAGTAATGGAGATAATCTTCCCGCAGTGATAGGATAATCTTCACATAAGTAATCTCCAAACACTTGCCAAAAAACTCATAAAAAGGTTGTCTGCTGGCTTGGTCTTTGTAAATGAAGAAAAACTCCTCAAACTGGTCAAAAATTAGCACCGTAAAGAGATGGCGATGTTCATTTTGGCGCAATTGTTCCAGAATGGTTTGCAGGTTTAACTGAGGTTTTATAACTGAGTGTTCATTCGCCGTGGAATCAATGATGCCTAAACCATTGCCCAATTCCTCAACCCAATCTGTATAGACATCGACAAAGACAGGCACAGTATCACGCCCTTCAAAATAGTTAACTTCCAGCGCTGGTACTAACCCTGCCTGCAAAATCGAGCTTTTCCCTACCCCCGACTGCCCATAAATCACCGTCAGCTTGCAATCAGCACGGTTAACTCTGTCAATCAGGCGCTCGATATCCTGCTGCCGTCCCCAAACTGCTACAGTATCCTTGGCTATCTCTACTTGCTCTTCGGCAGTTACCCGACTTAGTGCAGAGCTACCCAAACTCCCCACTATTCCTTCTCCCCCTCTCCCCTTCCCCCACTCTCCCCTACTCACAACTGCTGGCTGCAAACGCCCTGCGCCAATGAAAGCCCGCAAACCATACTGACTCTCAACTTCCTGTTGCTCTAACTTAAGGTAAAACGCTTCTCGATACTTACCTTGCTCAAAATAGAGCGATCGCAATTTTTCTAGTATCTCAAGATAAAGGTTTAGATCTTGATGAGGCTGACTTTTATTTCTGGCTTTCTCTAAATTGCTGATAGCATTTTGGATTTCATCTAGTTCTTGCTGTGACTTTGCTAAAATTAAATGATATAAACCACAATTATGGTGCTTAGTATCGGGACTGTTATCTAAAATTTCCAGTGCTTGTTTCGCCGATTGATTCGCTTCCTGCCAGCGATTATTTCTGAGGGCAACCTCTGCCAAAAACCCATAATCCTCAGCTAACTGACTTGGAGAGCCGCGATTTTGGTGTAGTGCCAGAGCTTTTTGGGTAAGGTTGTGTAAAGATTCCCAATCTTCTAAGCCTCGCAGCACCTTACTAAGTTGACTAATATATTTTGCGACTAAATCTGAACGTTGCGCCCCCTCAAAAATATCAAGACATCGCTGTAGATAATTCCGACTTTCCTGCCAATTTTGTTCGCTCTTACGGTAGTAAACTAAGCCAAGATGTAGTAAAACTAAACCCTGTTGATGTAAATGGCTATTTTGCTGCCAAAAAGCTAAACTGTGCTGATAACAGTCAAGAGCAGCATCAAGCTGATTACATCTCTCATGAATCAAACCCCTCATAAAAGCCAGACTAGCCTTCAATTCCGAGTCTAATTCTTGTCCCCTACTCTGCAAATCCTGCTCAATAGCTTCAAGTTCATCACCCTCTAACCTAAAGCTAGACTCATCAGCAAAAACTTGCTCTGCCTGTTGGCGTAATAAACCTGTCAATTCCTCATCAGGAAGCATAAATTGAAGGGGAGGACCAGCCCAACTTCTAAAATCCGGTGCCACCCGCACCAGTTTTTTAAAAACCCCATCCGTCACCCACAACACCACCGGAAAAGGAAAACTACTAAATTGGTCTCGCACCTTATTAGTAGCAGCCAACAAATCATCAAGAGCAACCACCGACTCTAAACCCAAAACCATCAAAGCATCAGTAGGCTGCTCCCCAAACTCATTAACAATAGTAGTATAAAGAGTCTTAGCAGACTCCAAGAGAATTAAATCTCGAATCTGAATACTGCACCGCTCACGCACCTGTTGCAGAATCCTATCTCGCAAACTGGCATAATTACAACGCACCAGAATCAAGGAAAATCTACCTTGAAATCGAGTTAGCGATCGCACTAAAGTATTCAGTGAGCGTTCATTTTCAGAAACAACATCTTCCGCTCTGTATGAATCATTCATATTTGCACTTCTTGATAATAGAGTGTGTGGTATTGAGGATAATCACTTATTACTTATCACTTATCACTTATTACTCATTACTTATTACTTATTACTTATTACTTGCCCACGACTTATACCTTTCCGTTTCAAACAAAAGCGGGTTTAAACAAAACCAGCTCCCTTGCTCATCAAGGTATTCAAATACAAACAGACTTCGTAATAAAGTTTGGTATTCTATATCCCCTTTAACTTTTTGCTCTTTCACCACCTGAAACAGCAACTCCCACTCCTGCTCATCAATTGCCAATAGCAAGCCATCTCTCTCTTTCCGAATTGCTCTTTCCAAAACAGAACGAGAAATAGGCGGATCCTCTTCCCGAAGACACCCATAGAGCATCCCCAAAAAGTTTCGCACATGACCACCACTGATACGACAAAGTCTGTCTAAGGTTTCCAGGCTGTCAAAAACCTCTCTCACATAACTGAGGCGCTCCTCAGGCTCAGCGTCTGGAAAAGCTCTAGCTAACGCCATCTGCCTTAGCAGAGTTATTCCTTCAGCACATTCACTACCATCTCGTAATTGTACTGGCACCATCGGCAACACCATTGGGCTTTCACCATGCCCTAGGCGATTTTTCAGTGCTTCCCGCTCATTGGAGAAAAACAACGACAGTGGTACAGTGTAAACTACATGGCAATTTAACTGACTGAGTTGTTCTCCCCGGTCAACAAAAAGGTATTCTGGTAGTAACTTACTCGATGATGAACCTTTTTTGTTTTCAATTCGATCCAGGTTATCAACAATCACCACAAGTCCTTTTTGACCACGCTGTTTTAACTGCTCTGTGGCAACCTTGAGAATTTCTTCATTAATACACTTCAGAATCTGAGTAGTTTGTGGTTCAAGGTACTGCCTGAGCTTAGAGCGTGTCTGCGGGCTATTTTTCGCTTTCGCCGTAATTTTACCAATGCCCACAGGCAGAGAAAATTCTACTCCTTTTTCCGTACTCCCCTTAATACCAATTCCTGCCAACTCAGTTTCTGCACTTAGTTCTATGGGAGTCTGTAAAAACTCTCCAGTTTTTTTCAAGAAAGCCTGGAAACCCTTGGGTTGCAGCTCGACTTTACTCTTCTCTAAACTTTCACTAACCTGATGAGCGATCGCTAGTAAAATATCGGTAAGATCAACATCTGCCACATCCAAGTCTTCTGTAGCCTGGAAGTAGACGACATGAAATCCCTCTGCTTCCAACTCAGCTTTGAGGCACAATAACTCCGTAGACTTACCGCAGCCAATATGTCCGGTAAATAACTGACAGGTGGATTTATTAGGCAATAAACGGCTGATAGTTCGCTTTAGTGTCTTAATCGCCTTGCTACCTCGCACAGTGGCAAAATCAATATAGTACCTCTGATGCTCAGCCTTTCCCATATCTATTGTTGTGCCAGGGTTACAAGCTTCAAAAAATCGTTCTAAGTCTAGCATCATCACCATTCGCTACGTGGAGTCAAAACTGCCTGCTTCAGTTATGGCATATCAACAAACTCTCAGGCAGCTATCAAAAAGTCGGTGTATAGATATCGATGAGTGCGAGTGCTAGAATAATTGTTAATTTCAGGGGAATTAGCTCAGTTGGTAGAGCGCTGCGATCGCACCGCAGAGGTCAGCGGTTCAAATCCGCTATTCTCCATCTGCTTAACAGGAAAAGCAGGGGACTATCCTTAAGTTTTTAGGGAAAAACCTTAAGAACACCAAAGAGCATCGCAGCCAGATAAGCTAAATATATAGATAAATGCGGCATACACAATTCTTAGCACTGCACTAGTTTTTCTTAACTCAACTTAAGCCCTAAGTCAAGTCATTGATCCTTTTGTTAAAGGTTTGATTATTCTTGTTTCAGTTTCTGGTAACTCTTGTTTCAATCTCGTCAGATTCTCCCCATGGGATCCTTAAATCAGTTATCGTAAGAAGGATGGATCAATTCTTAAGCAATTCTTAAGATCTGTAGTTAAACTGATGACCATGAAGTTTTTACAGAGCAGTTGACCAGTTTCACTGCTGTGTAAGAGTGTTTATCCAGTAAGGAGATGTGTTATGACTCCCGCAATGCTGCGTCAATTATGGTCTTTAATCGAAAAGACTCAAGCAAATGTTCTGCTCAAGCTAGATGATACTAGCTTGGTGCAGTGTCTACTAAACCAACTCCAGCAAGATCAAACTCTCAACCATGAGCAAACCCATATCTTAAGCGACTATCTTCATAATCGATTATCCTTAATCCGAGATTTAGCTCAACAGCGCTATTAGCCAAGGCAAGAGTGTATTAACAGACTCTTTGAGAAAACTGAGTCTTGGCAGCTTGCTTGAGCAATGCCCCATCTAAATCAGCGGATATTCTCAGGTTTTGCAGTCGTTAGTCAAAACTAAAAATGAATATCTTCTAAAATCTGCTCAACCTAATACCTCTGCTGTAGTGGTGTTTAAGAAAGCCACTAGTATTGTTTGCTGCCATTTTCGGAATTATCCCAATGGTTAAATAATTGTAAAAATTTAATTTCATGGCCAATTGTCATGAAAAGCCTATTCTTGACTAGAGATACTATTGAGCAGCTGAGTTTTGGGTTACTCGGCTAAGATATTCCTATCAGGCAAACCCAACCGACTTCCTATCTACCAGAGATGCTTCTAGAAGTCTTACTCGGAAAGTACCTTAAGAAAACACTAGAATAGACACTGTATGTTCAATTTACAAACACACAGTTAAGGGCTAGTTGCTTAACACCAGCTTCTGAAACTCTTAATAGACAAAGGTTTCAGTTAAATTATTTTTCTATTTTTTTTATCTTATGTGGTAATCAAAATTTTATTAAGTCTACTTCGAATTATACCATTATCTGGGTCAGGTATCAAGTTCGATCAGAAGCACTCGATTGAGAGGCTTAACAGCGATAGTTTTTGGTAAATAAGAAAATACGAAGAAAGTCATGCGTAAATCCAGTTCACTGCTGCTAGTATTGATGCTGCTGACTACTCCTCTAGCAGCTTGTAGAAGCCTTTCCAATGGCAACTCTACTCCGGCAGGTAGCACTGCCCAAAGTTCGAGTCTTTTAAATAAAGTTAAAGAGCGCGGCACACTCCTTTGCGGTGTTAGTGGAGAATTACCAGGGTTTAGCTATGTCAATCAACAGGGCAAATATTCTGGACTAGACGTAGATATCTGCCGTGCGATCGCTGCTGCTATATTTAATAACCCAGAGGCAGTAGAATTTCGCAACCTTAATGCCAAGGAAAGATTTGCAGCATTGCTCTCAGGGGAGGTAGATATCCTCAGTCGCAATACCACTTGGACAATCAAGCGCGATACTTCAGCAGGTCTAGAATTCGCACCTACTGTATTTTACGACGGTCAGGCAATGATGGTGAAAACAGCCTCTGGCATCACCGATTTGCAAGATTTGCAAAATAAATCAATCTGTGTGCAGACAGGAACTACAACTGAACAAAATCTAGCAGACCAAATGAGTAAGCTGGGTATTGAATATACACCGCTTGTCTTTGAAGAAGTCAATGCTACTTTTGCTGCCTATGAGCAAGAGCGCTGCGAAGGAGTCACGACTGATCGTTCTCAGCTAGTTTCTCGCCGCAGTGTACTACCTCAACCAGATCAACATATCATCCTTGAGGCGGTGATGTCTAAAGAGCCTCTAGCACCAGCAGTTAAACAGGGGGATTCAAAGTGGTTTGATACCGTTAAGTGGGTTATATATGGTTTGATTGAAGCTGAAGAACTCGGTATCAATTCTCAAAATATCGATCAGTTTCTCAGTAGCAAGGATCCAGTAGTTAAACGCTTTCTGGGTACAGAGGAAGATTTGGGTGAACAGTTAGGTCTCAGTAAAGACTTTATGGCACAAGCAATTAAGAAAGTGGGTAACTACGGTGAAATTTATGATCGTAATCTCGGTGCCAAAACTCCCTTCAATTTGGAGCGTGGTCAAAACGAGATTTGGGAAAAAGGTGGTTTAATGTATGCACCACCATTTCGTTAGATTGACAATTACTTCACTATAAGGAAGCTCAGAATTTGGTAATTTACTCCTACGCTAAATCTGCTAATCACTAGGTATTTTGGCAAGAGGTCTATTGTGAGAAAGTCAACTTATATTATTGCTATTAGTGGTGTTTTGATCGCAAATATGGTGCTAACTAGCGCTTGCGGTAGTCGCGCCAAAATGGAAACCTGTAAAGTTGTTGAAATTGAAGATGCAGAGTTTGAAGTAGAATTCGGCGACATTGATGTTGAAGGCGGAGAAGTAGAGATGGTATGCGGTGACAAAATTGTTGATGTCGCCTGGAATCAGTTTCGAGATCAACTTAAAATCGATCCTGGTAAATTCAAGAATAATTTGGAAGCCTTTAAGGGACAGTTTACTTGTATGAGAGACGAGCGTTCAAGTAGAAAGGAAGTATTTTGCAATGCACCAGGTTCCTCCGACGAGTTTGTAGTCTTGAATTTCAGCTACGACGATTGAGCTGTTGTGCCTTTAAAGGAAAAACACACCATATGTAGGGTTTGTTGAAAAAGTTTTTTGGTGAGGAGACTCTGAGACTCCGAGTCAGGAGAAAAACTTAGAATAATCTAGACAATTTAAAAGTGCAAGGATTTTAAGCCTCTAAATGCTATAGTCTTGCACTTATAAGCCTCAAAAAAGTTCAAAATCCTTGTCTTGCATACCATTTACATTAATTCAGCAAGCCCTATGCAGGAGATACAGAAGGTAAGCTGTAACTGCTGTATCTCCTGTAAATCTTCAGAGAAAGCAATTTCTGTCCTGAGGACAATGCCACAATGCGAATAAAAGATATAACATTTGTTTAGGAAATAAACTCTTATCAAGTCGATCTCAATCGCAACAACTAGCATCGCTGCAACTGTGACCAAATCTGCCCGTAGCCTCAGGATTGACTAAATAATGATCAGAAATGCCCGCAATTGTGATCAACAACCAGAGCCAAAGGCAAGTAATCAGTCAAAATCTGGTTCCCTTAACACTCCACGGCGTAAATGGCAAAAGCGCTTATGGCTAGGGCTAGGAGTATTTTTGCTCTCGGGTGCGGGGGCAGGTTTGACTGGGGCGTGGCTCTTTATCAACAGAAAACTTGCTCCCATGGTAGAGCAAAATGTAGAAAATATTTTAAATCGAGATTTACAACTGGGACAAGTAGAAGGCTTTTCCCTCAATAGTATACGGTTTGGTTCTTCGGCACTGCCACCAACACCTACTGATCCTGATAGGGCTTCTATAGAAGCGTTGGATGTAACCTATAACCCGATTAAACTTTTATTTAACCGTACCCTAGAATTAGATGTCACTTTAGTTAAACCTAATGCCTATATTGAACAGGATGAGGAAGGCGGGTGGATTTCAACGAGAATTGAGCCTCAACCGCAGGGCTGGCTTAAGGTAGATTTACAAGTAGTAAGGGTTCGTGATGCTAAAGTTTCACTGGTGGCAAGGGGAATACAAGGAAATCTTCTGGCACCAGTAGAGGCTGATGTTTCTTCTGGTAAAGTTAGTCTCTTATACAATAACCAGCTGTTTCGTTACGATTTCTTGGCAAACTTAATTGGTGGGGGTAATCTCGAGTTAAAAGGCGAAAGTAGCCTTCAGCCTGCACAGACAAATTTAGCAATTTCAGTAAGTGAGCTGAATATAGCCGAGGTTGCTCAATTAGCCCAGGCTCCTATAAAACTCCCAAATGGTCAATTAGTCCAAGCTCCCATAAAACTCCAAAGCGGTCAAGTCGGCGGTAATCTGGAAGTGGCGATTAAACCAGAGCAATTGCCGCAGTTTGTAGGAGATTTAACACTTAAAGATGTAGCGGCGCGAGTGCCACAGTTGCCCAAGCCTTTTGCCAAAACCAGGGGAAGGTTACGCTTGCAAGGGACACAAATTCAGTTAGAAAATATTACCACCCTTTTTGGTCAAGTTAGGGCTCAAGCTCAAGGAATAGTTGATTTGCAGTCTGGTTTCAATCTGTCGGCGCAGACTAAAACTGTGACACTCAAGCAGGTTTTGCAGACTTTTGATTTTAAAAACTTACCTGTAGAAGCTTCAGCAGAGGTGCAGGCGGCTTTAAAGGTAACTGGAGCTCTCAATAATCCCATAGTTAATGGTCAAGTAGCTACCACCAAACCAGCCCAAATTGATAAAGTTAGCTTTAATCAGATTAACGCTGACTTTAGTCTTCCCTCCTCTACCTTAACCCTAGCTGTTAATAATTTGCGGGCAAAACCTAAAGCTGGCGGGATAGTGACAGGCGAGGGTGAAGTGAAACTAGGTTCCAATGGGAAGGCGTTATTTGACTTCCAGGCAACTGATGTACCAGCAGAGGCGATCGCTAGCAGCTATAATCTGAAACTGCCAGTTACTGTGGGTTTAGTTTCCGGAAGCACAAGTATTTCGACTTCTCTTGAAAACCTCAATAATCTCCGTGCCAATGCTGCTGCTAGTCTCAAGTTGGCAGATGGTTTAGTTAGGGCTGAGAATATCGTAGTAGAAAATGGTCGTTGGCAAGGATTAGTAAGAGCTACTAATATTTCTGTGGCAGAAGTAATTAAAGATTTTAGTAAAACCCCCCTACCTCAACAATTGCAGGGACGTTTCAATGGTTTATTTAATGTCTCGGGGAGTCTCGATTCCTTCGCACCAGAATCGATTAGTGCCAAAGGTGCTGGTAATATGAATCTTGCTGGTGGTCTTGTTACTGTCACTAATGTAGATTTTAATAATAGTCTTGCTTCTGCACTAGTGCAGGCAGATGGATTGCAGCTAGGACGTTTAATTGAAGTGCCGCCTCAGTTACAAGTACCTCTCAATGGTCAATTTCAATTAGCGTTAAATCTCGAGCAATTATCACTTCAGGGTATTACTGGAAATGGCAGTGGTACTCTCAAGTTGGCTGATGGTACTGTCCAAGCCTCAAATCTGGTAGTAGCAGACGGTAATTGGCGGGCAAATGTAAAGGCAGAAGATGTCAAACTGGGGAAGTTATTACCCCAACTGCCTCCGGAGTTTTCTGGTGCTTTAGAGGGTATCTTTAATCTTTCAGGAAGTCTAGTGGGATGGCAAGAGCGTGCGCCCCTAGAGATGATTAATGCTAATGGTAGCGGCAGTTTGAAGATGCCCGTTGGTATTGTCGAAGCCAATAGTGTGAACTTGAATGATGGTAATTTACAGGCAGTTATTAAACCAGTTGGTATTAATTTGGGAAGTTTTTCTCAACAGTTACAAGGTAATGTAAATGGTTCTGTTGAGGTTGCTGGTAAACTCGGTAATTTGACACCAGTTGCTCTGGGTAAATCATTGCGTGCCAATGGTAAACTTAATTTCAGTGAAGGTATTTCTCTACTTGATCGCCAGCTTGATACCTCGTTTGTCTGGAATGGTGAAGGTATAGAAATTCAAAAGGCACAAGCTCAGGGATTATTAGCTAGTGGCTTTATTGATGTCAACTTAGCTGCTTTAGAAAAACAGAATTTTACAGAAGCAATTGGTGATTTTGACCTGGATATTGAGGCAAATGACTTTGATTTAGAGAAACTACCTCTTCCCCTACCGACTGCTGCAAGTAATGTCGATATCGCTGGGAAAGCTAATTTTAATGGTAGTCTTGTTGGTACAATCAAAGCCCCTCAGGTTAACGGAACTCTAGCTCTGCAAAACTTTAGCGTTGCGAAGATAGAATTTGACTCCCTGCTAACAGGTGAGGTGAGTGCAGTTGCAGGAGAAGGAGCTTCCTTAAAGTTATCGGGTAACAATGACCAGATTCAACTAGCACTAACACCAGACTATCAACCAGATTCGTTTTTGATTGCATTACAAGAGTCTGTCGTTTCTAAGGAGTCTGGGCAAACTGAACAACTGCCAATTAAAGCTGAAGGTTCTCGGCAAGGAGAAAAACTAATAGTTAATGCCGATAACTTCCCCATTGCCATGCTCAAAGATTTTGCTCCCCTACCAGCTGAATTAGCCTCCCAAAGACTGGAGGGGAGTCTCTCAGGTGAGTTGGAAGTTGAACTTGATACCTTTGATATTTCTGGTAAAGTAGCGATCGCTAATCCTATTTTTGGTTCCCTCAGAGGTGAAGGAAAAGAAGATCAATTTACTGGTTCGATTCAATATAGTGATGGAACTTTTATACTTGAAGACGGTAACTTCCAAAAAGGTGAGTATCAATACCAACTCTCTGCTAACCTAACTCCCACACCCACTGGTCCAGAATTTAAAGCCACACTCAAAGTTCCTAAAGATGAAAATAATTCCCAGGGCAAGGGAGAACTTCAAGACATCCTCACTGCCTTACAAATATTTGATCTTAACGACATAACAAGGGATTCTCTATTTCCTAAATTCGATAAAAATTTGGATCTCAATGTTGAACCAGTAGGAATGCCCCAAGCACCCCTGCAAAATCAGTTGCAGCGTTTTTCAGAAATAGAGGTACTTTTAGCTCAACAGCAACAACAACGTGAGGCAGCTTCTCCCTTACCGGATCTTGCTCAAGCCAAAGGTAAATTTAGTGGTGAGGTTACTGTTGAAAGTAAGCCGGATACTGCTATTAGTGCTGAGTTTAATTTAGAGGGTGAAGACTGGCAATGGGGTTCTTATAGTGCCACAAATGTCACAGCCCAAGGCGAGTTACAAGAAAGCATCCTCACTTTAGACATACTGCGTTTTCAATCTGAGGAGAGTAAAGCTACCTTTGTCGGTACGATTGGAGGGGAAGAGCAATCAGGTCAACTTAAGATAGATAAGATACCTGTTATCTATGTTCAACAGTTTGTTAAAGAATTTGTTGACTTACCGCCAGCAATTGTCTTTGGTGGCTGGGTTAATGCCTCAGCAACTATTTCCGGCAGCATTAACAATCCCCAAGCTAGAGGAGAGATAAATATTAGTGATGCTACTCTCAACCAAACGCCAATTAAGATAGCCCAAGGAAGTTTTAACTATACTGATGCTCGCCTGGATTTCTCTGCCGCAAGTTTCCTCGATGAAGATTCTGATCCCCTGAAAGTTTCTGGTAGCCTTCCCTACAAAATACCTGTAGCAACTGTAAAACCTGAGAATGATCAACTAAACCTTAAAATCAATGTCGAAAATGAGGGATTGGCTTTATTAAACGTACTTAGCAGAAATCAGATTAGCTGGAAGGGTGGAACTGGTAAAGTAGACCTCGATATTCAAGGAAGTTTCGATCAAAATGTCAATCTACCGACAAACATTATTGCTCAAGGAAGCGCTGAAATCGAAAATGCCACGATTGAAGCTTCTGTACTTCAGGGAGAGCCTCTAGAAAATATTAACGGAAAAGTCCTGTTTAACCTTGACAGTATTGACGTCAAAAAGTTAGAGGGTAAATTTAGTGATGGTATCGTCAATGCAGAAGGAACTATCCCCATATTCAAACCTGCACGCCAAGAAAATCCCTTAAGTGTCAATATTGGTCAACTGGCACTAAATCTAAAAGGACTTTACAAAGGTAGTGTCAAAGGCGAAGTTGAGGTAGGAGGCACTGCTGTTGCTCCAATAATTAGTGGTAATGTAGATCTGTTTGATGGTCGAGTATCGCTGGCAGGTGCTGCTGCTGGCATCAGCCAGAGTCAACCTAGCAGAGGTGAATCTGAAAATGAGGATGAAGCTGAGAGTATTAAGCCAGTAGAGTTCAGTAATTTAAACCTAAATCTGCTTGAAGACATCGAAATTAGATATGCTCCATTATTTAATTTTCTTGCTAGTGGTAGGCTAACCCTTGATGGTTCCATGGATCCTAATCAAATCAAACCTAGGGGAAGAATTGACTTAAAACGTGGCCGAGTCAACCTATTTACTACTCAGTTACGCTTAGATAGACGCTACGAAAATACCGCACAATTTTTCCCCAATCAAGGATTAGATCCTCAATTGGATGTGCGGTTACTAGCGTCAGTGACAGAGACAACAAGACGTAATCAAACTCCCTCTGACTTTTCAGCTGAGATTAGCGATTTAGAACCAACTAGCTTTGATAGTGTACAAACTGTTCGCGTGCAAGCAAACGTTCAAGGCAAGGCAAGTGCACTTGTTGAATCCTTAGCTGGGAATTCCACTGATGCCCTCAAACTTACCAGCACTCCTGCCCGTAACGAAACAGAAATTGCTGCACTCCTAGGGGGCGGTTTTGTGGAGACTTTAGGTAGAGGAGAAACCACACTCGGTTTAGCAAACTTGGCCGGTTCAGCACTGCTAAGCAATGCAGGATATTTTATAGGCGAAGCTTTGGGTTTGAGCGAGTTTCGTCTTTATCCGACTACAATTAGTGACGATGATGAACGCAATTCCACTCTAGGTTTAAGTGCAGAAGCAGGGCTTGATGTTGGTCGTAGTTTTTCTGTCTCTGTCTCTAAGGAATTGACTAGTCCTAGACCTTTCCGGTACAATCTGCGCTATCGAGTTGATGAGGATCTTCTGCTGCGTGGTAGCACCAACTTAGACGATGATAGCAGAATTGTTTTGGAATATGAAACACGATTTTAGTCTTTGTATGATTATAGAAGTAAGTCTTTGAAAAAAGTAATAAGTAATAAGTAATAAGTAATAAGATATCTCCCAGAAATAAATTATCTAATTAACTTAAAAAAATGATCTAAAGATGCTTTTAACCATCCCCCCCATCTCCCCATCTCCTTATACTTGCCTGAATGTATCAACCTTACACTGAAACTGTATGAGTGTATCATCATGGTAGCGGCGATAGTCTCTGTAAATGCTTTTCTCATATAAAATCTAATGAAAAACACCCTATTCACTGGTTCTACTTGTCTTCTCCTAGCAATAGGAACACTAAAACCTGCACCAGCAGCAATTACTACTCAAACACCATCCGTAATTGCGCAGCTGACTAATGATTCTCTACAGCCTACGGCCACTGTTGAGGCAGAAGTGGAGCTGCTTGATTCTGGGGCTGAGCCTAGACAAGAATTACGTTTTCAACCTCAGGTTAATCTCAAACAGACTAGCATCATGACCATGAAGATGAACATGGCAATGTCTTTGGCAAATAACCCTATGTCTGGGGTTAATTTACCGACAATGGTGATGACTATGGAAACGATAGTTACCAAGATAGATGCCAATGGAGATATTCACTATCAATCTTCTTGCACTGACGCAGATGTGGTAGTTGATGATAATGTGCCGCCAGAAGTAAGTAAGGCGATGCAAGAGCAAATTAAACAGATTATTGGTCTTGGTGGCTCTTTTGTAGCTGATAACCGAGGGCGCACTAAGCAAGGTAATTTTGTCGTACCTGAGGGTATTGACGAAAACATTAAACCAATGCTCAAGCAAATGTCAAATTCCCTAGAGCAGTTTTCCTATCCACTTCCAGAAGCTGCAGTAGGAATAGGAGCTAAGTGGCGAGTTTCTAATTTGCTCAATCTAAACAGTATGAACCTAAATCAAACTGCTCACTATGAGTTAGTGAGTTTTGAAGATGATGTTGCTATCTTGGAGGTGAGTATGCAACAACAAGCAGAACCACAGGAATTGAACCCACCAGGCATGCCTTCTGGTACTATTTTAACTTTAACTTCCCACGATGCTCAAGGTCAAGGCAATGTTAAGATGCCGCTGAATCAAATCATGCCACTTAGTTCTAGTTTTTCGATGATTTCTAATACCCAGATGCAGTTTAAACAGGCTGGCTCTAATCAAGAAACGGTGATGGGTTCAAAATTATCGGTAGAGATGACTCTTGAATCTGCGATCTAGAGCCAAGATGAGTCAGGGTGTTGACTATCGAAAGAGCTAGAAGTTGGGATTAATTCAATGTAGTCTAATCTGGCGTATTCCTCATCATTAACGAATCCTTGTATTGTGATTGTACTACCAGTTGTTAAATTAAGCTCACTAATAGTCTGGGTGTTAAAGTTCCTAGCTGTAGCAATGCCATCGCCAGGGCTATTGTCAAGTTCAATTGTCTCTACTAAAAGCCCATCCACGAGTATTTGTAGTTGACCATTGCCATCAAATTCATCATAGAATCCTATATTGAGATCGTATGTTCCCGGTGCATTGATAAAGTCACCAACTAGCACAGAAGCTGTTCCAACTAAAGGTCTATCTTCGGGGGCACCAGGTTGTAATAAAGTAATTACTTTTCCATCTGAAGCAACCATTTCTGGTCTTTCTTCAACTCGGTAATTAGATAAGAGTAAGTCTTCAGCTTCAATTCTGATTATTGAAGAGTCAAGTTGATCATCAGTATAAATTACATCTAAATTAACATCATTATCCGGAGCATCTGATACTTCAATAATCTTTTCTTCTGATTCCGAGTTATCGTTATTTTCAGGTAGATTAACTTCTTTTTCTGAGAAATAAAAAGACTCTTGCTCAGGTTCCATGTCCGTTTCTTCTTCATTATTCTCAGATTTAGATGCCTCAATAATAACCAACTTTTCCGGTGTTATTGAATCATCAACTTTGCTAGGATCTGAATCGGATTCAGTTAGGTTTTCCTCCTCATTGACTTCTTTCGGCTCAGGTTCTATGGGAATATCTAAGTTGCTATTATCATTATTAATAGATACATCTTCTTCTAATTTTTGAGAATTATTTTCCGAATCATTCGCAGAGGCATCGTTATTTTCAGATAGGTTTTCTTCTTGTGATTTAGACTTAGATTGTTGCTTAAATTCTATACTCGTTTGTTCTTCTGGCATAGAATCAGATTCTTTTTCCAAGACAACCTCTAATTCATTTGTGGTTTCGTCATTGAAAATTAAAGTATTAGAATTTTCTACAGTTATAGAAACAATATCAAATGTTTCTGGGAGAGTAGATTGCTCAAATTGTTCAAGGTTTTCTGTTACCTCTGATAGTGCTGGCTGGCTTGCTATAGATTGGCTATTGTCTCTCTCAATAGTCGGAGTCGAAGTTAATGAATTTTCTGGTGTTGTTGTACTAATACGAGAAAATTCATTAACAGGTATCAAAAGATCTCTTTTTTTACTATTGTTTATCTTTAGTTGGAGACCATTACTATTGATAACCTGGCGATTATTGATATCCACCAGCAAATCTATCCTTGGTAATTGAGATAGATTTTGTGTATTAGTAGTTTTTTGTATGAAATTTCCTACTTGTGGTATAGAAGTTTGAACGAAAGTAGAAATGATCAAAGGTTCTGCTTGAGAGTAAAGAGTAGAATAAGCACCAACTCTATAACTTATGATCTCACCTTTCCCCTCGTTGAATGAGATGACTGCACTCACAGAATGTTTGAATAACTTTTTAGCGAAGTTTCTCAAAAATGAACGAATCTTGTTAATCTTCTGAGGGTTATAACTTTGTGAATTTTCTTCTATAGTGTTGTACTCTTCTGGGGCATCATTATTTGGGGAAACAGTGGTATCTACAGTAGTTTCAGTAAACTCTTCAGTATCAGGTATAGAGTATTGATTCAAATCCCTCTCCAAATCTAGACGATTTTTGAAAGAATTCAATGTCCAAGCTACTATATCTTCTCTTTCCCAATTGGCAATTGTACCAGGATAAACAAAGATCAAAGCGTCTGCTTTATTTTTAATTCCCCAAGAGATATCTGCTTCATCAATTTTTTCGTTAGTAAGTTCGGATCTACTGGGTTCATAACCAGGCGGTATTTCTATACTCCGCTGCTTTAAATTATCTAAAAAAACTGCAAAGTCATCTCTGCTTTTTCTGTGATTAAGAAATAACTTAAAAGCGAAATCCAAACTTTCTTCCGATACAATGCCCCTAACTCGATCTTCTGCCTCAATCAGTTTTAGCGTGCTTTCCAAGTCATTTTTGTTTGCTGCACCCCGAAATTGATATCGAAATAATTGTCTGCTTATAACAATACACCAATGCCTCCCCTGATTGTGGATTGCCATTCCTCTGATTCCTCTGCTCACTCCTCTGCTCCAAATCTCGCACTTTATTGAGACTCCCTTACATCATAAGTCATTAAAATTTGATGTGTTCATGCTCTAAAGCCAACAATTACCTTAAAACAGGCGATCAGGATAACAACAAAAAATTTTTTGAACTTATACTATGGGTTGACTTTCGCATCCGCCAAAAATTCTGTCAGCCAGGTCTGTACACTTGTTTAATTGGCACATATATTTTTGAGTGTTTATACTTATTGCATAAAATCACGGTTCATATTCAAGTCTTGATAATTTTTATCGTTATATAGCTAAATAACGCTCAAGTTTTTTTTAATTGTAAAGTAGTTCGGATAAAAAAAAGTTTTTTATCCGAACTACATTTAATAGTCTGACCAAACTAGTTTCCTGCAAAAAACTTTGTTTGTATAAAGATAACAAGTAGATGGTAAAAGGAGGAAAAGGAAATGGAGACAGAGGGCAATAACTAAAATTTACACTAATGAGTATTAGCCACTTTTGGTTTAGATTCTCTGCTCGTTTCCACATTTTCAGGATTGGAATTTCCAGTTATTAGAGGCTCAAGTTTGCACATTACCTCTAGATGAGTATCTTCATCATCATATTTAAGAAAAGATTTGATTCCCTCATAAAAATCGTTAACTCTACTTCGTTGCTCGTTGAATAGCTGTTCCTTGATAATTGCTTTGTCTTTCTCTGTAAATTTAGTAAGCTTGCTTTCCTGGTTATCATTACCCCTTAAAGTTTCTTCTGCTGCCCTACTTAAGGCTTCATCTATCCAGGAATTAATACTCTTGCCAGTTTTAGCAGCAGCCAAGGAAATCTTCCGGTGGTTTTCCCCTGTTGTTCTCAAGTGAATCTTGCCAGAAAAAGGCTTATCTGGTTCCTGACCAATGTCTCTGCAAAATTCTAAATATCTGTCAACACGTCGCTCAAAGTCTTTTTTAGCTTCTTGGGGGGTCTTACCTTCAAAGGTAATGATATCTTTAATATCGATAACTTCTCCATAAATAATATTTTCTTCTATATCTACATCCATGTTTCCCGTGTAACCTTTATAGCTAATCAACATCTTTACAATTACTTCTCCTTAATAACAATCTCAGGTTGACTAAATTATGATGTCTGACTCGTTTTCTACTACGAGGACGGGAAAAAATGGCAATTTCTCCACCTAGGGCAACGCAAGTATCATCCTTGTGTACTTTAACCAGTCCTCCTAAACTCTCTAACAAATCTTTAACCTTGGACCAGGGAATATCAGAGCGGGCAGGATCCTCGAAAATTGCCTGTAATGTCCTGTGATCTTCATCTTCAAGCATTTGCCAGAGTAAATGAATTCATCCTTTTTGTGCCTTCATTAGCAATGATATCATAAAATGATATCAGAGTTTATGGTATCATATTGTGATACCACTTATATCTCATCTCAGTACTAGACTTACATGGAGCGAAACAAATGAAGGTTAAACCCTTTCCCCAAGAGGTAAATCAAGGTCTCTCAACTCTTGTGCTAGTAGCCTTGGTAGTTTTGGCTTTAGTGGGAATACCATATATTGAAGCTAAGGTAGAAACACAACCATGGGGTGAAAACTTTACAAAGCGACTGGAGGACTCACAATTCCTTGAAGTTATCAGTAGTGTCAGTATTATGTCAGCTCTGATTATCTATATCCAAAAAGGTTATCGAGAAGAAAAAACACGCAAGCACCGAGAAGCTTGGAAGGTAATTGAGGATGCCGAAAGTAAGGAAATGAGTCCTAGTCGCATTGATGCAATGCAACTTTTGAACCGGGATAATATTCCTCTAAGAGAGATTAACGCCATCAAGGCTAACTTGAAAAAGATCTATTTGGAAAAAGCTGACCTAATGTGTTCTAAGTTAGAAGGAGCAAATTTATCTGAAGCTAACCTCCAAGAAGTAAAACTGGATTTTGCACACTTACAAAGAGCAGATTTACAACTATCAATTCTTAAAGATGCAAGTCTCCTAGACACTAACTTGGCACAAGCTAACTTAGCAGGAGCAGATCTTAGAGGAGTAGATTTCAGAGGTAGTGATTTACACAATGCTAACTTTCTTGAAAGTAATCTGGAAGGAGCTGATTTACGGAAAACTCGTAACTTAAAGCCAGATCAAATAAAACAAGCAAAACATTGGGAATTAGCAAAATACGATGAAGGTTTTGTTTAAATTATTCCGTTAAAATAAATACAACTTTAACCACAAGTTAGGGTAACTTTATAATGTTATTCTCAAAACAGGAATTAACAGCAAGTGTGTAGCTTTTACAAAAGCTATCAAGGATTGTTGAAATCATGCAATTGGTTCCATATCTCTTGTATTTTGGGATTGAAGCAACTAGCTTAAAGACTATTGATAGAGGCAGTTTCCAAAATCAAAAGCTGAGTTTTGACTAGTGGGGCACCAACTTAACTCTAGTAGGTGAGTACTCTCTCACTAATGGTATTAGCTAATGTGCTTTCAAATTAAATAATAAGGAAATCCCCCTTGCTGAAGGAGATGCAGGGGGGATTAGACTTTTTTCATCAACAATTACTTGTTGTTTTCTTGTCTTTTATTGCTATATCTTAAGTCAAGTCAAATGTTTGAGCTTTTTACTGAAGAAGCAGTTGAGGTTGTTATTTTAGCCAGAGAAGAAAGTCGTGATTTAGATTATTATGTAGTTTCTCCAGAATTACTATTGCTAGGTTTAATCAGGCAAGGCAAAGGTTGTGTAGCCAAAGTTTTTGCTTCCCAAGGGATCAATCTGGAAAGTGCTCGGTTTGAGGTAAAATATATCAGCAGGTCTAGCAAGTTATATAATCAAGAAACTCCCTTCACTCCAAATGCGAAAAAGGCTCTGATGCTATCATTACAAGAAGCTGATAAACGAGGAGAAAAATTTATCACTGCCAAGCATATACTACTAGCTCTAATTAGACAAAAAGATAAAAAGGTGATTTCAGTTTTGAAAAATTTGGGAATTGAGCCCGAGAAATTACTTACTCAACTCCTCCAAACCGATCACTCTTCAAATTCCTAAGCTTTATGTCGTAGAATCAGACCATACTGTTCTAATGACTCCAGGGAAACGTCTGGAAGTTGGAAGCCTAGATCATCTAAGGAAGAATAAGCCTGTAGCCCTTGTACTACTACTGGCAGTGGTTCAGAGCAAATATTCTCAAACTCCGCTTCTCCCGGCACTTGAATTTTATAAGCAAGTTGCTCAACAGGAGGTGTAAATTGAGCATTAATGCCCTGACGATTACCTCTAGCATCAACGCGATACCAACCGCTTGCAGGTAAGTAAATTGCATTAAAACCATGCAAACTATAGGGTGCACCTAGCCCATCAATACTCAATCGCTGATAGCAAAAACCGACTGGAATGCCGTTTGTCCGCAGTAGTGCTGCCAATAAGTGGCTCTTGGCATAGCACAAACCAGTTTTGTGCTTAAGTACCTCAGAAGCACAACAGGTTATACGATTGATTTGATAATCACAACTATGGTAAATTTCGTCCCGAACCCACTCAAAACAGGCTTTAGCGATCGCCTCTTGAGTTTGATACTGTGAGGCGATTTTCTGGGCAAGTCCAGTAATTGAGGGATGTTGACAGTCAATAACCTCACTCGCTTGCAGATAGTCTTCCATATCCCAGCTAATTCAAAACCTCCCCTAATTGATGTTGCCTCCAAAGCAACTGGTAAAGCCCAGGACTTTGCAAGAGTTCTTGGTGAGTACCGATTTGGACGATTTTACCAGCATCCATAACCAAGATACGATCAGCAGTAGCAGCCGCCGAAAGTTGGTGGGAGATAAAAATCACAGTTTTGTGTTTAGACCCTGCCGAGAGATTATCTAAAATCTGAGTAGCTGTCTGATTGTCAACACTAGAAAGGGCATCATCAAGAATCAGTATTGGTGCTTCCAATAGTAGCGCCCTCGCAAGAGTTGTGCGTTGTCGTTGTCCCCCAGAAAGAGTAATTCCTCTTTCCCCCACAATTGTTTCATATTGCTTGGGAAACTTAAGGATTTCTGGATGGATTTGCCCTTGCTTGGCAGCAGATTCTACTTCTAACTGTTCAGATAAGGGATTGCCATAGCGAATATTATTCTTGATACTGGTGCTAAATAGGAAGCTATCTTGGGGAACATAGGCAATTGCTTGGCGTAAGTCCTGCACCTTGAGCTTAGTAACATCACAGCCATCTAAAAACAGCTGATTGGCGCCAATATCCAGTAGTCGAGGTAATGCATTAGCAAGAGTCGATTTGCCAGAACCTATTGAGCCTACAATCGCCACCCTCTCACCAGCTTTAATAGTGAAATTCAGGTCTTTGAGCGCCGGTTTTGCGCAACCGGGGTAAGTGTAACTTAGTTTAACAGCAGTGATTTCACCTTTAACTGGTAAAGGTAGTTTGATGGCATCTGGGGCATCTTGAATCTGGGGTTTGGTTAACAGAATTGACTCAATGCGATCAATACTAACTTCACCCCGTTGATAGGTAGTAATAGTAAAACCTAGTAGCGCCGTGGGGAAAACTAGACGTTCTGCATAGAGAATCAGTGCCACAAAATCTCCAATATCCAGTTTGCCAGAAGTGATCGCTCCAGGACCAAGGCACAGTAAGATTAGTAAACTAACAGAGGCAAGAGCTTCAATGACAGGAAATAGTGTATTCCGAGTTCTCGCCAAATCGAGGTTTGCCTTTAATAGTTTTCCATTGAGGTTTTGAAAGGCGCGGCGTTCATTGTCCTCCTGAGCATAAATCTTAATCAGGGATATACCACTCATATCTTCCTGAATCAACTCACTCAGGTTAGAAAGTTCTTCCTGAACTGACTGCTGTTGAGAGCGCAACTTCTTGCTGAATAACTGTACAGTAATTAGCATCAACGGGTACACTACCAGCGCACTCAGAGTTAACTGTAAATTGATCGCAATCATAATCGGCAGCGTCAAGCCGTAGGCAAAGATTATATTTGCCAAACTCAAAACCGCAAACCCCAACAAACGCCGGATATTATCAACATCGCTAGTGGCTCTATTGATCAAATCCCCTGACGTATTTTTAGAGAAGTAAGAAGGATCTAACCTCAGCAAATGCTGAAAAATCTTTTGCTTGAGGTCAAATTCTACTCTACGTCCAATCCCAAAGATCAAAATGCGTGATGTTATCCTAATTACCCACATCAAAGAGGCGAGGATGAGGATGAACAAAGCCAAGCGCCAGAGCTGATCAGAGTTGAAGGCTGTACGCAGTTCGTCAATACTATCCCTAATCAGTAGAGGAATGTAGACACCAAAGGCATTAACTATAAGTAGGGCTAGAATACCTAGCACTGCCTGCCGCCAATAAGGGCGCAGGTAACCCAGCAGTTTTTGTAGACGCGAGTTAACCATTAGATAAGTGTAACAGTTTTTTCTGCTTGGAGAAAATGCTGTTGATTCTATACCTAATTAGCATTTTCTCAAATTGGCAAAGTTGTGGATAGGCTTGCTACCTACCTTAACAGCTATGCTTTAGCCGCAATTATTGGAGGGTGAGATGGGGAGAAGTTGTTGATTAACCATTCCCCACCTGTTTTGGGTTCTCTTCCTTTCTAGAAAGGATCATAAATTGCCATGCAGATGCACAACCGTTTAGAAAAAACTAAGGTCTATTTGTCTATGAGTCTCGATGGTTCCCTTTACTTTGATACTCCTGACACTTTTTGTAAAAATGAAGGCTTAATTTTACTATACTCTTGACTTTATTAACACTTAAAATTCTAACTAATTTAATATATATTTTGAATGAATAAAAACTATTTTTTCGTTTAGTTAAAGATTTAAAAAAAGATAAACTTGATACTAATATCTGTAATTTTTGTCAAGAAAAGCATAAATATTTAATCATTAAACTGCCCGCAAAATCTAAAAATGTAACATTTTTATCAGGATTAAGATTTAACTTTGTGTAACAATTTGAGTGTTGTCGCGAATGAATGATGAATTATCACACCTCTGGCAACATAACTGCGGTTTATCTGAACAAGTTGACAGATTTATTAGCTCAAAAATCGTGAATTTAAACTCACGATTAATGTATTTATTTACAAGGACAGGAAATGATCAAATTCCTCGTAAACGTTCTAGTTTTTGTCTTAGATAATCTTTACAAGGATCGTTCTTATCCGCGATTTTATGTACTAGAGACAGTTGCTCGCGTTCCATACTTTGCCTATACTTCGGTACTGCATTTTTATGAAACAGTTGGGCTATGGCGTAAATGCAACTGGCTCAAGGTTCACTTTGCCGAATCCTGGAATGAGATGCACCACCTTCTGATTATGGAGTCACTAGGCGGTGACAAATACTTGATTGACCGTTTCTTAGCTCACTTCTGCGCCACTTTATACTTCTGGATTCTGGTAGTTGTGTACGCTGTAGCGCCGATGGCAGCTTACCAATTTATGGAGGAAGTAGAATCTCATGCTTACCATACTTACGACAAATTTGTCAGACAGCATGGGGAGGAACTAAAAACTCAGCCAGCACCAGAAGTTGCCCTCAAGTACTACGGCGAAGGCGATATCTACATGTTTGACGCCTTTCAAACAGCTCAAGCAGTAGAGCTACGACGCCCTACAATCAATAACCTCTATGATGTCTTCGTAGCAATCAGAGATGATGAACTCGAACATGTTAAAACGATGACAGCATGTCAGGAGCCAGGTACGGATTTAGATTTCAAAGCTAATCAAAATTCGAAGAAAGAGCTTGTATAAAAATTAGCTCTACCGATTGAGTTCTCATACACGAAAAAGGCGATTGATCATAACTACTTCTAGAAGTGTGATCAATCGCCTTACTGATTATTTACCAATTAATAAGTGTAGGGGGGTTGCCAAAAATTACAAAGGCTCTTGCCCTGTCCAGCCTCGTAAGATGTAGTAAATCCGAATCAAAGTCTCTTCCCAAACTTTTGTAGTTACTGTCAAAGCTTCGACACTAGGCACAAAAGATTCTACCCGAATAGGAGGTAAGAAATTCGACCCTAGGAATGGTTGTGCAGTTACAGTAGTTTCTGGCCTAGCAGCTAACTGAGATCCTTGAAAATCAGTAGGTTGAGGAACAACAGTAAGACCAACATTGGCAAAAGTTAACCTGGAACGACGGCTATTTATACCAGAAGTGACCACAAAAATCCTACCGTTGACTAGTCCTCGCTCCTCCAAAATTCTCTTTACCTGTTCAGCACTACTGTGCATGTTGAGGCTAAAGGGTTCAGGTACAATCCTGTCTTGAGGAACACCCAATTGCGTTAGCACTTGAGCAATATCATTAGCCTCAGAAATCTGGCTGCCATTTCCTTGCCAAGCTGGTCTAGGCCCAGCACTGACGATTATAATTGGGTTAGCACCCAAGGCTCGCTGTTGCTGAAAGATGCGGTCAGTATGAAGGATGCGATCGCTTTTCTCTGTTAGTTGAACTTGCCTCTGACCATCTGGTAGAACCCTTGCCTGGGTTGTTCCCTGTCCCAGCAAGACAATAGCATCTGCTACTTGAGTTTGTGGGGTTCCAGGGCTCTCACGCTGAATTGCCAACTGCCTTCTTTGTTCAGCACTGAGGGCATCTATCTCAGCACTTTGAACCAATAGGTTAGAAACCAAAGGTGTACTTGAGATCAGCAAAATCAGTAGTGCTGCCAAAATATAATTCTTGGATTTCTCAAGACCATTGCGCATGCTAATAGCCAATAGCAAGATACAAGCTCCTACTGGTGTTAGGGGAAAAGAGAGAACTCGCCATGCTGCCGAAACAAGGGGATCATCAGGGAAGAAAAACGCCAGTACAATGACTGCAAACAGAAACAGACCCCCAAGCAAAGTAAAGTATTGCTTCGGGATCACTTTGGTCAAAAGATTGTAAAGAATGAATGTAATTAGTAGCCACAGCAGTACTTGAGTCAGTAGTAGAAACATAGTTAAGAAATTGTGAGTTATTGGTTGTTAGCTGTTTTCTGGTTAGTTGTTAGTCCAACCACATCAAAATAACAACAAAAAAATAACAACAGATAGCATCTCCTGTCCTGAGACCCTCAATTGCTCATTGCAGGAGTTTAATTCCTTTAATATGAGGCATTATACCTGCCACTGGCAACATTGAAAGATGATCAGAGGTAGCTTGCAGAGGCAGGGGGGAGTATGAGGGGAGAAACAGAGATGGGGAAGTGTGGAAAGATTTTTGTATACATTCATTCCCCCTTGTCCTCCCCCTCTTCCCTCCCTCTGTCTGTTTGTCCCCAGACTTTCCTCATGTATTCCCTCCTTAGTAAGGGGGGGCGTTGATAGACAGGGGGTAAAATATAGTGCAGCTTCATAAAGATCAAGGTAATCAGCATGGGGAGAATATGCTACGACAACGAAAGTGCTTACAACTCATTAGGAGAGGGTTGATGCATTTTCCCAAGCGATACTTTTTTTTGGTGCAAATTACTGCTGCCATGAGCTTGTTGAGCGCTAGCTGTAGTGAAAGCAGGATTGTTCAGTGTGCAAAAATAAATAAAATTGCAGGAGATGCAGTAAATGAAGTCACATCTCATGCCAAAGGTGCTCAGGCAAAAGACCCCAAGGCAGCTCTCCAAGCAGCTGAGGCGATGGAAGAGGCTTCTCAAAAAATGGAGGCAGTAGAAGTCCAAGACAAAAAGCTCAAATACTATCAGACAGGTTTTGTGAAAATGTATCGTGATACCAGCCAAGCTACAAAGGATTTCATCGCCGCATACAAGAAGCAAGACAGGGAAGCAGCAGAGCTAGCCAAGAACGATCTTCTTAAAGCTACTACCCCTGAAGAGCAATTACTGGCAGACTTTGATTCTTACTGCTCAGAGTAGTATAGAGCATCCTTAGGCAATGACTGAAGATCCTACAGGAGTAGACCCAAACATGCTCTTATCGGAACATCAGAGCCAATCAAATCCTTAGTGCCTCACCTTGGGGTAAGCTCTTACTCTGAGAAGTATTCTGGATAAATGTCGTTGAAATATGCCTTGGTTCATGAGTGGTTAACCCCCAAAGCCACTGGTGGCTCTGAACTAGTGGTTCAAGAAATTTTAAAGCACATTGATGCCGACCTTTATGCCCTAATTGATTTTGAATCGACAAATCCTCAAAGTTATTTGTTTGGCAGCAAGATTGGTACAACTTTCTTGCAAAATTTCCCCTTTGCAGGTAGCGGCGTCCAGAAGTATCTGCCACTGCTACCCTTGGCGATTGAACAGCTTGATTTACGTGAGTATGACGTCATTCTTTCCTCTGCCCATGCTGTTGCCAAGGGAGTCCTCACCAGTCCACAACAATTACACATCTGCTACTGCCATACGCCCATGCGCTATGCCTGGGACTTGACTTTTGATTACCTACGCAGTAGTCCCATGGGGCGAGGGGCTCTGGGTTGGCTCACACGTTATTTCCTGCATCAGTTGCGCCTGTGGGATGCGATTTCGGCAAATCGAGTAGACCACTTTATTGCTAACTCTAAACACACAGCAAAGCGCATCTGGCGTTGCTACAGGCGTCAAGCAGAAGTAATTTACCCACCAGTCAATATTGAAAGATTCCCCTTCCAAGTTCAAAAAGAAGACTTTTATTTGACAGTTTCCAGGCTAGTGAGTTACAAGCGAGTCGATTTGATTGTTGAAGCTTTCAATCAACTTGGACATCGGCTGGTAGTAATTGGTGATGGACCAGAGTTGACAACAATCAGCAAACTGGCTCGAGCCAATGTGCAAATATTGGGGTTTCAGCCAGATTCCGTAGTTGAACAGTATATGGCAAGAGCCCAAGCTTTTGTATATGCTGCCTGTGAAGATTTTGGTATTGCTCTGGTAGAAGCACAGGCCTGCGGTACACCTGTAATTGCCTATGGCGCAGGTGGAGCCCTCGAAACTATTTGGGAATTTAGGCAACATCCGGATCGTGCTACAGGTCTATTTTTTAGAGACCAAACTTCATTAGCCCTGAGGGAAGCCGTGAATTATTTTGAGTCTGTTAAAAGAGAGTTTAGTCCCGAAACAAGCAGATTAAACGCCGACCGATTCTCTCCAAAAATATTTAGTGAGCGTTATTTGGCTTTTATAGAGCGATACTATCGAGAATACCAGTGTTGATTTTACCTACGGAAATGTTCCCCAATGAACAAGTCTTTATCTAGGTCGAGGAAATATGATCAATTAGGAGAGGCATTGCTAGCAGGTAGTCCCTCGACGGTTCCCTGAGAGAGGGGGAAACAAAATTAATACCCAATCTAGTTGATTGCCCTCTATGGAGCATTTGAGCATGAGCAAGCTGGGAAAGTTCCTGGAAGTAGAGGAGTATAGAAGAAAAAAGCTCACTCCTTGAGAAGGATTGATAGAAGCGGGTTTGGTATCATGCTTGTCTCAACAACTTGTTGTTGTTCAGAGGCTTATTCACCATAGCCAGCCTCTTGTGGCTTTATGATCATGACGTGTGGTGTGTGAAGTGAAGGAGTAAGATGACTGCTCAAAGCCAACTTATCTCCGTCAAGATGTTGCAAGTGTTGGTGAAGCGAGGTTTTCAGCTACCTGCTTCGCGCAGCGGACAAATAGGTCTAGCTCGACATCGCTTAGACGGAAATTTAGCCAAGCGGCTGTTTGATGTCATTTTTTCGTTATCAGTTCTGATTTTGTTGCTGCCAATTTACCTGCTCTTAGCAATGCTGATTGCTATTAGTTCCCCTGGCCCAATTTTTTATATCCAGGAACGTGTAGGTAAAAATTATAAACCTTTTGGCTGCATTAAATTCAGGACTATGGTCAATAATGCTGACGAAATTTTATTAGATATGATCGCAACATCACCTGCTCTACGTGAAGAATTTGAGGAGAATTTTAAACTCAAAAAAGACCCTCGAATTACGTGGATCGGAAGATTTTTGCGGCTCACTAGCCTTGATGAATTTCCTCAATTTTGGAATGTTTTGAAGGGAGATATGAGTGTTGTTGGACCGAGACCTTTAGTGCCAGAGGAAATCCACAAATATGGGCGTCACATGGATAAAGTACTAACAATTAGACCAGGTATTACTGGTTTATGGCAAGTGTCAGGGCGTAATGATATACCCTATAACCGTCGCGTACAAATGGATGTTTACTACGTAAATTCCAGAAATTTCTGGCTAGATCTATTGCTAGTTGTGAAGACAATTGGTGTGATTATCTTTCCCCAAAATAATGGTGCTTATTGAATGGAGATACGCAGACAGTTTAATTATTTATTTGAGCCTTCTAAGGCTCTTCTCTACTAAGAGAACTGTTTAACATCTTGGGTAATGGTGCTGCCAAGGGGACGAGGAGAGGATCACTGTCTTGCTTTATGCCTTATGCTAAATGACACTGAGGTAAGTAGATAGGACTTAGGAAGAGAGTCTAGAGGTAAGGAACAAAAAAACAGCGGTTATCTCTTGCTCAAGCTATTTAACTTATCTGCCTCGGGATTCTGGAGACAGTCTCCTTGTCCTTCAAGAACTATCGAGATTTACAAATACTCTCGATGAGAGAATTTTCTTTGATCAGGCTTCGTAAGCGTCAACATTGTTATAACCACAGACAGATTTATGCCTACTAAACTAGAGCCATTACTAAAATTTTAGGTTAGCTTAGGAATTGATTAACCTAAACCCCAGCCAATACTTGTGGGATTTTCCCTTTAATCTGCACCTATCTTAGGTTCACATATTCGTTACAGGAAGATTTAAGTATGACGCTACGCAAGCGAGCACTAATCACTGGAGTTACTGGTCAAGACGGCTCTTACCTAAGTGAATTGCTACTGGAAAAAGACTATGAGGTTCACGGTATTATCCGTAGAACTTCTACTTTCAACACTGATCGCATTGATCATATCTATGAGGATCGTCACAAGGAAGGAGCTAGGTTTTTCCTCCACTACGGTGACTTGACTGATGGTGTAACTTTGCGCCGCATCTTAGAGGAAGTTAGACCAAAAGAAATTTATAACTTAGGCGCTCAATCCCATGTGCGCGTCAGTTTTGACTCACCAGAGTACACTGTTGACTCTGTAGCTATGGGTACACTGCGTCTGCTCGAAGCAATACGAGACTATGTCCATCGCACTGGTGTTGATGTACGTTTTTATCAAGCCGGTTCTTCTGAAATGTTCGGTAAGGTGCTGGAAGTACCCCAGAAGGAAACAACTCCCTTCTATCCTCGCAGTCCCTATTCTTGCGCAAAAGTCTATGCCCACTGGCAGACAGTCAATCATCGCGAATCTTATGGTATCTTCGCCTGCAATGGCATACTTTTTAACCATGAATCGCCGCGCCGTGGTGAAACCTTCGTGACTCGCAAGATTACTAGGGCACTTGCTCGAATTATGGTTGGCAAGCAGAAAAAACTTTACCTCGGTAATCTTGATGCTCAGCGAGATTGGGGTTATGCCAAAGACTATGTCAAGGCAATGTGGATGATGCTACAGCAAGATGAACCAGATGATTATGTCATTGCTATGGGCGAAACCCACTCAATCCGAAAATTTTTGGATATTGCCTTTAATTACGTCAATCTTGATTGGCATGATTTCGTGGAGTTTGACCCACGTTATCTACGCCCTGCCGAAGTAGATTTATTGATTGGTGATCCCACTAAGGCGAAGCAGAAGCTTGGTTGGGAACCTTCTGTGACTTTTGAGGAACTGGTGAAATTAATGGTGGATGCAGACTTGCAAGCTGTGGGGCTCACTTCACCTAACGGCAATGGGCGGCAATCCTCAGATAAAGTTTTTCTTCCTGTTCGCGGCACTACAGTTGATTGACTTTAGAAACACAATCATTGAAGGGGTGAGGGAAGCATAAATAAATCTAACTATGTGCATTGATTCAAGGCTGATTATGGTTAGTGATTTCCATCCCCTGATTAGGTTGTGTTTTGCTAAGGGCAGTTGAAAATTAGTTAATGAGTGCAAGACAAGAGCTAATCGCTAGATAAGATTTAGTCTGGCTCTTGGGTCTGATCAACAAGTACTCAATAACTAGCAATCATACAACTTCAATCGGGGAAAGCAGATTAAGGGGTAATTTGTGACATAAAAATCAATGGTAAAAGTCTGATGAACAAAGAATCAAAAATCTACGTAGCGGGACATAGAGGATTAGTTGGCAGCGCCATTGTCAGAACTTTGCGCGCCAATGGTTATGACAATCTTATCCTCAAGACAAGTCAAGAACTTGACTTGAGAAAGCAGACAGAAGTCGAAGCTTTTTTTGCTCAAGAACATCCAGATTATGTGTTTCTAGCAGCAGCAAAAGTAGGCGGGATCAACGCCAATAATATTTACCGTGCTGAGTTTCTCTATGACAACCTCATGATTGAGGCAAATATTATTAACAGCGCCTATTTACACAAAGTAAAAAAACTTCTATTTCTCGGCTCATCTTGTATCTATCCTAAATTGTGTCCACAGCCGATGAAAGAAGACTATTTGCTCACAGGCTTTCTAGAACCAACCAACGAACCCTATGCCATTGCTAAAATTACAGGAATTAAGCTCTGCGAAAATTATTGTCGTCAGTATGGCGTGAATTTTATTTCTGCCATGCCAACTAATCTCTATGGTCCCCAAGATAATTTCGATTTGGCTAACTCCCATGTATTACCTGCATTAATCAGGAAATTCCATGAGGCTAAAATCTCAAATTCACAATATGTTGAAGTCTGGGGGACTGGCTCAGCTCTAAGAGAATTTTTATACGCTGACGATTTAGCGAAAGCACTAATTTTCTTGATGGAGAACTATCAAGATATAGAATTTATTAATGTCGGCACCGGTGAAGAAGTTGCTATCAAAGAATTGGCATTGATTATTAAAGCAGTCGTTGGCTATGAAGGCGAGTTGAAGTTCGATACATCTAAGCCGGATGGAACTCCGCGTAAGCTGTTAGATACATCGAAATTAAATGCCCTTGGTTGGCAAGCTGAAACTTCTTTAAAAGAAGGTATTGAAATTACTTACAAATGGTTTTTAGACAACTATAGTTCTATCAGAGGTAAGTAAAGCTATTTTTTAACAGGGAATCAGTGGTAGTCTCCACAAGTAATAAGTAATAAGTAATAAGTAATAAGTAATAAGTAATAAGTGACAACAAGAACATTTATTATTTTTGCTTATTACTCATTTAATTAAAAAGGATTTGTAGCACACAGCTCAGTAGTCGGAAATAAATAAAGTGGACTGTGTAAAAATTATGAAAGTGACTGAGGTTACTCTACACCCTACACCCCACACCCCACACCCTGCCTCAACCAGTAATCTTATATTTTTGTCCAGTTATTTAACTACTGGGAATGGATAAATCAAAGTTAAGGCGATCGCTACTCAAAAAACGCCAGTCAATGTCATCTGAAGAATGGCAGCAGAAGAGTGAATGCCTTGTCAAGCACTTACGATTTTCACCTCTATTTACTCAAGCGCAGACTGTTCTTGCGTATTTTAGCTTTCGAAAAGAACCAGATTTAAGCACTATGTTTGAGGATACTGAACGCCGATGGGGATTTCCTCGCTGCGTTGGCAAATCCCTCTGTTGGCATAGCTGGAAGCCTGGTGAAGCTCTACAAAAAGGAAAATATGGCATTTTTGAACCCTGTGGGGATGCTCCTACTTTAGAGCCATCTGAAGTAGATTTAATTATTGTACCTGCTGTTGCTTGTGACCAGCGTGGATATAGACTCGGCTACGGTGGAGGTTTCTATGATCGCATGCTTAGTTTATCTGAATGGGAGTCTAAACCAACAATTGGAATTATTTTTGAACAAGCCTATCTTCCCCAGCTACCAATTGATGATTGGGACACATCCTTGCAAGGTGTTTGTACAGAGAATGGGTTCAACTTCGTTGTACTTTGAAAGCAGGAACTTCCCACCCCGGTAAATCTTGGTAAATCAAAGATTGAACTGGGAGTCTTATCGCTCCCCCTTTCCCCCAATTGAAATAACTTGCTAATTGCACACGAGTGTGCCGACAATAAAGCTTACTACTGAATATTAATAGGCTTAGTTAGCACTGATAATCAGTCTATGCTTACCAAAATTAAAGATTTAGCCCAAGCACTAGCACCACGCCTAATTGAAATCCGCCGTCACATTCACTCTCACCCAGAATTGAGTGGTCAAGAATCCCAAACAGCAGCTTACATTGCTGGGGTACTCTCCTCCTGTGGTATAGTCGTACAAGAGGCTGTAGGTAAAACTGGTGTCATTGGAGAACTAGTTGGCGGCACCGATGAACGGTTAGTGGCACTGCGCACCGATATGGACGCCCTACCAATCACTGAATGTACTAATCTTGAATTCGCCTCGCGCCACCAAGGAGTAATGCACGCCTGTGGTCACGACGTTCACTCTACCTTGGGTTTAGGCACAGCGATGGTACTATCTCAGTTGGGGGAAGCACTGCCTGGAAATGTGCGCTTTTTGTTCCAACCAGCAGAGGAGATTGCTAAAGGTGCTAGCTGGATGGTGGAAGCTGGAGCAATGAATGATGTCAGTGCCGTATTTGGGGTTCACGTTTTCCCCTCAATTAGAGCTGGTTCTATAGGCATCCGCTATGGGGCACTTACAGCGGCAGCAGATGATGTGGAAATAATCATTATCGGAGAATCTGGTCATGGAGCTCGCCCCCATGAGGCAATAGATGCTATTTGGATTGCCTCCCAAGTGATTACAACTCTACAGCAGGCAATTAGTCGTACTCATAATCCTTTACGACCTATAGTATTAACAATTGGGCAAATTAGTGGTGGTCGGGCTCCCAATGTGATTGCTGACCAAGTGCGAATGACAGGGACAGTGCGATCGCTTCACCCAGAAACTCATGCTAGCCTACCAGCATGGATTGAAAAGATTGTATCAAATGTTTGTCACACTTACGGTGCTAGCTATGAAATGAATTATCGGAGGGGAGTGCCTTCAGTACAAAATGACTTAGCGCTAACTCAGTTATTAGAAGAGTCAGCTAAACGAGCCTGGGGTTCTGAGCATATTCACATCTTACAGGAACCATCTCTAGGAGCTGAAGATTTCTCTGTATATTTAGAACATACTCCTGGTACAATGTTTCGCCTTGGTGTCGGGTTCAAGGATCAACCCAATTACCCACTACATCACCCCCAATTTGATGTCGAAGAATCAGCAATCGTGACTGGCGTAGTTACACTTGCTTACACCATCTACCAATACTGGCAGCATAGTAGGTAAAAACGGTTAACTTAAAACTATAACTGTTGACAGATGAGTTGTACTAGCAGTTTTGACTGAGCTAAGCTGATAGCGTACAAAATACATAATGTTAGAACTATGACATCTCCAGTTCCACTCAAAGGCACAGACTTGGTCGATTGTGTCAGAGCTAATGCTAAGCAGGGAATCGAAACTACTGCTCAGCTGTGTGGCTATGGCGAAGATATTAACACCTTCAAGCAAGAACTTGAAAAAGCTTGCGACAGCATGGGCGTCGATAGTAGTAATTTGATCAGCCAACAAGATTTACTACCAGCACCAAAGGGCAAGATTATTGCTCCAGAAACTACCTCTGAGCTTTAGTCCAGTTCAATCGGGCTTGATGATAATCTCTACGACTTTGTCAGTAATTGACTTAGCATCAAAATAATCTAGGTGAACAATTTCTCGATTGGTTAAAGTTATAGCATTGTAAGAGAAAATATTTGCTGGAGCCCTATGTAGGAGTAGCACTAAAACCTAAGCTTTTCTCCCAGCACTCGTTAGATTTTTGTCTTTAACAAATACCAAGTGATCATTTATTGCAATTTGATGCAATACATTTAATTAATGCCCCAGAAAATACTTTCTTAGAACCAAGATTTGTATACTTTAATCATATAGCGCTACGCGCAAGGCTCCAAGGCAGAAGGGGTGAATTTGGCAAAGTTTTAGCGATTTAGCTTGTCCTAACCTTAATACGTACTGCTATAATTTTGTTCACTTTTAATTACTCTGCCAAACTCTAATAGTACCATTAGTACTACCGCTAGCGATTAATTCACCATCAGTACTAATAGCAATAGCAGTCACTGAATTAGCTGTTTCATCGGTGAGGACATTTAACTGTTGACCAGTTTGAAGATGCCAAATCCTAATTGTGCCGTCAGCACTACCGCTAATTAGTGTTTGTCCATCGGGGCTAAAAGCGACACCTATCACTTGCCCTGAGTGACCTTGAAAAGTACACTGCAATTCTAATTTACCCAGCTTCCATAGCTTGACACTACCGTCACTGCAACCAGCAGCGAAAAGCTGAGCAACTGGGTTAATGGCAAGTGAGCAAATCAAACTGAGATTACCTGTGAAAGTGCCTAGAGGAGTAAATTTCTTAACTGCATCAGCAGGATTTAGTTGCCAGAGTCTAATAATGCCGTCTTGACTACCACTAGCAAGGATTTGCCCATCTGAGCTTAGAGCAATCGCTGACACTAGTCCAGCCTGCTCAATCAGGTTAGCAAGTAATTCTCCAGTGTCTAGATGCCAGAGCTTAATTGTTTGGTCGAAACTACCACTAACTAGAATTTGCTCATCTGGAATGATAGCGAGTGAACGCACGGAACTAGTATGAACCCTTAGAATATCAATCAATTCTTTCCGTTCTAGATGCCAGAGCTTGATTGTACCGTCAAAACCTCCACTGGCAAGGGTTTTTCCATCTGAACTAATGACTAGGGATAATACTCCCTGTTCCTGTTTAGATAGGGTGTAAATTAGTTCGCTAGTGGAAAGATCCCAAAGCTTGATTGTACCGTCAAAACCTCCGCTAGCAAGAGTTCGAGCATCAGGAGTAATTGCTAGAGAACCAATCCAGTCTGAGTGTCCTTGCAGAGTATAGAGTTCACTCCAGTTTTGTGGTATTGCTTGATAACTTTGCTGTACTTCAGGTTCAGTCTTAGGGTACTTTGTCAGCAGAAGATTCCCTGTTAGCTTTTGATTAACTGAACTATTACCTGTTTCTAGTTGCTGTTGAGAAAAGGCTTGTAGTTCTTCTGAGATTTGCTGATGTAGTTGGCTATTGGCAAGATTAATTCGATGCTGAATTTTTTGCTCCAAACGCTGACGATTAATTAAGTTCAACGTTAGAGAAACAGCCACTGGCAGAGCCCCATAAATTAACTGCCCTGATAATACCGCCACTGCTAAACCAATTAAAGAGCTAGCCAGGAAGACATACTCAGCAATCTGTAGGCGGTGATTCCGCATCGAGTACCTCACTAAATGCAACGCTAAGCAACAAAAGTCAACTTAGTCAACTTAGTCATTAGTTGACCATGAACTATCAACCAGGAGCCATCAACCATCAACCGCCAATCCCCATCTCTGGACTAGACCTTGGCACCCTTAAGATACCCTAAACTATTCACTCCAGCGCTATAGTTTTTCTAAATAGTTAGCACTCGACGGACTTGAGTGCTAAATTTGCTATTGGAGACACGAAGATAGATAAACAGGGAACACATGGCAAAAATCGTTTCCTTTGATGAAGAATCAAGACGTGCTCTAGAGCGGGGCGTTAACGCCCTGGCTGATGCCGTCCGCATTACTCTAGGGCCAAAAGGTCGCAACGTGCTTTTAGAAAAGCAGTTTGGGGCCCCCCAGATTGTCAACGATGGCATCACTGTTGCCAAAGAAGTTGAACTGGAAGACCCGTTAGAGAATACCGGTGCTCGTCTTATTCAGGAAGTTGCTTCCAAAACTAAAGACATCGCTGGTGATGGTACCACGACTGCTACTGTTCTTGCTCAAGCAATGATTCGCGAAGGTTTGAAGAACGTTGCTGCTGGTGCTAATCCTGTGGCTGTGCGTCGAGGTATTGACAAAGCCATTGCCCATCTGGTTAAAGAGATTGAGGCAATGTCGAAACCAGTTGCTGGCAGCGCTATCGCTCAAGTTGCCACTGTTTCAGCTGGTAACGACGAAGAAGTGGGCGATATGATTGCCCAAGCTATGGATAAAGTTACCAAAGACGGTGTTATTACCGTTGAAGAGTCAAAATCCCTCTCTACCGAACTAGAGGTTGTGGAAGGGATGCAAATTGACCGGGGTTATATTTCTCCCTACTTCGTCACTGATAACGAACGGATGACAGTAGAATTTGAGAATCCCTACCTCCTGATTACTGATAAAAAAGTCAGTGTAATTCAGGATTTGGTACCGATTTTGGAGAAAGTCGCTCGTGCTGGTCAACCCCTATTAATTATCGCTGAAGATATAGAAGGGGAAGCATTGGCAACACTAGTAGTCAACAAAGCCCGTGGTGTCCTGAATGCTGCTGCGATCAAAGCACCTGGATTTGGCGATCGCCGCAAGCAAATGCTAGAGGATATTGCCGTACTCACTGGTGGTCAGGTAGTTTCTGAAGACGTCGGTTTGAGCCTCGATGCAGTTACCATCGAAATGCTGGGAAACGTCCAAAAAGTTAGCATCGACAAAGATTCTACTACGATTGTTGCTGGCTCCGGAACAAAAGCAGATGTGGAGAAGAGGGTTGCTCAAATTCGCCGTCAGTTAGATGAAACTGACTCCGAATACGACAAAGAAAAACTCCAAGAGCGGATTGCTAAATTGGCTGGTGGTGTAGCTGTAATCAAGGTGGGTGCTGCCACTGAAACTGAACTCAAAGACCGCAAACTCAGGATTGAGGATGCTCTCAATGCTACCAAAGCTGCTGTGGAAGAAGGGATTGTCCCTGGTGGCGGCACAACACTGATTCGCTTGATTCCAAAAGTTACTGAACTTAAAAGTAGCCTGGAGCCAGAAGAGCAAATTGGTGCTGATATCGTAGCTAAGGCACTAGAAGCACCTCTGCGTCAAATGGCAGACAATGCTGGTGTCGAAGGTTCCGTCATCGTTGAGAAAGTGCGAAGTAGTGACACCAACGTTGGCTATAATGCTGCTACTGATCAATATGAAGATTTGATTGCAGCAGGCATTATTGACCCTGCTAAAGTGGTACGTTCTTGCCTACAAAACGCTGGTTCCATTGCTGGTATGGTCTTGACTACAGAAGCCTTAGTAGTGGAGAAACCTGAGAAAAAAGCTCCCGCTCCCGACATGGGCGGTATGGGCGGCATGGGCGGCATGGGCGGTATGGGCGGCATGGGCGGTATGGGCGGTATGGGCGGTATGATGTAGTCCGCTGACTTGCTGAGCTTAACCCTGAAAGCAGCCTGTTCCTAAGGAACAGGCTGCTTTTTAGTTCCCTGTTCCCTTATAGCGCTACGCGCAAGGCTCAAGGGCAGAAGGCTCCAAGGCAGAATTTGACAAAGTTTTAGCGATTTAGCTTGTCCTAACCTTAATACGTACTGCTATATCTGTTACGATCAATTGCAAAAATCTAAATTCAATAGCTTTACTGGTTGGAGACTTTCCTAAAATTTAATTCTAGCTAGCACAATACATCATGAATTTACTGATTTTCACAGTTTACTTGATCTGCGTTACTTACGTTCTGTACAATGCCTTCTTGTTTATAGACAGTATGGTAACAGTTGAAGCTGACAAAGAAGAACTAAATCGACAACTAGAAGAGGATAATCTTAAGAATTTTATTGAGGTTAAATTTAAATTCAAACCAGGCTATCATCTTGAAAAAATGGATAAAGAGTTAGAAAACATCCCTGTTGAAATTGCTAATAAATCCCAACAACATAAAATTGAATTATTTTGGGATGATAGTTCTATATCTAACTTGAAAAAGAAGTCAGGACGACTAATTAGAAAAACTGATAACATGGATGAAACACCTCAAGAACAAGTAAATACTACCATTCTTCCTGGTCAAGCTATTGAAGCAAAACTCAGTGATGAGAAATTAGTGTCTCCCTTACACTCCAAGAACGTTTCTGTTAAAAAAAAATCTAATCTAGATAGTGAAAGGCTTCTCAAATTAGAGGCATTAACGGCAAATAATTTTCACGTTCAGTTAGTCTTCAATATTGCCGATCAAAAAGCTAATCCTAAAGATGGTAAACAACAGCGTTTCTGCGTACTACGCTGCCCATTAAGCGTCAAAAGAGTTCACTGGAAAAAAGCCGCTGACTTGCTCTTGAGACCTAAGAAGTAATAAGTTATCAAAACTTTAATGGGGAGATGGGGAGATGGGGAGATGGGGAGATGGGGGGAACAAGTAAAGCAAGTTATCCTGAAGCACTCAAAGCTGCTTCGTGCCAGAGACACAACAGCTTAAATTTTTTACCTAAGTCCTCGCCTTAAAAGCCCCTTGATGACTAGACTAGATATGGGAGAGAGGAGGCGCAGGCAGTTGCAGACAGTGGCGATTGACCCTGTCTGAGGAAAGTCCGGGCTCCCGAAAGACCAGACTTGCTGGGTAACGCCCAGTGCGGGTGACCGTGAGGATAGTGCCACAGAAACATACCGCCAATGGCTGATAGAAGCACTAGATAGCTTCTATTTGTACAGGTAAGGGTGCAAAGGTGCGGTAAGAGCGTCACCAGCAGCATCGAGAGGTGCTGGCTCGGTAAACCCCGGTTGGGAGCAAGGCACAATGGAACTATGGTTGGTCTTTTACCAGTTTCACTCAATAGAACCGCTTGAGGTGTCTGGTAACAGACATCCCAGATAGATAACTGCCCTCTAAGTTAGTCTAAAGACTACTGTAGGAGAACAGAACCCGGCTTATGACCTGCTCTCTCCCCAATCCTTCAATGAGCTATATAATCAATGACTCTCGCCGTAAGAAGCAACTACAGAAGTTAGTGCAAAAACTAGGATTACCTGAACACTCCCGAGTAAAATGGGAACTCCTAGACCTAGCACTGACTCACCCTAGTATTTCAGCTGAGGCAAACTATGAGCAGTTGGAGTTTGTAGGTGACGCAGTAGTGCGCATGGCGGCTTCAGAGTTGTTGTTTGAGATTTATCCCAACTCTTCGGTAGGTGAATTTGCTGCTATTCGTTCAGTTTTGGTTAGCGATCGCATCCTTGCCCAGTTAGCTCAATCTTATGGAATAGAAAGGTATTTGCTTGTTTCTAGCTCTGCTGCCAATGATTTGGCTGGTCAGAGGTCGAGGTTAGCAGATGCCTTTGAAGCAATTTTGGGAGCGCTATATCTGAGCACCCACACCCTGGAACTAGTTCGCCCTTGGCTGGACTCTCATTTGCAGGAATTGGCAGCTGAAGTTCGCAAAGATCCAGCCCGTCAAAATTACAAAGATGCCCTCCAAGAATGGACTCAAGCCCGCTACAAAACTTTACCAGAATACCGTCTCCAGGAAACCAGTAGGGTACACGGTACAGCTGACCGATTTACTGCCCAAGTCTGGCTTCACAAGCAGCAACTAGGCGAAGGGAAAGGGCGCTCTAAGAAGGCAGCTGAACAAGCTGCTGCGAAACAGGCATTATTGGCAGTACAAGGTAAACATGGTGAACAAGACTAAAATTGCAGTACTAGGAGCAGGTCGTTGGGGTACGCATTTAGTGCGAAACTTTTTAAAACATCCCAAGACTGTGGTAGTCGCAGTAGTTGATCGGCAAACAGAACGTTTAGCAGCACTAGGAGCCAGCTTGGAACTTAATAATAGCATCTTATTAGCAACTGATTTGGCATCTATACCCAAAAGCACCCAAATTGAGGCGGTAGCGATCGCCACACCGGCTTCTACCCACTACACTCTAATTAAGGAAGCACTACAACGGGGTTATCATGTTCTAGCAGAAAAGCCCTTGACCCTTGATGTCAATGAGTGCCTAGAACTGTGCTGCTTTGCCCAACAACAGCAACGACAGTTGATGGTTGATCATACTTATTTGTTTCATCCAGCCGTCTGGCGTGCTGGCGAGGTAATTAAGTCTGGGGGCATAGGAGAATTGCGCTATGGTTATGCTGCTCGTACCCATTTAGGCCCAGTGCGCTGGGATGTTAATGCCTTGTGGGATTTGGCAATTCATGACCTGGCAATTTTCAATAGCTGGTTGGGGCAGATGCCCATTAAGGTAAAAGCTAGTGGTAAGGTCTGGCTACAGAGGAGTATAGGGAAAAATTCACCTCTAGATCAGGATTTGGCTGACTTAGTTCAAGTCACGCTAATTTATGCCACTGGTTTCGAGGCTTTTATTCACCTGTGTTGGCTTAATCCTGACAAACAAAGACGTCTTAGCGTTGTAGGAACGGAAGGAACCTTGATTTTTGATGAAATGTCCCCAGAGGCACCCCTTACCATCGAGCATGGGTGTCTTGAGTCTAACGGTAACTACTTTACCCCTGCTGGTCAAAGTCGCCAAGTCCTGGAAATAGAAGCAGGTCAACCGCTAGAATTTGTTTGCGACCACTTTCTTGCTCATCTTGACTCTTGCCAACCTTCGCCAGTATCCTCTGGCTGGGTTGGAACTGAACTGGTGCATATTCTTCAGTGTCTACAGCAATCTCTCCAACTGGGAGGTCAACTAGTCACAGTTTCCTTACCCAAATTTCGAGCCCAGCCCCTTCCTTCCAGGTGCCGGATGTAGTGAGAGCCCCTAAAGGCGCGCGTAACACTCTGTAAATAACCACTCAGAGAGATGGTACAATAGCAGGCACAAATACGGCAACAAAAATGTTAGTACTTGAGGCAAAGTTAGTCGGCAAAAAGTGGCAGTAATAACAGCTTGATCAAGCTGTTATTACTGGTCAGTTTATCCGTAATAAATGCCTCGCCTATTGGATTGGATAATTGCGAGATGAGCAAGTTAATAGGAGCAGGCTAACAAAGGTTGCCTTGCAGTTAAAAAAAGAGTATGAGTGGGCTAGCAAACTAAACTCGCAAGCGGCTCAAGTTCATGCAGAAAGGGCGTGGAGTATAATCTCTAGGTTCTTTGACAACTGCCAGAAATAAGGTGCCTCCTAAGAAGGATTATCCCAAATTCAAGAAAAACTCTCGCAGTGTAGAGTAAACTCATAACAGGATCGAACCTGTCAAAAGATAGGAAAAAATTAACCTTAACTGATGACTTCAACGCTGGCACCTTCTTGCCTGAAAGGAACTCACGATTTAAGTTGGTATACAAAACAGCAAATAAAGCGAGTTATAATTGTCCGTCGCGCCAAAGGGTATTTTGTCCAATTCTGCATAGATACGGTTTTAGATCAAGCCCACAACGCCGCTATCAATATTCTTAACAAGGGCTGGAATCATGAAGCGAGCTTTCTAGATTAGAGCTACCGCAGAGCATGCTCCGAAGTCATGCTCTGCGTGACTTCGGAGCCGCTGTCTGGATGGGGAAACTCATCAATGGTAAGTTCTATGACTGATCTAAGAATCCCCTTCATGCAAGGGAGGGGAGCGTCAACTTGAAAAGCGATTAGGTAAAAATGCAAGATTTGAGAACACAACTAGCAGAAGCACTGGATGAGGCAGCATGGGAATGGTTAGTTCCTCATGCCAAACGTGATGTTGTGGTGGTAGTTAAGGAAGGTCTCGATTTACTAGATGTTGGAGTTGCCATCGCTGGTGATGATGTACTCTCAGTACAACATTGGATTAGTCAACAACTAGTCCACAAGCCTTTCCCTGAACAACTGGCAGATTGGAACAATAACCAGACAAAGCGATTCCAGGCTCTAATTGTACAACCCTACGTTTTGGTAAAGGAATCTTGACATACTCCCCGTCGCTTCAGCGCGGGGAGTATGTCAAACCTTTATCGTCGGCGTCACACTTATTGCCGCAGTTGGTGCAGCTAAATTTCTTGCCCTTCCTCTCACCAAGATACAAGCACCGATGACAGCTTAAGGAGGTGAAAGCAGGGGGTTTTAAACCCCTTTTTTGGGTAAAATATGACCGTTGTATTCGGCGACACAAGCATTGATAGAGCGTTACACCCTGCCCGAAATGGGAGAATTGTGGACGGACAACTACAAGTTTAAAACCTGGCTTCAGGTTGAACTAGCAGTTTGCCAAGCGCAAGCGGAATTAGGTGCAATTCCCGAGGCAGCAGTTGAGGAAATTAAAGCCAAGGCAAATTTCGACCCCAAGCGGGTGCTAGAAATTGAGTCCCAAGTCCGTCATGATATGATTGCCTTTCTCACTAATGTTAACGAGTATGTAGGAGATGCTGGTCGCTACATCCACTTGGGTTTGACTAGCTCTGATGTCTTGGATACTGCTCTAGCACTACAACTAGTTGCCAGTTTAGATATTATTCTCGAACGCTTGGAACAATTATGTCAAGCGATTCGCTATCAGGCACAACAACACCGCCACACAGTGATGATTGGTCGTTCCCATGGAATTCATGCTGAACCAATTACTTTTGGCTTTAAGCTTGCTGGGTGGTTAGCAGAAGTTTGTCGAAATCGTGATCGTTTGGTGCGTTTGCGCCGTGAAATTGCAGTTGGTAAGATTTCTGGTGCTGTGGGAACCTACGCTAACATTGACCCGCGAGTAGAGGCAATTGCTACTCAGAAACTCGGACTCCAACCTGATAATGCCTCAACACAGATCATCTCGCGCGATCGCCATGCTAACTACGTGCAAAGATTTGCTCTGTTGGGTGCCTCAATTGAGCGTTTTGCCCTGGAAATTCGCAATCTGCAAAAAACTGATGTCCTAGAAGTCGAAGAATTTTTTGCCAAAGGACAGAAAGGTTCCTCGGCAATGCCGCACAAGCGCAACCCCATTCGCTCTGAGAGATTAACTGGAATAGCGCGAATTCTACGCAGCCATGCTATTGCTGCTCTGGAAAATGTTGCTCTTTGGCACGAAAGAGATATATCTCACTCTTCTGTGGAAAGGGTAATCCTACCAGACGTCTGCATCTTGACTCACTTCATGCTGGTGGAAATCACTGATTTAGTTAAAAAACTGCTGGTTTACCCAGAAAATATGAAGCGCAATATGAATGTTTATGGTGGAGTCGTCTTTAGCCAAAGGGTACTCTTAGCCTTAGTTGAAAAGGGAATGAGCCGTGAAGATGCTTACAGCATAGTGCAGTCTTGCGCTCACCAGGCCTGGAATCAAGCAGATGGCAATTTTCACGATTTAATTGCCAAAGATAACCGTGTGACTAGTCAACTAAGCTCAGAAGAAATTGAAGCATGTTTTGACCCACAGCAACATTTGAAGCATTTGGATGAAGTTTATCAACGCCTTGGTATTTAGTTGGTTTCGCAGGTAATAAACCAAAAATAACCTCGAGCGAGAGTTAGCCAATCGTTAGATTGGATTAGCGCTCTTGCCGTCTTAATAGCTCCCCTCCTTACGCTGACTACTTACCTTGAAGTGCGCTCTACCTAATTTCTTGATTGCTTTTAGTCGATTCTTTCCACCCTTGGTTCTTGCCGATTTCCGTCGGTGTCTTCTTTTGAGTGTCAATTGAGACTTCCTTAAATAACGAGGATTGTTGACAACCTCTCCATTTTTTTGACAAACAACACTGTTTGTGTGTCGGTTCAGGCAAGACTATGATAGGGGTAACAATCTTTAGAAAACATAGCATCTGTGTTAATCCCTACAGGACTACACTGCTATGTGTTAGCTTCATACGAGAGTGTACTGCCTTCCTGACAAACCCTAACTTATACTTCCTTTGAGAGTTGGATATGGCTGACATCAATAAAGAAGAGATGCGAGAAAAACTCGGTAACATTGACCAGATTCGAGATATTATCTTTGGTCCTCAATTACGAGAATATAATTCTCGCCTAGATAATATAGAATCTAATATTTCTTTGTTAGAGAAAGATCTACGAGAGCGTCTTGAGCAAACACAGAATACTTGTTTAGCTGAACTGCGCTCAGCAGTTGAGTCTCTCGATACTAAAGTTAAATCTTTAGGCCTCACGACCCAGAATGACAACGCTGAGATTAGGCAATTGATTGATCACTTCAATAAAAAATATTCGAGCAGAATTGATGCCCTAAGTCAAACAGTTGAGCAGCAGACTACCTCAATTCAAAAGGAACTCTCAGAAACCAGAGAAAAACTGCAAGAAAATAACCGTACTCTCAAGCAGGAAATCTTTGCACAACTTGAAAAGCGGTTTTCAAATCTCAAAGGGACTAAAGTTTCTAGAGATGACTTAGCAGAAATCTTATTTGAGCTAGGCTTGAGAATCAAAGGCAATGAGTTAGCTCCTGAGTTACAAAAGGCTGCTAGCAATGAAACTAAGAATGATGTTTTTCTGATAGAAGCTAGTGAGGTTTCAAATTGACGATAAGAAACTAAGCTGTTATGCATCTGGCATTGCACTTTCGACCGTTTCCTACAAAAGCTCCGAGTTAGGAGGGATAAAAATAGGGGAGTGTGGAGAGATTCTTGTATAAACGATTTTCTCCCTATCCTCCCACAACTCAGTTTCCTCACACACTTTCTTGTCTTCGGCATCTCCCCATCTATAGCGCTGCGCGAGTAGTGTGTTTACAAATCACAAATCGAGCCTTGATGAGCAAATGTTTAGAACATTTGTACTGTAAATAGATGAGAGCGCACTGCTATATCTTTAGATATAGCAAGATATAGCAGTCACCATAGCTATTAGGGCACTTTCTGGTTCTCTGTTAAGAGTTTCCTTTTAATCAAAATAGTATGTCCTAACTGACATGTCTGTTGCTATTGCTATAAGTACCTGCGACCTTGATAAAGGTTGTTAGTTGAGGCAGGGTGTAGGGTGTGGGATGTAGGGCGTGTAGTATAGCAGTACGTCTTAAGGTTAGGACAAGCTAAATCGCTAAAACTTTGTCAAATTCTGCCTTGGAGCCTTCTGCCCTGGAGCTTTGCGCGTAGCGCTATAAGTGAAATAGGTAATAGCTTAGAATAGTTTCTCTGATGGGAGAAAATCGAAAAACAAGATAAGATTGTTAGTCTGCACTCTTGTATGTGGAAGATTGTCAGTGGGGTTAATCAACGGCAAATCGGATTATGAGTTCATCACCAGACAATTCATCTGGCATGTCCCAACTGCAAGGGTTAGTCGATCTATTAATTGAGTTACAGGTATCTAACTCGAGTCAGGAAGCTAGCGAACAATCTCTTTTAGATACAACCAATCAGACTGAAGCCTCTGCTCCTGAGTCAGGGCTGGAATACCAAGATTCCCATGCAAGTGGTGTAACTTTCGGTGAGACGGAGTCAAAACAGCTGAATGAGCCTCCTTTAGGGGCATATCAATCAAAACAGAATGCTCAAAATCTGATGATTTTAGCTGAGGACTTAGTGCCTACTGCCTATGAAGATTCTCAAAGTCATCTAACTACATTTGAGCAACAAAAATCTCTTCCAGAACAGGAGACTCATCAATCAATTCTAGAGGAGCAAGATAGCAATCGGGTGAAGGATGTAGCAGTGCTTCCTGAAGCGCCAAACGAGCAGTTGATGACATCTCGACAGCAACTAGTGGTTGAGCAAGTCAATTTCGATACTCCTGAACAGGAGAGTGAGGAAACTATAGAGCAGGTGATAAGAGAAGGTAACACTGCTCAAAATCAGTTTGATGGACTACTAGAAGATTTAACTCATAACTCAATTGTATCAACTGATGAGGCACAGGTAGAGGATTCGAGTGCTGCACTTGAGAGTTTGCGGTATTTGTTGCTAACTCCGGAACTACTCAATTCTCGCGAAATGCTGGTGCAGCTGAGAGAAAAACTAGATAATCTCGATAATCAGCTTCACAAGCGCCACAATTTGATTAATTTACTTTTGCCCTTAATGAGTGAGTTGTTGCAGCTCAAAATTTCTGAGGCAAAGGAAGAGCTGGCTCAAGTGATAGCCCCCATTGTTGATGAAGCAATTGAGGCTAAGGCTGAGCAAGATAAGTTAGGGATTAGTTCCGCGTTGGCTCCTGTACTACCAGATGCTGTTGCTGTGAGAGTTAAGAACTATCCTGGAGAATTTGCCAAAGCCCTTGGTCCAGAAATGAGTACAGCTATCAAAGAACAAATTAGCCTGGAACGTGATGCGATGGTAGATGCCCTTTATCCGATTATTGGCAGTACGATTGCCAAATATATGGCAGATATTGTTGATGCGATTAACCAAAAAGTTGAAAAAGCTCTCAGCTTAGAGGGAGTTTCTCGCAAAATCCGTGCCAAGATTCAGGGAGTTTCTGAAGCAGAACTTATCTTCAAAGAGGCAATGCCTTTTACTGTTCAAGGTATTTTTTTAATTCAAAAAGGTTCTGGTTTAGTGATTGCTGAATTCCAACCGGAGGGAAGTCATCGTTTAGAATCAGAGATGGTGGCAGGGATGCTTACAGCTATCCGTAGCTTTGTCAATGATTGGATTAGTCAGTCTGGAGAAGTCTCGGAACTAGATCAAATTGAATACGGTAATTCTCAAATTACTTTGGAAGTGGCAGGTTATTGTTACTTGGCCGTAGTGACGAAAGGAAAACCATCCCACTCATTTATTGAAGAGATTAGGAACATGCTTGGCATTCTTGTACAAAGATATGGTGCAGCAATCGAGTCATTTGATGGCAATGTTGACAATGTTCCCAAGGAAGTGTCCCAGCCTCTAGAATCCTTAACGCAATTGAGTGCAATCTCGACTGAACCAAAAAAAAGCAAGCTTCCAGTTGGTCTAATAATAACAGCTCTCACTGTTCTGAGTACGATTTTTATCCCTTTCGGAATTTATCAACACCGCAGCGGAGTTAATAACACCATTGAAAAAGAAATTAGTTTAGCATTATCATCTGATCCGGCATTAGCTGTCTATCGTCTCCAAGTAGTAGTGGAACAAGAAGTTATCAAACTTTCTGGCAAGTTACCAAGTGAGTATCTGCGCTCCAGAGCTAAGGAAATTACCAAGCAAATTGAACCAAATAGGAAATTAGAAAACCAGATAATTGCTGTTAAAATACCTCCCGATCCAGTGTTAACTGTAGCTGAAGTTAGACGGGTGACTGATATCCTCAATCAAATCGATGGCGTCGCAATTTCTGCTAATTACAGTGAGGGTAAAGTTACAGTGCAGGGTACTATAATTCAACTGGATGATGCTCATAAAATTTCACAGGCATTTGCACAAATTCCAGGGGTTGACTCGGTTACTAATACCGAAAAGCTAAGCCCTAATGCAATAGTTTCTCGTATTTATTTTGATCTTGGTTCAGCTAAACTCAAACCTACAGCAATGCCAAAAGTTATTCAGCTCAAGGCATTTTTGGATCAGTATCCAAACAAACATCTTAAACTATTAGGTCATAGTGATCGCCTTGGTAATTCTCAAGAAAATCAGCAGTTAGCTCTAGAACGCGCTAAAACTGTTAGAGATGCTCTTGTAAGTCAAGGTATTGAGCCGCAGCGATTGCAAGTTGCTGGGACAGCTAGTTCCCCTGCTGGTATTGATGACAAACAACCACTATGGTTAAGTCGGTGTGTAGAATTTGAGATTATTTCTAAATCATGATTGAAGTAATAAGTAATAAGTAATAAGTAATAAGTGAATAGATAGCAATAATAACCTTTCTGCCTTCTGCCTTCTGTTATAATCTATGAACTCTGGCATTCAAACCCTGCCTAAAGAAGTAGTGAATTTAATTGCTGCTGGAGAAGTGATTGACTCTCTAGCAGCAGTGGTGCGAGAGTTAGTAGAAAATTCCCTTGATGCTGGTGCTACGCGCATAGTCGTCTCAGTTTGGTCTGAGCAGTGGCAGGTAAGGGTGGCAGATAATGGTACTGGTATGAACTTGACAGATTTGCAAAAAGCTGCATACCCTCACAGTACCAGTAAAATTAACCTTATTGATGACCTATACAAGATTACTAGTTTGGGATTTAGAGGGGAAGCTTTGCACAGTATGGCAACTGTCGCAGAGCTGGAGATTTTGAGTAGACTGGCAGGAACTGTTGAGGGTTGGCGAGTAGAATATAATTCTCAGGGTAAGCCAACGCACATCGAAGCTGCTGCGATGGCAATTGGTACGGTTGTCACTGTCTCTAATCTATTTGGTGCTTGGCCTGTGCGTCGTCAGGGACTACCCTCGCCAGCAAAACAGTTGCGTGCTGTACAATCCACTATTCAGCAAATTACCCTTTGCCATCCCCATATTACCTGGCAAGTACAGCAAAATGGGCGTCTCTGGTTTGCTATTAGCCCCGGTGCGACAGCACAGCAGATTATACCTCAAATTATTAGGCAAGTGCGCCACACTGATTTGCAGCAGTTAACTCTGGAAGTACCAACACCAGAGCAGGGAGAGCAGGGAAACTCTAGTACAGCAAGATCTAAAATTCAGCTGGTATTAGGACTTCCTGATCGTTGCTATCGTAGACGTGCAGATTGGGTGCGAGTGGCAATGAATGGACGTTTAGTTAGAGCGCCTGAATTAGAGCATACCATGATCGAAGCTATGGCGAAAACTTTACCACGCGATCGCTATCCGATTTGTTTCCTTCACCTCCAGATTTGCCCCAGCCAAATTAACTGGAATCGCCATCCTACTAAGGCCGAAGTTTATTTGCACTCACTCAGTTATTGGCAAGAACAAGTCAAAAGTGCCATAGAACAAATACTGCGTCTTAATCCTGACAATCTCCCTGAAGCTGTCCACTCCCAGCGTATCGAAAAGTTGCTCAAGGTTTCGGAAACCAAGGGTGGTTATAATCTTAGTCGTTCGATACAATCGACAGCGTCGGCAGATGAAAACGTTAATCAAACTAGTGAACCTGGACTAATTGAACTGCGTGCTATTGCTCAAGTTCATAACATGTATATTTTGGCAGAGCATCCTAAAGGTATGTGGTTAATAGAGCAGCACATTGCCCATGAGCGAGTTTTGTACGAGCAACTGTGTGATCATTGGCAATTAGTGCCTCTAGAAGTGCCAGTAATTCTCAATCATTTAAGAGTTGCTCAATTAGAGCAAATGCAGCGCCTAGGTTTGGATGTGGAACCCTTCGGTGAGCAAATGTGGGCTCTGCGAAACGCTCCTGCACTTTTAGCAAGCAGAGACGATTGTAAAGAAGCTCTGTTAGAACTAAGCTTAGGAGGGGATTTGCAAACAGCTCAAGTAGCAACTGCCTGTCGCAGTGCTATTCGCAATGGCACCCCACTGAGTTTACCAGAAATGCAAACTCTTTTAGATCAATGGCAAGTTACTCGTAATCCTCGCACTTGCCCCCACGGAAGACCAATATATTTATCTCTAGAAGAGTCTGCTCTTGCCCGTTTCTTCCGGCGTCACTGGGTAATTGGTAAAAGTCATGGCATTTGATTGTAAGCTAACCTATAGTTAACGGAGAAATCTACATTTAGCTAGAATTAGGGTAGCCTGTGCAAATATTCTTGGTGCATAACTTGTAACAGGTGAAGGATATCAGCATTTGGGGCGTGTCTATCTAGTTTGGAATCAAAAGTAGACAGTTTATCTGTTTATGTTAGTGAAGCTAACTTAGATTAAGATTTTTCTATAGCTTCCGGTCAGTGGGCATCGACTATCGATTAATAAATGGTGTTCTTAGCTAACGATAACCACCATGATGGTAAGTAAACATGATATATGGTTTTACTTGATAATGTTTATTTTACAGTAGACCTCTTGCCAGAGGATCTTTGGCAAGAGTTGGGAAAAAGCTTGCTGGTTAAAAGTAAAGGGTTTTTGCTTACCTTTACCCCTTGCCTTTTTCCCAAATCGATTGGCTTGGTGCAGTGATACCAAGCGTCTCAATCAAGAAGTCCAGTGTTTAGGAAGCTTACCGTCAGGTTATTAGTAGTAATTCACCAAATATTAGGATAACCCTCAAAGAGAGTTGAGATTTTGACAGCTTTGGCTAACGGGCTTTTCGGATTGCTTATTTCTCATGGAGATGTGTACCTCCCACAGCTAGATTTGATATGGCTAAAGGTAGCATCAAATGCTATAATCGCACTTCCTTACTATTTAATTCCCCTAATACTGATTTACATTGTCAGTAAGCGAAACGACATCGCCTTTAACTGGATATTCCTGTTATTTATTACCTTCCTCTTTACCGGTGGCACAACCCACATTTTGGCAGTATGGAGTTTGTGGGAACCTAACTATTTGCTGTCTGGATTGACAAAAGTAATTACTGTCGTCATCTCCCTATGTACAGCGGTGGTTTCAGTAAACTTGATTCCTAAATTACTGGCACTGCCAAATTCTGCCCAATTGGAAGCAGCCAATCACCAGTTAGACTTAGCTCAACAAGCTCTCAAAGAAGATTTAGCTGCACAAGTTGAAGAGCGTACAGCACAATTAAAGCAAGCTAATGATGATCTAGTTGTCGAAATCAGAGATCGTTGGTTAGCTGAACAAGCACTTCGTCGGGAACGCCAGCAATTGCGGCAAATTATTACCTGTGCGCCAGTGGCAATGGCAATGTTTGACAATCAAATGTGCTACCTTGCCCACTCCCAAAAGTGGATAGAGGTTTATGGCTTAGATGGTAAATCTCTTATTGGTGGCAGCCACTACGAAATATTTCCAAACATTCCCGAGCGCTGGCAAGGAAACTACCATCAAGGTTTGCAAGGGGAAATTCTCTCAGCCAGCGAAGACATTTGGAGGCATCCTGACGGCACCAAAGTCTACTTGCGTTGGGCAATTCATCCCTGGTATACCCCTGAAGGAAAAGTTGGCGGTATCGTCATTGCCTCCGACGAAATTAACGAGTTAGTAGAGGCGCGGGAAACAGCTTTAGAAGCGGCGCGGCTGAAGTCGGAATTCCTTGCCAACATGAGCCACGAAATTCGTACTCCTATGAATGGCATCTTGGGTATGGCTGGGCTGCTATTACAGACAGCCCTCCAGCCTCAACAATTAGAATATCTGCGCACCATCTGTAGCAGTACTCAACACTTGCTGAATGTGATTAATGATATTCTCGATTTCTCTAAACTAGAAGCTGGTGAAATGCAGCTCGAACAGATCGATTTCGACTTAGATAGTTGCATTGATTCGGTGGTGGATGTCTTAGCGACAGAGGCAGAGGCAAAAGGTTTAGAACTAGTAATTCTGCTAGATAGCAATGTTCCTAGACAGTTGCAGGGAGATCCTGGGCGTCTGCGTCAGATTCTCCTGAATTTAATTGGCAATGCCGTCAAGTTTACTGATACTGGTGAAATTTTACTGAGAGCATCGCTTAGTTGTGAACCCCAACCCCAGAGGTTGGGGAGAGGAATAGAACCATTCCACTTTACTCCTTACTCCTTTGAGGAGTATTTCACTAATGGGAAAGGGGACAAAGGAGAGCAAATTTCAACTCAAGTAGGTGAAGACATAATTAACGCTGATTCACCAAATGGGCGATACTCTCAGGTTAGAAGCAAATGCCCTCCTGCGCAAACTTCCTGCTACGTTAATACTCCCTCACCGACTTCTCAATCGCCAATTACCATTCAATTTGAAGTTAGAGATACGGGAATTGGCATTAGCCCTTCTGATCAAGGCAAATTATTCCAATCCTTTTCACAAGTCGATGCCTCAACGACAAGGCAATACGGTGGTACTGGTTTAGGACTGACAATTTGCAAGCAACTGGTGGAATTGATGGGAGGTAGTATTGGTGTTGATAGTGCTTTAGGTCAAGGTTCTAATTTTTGGTTTACAGCGTCATTTGGTATCCAGGCAATGCCGATGACGAGAAGTTTCCCTATGGAACCTAGCCAACTTAAATTACTAGTTGCTTCTCAAACAGCAAGGACTCGCCAAGCTGTGCGCTTACTAGCGGAAACTTGGGGAGCGCGAATTGATGAAGCTACAGACAGTAGTGCTACCCTCAAGATTTTACGCTCAAAAGCGTCTCAAGGAGAACCCTATAATCTGGCAATCATTGACTGGCAACTGCAAGATTCTCAGGGGCAACCACTTGTACCTATAATTAGCAATGATCCTGTTCTAACTGGCATCAAGCTACTAGTTATGACTACGATGCATCAGCTTCAGCAGGTGCAACAATTGAATTGGCTCGAAGTTTCTGGCTACATTATTAAACCAGTAAGGGCTTCGCGACTACACGAAAGTTTGCTCAAGGCTCTTACTTGCCAACGAGCTATTGCTTCTGATGTCTTAGTCAACTCGAAAGCCAAGTATACCAAAGGGCAACAACTCAATCAGTTACCCCCTAAGATTTTGCTGGCAGAGGATCATCAGGTAAATCAAATAGTGATTCAGAATCAGCTGCAAATGCTGGGGCTACAAGCAGATTGTGTTGGTAATGGTAGGGTTGCACTGAATCAATTAGCTAAGCAAGACTATGATATTGTCTTGATGGATTGTCAGATGCCAGTCTTGGATGGTTATGAGGCAACAAAAGAGCTCAGACGTCTCGAAGGTTCACAACGTCATACTGTGGTTATTGCCCTGACAGCTAATGCCCTACCTGCTGATCGTAGCAAGTGTTTAGCAGCAGGCATGGATGATTACCTCACTAAACCTGTTGAGCTTGACACCTTAGAGGCAATGATCCAGCGTTGGCTGAGCAAAATTGCTGAGTTTGAGGCAGTTGCCAGGGAGTCGGAAGCCGTAACCAATCCTGAAGTAGAATTTACCAATACAGAGGATAAGCTACTGGATTGGAAACGCCTAGATGATATATCTCGCGGCAAAGTAGAATTCCAACAGCAACTGTTGCAAGCTTTCATTGATAATGCTCAAGTGGGGCTTGAACGTATATCTCAGGCTTTACAAACTCAGGATTTTGTTACACTTGAGCAGCAAGCTCACCGTATTAAGGGTTCTAGTGCCAATATCGGAATATTATTAATGCCCGATATCGCAGCAGGGCTGGAAAAACAAGCGCGAGCAAAAACCCTAGACGGGGCTAGTGAGCAACTTAGGAATCTCGAAAGGTTGTTAGAGCAAATTAGAAATTTTCTGACAAACTGGCTACTTCAGGCTGTTGATGGTTGAATAGTTCATTGTTGATGGTTGATTGTTCATTGCTCATTGTTCATTGGCTGGTATACCGCAGCTGTAGAATACTTTGTTGATGGTTGATTGCTCATTGTTGATTATTCATGGGCTGGTATACCGTAACTGTAGAATACTTTCTTCAATGAACCATGTTTACGCAGCATGCGTGCAGCACATACTATGAGCCATGAACCATGAGCTATTAACTATGAACCATGAGCCATGAGCCATATATTACTGCGAGAAAAGGTTGAATTTTTCTTAGAAGATATTGAAACGCCCTTCGGTAGAGCGCTTAAGCTAATGATTGCGGGGTTGGTTTTACTGTCTTCAGGTATCTTTGTTGCACAAACTTATCCTCTTCCAACTTCTGTTCGCTTTCAACTGGATATCTTAGATTTTTCTATTTTGGTAATCTTTGCTGTTGAGTATTTGCTACGCTTCTGGTGTGCCAAACAAAAAATTAGGTTTTTTTTTAGTCTCTACTCATTGATTGATTTAATGGCTATTCTGCCGTTTTTTCTGGGTTTAATCAATACGAGTTTTTTTCTTATCCTTCGAGAGTTTCGGATTTTGCGGTTAATCCGGTTTATAGAAAGACCTACTCTATTTGGTATTGCAACTCATGAAGATGGCATAATTTTTGCTCGCATAATCTTTACCTTATTTGCGATTATTTTTATTCATTCAGGACTAATTTATCAAGTAGAGCATCCAGTCAATTCTCAGGTTTTTCGTACTTTTTGGGATGCTGTCTATTTTTCAATAGTGACGATGACAACTGTCGGTTTTGGGGATATGACTCCTTCTTCAGAAGTAGGTCGTTTGACTACATTATTAATGATTTTAACGGGTATTGTTCTGATTCCTTGGCAAGTGGGTGAGTTGGTTAAACAACTTGTAAAAAGTGCTAATAAGGTTGAGATTGTTTGTTCTGGTTGTGGTTGGCAGTTTCATGATATGGATGCTAATTTCTGTAAGATTTGTGGTACTGAGTTGGTGAAGTCTGAGAAGGTAAATTAGTTATATTATCAGCTTTACTATCTGATTATCACTCTCCGGTTTTTTTTATTATTAATACTTTCTATAAATAAGATATAGAGGGTTATCGTCAGTCACCTTAATATCTATAGCATATTCCAGGTTATGTAATCACTTGGTAACTGTGCTTTCATCGCGCCTATATCATCGTTAATTTCCTCAAATAATTCAATAAGTTTACTTAAATCATTGCCAACAAGATTGTCGATTTTCTGTAAACGGGCTTCCATATTTTTTTGTATATAAACTCTTGTTGCACTCTGAAACTTGACAACTTTGTTTTCATCGCGCCTATGTCGTCGTTAATTTCCTCGAAAAATCCAACAATTTCCCTTAAGTTCTTGTCAACAAGATTGTCAATTTTCTGTAAACGGGCTTCCATATTTATTTGATATATAAACTCTTGTTGCGCTCTGAAACTTGACAACTTTGCTTCTAAATCTATCAATGTAAGCTTTAGGTATTCTGCTTGACTAGGTGGTGTTTTAGCAATTGCCAATCGCGTCTTTACCACAGCGTCTTGGAGTAACCCGATAGTACACTCCACCTTCTGCCCTGGACTAAAAGGAGGAGGAGTTCTATAATCAGTTTGAGTATTCAGAATACCGAGGTATTGCTCGATTACTTTGTAATACCAAATCCGGTTAACAGAGTATCACTATCTGGTGAAAAAGTAGTCAGGAGTCAGGAGCAAGGAATCAAGAGGGGAAAGGATTTCAGTATTTGGTCATACTTTTCATGAAACGATACTTTATAAACCGGATTTGGTATAAGAGTATAATGACTATGACTTCGCAATAAAAAACCCCCTAAAAGTAGAGGGCTTAATTGATCCAATTCAGCTATTTATCTAAACATAGGATTCCAAGCTGCCATCTGAACCAGGGTAATTACCCAAGCAATGCCTTTGCCTTCGCCACCACATTCTCAACCGTGTAGCCAAACTTCTCCATTGCCACACCGCCAGGAGAAGAAGCACCAAAGCGCTCAATGCTAATCATATCGCCCTCAGAACCATAGTAACGGCACCAGCCGAAGCTAGAAGCAGCCTCTACAACTAGACGCTTAGTTACAGCCTTAGGCAATACCGATTCCCGATAAGCTTCATCCTGCTCATCAAAGAGTTTCCAACAGGGCATAGAAACAACGCGGACTTTTTTGCCCTCACCGCTCAATTTTTCAGCAGCCTTGACACACAGGCTCACTTCCGAGCCAGTACCAATCAGGATAAGATCAGGGGTACCACTGCTATCTGAAAGAATGTAAGCACCCTTAGTGACATTTTCAATCGAACTACCAGCCAGGTTTGGTAAACCTTGCCGTGTTAGTGCCAGCAGTGTGGGGCGTTTACGGTTTTCAACCGCCACCTTATAAGCTCCAGAGGTTTCGTTGCCATCTGCAGGGCGCATAACTAACAGATTAGGAATCGCACGCAGGGAAGCAATGGTTTCAACCGGCTGGTGAGTCGGTCCATCTTCGCCCAAAGCTACTGAGTCATGAGTCATGACATAGATTACGCCAGCTTCCGACAGAGCCGAAAGACGAATCGATGCCCGCATGTAGTCAGCAAAGACTAAGAAAGTGGCACAGTAATTAACTAATCCAGAGCCATGAAGGGCGATACCGTTAGAAATCGCTCCCATACCGTGCTCTCGCACACCAAAACGCAGGTTACGATTTTCGTATTGCCCCTTTTGGAAATCACCAGAAACCTTTAAGATAGTCAGGTTAGAGGGAGCAAGGTCAGCAGAACCACCAATCAGCTCTGGTAAAACCGGAGCCAGAGCATTGAGGGTAGCCTCCGAATGTTTGCGAGTTGCTAATGCTTTGTCTTCAGGGGTGTAAGTGGGCAGTGCCTCTTCCCATCCTGTGGGCAATTTGCCACTAGTAATCCGCTCAAATTCCGCTGCTTCTTCGGGATACTTGGCTTTGTAGTCAGCTAGAGTCTGATTCCACTCAGCTTCACTTGCAGCACCCTGCTCAACTGCCTGCCGGAATTGTTTGAGGACATCTTCTGGTACGACAAAAGGCTCATATTCCCAACCGAGGTTCTCACGAGTAGCTTGTACCTCATCTCCACCAAGAGCAGCACCATGGACAGCATGGGAATTAGCTTTATTAGGTGAGCCATAACCAATAGTAGTTGTCACCTTAATTAGAGAAGGTTTATCGGTAACAGCTTTAGCAGCTTCAATCGCTTTTTGAATTCCTTCCAGGTCTGTGTTACCGTTTTCTACATGCTGCACATGCCAGCCGTAAGCCTCAAAGCGCTTACCCACATCTTCGGTAAATGCCAAGTCAGTGGAGCCATCAATAGAAATGTGGTTGTCATCATAGAGGGCGATAAGTTTACCTAGTCCTAAGTGACCACCAAGGGAACAAGCTTCCCCAGATACACCTTCCATGTTGCAACCATCACCTAGGATCACGTAGGTGTAGTGGTCTACAATTTTAGCATCAGGTTTGTTGAACTTGGCTGCCAAATGCGCCTCTGCCATCGCCAAACCTACAGCATTGGCAATTCCTTGTCCCAGTGGGCCTGTGGTAACTTCCACACCCTCAGTCTCGAAGTTTTCTGGGTGACCAGGGGTGATAGAACCCCATTGCCGGAATTGCTTGATGTCTTCAATGGTCATACCATCATAGCCAGTTAGGTAGAGCATGGCGTATTGCAACATACAGCCATGACCAGCCGACAAGACAAAGCGATCGCGATTGAACCATTTGGGGTTTTTGGGATTATACCGCATGATGCGGTTCCAGAGTACAAACGCCATAGGAGCAGCGCCCATTGGCAGCCCTGGATGACCAGACTTTGCCTTCTCTACGGCGTCAATCGCCAGAAAGCGGATGGAGTTGATACAAAGTTCTTCTAGAGATTGGGTTGCAACGGCCATAATTTCGATTTAATCACTCTGGTGAACAAGACTTAAGGCAAAATTTATTGGAGTCAAAACTTGATGGCTCTGGGTCGCCCAAAGGTTACAACCTCATCATCCCATTATCGGAATCGATGAGCAAGAATCGGGGATCGAGAATGGGTAAATCTAACAACCGATGAAGTTTTCAGGATCAACTATCAACTTCGAGCGACAAACCCCGCCTTCGCTTCGGCTGAAGGTGGAGTTCATTAACCCTACTCAAACTTCACTTTGCAACTCTATTGCCTATATTTTTTGAATGCTAGCGTCACATTGTGACCACCAAACCCAAAAGAGTTGGAAAGCGCAACTTCCACATTAAGATTACGACTGTGATCTCTTACATAATCAAGGTCACACTCAGGATCAGGGTTTTGTAAATTAATTGTCGGTGGTACTTTGTCCTTTGCTATTGCCATGACTGTCGCCACTGCCTCAATACCACCAGAACCACCTAACAGGTGACCTGTCATTGATTTGGTCGAGCTGATTGCTACTTTGTAGGCATGTTCACCTAAAGCTTTTTTAATTGCAGCCGTTTCATTAGCATCATTGGCTGGTGTACTGGTACCATGGGCATTGATATAGTTCACCTGTTCTGGTCTGAGATCAGCATCCTTGAGGGTCAGCTGCATTGCTCTAGCAGCACCTTCTCCACCCGGTACTGGCTTAGTCATATGATAGGCATCACAGGTCATGCCATAGCCAACGATTTCAGCATAAATCTTGGCACGACGACTCAAAGCATGTTCTAACTCTTCAAGCAGCAAAATACCAGAACCTTCTCCCATGACAAAACCATCGCGATCACGGTCAAAGGGACGGCAAGCTGAGAATGGGTTATCATTGCGGGTAGAAAGTGCTCGTGCTGCCGCAAAACCGGCAACACCCAGAGGTGTGACAGCAGCTTCAGTACCTCCACAAAGCATTGCCTGAGCATAACCACGCTGTAGCAAACGAAAACCATCACCGATCGCATGAGAGCCAGCTGCACAGGCAGTAACTGTGCAACTATTGGGTCCTTTGGCACCAGTATGTATCGCCGTTAAACCAGCTGCCATATTGGCAATCATCATCGGAATCATAAACGGGCTACAGCGATTGGGGCCACGTTTTAGGTAAGTTTCCTGCTGGTCTTCTAATACCTTAAGACCACCAATCCCAGTACCAATAATCACACCCACCTGTTCTGCGTTCAGGTCATTAATTGCAAACTGTGCATCTTTTAGAGCTTGCTTGCTTGCAGAAACCCCAAATTGGGCAAAGCGATCCATATGCTTTGCTTCCTTTCGATCCATGTATTCATGGGGATCATAGCCCTTGACCTCACCTGCAATGCGGCAGGCATGCCGAGAGGGATCAAATAAGGTAATCAGACCAATGCCATTGCGTCCGTTCAACAACCCTTGCCAGTATTCACCTAAAGTGTTGCCTATCGGTGTAATTGCGCCAAGACCCGTAACAACAACGCGTTTTTTTTCAAAGTTTGTCATGATGCCAGTAACAGTAGGCTTCTTTACCTAGAACGCAGAACTTCTCCTTCAAAAGGGTATTTGTTTCACGCCGTAGCTTCTACTTTTTCGCTGATGTACTCTACAGCTGCTTTAACAGTAGCAATCTTCTCTGCTGCCTCATCCGGAATTTCAATATCGAACTCTTCCTCCAAAGCCATTACCAGTTCTACAGTATCGAGGGAGTCAGCCTTTAGATCATTGGCAAAGTTAGCTTCAGGTGTTACTTGTTCAGGCTTAACCTCCAGTTGATCGACAACTATTTTTTGAACTTTCTCTAAAATCTCTTGGTTCATTAGATATTCCTCAACCGATTTGCTAGAACTTATTACTGTACTTTATATCTGGCTCTAAGCATTCTTTTCATATTATCCGAAATGGGGAGCATCAACATCATATACAGAGAGTGGTGTAAAAATAACTAAAAATGCAAAACTGATACTTAATTTCAAGACAGTTATTATTTTCACAGCAAGACGCGCACAATCAAGGTGCTTTCACTACCTCTGGCACTTGAAAGATAGGGGTGCAGCGAGAAATCCTGTAACTTCTAACAGTTATAATGGTTAAAAGGCTTTTTCAAGCCCACAGAGCATCTATAGGGTTAGTGTGCGGTAGTTGAGTATTTCCTGCTGCAATTAAACTCTGAAACAACTTGATACCATCGGTAAAATTTAACATTGGATCTGATGCCCTTTCTGGATGAGGCATCATGCCCAAAATCTTACCAGTAAGATCACAAATACCTGCAATGTTGTTGGCTGAACCATTAGGGTTACTAACTTTACTTGCTTTCCCTGTAGCTGTGCAATATCGAAACAGGACTTGATTGTTATCTTCAAGTGCCCTTAAGGTATATGTATCAGCGTAGTAACAACCTTCCCCGTGAGCAATTGGTAGGGTAATTACCTGTTGTGGAAAGTAAGCTGATGTCCAAGCCAAATCCGTGCGTTCTACTCTGACTCGGACTTGATCACAAATAAAATGTAAATCTCGATTACGTATTAGAACTCCAGGCAATAGCCCAATTTCTGTCAACACCTGGAAGCCATTGCAGATCCCAAGGATAAATTTACCTTGGCTAGCATGTTCTCTCAGCTGTCTGATCACTGGTGAAAATCGAGCAATTGCCCCACAACGTAGATAGTCTCCGTAACTAAAGCCACCAGGAAGAACCACCACATCTAGGTCAGAAATATCACTCTCTTGATGCCAAACCATCCGTGTTGGCTCTCCAAGCAAAGTTTGAGTGACATAGGCAACATCGCGATCACAATTTGACCCAGGAAAGACAACAATTCCAAAGTTCACAGCGATGCTCCTATCTGCGCATTCACTTCCACTAAATCAAAGCGATAATTTTCGATTACTGGATTTGCCAGTAATTGGTCACAGATGCATTCTAGTTGCTCCCGTGCCTTTTCTTCATTAGTAGCACTCAGCATTAGTTCAATATACTTGCCAATGCGTACTTGTTCAACATCTTTGTAGCCCATCTGCTTGATTCCTGACTCTACTGCTACACCTGCTGGATCTAGAACCGAAGGTCGGAGAGTCACATAAATACGCGCCTGATATTTGTAAATCACAATCATCTGCTCCCTAAAGTTAATAGCAGTTTTCACTGGCATGAGTTACATTAAGAACTCAGGTTTTGAGTTTCCAAGGCAACAAGATCTAAGGAAAAAACTTTTCCCAAGCAAAAACACTCAAATGCGACTAACTCAGCACTAGACCCGCTATATTCCATCAATGGAGAGAAGTTCCCAATCCTAGCGAGGCTTAGTTGGGGGCACTTTACCTTTCCAACTTATCGAACTCAAGACTCAGGGGATGAGAATTGCTCTGATCACCATTGGTGACGAGTGAACGCATGCCCTCAATTGTTGCTGGAATACTACGCGGATCCATGAACATTACTTTACTACTTTCACTTCTACCAATGGTAGTACCCATCTCTAGATAATGTTGAGCAAGTAGGAACTGGAGGGCTTCGCGAGCATTTGGGTCACTTTGGAGTGTCTTGGCAACAACTTGCATTGCTTCAGCGGTGGCGTTGGCTCTGAGAACCTGCTGCTGTCGTTCTGCCTGGGCGTTGAGGATCATTGCCTTCTGCTGTGCCTCAGCTTCCAGAATTGCTGCTTTTTGGCGGGCTTCAGCCTCGATTACCCGTGACTCTGCTTGACCTCTAGCCGTGTTAATTGCCGATTCCCGTTCCCCTTCAGAGGTAAGAATTGCTGCCCGCTTGCGGCGTTCAGCTGACATCTGTAATTCCATAGAGTCTCGTACTGCCTGAGAAGGAACAATATCCCGCAGTTCCACCCTTGTTACCTTGACCCCCCAAGGATCTGTGGCAATATCTAATTCCCGCAGCAGAATTTCATTGATCTCGGCGCGGGCTGTAAAGGTTTGATCGAGTTCTAGTTTGCCCAGTTCTGATCGAATCTGAGTTAGCACAAGATTCTGCATCGCTATTTTAAGGTTTTCCACCTTATAGTAGGCTTTCTCAATGTCGATAATTCGCCAGTAGACTACAGCGTCAACAGTAATCGAAACATTATCACGGGTAATGCCTTGCTGAGCTGGAATATCAAGTACTTTTTCCCGAATAGTTTCTTGGAAGACGACCCGATCAAGAATAGGGAGCAAAAAATTAAGACCTGGTTGCAATTTTTTGCCGTTATATTTCCCTAATCTTTCTACTAAAGCCTCATTGCCTTGATTGACAATTTTAACAGAACTTGCTATTCCAGCACCACCAAGAGCTAAGACAATCAGCCAACCGAATAATCCTTGCATCTTGATCCTCCTAAATTTTGGGATATTTTTCTACATCTTTCAAATGATTTCCCGGCGACACCCTTGCCGATGCTACTCATTGATGGGTTAATCTGAGAGACTCTTGCAGGCGGCAGGAGGTGACGGGAGTAAACTACCTACATCAAACCAAAGATTATAATGCGGGCTTAGTGTCTCATGCGCCGATGCCTTCAACAACAAGTTGTCGTTGGTCTTACTCAGCGTCTAGAGGTCGGCTTGCCAACCTTTATTTCCTAGTTGGGAGAATCCACGCAGCTGCCCTGGTTCCCAAGGCAGAAATTCTATTTACTTGTGGAGTTTTCCGATTTTACACCGCAGATCAACATGGACATTTCTAGATCCAGCGGTCTTTCTGATTCCCTCAGCCAGAGATGTTTCTGCGGCGAGCATATTACTGCTACTTTGAAGTTAGCCTGTCTGAATAGTCCATGCAGTGAGGTGGGTCAACGACCACAATCATCATAACAACTTCGGACAGTATTCTTGCGACTAAAGTCACTCACACAGGCAATTCATCTCGCCGTCAAATCGAGGTGTAACCCTCCTAGAGGCAAAAAAAACTTCCCTGTCGGTTCCTGGCAGTGAAGTAGCTTGCCTCAAAGGTTTCCGGCAGGAGGAAAACGCACCTCTACAGATTATGACGGGAGACTTCTTGCCGGAACAAGTTAAACTTATGAGCAGTGAAAAGCAGACTACTAATCACTATCTTTGGGCAGTAGGCACAGCCACAGCGCAAATTCCTGCTGGAGAACTAGTGGCACAAAGATATCAAGTAATTGCGCCCCAAATTTGGCAAGATAGACAGCCTTCGCTACCAGAAATACCTGAAACAATTAGTAGCAGCAATATTCTCCCCTACCTGCGCCTGTATTATCACCGCCTCCATATCCCGGAGGTTTACGGGGTATGCCATCTAGATGTAGAGACACAAAATTCTATGTCTCTAGAGGATGGTGCGGTTATCTTGTTAGAGAATGTACCAATTGACACCAGTGGTCAGCTATACCCTACCATTGACTCGATGTGGTCCCAGGCATCAGCGGTGCGCCAAGTTTATTGGCTTTGGCAGATTCTCCAGTTGTGGAAGCCCTTAGAAGAATTGGCTGTAGCTTCGAGTCTACTGTTTCCTGAAAATCTTAGAGTTGAAGGCTGGAGGGTGCGACTGCTTGAACTTTACAATGATACTGCTGCTACAACAGAACAAAAACTATCTTTAGCTTTTGGCGGTGACTTTTTTGCAGACTCACCAACAGCAAACACCGCACCCCAGAATATACCTGCTCAAGTCAGGATTGAACACTTAGGTAAGTGCTGGGAATCTTGGTGTAGCAAGGCATCGGTGTCTATAGCAGACAGAATCGGCGAAATTGCTCAACATTTGCAAGCAGAGAAACCGTCTCTAGGCGTGGTTGCCTCTGAGCTCAACCAGCTCTTGTTAGAGCAAGCTTCTCTTAGCCCTCTGCGCCTACAAGTTGCGGGTGCAACTGATGCTGGTCGAGAACTCAACCACAATGAGGACAGGTGTTATCCTACAATAGCAGACTTACCTACAGACCCAGAACAACCACGGGACTTAGTAATTCCTTACCTATCAATTGTCTGCGATGGTATTGGTGGACATGAAGGCGGGGAAGTCGCCTCTGAGTTGGCAGTGCAGTCAATTAAACTTCAGGTGCAGGGGCTACTGACAGAAATGGCACAGGATCAGGAAATCATGAACCCGGAACTAGTGACACAGCAGCTAGAAGCAATTATCCGGGTAGCCAATAACATGATTGCCTCTCGCAATGATTTCCAAGAAAGAAAGTCCCGCCGTCGTATGGCAACGACTTTGATCATGGCTCTACAACTGCCGCAGTTTATGCAGACGACTCATGGCAAGAGCAATGCTCATGAAATTTACATCGCCAGTGTGGGAGATAGCCGTGCTTACTGGCTCACCCCTCGTTACTGCCAGCTACTGACTATCGATGATGATGTGGCAACCAGAGAAGTGTGCATGGGTCGTTCTCTTTATCGACAGGCGAAGAAGCGTCCCGATGCTGGAGCACTCACTCAAGCTTTAGGAACCCGTGATGGCGAGTTGCTTAATCCGAGAGTACAGCGATTGATTTTGGAAGAAGATGGGTTATTGCTGCTGTGTTCTGATGGTTTGAGCAATAATGGCTTGGTTGAGCAATTTTATGCTGATTACCCACGAGATGTTTTTAGCGGTAAGCTTTCAGTTGCAGAAGCGGTTCAATCTTTAATTGAATTAGCTAACCAAAACAATGGTCAAGATAATACTTCTGTAGTTCTAACCTACTGCGCTGTTTCTCCACAATATCCGGTAGTTTTAAATCTTGGGGAAAGCCCTATGGAAAACAATGTGATCGAATTCAATCTTGACACTGAATTTGCTAGTTCCTCTGTAAACTTTGAATCTGAACAATCAGCAATCTCTGATCAAAGTGAAGCTACTACTTCCAATCAAGGGGTGCCGAAATTAGTTTTGGGAATTGTGGGGGTATTGGTGTTTCTATTGTCAGCAGGGGCAGCTTTATTAACAGCTCATTGGCTATTAAATCCTGAGGGCTTCAATCAAATTCGCGATCGCTTCTTCCCTCCAAAGCAGCAACAGCTTCCTCTCTCACAGGGAGAATCCATTAGTCCCCAGACTGACTAGGAGGAATTCGCTCAATCGCAATTAGAGCTTCCATGACTGACTTGACTAGCGGTGCTGCCACAGTCGAGCCAAAAACTTCCCCCTTAGGTTCATCGACGATTGCTAAAACCAGGTAGCGGGGAGATTCAACCGGGAAAATACTCACAAAGCTAGTTACTTTAGCGTCAGAGTAATAGCCGCCTAAAGGACTGGCTTTCTGAGCAGTACCTGTTTTCCCGGCAATCCGATAACCTGAAATGCGTGCATTTTGCCCTGAGCCTTGATTGACAACTGCTTCCATCATTGCCAACACAGCTTTAGTAATTTTAGCTGAGAAGATTGCTCGCGGCTTGTTAAAGCGTGGTTGCCAGTACATCTGACCCTTAGTATCAAACAGCCCTTGAACTGCATGGGGAACTACTAATTTGCCCCCATTTCCCAGAGTGGCAAACATTTGGGATAACTGGAGGGGAGTTATGGAAAAGCCCTGACCAAAGGAGGTAGTTGCAGGTTCAACAGGCGAAGCTGCAAATTCCTGCCTACTTTTGATCTGTCCTGCTGTACCAAAGGGCAAATCTGTTTCAACTTTTTGCCCCAACCCCAGCCTTTCTAGCCAGCCATAGTAAGTCTGTGGCTTCATTTGTTGAGAGATCCTGACCATGCCGACGTTACTTGAATGTTGCAGAATTTCGGTTACACTTTGGGGACCAGGAACGCCTCTAGTTTCAAAATCATGATTACTGATTAACCACTTGCCAATTTTAATCTGACCTGTATCAGGGAACTGGCTATTGACTTGAATTGCACCAGTCTCTAGGGCAATGGCTACATTCAGGGGCTTGAAGGTTGAACCGGGTTCGTACAAGTCTGCAATCGCCCAGTTTTTGAACAGACTAACATCGAATTTAAAATACTCGTTGGGATTGTAGGTCGGCTCTGAGACTAGGGCTAACAAAGAACCATCAAGTACATTCATGACAATGACAGTGCCCCGGTCAGCTTCAAACTGCTTAATTGTTTGCTTAAGAGCAAAACGTGTCGCTCTTTGGAGGCGACTGTCGATAGTCAACTGCAATCGCAAATCATCAAAGTGCAAAAACCCCTCTGGAATATGACCTGGCATTAGTGAACCGTTCCCGGTACGCTTGAGTCGAATCGTGCGTACAGCCCGTTCTAGCAAATTCTCCTGAGAGTATTCTAGACCTGCTTGACCCCGATGATCTAAATCAACATAGCCCACGAGGTCCGAGGCTAAATCTTGCTGGGGATAGAAGCGAGAGTAATGTGGAACCATTTCTAACCCATCAGCTTGCAATCTGGCAATCTGGTCAGCTACTTCTTCCCTCAAAGTTTGGCTAACTCGAATACCAGTATTTTTTTGATTAAAAAGTTCTTCTAATTCAGTTGGCTTCTTCTTCAGAATGGGAGCGAGTAAAGCAGCCATCTGCTGCTTAGAATTTTGGAACAGTTGCGGGTGAGCATACAAGGTATATACGCGTTGATCAACAGCCAAAACATTGTTATTGCGATCAACAATGGGACGCCTAGGCACAAATGGACGCAGATACCCCATCTGTTGCTGCCGCGCCTTTTTCTCCAGCATGGGAGAAAGTTTCACTTGCAACCGATACAAATTCAGCAGTAGTCCAATGCTACCGCTCATGATCAGCCCCCAAACCAGTAGCAGCCTCCAGCGGTTGGCTTGGGGCGTCACCTTAGGAGTTAGATTTCTCTGCATATGCAGGGGTTTTACCTCTTCTAATACCCCAATGGTATAGTTGCGGCTGGCTGTTGAGAAGTTTTGGGTTTAGGAACAGCCTGGGATTTCCGTTCTTTTGCTGGTGGCAGGAAAATTGTGTTGGCGGTGGTGGGATTAACTAAACCTGAAGCTGGGCTTTCTGCTTGTTGAGCCAACTGTTCTTTGAGGGTTTCATTGGCACTAGTCAAGTCACGCTCTTGACGCTGTAGAGTTTCCAGTTTGCGGTACTCCCGCGTCCACTGTTGCTGAGTCCAAACTGTCCAAGAATAGATGCTAAGAGTAGCCCCAACCAGCAATACACTGATCAAGTCAGAGCTGCGCTGTAGGAATAGTAACGATTGCAGCCAATTGGGCATGGTTCGCTGCCAGGGGTTAATTCGAGCTACCTTGAGCCTGTTGTCAGAGCTGTTAGTTAGTCTCTTAGACCGATTTGTTGGGGGTAAATCTGGGCGAGAAGCAGCATGCATAAGTATTTCTCTAAAATAATATGATAGTTCCGCCTTGGCGTTTAAGGTATGGGGTGAGATTAGGCTTTGTGCAGCCTCGATTCTCAAACTGAAGTTGACACCGATGTCGAACACAAGAGTGTTTGCGGTTAAGGCAGCGTCTCCGCTTGATTGGGTATGAGTATTTACCTGGCATTTATCGAGGCCTGTGGCTCAATTTGCGTAGCCAGGGTTATTTGACTAATCTCGCCCATCCTAGCATCAGCCGCTATTTACAGAAAAAGCTGTAGCTAGAAAACTGAAGATGTGGTGGTAGCGGTGGCACAATAGGGTTAGGCTTTATGCGGTAGAGAAAGGAGGGGATCAGCTTTTGAAGGATGATAGATTTAGTTATCTCTACCTGAATTTCCTTAGCCTTCTGATTGCAGTAAGTGGTATGGTTGCTAAACCGGCTCTTAGCCTTCCACAACCAGAGGACTTACCAGAAGAGGTTTTGAGAACAGAGATTATTACTGAGGCACGATCACCAATTGATGGTAAACCATTAACAGCAGCTGAATATGCCCAACTGCAAGCTCAGTTAGCACAGCGCTCAACAACTCCTGACCTAGATCCAGATATAAAAGAAGTGATTTTTCTGCTGCACCTGCGCCAAATGCTACGAACACTCACTCCCTTCTAACGTAGATTCTGATCAAAAATTGTGATTACAAGCCTTCTCCTTTAGAAGGGTAGTTCACTGTAGTCTCTAATCACAATCACCTCCGAGAATCATTTTTGCTATGTTAATCAGCTCCGCTCACTACTAACCAGATTGCTCTTACCCTATTGAAATTTTTCTCCTTGCCACAGAATTAAGAAAATCTGTAGAAAAAAAGAAAAATATATATAAATATTAAAGTTATGCAGTTCTCCCCCCCACTTACTGGGGTAAATAGCTTGATGTCCCCGATGATTGCCACTGAACAAATTGACCGAATTATTTGGAATCAACATCACGATCCCTTTGAAGTTCTTGGACCTCACCAGCTTGAACAAAATGGTAAAACTAGCTGGGTAGTGCGGGCCTATCTCCCAAATGCGGAAGCAGCATGGGTAGTTTGCCCAGAAGAACGGGTAGAATACCCGATGCAATCAGTGCATCATCCTCACTTTTTTGAAGCCACCATTGAGAGCCTCGAACTAGCAAATTATCAGCTGCGCATCAAGGAAGGAGAGCATGAGAAGGTTATCTACGACCCTTACGCTTTCCGCTCTCCTCTGTTGACAGATTTTGATCTGCATCTATTCGCTGAAGGCAATCATCATCGTATCTACGAGAAACTAGGTGCCCACCCAACTCAAATCAACGGTGTTAAGGGAGTTTATTTTGCTGTTTGGGCCCCTAATGCTCGCAACATTTCTTTGTTGGGAGATTTCAATAGCTGGGATGGGCGCAAACATCAGATGCGAAAAGGACACACTGGTGTCTGGGATCTATTTATTCCGGGATTGAATGTTGGGGAAAGCTACAAATACGAAGTCAAAAATTATGATGGACACATTTACGAAAAATCTGATCCCTACGGCTTTCAACAAGAAGTACGTCCGAAAACAGCCTCGATAGTTACTGACATCGATGCTTACACTTGGCAGGATGCTGAGTGGATGGAGCGTCGGCGTCAAAGTGAACCCCTAAATAAGCCGATTTCTGTTTATGAGGTTCATCTCGGTTCCTGGCTGCATGCCTCTTCAGCAGAACCTGCCGTCAAAGAAAATGGTGAGACGGAAGCAGTAGTACAAGTTTCAGAATTGAAACCGGGGGCACGCTTCCTCACCTATCGGGAGCTGACAAAGATGCTGATTCCCTATGTCAAGGAGCTGGGATTTACTCACATTGAACTCCTACCAGTTGCAGAGCATCCTTTTGATGGTTCTTGGGGTTATCAGGTTACGGGTTACTATGCCTGTACTTCGCGCTATGGAACGCCAGAGGACTTTATGTACTTTGTTGACCAGTGCCACCAAAACGGTATTGGGGTAATTGTAGATTGGGTTCCTGGTCACTTTCCCAAGGATGGTCATGGTTTAGCTTTCTTTGATGGCACCCATCTTTATGAGCATGCTGATCCCCGTCAAGGTGAACATAAAGAGTGGGGAACTCTAGTGTTCAACTATAGCCGCAATGAAGTCCGTAATTTCCTTGTAGCTAATGCTTTATTCTGGTTCGACAAGTACCATATTGACGGTATGCGGGTAGATGCAGTTGCTTCCATGCTTTACCTGGACTATGCCCGCAAAGATGGGGAATGGTTGCCCAATCAGTACGGAGGCAGGGAGAATATTGAGGCAGCTGATTTCTTGCGCCAGACTAATAATGTCATCTTTAGTTATTTCCCTGGCATTGTCTCAGTTGCAGAGGAGTCAACTGCTTGGCCGATGGTGTCTTGGCCTACCTATGTAGGAGGACTTGGCTTTAATTTGAAATGGAATATGGGCTGGATGCACGATATGCTCGACTATTTCGGCATGGATCCCTGGTTCCGCCAATTCCACCAAAATAACGTTACTTTCAGTATGTGGTATCACCACTCTGAAAATTATATGCTGGCGCTTTCCCACGATGAGGTTGTTCACGGCAAAAGCAATATGCTAGGGAAAATGCCGGGGGATAATTGGCTCAAATTTGCTAATGTCCGCTGCCTCTACGCTTATATGTTCACTCACCCTGGCAAGAAGACTCTATTTATGAGTATGGAGTATGGTCAGTGGAATGAGTGGAATGTTTGGGCTGATTTGGATTGGCACTTGTTACAACATGAATCCCATCAGCAGTTGAAACTGTTTGTTAGCGAACTCAACCAAATTTATCAGCAAGAACCTGCTCTATATACCCAAGACTTCACTGAAGAAGGTTTTGATTGGATTGATTGCAGTGACAATCGTCACAGTGTAGTCTCTTTTATCCGCCGTGCCAAAGACTCGGACGAGTTTATTATCACTGTCTGTAACTTCACACCTCAACCCCATAGCCATTATCGTGTAGGGGTTCCGCAGATGGGATTTTACACGGAAATTTTTAATAGTGATGCCCGCAAGTACGGCGGTAGCAACATTGGGAATTTAGGAGGTAAGTGGACAGATGAGTGGTGGTTCCACAACCAGCCTTACTCATTAGATTTGTCTCTGCCACCCTTGGGGGTGTTGATTCTCAAGCTGGATCGAGAGAAGACACTAGCGAAAATAGAAGAAAATGAAGTGTAGTTGATCAAGAAAAGTTCTCCAGGGAGAAGTTAAAGGGTAGGTGTAAGTTTTTCCTTTCGAGTTTTTTACCTTCACCCCCAAAATGACAAAAGAGTTATTAAATGGCTCCCTGGTAATCAAAGTCGTCTATAGTTACTGCACGCTTGATGAGGTTATAATCCCCATCAAGCGTTGATTCTGGACTCTTTCTTCAATTCTTCTTGAGAAAATTCAATCTATCCCCTTCAAAAAGCTTACCTTTCAACATCCGATTCCAGTAAAGCCAAGGAAAAACGTGTCTTTTCAACAGCCACATACTATATCGCTCCTTACTGGGATCAAAGGGGAAACTAGAGGCAAGTTTGTTGTCGTAATCAAACTCTGCCATCACCACGTGGTTATAGCCAGTAATTAAGGGGCAACAGGTATAGCCATTGTATTGGCTATTGAGTGTTTTTGATGCCTTCAGTGCCAGTAAATTCTCAACTAAAACTGGTGCTTGTTTGCGAATTGCTGCAGCGGTTTTGGATGTGGGTAGAGAAGAAGCATCCCCTAAACTAAACACATTGGCATAGACATGATGTTGCAGAGTTTGTTTGTTCACATCTACCCAGCCTTTACTAGCTCCCTCCTGGATTGCTAAAGGACTGTTTTTAACAAAGTCGGGAGCGCTCATCGGCGGTGTAACATGAATCATGTCGTACTTGATGCTAACTTCTTGTACTCCCTCATCTGTGGTAACATCAAATACGGCTTCTTTACTCTCGGCTTTAATTTCTTTCAGGTTGTGCTTGAAGTTGACCTGAATATTGCGGCGCTTAACCACCTTCTCCAGTGAATCACAATATTCTGGAACAGGAAACATTTTAGCAGTAGCTGTGCCAAATATAACTTGTGAGTTGGTACCTACCCCACTTTTACCTTTAAAGATATCATCGGCCATGTACATGATTTTCTGAGGGGCACCACCACATTTAATGGGAGTGCTCGGAAAGGTAAATATGGCAGTGCCGCCCTGGAAATTATTAATCACTTCCCAAGTATAAGGAGCGTAATCCTTAGAATAGATACTGGTAACGCCTTCTTTTCCTAGTGCTTCTTTTAAGCCCTTAATTAAATGCCAATCAATCTGAATACCAGGGGACAAAATTAAGTATTCATACTCAACTCGTTTGCCTTCACTAGTAACTAGGGCATTATGATCTGGATCTAATTGAGTTACATAGTCTTTAATCCAAGTTGTTCCTTTGGGAAGGCAATCTTCTTCTCGCCTGAGAGTATCCTCTAATTTGAATACACCGCCCCCTACTAGCGTCCAACCAGGCTGATAGTAATGCTGAGCAGAAGGTTCAATAATTGCAATGTCTAAAGACTGGTCTTTTGTCAAGAGTTGTGAAGCTGTAGTTATGCCTGCCGCACCACCTCCGACAATGACGATTTGATGATATAAACTTTTGTTTGCTGGGGCAAAGTCATGAGTATGCCCTGAGTCAAGAGATTGAGAAACTGTTGAAGTTGACATACGATATTCCCTAATTTCAAATGGATTTTCTCTTGGTAGATTTCAGAGTCAGAGGTTGTTTTTGAATCGGTAAACCAGGTAAATTTATTCTTGATGCCGTCAGGATAAAAACACCTGTTTGGAGTAACCTCAGTTTTAGAACCTATCGGAAAAATCCTCTGGTGGTCATAAATTTAAGGAAATATCCTTGTTTATCTATGTCTATAACTCCTAGCCAGACTAATTTTACAAAGAATTATTTAATGATCTTTTAAGCTCTGCGGGTTTTTAAACGGCGGGCATTCTAATTTTCCACAAGATCTTGAAGTGAGTCTGTGAAAAAAACAATTTAGACTAAAACTCAGAAGCAAAAGTCCCCAAATGATCGACAGTGCCCCAACAGTAACAGTAACAATCCCACCCCTAGCAAACAAAGAAAGCCAACAACCCCTGCCAAAGGATTATTACCCCAACCAGTCATCCAACTCGGTCCCTTGCCGGTATAAGCAATTAACTCAGCTTCCTGGAGACAAGTCAAGCCCCAAATCCAACCACTGTGCACTCCCCATGCCAAACCCAAACTACCGCCATCCACCCAACGAGCCAATACTAGCACCATCCCCATAAACCACAGTCCTGGCAACTGAGGTAGTGTATTTTTCTGCTCCCAAATTAGGTGCAATAGCGCAAAAATCACACTAGAAATTACCGCTGCTACCCAGAACAAGTATTCATGCCTAAGTTCATTGATTAAAAAGCCGCGAAAGATCAACTCTTCTGTCCCGCCAATCCATATACCCAATAACAGTATGGGCAGCAATACCTTTGGTAGACGCTGCCAATTTGCCCAATAGGATTTGACCCAGCCTAGTGACCATTGCCCAGTAAATGCAATTATTAAGCTCAAAACCCCCAAGCCTAAACCTAGTCCTACAGAGACTAAAAAAGACAATTTCCCTTCCAAGCCGTAATCGGAAAAAGATTTTCCCTCTATCGAAGATACTCCCCATAAAATCAGAGGGGCAATCAGGTAAAGTGATGCTAGTAAAGGCAACTTCTGTTCTGTTGTCAAAGGCTTAGAAGGATGCCACTTCAGTACCATAGCAATAGCAGTTGCTAAAGGCAGCCACAAAGCTGCCCAAGCCGCGAAAAAAGCCACTACTTTCACAAGAGCAGTTGACGCCGTAAGTGACACCAACCATTGATTACCTGCCGGAACAAAGATAGTCATTGGCGAAATCCGCAAGTGTTGAGGAGCAACAGATAATTGATACTACTGCACAGATATCGATAAACACCAGGCTCGATCCTAGATAGTTACCGATTACTCCTATGAAGCTGCCGCGACTTTCTCTTCAGAACTCTGGTCAGATTCTGCATCCACCTGTTTGAGATGGATATGTTTATAACCGAGTTTAATTTCAAACTCATCACCAGACCTTAATCCCATTGCCTGAGTGTAGGTTGAACCAATAACAATTTGACCATTTTTATGAACGCTCACGCGATAAGTCGGCTCTCGACCACGACCATCTTTTGTTCCCTCTGGATCAAGAGGAACACCCTTAGCTGCTAAAACTGCATCATAAAAATCAGTTAAATTGACGCGAGTCAGGTCGTTTTTAGTGGTAGTGTAATAGCCACAGCGTTTGGCGGTTTCTCGCCGAGGCAAGTGGGAGAGCTCTTTTACTTTTTGAAGTAAAGCTTTCCCTGTCAAGGGAGTAGTTGCATTTTCAGTCATAATCGTGCTAGATATCCTCTAAGTTTCAGGATGGTGAATTTCATTATACGGCCAATATCTTTGGCTCTATAAAAAATATATCGCTAAATCTATCTCAATTGACAAGTATTTGTCGCTCACTTGTTTAAATCTTTACGCATTTGGGTAAGACTCCATTAACGAACACTGAATTAAGCCTTCTATCAGTAAAAATATCAGCCTGGCAATTATCTGAGTTTTAGATCAAAACTGAGCTATTTTAGTACAGGAGTACGAAAGTTGTATCTTAGACTATAAGCAGTGGCCTAGAATTATAGCCCAATTCTCAAGGTGAAAGAGTCTTAGAAAAAGAAACCACTAGTCATCAGTAGTAGGGTGCCTATTTTTTCGGTAGTTGTTTGGATAATCAGGAGCTTTTCAGTATGCAAGTTAACTTTAAAATCCTTCGACAGACTCAAAATACATCCCCTGTTCTCCAGACTTATACGCTGGATGTCAAGGAAGGAAACACGATTCTGGAATGCCTCAATCGTATTAAGTGGGAAATCGATGGCAGCCTAGCTTTTCGCAAGAATTGTCGCAACACAATTTGTGGTAGCTGTGCTATGCGCATTAATGGTCATTCGGCTCTAGCCTGTAAAGAAAATGTTGGTAATGAATTAGCAAAACTATCTCCTCGCCCTAGTTCAGAAACTCCAGAAATTATGATCGCACCGATGGGCAATATGCCAGTAATTAAAGATTTAGTGGTGGATATGCAGAGTTTCTGGGATAATTTAGAAGCTGTTGAACCCTATGTTAGTACTGCTGCGAGGATGATCCCTGAACGGGAGTTTTTACAAACCCCAGAGGAACGATCACGTCTTAATCAAACTGGTAACTGTATTATGTGCGGTGCCTGTTATTCTGAGTGTAATGCCCGCGAGGTTAACCCAGATTTTGTTGGTCCCCATGCCTTGGCAAAAGCACAACGCATGGTGGCAGATTCTCGCGACGGAAGTACTGAAATTCGTTTGGAGAAATACAACCAAGGTACTCAAGGCGTCTGGGGCTGTACCCGCTGTTATATGTGCAATGCCGTTTGTCCAATGGAAGTAGCTCCCATGGATCAAATTGGTAAAATTAAACAACAAATTCTAGCTCGTAAAGATGACCAAGAAACTCGCCAGATCCGCCACCGCAAGGTACTGATTAATTTAGTCAAACAAGGTGGCTGGATTGATGAGCGCAAGTTTGGTTTACAAGTAGTAGGTAACTATTTTCGAGACTTGAAAGGATTGCTAAGTTTAGGACCATTGGGACTGCGTATGCTAGTTAGAGGCAAATTACCTCTGGGGTTTGAACCCTCAGCTGGGGTATCTCAAGTACGATCCCTGATTGAATCTGTGCAAAAGTTGGAATCTGGAAGCTCTCGCGAGGAGACTAAAACTAAAAATGGAAAATATCAGAATTAACTCCCACAGATAAACTTGGTTTAGGGACGTACAAATCAACTAATATTCAATTATTGCAGAGGGCGCTCCTGTAGGCAAGATTAGCAGAAAAAGAGACATCAGAGCCTTGAGTTGGAAAGTATCTTGGATCATTTATTTCTTAGAGTTCCCTTAGTAAGAAGTCTGCAAATCGAGGGGTGTCCCAGAGCGGTCATAAACCAAAATATCCCACTGACCATTTTGACCTACTTCAAAGGCAATTCTACTACCGTCAGCACTAAGGGTGGGATGGCGTACTTCAGCTTGAAGATTGTCTGTGAGGTTACGTAATTGACTGGTTTGACGATTGTAGAGGTAAATTCCAGAACGATCTTGGCGCGTGGCGGCAAAGACGATAGTTTTGCCGTCTTCAGAAACTGCTGGGTGAGAAGCAATCACATCTAGAGAATTCAAACCTGGTAAATCAATCAAACGCCTTTGAGTCGCATCATAAAGGTAAACATCCTGAGTGCCACTGCGATCAGAAACAAAAACAATATATTGCGCTGCCAAATGAGGAGTTAATTCTGAGGCTGGGCTATTCAAACTGTGCCCACCTGGATCAAACGGGAAATCCAGAAGACGCCCAGGACTACCACAACTTGTTAACAAACTAACAACAACAACGGCTGCTGGGATTAAGAAATAATGCTTCACGGTCTAACAGAACTGCTGCCATCAGAGATATCTAATTCAATATTAGGTCCCCGGTCTAATACTTCAATGTCCCATTGACCGCGACGACTAGTTTCAAACACAATGTAGCGACCATCTGCACTAATTCTTGGATTTCGCAACCAGCTACGGTAACTGCTGGCAAGTACCTCTGAGCGTTTAGTTACTCGGTCATATAGTATAACTGCTGGGCGTCCTTGGTTACTAGCGAGATAAGTAAGGTAGCGACCAGTCAGACTAAGACTAGGACTCTCAGCGATCGCTTGAGGCTGATGCCAGTGGTGCAAATCAACAAACTGCCGCTGTTGCAAGTCATACACCAAAATTTTGCGCCCACCATCCCGGTTAGAAACGAAGGCAAGAAAACGACCATTGCCGCTTAAAGCTGGCTGTTCATCTGTGTAGCGGCTGTTGAGACCAACTGCTTCCTGAACATAATTATCTGGGCTACAGGCTACAACCATTCCTGTAATACATAGCACTAAAAACCAGCTTAGCCACCAACGAACTGACTCGAAAGCGATTCGTAAACTCCTCAACTTATGTTAACGTTAGCAAGTGTACCGTTAGGCTTTAACGCACTGATGCTCAAAGGTCGCCTTGGGTTCCAAGGGGCAGCGCCTACAGGGGATTGACGCTCTCTTTGCCAGCGCTAAAAGCGATCGCCTCCCACTTCTGCGCCGCCAAACTCTACCTTTGGAAGCACTCCTGTTAGCGTAGCTCCTGCGGAGCCAGTCATTCCTATTTTTTCCTTAGGTTTTTACTCACTCAGGCAGCCTCATTAGTAGTCAAAATTACCGGAATTATCAATATCTTCGTCTCTGGGATCAATTGGTTGATAATCGACATCTGTTGGTGTTGTTTGAGCATCTGTGGGAGAAGATGTGGATGTCCTACCTCGTGCTGAACGACGACTTCTTGGTTTAGGCTCACTTTCTGAATAACTACTTTCTGGACGAGTGGAAGTTCTACGGCTGCTGCGTAATGGTTGCTCATCCCACTCACTATCTAAGCGGGCTTCTCCACTATATACAGGTCCTTCTTGAGGACGAGTAGGGCGACGGGTAGGGCGACGGGTAGGGCGACGTTCTCCTGAACTATATCTTTCTGAGCTTCCCCTACTCCTGGGACGGCTTACTTCTGGCTCATAGCGATCCCCACGACGTTCGCGGGGTTCTGCTGTTCCCCGAAGCCGACGATTTTCATAGCGCTCTTCCATCGGCTCTAGTTCATCATAATCGTACAACTGGGCATCTTGTGTTGTTCGATAGGTGGGGCTTACTGGTCGATCATAGTCCTCGATTGGCGTATTGCGTTTTGCTTGCTCTGTAGCAATACCTCGTAATCTAATCGCTTCATAGGCAAAAAATACCGCTGAACCCGATAGCAGAACTTGACCAAATAACAGAATTGGATCAAGTCTCCAACCCTGGGTCAAGAGAATGCCACCGCACAAAACTCCCACTGCTGAGAAAAATATATCTTGGTCTCGCGCTAGTTCTGGGCGTATTGAGCGCAGGAAGTAGAGACCTGCTCCTGCCACTGCCAGAAAAATACCTAGAATAGCGGCTGAATTAAACCCAACGTTTACCATTGCTTTTCTCCTAGTCAGGTTCTATGGTAGCTATTTATCAGTAGTGGCGGGAAGAGCCACCTCTCACTAGCACCGGATGTGACATAGTTATAGAGAAGGTCATAAGAAGGCAGAAGATAGAAGGCTCCAGGGCTTTATGTTTATGGTTTGGAAGAAGCTTGGACTCCTCCTTTCCCCCTTCCGTCGGAGAGGACGGGGCTTGTATCCTCAAGGGGTGAAGTTAAAAGGAAATGCTTCACCCCTTCTGCCCTAGAGCCCTGGAGCCTTTCAAGGCAAAAGCCTTGGTCAGATACCATCTATCTGCTACAAGAAACTTAAGTTGCAATCAGGAAGCAGGAAAAAGCAGGATCTAACTTTTAACCTTACTCTAACAGTTTTAGGAGGAACTGGATTATCTATAGATCTATATAAGACTACACCAAGCAGGGCAGTGTAGTTGCTCGCTACCCTGCGCTGGAAGTAGAATTTCCGAAACTCGCAATCAAGTTTTAGGAACGTTTGATTTTATCCTGCTGACTGATAAAGATTAGTGCAACTGTTGCAGGGATAACCACAATTAGGCTACCCCAAACGATACTCCACAAAAAGTTTGCTAAAGAAGGTGTCATAGAAGTCCAACCTGTTTTTAAGATTCTTCATACTAATTTTAATAGTCTGTTTACTTCTTGAGAAGTCAGTTAAGACAATGATATTCTCCTCGATAAATTGAGGTTTGACCTCAAAGGTAGATTTATGGGGCTAGTGATAACGCACTCCCCAGTTCCAAGGCGGTTCTTACGGTTCCTCCTTTACCCCCACATTTAGATAAATTTGTAGTAATCTGATCGAGAATCTCTTTAATCACCTATGACTGCTGCCACTTTTGCTAACTGGACTCTTGGTCTGATACTCGGACTAATGATCTTCCTGTTTATCTTCCGGATTGTTCTTACTTGGTATCCCCAGGTAGCACTCAATCGCTTTCCATTCAATATAATTTCCTTGCCAACTGAACCATTCCTGGGGCCAACACGCAAAATTGTGCCTCCCTTGGGAGGAGTTGACATTACACCAATCATTTGGGTAGGTATTTTTAGCCTGCTGCGGGAAATTCTTATTGGTCAGCAGGGGTTGCTAAGGATGATAATTCATTAATGAGGGTGTGGGACTTGGGGTCTAGGGCTCGCGTCGCGTAAGATAAGATTGAGATTTAACCACACCTCACGCGAGAGCGGCTTGCTGCCAGTCGCGGGGATTTAACCCTGCCTCAAGAATGGGGTGTAGGGTGTGGAAATAGAAAAAAATCTTGATTGTTTCCCCACACCCTACAGCCCATTGTTAAGGAAACCAGTTGAGGCATTTGCTTTTTGGTATAAGAGGATATCACAGTGGGAGAAAGAGTGTTTTCACTATCACCCCTGCACCAAAATTTCCTCATAGCCACAAAAAACTTCTACCTTAATGCAGTAGCTGACTAGGCATCAACTTCTGCTTGTTGCATCATCTGTTCGACAAAATTAGTGTAGATGTCACCTTCAAGAAACTCTGGAGTCTCTAAGATTTTTTGATGGAAACCAATAGTAGTTGACAAACCAGTAATGGCACACTCCCTCAGGGCTCTTTTCATGCGCTGGATTGCCGAATTACGGTCTGGTCCCCAAGCGATTAACTTGCCAATCAAAGAGTCGTAGTAGGGAGGAATTTCATAATCTGTGTAGACATGGGAATCCATACGAACACCTAAACCTCCCGGCGGTAGGTAAGCGCTTATTCTCCCTGGGTGGGGGCGAAAGTTATGGTCTGGATCTTCAGCGTTAATCCGACATTCAATAGCATGCCCTTTGAAAATAACCTGGTCTTGGGTCAGTTGTAATTTATCCCCTTGAGCTATGCGAATTTGTTCGGCAATCAAGTCTAAACCAGTAATCATTTCAGTAACTGGATGCTCAACCTGAATGCGGGTGTTCATTTCCATGAAGTAGAAGTTACCAGACTGATCAAGGAGAAACTCGACGGTACCGGCACCAGTATAATTAATAGACTGGGCTGCTCTGACTGCAGCTGTTCCCATTTTTTCCCGTAGTTGAGGGGTCATTACTGGACTGGGGGCTTCTTCAAGTAGCTTCTGATGACGCCTTTGAATTGAGCAGTCTCGCTCCCCGAGATGGATAACATTGCCGTGAGAGTCAGCAAGGATTTGGAATTCAATGTGTCTAGGACGTGAGATAAATTTCTCCAGGTAGATACCAGAATTGCCAAAGGCAGCTTCAGCCTCTCCTTGAGCTGCTCTAAAGAGTCTGCTCAGTTCACTCTCTTCCTGCACAAGGCGCATACCACGACCACCACCACCAGCAGTCGCTTTAATCATAACAGGATAACCAATTTCACTGGCGATCGCTTGGGCTTGGCTCTCGGAAAGGACCAGTCCCTCACTTCCAGGTACTGTTGGTACCTTAGCTCGTTGCATGGTTTCTTTCGCTGTGGATTTATCGCCCATTGACCGGATTGCTTCTGGTGTTGGACCAATAAAAGTGATTTGATGATCGGCACAAATTTCTGCAAAACGGGCATTTTCTGCCAAAAAACCATAACCGGGATGAATAGCCGTGGCATTGCGGCTCAGAGCAGCTGCCATGATGTTAGGAATATTCAAGTAACTTTTGCCACTGGCAGGTTCACCAATACAGACAGCTTCGTCTGCCATCTGCACGTGAAGGGCTTGTCGATCAATCGTAGAGTGAACGGCAACCGTCTGAATCCCCATCTCTTCGCAGGTTCGGATAATCCGCAGGGCAATTTCCCCGCGATTGGCAATCAAAATTTTGGAGAATTTCATATAACAGTGCTGCTAGATCCGTATTCATTGACTCACTACCGCGACCCAAAGCTCGAGGGATTCAGGGTTCAAACAGAGATTGCAGGCACAGCCTGTCTGACATCTCCTAGCCCTGCGGTTTATGCCCTAACTTGTGAGTATATAGCTTGAACTTTAAAGTCTTCATGCAGCTTATAATACCTCAACAAATAGACTCACGCGGCTGGAGAGCCCCCTGCGCTGAATTCCACTCTTGAAAGACGTCAGATGCAGCTTATTTTCCTCTAAGGTATAAGCTCAGATTGCCACTTCCTTTACCCTTTGGAATTTGTTATTTGTTAAATTAATGTGCTACCATGGAGTGTATTCAAGCTAAGTCTTCAAATAATCGATAAAGCTAGCTAAAACTGCTGCACTGTCGATTGATAAGTAAGAACAGTTTGGTAATTCTAACAGCAGATTAAGCAAAAGACGTTCCCCCTAACATAGGGGAACCAAAGCTGTCTGTGCAGACGATCTACCAGAGGTTGGGTTGAAAAGAATTCAATCTAGGTAAGTGTCGAAATCTCGTCAGAGAAAAACCAGGAATATCCAGTCGTAAGATTGGATGTCTTTCGCTTTAATCTTTGATTCAGCGGGAGATTGTGTAACTAGCGGATGTGGTGGAATTGGTAGACACGCACGCTTGAGGGGCGTGTGGCGAATGCCTTGCGAGTTCGATTCTCGCCATCCGCATTTTAATTGAGTTCATGGTTCATCGCAGCTACAATCAGTTATGAACTATGAAAGATGAACAACTAGATTTTACCCCGCAACGCTTCTAATTCTTCCTGTAGAGACAAAGGTTGATATCCTAGAGCAAAAGCTTGTGAACTATCTAATGAGGTATCAGGAGACCTAGGTGCAGCCATGGGCACGTCTTGTTGCCGACAAGTTTTTACCTTGTCTGGGGAGAGATCAAGTACCTTGGTCATTAAAAGACCAAATTTGTAGCGCGATACTCGCTCCTTACCACCTAAGTGCAGGATGCCCTGAGCTTTTTCTAGAGCTAACAAGAGTCCCCTAGCAGCAGTCTGAGCACTGACGGGTGTTCTGAACTCATCTGTAAATAAAGTAAGTTCTTGTCCTTTTCTAAAAGCTTTGAGAAAAGGCTGGATGAAGCTACTAGATGTAGGTGGAGCAGCCCCAAACATTAAAGGCATTCGGCAAATAGCGGTTTGCTGATAGCGCTCCAACATACCTTGCTCAGCCTTAACTTTTTGCTCACCATAGTAGCAGACTGGAGACACTGGGTCTGTTTCCTTATAGGGAGGGTTAAGACCATCAAAAACCAAATCAGTAGAAGTAAAAACGCAAGGGATACCGTAATCAGCACTCAAACCAGCAAGATTACAAGAAACCTTGACATTAATTCGGTATGATTCCTGGGGATGGAGTTGACAGAAATTGGGACGAGAGTTGGCGGCGGTGTGGATTATTGCTGCTGGCTGGATTTCACTGTATAGGCGCTTGAGATCCTGAAAGTCGCTTAAGTCAGCCTTGAGGAGGTTGACATTAGGAATCTCTACTGAATGGGAAAAGTAAGTTCCATAGACTTCCCATTCTTGTCTTGCTAGCTGACAAAGGTTCCATCCCAAGAAACCGCTAGCGCCTGTTACTAAGAGTTTTTTCATCTCGATTAGCAATTAAGTGGCATACTTCCCCGCACCATAGCCTACTATAGTCATTCATGCCCAATTCAAAAATTAGACAAACAGTCAGGAGTAAGAGCTGAAAAAATTTAAGCAAATCTTTAATCTTTTATTGCCTTGATCGGCTGTAAAAATGATTACTGCGTAATTTCTGAGTAAAAAACATAAGCTATTTTTTTAATTACTAATCTTCACTGGTAAAATTTGGACAAAAATGCTTGTACAAAAATTTGCATGCTGCTAGGCTAACTAGCATTCAGTACCTGAGGCAATTGGCAACTAAGCATCTGAGATAACAAAGTAGTCCCCTCGCCTATCCTCAATCTTTTGAAATGGCAAGGATATTGCTCCGTATGCTTACGGCAAAAGCTGAATTTGCCAATGAAATCTGGCAAGCGTCTTTAGTGAACAAGTCCCAAACTATAGGTTTATTTGAGATATGGATACTAAATTCCAGTATAAAAACTCGAACAGGTCTGGAAAATCAAACTCATCTAAATCCTCAAAAATTTCATTATCCTCGTCAGTGGGTATTGGTCTGTCTCCTGTAGCTATCAAGCCGAATACCTTGCCAGACTTAGGGCATAAACTCAGCTGGCAATCATCTGCACCGCTCTCAGTTGCCGAAGCTGTGGTTGAGATGTTGACTCAGATGGGAGTAAAATACGCCTTTGGTGTTTCTGGTGGTGCGATCGCTAATCTGTGGCATACTCTACAGCAAAGTTCAATTGAGGTACTCCACTTTCGTCATGAATCAGGAGCTGCTTTTGCTGCCTGTGAGGCTTACTTTGCAAGTAGTCATCCGGTTGTAGTATTTACGACCACTGGTCCAGGTATCACTAACGCTTTGACGGGATTGTTTGCTGCCCGGTGGGAGGGGGCAAAGGTAATTTTGCTTTCCGGTTTCACTTCAGCACCACAGCGTGGACGTTGGGCTTGCCAGGAAACGAGTCCTTACACAATGTCGAATACAGGAATCTTTTCCTCTGGAGCATTATTTAATTACGCGACTACTATTGAGTGCAGTAGTCAACTCCCAGAGGTTTCTCGAAGGCTTGCCCTGGGTACAACAAGACCAGATGGCTTTGTAGCTCACCTGAGTATACCCACAGCTATCCAGAGTAGTTTAGTTAAGGCATCATTGCCACGGGTGAATCTATCTCATTCTCTAGCAACCGCAAGTGAAGAAACAATTGCGCAATGTGCCAAGTTACTCTCTGAAAGATCTTTTGCAATCTGGGTTGGTTTTGGAGCGCGCAAGGCAGCAGCAGCAATTCGCCAGCTGGCTGAAAAAACTGGTGCTGCGGTAATGTGTTCTCCACGCGGCAAGGGTATATTTCCCGAAAATCATCCTCAGTTTGTCGGTGTTACTGGCTTTGCTGGACATGAATCAGTTTTTAAATACATGCAGGAGAAAAAACCTTGGCACACACTAGTGCTGGGAACACGCCTTGGTGAACCTACCTCTTTCTGGAATCCGATGATGGTTCCCTCAGGCGGGTTTCTGCATGTAGATATTGACCCAGATGTGCCAGGAACAGCCTATCCAGAGGCTGAAACCTTTGCTATTCAGTCTGATGTGGGAGAGTTTGTGAAAGCACTGCTGAAGTACTTTCCTCAACTTCCTAATCAGTCTAATCAGTTGCCGGAGATGAGACTGCCTCGACCAAAACGCCATATCATCAATCCCAGTGCAGAGGGCTCAGTAAGACCTGAAGTCCTCATGCATGTGATTCAACGGGTGATTGTTGACAATAGCAATGTCGTGGTGATGGCTGAGGCTGGTAACTCCTTTGCTTGGGTAATTAATCAGCTGCAATTTACCAAACCGGAGCGCTACCGGGTCAGCACTGGATTGGGAAGTATGGGTCATTTTGCTACAGGTGTTGTGGGTGCAGCGCTAGGACATGATGACAAGGCTGTTGCTATCGTTGGGGATGGCTCCATGCTCATGAATAATGAAATCAGTACAGCCGTGAGATACCAAATTCCTGCTGTTTGGATTGTACTCAATGATGGGCGTTACAACATGTGCGAAAAGGGACAGGCGATGCAGGGATTCCAAGATACGGATGCAGAAATTCCGCAGACAGATTTCGCCAGAATTGCTCACTGTATGGGAGCTGAAGGTGTCAGCGTGACAAGAGAATCTGATCTCCAGCAAGTGCTGGAGAAAGCGATCGCATCGACTAGTCCATTGGTTGTTGATGTATTAATTGACCCGACTCCATCTGCACCAATGGGGAATCGTATTCAAAGTCTAAAATTACAGTGTACTACTAGTACTTCTTCAACCTAATTTTGATAGGTAGACAATCTGTAAGTTGGTCTTTTGTATAAGATTGCAGAGATTTGTTATTGCCCTCAACAAATTAGCTTTCAACTGCCCCTAGAGTCTTTAAGGTTGCAATTTTCGCCTCTGTTAACCCAGTAATACTAGTTATCTTCATACCCTCGCAAGGTTTTTTGCTTCTGAGAGTTTCCCTGCACTGAGCTGTCAAGACATCCCAAATCCTAATTGTTTCATCTTCACTGCTACTAATTAGAGTATATCCCTTAGGACCAAAGGTTACTGATAAAACTCCTTGAGTATGTTCGTGTAAAGTTTTGAGGCATTGACCGGTTTTTACATCCCATAACTTTACTGTTTGATCCGTACTACCACTGCTTAAAGTTTGCCCGTCTGGACTAAAAGCAACTGACCATACCCAACCTGTATGTCCTTGTAAAGTTTTGAGGTACTGACCGGTTTTTACATCCCATAGCTTTACTGTTTGATCATGACTACCACTGCTTAAAGTTTGCCCGTCTGGACTAAAAGCAACTGACCACACCCAACCTGTATGTCCTTGTAAAGTTTTGAAGCATTGACCAGTTTTTACATCCCATAGCTTTACTGTTTGATCCGTACTGCCGCTAGCAAGTACTTGTCCATCAGGATTGAAGGCGACTGATAAAACTCCATGACTATCTTCATGCAAAGTTCTGAGACATTGACCAGTCTTAGTATCCCATAGTTTAATGGTCTGGTCATGACTGCCACTAGCAAGTAGTTTCCCATTTAAACTAAAAGCAATTGACCACACCCAACTGCTATGTCCTTGCAAAGTTTGATGACACTTACCAGTATTAACATCCCAGATTTTCAAAGTTGTGTCATCGCTGCCACTAGCCAGAGTAAGACCATTAGGACTAAAAACTACTGACTTGACCTCATTGCTATGTCCTAGTAAAGTTTTGAGGTGTTGACCACTCTTAAGATTCCACAACTTCACCATTTTGTTATCGCTGCTACTGGCTAATATGCGAGCATTGGGACTCAATGTGACTGACCAGACCCTATTACTATATCCCTGTAGAGTTCTGAGACACTGTTTAGTAGCAATATCCCACAATCTTAATGATTGGTCATCACTGCCACTCACTAGCATTTGACCATCAGGGCTAAAGACTATTGCTCGCACCAGACCATTATGTCCTTTTAAAGTTTTAAGGCACTTAAGTGTGTTGACACTCCACAGCTTTATTGTTTGATCCCAACTACAACTTGCAAGTGTTTGTCCATCTGGACTGAAAGAGACTGAAGTTACCCAGCCAGAATGTCCATGTAAAGTCATAAGACATTGACTAGTGGCGAAATCCCATAATTTTACTGTTTGGTCACTGCTAGCACTTGCCAGTATGCACTCATCTGGACTCAGGGTAGCTGAGTATACCCCGTTATCGTGTCCATAAAAGCTTCTGAGGCATTTACCAGTTTGCAAATTCCAAAGCTTCAAGGTTTTATCTTCACTGCCACTAATGAGTGTTTGGCTGTCAGGACAAAATACCACCGCCCGTACCAAATTATTATGTCCCTGCAAAGTTTTGAGGCATTGACCATTAGTGATATCCCATATTCTTAAAGTATGGTCGTCACTGGCACTTGCTAACATTTTCCCATCTGGAGAGAAGGCAACTGACCAAATTCCATTGTCATGTCCCTGTAAACTACTGAGACATTGACCAGTAATGACATCCCATAGCTTAATTGTTTTGTCCTCACTGCTAGTTGCAAGGATATTACTATCGGGGCTGAATGTAATTGATGCTACCCAATCTTTGTGACCTCTAAGAGTGAACAGTGATTGCCAATCACCAACTTGATACAAACGAACCTCACTATTCATATCCCCTGTCGCCAAAAGTTTACCATCGGGGCTAAAGGCCACTGACAAAATACCACCAAAGGTTTCAGTAAAAACAGAATTAGCAAAATGGGCATGAGCAAAATTAACATCGTGCAACTCTAAACTTCGTGCGTCTGCTTGCCAAACACAAAGCTCAGAAAAATCATAGCCAGTTAAGTCTGTTTCTAACTGACGCAGGAGATTGAAAATATTTCCAGCTGTATATCCTGGCTTTAGTGGTGATTCTTCTCGCTGACTTTCTAGAATTTGAACTAGCTGCTTTTCAATTTTTCTTTTGCTTCTGATAAATGTTAGTAACTCATTAATCATAGGTTGGAGAATCAAGCGAAGTTGAGTTTCCCGGATATAGTCTTTAGCAGTCGCCTTAATCAGAGCACAGTTACCAAAAAGCTCAATTTCTTCACTGACAATTTCTTCACTGACTTGCTCAATTAATCGAGCAGTTACATACTCCATCACCACTGGCTGGAGTGTAAACAGCGTCTCCTGATTTTCGATCAGCGCTCGCCGCAATAAAGATTCTAGAGCTTCCTGCAGTTGGGGTGGCGCTGCTGGTGAGACCATGTCTTCTTGCAAATCTGACAGCGACACTGGTTCACGATTAACCGCCAACCAATACATTAGCTCCTGTTCTAACTTTTGCGATCGCTCAAAATGCTGGTCTAAAAGGTCACGAATATCACCAAAGACAGCCGTATCCTGTTGTAAAAACTTATAAGTTTGACCGTCAAAGATATCTTTAATAGTTGTCGCTACCACTTTCAAGGCAAGGGCATTACCTCCATAGCGTCTTGCCAAAACTGCAAAGTCTTCTTGTGAACCGGAAAGCCCTTTAGCCTTAAAAATTTCTTGCTCTTCCCCTTCCTGAAAACCACTCAGTCGCAAAGATCGTACTGGCATCGCTTCTTCTTCAAGGGCAGCTACTTCTTGGGGTTTTTCCCTTGTCGTCACCAGCAAGCAACTTTGATGGTCTATTTCTCCGATCCGTCTCAGAAGTTCACCATAACCCTCATATCCTTGGCGATATTCTCCAGCACTACTTTCACTGTGCAGAAGTGACTCCCAATTATCAAGTACTAGCAGACAGCGCTGCTGGCACAGATAATCAATTAGCTCTGAGGTTAGATCATCTATGCTTTCTGGTAAATTAGCTTCAGTTTCCTGCTCGCCCCAGAGGAATTCGATTAGGTCAACCAGTATCTGTTGCACTGGTGGTGCATCTCGCAGTGAGCGCCAAATCACATAATCAAATTTATCTTGAAGCTGCTCTGCCAGCTTAACCGACAGAGTGGTTTTACCCATTCCCCCCATGCCCAGAATTGTCACTAACCGACAACCATCCTCTAGCAGCCATTTTTCTAGCGTGTAAAGTTCTGCTGTGCGACCATAAAAGACACGGACACTAGTGGCTTCTCCCCAATCTTGACGCTCATCAGAGTTAGAGCTGGAATAGTAATTTTCAGTAAGGTCTAGATTTGGTGAGTCAACCATTGCACAAAGTTTGATTGGTGATAAGACCATAGTTTTGCTGCTGCGTTCGTGCGCATGTGTACTGCACAGGCAAGCTCAATTCATTTTTATCAGAGAGAGAAAATTTGTCATTTTAGTATGCGGCATTCATCCCTAAGTGCAAGGGCAATGATCAGCCATAACTTGTAGGTTTTATCTGGTCAGAGATAAATTGATCCTATTGACTTTAACCTCAGAAACCTTAGAAATAATTGATCTAGATGACGACAATCTCAGGAGGTGAGTTGAGTAGTAATACTGAGGTTAGTATTGTTATTAGTAGGGCATTCTTAATTTCCTTAATTTCCCAGAGATTTTTTCTACAGAGGAAACTATATGTTTCAGTTATCAACAGTACTAGTTGAGCTAGGTTTTAGACAGTGAATATTGAGAAGTTAAAAAAAAACTTAAAATCAGAATACTGACTTCAAGACAGGCAAGCTCTGAGGTAGTTCACTCTCCCTCTGAAAACTCCAAGTCTTCCTCTAGCATTTGCCGCCCCCTTGACACTGCAGAGAGTTGCCACAACCAAGGCGCAGCAGCTCCCCCAAGGAGACCTATACTTACACTAAATGCTAGTACCAGACCCATGGGCAGCTTAATTGACTCCCAAGCTAAAAACCTCAGCGATACCGACTCAAAGTTTTGAACTGAGACAATAGCGATCACCGGGATCCAAATGGCAATAATTAAAGAGATTAACACATTAGTAAAGTTTTTCATAAGATCTAATCTTAAGTGAACCACCCACACTGTTGTGAGCATTGCTGTATATCGCCGTTACCAACAATCCGAGTCACAATAAAGACTGGGCTTTGAGGTGTCATTTCCTCAATCGGGATGGTACATTAACTGCAATAGTAGTTATTCAGAATCCTCAACCCTTTCCTTTGACATCTGACCAACCCAAACTAATTACCAGATTATCGGAGTTCTAGGCTATCGTGATCCAGACTGAAATCCCAACTCTGCCATCGCTTCAAACTGAAGTTTCTCGTCTGCGGGAGGAACTGCACCTGAGAGATCAACTGGTGCAGCAGTTATCTCAAGAGCTGTTCCGCCTAGTCAAGGGTAATGCTAATTTCATCCCTCCGGCTGAGGTTTCTGAACGACAACAGACTCAAATGCAACTCTTACGGGAACAGTTGCAAGATGTTGAGGAGCAGGTAAAATTTTACCAAGAGCAGATTAACACCCGCGACCAGGAAATTTATCAACTGCGGCACTCAGCCCAAGAATTAACTGATCGTTCCCGTATGCTTGAACAGGTTATCCAGGAATTGCCAAGTATCTATCGCCAGAAGTTTGCAGAACGTATGGCACCAGTAAGGGAGAAGGTAGCGCAGTTACAGCGAGAAAATCGGCAACTACACAGTGAACTCCAAAGCATTAGCTATCGTCTGGCAGTTAGAAACCGCAATATTACACGCATAGATTTACCCGATTTCTGTAGACCACGTGTTGGTCCAATTCCAACATTCGGACATGTCTAACACCTTTAATTATAGTCGATGATTAGTTCATTGTTACTTATTGATTGTTGATAGCAAGTTTGGCAATGAACCATGAACAATGAAACATGAACAATAAACTATTCTAATTAATGCCGAGCCTGAAGCTAAACCAATACGCTCTTGCTCTTCACACCACTAGTCCTCAATTAGGGTTAGCTATCGGCAACTTTGCTGAGGATAACCGCTGCCAAACTTGGGATTTGGGGCGGGATTTGTCTAGCCATTTACACCAGCATCTGGTTGAGTTTATTAAGCCTCAAACTTGGGATGATTTGGAGTTTATTGCTGTAGCTAAGGGACCAGGCAGTTTTACTAGTACTCGCATTGGTATGGTTGCTGCTAGGACTCTAGCACAGCAATTGGGTATTCCACTGTTTGCAATTTCGACGCTGGCGGCTTTTGCTTGGTTGGAAGCAGGAGAGATGGGGAAATGGGGAGAATTTTCATTTACTAATTTAGGTAAAACCATAAATATTGAACCCTTTGAGACTACTTTTGCTTTGCAAATGCCTGCTGGGCGTGGTCAGTTGTATACTGCTATTTATCAGGTGTCTTCTGCTAGTTCAAGTTTGATTGAACTGCAGGCGGATGCTGTGATGATGCCTGGTAGTTGGCAGCAAGTTTTGGATGTTCTGGAAGTGCCTTACCAGTTGTTGGAGGTACCTGTTAATTTGGGGATTTATGCTACTAGTATATTGGGACTTGCTAGTCTTGATTGGCAGCAGGGAAAGCGCCCTCAATGGTCACAAGCACTGCCGTTTTATGGGCATCATCCGATAAGTTGAAAAGTGAGTTTGAGGCAAGGTTTTACTGTAATTATTACTGTATAGACATTGCTGTAGAGACGTTGCACTGTAACATCTCTACCAGATTTCTTCAGATTCAGGATAAGGGGCGATTAGCTCTGGATTTTGCCTCAGTTTTTGCCGCAGAAATTCCCAGCGTTGGAGCCTGATTTTACGAAAAAATTGGCGACTTCCGGTTTCATACTGCTTTTTGTACTGGCGGCAGTCCTTGATAATATCTAGCCACAACTTCTGCAAGTGAGGTGTAGCTGAACATTTCTGAATCTGACAAGCAACAGCATTTTTCCACTGTTCCAATTTCCGATAACTGATAAATTGTCCACCCACATCACGGCGATGTACAAAAACAACATAAGCCCAACATTCAACACGCACAATTAAATGCTGGGGAATCTTCAGCAATTGCGCAATATCGGAGACACTGATACGTAATTTCTGAGCAGGTTGGAGGCAATTAAATAGAGTAGTCATAGCAGATGGGGAGAGGGGGAGATGGGGAGACGCGGAGAAATAATGAAATGAACCATGAACAAGTAATACAGCAGTTTCAGACTCGATGTGATAAAAACGTAGCCCTCACCCCCAGCCCCTCTCCTAAGGTTGGGAGAGGGGAGCAGATGATTGCAGAAAAAGGGCTTGACGAATTCGCCAACAGTATCGACTACTACACTATACAGTGTTAGGAATTGCTGTAATCAATAAATGTTTTTGTTATCACTTATTACTTATTACTTAGCTTTATCCTCCGTAGGTAAATCCCAGACAACTTCAAACTTGGCCTCGGGGAGATTCTGACGCCACCAGTTGAGATGTCCCTCGGCGTCTGATTTGGTACGATAGCGATCAATAATCGAGTATCGCAGCTTATTGTGCAATAGACGAGCAATCGCCCATGGCTTAAGTCTGTCTCGATAGGACATAATTTAATTGTCTCCTTGGGTAAACTGGGAGCCAGAGCCAGCCTGTCGGTTCTCAACTTAGCCAGGCTGGCTTTTTTTTCTGGGTTACGCTTGTAACAGTATTAAACTACCAGATTATTTTTGTTAAAACAACCTTTTGAACAAAAATAATTGGGACTCATAACATTACTTAATAACCTGATTTGGATCTTAGAAAAATGGCAACAATGCAGTAATTTAATTGCCGATTTTCTGAATGACAATGGATTGATTTAACCTGATTATTCTTAACTGAATTGTCGATACAGCGTTTGTTCATCAAATTTTGGCGATTTTCGGCTCTGAACAATTTCTATGAGGGAAAAAGTCTGCGATTGTCTCGGATCACGCCCCTACAGCCCTCCGGGCATCCTTCGGCAGGGCAATCGCTTCCGATACAAATGCTCCCGGATTTAGAAATGACAAAAGTTTTCGGAGAGTGACAGAAGAGGGATACTATTTTTATCACAAGTGGCAAAATGTATTAGTTCGTATTTTTGTATTTTTACTGACTAGTTTTGCTTACTTTTGCGATCGCTTTTGGTACTGGCTCTCGGTAACTGCATTTCTTCGACAGCGCCTTCAAGCGCACGCCATCGAAAGTAGAGTAGCTTAACGAACTAAAGTCTTATGTTGTACAGGTTAGAGGTGAATTTTCAGCTCCTCATCGACACAACTCGCAAAATCCTCAAAACCCTATATTTTTCGTTAAATAGTACATAAGACAAAACAAAAATATGAGATAATGCTCACAATGCTAGTTTTTGCTTAATATTTTTGACAATTGAACAAATTAAAGAACACACTTAATTATTTTTAGGTAAAAATATACATGGTAAATTATCAAGAAAGATACGATAAAGGCGCTTCTACATACAATTTACATGTTAAAAAAAAGAATTATTTCGGACCAGGGTATATTGCAGAATATCTCTTAGAGCTAGCAAGTGAGCAGATAATAAGTCTCAACTCTGACATTAAAGTATTAGATGCAGGATGTGGAACAGGGTTGATTGGAGTTGAATTACGAAAACATGATTTTTTACACATTGATGGCGTGGATTTTTCCATTGAGATGATAAAGTTGGCACATAAAACAGGAGCATATCAAAACTTAATCGGTTGGTGTGATTTGAACAAAAATCCGCCTTTTTTTCTACACAATCAATATGATATCACTATTTGCTGTGGAGTCTTTTTTGCAGACTTAGTCAAGTTAACGGCATTGAAATGGCTGGCTGAGGTGACCAAGCCTGGAGGAATAATCTTATTGAGTACTAGAGTAGCTTTCTGTCAGGATTATAACTTTGAGGACTACTATAAAAAACTTGAGTTATTAAAACATTTGAAACTTATAGATTCTAGAATGGATCAACCATATGTGGGAAATGAGTCAAATGCACACTATTGGGTTTTTGGCATTCCAGAAACAAAATTTGGTTCTTAAATAAAGTGTTTGAGTAGCAAATAGACATCTCCAAAAAACTCGATTTGGGAATAGTAGCATCAGGGTTCTAGCATAATCATTGGAGATGTCTAATGTACAGCAATTTACTTCTGTCAAGATTTCGACGTAAGTTATACTCCTCAATTCCACCTCAGCTTGAGGATACTTTTGTTGTATGCTCTCTATTTTCCTTGGTAATTATTGCTTAAATTGGCTTTGTTGTTCACGACTGCCTTGGCGGTGTCTTGATATTGGTATCTTCCTAGAGTAATTGGACTTTCTCCCATTTTTTTAGAAGGGGTTAGGGGATGAGAACTCGCTAAACTAACCAGCCTATTATGAGAAGCTTACTCATTACTCATTACTCATTACTTACTTTCGACAATGTGTTCTTAAGAGACTTGCTATTTCTCCAGAACATTGTTCTCCTTTAACCTCCAATCTAGCTTCAATTTTATACAGTATTCTCCTAAAAATGCCCACTTCTTTCCGCATTTCTAAAACTTTTTCTGAGAGAACTTGATAATCTGCCTGAAGTTGCTCTATTTCATCCTGTTTGGCTGTCAACTCATCCTTAATTTTACTATCTTTCTCCTCAAATTTATCATTTATCCAATTAAGTATTGACCAAACAATAGGTACAGTACCGCCAATCAAACTTGCTGTCGGAATCACAAACGACCAATCAATTTTTAAAGTCGCAAATCTACCAGCCAGCCAAACAGTGAAAATAATTAGGCTGGCAATCAAAAGAGCAGAAAACAGCACCTTTTTAACCCGCTTATGCTGCCGTTCCATCTTCATCGATAAATCCTCCTATGGTCATTGTCACATATCTAATTGATGCTTCTCTAGAGAGTAAAATTGTGTCACCGGAATTCAGTATTTCACCTTGATCAGGGTCAACTTTACTGTTATTAACCCAGATGCCATTTTTACTCAACCTTCCAGTATGAGGACAGCCATCAAAGATGATATGAATTCCTTCATCATTGAAGTGTATATATGCATGTCTTCGGGAAATGGTTTCACAAGGGAGGCAAATGGAGCTACTTTGGTAACGTCCGATGGTTGTGAATTTCTCAGATAGTTTATAAGTTTCAGTCTGCCCATTAAACTCAATAATTAGATAAGCTTGCATGATTTGGTTCCCTAGTAGTTATTAGTGTAAGATGTCTGGAAACAAAAAGTAATGCTTGGTAATTTAGTGATCATAATAGACATTTCACTCGTTGAAACGTAGAGATTTTCAGCATATTTTTTTGTAAAAACAATTAATCATTGATGATGTTCTACTGTTTAACTTTTGGGAATAGCTACGAATTCAAAGTTTAGACTTTTGATAGTTCCTGAAGTTAAATAAAGTAACAGAGCAGTAGAAGAGTCTTGTGGACAAAATCTAAATATAGCAACAGACATGTCAGTTAGGATATCCTATTTTGATTTAAAGGTAACTCCTAACAGGTAACAAGAAAGTGTCCTAGCAGTTGTGGCGACTGCTATGGCTTGAAGCGACAAAAAAATTAGTAGAGGTTAGATAAAAAAATAGGGAAGTGTGGGGAGATTTTTGTATACACTATTTCTTCCCTATCCTCCCACACTCTCTTGTCTCCCTCTCTCCCCCTCTTAATCTAAAGATGCAAGTTAAATGTGTCAGAGCTAATTAGAAGAAGGTTCAGGTAGCAATCGCCAATCTTCTACTCGACTCACACCAATCCGAACTGGCACACTCAGATAATTCTCCACATAATAGTAATCAGTCTGGTATTCTCCAAAAGAACCATCTGGACGCCGCAAGCGATATTGGAACTGGGGAATACAACCATCCCGCACTAACCTTTCAATCAACTGCTTATAGTCATCCTTGCTGTCACGCCACAAGAAGCTATAGTTAAAACCAGTCCACTGATGGGGCATGATAGTACCGCGTTCTGGTTTTAGTAAATCGTTGGTGTGCAAACAAATGTCGTCCCACATCGAGGTAATGACAACAATTCTGCCTTCTTCGCGCTTTTCTTTAATGAATTCGGTAACACGGAGATAGTCTGCTCCGAGTAGGTAATTTCCTCTTTGCGGTTGCGGTTTAATCATGGCACAATCGTAGTTGAGTATACATGTTGGTATTCGGTAGGGGCGATCGCATCCCGGCCAGGATACGATTGCCCTTCTTCGTTTTAGTTTTTTAGCCGAAACCGCTAAATCCGATGCCCACCTTCGTCTTAAAGCATAAGCGGCAAAGCGTGATGGCGCTTGGATATTTAGGCTTTCGGCTGAAATTGAGAGATGGCACCCAGATAAATACAATTGATCCATTGTTAAGACTAAAACCAGATATTCGGTTATTGCTGAAGTTGCCTGCCCCTAGAGGATCAGCCTATAATTTGGCACTAGGGTCAAGTTTTACCTGTCTAAAGCTGGGGAGATTCCCTGCGTATTACTAAATCAGGTAAATTGTAGAATGAGCGGTCGCGAATTTCGATGAGTTCCTCGGTTGTCCAAGGTTCACCATTATCTTTGCAAAGAGTGACTCCCAAGCCAATTAAATCGTCATTGGTTGGACTTTCCCCTGCCAGAATAGCTTGCAAGTTTTCGATTTTGACTTCGCTCAACTCTGCTAACTTTTCCAAGTCCCAATTGCGAATGAGATCTGCAATTGTGAGTTCATTGCTGCGAGTTATTGTGATTTCGCCTTGATCCAAGAGGCTGAAAAACTTCCCTAAGATTTCTTCGAGTCCTTGAGAGTAATCACGCTCATTTTCGACACAGTAGTTTTTGAATCGTTTTATGAGTGTTTTCGGGATATGACCTCTGATTAAGGCATATCTAGGATCAGTCTTTTTATGAACCAATGTTAGTGCCCTCTTAAACGAAGAATAACGACTTTTAAGTGTCTTGTACTGATTATTGCACACCAGTCGTAATATCGCAACATACTTAATTTATTAAGTAGCAACGTAATCTTAGGAAATTTAGGGGACAGAGTTAGGGTCAGCAACCCTCAATCCATATTGGCACAGATGGGAATGATGTCGCAACTAAATTATGTCGCCTCCACAGGCTAAGTTATTCTAAACTACGAGGAATTTAAAATAAAGGACTTTATGACGACTCAGGCAAACTTTATTCTCAAAGTTTTTATAATCTCAGTCGGTATTTCAGTTTTGATCAGGTACGGAGCTCCTAGCTTACCGATTGCCGCCACTACCGTTAATGCCCTGATTGGGGTACTTACACCAACTTTAATAGTGGCAATCGGACTGTGGTGGAGAGTGGTGCAGCTTAATAGAGAAGAAGGGGAGAGGGGGGGAAAGGGAGAGGGGGAGAGAGGATTTTAGAGTTTTCCGAATCAGCTAAGATATACCTGAATTGTAGATCTTTGGGATTGAGAAAACTTTCAATTGAGTTAGGAGTTAGCGTCGAGAGTATTTCACATCGGGAGGAGTCCATCATTTCTCCCCATCTCCCCCTCTCTTCATTAAGCAATCACGATATAGTTAGAGTTGATTGTGTTAACTGTTCCGGAATCTGCTAAGGCCTGATAAACCATTGCGGCTACCTCTGCACGAGTAGCATCATTGGTTGGTCTAAGTTGCCTGAGATTTGGGTAATTAACAATCATCTGCTTTTTGGTAGCTGTCACCACAGCTTCTTTAGCATAGTTGGGAATAGCATTACGATCATCGTAAAGTCCCAAGGCATTGGCATCAGTTGCTGATAAACCTAATCCATTGACAAGTGAAACCGTTACTTGCACACGCTGCACATTATCATTTGGTTTGAAAATATTGCCTGGGTAACCAGAAAGAAATTGACCACGATAGGCTTTTTCAATCACCTGTTTCGCCCAAAAGTCACTAGCGACATCAGTGAATTGTGGAGCATTGCGTTTGGCTTGGGGATTAAAAGCTTTGACTAGCAAGGCAGCATATTGAGCGCGAGTCATCTTATCTTCCGGCTTAAAGGTACCATCAGGAAAACCGCTGATCATGCCTTTGTCAATTAACCCCTGAATGAATTTCTCTGCCCAATGACCTTGAATATCACTCAATGTGGGCGTCGGCGCAGGTGTTGGGGGTTCAGGTGTTGGGGTAGGTGTCGGTGTTGGAGTGGGTGTCGGTGTTGGGGTAGGTGTTGGGGTAGGTGTTGGTGTTGGAGTGGGAGCAGAGCCACCCTTAATCTCAATTTCACCTTTAACCTTAGAGGAATTCAAGCTATTACCCACTGACAATAACTTGTTTTTAGTGTAATTACCGATATCCAACTTAGCGTTGTTGCTAAAGATATTTTCTCCTGGATCATCACTGCTACCCAAATCAGGAAAAGCCTTACCAGTCAGAGAAATCCCCTCTTCCGAATTGTTTTCAATCCGATTCTTGCGAAGCACTGGCTTGGCATCCTGAGAGATTTGCATCCCATAGCGGTTTTCGGAACATTCGTTACCGATAACCTGAGGAATTGCTTCACCATCAATAACAATGCCAGCCCCACCTTGTTTACAGGTGTTACCTCGAATTTCCCCTGCACTATTGCGCGTAATCGAGATCCCCTGACCATTATTCTCGATAAACTGATTATTAAGGATTTTTGGCTTGGAACTACCAGCAGCAAAAATACCCTCACGATTGGACTTGGTGAAAGTGCAGTTAATCACCGTGGGGTTAGCTGATTCAATCCAGACAGCAGTGCCTCGCCTCTCACCATTGGTAAGACTCACTCCTCGAAGTTCAGTATCACTATCTAGACGAAGAGCCACACTCTGGCGACTTTGGGTGGGGCTGGTGTATTGCCCACTGCCCTCAATTACGATACCGCTACCTTTATTCCCTTCATTGCCAATAATCTTGACCCCAGATGGCACTTCTAAGGGGAAGGATTCACCACTATCAGCATTGTAATTACCAACAGACAGCCTAATCTCGGTATCTGGATCTGATTGAGCTTGCCCCAGGGCATGGGCAATGGTTTTGAAAGGAGCAGACTCAGTGCCAGCATTGCTGTCACTGCCAGTTGATGGATTGACGTAAAGAGTTTGAGCCATAGTTATACCTTGCCACCAAGGCAATAAATTTAAAGTTTTTCCACCTTTAAACCTTCGGTGTTCACGGGGTATTGGTCAATAACAACAAAATCTTAGTACATTTCTGCGTTGACGAACATTCTCTACTAAGGATAAACAAGGGGTTATCTTCTTTACAGAATTTTCATAAAAGTGCCGAGTAATAAAAAGATTGAGTAAATAATCTTCTGAGGCGCATAAATATTGCACATTAAGTTGACTAATTAATATAACATTTAATTTCTGCAAATCAACGAATATTTTCTTAATCGCGACAGCAGTATTCACTTGACTACAGGGAGCAAAGCCGAAGATGAGTTCAAATATTTTGATCGAAGCCGAAAATATGAATCTGACTAACTACCGGGTAGAGTCAGGCATAAATTTTGCTTCGGGCAATGGGTTTATTAGTCTTTTGGATACTGACACTACACAAGGAGCAGCAACAACCCAGTTCACTGGAGCCACAGGAGTTTACAATGTGGTAGTTGGCTACTTTGACGAAGACGATGGTGAGTCTTCGCTATCGTTGAGTGTTGGCGAAAATAGCTATAACTGGACTCTTGACCAGAACTTGGGTGATAGCAGCGTCAGCAGCAATAATTTAGTGCAGCGTACTATTGCTACAGGCTTACATGTCAACTCTGGAGAGACAATCACACTCACTGGCATTGCTAATCATTACGAATTTGCCAGGGTAGATTACATCAAATTCGTTGAGGCCGTTGATTTCACGATTGAAGGTACTGAAGCTGCCGAAAATTTAACTGGGAATGAATTAGACAATACCATCAATGGTTTTGGGGGTGACGACGTCCTTAACGGCGATGCCGGCGATGACACCCTGATTTCTGGTTCAGGCAACAAGATCCTCAATGGCGGTGCAGGAATTGATACGGTTAATTATGCCCAGGCAACTAGCAGCATTGTTGCCGATTTAGGTACTGGTTTTGTTACTGGCAAGTCAACGAACTCAGGGGATCCCATTAGGATTATGCCACTGGGCGACTCCAATACTCGTGGTTTTGGTTCAGACAGCTCCGGCTATCGCGACGATTTGGCAGGCTTGTTAACTGATGAAGGTTTAAATATAGATTTTGTTGGCTCTGAGTCTACTGGTTCCAATCAATTTGACGATAACCACGAAGGACATGGTGGTTGGACAATTAATGAAATTGCCGATTCAGTTAACGTCTGGCTGAATACTTACAATCCTCATATCGTTTTACTGATGCTTGGAACCAATGACACGGATAGTAGTAATGCCAATCAAATGGCTAATCGGCTCAGTCAATTAATTGATCAAATTACCGATGTATCACCGAATGCACATCTTTTGGTAGGGTCGATTATACCGAATACTAGCAGTCAAGGCAGGAAACAAACAACAAAAGCTTTTAATTCTAAAATACCAGGCATCGTCAATAATAAAACTGCTCAAGGCAAAAAAGTGACTTTTGTTGATGTTGGTAGTGCCTTGAATGACAACGATATTTTATCCGATGGACTACATGCCACTCCCCAGGCTTATCGTAAGATTGCTAAGGTTTGGGAAAAGGCAATCCTCAAAACTAGCATATCCCAAAATGCCCTCAATGCTACTAGCGAACAAGACACCCTCTACGAGATTGAGAATATAACTGGTTCAAGCTTCAACGATGTCCTTATTGGTGATGCTGGAGCTAATGTCTTAGATGGTGGCGAAGGCGAGGACTTACTAACAGGTAATGCTGGCGAAGATGTATTTGTCTTAACTACAGGAAATGGAACTGACACCATTACCGACTTTGTAGTTGGCGAAGATCTATTGGGACTATCTGGAGGTTTAACCTTTGAACAAGTAACAATTACCCAAGGCACTGGTAACAACGTCAATGATACTTTTATCTTTGAAGACGGCAAACAATTAGCAATAGTAAATGGGGTAGAAAAAAATCTAATTACGGCTGAAGTTTTTACCGTAGTCTAATCAAGGGATGAGGATCCAAGTGGCTAATTCCCCATCCTTGCAAGTTCTTTTAAGCCTCCCCTAATACCCAGTTAACCAGGGTGCGCACTGGGAAACCCGTGGCCCCAGAATTATTAACGCCGTTGTCCTTATCTGTCCAGACTGGACCAGCGATATCTAAATGTACCCAGGGAGTCTCTTTAATAAACTGCTTCAAGAATAAAGTTGCAGTAATTGAACCTCCTTGACGTGGCCCGGTATTCTTCATATCAGCAATTGGTGACTTTAGCCCCTCGAAGTATTTCTCTTCTATGGGCATTTGCCATAATTTTTCGCCGGCAGCCTCAGCAGCAGCCTTGAATTGAGAAATTAAGCTCTCATCTGCTGACCATATACCACCAATATCATTACCTAAAGCAACAACACAGGCACCAGTCAGTGTTGCCAAATCGACAATTGCATCTACTTCCAGTTTTTCGGCAAATACCAATGCATCTGCCAGCGTCAGCCTGCCTTCAGCATCAGTATTGTTGACTTCAATCGTCTTGCCATTAGAGGCTGTGAGGATGTCTCCTGGATGCATGGCATGACCACTGATCATATTCTCCGTTGCCGCACTGATAAAATGTACCTCAACATTAGGCTTGAGTTGAGCAATTGCCTTAGCAGCGCCTAAGGTGGCTGCAGCACCACCCATATCTATCTTCATAGTCTCAATACCGCTGCCAGCACCTTTAATATTTAAGCCGCCAGAGTCGAAAGTTAGACCTTTCCCCACAATCGCTAATTTACGGCTGGGCGTGCCCTCAGGCTTATAAGTCAGATGAATAAACTTGGGGGGTAAATCTGAAGCTTTGGCAACTCCCAAGAATGCTCCCATACCTAGTTTTTCACACTCTTCCTGTTCCAAGACTTCTAAGGAAAGACCGTATTGGGAAGCCATTTCCTCTGCTGTCTTGGCAAGAGTGATTGGCGTCACCACATTAGCTGGCGCTGCCACTAATTCCCGCGCCAAAATCACACCATCACAGATCTGCTCAGCTTTATTAATTGCTGCTTCCTGATCTAAAAAACCCAGTAAGTCAACTTGTTCTAGTTTAGCTCCTTTGTCTTCTGGGTCAGACTTAAAGCGATTATCAACGTGCAGCACTAATAAAATACCTTCTGTAATTACTTGTACTGTTGCTGCTGGTTGATCATTGAATGTGGGCAGATGAATTCCAAGAGTTTTAATTTTTTGCTGTTTGGCAGTTTTGGTAACTGCTGCTGCAGCACGACGCAGACTATCTAAACTTAGATGATCTTTTTTACCTAGCCCCACCAAGATAATTTTGCGGATGGGACTATCAGAACCGACGCGCACTACCACCGTACTCTTAGGGCTACCCTTAAACTCTGTTTCTTCTATTAATTCTTTGATGGTACCGATAAGTTTTTGATCCAGCTTAGCTAAATCCCCCTCAAGATCCAAGGCATCTTCAAACATTCCTATTGCCAGGGCATCACCAGTCCAGTCTAAAAGCGGTGTATCAGTTGTTCTAATTTCCATCCTTAAGTTTTAACCACTCTAAGAAGTTTACAGAAAGACGAGCCAAGCCCACGTCTTTGGTGCGTGGGATGTAGCGTTAAGGCTTTTAAGCCGCCTTAGCTATTCGGTTGAGCCTTGATTGTAGACATACTATCATAAACAGCATGAAGGCTTTAAAGTTCAAGCTATACGCTCACAAGCGCAATCGATATCTCAAACGGTCGCTCAATGCTACGGGAGTGATCTACAATCACGCCATTGCCCTCCACAAGCGGTATTACCAAATCTGGGGTCAACACTTGAGCTGTGCCAAGCTTCAGAAGCATAAGGTGCGACCCATCCGGAGGGGAGACCCACCTGGAGGTGAGACCCACTTGTCGGTTTCCGGCAAGTGGAAAGCTCGCCTCGAAGGTTCCCGGCAGGTGGAAAGCTCCCCTCGGAGGTTTCCTCCGGTATGAAAAGCGCACCTTCTGCCAAACTCCGAAAGCGTAATCAGTTTTGGCAACTAGTAGGTTCCCAAGCTGTGCAAGGTTCGCAGTGCCAGTAAACAGCTGTCTAAAAAGCTTAAAGGTTCTCAAGGTAGAGAAAAAGCTAGAAAACATCTGGTTAGGCAATACGAAAAAGTTTTTAATCGTCGCCGTGACTGGTGCATGGAAACTAGCACACCAACTCACTAACAAATTTGAGGTTCTGTGTTTTGAGAGCTTAAAGCTTAAAGGAATGCAGCGTCTTTGGGGGCGAAAAGTTTCTGATTTAGCTTTTGGAGAGTTTTTGCATATTTTAGAGTGGGTTGCTCTGAATAAAGGCAAATCGGTGGTCTACATTAACCGATGGTATCCTTCGAGCAAAACCTGCTATCACTGTGGGCATGTTTTAGAGTCTCTGGATTTAGAAGTTCGTCGTTGGCGTTGTCCATCCTGTCAAGCTGAAAATGATTGCGCTCCGCGCACTGGCAAAGCCAATCGAGATAGGAACGCTGCATTAAATATTAAAAGGGTTGGGAGTTCAACCCTAGGTGTAGGAGATGTTAGACAGGCTGTGCCTGCAATCTCACCCTTGATGCCTGAATCCCACGAATTGAATTCGTGGGAGTGGCTCAACACTCTAATCTGGTCTGGTATTAGGCACATAAGAGTCCAAAAGTTCAATAAGTAAGGTAAAGTTTTGTTAAGGGTTCATTCAGATTACACTTGCTCGCAAGCTGACAAAACTCAAAATTCCTGAACTTAAAGCCAACCGATTCAATAGCTCACCTCGCCTCGCTGGAAAAACGTTATGAAGCAGAAATTAACTGAAGGTAAAGTTGGATTCCAACTAATCCGGCTGACACTGCCGATGGTGTGGGGAGTATTTGCAGTCATCGCCTTCAATCTCGCTGACACCTACTTCGTGTCTCACTTGGGAACCAACGAGCTAGCGGCGATGAGCTTCACCTTCCCCATTGTAATGGTACTCGGTAGTGTTTCCATGGGATTGGGAACTGGGGCATCCTCTGTTATTGCCCGAGCCATTGGAGAGGGAGACCGCTACAAGGTGCAGCGATTAACCACCAGTAGCCTCACTCTATCCCTCCTAGTGGTTGGCATCTTCGTTCTAATTGGACTGGCAAGCATCGATCCTTTATTTAAACTTTTGGGTGCTGAGTTCGAGGTGCTGCCCCTAATTCGAGATTATATGACCATCTGGTACCTAGGGGTGATTTGTCTTGTTGTTCCGATGGTAGGGAACAGTGCCATCCGCGCCTCTGGTAACACTGGAGTACCTAGTATAATCATGACCATTGCGGCGGCTGTCAATATTGCTCTAGACCCTTTATTAATTTTTGGCTGGGGAATCATACCCCCTTTAGGTTTAAAGGGAGCGGCTCTGGCTACAGTCATTTCACGAGCTACCACTCTCATTACTTCCCTGATGGTTCTTCATTTTCGGGAGCGGATGATTCTGTGGAGTCTGCCCAAGTTAAGGGAAGTTTGGGGATGCTGGAAAACTGTCCTGCATGTGGGCTTACCTGCGGCTGGTACTAATATGATCACTCCAATTTCGATCGGATTTATTACTAGTCTGATGGCTTCCTATGGTTCAGAGGCTGTAGCTGGCTTTGGCATTGCTTCGAGAGTGGAATCTTTTGCCTTGATTGCTGTAATGGCTTTATCTGCTAGCATTGGTCCGTTTGTTGGTCAAAACTGGGGTGCAAAAAAGTATGGTAGAGTTAACCGGGCACTACGCTATAGTTTTCTATTTTGCCTAGTTTGGGGCATTTTGATGGCACTCATTCTTAGTCTGGCTGGGTCTGAGCTTGCCTCCATATTTAATAGTAATCCTGAGGTGGTAGCAATCACAGCTAAATATTTGATGATCGTGCCAATTAGCTATGCTGCTTCAGGCTTTATTCTGGTATCAAGTTCCACCTTCAATGCTCTAGGGACACCACTGCCCTCTGTGGTGATGACACTTACCAGGATGTTCTTTCTCTACATACCTATGGCCTATTTGGGAAGTTGGCTATTTAAGGTTAATGGTGTCTTTGCTGCTGCCAGCCTTTCTAGCCTCGCTGTTGGTATTGGAGCTTTCTTCTGGAATCGCCGCGCTTGTAGCACAAAAGCAGCAATGAAATTAGAACAACCGTCTCTTTGTCAAGAAAATCCCCTCGACTCCCCAGCAAAGAAAGTACTTTTAGGGAACGGTACGAATCGCTGATCAATATCCTCTCCGTTGAAGGGAGAAAGGGGGATGGGGAGATGGGGAGAAATTGTTCTTTTGGGTTAACTTTATCCATTTGGAATCCAGGAGCAAGAATAAGCAGCATCTACATGAACTACCTCGTGTTGCTTCGCTGAAGACGAGGTTTCTGACGCTTCTTCGCTCCAATTTGCTTCATGCTTGGAGCAAGAAGTAGTGACTGGCAGCTCTGCGTCTGAAGAGGCTCGTTCCAAACCCCTTGCCCAAATTAAATTAACTTGGGCGGCATTGACATCTCTATCCTCGACATGATTACAGTTAGGATTAGAGCATTTGTGAACTCTATCAGCTAAAGTTTTTGGGGTTAGTTCCCAACATTTGGCACATCTCTGTGTAGGCTTAATTTTCCTAGTAGGAGACTCTACATAGAATCCGTTAGCCTCCGCTCTGTTGTTCAAAATAATCAACGGAATGATTGAATTTTTTGTACTGAGTTCTACGGTTAGCGATCGCTGCATTGTACAACTCACAATGCATCTTTCTTGCCCAATGAAGCTTGTCGCTTTGAGCTTTGTTTGGATAAATTCTGTATGTTACTATACGTGTTAACATGGGTTGATTGTATAGCGCTACGCGCAAGGCTCCAGGGCAGAAGGCTCCAAGGCAGAAGGGGTGAATTTGACAAAGTTCTAGCGATTTAGCTTGTCCTAACCTTAATACGTACTGCTATAGCATTCACTTGAAAATACTTGAAAAATACATTAAAGAAGACAGCAGAGGTAGTTGATTGGAAAAGTTAAGGACATCGAATCCTTAACTTTTCCCGCTATCGGGCCCCGCCTTGCTAGCCTTCGGCACGCTGCGCTAACGCGGAAGACGGGGATAGCCGCGATTTATGTTCTGCTAACTGACAGAATCGTCAATTGAGCGGATGAATATCAAATATTGTGTAGGTAATTGTGTGCCTTGCGATTAGATAGCAAAAAACCGGGATAAATCAGGACAAAATGGGTAAAATTAGACACTTTTTTTAGTGTCTAATGGTCTTGTCGATCCGTTTTTATTTTTGGCAAAATAGTATTGTTGCATTGATGGTCGGACAATGCCTAAGCGCAGAAACTCGATTCAAACTAAAAAACTCTCAACGCAAATAGTCCCAATTATAGGAATGGCTAAATCTGTTGAAACTGAGATTGTATCAACTATGCAGCGCTTGGGTANTCCCTAGCCTGGATTATCTACAAACAACCTTGTTAGTTGTGCTTTAAGAGAGGGCATCTTGTTAAGTGTGGTCGAAGGGACAAATTACAGGTTTGCAGGTTCCTGGGTTATCACCGTTTAAAAACCTGCATTAAAACGTTAATTGGAGCGGCGTTTCCTCTCATCACTGAAAGTGAGAGTCTCCACGCCGGAATTAGATGATAAGGTGAGGATAAAAGCCTGATTCGATTTCGCTTTCAGGGCATAGGGTGCATTAGCTGACATGAAGGCAAATACGCCCGGTTCTAATGGAATTGTCTTGTCACTTAACGTTAGTATTCCCGTACCCTTGATCGCCTCAATAGTGGCGTTGCGGTTAGAGGTGTGTTCCGAGATTTCAGTTTCCTGTGAAGCCAACTACCAATAATGAATTCATCATTGGCGATCATCACTTTGACAATTGTCAAATAATCGTAAAATTCGACAACAAACTTGTTTCAATAGTTCTTGAGTCTCTGATGTCGGTTGAGATGCTCCTGAAAATTACCAATATCCAATAGTAGAAAATTGCCATTGCTCTTGATAAGCTTCATAACCTGAAAGTTGAATTCCCAAAGCTTTATAGTCTTGTTGTTCGGAGTTTCGCTGAATTCTAACTTGCATCAAGATGCTACGACAACGACAGGAAAAATTAGCATGGGGAAAATGAAAGCCAATATCAATTGAGTTAGGATCGCTAAACAGTTTAGTTTCATAGTTTTTTACCCAAGGTTCTAAATCGGCAAGGCATTCGGGAAACTTCGATCTAAACGAATATACGATGGCTTCGATCTTAGTAATCATCGCTAAACTTTTGACTTGCTCAAAGGCATTCACTGCATGTAACTCCTAAAAACTAACTCTTTGACACCATTACGCTTAACCTGCATTATTCACCAATTGCCCCAATCCTGATTGTGAGGACATCTCCAAAAACAGACTTTTTGTCAGCCAGATCGCTAGATGAACTTCGTGGTGAGGCTTTTGGGGATTTTCTGCAATCCTCATGAATAATGTAGGTTAACACCTTAAGTAAGTTGATTGTATTCTATACTTGTTGAAATATTTTCTCAATAGTTATATAATTTTTTTTAGTAAGTTTTAAGGAAATATCGATAATGAGTAAGTATGCCCCAGAGCTAAGAAGCACAACTAAATCGATGATAGCTGTGGGAAAAGGTATTCTAGCAATGGATGAAAGTAACGGAACTTGTAACAAACGATTTGAGCAACAAGTATTGCAGCAACAGTCGAAAATCGCCGTACTTATCGCGAATTAATCTTAACTGCTCCTAATCTCAGCGACTACATCAGTGGGGCGATTTTATATGACGAAACTATTCGTCAATCTACAGCTGATGGCGTATCTTTTGTGAAAGTGATGCAAGAGGCTGACATAATCCCTGGAATCAAGGTAGATACAGGAGCTAAAAATTTAGCTGGACACAAAGATGAAAAAGTCACAGAAGGTTTAGATGGTTTGCGCGATCGCATCGCCCAATTAGCTTTAGGCTTTTTAACTCGTTTTAGCGCGAGCGTCCTATTTGCAACTATGTTGGTAGCTATTTATTTTCATCTTAAAGTCAATGGCTTAGAAATTAGACCTTTAGAAACTGCCTCTCTCTATGCTTTAATTTATTTCTTATTTGCAGTCAAAGGTAGTGGTTTATTTGCTGTAGATACTGGGTTAAGTCGGTTGTTAACTAATAGCGAAAAATGATCAGTGTTTTTTCTGTCTCTTCGATTATTTTGACCTTAGGAGTTGCTCTTTGCCCACTGATGTTTATTATTTTACTATTGTGGTTTTTGAGATTAGCAATTATTAAGATTAGAGATGAAATAACTAAACACCAACAATGGCATTCTACTCCTTGTCCTCGTTGCGTTTATTTCACAAATCACCACGAATTAAGGTGTGCGGTTAATCCTTGTCAGGTTTTGACTCAAAATGCGGTTAATTGCCGAGATTTTGAACCAATTGTCGGCTGTAGAATCTATGATTATAGACTTGGAGAGCGCTGTAATCACTAAAACAAGATAAGTAGGGTTTGCTGAATAAGTCTTTAGGTAGGGCTTGCTGAATAAGTCTACAGAGTGAATCTGGAGGCTATATAGCCTGGAAAATCTGAATTTCACCGCTTGGTAACCAAAATTAACCAGGGATTTCCTTAAGCGGTTCTCATACTCATGATGTACAGGTTAATTTTCCTTATTAGCCAACAGTGATGAGTTTTAAAATTCAGGTGTACATCACAATTGTGAGAAATGCTATAATAGATTTTTTATAAACTTAAATAAAAATTAAATTATGTTCTCAATAGCCAAATCTATGCCTCAATACTTATTGAAAATAGTTTTGAATTAGTGTTATGTAAAGTTTTAAAATTACCTTTGTCAATGAAGCCAAAAATCTCAATGAAACTATTGAAGTACCCAGTAGTGAGTACATCTTGGATGTTGCAGAGGAACATGGACTTGATTTACCTTTTTCTTGCCGTGCAGGTGCTTGTTCTGCTTGTGCGGGGAAAGTAATAGAGGGAAAAGTAGATCAATCAGATCAATCTTTTTTGGATGATGACCAAATAAGTGAAGGTTATGCCCTTTTATGTGTGGCTTATCCTGTCTCTGACTGTACGATCGCCACAGAAATGGAGGACGAATTGTATTAGGTCAAGAAATAATGGGTTTATGGTCTAATGATTTAGGTACTAAAGACTGTTTTTTAGTACCTAAAACTTACTTTTCAGATATTCTCTTAATTAGCCCTAGCTAGGGGGCAAATGAGCTGGAAGAAGACTAATACAGGCGATCGCTACATATATCAAAGCAAATCGAGTTTCAAAAATAGCGATAAACTGAAATTTTGCTTGGCGATACCATTCTAGTACGCAAATAATAACTCCAAACTTGATTATGGCTACTGCAAAGGACAAAGCTGTAATTAACGAAAGGAGGTCTAAAGCGTATAGTCCAATCACAATCAAAGCTGCTAGACTATGATAAATTATCCCTGGTTTTAATAAGCTAGTTTTTTTCTTCCGTAACTTAATGGTATAAATAGCACTACTAAAAAATAATGTGTTTAAAATCCACAATGTCATTACTTCAATAGAAATGCGTCCCGTAGTTGCACCAAAAGCTAAAGGGGCTGATAGGCAAATGGTAGCAAAGATACCGATTTCGTTAGCAATTGATTTATATTTTTTTTTAATTACTGCTACGCCGTTCAAAATAAAACCAATTACCGCTAAAACATAAATCCACAACAATACTGGAGACTTAAACCAAAGAAATATAGCTATAGTAAAAGCGAGCACACCATATATTCCTCCCCAGATGAGAAATCGCGGCTTCCAGTTTTTTCTCTGTTTTAACTGCACTACATAAGGATGTTCTAGTTGTAAAGCAAAGAAAGCACAGGCTAAAGCTAAGTTAGTTGATTGATTCCACTGTTGTGCTAAGGCAGCACCAGTCAAAAAAGAACCGAACAATACTAATAGCACGCCTTGTTCTGGGGAAAATGTTGGACGACACCAAGAAAGCCACTCTCTGCGCTTTTTTGAGCTGATCGGATTAGTATAAGAAGCGATTGCCATATTAATTTTTTATTAAGCTAGAACAACATTCTACAACCATATAGATTAGTTTAATTGATAATAGTTTCAATAAACCTGAAAAATGTTTTAACTAACTGAATATGATTAATTATCCTGATTTGGCTAGTGCTATTCGCGGGGTTTGTGAGCAATGGTGTCAGCAAAATGGCTACACTGATCTTTTTTGTCGTAATGGAGAGTGGTGGGCATTTCCACCTAATGGTGTAATGCCAGTACCTTTAAAAAATGCAATCGCGCCTGAAGCTAAATATAGCCAAGAGGTAAAAATTGGTAGGGTTTCAATCGCACTAATGCCCGATGGTTCTTTGCTAGCTAACAATAACCCTATAGTAATTAATTCACAAAAAAGCCCCGCCAGTTAATTGGCAGGGTAACTTTATAAATACTCCTCTCCTAACCCTTTGGGTATGGAAGGGTAGTATAGCAGTACGTATTAAAGTTAGGACAAACTAAGTCGCTAAAACTTTGTCAAATTCACCCCTTCTGCCTTGGAGCCTTCTGCCCTGGAGCCTTGCGCGTACGCTATATCTTACTCAGTGAAGATTTTAATCGACGATCCTTTGTAGATTACTGCTCACTGAGTTCATGGAAGGAGTGGAGGTGCCAGCTTTCAACAGCTTTCCCGGTAGTGGATCTATCACCTTAATATTCTGCATCATGCCTGTATCTTCGTCGATTAGAATATGGCAATGATAGACAAATGTACCAGCAATTGACGGGTTTGAGAAGGGAATACGGATTTTAGTTATGCTATTTAGGGGTAAGTTAATGGTGTCCCGATACCCGTTTTGTGTCAGCTTACAGACGTATCCTTCGTAGTCACCATTTTTGTTCGGAAGGGGAAGGACATTTTTTTTCTGGTAAATACATGTAGCTGCGTTATTGTCGTAGGGTTTGTCGTTTGTAACTGGTGGATATTGGTCTTTAGCCTTTTTAGGAAACAAATATTCAGGAGGAAGGGTGACATCAGTGACGATAAAATCAAGCTGGTGAATGTGGAAAGCGTGAGGTGTCGGCTGGCTCGTCCCCACAGGCGCGTCTGCATTGATCAGCGTCCATTCTTCATTTGTGTGTAACGTGGCAACTGTATCAATTCGGTTCTCATCGTATAACTTTGCGTTAATCCTAGATACAACAGTTTGTTTTGGATCATTGAGTATCGCTGAGTCAAAGGTGAATGTACGATATAAATCAGACTTTTTATCTGTACTTGGCTCGATTACACAATCCTTTGTGTAGATAGAACCCTTACAGTAAGGCATCTTTGCCAGCTCTTCAAGAATTGGCAGAGTCTTATCATCTTTTGCAGGGGTTTGCTCAGTGATGAATTTGTCTAAAGCTTTACCTCTAGTGTTGTACTTTACTGGATTCCCCTCTACCTGAACAGTTGCTAATTGGTAGACTGGCTGTGTTGGAAATTCAGGTAAAAGCTGTGAGACGAGATTGTATGTCTCGTTGGCTGTATCTCCTCCAACCACTAGCAATTCAACTCGGCTAGCAGGTGGAACCAGAATCGGCCCAGTAGTCTCGATTGGATGAGTAGTGATGTTGTTGCTATCACGCGCCAAAATGTAGAGAGGTACTTGTTTTTGTTTATCCTTAGAGTCCAATAGCTGTAGGTTTAGGTATGTATCCGCGCCAATGTTGCCGATGCGCCAGAATTGAACCTCTCCAGGTTTAATTGTCATTTTTGGGTTGACTTGACCATTGAGAGTAAAGCAGTTGTATGTCTTATTAGGATCAGACTTAAGAACATCATTAAAATCCTTGAAAAGCATCACTTGTTCTGTTATTGGCTTCCCATTATCAGGGGGAATATTTTTACTAATGGGATAATAACGATCAAAGCCTTCAACAATAATTCCTCCCGACATACCAGCCCGAATTTGAGTATCGCTAACTGTGTGGACGTGGGGGTGATACCAGAATAGCCCAGAATGATTTTCTAGGATATCGACATGCATAGGGTATTCCGTTATCGGTTCATATTCGGGATTTGGAGGAGCATCTCCAGGATAATAACCACCTTTATCTTGTTGATTTGCTGTCTGGTTAGAGTGAACATGCATTACAACATCATCAGAACCCAGTAGAGGCGAGACGCCGAAGCCATGATAATGAAGATTAGTGTCTTGAGATTGCTTCTCTAAATTTTGCTGTGTTGGTGGTAATGGTATCTGTGGATTAGGTGATATCGGTAAGTCATTTGTAAGCGTCAGGTCAATGGATTTACCAGAAGATACCCGTATAGTGGGTGGGGTATAGCTTGTATACAATGATTGCTTCTTACCATTCTCATCATAGTAAGTAGACCCGTAGAGGTAGCCATCGAAAGTTTGAGATCCAAGCTGGAAACTGCTCTTAGTGGCATCTAAAGTTATTCCACCTTTATCTGCGTAGGCAAATTGGGGATTTTCAAAAGTCTCAGTATTTTCTTTTGGACATACAGGAGGATGAGGAGGAGAAGGAAGCGTGACGTCAGCGGAGGCTTCTTCGATAAACACGCTGACAGAACTAAACAGTCCTACCAAAACTACTATAAGTAGCCTGCGTAGGAACGGAGATAAACGTTCCATAAAATAAAGATGTTATTAAACTCATTTACGAGAATTTTACTACGACCTGTCAAACTTAATTAAACACTTCACAAAACGTGAAATTTTTGTTTACTGGTGAGGTTATAAACTTTTACAAAAACCGGAAAGAAGAGAGGAGAAAACAACCTAATGTAATCCTTATAAATTATTTCAACTGTATTATTCCTTTACATTTAATTGAGGCTTGCTAAATTAACGTATAAGGTATGCCAGACAAGTATTTTGGGTCTTTTTATGCTTGCGCATTTGCAAGAACATAGCATCTAGAACTTCAAAATCTTTACACTTTTAAATTATCTAGATTATTCTAAGTCCTTCTCCTGACTGGGAGACTCCTAGCTCCTCACCAAAAAACTTATTCAGCAAACCCTAGTTGAGTAAATTAGTGGCAAGAACAATCCCATAATTTAGAGCCAATCCTAACTGGAAAACGTCCCACTTTGTCAATGGTCGTTGATGATACTTAAACCAACCCATTTGACAGCCTGAAGTCTTGGTACCATAGAGCAATGTTTCTCACTTTTTGGTGGGATTGGTTAGGAAGGTGATTGCCTCAAGGGGATAGCGCGGAGCGATCGTTATACGGTTTCACGGGCACTAGAGTAATCGCTGATTTTGACAAGTCCTCTTAAATGAGTACGAGTGATGTGAGCGTGTCACTTGTCAAATGTGGGATGGGGTTAATTAAGTTAAGAGTTCGAGAGCTAGCTGCTGAAAAGGGTTGGACGCTTAAAGAAGTCTCCGATAGATCTGGACTTCCTTACAGTACTCTCAGAAACTACGCTCAAGCTCCTAGTCTGAAAACCTTGGATTACAAAGCTTTGCAGAAATTAGCCCGTGTATTTGATGTGATGATTGAAGAAGTAGTTGAGGTGTTGGAAGATTAAGCGGATATCAAGTGTAGGATATAGCTAGTACAGCGCGGCGATTTAAATTTTTGAGTGATCAAGAGCTAGGAAGGAAATAATGATAGCACCACTCAAGCCAACTACTGATCCTGCCTATGATATCCTGCGCTCAGAGCGCCAACCCCTGAGTGTTCTATTTGCACCCCAGACTGTTGCCGTGATTGGTGCCACTGATAAAGCTGGTAGTGTGGGACGAACACTGCTTTGGAACCTAATTAGCAATCCCTTCGGCGGCACAATTTTTCCAGTTAATCCCAAGCGACACAGTGTACTGGGTATTCGAGCCTATCCCACCATTAAGGCAATACCAGAACAAGCGGATTTGGCGATTATCGCTACTCCAGCGCCAACAGTACCAGGGGTTATTGATGAGTGTGTGGAGGCAGGTGTTAAAGGAGCAATTATTATCTCTGCTGGCTTCAAGGAAATTGGCGAGGTAGGGAGAGTATTAGAGCGTCAAATTCTGGAAAAAGCGCGGGGCAAGATGCGGATTATCGGCCCCAATTGCCTGGGTTTGATGAGTCCGCGCACGGGACTTAATGCTACCTTTGCTAGTACTATGGCTCGTCCCGGTAATGTTGGCTTTATTAGTCAAAGTGGTGCTTTATGTACTGCGGTTCTCGACTGGAGTTTTTGGGAGAATGTCGGCTTTAGTGCTTTTGTTTCCATTGGCTCGATGCTGGATGTGGGTTGGGGTGATTTGATTTATTACCTCGGTGATGATCCCTACACCCAGAGTATTGTGATCTACATGGAATCGATTGGGGATGCGCAGGCATTTCTCTCTGCTGCCCGAGAAGTTGCCATGACTAAGCCGATTATTGTAATTAAAACAGGAAGGACTGAGGCAGCAGCCAAGGCGTCAGCTTCCCATACGGGAGCCTTGGCAGGCAGTGATGATGTTCTTGATGCCGCCTTTCGCCGTTGTGGGGTGTTGCGGGTGAACCGGATTTCAGAACTATTTAATATGGCAGAGGTTCTTGCCAAGCAACCCCGTCGCCCCCAAGGCCCTCGCCTGACGATTATTACTAATGCTGGTGGCCCCGGAGTACTGGCAACTGACGCCTTGATTGAAACAGGGGGCGAATTAGCTGAACTTTCTCCAGAAACTATTAGCTCTCTTAATGAGATTTTGCCAACTCATTGGAGTCATGGCAACCCCATTGATATTCTCGGTGACGCGGATTCAGAACGTTATACCAAAGCTCTAGAAATTGCTGTCAAAGATGTAAATAGTGATGGCTTGCTGGTGATTCTCACTCCCCAAGCTATGACAGATCCGACCCAAACTGCTGAACAGCTTAAACCCTATGCACAAAATGCCACTAAACCAGTTTTTGCTAGCTGGATGGGGGGTTCTGAAACTAAGGCAGGGGAGACTATTCTTAATAGTGCTAGCATTCCTACCTATCCCTATCCAGATTCGGCAGCCCGCTTATTTAATTTAATGTGGCGATACAGCTACAATCTCAAAGGAATATACGAAACTCCAGTACTTTCAGCCGATGAGGGTAATAAGGATACAGCCCTTGCTCAAGAGATGCTCCAAACTGCACGGCAGCAAGGCCGTACTCTGCTTACTGAGCTCGAATCCAAGCAGCTATTGGCAGCTTACGGTATTCCGATTGTACATACAGGTGTAGCTAAAACTGAACAGGAAGCGGTTAACTGGGCTAATTCCCTCGGTTATCCAGTGGTGCTCAAACTGTTGTCAGAAACTATTACCCATAAGACTGATGTCGGTGGCGTGCAGTTGAATCTCACTGATGCCGAAGCTGTAGTCTGGGCCTATGGCAGTATTAAGGCTTCAGTAAGTGAGAAAGTGGGGGCAGAACATTTTTTAGGGGTAACTGTACAGCAAATGATCAGCCTCGATGGCGGCTATGAGCTGATTGTCGGCAGTAGTATTGATCCACAATTTGGTCCAGTCCTGGTTTTTGGCTCAGGAGGACAACTGGTAGAGATTTTTAGAGACCGAGCGATCGCTCTACCGCCTCTTAATAGTACCTTAGCAAGGCGTATTATAGAACAGACGCAAATTTATCGGGCGCTTCAAGGAGTGCGAGGGCGTCAGCCAGTTGATCTCGAAGCCCTAGAACAATTACTAGTGCAATTTAGCCAACTGGTGGTAGAGCAGTGCTGGATTAAGGAAATTGATATTAATCCTCTATTCGTTTCGAGTAATCAAATAATTGCCCTCGATGCGCGGGTTGTCCTTCACGAAGCCGATATCAGTGAGGAGCAATTGCCCAAACTGGCAATTCGCCCTTATCCCACCCAATATGTCAGTCCAGGGACACTTAATGATGGTACTCCGATTACCATCCGTCCAATTCGTCCCGAGGATGAACCACTGATAGTTCAGTTTCACAAAACTTTGTCAGAGGAGAGCGTCTATTTCCGTTATTTCCATCTGATTAAACTGGGTATGCGGACTGCCCATGAACGCTTAACTCGCATCTGTTTTATCGATTATAACCGTGAGATGGCATTGGTTGCCGATTACAAGAATCCGGAGACAGAAAAACACGAAATCCTGGCAGTTGGTAGATTAAGTAAGTTGCATGGTATTAATGAGGCAGAATTTGCCATGCTGGTAGGTGATCCTTACCAGCGCCGTGGGTTGGGTACTCAGTTACTAGAACGACTATTACAAATTGGTCGCGATGAGCAACTCGATCGCATTACTGCTGAGATTTTAGCTGAGAATGTGCCGATGCAGAAGGTTTCGGAAAAAGTCGGTTTTCGTCTGCATCGAGTTGGTAATGATTTAGTGAAAGCGGAGATTAATTTTTAGATTTGATAGAGGTTTTGTTTTCAACTGAGCTATCTTTCTCAAATTTTACGTAAGCCAAGATAACCCTCTTTTTTCACTTTTGGAGACTGTGATGGCTAAGACTCTTATCTGATGAGTGTTTTGGCAATAAATCTACATTTTTACCTTGTATCATTAGAATTAATCGTCAAAGCGCTTATGGAAAAAGACATTTGAGCGATCACTATGACAAAAGCTTTCCCAGAGTGACAAAAGCTTTTTACGGAGGCGATTGGCTCCGCCAGTACCAAAAGCGATCGCTTCCATTATCAATGTAAAGAGACATTGCTGTTTTTTAGGAGAGGGTTACTCCCATATATATGTAGTTTACCTCGTTGCTCATCATAGTTTTTCACCTAGCAATACAGACAACTTTAAGAGCAAACTCAACTCCTTAGTACATCTAAGCAGCCACGCCCAAAAATAGCCCTTGTTCAAAGTAAGAGCTGGCAAATTCCTGAAATAAACTAACAACCTTGGAATTGTTTTTAGGTCTACAAAGAAAACCGACTTGGCGGATCAAGTTAAGATCAGAGAAAGGCAAATGTACTACGCCAGGGATAGTACTCTGGGCTGGCATCACGGCTACACCGGTTCCTGTAGATACAAGAGCCTTACACAATTCATCGTGCGTTGTTCGGTAACAAATTCTTGGATAAATACCTCTTGCAGTAAACAATTCTTGTAGATGATCTCGTATCTCGCATCTCATCCGTTCTATATATGGAAGTTCATCAAGTTCGCTAAAACATAATGATTTTTTTTCAGCCAGGGGATGATTGTTGGCCACTGCGACGACATAGTCTTGTTGGAACAATATTTGCGAGTCATTTAAATATGTTCCGTCTCCTAGTATAGTAATTGCCAAGTCGATATCGCCTCGATCCAGCAATTTCTCTAATTCCACAACATTGCCACTCAGCTGCTCAATCACAACATCTGAATAAATCTTTACAAAACCACTGATTAGCCTAGTCATGCTAGCTATAGAGAGCGTGTGCAGACATCCTATTTTCAGTATTTTGTGATTACAGTTCTTGTAACGAAGTTCATTTTTTGCAGCCTCGAAATTATTCAAAATTTCTCTAGCCTTATTCTGAAAGTATTTTCCAGCTGAGGTAAGATAGATTTGTTTTTTCGTGCGCTCAAAAAGCCTTACACCAAGCTCTTCTTCTAACTTTTGAATGCCTACAGATAGTGAAGGTTGAGATATAAATAAACATGCTGATGCCTTAGTAAAACTACCGGTTTCAGCCACTGCCAAAAAGTACTTAAGCTGATTTAAATTCATGTCCCTTCAAACATAAAAGAAGTTTGTCTACCTCTAGGTAAAACATATGTCATGAAATACAATTCCTCTAAATCATTCATTATTTAAAAAACTGCTTTATTATCTAATAACTGACAGGTTGACAAGCCAGACAAAAATCCCCTAACACAGATCTTCAAAAATAAGGCTCAAGCAATTAAGAAGGCTAATGAAGTATTAGAATTTAGGTAATCATCAGCTGAGCTTTCCTGTGGTTATTGAAGATGACAATGATTATTAAGCTTGTTTGAGTCTAACTAGGCTACAAGACAAGAAGCAGGGTTTAAGAGTAGTTGTCAACCAGTCAGACCTAATCCACTAATAACTGTCTGGAAGTTATGGATTTACAGCTTTGCATGGGTGCCGTCGCAAAAAGCAGAATTATTGCTGTAATTGCAAGCGCAAAGTGCAACCTTCTTCTTCTCCTCTAATTTAAACCGTGTTGGTAGAAATTCTGTACCCTTGTGAGAACCATCACAAAAAGGTTGACCATTAGATTTTCCACAGGCGCACTTGTAATAGGTTCCTGGTTCCAGTTCTAAAACAGTAGGCTGCTTAGCAACAATTATGGGTTGGCTCATTTGAATTCTCCTCTCAGATCGATCACAAAATGATTTCAAGCTTAGCTTGAGTAGTTATCCCCTACAGTTAGTTTTTCAGGTTCACTTAGGTTATGACCAGTAAAAATTGACAATTTAAGAAATAAGTTATAACCTGTCTTGATTTGCCGAAAAAACCAGTAAATAAGAGGAAAATCAGAGAATATTTTGCAATTAGTTTCAAAGGGTCTGGAGTAGTAGTATTACTTGGCAAATACTGCCTGATCATTTTCCTCTTATTACAATCAACTATCTCTGTCTGCACTAAGAGTTTAATTAATATCTTTTGAGTTTTTTCCCTTGAAAAATATAACTTTATCCTTAACTTATCAAATTAAATTGACAGAATTATTAAAAAATAGTAAAGTCAGTAATAAAAACATCACAATATTTTTTTAACAATGAATAAAATGCAACTTATGAAAACAATTGGAATCGCATCGATGCTAGTTTTAGCTGGAGTGGTGGATTCAGTAAATCCTTCTCCAAGAGAAATTTTGGGAATCTGTAAAGAAGTTATAAACTCCGACTTGAGCTATCTTAAAAACCACAATTAGCAATGCTGAGTATCACTGGAGTTTGGATAAAATTATTTTCTGATGTAGCAATTATTGAATTAATGAGATACACTTTATTTTCTTACCTGTTAAGAGTTACCTAAAGCCCAAGGAGTATACCTCATTAATTTCAAAAACGCTATATTTTATCGCTTTTTTATTTAGTTTTATTCTAAACTCCAGTTAAAAAAGAACGGTCAGATGAATTAGTTTTTTAATTAGAATATTAATCGAAAATATTTTATTGTTTTTATTTTTAAAACGATTCTTAATTTCCTAAAAATCACTGGATAAATAATTTTACAAAATAGATAATGTCATAAGAAAGCATATTTTTTACTAGTTTTCACTCGAGATTCTTGAAATAGATAGGTTGCTTTTAGATAGTAGTTACAACTTCTATAACTTAGAATTCGAGTAGAGATTATGTAATATCTGAAGGAACAAAAAAAACATCTGACAAAAACGAGCAGTTTTGTTAATAGTTTTTGTAACCTTTAAACTCAATCTCAATTTTTTTGAGAGTGGATTGAAGTAGCTTCATTCCAATCACCATAAGTAAAAATAAATATTGTTTGGTTATGGCGATGCTACCGGACTTGATGCTACACATATCAATTATCAGGAGAAGCAACATGGTTAGCACAATTTCCCTAGATCAGTTAAACTCAACAACACCTAAATACCAACTAGAGCAGGGAAGAACACATCCTCTAGGTGCAACTCCAGACAAAGATGGAGTAAATTTTTCGCTCTTTTCTGGACATGCCACATCTGTTGAACTCTTGTTATTTGATAAGCCTGATGACCCAGAGCCTGTACAAATTATTAACTTAAACCCTAATTTCAATAAAACCTTCTACATCTGGCATGTCTATGTAAAAGGCTTAAAACCTGGTGCTGGTTATGCCTACAGAGTTGATGGTCCTCAAGATTTACACAAGAGTGGACACCGCTTTAATAAAAATAAAGTACTGATTGATCCCTACGCTAAAAGGAACAACAATAACCGCTGGAATCGCATTGATGCTTTGGGAGAAAAAGACAATCTAGCCACTTCTATGCGCAGTGTTGTTGTTGATTTAGATAGTTATGACTGGGAAGGAGACACTCCGCTTGGGCTACCAATATGTGATTCCATCATTTATGAGGTGCATGTTCGCGGATTTACCAATTCACCTTCTTCTGGCTGCAAAAACAAGGGTGGATTTTTGGGAATCGTTGAGAAGATTCCTTATCTAAAAGATTTAGGCGTAACCGCAGTTGAACTACTGCCAATCTTTGATTTTGATGAAAAAGAAGTTCTCCGAGAAGTGGATGGAAAACCGCTAACCAACTATTGGGGATACGATCCACATAGTTTCTTTGCTCCCGAATCTTCCTATTGCTCTTCCTCTTCTGACAGATGTCCCATTAGGGAGTTTCGAGATATGGTCAAGGCTTTGCACAAAGCCGGGATCGAGGTCATTCTGGATGTAGTTTTCAATCACACTAGTGAAGGGAACCATCAAGGTCCAAGCATCAACTTCAGAGCTATTGATAATAGCATTTACTATCACCTTGTACCTTTCGACAAGCAGTACTACATGGACTACAGTGGGTGTGGAAATACCGTCAACTGCAACCACCCCATAGTTGATAAGCTAATTGTAGAATGCCTAGAATTTTGGGTAAAGGAAATGCATGTTGATGGTTTCCGGTTTGATGAAGGGTCTATCCTCTCCAGAGGTTTGAATGGAGAAGCAATGGAACAGCCGCCGGTAGTGTGGCACATTGAAACATCTGCAACTTTAGCTAACACCAAAATTATTACTGAGGCTTGGGATGCTGCGGGGCTTCATCAAGTTGGTCAATTCCCAGGATATCGTTACGCAGAATGGAATGGACGCTATCGAGATGATGTTAGGCGCTTCGTCAAAGGAGATCCGGGATTGGTAGGAGAGATTGCTACACGTCTTGCTGGAAGTCCTGATCTTTATGAATCAAAGGGGCGTCTACCAATCAATAGCATTAACTTTATTACCTGCCACGATGGATTCACCCTCAATGATTTGGTTTCCTATAACGACAAATATAACCAAGCCAATGGTGAAAACAGTCAAGATGGAATTAATGATAATTTAAGTTGGAATTGTGGCGTTGAAGGAGAAACTGATAACCCAGAAATCGAAGCCCTGCGGAAGCGACAAATTAAGAATTTTGCAGCAATTTTATTTCTTTCCCAAGGCATTCCTATGATTTGGGCAGGTGATGAAATTAGACGTACTCAACAAGGTAACAATAATGCCTACTGCCAGGATAATGAAATTAGTTGGTTTGACTGGAATCTTGTAGATAAGAACGCTGAAATGTTCAGGTTCTTCAAACAAATAATTGCCTTCCGTAAGTACTATAGTATATGCCGTCGAGGTTTTTTCAATGGCAACACTAATGATCGTGGTCTAACGGATGTCTCTTGGCATGGTTGTAATTTGTTCTGCCCTGGTTGGCACGATCCTTATAGCCGAGCCCTTGCCTATACTTTGGGTGGTATTGCTGGAGAATCAGATATGCATATCATGCTCAATATGTACTGGGAAAGTCTTGAGCTAGAAATTCCCAGTATTGAAGGTAGAAATTGGTACAAAGTAGTAGATACTTCTGCTCCTTCTCCAATGGATATTGTGGAGCCTTGTGAAGAGGTGATGGTTTCCGGTAATAGCTATCGTGTTAATGACCGTAGTGTTGTGGTTTTGATTTCCAAATAAGTTCAATAAATTTTTATCCCTCTTGTAAGCAACCTTTCGGTTGCTTACAAGAGGTTTCATACTAATTTATCTAAAGATCCCGTTTAGGAGCTACGCTAGCGCTAGTCTTTTGAGCGTTAGTCGGATCAAACAAAGATTGAGCTTAGTTGTCGCATGCTCGAGGGTTATAGCGCTACGCGCAAGGCTCCAAGGCAGAAGGCTCCAAGGCAGAAGGGGTGAATTTGACAAAGTTCTAGCGATTTAGCTTGTCCTAACCTTAATACGTACTGCTATATCTCAAAATTACTGACCAGACTTTTACAGCAATTCCTAACACTGTGTAGCACAGTAGTCGATACTGTTGGTGAATTCGTCAAACCCTTCTGAGAGTAGCAATCAGATAGCCACTTATTTTTTTTGTTTAGGTAGAAACTTATTCAATGCGACTTTAGTTAAACCCTTACCCGTCTCTTTGTAGGTTTCTATGCACAAATTGAGTGCATAATTCCACCACCAGCTAGATAAACCAAAGTGTTGAGCTAATATCACTTGTTGTTCAATTGTCGGATATAGTCTAACTTTGACGGCTGGATGTCGAATGTTGATCACTTTTTTTTAAAATTATATACAATTTACGATAAAAACCAGGAGTATGGGAATCTCCGTACCTTCGATTCCCCGCGTAAATCCCCTTGCTGCTTCGCGGAGCAAGGGGATTTACGCGATTGTTGTTAATTGTCTGTGTAATCAAAGAGTAACAAGAACAAAGAAGATGCTAGCAATTAGCTTTGCTCAGAGAGAAACGCCAAAGCAATCTCTCTCGACGATCAAGAAAGCAATGCAGAGCGATTGCAGGTAACATCTCTACAATGGACATACAGATAAACTAAAAGCTAACACTCATCAGTATAGGGGAACCAATCAATAAAATATGGCACAAATCGAGACAAGAACCGAACCCATGGTTCTCAACATGGGTCCCCACCACCCCTCTATGCATGGCGTCCTTCGCTTAATTGTCACCCTAGACGGCGAGGACGTCATCGATTGCGAACCAGTGCTGGGTTACTTGCACCGGGGCATGGAGAAAATTGCCGAGAGTCGCACCAATATTATGTACGTCCCCTACGTTAGTCGGTGGGACTACGCAGCAGGGATGTTCAACGAAGCCATCACCGTCAACGCACCAGAGCAGTTAGCAGATATTGAAGTACCCAAACGCGCCAGCTATATCCGTGTGATTATGCTGGAGTTGAACCGCATTGCCAATCACCTGCTTTGGTTAGGTCCATTCCTCGCTGACGTTGGTGCCCAGACACCCTTCTTTTACATCTTCCGAGAAAGGGAGATGATTTATGATTTGTGGGAAGCTGCCTCAGGACAACGACTGATTAACAACAATTACTTCCGCATCGGCGGTGTTGCTGTTGATTTACCCTATGGCTGGGTTGATAAGTGTGAGGACTTCTGCAACTACTTTGAACCCAAAGTTGATGAGTACGAGAAGTTAATCACCAACAACCCAATTTTCCGCCGCCGTGTTGAAGGAGTAGGCACCATTAGTCGGGAAGAAGCCCTCAACTGGGGACTTTCTGGTCCAATGCTGCGGGGCTCCGGCGTCAAGTGGGATTTGCGCAAAGTAGATCATTACGAGTGCTACGATGACTTCGACTGGGAAGTACAGTGGGAAACTGGTGGTGATTGCCTTGCCCGGTATTTGGTGCGGATTCGTGAGATGCGTGAGTCGGTCAAGATTATTCGCCAAGCTCTTAAAGGACTACCTGGAGGACCTTACGAGAATCTAGAAGCCAAGCGTATGGTAGAAGGGAAGAAATCTCAGTGGAATGATTTTGATTACCAATATATGGGCAAGAAAATTCCTCCCACTTGGAAGATTCCTGCTGGTGAACACTATGTTCGCCTAGAAAGTGGCAAGGGTGAACTGGGTATATTTATAGTTGGTAATGATAATGTTTTCCCTTGGCGCTGGAAAATTCGGGCAGCAGATTTCAACAACTTGCAGATTTTGCCTCATATCCTACGAGGTGTGAAAGTTGCTGATGTTATCGCGATTCTCGGTAGTATTGATATCATCATGGGTTCGGTGGATCGTTAGAAAAAGCCAAATTCAGCAAGATTAAACATTTTGTAGGGGTGCAGCCAGCAATGCTGTACCCTTTCCTGTTTCATCTGGCCCATTCGGGGTATTGAGAAATATTTAGCATACTAAGTACTGAGGAGCCTAAATTTTTGGACGATTGCTACTACACAAACAGTAAAACAGCACCAAACACTAATAAGTTCGGGTGCTGTTTTAATAATCTTCTACTAGTTGCAAATCAACTGTAAAATACCTAGGGCTGCTATCTGACTTCAAGACTTACTGCGAAAAGTCAGATTAATAATGACCACTGGTTTAGTAAAACTCTAGCCTTTGACGACATTACTGTCAAAGATGAAGTGTTGTATTTGACCGTAATCAACTGTGTATTTTGGAGAAAAGCTGAGAGAGCTGATATAGTCAGCTGGTAAAGGATAAAAAGTATCGGTATACTCAATAGTGAACTGAAAGCTATATCTCCGACTCCAAGAATTTGGAGAGATAGAACCAAGGTTGTCATAAGCAAGATGATCATCCCAGTTATCACTAGATGTCTTCCTGAAATAAGGCGTAACAGCATATTCAGAGGGTTTTTCGTCTGCGCTAACATGCACGCCATCTAGAATAATAGGAATGGACAATAAATTCTTGACCCAAAAGTAGCTAGTGTAATAGCCTATTTGACCTGGATCTTTAATAGTAATCTTTTTGGGATACTCGTACCAGATCTCAACAACAGGATCCTGTTTTGTTTGATGAGACAGGCTAGAAATAGCATCAATTACTAATTTGCCAGACATGAAAATCTCCTGATTATTCTGTTACTTTTTCTGAGAGTAAGTGCAATGGAAATAGTACAATCAGTTACTCGTTTGTGTTCAAAATAATATTGTTAACACAATGATTTAGTACTTGATTTCCTTTGCTGAATAAATGCTAGCATTGCGTTTTGCAATTATAAAACTAATAAAACTAATAAAAAACTCATAATTTAAACAAAAAAACTCATAAATAAAATTATTTTTTGACTTCTTTTATACTCACTCTCATCAAAAAATATTGTTAGAGTCTAAATTTCGTGGCAAAATTATTGAATTCAGAGACAAAAATGGTATGACAAAGTTTTTAATTTTTATTCTCTCTCCAGAGTGATAAAAAAGGGCTATCAACAAAAAAAACAGAATAAAAAATCTGTCCAGTGGAAATTACCACAACATAAGCTTTAGAGAAATTGGTTTCCAACAGTACAGTTGTTCTACATCGCTGCCATAGTAGCAGCCTGTGAGCTAGAGAAGGAGATAAAATATATCTGAACTATTTGTCTCCAGCGCTAGCAAAATCACTGTGAATGCTCTAACCTTGAACCTATCGTCAGTGGGAAAACTAACAGACAATGTGTTCTATCAACTCTGTCAAGCCAACCCAAATCTTAAAATGGTTAATTATCTCCCCCTCTCCCCATCCCCCCATCTCCCCATCTCCAACTGCTTCTCAATCAAAGCCTGATTTTCTTTCATCTCCGAAAGCTTTAAATATTCAAGGGCAATTTGCACCGTCGTTGGATATTGTCTCTGCATCTCCAACAGCAATACTAGAGTCTGTCGGAATCGCAGTTGCTCCATCTGCTTATTAGTGACAATCTGCACAGCAACCACTGCCCCCCATAGCCCCAGCAACGAAGGCACTATCGGCAACCACCACCCCTGTACAAAAGCTAGAAAGCATCCCCCCACTAGTCCACTACTGATAATTACCATACTCAACACTAAAGCGATCGCAGATTTCAAGCGCCAACTAACTATTGCTCCCACCCCAGCCCACGCCAACACCCACAACCATTCCATGGGGTTAGACCAAACGCGGATTAGCGGTCTTCCATCCAGTGCTGCACTAATAATTTGACTAGCTATATTAGCATTAAGAGTTACTCCTGTAATTGCCTCTGGAGAACCAAACAAGCCACCACTATAGGGCGTATAGAAATTATCCCTGATGCTTTCAGCTGTAGTGCCAATTAAAACTAAGCGCTCACGCACACTCTGGGAGGGAATTTGATTGTTGAGTACCTCTTTTAGAGAAAAGCTCAAGCAACAGGCTTCAGGAGACCTAAAATTAAGTAAAATCTGATATCCTCCAGACTGGGCGCGTACATACCCTCCATGGTTGCCTTCAAAACGCTCAAAAACAGCTTTGCCCAAGCGCAATCGCTGGCCATAGGAGTCAAGTTCTTCGAGAGCAATCCCCTCGGCAGCTAAGTAATGTAGTGCCATTTTAACTGCTAAACTATAATGTAACTCTTGATCAGAAATCACCGATAACAAGCCGCGACGTACCTTACCATCAATATCCTCCACCTGATCCGTAAACCCCACCTGTCCCAGTTGCTTAAGTGCCGGAGGCGGAGCAACTCGATTGCCCACAACTTTCTCAATTCCAAATAAGTTAGGGGTTGATTGAAACAGGCTCACCAAGTTAGCATGTCCTGGTTCCACAGGTAAATCTCGATAAATATCCAGACCAATTGTTCGAGCTTCCTGGGCTTTAAGCTTTGTAATCACCTGCGCCAGTAACCGATCCGGGATTGGCCAGTGCCCCACCTCAGTGATATCTTGTTCATCAATAGTGATCAGAATAATTCTCTTCTCCGGCAACTCCAAGGGACGCCAGCGAAAAAACTGGTCAAGTACATCCCACTCCCAACCCTGCAATAGCCCAACCAAACGTAGCAGCAAAATTGGCGCGGTGATACTTAGAGCCATCCCTGGAATCCATCCCCAGCCAATTCTACGCCTTTGTACCTCTTGATTAGCTTGTTGCCTGGCTCTGGCCAAGAGTTCACTAGCTTGTTCAACTGCTTCGAGAGCACTTTGGGCTTGGCGCTTGGCTAATTCCTGACTTGCCCCTAAAAATTGATAATCTTCATCGCTAAGGCTTTTTCCCAAAGCCCATGTCAAAGCATCTTGTAAAACTTGTCCTTGTAATAGATGCGACTCATCTTGCTTGCCATTTGCTATCCAAGCATCGAAATACTGAGCATAGGGACGGAGATTGGCTAATTGTTGGCTAACCCAATCAGCATTAAACACGGCTCGATAAATTGGGTTTTTTACCACCAGCTGCCCTTGCCGATTCACCACTAAACCCGAAAGCAATAACTCCACCTGCTCTCGGCTCTCATCAGCTAAAACTGGAGTAGGAGTTAAGGATAAATTACCATCTCTTTCTGACTCCTGTAACTCCTGAGTTCTATAATTCAAAATCTGCTGATAAATACCTAACACTCTGCAAGTTTTTTGTGGTTTAGCTAAAAGTCGGTCATGGATTGTGCGCAAATGCTCAGGCTCATCTTGCAATTGCCAGTCCTGGATTATGAATTTTCTCACAATTTGAGCAATCTGCTCTTTCTCATCAACGGAGTATGGGCTTTCCTCAGATTCGTTTATTGTTAATTGCTCATCGTTGATTGTAATCAACTGCGAATCATTCTCCCTGGAGTAGGGAGAGGAAACTTCAAGGCTCTGTTTTTGGTGTGAACTAAATACTGAATGCTTAATTAATAACTGGCAAAGCTTTTGAGTCAGGAATGGTTGTCCTCCAGTCCAACTCAAGATTTCTTTGATTGCCAGTTGAGGGTTATCAACGTATCCTTCTAAGCCCTGTGCTAAAGTTTGGGCTTGTGCTAACTGAAAACCATCAAGAGCAATTGCTTGACCAATATTGAAGGGTGTTCTTAGAGGATCACTCATTAAGTCTAAGGGTGTGGCAACTCCCAAAAGCACAAATGTTAGACGTTGATAGGCTTGATTCAGACTACGTTGGTTATAGCAAGAGCGAATCAGTGCAAAAAAGTCATTAACGGAGAAATCTAAACTCCGAATACTGTCAATTTCATCCAAAAAGATTGCCAATTTTGCAGGAAAACGACCTTGCTGGATTCCCACTTCAGTCAGTATAATTTCTTCAATGAATCTCCCCAACCTCTGAACAGGAGAAATATCGAGCCGCTCACGCCACCAGGCTTTAAGATTTACTTTTGACAGTAGGTCAAAACCTTGCCAAAGTTCAACAACCAATCCCTTATACCACTGTTCAGGGGTGAGGTTTTCAGTGCCAATCCTACTCATATCCACAGCTGCGCAACAAACTCCTTCCTGCTCAAGCTGGTGGAACATCTGCACCATGAGACTGGACTTACCCATCTGTCGTGCGTTGAAGATATAACAAAATTCCCCTTTGCTCAAGGCATCATAAAGGTCAACATCAGCCTGACGCCTTATATAGTAGGGATGATCGTTATTCAGGCTGCCTCCAACTTGGTAATAGCTCATGAGATGACTACTATTGATCAGTTAGGCCCTAGAATGCAAACCACACTTAGAACTGTAGTAGTGTATGCAATCTTTATATTAAAATGTGCGTTACTGGAACTACAGTGCTTCATTCAAACTTTGACGTGTAAATAGTTTATGTTGAAAAACAACTGGTATGAGTTTGACTCCTACCTCTCTACCAGGGGGATTTCATTTCTTTTTATCTACCAAGAAATTAATTTCTTGATCCACACTTGAATTGTTTCAAACCTAATATAGACAATGCTTCTAGCCTATTTTAATCTACTTAGATTATTGGCAACTAAATCAGTTTAATGCGTTTTTGCTACAAATTAAATAGCCCTAACTCGTTAAATTCATACAAGTAATATTAACCTGGCTGTTAACCATTATTAAAGTTGTGGATCTAATGATATATCTAATGCAAAATCTCATATAGAATTCCGATAGGATACCCTCCTGTCGCCTTTATGAACCTTGATTCTCTTCTGGCAATAGTTAATCGCAAGCTCCTTGAGAGCAGCAATCGTCCCCTCAATTCAGCAGAAACTATGGTTCTGCGGGGAATTTGGCAGCATCAAACCTATAGCGAAATCGCTCATCAGGAGGGCTATAGCTCCGGATATTTTACTAATGTTGTTCCCCCTGAGTTATACCGACGACTCTCTAATCTCATTGGTAGGCGAGTCAACAAGAAAAACTGTCGAGTGCTACTCGAATCCTATGCGGCTACACAGGAACTAACCCAGGCAATATTCCAGGGGCAAGAGCATGCTCCATTTTCCCTAGCTCTCCATCAGGCGCTCTTGCCTCCCTACCCCAGTGGTTCAATTCCCCTCAATTCTCCGTTCTACATTGAACACTATTGTCTAGAACAACAAATATATCAAGAAATTAGTAAGCCAGGGGCCTTAGTGCGCATTAAGGCTCCTGGAGAAATGGGAAAAACCTCTTTGCTGCTAAGAATTCTGGAGTATGCTAACAACCAAAGTTATCGCACAGTTAGCTTGAATTTGGAACAAGTGGATGAGGAGATTTTGAACAATACAAATCGATTGTTACGTTGGCTATGTGCCCACGTCACTGAAGAACTTAAACTCCAACCCCAACTCGATGACTATTGGGATGAAGATATTGGCAGCAAAGTCAGCTGTAGTCTATACTTCCGAAGCTATTTATTAGAGCAAATTGACCCTCCCCTAGTTTTGGTTTTAGATGAAGTAAACCAGATTTTTGAGCATCCTCAAGTAGCAAAAGACTTTTTATCCCTTTTGCGCTCATGGTACGAAGAAGCAAAAAGACTCCCAATTTGGCAGCAACTTCGTTTGGTCATTGCTCACTCTACTGAGGTTTATGTGCCCCTACAGCTCAATCATTCTCCCTTCAATGTTGGGCTAGCCATTCAGTTAACTGCTTTTAATCTGGAGCAGGTACAACAGTTAGCCCAACGCTACCAACTCAACTGGAGCGAAGGTGAACAAGCCCAGCAACTGATGGCAATGGTGGGAGGACATCCAGCTTTAGTGCATACAGCACTCTATCACCTCAGTCGTGGTGAGCTAACTCTGGCTCAATTACTGAAGGAGGCTCCTACCTCTAGCGGAATTTATCACCATCATTTGCAGCGTCATTTGGCAACTATACAAGAGCAACCAACATTAGCCCAAGCTCTTGGTAAGGTCTTAAATGCTGGACAAGCTGTCAATTTAGAGCCTATACTTGCCTACAAACTCAGTAGCATGGGATTAATCTATCAATCAGGAAATGGGGTGAGTGTAAGTTGTGAGTTATACCGACAGTATTTTACACAAGTGCTTCATCAGGAAATGCTTATTAAAAATTAATATAGGGTAAGTATTGCGGAAGTTGCCGCTCAGATACTGTGCCATTTTTAAGATAATTCTCAGATGTCCCTAGAATCTACCGTCGGCGAAGCTGCCATTGAGCAAAATCTAGAGCAATTCCTATTGGTACTGTCTGTTTCCTTAACTGTAGCAACAGTATCACGAGTTTTTCCTTGGTTTCGCAAAATTCCTTATACCTTACTGTTGGTAATCGTCGGCTTAGGCTTGGCGTTTGTAGATGTGCGGTTGGTGAACTTATCGCCTGAATTAATTCTAGAGATTTTTCTGCCTCCATTGCTATTTGAGGCTGCTTGGAATATTCGTTGGCGAGACTTGAAACGAGATTTGGTACCAGTAAGTCTGCTTGCCATCTTCGGCGTAGTGATTTGTGTGGTGGGCATTGCCTTGGCAATCAATCAGCTGACAGGATTACCTTTAACAACTGCATTGTTAGTAGGGGCAAGTCTTTCAGCAACTGATCCTGTTTCTGTAATTGCCCTATTTAGAGAGCTCGGTGCCGATAAGCGTCTGAAAACTTTAATGGAGGGGGAGAGCTTATTTAATGATGGTGTTGCAGTTGTTGCCTTTAGTTTATTAGTGGGTTTGCCACTAGGAACAGAAAAGTTTGCAGTTTCTACTACTATTGCCAGCTTCTTGGTATTTGTTGGTGTAGGAATTGGCGTCGGCTGCTTAATCGGTTTTGGGATTTCCTTTCTTACCCAACGTTTTGATTTACCTCTAGTAGAACAATCTCTGACCTTAGTTTCAGCCTATGGCACTTATATAATTATCGAAAAATTAGGTGGTTCCGGTGTAATTGGTGTTGTCACTGTGGGTATGATTTTGGGTAACTTTGGTTCCCGCATTGGTATGAACCCACGCACTAGATTAATTGTCTCCGAATTTTGGGACTTTTTAGCATTTTTTGTTAACTCCATTGTCTTTCTACTCATTGGAGACCAAATATACTTTTCTAGTTTGGGTGAGAATATAGATTTGATTATCGTTACAGTTATCGCAGTACTACTGACCAGAGCGATCGCTATTTACGGCTTAGGTGCTTTAAGTAATTGGCTAGCAAAATCTGCCATCGGTTGGCGAGAGCAGACAGTGCTGTGGTGGGGAGGCTTGCGAGGTTCTGTTTCTATTGCCCTAGCCTTAAGTGTGCCAGTTATCCTAGAAGGGCGACAAGAAATTATTAATGCAGTCTTTGGCGTGGTATTGTTTACACTGCTAGTTCAGGGTTTAACCACTCAATTTTTCTTGGAAAAACTAAATTTAATTGGAGACCAACCACTGCGCCAACAATACTCCGAGTTTCTAGCCCGTCGTGTTGCCCTCAATCGAGTCAAAGACTATCTTTTAGAAGCAGGAAATACCAAAGAGATTGACTCAGAGTTTGCTCGCTACCAAGCAGAGTTAGTGCAATTTAAAATCAACGGCATCCAAGAGAAAATTGACGAGCAACTGAAAAAGCATCCTCAACTGCAAGCCTTAGATATGGAACAAGTACAAGAAAAAATGGTAGACATCGAAGCAGACACCTATGCAGAATTTATCCGCTCCGGGCGTTTAAATGAAAACCTCTCATCCTTAATACAAGAAGCACTAATTGAAGCGGATAAAAAAGAACTCACCTCTACCTGAACCAATAAGTAATAAGTTAAGAATCAAGTAGTAAGATTTAGCTTACCACTTATAGCATTTCTCACAGTTGTGATGTACACTTTATTAATTTTAAAAAACATCACTATTAACTCACTATTAACTAATAAAGGAAATTAACCTGTACATTATGAGTATGAGAACCGCTATATTACTTATTACTTATTACTTATTACTTATTACTTATTACTTATTACTTCTCATCAAAAGTATTTTTAACCCCAATCCCAGTTGCCTGCTCAATCAAATTTTCTGCCTGATCAGGATTACTATAAATCAACTCTAAAAACTCATACTTATCCTTGCCAACCATCTGGGCATAGAACCCTACTTCACTCATGATTCTCTGCTCCGACTGCCTTAAATACATGCTCAGACAGTGACGTGCCTGAGTAGCAGTTTGGCGCTTGGTTCTAAAAAATGCCAGCGCACTCAATAAGTGGTCTTCATAAGGAGCAAGGGGTTTGAGGTGGAGTCTTTGGGGTCGTTCCATGTTTTGTGAACTCTATGCAATTTTAATCTAATTTCAAATACTAAGCTAAATTAGGTATACACAAGGTATGCTGCTACGGGATAATACTTAGTCTCGGATATTAAATATGTCTATGGTGTCTACTGTCACTGTCACTGTTCCAGCTACCACTGCTAACTTAGGACCTGGATTCGACTGCATTGGGGCAGCTTTAACACTGTATAATCAATTCAAATTTATCAACCTAGAGGCAATGCCTTCAGCTGATGGAGGACAAACCGAGAGGCTGAGAATTAAAGTTAGCGGTGCTGAAGCTCAACTAGTTAACACCAGCACAGATAACCTAGTTTATCAAGCATTTGTAAAGTTATACGAGCATTTGGAGCAGACGCCGCCGCCAGTAGAGATAGAAATTGAGCTTGGTATTCCTTTGGCCAGGGGGCTAGGTAGCTCAGCAACAGCAATTGTCGGTGGGCTAGTTGGCGCTAACCAATTGGCAGGGAAACCTCTAGATGTGACTGAGGTTATGAAATTAGCGATCGCCATCGAAGGTCATCCTGATAATGTAGTTCCAGCACTGTTGGGAGGCTGTCGTCTTGCTGTTAAAGGTTGTAATGACGAAGCATCTAAACTTGGAGATTGGGAAGTCTGTGATCTTCACTGGCATGATAATCTCGTGCCAGTATTAGGAATTCCCAATTTTGAACTTTCTACCCAAGAGGCGCGGGAGGTTTTACCTGCTGAGTACACTCGTGCCGATGCAATTTTTAATATTGCCCATTTCGGTTTGCTGTTGCGGGGACTAGAAACTGGTAGAGGTGAGTGGTTACAAACAGCATTGCAAGATAGAATACATCAACCTTACCGCCAAAAGCTAATTCCTGGTTATAATGCTGTACTTTGTGCCGCTGTCGATGCAGGTGCTTACGGCATGGTGATTAGTGGGGCTGGACCAACACTTTTGGCTTTAACAGCTTCCTCGCAAGGGGCAGCAGTAGAAGCAGCAATGACATCTGCCTGGAAGCAAGAGGGAATTGTTGCCCAAGTGCGGGCGCTATCTATTGACACTCAAGGAACCATCTTAATTTAGCTTGACGCTCTTGAGGCTCACATCGATGATAAATCCTACCCCTAACAAGGGTGGGCTTGGCTTACTCCGTTACATGAGACTTACCAAGAGCTAACCACATCTGGACTTCCCTATAGGCACAGAAATTAAGTTACAGCTTCAAACCCCTATAACGATGGGGGGATGGAGTTGTGAGGAGATGATGGGATTGGGGGATAACCTTTTGTGTCAACTGCTAGACCTGCCTAAAAACCAGAAACTCCCATCATCGCCAAAGACCTAGCAGTTGGTTGTTGAGGCACCGCTACTCTTCTTCATATAGATATCAGCAATTGTAAAGATTGAGTATTTGTTGTTATTAGATCTTTTCAAAAGTTGACTTTGCTTAATATACTGAAATAGTAGGTAGTTAAGTATATTTGCTTAGCGATTAGCACCCTGCTTTTGCACAGACGGGGTATCACGTCTCAAAGGATGCAAGGTAGCTTACTAACCTAAGTCCTCTCTTGATTAGGATGTTTTAGATGATTTCCCTAGAATTTCCCTGGATAACGACGCTCATTGTGTTACCACTGTTGGCGTGTTCGCTCATCCCCTTGATCCCGGATCAACAAGGTAAAACTGTCCGGTGGTATGCTCTGGGAGTAGGTGTTGTCAATTTCTTGTTGACAATCTACGCCTTCTGGCATCATTACGATTGGCAAAATTCTGATTTCCAACTTAACGAATCCTATACCTGGATCCCACAATTAGGTTTGAACTGGTCATTAGGCGTCGATGGTTTATCGATGCCTCTAATTGTTTTAACTGGTTTAGTCAATAGTTTGGCAATCCTGGCAGCTTGGAAGGTTAGCCATAAGCCGCGCCTATTTTACTGCCTGATGTTGATAATGTACAGCGCTCAGATTGGTGTCTTTGCGGCTCAAGACTTACTCCTATTCTTCATCATGTGGGAATTAGAGTTGGTGCCAGTCTACCTACTCATCTCCATTTGGGGAGGAGAAAAGCGCTTCTATGCAGCAACTAAATTTATTCTTTATACAGCAGCAGGATCGGTATTTATTCTCGTGGCAGCGTTAGCCATGGCTTTTTCTGGGGATACCGTCACCTTCGACATGCAACAGTTGGCAAACCAACACTATCCAATAGCCTTAGAATTACTTGCCTATGCTGGTTTCTTAATTGCCTACGGCGTAAAGCTACCAATTTTCCCACTCCATACTTGGTTGCCTGATGCCCACTCTCAAGCTTCCGCTCCAGTGTCGATGATTTTGGCTGGGGTGTTGCTGAAGATGGGAGGTTATGGACTCATACGCATGAATATGGAAATGTTACCCAATGCCCATGTTTACTTTGCACCAGTGCTAGTAATCTTAGGCGTGGTTAACGTTATCTATGGCTCTTTAACTGCCTTTGCTCAAACTAATCTCAAACGACGATTGGCCTACTCTTCCATTGCCCACATGGGTTTTGTTCTGATTGGTATTGGCTCGTTTACAGAGTTGGGTGTCAATGGTGCTCTGCTGCAAATGCTCTCCCACGGTTTGATTGCAGCTGCTTTGTTCTTCCTCTCAGGAGTTACCTACGAGCGCACCCATACCCTGGTAATGGAAAAAATGGGAGGAATGGCCCAAGAAATGCCCAAGGTTTTTGCCCTCTTTACTGCGGCTTCGATGGCATCTTTAGCTTTGCCAGGAATGAGTGGCTTTGTGGGTGAATTGTCTATCTTTCTTGGCGTCTCCAATAGCGATGTTTACAGCTCCAGTTTTAAAGTAGTCGTTGTCATGTTGGCAGCAGTGGGATTGATTGTTACCCCAATTTATCTACTCTCGATGCTGCGCAAGGTTTTCTACGGGGAATATAAATCTGGGCTAATTATCGAAAAATATCTAGGGGATGCTAAACCACGGGAAATCTTTGTAGCCCTTTGTCTGTTAGTACCAATCATCGGAATTGGCTTATATCCAAAGCTGGTGATGCAGAGCTATGATGTTAAGACAGTGGCAGTTACTGCTCAAGTTCGTGAAGCTTTACCAGTGATTGCACAGGAGCGCTCCAATCTCTATTCTGGAACTTTGCGAGCTCCACAATTACCTAATGCTAAACCTCAGGCTTTGCTTGGTGTTGTTGACTAACCAAGAAGTGACTCGGAGCCTTCTCCGAGTATGTCTACTTCTGAGATGATGGGTAGGTATTGATGCCCAGACGCAGTGATACGGTGACCTGTGAAAAACTAATCCCTTAACACAATATTGAAGTAGTAAGACGGCAAACTAACTTCAATCGTGGAGTTAGATATAAGTAGGGAAGAATCTATAAATTTAAGTTGTTAAAGATAAAAAGTCTGCTTAGGCAGGCTTTTTGTCTTTTGTGAATGTAAAGTAAGAATAGTAATGTTAAACTAAGTTAGCTTTCCCACTACCAAAATGGATCAGATACAGGCAGAAATCGAGGCGATTCTCTCCCAGATTGAAGTCCTGCAAAGGGAACGTGATGCTATCACAGGGTCCGATATTCTGCCTGAGAATGATTCTCCAGAGGCAATTGCTCAAGCTTACCGTCATCAAGCTAGAGTAGCGGCACAAGTGTCAGCAGAAGTAAATGGTATTGACAATGCGATCGCGGCGTTGGAAAATCAACTACAGCACAAGCAGCGTCAGTTAAGGCAGTTGCAGGTTAACAAGCAACCACTCAGGAAAGAAGAGCTTTTGGAAGAGGCTCTACAAAGCGCTTATGAACGTGCTGATCGCATTAATGAATTGGCAAGAGAGTTAGCAGAGGAATTACGAGAATTAAAAGCGATCGCTTATGACCTTAGTCCTAGTTATTGGCAGTTATATCACAAGCCTTTTATTACTGGTTTGAAGGGGGTTTCTGTTCCTTTTTTCCGTTCTGATGGCAATGTTTTAATGCTTACTAAATTTATAATTTGAGTTTCTTGTGTTTAGCCAAAATTATTATCAATCCATGCACTACCATCTTCAGGTGTCTCACCATAATTATCATGCCAGGTATCTTGGCACCATTCAAGGCGTCTTAATCGCACCTCTGTAAACGGCTAAATTATTTTGAGCTTCTTGATACAAAGAACTCTCTGGTTCGATACTTTCTGCCAATTTAATCGCTTCATCAACATTACCCTGGTTATAAGCTTCCTCTGCCGCCGCTAAAGTTTCCTTATCGCTTCCTACAGTTGGTGTCTTAATCGCACCTCTGTAAACGGCTAAATTATTTTGAGCTTCTTGATACAAAGAACTCTCTGGCTCGATACTTTCAGCTAATTTAATTGCTCCGTCCACATTACCTTGGTTATAAGCTTCTTCCGCAGCCACTAAAGTTTCTCTATCAGTTCCGGCTGTAGGAGGACTCTGACAACTTACAATAGTCAAAACCACTACTAAGGCAAGCCCCACTATCAGCGCCATATAAGTTTTAGGTTTTGGAGATGAGTGTTGTTCCCATAATTGGCTCATATGCACACCTCATGGAAAATTCTTTGTGAGAAAGTACTACCACAGAGCCGCCCCTTGACACAACCAAAATTGTGTAAAGTTTTGTTGCTTTGGAGAACTTACCTAGTAGTCTGTCAAATTTGAAATGACAGGTAGATAATGACATGGAGACGCGCAGATGCTCCAGATACGGGGCAAAAATCAATCAAAACAATTATCGAAATTAATAATTGTTTGTGGTCAAATCCCTATCCAAGAAAGTCTCCGTATCTCCGTTTCCCCGTTTCCGGCATCTTTTCTTTAATGACCTAGTACTAGAAGCTATCAGACAAAGTGACGAGGCAACAACTTCTACACCCCGCTACTGGGTTCAAAAAAAACTTGTTACATTAAAATTATTAACATATAAATTTAAGATTTATTAACAAAAGCACCAAGTTTAACTAGTGACCAAGGAGCAACCGTGACCCAGATAAACTCAGATCCGGAAGAGTCTCAGTTGAATCAAGCTAATGTCACTGCAGTTGCTGAGCAACAAGCAGATTCGTCCTTATCCCCAACACTAAAAATGACTAAAATCCAACCTAGCTGGCTCTTAGGTGGGCGCGGTTTGCTCATCGGCGTGGGTATGGGCATCTTGCTCACACTGGTAGGAACTAGATTATTTTCTTCTTCAGAAAAGACCACTACTTCTGCTGCCATCCCTAGTGCTTCTTCAACGGCACCAGCTCAAAGTGTAACTGTAGTTAAGGTAGAAACCTCCAGTATTGAGAGTACCTTAGAAGCTACTGGCACAGTTGCCGCCTTTGAAATGATTCCGATTTCACCTAAGGCAACAGGGCTACAGATTGAGCAAGTATTAGTGGATGAAGGTGATCTTGTCAAGGCGGGACAACTGATGGCACGCCTTGATGATGCTGTGCTGCAAGCGCAGTTAAAACAAGCTCAGGCAGAAGTTGCCCAAGCCCAAGCCCGTCTGGCAGAGCTTGAGGCAGGAGTGCGCTCTGAGGAAATTGCTCAAGCTGAGGCTCGTTTAGAACAAGCTCAAGCCCGTCTCAAAGAGTCAGAGGCTAGTATCCCCAGAAGGATAGAGCAGGCTCAAGCACAAGTTAAATCTGCCCAGGCTAGGTTGAATTTAGCCCAAGATCGTAGCCAGCGTTATCAAAATCTATTAGAGACGGGAGCAGTCTCCCAAGATAGATTTGATGAGGAATTGAGTGAATATCGTGAAGCTGAGGGTAATTTGTTGGATGCTCAACAACGCCTAGAGCAAGCACGAAATACGAATAGCCCAGAGCTTGAACAATTACAGGCTGCTGTGGCAGAAGCACAACAGGAACTGAAGCAACTGCGTGCTGGTACTCGTCAAGAGATAATTGCTCAAGCTAAAGCGCAACTAGAGGCTCAAAAAGCGCAAGTTCAACTATTAAAAACTCAATTAGAGGATACGAGAGTAGTTGCTCCTGTCGGCGGCAAAGTAGCAGAAAAAATGGCTAGTGTTGGTGATGTTACTTCCACGGGGAAAAAACTTTTTGAAATTATCGAAAATCGGCGTTTAGAACTATTATTAGAAGTTACAGAAATTCAGCTACCACAAATTAAGACTGGACAAAGTTTAACAATTACCTCTGACTCAGATGCAGGTTTAAAACTATCTGGGAAAGTGCGAGAAATTGACCCTGTGGTTAATCAAGAATCTCGTCAAGCCATAATCAAAGTGGATTTACCGACTACGGAGTCATTGCGTCCTGGGATGTTTTTACGCTCATTAATTACTACCTCGACGGCGACTGGTTTAACAGTCCCAGCTAAGGCAGTACTACCTCAAGCCAATGGCAGCGCAATTGTTTATCTGCTCAATGGGGATAACACTGTTAAGGAGCATTTAGTGGAAATGGGAGAACTTTTGCCTGGTGAGCAGGTGGAAGTTAGGAGCGGTTTATCTCAAGGCGATCGCATTGTAGTTAAAGGTGCTGCTTATCTCAAAGATGGCGACAAGGTTGAGGTCATAGAAACGACTTCCCAAAAGCATGAAGTTGAATTGTGATTCTTAATTTGTAACTGGTAATTTGTAATTCAAATCTATGTCGTTTCACGTTTCTTCCTGGTCAATTAAAAAACCAGTTCCGACAATTGTCATGTTCCTGATTTTAGGAATTGTGGGCATGATGTCTTTTTTTGGGTTGGGAATTGATGAAAATCCTAATATTGATGTCCCGGTGGTATCGATTACAGTTAGCCAACAGGGAGCAGGGCCAACGGAACTAGAATCCCAGGTTACTAAAAAGATCGAAGATTCTGTTGCTGGATTGGGAAATATTGACAAAATCATTTCCACGATTACAGATGGAAATTCAACCACACTGGTAGAATTTGTCCTCGGGACAGATACGGATCGTGCTACTAATGATGTACGCAATGCTGTTGATCAAATTCGCCAAGACTTACCCCAAGATGCAGAAGAACCAATAGTTCAGCGCCAAGAATTTTCCGGTGGCGCGATTATGACTTATGCTGTCGCTTCTAAAAAGCGTTCAGTAGAGGAGTTGAGCGAATTAGTAGACAGAAATATTAGCCGCGCTCTTTTAAATGTTTCAGGAGTAGCTCAAGTTAATCGACGGGGAGGAGTTGATAGAGAAATTCGCGTTGATCTTGACCCTAGCCGACTACAAGCTTTGGGCATTACTGCGACACAAGTTAACGACCAAATCAGAGCTTTTAATATTAATTTACCAGGTGGTCGTGGTTCCTTAAGTGGTGGCGAACAAAGTGTCCGTACCCTAGGAAGTGCGAAGACGGTTGAAGACTTAAAAAGTTACCGTATTGTACTCTCTGATGGTGCTAGTGTACCTCTATCTGATTTGGGAGAGGTTAGAGATGGCTTTGCTGAGCCACGACAAGCTGCTTATTTCAATGGTGAGCCAGCAGTAACTTTTGCGGTGCTGCGCAGTACTGGCAGCACCATGGTAACTGTAGAAGAAGGGGTTCGTAAAGCAGTAGCAAAACTCAAAAAAACTCTTCCTGAGGATATTGAGTTGCGCTTGCTATTTACCACTGCCGACGGCATCCGCGACTCTTACCAAGCCACCATTGAGGCACTGATACTAGGTTCTATCCTTACTGTAGTCACAGTGGGCTTATTCTTGCGTCGTTGGCGGGTGACATTAATCACTGCTGTAGCCTTGCCCCTATCAATTATCCCCACTTTCTGGGTAATGCAGGCCCTAGACTATACTCTCAACTTTATGACTCTGTTGGCGTTAGCGCTAGCAGTGGGCAACCTGGTAGATGATGCCATTTGTATGATTGAAAATATCGACAGACACTTACAAATGGGCAAGAAGCCTTACCAGGCGGCGCTAGATGGCTCACGGGAAATTGGCTTTGCCGTAGTGGCAACTACAGCCACCATTGTGGCAGTATTTATCCCTGTGGCGTTTATGGGTGGTATTCCTGGTCAATTTTTTCAGCCTTTTGGGGTGACAGTCGCAGTCTCAACGATGTTTTCCACCCTCGTGGCTACCACAATGACGCCGATGCTTAGTGCTTATTTACTCAAACCTCTCAAAAGCAAAGGGGAAGGGAAACTATTCTTACAGAAGAAGAGTAAATTAGCTGACGACTCTATGGCTGTGCCACCTAAACAGCGACGTATACAACCCTACCGCACTCTACTTAATGTGGCACTGAGACATCGCATCGTGACTTTACTGATTGCGGTGGCTGTATTTATCGGTAGCTTACAACTTGTACCCTATATTCCCAAGGGTTTGTTTGATAATGGGGATATGGGCTTTAGCATGGCGACGGTAGAGTTACCACCAGGTTCTAGTCTGAGTGAAACAGAGGCAGTAATACTAGAAGTTAATCGCTTATTTCAGGAAAATGCGGCAGTTGAAAGTGTGGTGGCGACTGCGGAAACTGTTAATACTGCTGATATTTTTATCAATCTGTTGCCGAAGTCAGAAAGGGAATTATCCAGGGCAGAGTTTGAGCAACAAATGCGCGATGTCCTGAGGAAAATTCCTGGTACTCGCATTGCTTTCCGCAGTCAAGGGGCTGGTGGTACCGCCAAGGATTTATCCATTGTCCTCAAGAGTGAAAATGGTGAGTTGCTCAGGCAAACTGCTGAAGCCCTAGAGCGACAAATGCGTCAAAGTCCTGGTTTAGTGGAAGTAACTTCCAGTAACTCTCTAGTGAAACCAGAAATTTTGATTGAGCCGGATCCTGCCCGTGCCGGGGATTTAGGTGTTTCAGTACAGGCTATTGCTCGTACTGCTTCTCTTGCCCTAATTGGCGATATTGAGTCAAATCTGGCTAAATTTAATTTACCAGACCGTCAAATTCCCATTCGAGTCCAACTTGATCCTAAGGCTCGTGAAGATATCGAAAATCTCAAGAATCTGCGGGTTGCCTCTCAAGATGGTAAATTAGTACCGATAACAGCAGTAGCAGATATTCGCTTAGGTAGTGGACCTGCAGAGATTGAGCGTTTTAATCGCTTTCGTAAGGTTTCAGTAGATGCTAATCTACAAGGTATTTCTCTAGGAGCTGCTTTGGACAACGCCAGAGCTTTGCCAGCAATAAATCCTTTGCCACCAGGAGTCACAGAGGAAACAGCTGGTGATGCTGAGATTATGCAAGACATTTTCAGCCGCTTTGTGGCAGCCTTAGGATTAGCAGTATTATCGATTTATGCCATTCTAGTTCTGCTTTACAATAATTTTCTCTATCCCTTAGCAATTTTAGTAGCTTTACCTCTATCTATTGGCGGTGCCTTAACAGCGTTATTAATTACTCAGAAAGAATTGGGGCTGTTTGCCTTAATTGGAATTGTGCTTTTAATGGGATTGGTGACGAAAAACGCTATTCTGCTAGTAGACTTTGCCTTGATGGCGATGCAACAAAAGAAACCGCAGTTTAAAGCAGTGGTTGAAGCCGGAGTCTCTCGCTTGCGACCAATTCTAATGACCTCAATTTCTACCATCGCTGGTATGACGCCGATTGCCTTGGAATTGGGAGCAGCTGGTGAAGTGCGCTCTCCCATGGCAATTTCTGTAATTGGCGGCTTTAGTACTTCCACTCTGTTGACTTTAATAATTGTGCCAGTCTTATTTACTTATATAGATAACTTAGTCCATTGGATTAGTCAGTTATTGAGAGGTGACAAGAAAAATCATCAACGAGTGTTGATTGCTCAGGAAGTTGTTGAGAAACATTAATTAGCCCCTTAGGGATGGAGAGGGGGAGATGGGGAGATGGGGAGATGGGGAGAGGAAAATCTATATTAAGTAATCATTGGATATCTATTTAAACTTAATTATTTATTACTTATTACTTATTACTTATTACTTATTACTTATCTAAAAAAACTTGTGACCAAACACAGAAACTAACAAACATTATGTCTCTTCAAAATTTAGAGTCTTCAGAACAGAAACTATCCAATCCAACTAGTCAAACCAATTTACAACAACAGTTGGAGACTAAACAACCAACTTATACCGACAAAACCAATCGCCTACAAGCTTGGAGCCAGCTTTTGCGCTCAATCACCCCCTTTATCTGGATAGTTGTGTTCATAATTGTGATTATCCCTCTGATTGGTAGAGGCTTTATTGGTAATTCGATTAAAGAAGATTTAGGAAATTTAGATAATAAAATTGTTGAAGTTGAGCTGGACAGAACTATTATTGATCATAGCGACATAGAGCAAGCGATCGCTACAGCAATTGTCGATGCACGTACCCAGGCTGAAAGCTTTGCTTTTCAAAGATTAGATGAGTGGGTGGAACAATTGATGCTACGTGTTGATAGCAACTTTCTCAATTGGTATTTTGATTACTTCAATCAAAAGAAAATGGAGATTAGTACTCCCTTTGTGTGGTTATCTTCAGCGGCTGTTCACCGACTTAATACTAGTAATCCACTTCCTAGTCAAGTAGTAGCTGAAAAGTTAACTGAGAATTTTCAAACTGAATTTGCCAAACGTGTCCTCAGACCAAAAATCGCACAACTTGAACTAGAGAGAATCACCAGAGATACGATTAATCTTTATATCTCTGAACTAGCCAACAATATTTCTAATGTTCAAAGCCACTACCAGATTCCTCAAGGACAATGGGAACGCTATCTTGGCGATATTGCTATTACGATCAACGATACTGAAGGAAACATTTCTAACATCTCCCTGAAGCTACTAGCAGGCGGAAGCACTGTTCTACTTGCTAAAACTATGGCTCCTCTAGTTACCAATGTCGGCAGTAAAGTTGCTTTATCTTTTGCTGGCAAGACTACGGCAAAAATGGCAGCTAAGACAGGTGGTGTAGTTGCCGGGAAATTAGGAGTGCAGCTTATAGATCCCATTGTTGCAATTGGTATTATCATCTGGGATGTTTGGGATTACAAGCATACTGTCAAAATAGAGCGTCCAGTTTTACGAGAAGCGATATTGGACTACTTGAATGAAGTTAAAGCTTCCTTATTAGATAACCACAAAAACAGTATTATGGCAGCAATTTACCAACTAGAGGGGGGTATTCTCAAGTCAGTTAGTTTTTAATGTTTAGTAATTTATAAAATTGGTATAATGATTATTAATTTAATTTAGCAATACCATGAGGATTGATTGTACTAACCCCACTCAGTAACCTCTCAAACTATCTTATAGTAAATTTTTTACTAGTACTTATTCACTTGAGTAAAATATAAATGTAATAATGGACAGAAAAATATTAGAACAAGAACATAAAGCAACAGGAATAAAGGTTTTTTTAGCTTCTATGGATGATATTCATATCAAGCACTTAATCAAACTTGCTAGGGATCCGATTTTAGTCAACTTAATGGGTTGGAACACTTTTTTTGAGTCTGATGATACAGAACAATTCATACAGGCAATCTCATCTTATACTTTACCTTATTCTCGGAAAAGCCAACCTCTAATATTTGGAGTTTATTTGAATCCAGAAGATTTTCCAATTGGATATGCAGTGCTCAAAGGAATAAATATAGATTTATCGACTACTGAAATTGGTGTGGCAATTCTAGACAAAAAATATAGAAACAAAGGATATGGTAAACTAGGATTTAAACGGTTAATTAATTATACTTTTAATCAATTACATATTCAAACAATTGGAGCAGCAGTCTTATTATCCAACAAATTCTCAATAAATATGTGTAGAAACCTAGGATTTGTAGAGAGAGAAATTATGTATAAATCATGGGAAATGCCCAATAAAGAGTTAGTAGATCTGGCATGGATGGAACTGACAAGTATATCAAAACAGGTTACTTGATGAAGTCAATAAACTAATCTATAGTTATTGAACTGTTTGTTATTTTGGTCTATGGGCATATTTAATTGCATTGTAAAGATATTCAGTTAGGGGAAGAGGTTTGTATTTTCTATACCAACCTTAATGAATATCCTACAGCTCATAAAATTACATGAAGGTTACATTTTTTCTGTATACTTCATTTTGAAGTACTAAATTTCGATATTTATAGCAGTACGTATTAAGGTTAGGACAAGCTAAATCGCTAGAACTTTGTCAAATTAACCCCTTCTGCCTTGGGGCCTTCTGCCCTGGAGCCTTGCGCGTAGCGCTATACTAATAATTCCTGATCAATGCCAATAGCTTCTCAAGAAGAAGCTTCCTTGTGTATATCTATAGCGCTGCATGCTGGTGTGTTTACAAACCACAAATCGAGTCTTAATGAGCAAATGCTTAGAATATTTGTACTTTATAGTAGACCAGAGCGCACTGCTATACCTTAAATCTCAACAGAGCTGCCCATCAATAGGCAGCTCTACTTTTCTAATCAAACAGGAAAATTGCTTATTGCAAGACGCCACTTTGCATCATCATCATGACAAAAACGCCAACAGTCATGACTACTAAAACACCACCTAGAGCAACTGATTGACCCAAGTGAACTGGATTTCTTGAAGTTTTCATTTTTTAATTTCTTAATATTCAATGATATATTAAACAGTAGCAGAACAAAATAGCAGTTAGTAATAGAAAAAAAATTTTCTTAATCAAAAGTAAAAATACTTAATAATTTCTGAAAAAGTTACCATTAATAGTTAAGTACTCATAATTAACTAGTTAAACCGTGTTCAAGAGCATAGCGTACCAACTCAGTGCGGCTGTTAGTTCCAGTTTTGCTAAACAAGCGGCTAACATACTTCTCAACATTACGGACACTGGTTTCGAGGCGTCTAGCTATCTCTTTATTCATCAGCCCTTGGGCAACTAAATCCAAAACACTTTGCTCGCGCGGCGTAAAGTCAATGCGAATCGGTGCTGGTGTTTGCACAAGACCACTACGACCTGAGAGCATATCCTTAATTACAGCAATTTCTACCTTAATATCCTCAAGATCACTATTGCCTTCAGATGTCTTAGATGTAGCAGTGCGGCGCTCTAGCAAATTCCCAATAATCGCAATTAACTCCTCCGGATCAAAAGGCTTTGGTAGGTAGGCATCAACACCCGCTTGATAACCTTGAATTCGATCTGAGGTCATACCACGGGCAGTCAGAAATATTACTGGCAGCGCCTTGAAACGTGGGTCATCTCGCAGCTGCTTGAGAAACTCATACCCATCTACTTGGGGCATCATAATGTCAGAGATTATCAAGTCAGGTGTTTTTTTCTGTAACAGTTGCCAAGCATCGCCTGCATTACTAGCAACCTCTACCGTGAAATCACTTTCTTGCAAATATTCCTTGACTGCTTCACGTACTCCTGGCTCGTCATCTACCAGTAACAGATGTGCTGACATCTATGAATTTCCTCATGCCGCTACTTAATTCTAATTTAACGGATGGGGAGACGCTCAGACGGGGAGAGGCACAGATAAATAGGAAGGGAATTTAATCCTTCCCAGCTCAGAAGCCTTATTCCAAGAGTGAGATATGAACAATGAACCTTATTGATCCTGTAACCACTCAATTTCTCTAGCATTTTCCGGCAATTGAGCTAAGCGTTGTCCCTGGGAACGTGCCTGAGCCCCAAAAATACCAATAGGTGTGCTGATAATCTCAATCGCCGGAATCTTGCCAGCCATAGCTTTAACGCTATTAATCGGCAATTCTTTCAATAACCAGCGACCAAACATATAAGCATATTCTGGGGTCGTTTTTTCCCGCATTAAATCAACGCCATGAAGTTCATGTAAGTAGAGGTTAGAGCGACCATAACGACGCCATTGACTTTCGTATTCTTTAATGGTAGAACGGTGTCTATGCTGGACAACTGCTGTCGAAGTAAACTTGAGCTTCCAATTACTTTGCCGCTGGATACGCCAGCAAATATCAGCATCGCCGCCAGTGGTTAGGTAAGGACGAAACAGCCCTACTTCTTTGAATGCTTGTCGCCTAATTGCGAGATTAGCAGTTTGACCGTAGGGACAAAAAGGATGAGCTAGGGTATGCTGCTGGGACAACACCTGATAGTGTTCAGCGTGCTTTTCCAACAGGGTATCACCAGGCAAACCGGCAATTTCACCAACGACGATGCCTATGTCTTCATCAACAAAGGGAGCAATTAGTTGTTCTAGCCAATCAGACTGGGGACGGCAATCAGCATCTGTGAAGGCGAGAAGATCACTCTTTGCTACCCGGATACCAGTATTGCGAGCAGCGTAAGAACTTTGGATTTTATTTTCCTGAAGAGGTTTGATAGTTATTCCTTGAGAGGAGGCAACTGATGCAGCTTCAGCTAAAATCGCGGCAGTGCGATCGCGACTACTATTGTTCACCAATAGATATTCTACCTGCTCGACTGGGTAAGTTTGGGCTTGCAAACAGCGGATCAGATCAGGTATGTCAGTTTCACCATTGTAAATCGGTACAATTACTGAAACCTGGGGCAAAATAGGCTTGGGAGACAAGGAATCAGCTTGATTGAGGGTCATAGGCAATCATCAAATGTCAACTGCCCAGCGCCAAGCTGTCGCTATGGCTTGGGTTGTCAGGAGCCCAGCAACAGGAGTTCCCGACTTCCAGACTAGCTTAAATTTAGCTACTCCGTGGTTAATCTATTTCTTCACCCTGCTAGAGATAAAATCCGGGTATAGTATCAAAGATACAATCTGGGTATCGTTTCTCAGAGTATTAAGTAAGACTGATGTATAGGTTAAGACTAAATAGGCTAAGGCAGCACCAAAATTGCTTCTCACTGAGTTGGAGATTCTGCTTGCCCCTAACAGCAACACTGTTTTTGGTGTGGAGTTACGCGGCAGTTGCCCAAGATTTATCGAATTCTGGTTTCAACGAACTTAAGAGATTACTCGATACTCTCTGGGTAGTGTTCACTGCCTTTTTAGTTTTCTTCATGAACGCAGGTTTTGGCATGTTAGAAACTGGTTTTTGCCGCCAAAAGAATGCTGTCAACATTTTGTCTAAAAACCTGATTGTATTTGCCTTAGCGACTGTAGCTTACTCGATTTCTGGTTTCGCTTTAATGTTCAGTGATGGAGGCTATTTTAATCCAGTCTTGGGAACCCAGGGATTTTTTTTTAGTGGTAGAGAAAATGATTACAATAGTGTCTTTAGTTCTCTAGACTGGGCTAATGTTCCTCTCAATGCCAAGTTCTTTTTTCAATTAGCATTTGCTGGCACTGCTGCTACGATTGTCAGTGGTGCTGTTGCCGAACGGATTAAATTCTTAGCATTTTTTATCTTTAGTATTTTATTGGTAGGTGTTTCCTACCCAATTACTGGTCATTGGGTTTGGGGAGGCGGCTGGTTACAGACAAAAATTGGATTTTATGATTTTGCTGGTTCTACTGTAGTTCACTCAGTTGGTGGCTGGGCAGCCTTGATGGGAGCTATCCTTATAGGACCGCGCCTTGGTAAATATCGAAACGGTCAATCCTTTGCTCTACCTGGTCATAACCTCAGCATGTCTACCCTAGGCTGCTTAATTCTGTGGCTAGGCTGGTTTGGTTTTAATCCAGGTTCGACTATGGCTGCTGATCCCATGGCAATTACTCATATTATCTTAACTACCAACATGGCTGCTGCTACAGGGGCAATGGCGGCAATGCTCACCTCTTGGTGGTACTTTGGCAAACCTGACCTTTCTATGATTGTCAATGGCATCTTAGCAGGCTTAGTAGCAATTACAGCAGCTTGTGCCTTCGTCAGTCTTGGCAGCTCTGTTGTAATTGGTCTGATTGCTGGAACAATTGTAGTCTTTTCGGTAGAGTTATTTGATCGCTGGAAAATTGATGATCCAGTAGGTGCAATTTCAGTACATCTGGTTTGTGGAATCTGGGGAACACTAGCAGTAGGTTTGTTCAGTGAAGGAATTGGCTCTATCTATAGTCAAGGACCAGAGAAGGGATTGTTCTTTGGTGGCGGATTCAATCAGCTTATCGCTCAGTTGTGTGGTATTTTAACTATTGGTATATTCACAGCGGCATTTAGTTTAGTAGCCTGGTCAACCATCAAGATTGTATTGGGCAGTCTCAGAGTTGAGCCAGAAAAGGAACTCAGAGGACTCGATCTCAGTGAGCATGCCTTGAGAGCTTACAGTGATTTTGTACTACAGCAGGATGGTGAAATATTCAGAGAATGACAGTTTGTGGTAATAAGTAATAGGTAATAAGTAATAAGTAATAAGTTTAGTTTAATGGAATACCGACTTATTTACTTATTACTTAAATATTTATCTTGAAGTCTCTAGTTGCTTATCCTACGGTTCCTATATTTTATTTCACTATTGACATCACTATTGGCTTCAGGTTTAGGTCTGGTAAGAGATTTATTATCTGGTAATTGTGTTTTATCTTCCTGAAGTACTGTTTTAGCAATTTGACCTTTATTAGCGTCTGTATCAAGGCATTCTTCTGACTTTAATTGAGATTGAAGTTGTTTAACAGCTCGATTGATAACTCTTCTAATTTCCCCCAATTTGCCAACCTTACTAGCTTGAACCAGTAAGAAGGTTTCCTGGCTACAGGGAACTCCTATAAAATAAGCTTCTTCTGTTTCCAGTAGCATGTGTGTTAGTACAGACCAATGCAAATGCTCACGAGTACTATCTCTGAGAAAAAACATTGCTGTAGCCATACCAGAGGCAGAGTCCTCATCCCATTCCTGTAACGGGTTATTAATAACTAATGCTTCATCATCAACCAAAACTGCATCTTGAATACCTCTGGCGCTACTAATCAGTTGTTTGAGAATATTGTCGCGTTTGTCACTATTTGTCTCACTACTCATATTCGCAAGTCGCCTTAGAATTCCCTAAGAGCTGGTTTAAGAAGGCCAGCCACGTTGTGATAATCGAATATTTGTGTACTTAAATGCTTGTCTTTCGAGTTGCCTCAAGACTGAAGTATCTAGTAAAACACCTCCAAGAGATCCAGGGGACTTCTTAAATATCCATCAACACACTAAACCTTAAATAATACTTTATCAAAACTAATTAAAACATACCAAAAAGTGTTTTAATTGTTAATTGTTAGTTAATTTTTCAGGAGAACTACTGGTGATCAGCCAGCCTCTAGGAATAGCAATGGGGATGGAAAATTTATTGTTCTTACACCCTAACTTTTAATCTCTGAGAAAAACACTATTAGATGTTCAGTTGTTTTACTCTCAGAGTTCAAGAGGCTGGATTTCCAAACTTTCCGGAGATTTTTATGAAAATTTCACAATGGCTGCAAGTGACTTTACTAACCACAGTTTCTTTATTCACTGTTGGTGCCTTTAATCCGAGTAATGCTAACACTTTTGACAGCACAGAAGTAAATGACGATAATTTTGTAACTGTAGCAGCTCCCTTCGGTAGCAATCAGTATCAACTGCTGATTATCGAGCAAATTTCTAATCGCCGGGCTTGTTGGAGAGAAAACCACAGCAACCCAGTTATCGTTGAGCCTCTACTGCTGAACTTCGACTTTACGGGCATTTGTAGGCGCAGCCTAGATAGTAATGGTTATTCTATCCGCATGAATGGTCAAGACCTCGGTTTAGACTACATACTTAGATTAATTGAACACGATGGGGAATTGTTGCTACTAGGTACTCCTATTAAAGAACGTAATGCTCCAGAGATAGAAATCGGTACAACCAGAGGCATGAAAAATGGCTTTCACAAAATTTTCCTCAATCCTGGTTGGCGGTTGACTAGGAGGATCTATCAAGGTAGAAGATTAGGTCACATTTATCTGACAAGTGATTCTCCCCCGCCAGTACGAACATCTCGTCGGGGTACTTCTACACAATTAAGAACCAGCCCTAGAAGTCTACCAGTAAATTCTGCTAGAGAACTACCACCACCAGCTTTTGCCGAAGAAGTACTCATACCGCCTCCTCAGAGAGAGTTAATTTTTACTAAGCCACAAGTTGAACAGAGTGCTGCTGGAAGAGAATGGTCTAACAATAGTCCTCAAACTCTGCCGTTGCCAGTACCAGAGCGTAAGATACCAGTATTTGGAAATTAGCGAATCCTTGCGGAGCCAGAAGCCCACACCGAATCATAGATTACGGTGTGGGAGATGTCACGAGAAAAACAGTTCATTTGTAGATGTAACTAACACTCCATCTCCCCGTCTCCCCCTCTCCCCATCTCCCCTTCTCTTGGATTATAGAAGTCATCACACCAGCCTAGTAGCAGAGTTAATTAGTATGTCACGAACTTGATTGTGACTCAAATTTGGATTAGCGCTAAGCATTAAAGCCGCGACACCCGATACTTGAGGAGTTGCCATGGATGTCCCATCCCTCAAGTCATAACTATTGCCTGGTATAGTCGAATAAATCCCTATTCCCGGTGCAACTACTTGATAATTATTGGAATTGAAACCAGCGAGGTTGGAAAAAAAAGCGATATTTTTATTTCTATCAACTGCTCCCACTGAAATGCCATAGTCATCGGCATAGCTGGCAGGGTTTTCCAATTCAAACCCTCCACCATTACCAGCAGCACTAATGGTAATTACGTTATTGGCAGCAGCATAGGCAAGAGCTTCTCCTAATTCGACAGAGTCAGACCATCCCAAGCTCATGTTGATTACTTTGGCACCATTGTCGACAGCATAACGAATTCCCTCTGCTAAGCTACCACTATTGTTAAAGACAGAGCCTTCATCAACAGTGCCCATCCTGACACTCATGATTTGGACATCAGGGGCAACGCTAGCAATAATACCAGCCACATGGGTTCCATGAGCCTGCTCTAAGCTACCATTACCGGGCATAACATTGTTGTTGTTTTCACCTATACCTAAATTGATCCCGTTAATATCGTCGATATAGCCGTTGAGATCGTCATCAATGCCGTTATTAGGAATTTCGTCAGTATTAACCCAAATATTATCCACTAAATCTGGATGTGTAATGTCCATACCTGCGTCAATCACGGCGACAATCACTCCCTCACCTGTGTATCCCTGCGCCCACACTTCGGGAGCATTGAGCAAATTATTGAACCAGGTATTGCCCCCCAAGTCTGGAACATCTGCAAATGTAGGCTTTCCGAGTGTTTGGGCAACTGCTGCTGCCCCGTTGACTAAACCATAGCCGTAGATATGGCTAAAAGCAGGGTTAGGGGTGAGGAGCTCTGTTGTCAGGCTGTAGGCACCAGTGGCATTAGGTTCAAAAGAGGTAGCCCTGAGAGTGTAATTGGTGCCAGCTTGCACTCGGAAGGTTAGTCGAGAGTTTAAAATTCGTCCCCCATCATCGTCAAAATTGATCAACTCTCCAGTATCTGCATTCAGTAGTTGCAAGTAGGTATCAAATGTAGATGATTTGAGATTCACCTCCACCAAGTCGCCAGCAGCTAGATTATTTAAATCATAGTCGTCGTAAAAACTACCAAGTAGCAAGGGATTTATAGGATCACTATTTACTAAACTGCCAGTGATTTCAGTAAAGTTATCCCTGTTTAAATTCACCGGAATACTTTCGATACTGGCTTCGGTATTAGTAATTAATTTATAGGAGCTGTTGAAGTTCTCATTAGTAGTATTAAAAAGGTAATCAAGAGTATTGAAAATGTAATTTTGATCTGGTTCAGAGTCAAAGCTTACCTGGGATTTGCTGCTAATAACTCCATCACTGTCCAAGGTGAGCAGTTTTCCTGTATCGGAAGTAACTACTCCTCTCCACCGAACTTGCTCAGAAGGGAGTATATTGTTAAGTTGATACTCATCTAGCCAGGAACTAAAATCACTAAGGTCGCTTGTATCGATGCTATCTACTATATCAACTAAGCTGCTGCTACTTAGGTTAGGGCTGGGATAGCTAACTCCAGGGGGATAAATAGTTTGCTGCTGTAGTTGCTCCCCAACTCCCGGCAGGTGCGAAAATTGTAGCCCTATTGGTGTTTGACCTTGCCAAAAGCTGCTCTGTGGAAATTCTAGGTTACTCAACATTTTCTTTCTCTTTCCTCAAAGGGAAGATAAATCTTAAATTACCTTCAAGGGTTAGTAGACGATGGGGAAGTTTTTGCTTATTAACAGATACTTCAAGATGTACTAAAAATTTCGTATCGGAAGCAGCAAATTCTTAGAAGACATTTGGTGATGAGGTTGAACAACTGTGTGAAAACACACAAATAAGTACCTGGATATTGATAAAGGTTACTGGTTGAGGCAGGGTGTGGGGTGTGGGGTGTGGGGTGTAGGGTGTAAGGTAACTCCGGGCGATTTCATAATTGTTTACACAGTTGCTTTTATTTATCGAAATTAATATGGGTCAAATACCCCACCGTCACTTGCGGTGCATAAAATTGGTTGGGGTCAAATCTCCATCCTTTGAAAGTCTCGGTGTCTCCGCGTCTCTGCGTCTCCGTGTCTTTAATTATGTCCGACTACTTAGCGTTTCCTATAAAGTCCATGGGTACTAGCTACGCCCATGCTGCGCCAAAATGGTTTATAGTTCAAGGTTGATGATTTCTGGCAATCAACGCCCTCATAGCAGAGTTCATCTATTACAGAGTTTGAAGTTATGTAGCCTTTTGCAAGAAGGGATTAAAGCCCTGCGGTAAACTAGCCCTTGACCAAGAGTTTTAACAACTTAGAGAACATCCGCTAAGGAGCCGATACTCAATGTCCCATAAGGTCAAAATTTACGACACTTGCATTGGTTGCACCCAATGTGTCCGGGCTTGCCCCCTAGATGTGCTAGAAATGGTACCCTGGGATGGCTGTAAAGCAGCTCAGATTGCCTCTTCTCCTCGCACAGAAGATTGTATAGGTTGCAAGCGATGCGAAACAGCCTGCCCCACAGACTTCTTGAGTGTTCGAGTCTATTTGGGCGCTGAAACCACTCGTAGCATGGGTCTAGCTTACTAATAACGTTTTTACAGAGGCTTCAGACTCGATGTGATACACTTGTAGCTCTCACCCCCAATCCCTCTCCCAACGCAAGGGAGAGGGTAGCTGGTTGTTGCAAAATAAGGGTTTGACAGTAAAAACCATGAGCCATGAGCCATATATTCTTGACGTTCTCCTGATTGCCAATTAGCTTGTACCAAAAGGAGATGGCATTCTAGTGTAAGCGGTAGGAGTTGAGCGTCAAATGTGTGGAATTGTCGGCTATATCGGTACCCAAGTTGCTCAAGAAGTTTTGATGGCAGGCTTAGAGAAACTGGAGTATCGCGGTTATGATTCTGCGGGGATTGCCACAGTTGCTGAAGGAAAAATCCAATGTGTTCGCGCTAAGGGCAAACTTTACAATTTGCGTGAAAAACTTGAACTTACTGACAATATAGCTAGAACTGGTATCGGGCACACCCGTTGGGCAACTCATGGTAAACCAGAAGAATACAATGCCCATCCACAGATGGATACCGCCGGGCGTGTGGCAGTGGTTCAGAATGGGATTATTGAAAACTACCGTGAGTTGCGTCAACAGTTACAGCACCGGGGGCATGAATTTCGCTCTGATACTGATACTGAAGTTATTCCCCACCTAGTGGCTGAGTTTTTGAGCCAAACTCCTACTCTTGATTACCAATACCCAGGCCCTTTTTTAGAAGCAGTTAGGCAAACCCTCAAGCAGTTAGAAGGAGCGTTTGCGATCGCGGTAGTTTGTGCTGACTATCCCGATGAGTTAATTGTAGCGCGGCAACAAGCTCCTTTAACTATTGGCTTTGGTCAAGGGGAATTTTTATGTGCTTCTGATACACCAGCGCTGATACCTCATACCAGTGCAGTTTTGACACTGGAGAATGGGGAAATGGGACGGTTGACACCAATGGGTGCGGAAGTTTACAACTTTGAGGGAAATCGCCTCAACAAATACCCTCGCACTCTCAGCATTAATCCGATGCTGGTAGAAAAGCATGAATTCCGACACTTCATGCTCAAGGAAATTTACGAGCAACCAGGGGTAGTTAGAACTTGTTTAGAAGCTTATCTCCACAATGATTGGCTAGTTAATGAGGCAAATGCTTTCGAGGAGAGGGAAATAGGCAGAGATTTTCTTAATTCCCCATCGCCGGTTCAATTGGGCATTTCCGAGTCACTGTGCCAGAATTTGGAACAGATTCAAATTCTTGCCTGTGGTACTAGTTGGCACGCTAGTTTAGTGGGCAAATACCTCTTGGAGCAGTTAGCAGGTATTCCGACAACGGTACAATATGCTTCTGAGTTTCGCTATGCCCCACCGCCACTGACAACTCATACTTTGACAATTGGTGTTACTCAGTCTGGGGAAACTGCTGATACTTTGGCAGCACTGGATATGGAAAGACAGCGCCGCACACCTTTGGAATCTCAATATCAGCCACGACTATTGGGAATTACCAATCAACTAGAAAGCTCCCTTACTCAGCTAGTGCCTAATATTATTCATACCCATGCGGGTATTGAAGTTGGGGTTGCTGCTACCAAAACTTTTGTTTCTCAACTGGTAGTGTTTTACTGCTTGGCTCTAGATTTAGCCTTTCGGCGTCAAGCTTTACCAATATCGCGCCTTAAGGAAATTTTGCTGGGCTTGCGACAGTTGCCAGCCCAAATTGAAATGATCCTAGAGAGTCAACAGCAGCAGGTTGAACAATTAGCCCATCAGTTTGAGGAAACCCAAGATTTTATCTTTTTAGGACGTGGAATTAATTTTCCCATTGCCTTGGAAGGAGCGCTTAAACTTAAGGAAATTAGCTATATTCACGCCGAAGGCTACCCAGCAGGGGAAATGAAACACGGCCCAATTGCTTTGCTTGATGCTAAGGTGCCAGTGGTGGCGATCGCTATGCCTGGTAGTGTGTATGAGAAGGTTCTATCTAATGCTCAGGAGGCAAAAGCACGGGATGCCCGTTTAATCGGGGTGACGCCGATGAATGAACAAGAGGCAACACACACTTTTGATGATTTACTAAGTGTGCCAGCAGTTGAAGAGTTACTCTCACCAATTCTGGCTGTAATTCCTTTACAGCTTTTAGCTTATCACATTGCTGCTAGGCGTGGCTTGGATGTAGATCAGCCGAGAAATTTGGCAAAGTCGGTGACTGTGGAATAATTATAATGTCAGTAGATCGAAAAGTTTCGTTTCAGGAGCGATCGCCAAGAAATTTGTATTCTGCGATACTTTTTCCCTGGAGAACTTTTTGACAAGTGAGCCAGCTGTTCATTAAGATTACTTATGATTTACTCAAGAAACTACTTGGTGTAACTAGCCAGCAGGAAGGTAGACGGCTTCAACAACTTGATAAATTCGCTAGGTGGGATAAAAAAAGTCGGGATAGGGCATTGCCACGACTCTAAATGTACGTCGAGACAGAGTAAGACTGCCTCGGTAGCGTCCGTCAATGAAGCGTAAACAATCCCCATCACTCTACTCGCGGGGAGTATGTCAATAGCTAAATATATAAATTAGCCACATATTCACCATAACCGTTATAAGGTAGGGTTGGGCGCCTCTCCCATGATAAATTTGGTCCTTTGCTAATAAATTTTTCTGTTGCTTGTGACCATCGAGGGTGAGGCTTGTTAGGATTAACGTTGGCTTCAAAACCGTATTCGTAGGCATCAATGGTGTTCCAAAAGGTATCTGGTTGAGTCTCGACAAATTCGACTTTGACAATTGACTTTGCTCCCTTAAAACCGTACTTCCAAGGCAAAACTGCCCGAATTGGCGCACCATGCTGCTTAGGTAGGGTGTGACCATAAATACCGACTGCAAAAAATGCTAAGTCGTTAGCCATTTCCTCAAGGCGCAAGCCTTCTTTGTAGGGCCAAGGTAGGGAACCAAGATGCAGGCCTGGCCCTTTCGTAATTTCAGGGTTGTAATATGAGCTAAATTGCACAAACTTTGCTTTAGAGCTGGGTTCGGCATCGGCAAGCAACAACTTCATCGGAAACCCAATCCATGGCAGTGCCATTGACCAAGCTTCGACGCAGCGGAATCGATAAATGCGTTCCTCTAAGGGAAATTTCTTTGTGAGGTAATCCAAGTCATAAGTGCGGGGATTTTTTACCAAGCCCGTCACTTCCACCTTCCAGTTGTCTGTTGGCAATGCCTGCGCCTTAGCCCAAATCGACTTGGTGCCACCAAACTCATAAAAGTTATTGTACTGTCCAGCTAGCAACTCATCTGTTAGAGGCCTCTCAAGGCTTGAAAACGCTGGGTTGGTGGCAATTGGTTTTAAACTAGTTGTATCTAAGGATGCTGCCAATGCCCGATTTGGTTCTGAGGCGGCTTGGCAAGCTGTAAGGGGCATTATGCTAGCCCCGATACTGGCACCAACTAAGGTTTTTAAAAAGCGACGTCGGTTGTAATAGCTAGATTCTGAAGTTGCCTCTTGTTCTGGTATCTTCCAAGATGGGGAAACGCGGATAATTGTCATTACAGAGAAATTGCTGCCGAAGTTGATAGTTTATGTAAGCGGAGATACAACCTGACCTCAGAAAGGTCATCCTTTACATTTTGTATCATCTTCGGGAGGCGATTGTGGGCTTTCTCGACTATCAAGCGGAAAATTAGAGTCTACTTACCCGCATGGAAACCCTCTATATGCTAAGCTTCAGGATCAAATTTTTATTTTGATCTAGCATAGGAGATAGAGGATAAATCGAGTTTTTAACAATTTAAAATCTGGGGAAAATCTATCATGATACGTAACATAATAGCTCTGTTAGGAGTTGGAGCATTGTTTGCAGGATCGGCATCGATTGCTCATAGTCAATCAACTGTCCCTTCTCCTTCAGAAGATGGTTCTGTTACCCTGTCTGGCGAATCTCTTCGTACTGTTGAAGGTCGCACTATAAAAGATTCTCTAACTTTTTTCTCTGAAACGTCGTTAACTACACAGAATAATTCAGAAGGTACACAGGCAGTTGGCGAACAATCTGACTCTAGTTTTCTACTAAATGAAAAAATAGAACTAGTTATTGGGGATACGCTTAATTCTGGCGATCCTTTAGAGTTGTTTCCCAATTCCGGCGATCGTGGTGATTCGGAGAGAGTGAAATTTCAGCTGGATTTGGGAGATTAGTGGACTTGGTAATAGTTTCTCCATGCAATCGAGGTGCGTTTCCTAGATAGTAGAAAGCGCACCTCAAAGATTACAGTGGATGTTATTATTAACCTACAAAGATAGGATTAAAGGCTAATTAATATAGCTTTTTCAAATGAAATGTGAAATTAGGCTTGCTGGGAAAAGGTAACTCTTAACTGTGAGAAAGGAACAGCAGAAAAGAGATAGGAATATTTTTTATTGCCAGGAAAAATCAGCATTAGATCTTATGATCTATTTATAAATGCGATAGCTTTCTTTTATTACTCTCTTTAGAGAATATTTGAATTGAAAAGCTGCTTTGCTAATGGGTGTTTCCAAGGAAGTAATTCTTTTGTGGCGTAGGGGTAACGCCCAACTTCCCTTCTCTTCAGGTATCCAAGCCAATGTACTATAACCATGCCCATAATTTATGATGAACTTGCTAGAGGAGGTAAGATAAACGCGGTAGCTTGCTGAATAGTTCGAGAACGCTCTCGGTAAGGAACTTTCCCATTGGGTGTAGTAACGTATTGTTCGATAAATTCTAATAGTTCGGTTGCCGACTCAACAGGTGCAAGTTGGTTAAGAATAAAGGTCAGCTTATCATTAGCAGCTAGAGTTACAGCACAGGAACGACGACAAGCAGCCATACAGGATACAGGTTTGATAGTAACGAGATCGCGCCATTCATATTTTTCTAAACCTTTTTCTAATTCTTGAATTAGGTGTTGTCCTCCTGAGAGTCCGTGTTTTTGGTTTTGATTCTCAGAAAGCGATCGCAGCTTTGACCATATTACGAGTTGCAGGAATCGTTTCTGACCAAGGGCGAGTTTTTAAACCGCAGTCGGGATTGACCCAAATTTGTTCTGTGGGAAGATGTTGATAGCATTTACACAAACCTTCGGTTAACGACTCCGCAGTAGGAATGGCTGGAGAGTGGACATCATAAATACCAGGTCCTACTTGACGAGGATAACCTAATGTTGCTGTGGAAATATTCATTGTTAGTAATTAAGTGAGAATGTTGGGTAAACCTGTAAATAAGAATGCTGTTTTTACAAAGAAGTAAGCAAAGCCCACGTCTTTTAAGCGTGGGATGTAGCGTTAAGGCTTTCAAGCCGCGTTAGCTGTTTGGTTGATCCTCGATTGTAGACATACTATCATTATTAAAAGGGTTGGGAGTTCAACCCTAGGCGTAGGAGATGTTAGACAGGCTGTGCCTGCAATCTCTGCTTGATGCCTGAATCCCACGAATTCAATTCGTGGGAGTGGCTCAATTACAGTAAAATTGATGGCGAGGGGTGCGGAGGCTTCCGACCCATACCCAATCGCCATGTTGATATTTAGTTCACACTCCCTAATTGAGGGATGCGACCAAGAAAACCAGTCATCAATTTGAGAGCAAAAATCTTAAATGGTGGTAGATTTATGAGTAGCCAAAGTCCCAGACGACGGAGAATTAGTGCTGGTAGCCAATTATTCGAGAAGATGCGATCGAGGAAATCTGTAAACCCCAGTACGGTCAGGTTTTCGATTTTACGCCAGCGTTCATAACGTTTGAGAACTTTAACCTCGCCGATATCTTCTCCTCGCTGATGGGCTTCTGATAGAACTTGTGCCAATGCAGCAGCATCTCTAATTCCTAGATTGAGTCCTTGTCCCCCCACAGGATGACAACGGTGTGCAGCGTCTCCAATTAATGCTAGTCGAGGCTTTACATAATGCCGACACTGAAATAATTGCACGGGGAAAATAGCGCGATCGCTCTCTAACTTGAGCTTGCCTAAGAAGCCTCCAGTATAGTATTCCAGTTGAGTTAAAAACTCTGTTTCCTCTAGCTTCTGAATTGCTTGAGCCTCCGAATGAGGAGCACTCCAAACAATACTACAGCGATTTCCAGGTAAGGGTAATACCCCCATTGGACCATTAGCCCAAAATCGCTCGAAGGCGATATCATTACGGGGAGCTTTATGGGTAACAGTAAAGGTGACACATGACTGCCAATATTTCCAGCCTGTAGTTTTAATTCCTGCCCAGTGACGAAGGCGCGATTGCGCTCCATCAGCACCGATGACCAGTTTCGTCCTTAATTGCTGTTTATGACCGTCTATTTCTACCTCGACTACTGCACCTTCAGCTTCGTAGGTAACTCCACAGGTTTTAGCGGGACATAACCAGTTCACATTAGCACATCGATCAATGTACTTTTGCAAAGACTGCAAAATAGTTTTGTGTTCGGCTACATAACCCAGAAATTCCGTTCCCAAATCGACGGTTTTAAATTTAACTATTTGAGGATCGTCGGCATCAGAAAGATAAATCTGGCGATACTTGCCAAGATCGGCAATAATTTCTGACCAAATACCAATTTCCTGAAAAATTCGTCCAGAAAGAGGAGAAAGAGTATAAGTTTGCTCCCTAGATGCTGCTACTTCTAAAGGATTAGCTTCAATGACAATCGCACTTAATCCAGAGTTTTTGAGGGCAGCAGCTAGAGTTGCACCCACAATTCCCCCTCCGACAATAGCCACATCACAATCAAAATTAGTAACCATAAAAGCGGAGTTAGTTGAATCAAAAATATTTAAGCTTTAACTACTTGAGAGCGAGCAGTTTCCCTAGACTGTGCTACAGAATCAGACTTAAGGGCGCGAAACATTCCAAATCGGCAAAGTCCAGTACTAAACCCGATCCGCATTAACAACATAGTGGGTACTTCTCTCAATGATTTGATAAATCCTGAGAAGCCAAACTCGATCAATCCTTGAGGTCGAACTATTCCTTGCCAAATCGAATCAAGCCAAGAAGGGAGGGTTTCTTGTGTCCAATCTGCTGTTACTACTTCTCCTGCCACTAATCCCGTCTCTGCTATAAGTTCGGAAAAGCCTTCGATACTAGAAAAAGCTGGATGCGACCACTGGTCTAGAAGTTGACGCATTAAGGGTTTTTCCCAGAAATTCAGGGGTAAGGCGCGGTCATCGCGCTGATTCCAGTCTGCTACGACTAAAATACCTCCAGGTTTTAATACTCGCATCATTTCTGAAGCATATTTAGCTTTATCTGGCATATGGGGTCCAGCTTCAATCGACCAAACCACATCGAAACTATTGTCTGGAAAAGATAGTGCCAAAGCATCATCTACCTGAAATTTAGCCGTAACTCCTTCAGGGGTTAATTCTGTTGCCCGTTGTACTTGTTTGGGGCTAATAGTAACGCCCATAACTTCAAACTCGTATTCTTTGGCTAAGATACGGCTGCTGCCACCGATTCCACAACCGACATCTAAAACAGTTGTCTTGGGAGGTAATTTATCTAAACCTCCCCACTTGACCATTTCGTGAACGAAGTCAGCTTTAGCTTGCAAAAAATCTTTACGCTGCGGTGGTGAACCATAATGCCCTAAGTGGATATGTTCGCCCCAGTAAAATTCTAAAATACCGTCTTGAGTCCATTCATCATAGGAATTGGCTACCGTATCAGACGATTCATAACTGCGGGCAGTGATTAGATAAAGCGCGATGCCAACCACTAATAGTAAAACCAGAAATCCCAAGGCGTAATATATGTACATTGAAATCAAACCGTAATATTTGTTGCTGTAAAATCGAGTTATCAACACCTCGATTGCGAGACAGTGCGGACTCGGCGGTTTCCGTCGATAAGCAACTGTCGAGGGCGGATAAGCCGAGGTTTCCTCGGCATCCCTCTCGGTCAAAATCCCAGGCTGTTGGCTGAAAGGGTATTAACCTTGTCTTCCACAACCAGGGGGATGATAGCCTGAGTAGTAAGTGGGTGGAAAAGAAGGATGAGAGTAGTTTGGTATAGTCTGTATTACCAGCCAGACAAGACTAGAGTGAATTGCTGATAAGACAACAGCCCAGACAGTATCTTTTAGGAAAATTTGCCACAAAATTGTGAAACTAAATCCATGTCCGCCCATTAACTGGGCAATTAAGACGATACTGCCCTGATAAATGGCATAGCCACCCACAACAGCGATCGCTAACCAGAGTAAATAACCGCGAAAACTACGACGGCTAAATTTTGGTTGTAGGGTAATTAGCCAAGTAATCAGCAGTGTTCCCAAACCCATTACTAGCCCCCAAGTCAAAGACTCTAAAGTACGGGGATATTGGCGAATGGTGAAACCATAAAGCTGATTGGCAAACCAGATACTTGTAACAGTAATAAGTGCTTTTTTGCGAGTCAAAGTGTTACCAGCTACCGCAGCAAAACCGACTAAAGGCACATGGGGATAGATAATACTGCTGGCACTACCAATAGCAATTAGAGATAGCTGCCACTTATTGCCACTACTCACCATTTCCCCTGCTGTTTGCCATAAATTGAACTGACTCAAAGCAGCCAATGAGAATTTTTCCGGTGGTACTTTGAATGAGAATACGTAAGGATTCAGAGCGGGTTGTGAATCAACTAATCTCGAACTATCCAGTTTTTTGCTCTGGGAATTCATCTTTTAGTCCTTTTGCTACAAACATCATTTAGTAGTGTTATGGCGATCGTCAAAGAGTTTTTATTTTTAGTTAAAGCAATACTTACTTGTATTAGGACACTCATTACTCATTAGCTGACAGTGCAGTCAGCTAATATTTGTCCTAAACTATGTAATATACTGCTGCGATCAGTGTGATCACGCAGTGCCAGGCTTCGCCTGATCGCACCATCTAACATTCCTACGGTTTATTCTTGCCTTTGTCTGGGTACTCTAAAAAAGGTCAAGCCCATCGGATTAGTTGGGTATCACTATTGAAATATTTATTGTTCCAAGACCACAGCAAAATGACACTCTCGAAAACTTATAACAAGAAAACAATCGATTTAATCGCCAAGATTGAGAGCAAGATAGCTGAAGTGACGGAAAGCCATCGCATTTAACAACTACACCTTTGATAATCGTTGCGTAGTTAAAAAGGTCGTAGTGAAAGAATTAATAATTTGTGCAACTAAAAAGTATTTAAACATCTGTACCTCGCAGATTAGTTTGTTTTTTAGTGTTAACATCGGCGGGCATTCTGACTGAGAGAATTTGAGATTCCCATCACAGTTGCGGGACAGCGTTGGATTTACACCAAACTTTCCCCATTACTTCTAATGACTGTTCCTCATTAGAACCGATTGCTTATGTTTAATGATAACCTAAATTAGACTTAGATTTACCTAATTTTTTTACTTGGGCCAACAGTATCAGCGAAGCTGTCACCAGGGGCAATCTAGCCTGAAACCATTACCACACATGCATTTCAGACTCGATATTTTGCCTTTAACTCCAAAGACCTTCAAATCTAGCTGCTGAAAGCGGTGTATATCTGAGCGTATTCTGAACCCACCTTCGGCACTTCCATCGAAAGAGGTTTTTCCTTGCTGCTGGTGGTTCAGTTAAGCTAGAATGTAATTATAACCCCATTTCTTAGCGAATTTTTTTCATCAGGAGTGCCTTCTTCTATACTCTCCAGCCAGCGCTTGAAGAAAACAGCACCCTGCTTTTCTAAAATTGCACCCCAACTTTGAGTATCCGCCCTAAGTTTAGTCACACTTAAATTAGGAGTACTGTTAATTTCAGCAGTATGACCAATAAACCAATTCTCTAATCCTTGCCGCGTCACTTCCGGATGAAATTGTAATCCCAAACAATTCTTACCCCAAGCAAAGGCTTGCTGTTGAAACTCACCACTAGCAGCTAAGTGAATTGCCCCCTTAGGTAAATCAAAGGTGTCACCGTGCCAGTGGAGTACAGGTGTCAGTTCTGGTGCTAACTCTACAATTGGACTTTGCTTACCAGCTTCAGTTAAAATTAAAGGAGACCAACCAATTTCTTTACGACCACTGGGATAAACTTTAGCACCCAGCGCCTTCGCCATAAGTTGGCTACCGAGGCATAGTCCTAAAGTTGGTAAATCTGCTGCTAGCCGCTTTTCTAGTAAAGCCACTTCATCTATTAGAAAAGGATAACTGTTAACTTCATAGACACCAATTGGACCTCCCAAGACAACTAGTAAATCAGCCTCTAGTGGGTCTATTGCTCTAAGATTATTAGTCCCTACTTCCAAATAAGTTATCTGATAACCATAATTCTCAAGAATTGGCTCAAAGCTCCCCAAATCCTCAAAAGCAACGTGGCGTAGACAAAGGGCAGTTTTGAGAATATTATTTCCGACGCTAGGCTTAGTACCAGAAGCGATTGAGCGAAGCTCAGCGCCAGAGGCAATTACCCCAGCCGTTGGATGCCCGGAGGGCTGTAGGGGGTAGCGCGAAGCGATTGCACTTACAGGAGTAATTTCAACTTCTACCGAATGTACACAGGAACTCTCAGCTAAATCAGTCTTCCTACCAGGATTAAGGACATTAACATTAGCGCGGTTAGGGTCAAGTTTAGGCCAGCGTCCTTTATAAACTAAAGCAACTCCGCAGGGAACATCTTCTGAAAGAGCCACCTTAAGAGTTAATTCTCCAGTATCGTTAGATAAAATTACGGTATTACCAACTTCTAAGCCTCTTAAGTGTGCTTCTTGGGGATTAATTAATACTTCAGCCTCGCCCAAACGCTTACCGATTTTGGCATCATTGCCATAACTACTATTCATTACCCAGGGAGAAGCTGGGGATAAAACTCTTAGTCTACCATTAGTTGGTCTAGCATCAGCGAAAGGTTGGGGAGTTCTAGATAAGCCAGCCTTTTCAAAATGCTCACCAACAATCTCAATTTTTCCACTGGGAGTAGGAAACTTAAGTTGGGCAAACTGAATTACAGGCTCTGCGGTATGGTTTACTGTCCCAATTTTGGAGAGGTTGGCAAAGTTTAAGACTGTCCCAGTTTGTTTGAGCAGATTAGTAATCATTACCCCATCACTTTCAAACAATTCTGGTTCTGTAAATTCCATTTTGGCTGCCAGTCGTCGAAAAATTTCTTGATTGGGTAATGCTTCCCCTGGAGCTTCTGTCGCTTTAACTTGGGCAGAAATTGAATAGTTGAAGTAAGAAATTACCAAGTCGTCAAATTCGAGGAAGCTAGCCGCTGGTAAAACGATATCGGCATAGTCGGTAGTATCAGTAGCAAAAAGTTCTACCGAAACGGTAAATAAATCTTCCCTGGCTAGTGCTTTTCTTAAACGTTTCTGCTCTGGACTAGAGGCAACAATATTATTATTCCAGCAAAATAGAACTTGAGAATTAACTGAATCTTCCAAGCGTTGTGCTAAATCCATGTGGGAGATGGATACTGATTCACCCTGATTGAGATGAGGTGCGGCGATATAGTCACTATCAATACCCCGATTTTCTGCACCGTTGAGATATAGGAAGCCTGCTCCCGGCTTGCCGATATTGCCAGTGAAGATAGGCAACAGACTACAGGCACGGAAGACATTGCCGCCAGTGGCTTGTCGTTGCAATCCCTGTCCTAACCACAGCAGGGAAGGACCAGAAGCATAAATCTTAGCGGCTTTTTCGATAAGATTAGCCGGAACACCTGTAACCGCTTCCCCCCATTCAGGAGTACATTGGGGCAGTAGGGGTAAAATTTCCTCCCAGCCTAAAGTATAGTTAGCCAAAAACTGCTCATCAATGAGTCCTTGGCGTTGAATGACGTGTAGTAGGGCAAAGGCTAAGGCTCCGTCACTGCCTGGAAAGGGTTGCAAATGTAAATCTGCTTGGGCAGCAGTGGGATGGCGAATTGGGTCAATAACAATTACCTTACCAGGAGCTTGGCGTAACCAATGCTTGTGGGCGTGGGGAGCACAAGCAGAAGGGTTTGCCCCCCAGACTAAAATACAGGCAGCATCCTTGGCGGTGCGTGGATCAAAGCCGTTTATGGAATCGCCAAAGATCATTTCTAAAGCTGCATGCCCTGCTTTATTGCAAACGGTGTCAGGGTCTACTTCTGTAGCACCAATACGGTTGAAAAAGCGTAGGGGGAAAGCACCTGCAATTAGAGAACAGGTTCCAGTGTAGTGGGTGTGGAGAATGCTAGAGCCTTGGGCAATATGGGGAGTGTGATTATTTTTATTGTTATCGAGAATAGTCTTAAGTTTAACTGCAATTAAATCCAGGGCTTCTTCCCAACTAATAGGAGTGAATTGACCTTTACCTTTAGCTCCAATTCTTTTTAGGGGTTGAGATAAGCGCTGTGTGCGATCGCGAAGCGCGTCTGCTCTTAGCAGAGCATCGCCTTTGGCGCTACCCCTTGGGTAATCGCGCCAAGCCCCGTTATAAGCGATCGCACATTTACCGCAAAGAGTGCCGCGACTGACTGGGTGTTCTGGGTCTCCTTTAACTCTGACAATTTCCCCTTGCCGTTTGAGGACAACTATCCCGCAGGCATCGTAGCAGTCGCGAGGACAGGTAGTGCGGACAAATTCTTTGATTTGGGACATAGAAACACTCTGATGAAATTGTACATCCTTAAGGGATTAAGGAAATTCAGCTGCTATGCATTGGGCTTCAACATTTTAAAGAGGTTGCGGGCTACTTCTCTATCAAGTTGGGTACAAAAAAATCAAAAAATAACTTTGAAAGTAAGTACACAGCATCATATAACTAAAACTTTTGGTTTTCTAGTTTGATTTTTAAGAAACTAATCAAAAACTAAATTCTGATGCTGTTGGCTCTTGCTCTGCCCAAAGTATGTCCCAGTGCTTTTCCCAGAATTGACACAAAAATGAGTAAGGCTCATCACTGTATTGCTTTTTGTGCCGTTTTTTATCTATTTCCATCTCTAGCCACAATTGCCGTAACTGCTGCCGGGTGGAGCATTTTTGAATTTGACAAGCGATCGCATTTTGCCACTTTTGCAGTTTGCGATAGCTGATAAACTGTCCACCGCAGTCACGGCGATGAACAAAGATGACGTATTGCCAGCATTCAACACGCACTATTAGTTGTTTGGGGATGTTGAGGAACTGGGCAATTTCCTGTACACCAATGCGGAATTTTTGGGATGGTTGGAGACGTTGGAATAATTTTGTCATAATAGATGAGACTCCTTATTTTGCTTGGAGCCATAGCCAGCGTTCAACCTCCAAGTTTTCGCGCTGGCTTCTGACTAATTAGACACCAAGGGAAAGGTTATAAAACTCAGTTTACCTAAAATTGAGCCTAGTAACCTAACTTTATCGAAATTAATATGGGTCAAATACCCCACCGTCACTTGCGGTGTATAAAATTGGTTGGGGTTAAATCCCCATCCAATTTGTCCGGTGCGTCGACCTGTCGACCTGTCCCCGCGTCTTTAATTTTGCCCCTGATACACAGGTACGGATTAAGGTTACACAGAATCTGGGTCAACTCCCAAGCGGCGTAGCATTTCTGCTAGTTGTTGTGATCGCTTTTTCTCTTGCTGAAGTTGTGACTCGGCTTGCTGAGCGCGTAATTCCTGTTGCCGTAGCTGTTGTTGCAATTGCTCAATTAGTTCTTCTGGCACTTGATAGCGATTTAATTGCTGATCATACCAATAAAGCCAGTCCCGTTGCCATTGCTCACATACTCCCAACTCTCGTCCAATACCTAAACCTACTTCTGGCATCCATACTGGCTCTCCTAATTGACGCTCATAGTTGCCATTGGTAAGACGATACACTTCCAATGGTTGATGCTGGTCTCTTTGCCAGTAGTCGGGATTATAGATTGTGTAATATCTTACCCCCAATCGAGCATAGTCTTCCATTTTCCGGTCATATTCACCCCCATATGTTTTTGAGACATATTCGAGTACAAAGACAGGAACAATATTATTCTCTTCAGCTAGCACATAACTAAGTCTTCCCTTTGGTTTTTTGTGTCTTTGTACCCTTAAACTAAGAAATCCATCTGGGACAATGGGAGTTTGGAGTATTTGTCGAGAACGGTCATAAATGCCCATATCTACTCCAAAAAACCAATCTTCACGAGCTGCCCAAATGAGCAGTAAAATTGCTCTGAGTAAATTGGGAATGGTGTTTTGCAGTTCATGGTCCACAGGGGTATCATCAGAGCAAGGTAGTTCCTCTGAGGTAGGTAATCGTTGCTGCGGGTTGTAGTTGAGCATGTCAGGTTACACAGAGATTACAGGAAGATTAAATACTGCCATAATTTTAGCGATTGACTGTCTTGAGATCCTTTCATTGCTAACAGCGAGAGTCTCCATCCGCAAAATCAGATTAATCAAAGCAATTTATTGATCGTATCTGAGAGTTATTATAATTATTAATTGGTAAAGAATATGGAGTTTTTAAACTTTAACGGAATTAGAATCCCTCGACCTAGATCGTCAACTGAGCTTGAAATGCGTTATGCATCTGAGGATTATCTAAGATCGAGTTTTCCAGCAGGAGAATACACAAAAGCAGAAGATATTAACTCCATTCTAAAATTTCAGTTTCAATTTTATTATAATTTACTGTCTAACTATCTAAATCAGATAGCTTCATGGGATTTGTTAAGTTTTTTGCTTTACCAATTTGATCTAGCTTCTGAAATAGAGCAATTGGACAAAGATGGCTTATTGAACAGAGATGAAATAGAAAGGTGGAGAGCTATAGGACCGAATCTTCGCAGAGCTATAAAATATTTGTCAGAACAAGTTGTTATGCTAAACAAGCAAGAATTAGATCAAACTAAGATAAGCCAAGAGCAGTTCTTGACTTTAATAGAAAGATCTCTAATATGCGCAGAGCAAATGGCGGCATTGTACCAGTTAAGTGATGTTTCTTTCTCTGTTTTTCCTGATTACGTTAGGCTCACAATTCTACCTGATAACGAGGATAATTATTTAGTTTTTGAAGTACTGAAAGATGGCATTCATATCGGCGAACAGATGCAATCGAGAGTTTTGTATGACCGCTCCAACCGCCAGCGTTTTATTCCAAGTACAGCTACAGTTAATGTATTTAATCTTCAAGAGCAAGATAGATTAATCGGTGAATCTTTTAAGGACACGATAGGCACAAGTTATGGAGAAGCAATGGGAATTATTGCTAAACTTATTAGCTCATCTGAGCCTCCACCTCCAGAGCTTCCCATACCTTTTATTCATAGGGGAAAAGCAATAAGTTTAATTTCTCAAGTATCTGGACTAAATAGAAAAGTTATTAGAAAAGTGATTGCGGGTTTTTCAATCTCTAAAAAACAAATGGAATCAGAGGGAAGAGAAATTTGGAAGCCCAGACAGGAATATCGAGCCTTGCGAAGGGGATTTTTCGAGTTTCCTCATCCTACAGGACTTCATTTAATTTTTTCCAAGAATATGGCAATGGAATCTCTAGTAACTTTGAGCAAAGACGTGGTTTTTGGGAAACTACCATATGAATGGAAAAATGATGCGACTGATGAAGCTATCAGTAAGCTTTCTAACCAGGCTGGTAAATGGTTTGAAGAAGTTGTAAAAGATAATTTAAATAATCTAGGATTCTCTGGGTTTAAATCTGTTAAAAAATTGTAAACTTTGCAGACAATAGCATTAACATTCCTGCCGATATCGGAGAGATTGACTATATAGGTTTTTCCAGAAGGGAAAAATTGCTTGTTGTTATAGAATGTAAACTTGTTTCAGATAGTTCAGAGCCACAATTTATTAGAAATGATATTAGCAAATTTATGACATCTAAAAAATCCTATTTGAATAAATTTAGAAAAAAAAGCAAATGGGTTCACGCAAATTGGGAAATTGTTTTCTCTGCTCTATTTTCGCAACAAGCAGAATCGTCAGAATATCCAAATCGAATTGCAGGCATTATAGTGACTTTTTTCCCAACTATGGCTTCTTATTTGATTGATGATTATCCTTGTGTTAGTCTGACTGAATTTATGCTCGATTATGAAGCTATTAACCAATATCCATACCAAATTGGGCTTCATTCATTGAAGTTTTAAAAAAATCGCTATCGTACCTCTGAAGAAGATTGAACTACTGACTTTGAATAACAAATAGTTCACATCAATTGTGTCACACAATCTTAACTTGAAACCAACAACTGTTGAGACGGACTAAGATATCTTTCTCTCAATTATTCTTATGACTTCCCAAAGCACCGTAGTATTCGATATGATTGGCACCTGCTTCAGCTTGGAAAAACCCAAGCAGCGACTGATGGAACTAGGGGCACCTGCTGAGGCGCTCTCACTTTGGTTTGCCCAAACCCTAAGAGATGCTTTTGCCCTTTCCCATGCCGGAGGATATCAGCCTCTTAAACAAATACTAGAAGCTGAATTACCACGCACAATAAAGCTGCTTGGTTTAAAGGCAGACAACAAGCAACTAGCAGAAGTAATAGCTACATTTAGTGAACTAGAATTACAGACAGGAGCCTTAGCAACCTTTCAAAGCTTTAAGGCAGCTGGTTGGCGGATAGTAGCTTTGACTAATGGCTCTGCCGAATCTACCCGTCAATTACTCGCGCAAGGGAGAGCACTTGAATATTTTTCTGAGTTATTCTCTTGTGATCAAATTCAAAAAACTAAACCCCATCCTGATGTCTATTTACAATTGCCACGTAACAGCGAGGGCGATACCTGGATGATTGCAGCTCATGCTTGGGATATTATGGGAGCTATTGGTATGGGCTGGAAAACAGCTTTCCTCACTTACGAAGAACAAGACTACCTTGATGCTTATCCGCAACCTGATGTGATTGCCAATAATTTACTCGAAGCAGCAAACAAGATCTTAGTTTAATTTTAAATACAAATCAAAATAAACCCATTAACTGTTCATGGTTCATTGTTGATTGTTCATTGATCAAGAAGGTTCATAGTTCATTATTGATTGTTCATTGGGAATATTTGTTCATAGTTCATAGTTGATTGTTCATTGGGTTTGCATACCACAAATGTCGAATACAAACCAATGAACCATGAGCCATGAGCCATGAACCATGAACTATAAACTGTCAATCATGAACCTCGACCTCAAATACTTTACTAACTCACAAAACCCTTCACCTTCTGCTGCCTGAGTAACATAAGCCGGTTGATGAGGCAACTCATCAGCGTAATTGAGAACATTAGCCACACCAATAGAAAGGGGAAACACTTCCCGATTAAAAAGGCTAGCATCATTAGGGCTATCGCCAATGGTCATAACCTGCTCAGGCGCGTACTGAGGAAAATAGTCGTCTAACACCTTGAGCAAGCCCACAGCTTTATCCTGAGATACTAGCTTAATATGACATTGTACAGAAGAGTAGGTAAAACCCCAACCCATGGTAGCGCACATAGTCTGTAAGCGTTCAAGTTGGCTCAAGTTCAGTTGATGATTTTCAAATGTCCAGTCAGTAAGACGAAAGCGGTTGTCAGTTGACTCTTGAATTTGAGGAAATTCTGTCTTGAGATGCTGATAAACTTGGGAGAGTTCTTGCCTGTGCCTTCCTAAGTCAGAAATTGGCGTCAGCGCCACAGGCAAACTACCCTCAGACTGGTAAAATAAACCTCCATTTTCTGCGATCGCCCCTGCCACAGGCAAATAATTTGCCAGTCCATTCACCCACCCTGCTGAACGTCCTGTGACAATTAATACTGGGATCCCTGCCGTCTTCAAATCCTCAAAAGCTTGCAGCAAATTCGCTCTAAACTTGCCCTGCTGCGTTAGTGTCCCATCCATATCGGTGGCAATTAGGCGGACGTTGTTTAGAAAATTGTTGCTTTGTTCCGGCTCAATGGTTGCAAAAGCCATAAATTAATTTTTAATCAGAGATTAAGGAAATATTCTTACAATTTGCCATGGCAACACTCTCACCAGACCAGCGCAATTATTACTATCTTATCGAAGCTGAACGAGCTGGCATTCACAAGCCAATTCTGGCAGCCATTCATGAAGTCCATTCCTCGCCTGCTCTTGCAGATAACGAGACTGGTTTAGGTATTTCCCCCGCTAATCGGGTTTCCCTCAACCAAGTCAATACCTTCATTGAACAGGTTCAGTACGGGGCAAATGTCATCCGCGCCTTCACCGACAGTTTAATTGCTCAGGGCTGGGAAGGGAGTGATTTGTGGGATGCTCAGCAGGGTCATTATACAGAAAAATTTCTAGAGCGCCTTGCTAGTGGCTATGTACCAACAACAAGTGAACCCACCATACCCCGTTTAGAAGCCTCTAACTACGAACAATTAAAACAAGCTTATCTAGCTGACATCGAAACCGACTTCGACACCGCAGCCAAACCCCAAAATCTTGCCTATCTGGATCAAGCTCTGCTGTCTTTAGTAGACCGGATTCCCAACTATTACGCAGGATTACCCCACCAACGGGATTCCCTACTGGAGGTAGTGCGCCTGTGGCGGGAGTTGGATAGCCGTGAAGCTGTGATTGCTTCACTAGTTCCAGAAAATGTCGAAGCTGCCAGTGAGGATGAATCTCTGCTGGATCTCCCCCTTAGGCAATTTGTACAGCGGATTTCTGCCCACTATGGTGGATTTCCCCACCAAAGAGAAGCCTTGCTGCGCATGGCTCAACTATGGCGTAAACTTAGGTCTCGCCAAGAGACAATTGCTTCTCTCAAAACAAATACCTCCCCAGAAGATAACCTAGAGAGTATTGATCCAGCTCTAATTGCCTTTGTCGGTCGCATTCCCCAGTATTATCAGGGACAAGGTCGTCAGCGTAGTGCCATCACTGAAGGGTTTAGGCTCTGGCACAAGCTGGATTCCCGTGCCAAAGCCCTCTCGAGGATGGGGATTAGTTACGAACAGCTCAAGGCTAGTACTCAAGATCAACAAGTTAAGCTAAATCTTGCTAATCAGCTAGATAGAGAACTTTTGAATTTTGTGCGCAATCTATCAGGAACATATAAAGAACTAGATTACCAACGAGAAGCTTTAATCCGCCTTGTCCAACTCTGGCGCGGTTTACCCACTAGAAATCAGGCAGTACAATCTCTAATTGAGGATCAAAAACGTCTAGATAAAGCCCGTCGCGATGCTCAAGAGGCAGCTCCTAAGCCAGTGCCTGTGGTGCCTGTCGTCACTAGCCGCCGCCCTCAGCGCTGGACACCACGCAATATTCAACTGTGGGCTGCGATTATTGAAGATGGTAACTTTACTTGGGCAGAAGCAACCCGTGGCGGTACCCGCATGCCACCGAATCAGGACACAGTTGACGCCATTGTACGTATCGCTAAGCTAGCACAAAGGGCGCGCGATCGCATTGGCAGACCTTTTATAATTACTAGCTGGTATCGTCCTCCTCATATTAACCGTGCTGTTGGTGGTGCCCGTTACAGCCGCCACATTGTCGGGGATGCAATTGACTTTCTCTGTGAAGGGATCAGTGGCAACCAACTCTATTGGTCTCTCGAACCCTGGTGGCCTGGTGGTTTAGGTCGTTATCGAAAATTCCCTAACCTTTGTCACCTTGATGCACGTAACCATCGGGCACGGTGGCAACACTAAACTTTTGGCAATAAAATCTGGGGAAATGGTCGCTCCTGCCCTCGCGGGAATCTCGATGGGTCTAAAATCCCGTCCTTCTAGGACGGCTTTAATCTTCAGGATTTCTAGTTGCAATATAATAATAACAATGTTAGTAATTGTTAGCGTTTTTGGAGTGGCATACCCAAAGTAACGCTAAGGGGATAGCAACCTCTACTCTGCTTGGGGCGACCCTAGTAGAGCAAGTAGCTACGATCAACTTAGAATCCCCTCGGCTTTCGCCAGGGGAGTGTCAATAAATGCTTAACTGGCATGATAGAACACCCTTAACTTTTGATTTGCGGTGCTTCCCCTACCTATATCGATAAGTCTCTGGGCGATCGCGCCCATGAGCAAAATCTGCTGTTGGTAGGGAATTCTAGTAAATATACCTTCAGTTCTATCTCTTAGTTAATTATGTCCAGTTCTCTCGTCACTGCAGAATCTGCATTGGCTCAAGCTGCTACGCAATTGCCACCTTCTTCTTCACCTCTACCACTAAAAACCCCAGAATCTCAATCCTCTGGACAAACCTGGATGTTTGTCTGTTTGGGATTAAGCTTATTACTTATTGGTCTGAGCATACATTACAAGTTAAAACTAGATTCGATAACCAAAAAACTCAAATTTGAGCACTTCAAATCTCAAGAGATTCAGAAAAAGTTAAAATTAGCTCTCCAAACTATCCGGAAAATGGAAGGAAATCCGGACTTAATTCACTCGCGAGAATTCAATTTAGATTACCTCAGAATGCGAATGGCAGAAGAGGTATTTCATTTTGCAGTGGTTAACCAAATCAAAATCAGAATCAAACAGTTAATTAGTATCGCACTTCGACCCACTCAGGCAACTACTAGTGCCATTGGTATTGCTACTACCTCAGGGCGTCGAGTTAATCAAATCTTTGATGTAATGTACGAAACGGAAAGGGGAGGTAAGCGTAAGATGGGAGTGCTTTTCCGTATTCAGGTCAAATTGACAAAACTACCCACTCAGGCTACCTCGGCAACGATTAGTCAGATTATTGACTGTATTGAACATTTTCTCAATCCAGATGATGAGAGTTGGCAACCGACAATTCAAGGGCGCATTGTTTCTATCAGTTGGGATCAAAAAGCAAAACCTACACCCTTACTGGTACTACAGCAATCGAGTGAAGGAGTTAATGTTACCTTTAGAAACAGGCGCAGGAAAATCTAACTATATCAAGACAAAATAGCAATTCTCGTTTAAGTGAGATACATTATAATCCTCTTCCTATTATCTCTATTATCAATTATCTTTTGCCTAAAGTTTAGGGCTTTGTACCTCATTCAATTAAGAAATGCTATAGGATTTCAATTTCTAGAGATTAGACTAAATTTGGGACTTCATTGAGGCGTTGGCAAGTCAAACAACACCGATTTCATGTAATATTGAGCCCATTCAGAACCAAAGGCTTTTTCTAGCACCCGACGGGTTTTGTCATTCTTTTGCTGCTTGATACAGTAGTAGCTCTGACCACTAATGATTTCTGCTTGTTGTTCTATCGGCACTGGTGAGGAACTAGCGGCGTAGGTGCAGTGAATTGCTAAGAACGCCTCAACTTGAGAGAGAAACTGAGCTTCTTCTTCTGGACTAACTGGTCTAATAAATAGGCAAAATTCTGAAAAGATGTCTGCCCAAGCCGGAAGGGAGCGGGGCTGAGAAAATTGAAGCTTTGGTAGTTTTGATAGGGCTTGCTGATAATACTCTGGTAAGAGGCGCGATCGATTTACAGGAGAAAGGTCAACGATCGCAGCAGACATTTGTTCCCTTCCCCCCACTAAATCGCAACCCAATATCGGCAGAGCATATTCCGGGCGGGGAAACATTACACAGTGTAGAATATCCAAGTTTTTGCCTATTTTTGCCAGTTCTAAGTGGATTTTCCTAAACTGAGGTGTTTGATAGCAGCGATTTTCAATTGTGAGTCTTTCTCCCTCTAAACGTCCTTCCACATAACCCAACTCAGTAGGTAAGTGATAAGGCCACAGGTCTAGGTAATGCTGCCAGAAAGATTCCATAGAGTCAGCTAGTTGGCGAATTAGAGGCTGTTGTTGTTCTCTTAGGGAGGAAATTGATGTGGTTGACATGGGAAAAAGTTGTCATTGATACTTTTTTGTCTTAAACTACCTTGTGAACTCTCTTACATATCTCTTAACATATAGAGATTGGTAAGTTAAGACTAGAGTAAGTCTATCAAAACAGCGTCAAGAACTCGCCGTTAAACCCTATGGGTTATAAAGGGAGCTTGTGAAAAGCTATAACTTGAACAGACCAAGGTTAATGAAACCTAAAAATTGATTTAGTTTTTAAAAAACTGGTTGCCTTTAACATGGTCTTGAGGAATTAAGTTTTTGTAGGGAGAGATCCCATGTTTGGTTTGGGATGGTCGGAAGTTGTGGTAATTGGGATTATTGGTCTAGTGATTTTCGGTCCCAAGAAGATACCAGAAATCGGCAGCGCTTTAGGAAAAACCCTCAGAGGCTTCAAGAATGAAATGAATAAGCCTGCTTCTGAACAGGAAGACCTGGAACAGGATAATTCTTAGCTTCTACAAAGTGTTCTAGGCACTCAAGGGCATCATAAAAAGCAGGGCGATCACTACTCCGAATGGTTCTGTAGTAGTTCCACTGGGAATAGGGTTTCAATCCAAACCCTTGCACCGCAAGGTTTAGGGTTGTCACGTCGATAAACTACCCGGCACGGTCCATAGATTTCTACCTCGTGAGCGTAAGTATTGCTTTGCCCTCGCTTAACGCTAATCACTGGATCGGGCTTTTCAAGTTTTTGATTTTGCCGAATAGTGTGCTGATTAACGTGAATGATAGTTACAGGGGAAGGTTTACGCCTGCGCCAAAAGGCTTTGGGGCCTCTTGTTCCTTCTTTGACTTTCGGCATGCCGTCTACTAGAGGAATTATCCAAGACCTGCCTGCTTTAAAGGCTCCTTGAATTCTTCCTCCTTGGAGTAATTGGCATATTCGCCTCACCGATACGCCCATTAATTTTGCCGCTTGTGTGGTGCCAATAAACATTTGTTTTCAAACTATTCTTATAACCGTATAGTTTATTGTCTAGTATCGATGGTCTTTTTGTCATCGGGGAAATTACTACCTCAGCATCAGCTGCTTTCGACCATCAGCTGACTTGAAAGAGGGTGTGGGGTGTGGGGTGTAGGGTGTAGGGGAAATAACCCTCTTTAATGTTTTGATGATGAAAATATTTTTTCATCGGGACTGCCTTGGAAATTTTAGACAGCATATAGCGACTTGTTCTCACTCAAAAGTCTGCTAAACATTCCAAGCACACAACTATGATGAAGGTTGTTAAAACTGCCACGGCGAGGGCAAGTGCAATCCCACGTTCAGCAGCTGAAATTTGTGAGACTGATCTATGCCCCGGTGGTGGTTGTTCTTTGCTCATGTACTCAAAAGTTTTTTATTGGCGTTTTGGTTTTAGGGGTAACTTTTGTCTAACCTATTACTTCCTGAAGTACTCCATTAAATGATGCCTGGTATCCTACATTTGCTGTTCCTATCAAATCGATCGTGCCCAAGATTGAGCCATTATTTTGTGGTTGTACTGCGATTAAACCGTCAAAGACGTTATAGGGGAAACCTGTAATTCCACTACTGGTAAATATGTTCAAACTATTATTGAGACTTGTTTGCCGGTCTGGCTGAATCCAAAATGTGTTGGTGGCAGGATCGTAAGCCTCATATGCTGTATCAAATGGTGTTCTGCCAACGAGAGCATTATTTGTGAAGAACGAAATACTACCAGCCCCTATGGGGAAACCTGGAGAACCCAATGGATCTGTAGACAAAATGCCTACTTCAAATGAATTCACATCATTGCTAGTTCCAAAAGGATTGATGATCGGGTCACTGATGATCAGCTCCCCTGAGCGTTGAAATGTTTGACCAGCTACAGAGCCGGTGAGGATGATATTGTAAATCCATGAAGTCATCGTCAATAAACCTCAATATCAAACGCAGTGATAGATCTGTGCTAGCCCGTTTGTTATCTCAACCCCTTTTGCAATCAAAAATATAAATGAATAAACAGAAACTTGCAAAGTCATTTAGGGATACTGGCTCTACCGTACCTGTTATACGTGCATTGCTCTTGAAAACAATGAATGCTTTGTACTGTAAGACTTATGTAATGAGTTAACAGCGAGCGAACACAATGAGAAAATAAAAGCTCTAATACTTAATTTTTACCCTTATTTTTCAAAAGAAGAGTTAATTGAAGGTAAGGAATTATTAAGTTCTCTGAATTGAGAGTGTGCCTGGCGATATTTTCTAATACCAATTTGCCAAAAGGCTAGTAGAGTAGAGATCAAATTTTTGAAACTACTGCCCTGTTTAACTTCCTATCTCTCGATGTCTTCTTAGGATTTAGAAAATGGGTATAAGCTTTCTGTACCAAATAGCCAGAAAAAAAATAAAGCTACCCTAGAAGGGCAGCCCTTGAAACCCATGTTTTAGTTCATGGGCTTGAATGACCTTCTTTCTAAATTTCCGGTGTCTTGACAAAATTAACTTGACCCTCAGCCACCGCCTGCCCAGCAACATTCTCCGGCAGAGGACGACGCGCCTCAATCAGACCAATTGCCCTACTGACAGACTCAGGCAAGATCACCACCAAACCACCACTGACAGCATAATCTAAACCAGTGTTAATTGCCTCTGTCTCATCAAGAATAATCTCGTAATGGCAGTTAGGATTTTCCACCTTAATTCCTTGACAAATTAACTCAGCCGCTGTACCCCGACGACGCCCCCTACCGTCATCATCTTCCTTAACAATAATTCGATTAAAGATTTTTGCAGAAAGTCTCCCTAACTCCACAAAATCCTCATCGCGGCGATCGCCAGGGCCTCCAATCACGCCAATGCGCTCTCCTGGCCAGTTACGGACAAAAGCCCCCACTGCCTCATAACTGGCAGGATTATGAGCATAATCGACTAGAGCGTGGAAACGACCTAAATTGAACAAATTCATTCGTCCCGGCGTCTGTTCCACAGAAGCTCGGAAGGTCCTCAAAGCTGCGCGAATCGCTTCAATCGATACCCCCTGAGCAAATGCTGCCAGACTAGCTGCCAAGGCATTAGCAATCATAAACGGTGCCAAGCCTGACATCGTCACAGGCAATTGCACTGCCTGTTCAATCCTTAGGGTCCAATCTCCTTTAATAATTGAAAGGTAACCATTTTCATATACTGCTGCCAAACCGCCACCACGGACGTGATTTTGCAATAACTCATTGTCAGGGTTCATGGAAAAATAAGCCACCTGACCCTTAACTTTTTGAGCCATTGCCGCTACCAAGGGGTCATCGGCGTTAAGGATCGCATGCCCATCGTGATTGACGACTTCGGCAACGACACTTTTTACCCGAGCCATTTGTTCAATAGTGTCGATATCGCCAATCCCCAAATGATCAGCCGAGATATTTAAAACTACACCAATATCACACTTAGCAAATGCCAATCCCGAACGTAAAATCCCTCCCCGTGCCGTCTCCAACACTGCTACTTCCACAGTAGGGTCTTTGAGAATTACCTGAGCACTTTGAGGTCCAGTGGTGTCACCTTGTTCTACCAAGTGATCATCGATATAAATGCCATCAGTGGTGGTGTAACCAACCACTTTTCTAGTTTGCCGATAAATGTGAGCAATCAAGCGTGTGGTTGTAGTTTTGCCGTTAGTACCCGTAATCGCAATAATCGGAATGCGGCTTGGTGTCCCTGGAGGGAATAACATTTCCATGACTGGTGCTGCCACATTACGAGGTAAACCATTACTAGGACAAACATGCATCCGAAAACCAGGGGCAGCATTAACTTCGACAATTACTCCCCCTGTTTCCCTTAGTGGTTGGGTAATATCGGGAGTGACAATATCAATTCCAGCAATATCGAGACCAATGACTTTGGCAACTCGCTGTGCCAACCAAACATTTTCTGGATGGATATCATCGGTTCGATCCACAGCAATGCCCCCCGTACTGAGGTTAGCAGTTGCCCGCAAGTAGCATACTTCACCCTTGCCGAGTATGCTTTCTCGGCTATACCCTTGGCGCTGTAGTAAATTCTCACTATTGTGGTCGATGACTATTTTGGTGAGAATATTATCATGCCCCTCTCCACGATGGGGATGACTATTGGTTTGTGCAACCAATTCCTCAATCGTTAAGCTACCATCACCAATGACGTGAGCAGGAATACGCTCTGCTACCGCCACAACTTTGCCATCAATTACTAAAACTCGATGGTCAGTACCGCGATAGAAACCTTCAACAATTACAGCGCGGGAGATTTCTCTGGCATTTTCATAGGCTTGTTCAGCTTCTTCCCAGTTACCAATATCAAGGGTAATGCCCCTACCATGATTACCGTTGAGGGGTTTAATCACAATTGGATAATCGCCAACATACTCAATTGCACTTTCAAGTTCCTTGAGGAATTTAATCACTGTACCCCGAGGTACAGGGACACCAGCATCACGCAAAATTTGTTTAGTACCTTCTTTATCACAAGCTAGCTCAACACCCAAAATCCCAGAATAATTGCTAAGTGTCGCCTGAATACGCTTCTGATGAACACCGTAGCCCAACTGAATCATTGCTCTAGCAGCCAGAGGCATCCAGGGAATATCTCTAGCTTCAGCTTCTTGAACTAGGGTTTCTGTAGAAGGGCCGAGGGCAGCGTCACTGGCAAGTTCTCTTAAATCTTGTAAGTCTTGTTCTAATTCTGTCTGGGGATAGGTGCCAGTGTTAACAATACTTTGACATAGTCGCACTGCTGCCCGAGCTGCGTAGCGCCCAGCTTGTTCATCTACGTACTCAAATACCACCTGATACACTCCCGGTGTCGCAGTTTCTCTGGTGCGACCAAATCCCGCCAACATGCCTGCCATTTCCTGCAGTTCTAGGGCGACGTGTTCTACAATATGTCCCATCATTGTGCCTTCTCTGACGCGACTTAAGAAACCACCTCGAACTCCGGGGGAACAGAAATGTTCCTCCAGAGAGGGGAGTACCGAAGTTAGTCCCTCATAGAAACCGGAAATCTCGTTAGAGGATTTTTCTGCTATTTCCTCTAAATCGAGACGCATGACTATGAGTTTGTGGCGTCGAATGCTCCAATAGTTGGGACCGCGTAACGTCTGGATTCTCAGAATTCTCATAACAATTGAGGAAGAATATGCTAAGGAAGTCCAAAGAGCAATTTTATAGAAAATGCGTCTTTAGCGCCTAACTAGAAGGGGTTTGACGGCTTTTAGACCCTACTGCAAGAGATGCCAGCATCTTTAATTAAGAAACCTCTTGCTATCATTGCCTGAAAGCAATGTGGTTGGGGAAGGGTTAAAAGGGAAAGGGAAAAGGAAAATTCCACCCCTTTAGTGTTGATCCTTTCTCCAACTTCTTCAAGAAGTCTCTTGAGGATATAGAGGGAGGCATCTTTACAAAGACATCACCGACATATTTACTCGGAACCTTGCCGTGCCCTTATCTGTTGTACACGAAGAATTTTCCCTGTGGGGAGTTCTCTAAGGGATTTGCTAAGAGTTGATTAACCGTTCATTGAAACTGTAGAAAAAGGTGACTCTCTCCACAGACGCAGCCCGAACAGTTGAGGCTGCGGTTCTGGGGTCAGGAATTCCGCCTGCCATCAGAAGTGCCTGGCGACTTCCCACTGAGCCTGGTTGTGGAAACCACTTCCTCACCCAACAGGTTGACCTCTGACTCGCTGTTAGCGACCATGCAGATTGGGCACTCAAATGTGTCGGCTAGAGTTACCAGTTCGGCACAAGCATCACCCAATATCGCTTCTGTCTGGTCGCTGCTTTTGTCTTGCAGGTTGACTCTGATTTGCCCCAAGGCTTTGAGATTCCCCCCCCATCGCAGTATGCCCACCCAATCACACCAGGGTTAAGGTCTACTGACGTTTTAAACATTCATTGCGACTGGCAATTTTGCCCTTAATACTTGAGTGAATTGAATTAAACTGTCGTGCGTTGATGCCGTAAGCAACCTGATACTCTTTCTTCAGGGCATTAAGTTTTTTGCCAGAACGCAAATCTACATAAAGGTGACGCTCAGCATTACCAAACAGCAGTCCCATCTCTTGGCAAAAAGTTATTAAATTGTCTGGAACCCTTGTCTGGTAAGTTGCCTGTGTCATTTCTTTTCTCCCTATCGTCTGACTTAACCTCCCCACCCACAACTGTTAAGTGGAGGTGCTCCCCTCATAGGTTTTCTCCAGTATGGAAAGCGCTCCTCAGCTCTTTACGGCGTTGAGCGCTTCTTTTCCCATACATCTTTGCCGACAAACTACTCATTACAGACATAACATCTTCGACTAGCTCAGCCTCGTAGGACTTCGGCAAAACTTCCTCCATAAACTCAATAACCACACCCCCCTACGGTTCGGAAAAACCGCAGGGGCACACAAGGGCGCGACTAACTTTGGCGCTAACCTTTGGGGCAATCGAAACCACAAATAGACTGGTGAATCAGCAGTGTGGAACTGCTCCATTTGCTTTATACCAAGACACCTCGTATGAAAATTATATAGATGTCCTTTCCCTGGTGAGGAGCAACACTGCGGTACACTGCGCTAAAGCTGACAGGAGTTCGGAGCCGAGATCCAGAAGTTCCCCTTGCTGAGGATCTTCTTGGTTAAACCTTCAAGTACACCACCAGGTAAGTTAAAGATATTATCTAGTTTCCTGCCTGAAAAAGACATTAAACAGTTCATGGTGAACAGTTTCTTGACAAATATCTGTGTCTCTTCAGAAGAAGGCAACCTCAGCAAGTTAGACCACTTCTGGCAACTTTTTGGTATCTAGTTTGGCAGCATTTTTAGCCAACCAAAGATTCAGCTCTGTTGTATTCTTAGGGAACGCTGAAGGACATGGTAGCGATCGCCATGAGTCAGGATATGTACCCGCAGATTGTGAATGCTGATCGGATCTGTTGCACCAATATCATTATGGTTGGTATACAACATTTCTCCTGGATCAATGATCGTGACCGTGCCTTTACCAATAACTTGTAACCACCCATCTCTCTCAAACATGGCACAGGTATCTTCATCGATCCCGATGGCTAAGCGTTCAGGATAGCCGGAAACAGCACTAATCAGGCGCGCCATCCGATTACGATTGTGAAAATGCTGATCCACAATTACTTCTGGAATCAGCCCTAGCCCTGTCGCTATATCCACCAAGGAGCGATTGGGCGACTCAGCAGAGCCACCACCGGTAATCATGTGATAACCCATCACAGCGGCACCAGCGCTAGTGCCAGCGAGGGTAATTTCCCCCAGATGTGTGCGCTGACGAACTTTTTCCATTAGTGGAGTGTCTGCCAATAGCCCACAAAGCCGCAATTGGTCACCGCCAGTCATGAATACACCAGTACAATGTTCGACGTATTCTTGAAAATCTGGGTCTGATCCTTGGTGGCGATCGCGGATATCAAGAACTCTTGTCTCCTTGGCACCCATATCGTCAAAAATGCGCTGATAGCGTTCGCCGCTAATTACTGGTTCTCGCGAAGCCGAAGGAATAATAGCAATACGCGCATCACCTGACCCAGCACGACCAAAGAAGTTGTGCAGGATCTCGCGTCCATGAACTTTGTCTTCTGCGCCGCCAATAACCAGAATGGCAGCAGTTTTAGTGGATTGTTGCATCCTAGTTCTATGCAATTGAGATTCTAACTGCAGCATAATGTCGATTTTGGGCATGAGGTGAGTCGGATGCTTGATAGTGCTTGTCAGTATAAGTTCTAGTTAATAAAGATTTGACCCAAGCTAAACTACTGCCTTAGTCTGTGAGTGAAGCTATACCGTTAGGCTTTAGCACGCGCCAAGGGCGTACCGAAACTTCATACTTTCAGCGTGATAACCAAATAGCCTAGTAGGCCCAATTATGCAAACAACCTATTCCCCGGTTTAAAAACACGGGGCTTAGGCGAATGCATCTTGTAATGTGTTATCATCTCACAAATCAAGCCCATGTGCGTAAATAATTTCCACGATTTATTTTAAGGTGTATATCCACAAGATTATCAATATCCGTATCCTTTGAGATACTCATCTAATTTCGCGGCGGTCAACCCTCGGTTTTACCGATGGGAGGAAAGCCGCGCCTCCACCGCCGTTGTACAATCGAGAGATACCGAAACGCTAAAACCAAGCAGTAGGTGTTAGCACCTTGAAAAACTAGGTTTAGGGGGTTCCGGCTAGGAATGCAAAGCTTGGTAAAAAGCCTAAGCAACAAGTACCAACTCTTGTAAGACTCCGTACCGCAGGGCTTGCGGAATCGGGACTCTGCAATGGGTCGAAAGTCTGTGGACATGACGTAAGACGGGGACATAACTAACACGAGTTGGTAGTGTACGCAGATGTGGAAGAAGCAGAAACCTAAATCGCGAGGTTTAGGAATCCCGCGCTTTTAGCGCTGGGAGGATGTCAATCTTGCTCTCCCCTTGCCCAATACAGTTGGGACTACAGTAGCCTGTGAGATTTGATATTATCACTCTGTTCCCCAATTTTTTTACCTCTCCCCTAAATTCGGGGTTGTTAGGTAAAGCACTTGCCAAGCAAATTGCTGAGGTAAATTTATTCAATCCCCGTGATTTCACCACTGACAGGCATCGGCGAGTTGATGATCAAACCTATGGTGGTGGTGTAGGGATGTTGATCAAACCAGAGCCAATTTTTGCTGCTGTCGAATCATTACCGATTATACCTAGACGAGATGTCATCTTGATGACACCTCAGGGACAAAATCTCAACCAGCAGCTACTAGTGGAATTGGCGACAGCTTACGAGCAACTGGTAGTGATCTGCGGAAACTACGAAGGGTTTGATGAGCGAGTGCTACACCTAGTCACCAGAGAGGTTTCTCTGGGAGATTTTGTCTTAACCTGCGGCGAAATACCAGCACTGACCTTGATTAATGGAGTCGTACGCTTGCTTCCAGGAACAGTAGGCAAGGCAGAGTCACTTAAAACGGAAAGTTTTGAATGTGGATTACTTGATTACCCCCAGTATACACGACCAGCTAAATTTAGGGGCTGGAAAGTTCCGGATATTTTGCTCTCAGGCAATCACAAAGAAATTGCTCAGTGGCGAAGGCAACAACAGATTCAGAGGACGCGCCAACGCCGCCCCGATTTATATCAAAAGTGGCTTAAAGATTTCCAAGATCAATCTGGCAGAGGAGGAGAGGGGGAGATGGGGAGATGGGGAGATGGGGAGCAGCTAATAGATAACGAAAAAGCTCCCGAAACCTGAACAAACACTAATTTGATGGGAACAAAAAGCTAATGTGCAAGTCTTTCGTTAAGTGCTGTATGCGCTTACGAATATTGAAGGAGAAGCGCCGGAAAACAAGCCCTCAACTTCGTCAGAAGTTAGCGTCGGGAGTATGTCAATTCATGATATAAGCGCCCTTGACGCAGCTCAACCGCTGGCTGATTTGACATCTGCACTAGGCGTTGATCATGGGTAGTGATAATTACTGTTGCCCCCAGAGAGTTTAATTTTTGGAGAATGTTCAAAACTTGTTGGGCATTATCCGGATCAAGGTTACCAGTGGGTTCATCTGCTAGCAGCAAAGGCGGTGTACTAACGATGGCACGAGCAATGCTCACCCGCTGTTGTTCTCCTCCAGAGAGTTGCTCTGGAAAACAGTGGGCTTGATGCTGTAAACCCACTAACTTTAGAGTTGGCAACAGGCGTCGCTGGACTTCTTTGCGAGTGAAGCCCTGTGCCCAGAGCACAAAGGCAATGTTTTCTGAGACTGTTTTTGTGGGGATTAGTTTGTAATCTTGAAAGATAATTCCCAGGCGACGGCGCAGTCTTGACAAACGATCACCCTTAAGTCCTCCCACATTCACTTGATCAACAATCACCTCTCCTTGTGTTGGGCGACAAGCACCATAAATCAACTTCAATAAAGTTGATTTGCCAGCACCAGAAGCGCCAGTGACGAACAAGAAGTCTCCCCGCTTTACTTCCAAATTAATCCCAACTAAGCCACGACCATCATTGAGATAGGTTTTTGTCACCCCTTGCAATTTAACCATCAATGATGGGATCTTGGCTGAGTCAGATAATTTTTGATTTAGGGTTTTGGATTTGATCTCGAGCATCTTAGAAATCTAAGCCAAAAAATGACCTATGGCTTTGAGAGCAAACCTTGGTAGAGCCATCATCCGCCGCCAGCGCCAAGGTTCTTGATAAAGCCGATAGAGCCATTCGAGATTATTTTCTCGTAACCAAATTGGGGCGCGGGATTTAGTTCCTGCCCAAATGTCAAAGCTACCACCAACGCCAATCCAAATTGCCTGGGGGCACAAATGCCTGTGCTGGGCAATCCAAAATTCCTGACGAGGCACACCCAAACCCACTAAAATCAGTTTGGGTTGCCGTTGCCTAAGAGTTATTTGTAATTCTTGTTCAGCTTCCGGTGAAAGATAGCCGTGATTGATCCCGGCAATTGCTAATTTGGGTAATTGTTGTTGCCAAAATTCACCAGCTTTGAGAGCGACACCAGGGGCTCCTCCATAGAAAAAAACTGGACAAGACTCTCCTAATTGTCCAGCTTTGTGCAGTAAAGATTGAGCCAGTTCAATTCCTGGAGTTCGCCGCCATCGCTCACCCTGGAGGCGTAGATACATTATGACCCCAGCACCATCAGGGATAACCAGTTCAGCTTGCCTGATAATGCTAACTAGAGATCGATTGCGTTGGGCCTCCATTGCCATTTCTGCATTCAGAGTCACAACCTGACTTCCCAGTTTATGTTGTAGACGCTCTCCCAACCAATGACTATAGTCATCTAAGTTTTTTAGCAAGTGAACTGGTAGCCCCAGCACAGTAAATTGTTTAGGTGCCTCCAGCATGAGCCAGTTCTCATCTAGCTTCACATCAATACTCCTCAGATCACACGGACTATAATTATCTCTCAGCTGCAATATTGCTCCCTATTGTTGGCAGTATTTAGAGGGAGACAATTACTAAGGTTTGAACATACCATAAATGCAACCAAAGTTATAATCAACCAGCTTGAAAACTGCTGTTTTTCAATGGCAGGAGTATCAAGTCCGCCCAACTAACCAGAAAAAAAACCAAATTCCGAGCAGGTTGGCGCTCATGTCTAAAAGACTACAGCTACGAAGTGGCGAAAGTGCTTGTAAACTTTCATCCATTGCTGCTAGCATGGTTATGATTAACGGTGCCAAAGGTAGGGCAAAGGGAAGGAAAGATAAACTAATCATCTTTCTTCCTAATGCTTTGTGGCTCAAGTAAGAAGCTATCCCTACTAATATAAAGTGTAGAATTTTGTCGTAATAAGGGATAGTTGAAATTTTGGTTGGCAAAACCCCCAGATAAGCTAATAGGCTTATGCTTATTAAAATTGCTAAGTAAACACTGAAAGTAATTGTCCAGCGACCATCCAATTTCATTTGAAATAGTTACTATTTGATTATCTGTAAATCTTTAATCAAATACAAACTCAAAACTAATACTTCCGGACTAATAAGCTCTGAGGCGTTTAAGTTGTGTATTCAAGGAGTCGCGGGAATCCCTACCCTCAGCGTAGCTTAGAGGCAAAACTTCTGCCAGTAAAAAGTAACAAGTAACAAGAAATAATGTGGCAACATTTCTAAACTTATTACTTACTACTTATTACTTAAAGCTCACACTAGGTATAGCATTCTTTTTGAAACTAGCACTTTCTCACAAGTTCACTCTCAGTTTGTGAAGATGGCTGAGTCTTTGACAATGACGCCTGGAGCCGATTAAGGGCATTCACATAGGCTTGAGCTGAGGCAACAATAATATCAGTGTTTGCCGCATGACCTGAAAATACCCGCTTCTGATACCTCAAGCGAATCGTAACTTCCCCAATGGCGTCAATTCCAGCTGTTACCGATTGCACGGAAAATTCAATTAGCTCATTAGGTACATCAATCACACGGTTAATTGCCTTATAGACAGCATCCACAGGACCTGTACCAATGGCAGCGTCAGTTAGTTCCTCTCCACTAGGTGTCCTTAAGGCTACTGTTGCGGTGGGGCGGGCTTTATTGCCACAGGATACCTGTACTAACTCTAGGCGAAACAGTTCCGGTGCCTGCTGGATTTCGTCATTGACTAAGGCTTCTAAATCCCAATCAGTAATCTCCTTCTTTTTATCCGCCACTTCTTTAAAGCGGACAAAGGCTTTATTTAAATCTGCCTCCAACAGCTCAAACCCTAACTCTTGTAAGCGAGTGCGGAAGGCGTTGCGACCAGAATGCTTACCTAAGACAATCTGATTGTCCGTTAAGCCAATTGATTCGGCATCCATGATTTCGTAAGTTAGCTTGTGCTTGAGGACGCCATCTTGGTGAATACCGGACTCATGGGCAAAGGCATTGGCTCCCACTATGGCTTTATTGGGCTGCACTAGCATGCCAGTGAGGTTGGAAACGAGGCGCGATGTTTTATAAATTTGGCGTGTGTCAATCTTAGTTAGAGGCTCTTCGCTATCTGCCGGACGTCCCAAGTAAGGGTTAAAATACTGGCGTCGCACATGTAAAGCCATTACCAACTCTTCTAGCGAGGCATTTCCTGCCCGCTCACCAATACCGTTAATCGTACATTCCAACTGCCTTGCCCCATTCTTAACGGCTTCGAGGAAATTGGCAACAGCTAGACCTAAGTCATTGTGACCATGGACTGAGATAATCGCTTGCTCAATATTGGGAACATTATCTTTGATGCCACCAATCAAGGCACCAAACTCGCTGGGCGTAGTATAACCGACAGTATCAGGAATATTAATAGTTTTAGCCCCAGCTGCGATCGCCGCTTCTATTACTTGATAAAGGTACTCTGGCTCAGAGCGAACTGCATCCATTGGCGAGAATTCCACATCCTCAACAAAGGATTTAGCATAGGCTACCATCTCCTCGGCGATCGCCAAAACTTGGGCCCTCGATTTTTTCAACTGGTACTGTAGGTGAATATCTGAGGTAGAAATAAAGGTGTGGATTCTGGCTTTAGCTGCAGGCTTGAGAGCTTGCGCGGCAGCTTCAATATCTGCTTTAATTGCTCTTGCTAAGCTACAAATGATTGGACCGTCCGAGGTACCAACTGTCTGAGCGATCTTCTCAACGGCCTCGAAATCTCCAGGGCTAGCAAAAGCGAAACCTGCTTCAATGACATCTACGCCTAAGCGTGCCAACTGCCGTGCAATAATTAGCTTTTCTTCTACATTGAGAGTTGCTCCAGGACACTGTTCTCCATCTCGGAGGGTGGTGTCAAAAATAATAATGTGTTCTGATTTGGATTGCTGGTTCATAGCTTTGGTTTGCCACAGGCTAAGAAAATTTTCTACTCTCTAAATTTAGGATAGATTCTAGTTATATTATCCTCATCAATAATTAATTATCAACTTTCTCAATATCTCCGCGCATATCGTTCAAATCGATGTACAAATCCGTTGCATTCCTCAATTCTCTGGCAATCATTCCCTCTGTTGAAACTACGGTAATATGAGTGTTTTTTGAACGCAGTAATTCTATTGCTCTTTCAAAGTCTCCATCTCCACTAAATAAAATTACGCGGTCGTATTGATCGACCGTATTAAACATATCCACAACTATTTCTATATCTAAGTTAGCTTTTTGAGAATAACGTCCAGAATTATCGTCATAATATTCTTTCAGAATTTTCGTCCTGACGGTGTAGCCTAAACTAATGAGAGCATCTCGGAATCCGCGCTGATCCTGAGGGTCTTTTAAGCCAGTGTACCAGAAGGCGTTGATTAATCTTACGTCCGGATCACTTTTAAAGTAATTTAATACCCTTCTTGGGTCAAAAAACCAGCCATTTTTCTGTTGAGCATAGAACATATTGTTACCGTCTACAAAAATAGATAGACGGTTCATTAAGCATGGCATATCAAATAAGACCTAATAGTTATTGGACAATTAAGTTTAACTTCCTATTTTAGCAACTTTATATCTAACAATTTACTTTTAGTTAATTACTAAATAGCTGATTATGACATATTTGCTCCTCAATCATCTTAATTTTCACTTATTTAAGTGCGGATAAAAGCCAAGATAGTTACTCGCTTTTTTCCGTAATTTGCTATCTTTATATTCAGAAAAGTTTAAACTTATAGCAATTTGCAATTTAGCGGCATACCTTTAACTGGGATTGTTCAAAACTTAAGATGAGTGTACTTCACCAAGATGAGAACTGCTATGATCGAGAATCCCGGAGTCTCAAAATCAGGGTAAGTGTACTTCACTAAGATGAAAACTGGTATAAGTTCAACAGAAGATAACTACTATGTAACCAACCTATAAATTATTTGTATCATCACCTAGGTAGTTACTGATATCTGCTTTATAGGGTTAGTGGTTAGATCTAACCCTTGAGGTGGCTTATTGCAGGTAAGAACACCAGTCACTCCAACTACCAGCATAGAGCTTACCGATGCTCATCCCAGCCAATTCTAGGGATAGGAGATTAACACAGGCAGTGACACCGGAACCACAATAGACAATGATTTCTGTAGTGTCTGTCAGGTCTGCCCAACGTTGTTTTTGTTCCTCTAGCAACTTGAGATAGCCCTGGTCATTAGTTACTTCTTGCCATGGGTAGTTAATAGCGCCAGGGATATGACCAGCAACCGGGTCAATTGGCTCTTGCAAGCCTAAATATCGCTCATGCTGCCGCGAATCCACCAACGTTACGCCCGGCAAATCTTTAGTGGTTTTCACAGTTTCAATATCAACTACCCAGGACTTTTGAATCTGAGGTACAAAAACTGCTGGTTTTGACTGACTCTGGTGATTGGTGATACGGTACCCTGCTGCTTGCCATGCTGAGAAACCACCATCAAGTACTGCCACTCGCTCATGACCTAGATAGCGTAACAACCACCAGAGACGCCCTGCAAAAGCTAGGCGAGAGTCATCATAAGCAACAACTAGCGTTTGCTGAAAATTTACACCAATTGCAGCTAACTTCGCAGCTAATTGCTCGGGATTCGGCAAGGGATGACGTCCCCCATGCTGTTCTAACGAACCCGAAAGGTCTTTGTTCAAGTCAAGATAATGTGCACCCGGAATGTGACTAATTTGATATTGCTGGCACCCCAGTTCAGGCTCTGCAAGAGCAAAGCGACAATCTATAATTACAATTTGGGGATCATCAATACACTTGTTAAGGTACTGAGCAGAAACAATAAAAGGTGTATTCATAATATATACTCATATGTATCCAATATAACATATACCTTAGCCACACTACTTTTCTGATTGAGCTTATCTGTTGACATCTCCCGGCTTTGAAAAACCGGGATTCTAAGCAGTGGTTGCTAAGGGGCTTGAAAGCACCCTCCGCAACCCTTGCTTACGATATGATTTACTTTGAGATAGGGAACAGGGAATGAAAAAACTTGTCAAATCAAGGCTTTGGCAATGCTTCGTCCCTTGGAATTTTTCAACACCTGAGCGCACATTGCTATAAGTCTAAAACTAGATAATTTCGATTAATCCTAAAAGGGGTTGAATTCTATCGAAAAATATACGCCATTTTCTTGTAAGCTATCTCCTGTTGAATCGACTGAAACTAAAGGAATTCCCCAATCTAAACGGGCTCTAAAACGATCGCCTTGCTGCCAAAGCAACCCTACTCCCACAGAAACAAGACTGTTGGGGTCAGGATCTTCTCTATCACCGTTATTCCAGGTTGTTCCGAGATCAACAAAAGGAGTCAACTGTAAAAGAGCGTCCCACTTAGAAACTCGCAAAATCGGTAGCCGCACCTCTGCTGAGGCAAAAGCCCCATTATCCGTGAGCAATTGATCCTGCCGATATCCACGGACACTACCTAAACCCCCGAGGGCAAATTGCTCAATTGGCAACATTACTTGGTCTGCAAGTTGTATATCGCCTCGGATTAGTAGTAAACTATCGGTTGCTAAGAGTCTTACCCACTGAGCCTGACCTCGCCAGGCAAAAAAGCGGCTATCAGGAACATCTTCACCTGTTTGGGGATTATCGTTATTGACAGTAGCATCAAAGACATCAAGCCCTAGACTAAACTGAGAGCGCACTGCAACTACCTCTTGAGCATTGCGCTTAGTCCATTCTTGAAAAAACCGCACTGCTGAAACACGAGTGCGCCCATCTTCGTCAGCCCCCAATGAAGGAAAACCTAAATCTTCTAGGAAAACTGTCTCACTTTCTCTTCTAGAGGCAGTTAAGCCCAAGGCAAATTCCTCGGTGGGAGTCTGCACAAGTGGTTGGCGTATGGTCAGGTCAAAGTAGCGCGAATCAGATTCAATATCAAGAGCGTTAAAGGGATCCTCCGTTACCTCGCTTGAGGTATCGCCGTAGGAGATAGTAACTTTACCATTGTGAGGATTAATGGGTAAACTATAACTAAGGTCTATGCCATCGCTGCCATCGGTATTGGTATAGCTGACACTGAGACCATCTCCGAGTCCCAATAAGTTAGCTTGCCTCAAGGAGACTCCGCGACGGAAGCTACCAACGCTAGGAGAACGCCCATTATTAGCAATAATCTGGGAACTCCAAGAGTTTGCCTCTGTGAGAGTAACTGTAAGCAAACTAGTTCCAGGGCCTGAGCCAGTGGAGAGTTCGGCAGAAAGATTTTCAATCAAGGGATCAAGTTGCAATAGACGCAGGGCATCCAGTAAGTGCTGTACATTTAGAGGTTTGCCAGTGGCAATTTCGAGGCGCGAGCGCACATATCCAGAGTTCAGGCGTTTTGTGCCGTTGACTTCAATTTCATCTAATCCCCCCTCAAGGATGGCAATAGTTACACTACCCCCATCTAAACTTTGTGGTGGGATAAAGGCACCAGAGGTCAAATAACCGTTATCGGTATAAAGTTTAGTAACTGCTGTTCTGGCGCTTAAAAGTTCAGCAAAAGTAATCGGGCGATTGGTGAAGGGTTCAGTAACTGTAGCTAACTCTTGCTCACTAAAAGCAGTATTGCCAGTGAACTCAAATTTGTCAACAGTGATCGTCTCTTGAATGCTCGGCGAGGGGACTTCAGGAGTGGCAGGAGGTTCGAGGAGTTCCTCTGGTGGCGGCAGTAGCTGTGACCAAAGTAGTTCTGGCGCAGATAGGGGTGGTGGTGTAATTTGACTGCCATCTGGTCTGGAGGAATTAGGGATTTTAGTTAGGTCGATAACTGAATCAATAGCTTGTTTTACTTGAGAGGAGAATTTATCAGGTAAGTAAGGAACTATCTTCCTGTGCTTGCCAACTCCCTGTTCCCAGGGTGGCTTTTGCAAATAAGCAGGGGGAGAAAGATTTGCATTGTTTTGGGAGAGTAATGGTTTGTTATTCCTCACTGACAAGTCTGGCGAGGGAGGGGAGTTTGTTTGCTGGAGCTGTTTATGCTTACCAGAGCAAGGAGTCTCTGCTTTGACTGGTGTAATTAGCCACAAAGTTGTCAATAAAGCGGTGATACTACTGAAACGAAGTTGCACGTTTCTTCTTCTAGTTGATGGAAGGATATCAAAATATACAAAGCTGTTTAGCAAGAGTTTATATCATACTCTTGTTGAGCAAAAGTTTAGAAGCTTTAGCACTAAAACACTGGCAAAATCATGCCTTCGTGAGCCAATATGTGATTTGGCAATATTGATTGGACTTGCGCTTGAACTAAGTCGAGGAAATTATCATCATGGTCAGGATTATAGCGAGAGATAACAACTCGCTTGACGCCAGCTTCTTGGGCAGTTTTCATACCTACTTGCCAGAGTTGATCTTGCCAGAGTCGTGGGTCATATTTCTCAGCTTCATCAGCTGAGATTGCAAAGGGAGCATCTAAGATTAGTAAATCGGCTTGGCGAGCTAAATGCAGTAAATTATTATCAAGATTCCCAGAAGATAGTGAGCGATTGGTGGCGTAGACCACAGAGCGCCCCTGCCAGGTTACTCTATAGCCCATTGAAGATTGCTTACAGTTGAGGGAGAGTGTTTCAACTGTCACGTCATCGATAAAAATTTTATTGCCAGAAATTAGTTTGTGGAACCTCAATTCTGACTGCATGATCTTGAGAGGTACAGGGAAATTTGGAGCCAGCATCTGGCGATTAAGGCAATATTCTATCGATTCACCTTCGGCAGTTGCTGCTCCGTAAATATGAAAGCAATTACCAGCAATGAAAGCCGGTGTAAAAAATGGAAAACCTTGAATACTATCCCAATAACAATGGGAAAAGAAAATGTTTGCCTTAATTGGCATTTGCTTGAGCAAATTATTACCCAGAAGTCGCAAACCGCTGCCGCCATCAAAAATTAGCAGTTGCTTGCCGACGCGCATTTCTATGCAGGAGGTGTTGCCACCATAACGAATCGTTGAGTTTCCTGGAGCCGAAATTTGACTTCTAACACCCCAAAACTGGACAATAAAATTGGTGGTAGAGCCAGTGACCATGTCGGCTCTAGTATTCGATGTACATGAATTTGGTGCCGCTGGCTCAAAATCTGGCATCTTTAAACTATAAAGCTAGCCTTGGTTAGCAACTGTTGACATTAGCAGATCACTGCTAAGTGATTTTTGAATCAGATTGGCAACAGCGAGTGAATAACTATGGCTTGGTATAAATTAGCACTGGTGTTGCCTATATAGTTGCATATATAGTTAGAAACTATGTAATCCCAGTCAAGTACGAAAATCGAAGATAATTGTGTACTATACTCTGCCTCTAATATTCAAGCACCCAAGTCCTGCTCAGGATATTTGGTTATGCAGGTTAATTTATGGTTAATTTTAGCTTTTTTGATACAAGGTTACTTGTGAGTTCAGTCACAAATTCTAGTAGGAAAGGTGGGAGTAACCAGAAAGATGGGAAAGAGTGGGAGGTTTGGGGAGTATGGGAAGATGTTTGTATATACTATTTCCTCCCTATCCTTCCACCCTTGACACATTCTCTTTTTCTTCCCCTACCATGGGATATTTTGTATTGTTAAATCCCTTACTCTCCCTGCCCTGTATTGATAGAAGATGGTGAACCATTTAACTATCAATACAGAATTTATGTCTTATTATCTACTAGCAGCTCGAATACACTGTTCCACCAGTGGCATAACCTGATCTACGTTTTTCCAACCGAGGATGTCCGTGACTTTTTTCTCTAAATGTTTGTAGGATCTGAAAAATTCAGCAATTTCATCCAAGCGATGTTCTGCAACATCTTCGAGAGATTTCACCGAAGCATAACGGGGATCCTTGTCGGGAACACAAAGAATTTTCTCATCGCGGTCCCCTGAGTCAATCATTTCTAGCATTCCAATTGGTCGTGCAGCGATGACACAGCCTGGGAAAGTAGGCTGATCGATCAAGACCATGCCATCAAGCGGATCACCATCGTCAGCTAGGGTATTAGGCACAAAGCCATAGTCGTAAGGATATTGTACGGAAGAATAAAGCACCCGATCAAGGGCAAAGGCTTGTAGGTCTTTGTCAAATTCGTACTTATTTTTGCTACCTCCAGGAATTTCAATTAAAACATTGAGTATGCCCGGTTTGGGTTGAGGTGGAATTTGGGATAAATCCATGATCTAATTTCTAAGGTAAACAGCATAATTTAGGGCATCTCCGGTTTGCCAACTAACCGCTAACACATACCGATACAAGCCACCTCTGTCCGGATGGTTTCGGCAGGTACATTAGGTTCGTTGGCATTTAGTGAGATGCTCCTGGGTACCGTCATCTTTTAGATGACGACGGGAGGATTCAACCTGGAATGGCTTAAGCTCAGATTCTTGTAAACCAAACACCCTTAGTGAGCTTTGACCAATCCCCGTGTAGCATTCTAAGCTAAAATTGATGCTACTTGCTAACTACGGTTGGGATTTGGCACCCCAAACGACAGCGCCAACTGGCACTAAATTGCCCTCGGGAACAGCAATTATAAATTATATTGCCAACCTTGAAGCTGAAAAACAGCAGTTTTCAATTCATCATTTCATAGTTATTGATAATTATTTCAATCCTTTGACCTAGGCAACGAGTAAGTTGTCTGTGGCCATACATCAACGCTGCTGCTTGAAGAGTAGTAAGCGATGACTAACAAAGGTAGGGTCAGGGTCAACAAAGCAATTACCGCGCCCATGATATCTGCCCACCTATGGGGGTTGGCGTCAGAAGAGTTGGCAGGCGGCTCACTTGATTCCATAAATTGTTTTAAATGTTAACTCGTCCAATTGAGAAGCTCCAGAGAAAGTTTAATTCTGTAGGCTCTCACATATATTTTAACGATCTATCCTCCTGGCGATTATCACTTCTTAAACAATTTCAAGGAAATTCCCTAATCAGGGATTTACAAATAGAAAAATATCCAATGGTAGGGGAGGCAGGGAAAGTAAATTGGATAATTTATTTCTTGGAGTTCTCTAAAAATCAATCACCACCCCAAAATTTATTACTCAGGGAAGAGGAGTTGTCTTTTGCCTTTGCTCTAGCTGCTGTTATCACCAGCGCCTAAATCTATCTTGCGCTCCAAAGCCTCGGGTTTTCAATTTTTATAAGCTCCCATCGGCTCTTTGATTAACCGTATATAAAGATGCTTGAAGGTGGACTTGAGAAGGCGGGGTAAACCAAAATCAATTGGCATTAAGGCATCTGGAAGTTTCCAATCAAGTACCTGGATTTGGAGCGGTTGTAACTGCGGAAAATCAATTTCGTCTAGTTCCCAATTAATCCCCAAACGTTTTGCCGCTGTCACTGTGGGTACAATTTCCGGATCAACATTGAGCATTGCTACCACAGAGCGGTCAAGGGCAAAGACGTTTGAGGAAGCACCCAGAATACCTAAGGGTCGAGGTTCGCCTCCACTAGGACCATTACCTTGGTGCCCGATAATACCATCGAGGATAGTCAAATCCGGTTTAATTGCCCGTGCCGTTTCTACCAACATTTCTCCAAAGCGATGCTCATCTTTGCCTGCCTCCATGTGCCACCAAGCTTTCATTTTCCCAGGTACGCAGCCAAATAGGTTCTTAACGCCCATCGTCAGAGTTAACTGCAGGTGAGACTTGACTTTGGGCAAGTTAATGACGACATCAGCATCCATTGCTTCTTTGGATAAGCGCAGATGATTAAAATTAGTGCTGTGGGTTTGATAACGCTGAGCTCGAAATTCTACAATTGGCAAATTGAGTTCTGCCATCATCGGCAGATAACCGTTAGCCTTAGCCACACCCATAGCAGAACCAAAAGCTGGGCTATCTCCCAAAAAGGGTTTGCCTCCAACTTCGATTACTAACTGCGCGAGGCAGTAAACTATTTCTGGGCGAGTGATGCATTCTGCCCCAGGACGCCCAGCAGTAAGTAAATTGGGTTTAAGTAGAACACGATTGCCCTCTTTGACAAAAGCACCAATTCCTCCCAAGGGTTCGAGTACTTTTTCTATAGAGGTTCGCAGGATTTGCTGGTCATAGGAATGAGCGCGAATCAAACTAACTGTAGGCATGGCTGTCACACATTTAACTTGCATCTTTGTAGATGGGGAGATGGGGGGATGGGGGGATGGGGAGATGGGGGGATGGGGGGATGGGGAGATAAGTGTATACAAAAATCCACCTACACTTCCCTATAATTTTTTCTCCTGAGGAGGAGACTCACAGCATTTGGTGAAACGGTGGAAAGTGCAATGGCAGATACACCATAGGTTAAGGATTGTTGATTTTAGCTTATCCCAAGAAGGAAAAGTACGCACAGGGGTTCATCCTTGATGGTTCATAGTTGATGGCTGTAGTCTCCAATGAACTATGAGCAATGAGCCATCAACCATCAACCATCAACCATATCAGGCATCAAATTTGGGTAAAGCACTCATTTTCTCAAGATCTAATACTTTTGCTAGTTCTTCCGGACTCATAAGTTCTCGCTCTAGAACAATTTGTCGTAGAGATTTGCCAGTTTCTAGGGATTCTTTGGCAATGGCGGCAGCGTTGAGGTATCCGATATGAGGATTGAGGGCTGTGACTAAGGCTAGGCTGCCTTCTGCATAACTCAAATTGCGATCGCGATTGGCTGTAATTCCCTCAAGACAACTTTTAGTTAAAGCAAAGATAGTATTACCTAAAATTTCGATACTGTGAATTAGATTATAGGCAATCAGGGGCATCATCACGTTGAGTTCTAACTGTCCTGCCTGGGCAGCAAGAGCGATCGCACTGTCATAGCCCATGACCTGAAAGCATACCATTGAGGTCATTTCTGCCATCACTGGGTTATATTTACCTGGCATAATTGATGAGCCTGGCTGTACTGGCGGCAACTGAATTTCTTTGAAACCGGTTTTTGGTCCAGAATCCATTAACCGTAAATCGTGGGAAATTTTCACGCAATCTTGAGCTAGGTTACGTAAACTCCCGGAAACGTTAACAAAGGGAGCCATACTCTGCATTGCTGCCATCAGGTGTTCGGCTCTTTTCAAGGGTTGCTCCACTAGTTCCGAGAGAATTTGAGTAACGCGCTGTCGATATTGGGGATGGGTGTTGAGTCCAGTGCCAGCGGCAGAACCGCCTAAGCCTAATACCATTAAATCCTCTGAGGCTCTTTCAATGCGATTAATATGATCCAAGAGGATTTGCGCCCAAGCCCGAAACCCTTCCCCTAAGCGCACTGGTACTGCGTCTTGCATGTGGGTTCTGCCGGATTTGACAATATCTTGAAATTGTTGAGCTTTGTTGTCGAGGGCAGCCACAGCACCTGATAGGGCAGGGTAAAGGGTTTGTTCTAAGGCTAAAAGCGCCCCAATTCTAATGGCAGTGGGGATGACATCGTTGGTAGATTGACCATAATTTACATGATCGTTGGGGCTAAGGCGTTGGTAGTTGCCCTTATGATCACCAAGAATTTCCAGGGCGCGATTTGCTAAGACTTCATTGACATTCATGTGGTGGGAGGTGCCAGCACCTGCCTGATAGATATCAACTACGAATTGATCACGCAAATTGCCTTGCAGAATTTGATCAGCGGCTTGGACAATGGCGTTGCTGAGTTCTTGGGGAATACAGCCGAGGGCACCATTGGCGATTGCTGTAGCCTTTTTGATTAAGAGGCAAGCATCGATGTAGGTGGGCAAGGGTTTGATACCGCTGATGGGAAAATTTTCGATTGCCCGCAGGGTTTGAATACCGTAGTAGGCATCGGCTGGTATTCGTCGCTCTCCCATTGAATCTTTCTCAATGCGGTAAGCGACCTGTTGTTGTTGTGTCATTGTCCTTTTGGAGTATAACAATACGCTAGCAGAATATGGTTCATTGATATTGATTGAAAGTGGCTACATAAAGCCAAAGTCTGGGAGTTCAAGGATATGAAAGTAGACTAATCCGAGTATGACTAAGGTATAGATAGTTGAACTTCCTAATCCGATAAGCAAGTCTTTTTTAAGATTCCTAACACTATTGTCAAAGAAGATCTCAGTAGCACCTATTTGCATCATTAAGATACCTAAAATATTAGATATCCAGTACCCTAAAATTGTGAATGTGACCAATAAATCTTGGTAAATTAAGCTGGCACAGTAACCGAAAAAATAGGCAATTGGCAAATTAAAAAATAGGTCGTTCCACCAAGATAAGGGTGAAAGCATATAGCCAACTGATAATACTATTCCACCCTTCATTTTTTTCAGCATCTGGTCAAAGTTACTCTCCTAATATATTGACAATTACATCTACAGTATCTACAGTGCTGCTGAGACTTTAATTGTGTTAATGTATTGCACAAATTTTACAATTTTACCATTATTAAAAGTCCAGAAAGATGCAGTTTCTGCTTGCATACTTTTGCCCGTAGCTTTGTAGGTGCCACTGTCATAACCGAGAGTAATAATAGTATTTCCAGCCTCAAGATATTCGTCTACGTGAGCTTGGAAGTTGTCCCACTCAGACCCAATTTTTTCAAAAACCCCCTTAATCACTGCTTCAGTGCCAATAAAGGTACCCCCATAAGGGATACCCTCAGACTCAATCCATTCCACATTCGGGTCTAGTACATTTAGTACTTTTTCAAGATCCCCTTGCTCGAAGGCTTCATAAATACCTTTAACAATCTCAATATTGCTCATAAAATTATTATCAATATCTATGAAGTCAAAAATTTTTATACCAGTTTCTTTGATGTCCGTTGTACATCCATCCCCGCCTCTGGAGCGTCTCCATGTCTGTTGCCTCATCATCATCTGTAGTCAACATAAATGAAATCGATATTACCAACTTTCATTAGCCGCCACTAATTTTTACTTTGTAACCCATTTGAGTTAAAATTTGTAGAAGCTTTTGAGCATGCTCTCCTTGAATTTCGAGCGTATCATCTTTAATAGTCCCGCCGCTGCCGCACTGAGCTTTAAGCTGCTTGAGTAACTTGCTTAAAGTTTCTGGTTGGGATTGAAAGCCACTGATTACAGTTACAGTTTTGCCCTTGCGCCCCTTGCGCGAAGCTTGTACTCTTAAATTTTGCTGATGGGGAGGAAGTTTCTGAATACCTCGTTCCAAGGCAGCTGAATTACTGTCTTCTCCAAATTCCCGGTAGACAAAACGATTGCCATTGTTTGTGGAGTCGGAAGATTGACGTTTTGATTTCGATGAAGCCATGTTGTTAATTCCTCAATTTCAAGACTTATAATTACTCTGTTGCCTAGTAGAGCCCAATAGCCAAAATAGCAGTGCTGCTCCCAGTGCGATCGCTATGGATGTAATTGAGTTGTAGATTGTTAAGAGTAAAGCGACTACCGCAACTATAAATAGCACCACCTGAACCAAGAATATGACTGATGGTTTAAGGCTTAAAGTTGCGCTCTGAATTGAAAGTTCTTGCGTAAACTGTAGCCACCAATAAAACAACCGTAATAACCGGTCTAAAAATTGAAATATTATACGTTTGCGCAGTTTTAAGGCGCGTTGTTCTCCGAGAGATGTGAGCCAAATATCTCGCATTATTAGAGCCAGGCGAGTTAACAAACTGGTTAATACGATGGCAGGGATATTTACCAACACTGTTTCTTGTCCAACGTGATATTGATGACGAAACAAGTCCTCTTTATCTAGGAGGGATAAAGATTCAATGGCTTGTTCTGCTAATTTCCCTGCTACCAGAGTTCTCACAGGTTGCTCAAAGTAGCCAGAAACAGGTTGGAATGTTGGTTGTTCTTCACTGTGGTATGGTAAAGAGTTATTTTCATTGATTAGCTGTTGCTTCCATTCAAATTGTTGTTCAATTTGATCTGTGACTACATTCTTGAAGTCTGTACTTAAAATCTCACGATGACCCTCTAGGACTAAATCATTTAAAATTTCTTTTAATTTATCTTCAGATACCTGAGCGTCAGTAGATATCAATAACAGCAGATGTTCTTGAATTTTTCGGCAATCACTCTCTTGAGCATTAGGGAAAGACTCTTTAACTAGAGCTTCCAAGTAGGCTTCTTGATTATTAAAATCGCCTTGCTCTACTTCTCTATTAACAAATTCACGAAATTTTGGCAGATACTTAAGAGTAACTAAAGCTTCAACAATTCGATTTAGACCATCCAATCGACCCCACAGTAGGTCATTGGAACGCCAAGACTTCTTAAAGAATCCACCAAAGGCACGTAGGGTATCCCCTGCTAACTTATCTTTGATCGTTTTACCTTGACCTAGTCCCATTTGTGCATCATTAGGACTAAAGCGAATAATCTCGATTAGATCTTTTTCTTTAAAATCAGTTAGGTACTCAAAGGGGTAAAGGACTTGGTCTAATTGCTGAAAGCTGCCAAAACAATTCAGAAGGTCTTCAGTATTACTCAAGCCACTAGTTTTGAGCAAATTTTCGGAAGCCAACTCCAGCTGGCGCAGGATAGTGGAAAACTCAGTACTGTCGTTTTGTTTTTGATTATACTGATATCTTTCCTCAGACCAAATTTTATTAAGTTGGGAGGGATTATCATTGAGCTTACATATCTTATTATTCAGCTGTTGTAAAATGCTGGAGATCTGTTTTTGTGGTAGCCAATCTATTATTTTTGTCTTCTGTTCGTCCGTTGTTAAGGCTAATGCTGCTGCCTTTATTGGTAATTCATTCAAAAAATTGGCGGAGATCTGTTCTAGAAATTGTTTTTGGGACTCTTGGGGAGAAAAATCTTCTAAACCATCGGCATCTAGTAAGAAGCGGTGTAAGCGCAAAACACGGTCATAGACTTGGCTACGCCAACTACCAACATCAGTACAGTTATCGAGTTTTATTTGTGCAAACAAATTATAGAAATCTTCGCTAATTATAGGATGACTCAGTAATTGATTTAAAGCTGTTTTGATTGTTTCTAACAGCTTAATTTGACGGTTGAATCTTCCTAGTAATACTCTGCGTTTGTTATCTTCTAGTGAATCTGACTCCCTTGTAAGCAGTTGACTTAGTTTCTTAACAAAATAAAATTGCTTCCTTAAAGCATAATCTACATCGAGGTTGTAAATATGTTCACCAAAATTGCTCAGAGTTTTTTCTTCCTGTTCTCTTTTAATATCATCAGTAAAGTGTTCAGTCAGTAACTTTGTTGTCGACTCCAATATTTCTTGTTTATTAAGTTCAGAATTGGTGCTACTATTTTGCTCTATTTTCAAAACTAGAGGCAAGACGTAATCGCGTAAACTAATCAAACGACTCTTGAGATATATTCCCTCATTGACATTAATATTGTCGGCGACTTTATCAGTTAGAATTCTGGAATTTTCCGCATCTGCAAGTAAAGAATTATAGCGCTGAACTTTTTGGTTATGTTCTTTAATTAAATTCAAATCATTACTGATACTCTCATATCTAGGTAAACCACTTAAAGAGTTCCCTACAACTGACAATATCCCTGGTTTAGACATAGCCTTGAACTGCCCACTATCAGAGACAGTTTTAGGATTGGCATCAATATAAAATAATTTCCGATCAACGGGACGGTTAGCTGTACGGTAATATATCTCCTTAAGAGTATAAGTAAATGGTTTATTATCCAAAACACCACCATCTATAAAATGCAATTTATATCCATTGGGTGGTTTTTTTTCAGGTAACTGGCGATTCTCAAGCTGCCCCCATTGGATTAACCTTTGATCAATTTCGTCAGCATCCTCTTTGAGTCCAACTTCAACAACAGGAAAAGCAACAGGGAAACAAGAAGTAATCCGGCAAAGCTTTCCTAATGCTTGATAGGTTTGTTCAGGAGTCCGACTTGAATCTTTAGGATCAAGGTTATGCTTTTGAAGGTTAGGATTAAAAGGCTCCTTACGACCTTGACGATGCTTGAGATGGAACAGGTTGCGGTGTTCTCTAACTTCAATCAAAGCTCCTGTAGAATCAAGATGCTGATGAACTCTTCCAAAAAAATCAGTGCCAGTTATAAATAAATCCAACTCATTCAAGCTTGATGTCCACTCGCCAGCTGGAGCGCTTTTTTGATTATCCTGTGCTGTCTTAAAAGCGTCTGCTAATTTGGTTTGATAGTATCCGGATCCATCCAAAACTGACTCGGTTTGGAACTTTGCTGATGAAGGTTGATTCATCAGACTGCTGATGCTGGCATCTTCTCGCCAAATTTGAGCAAACTCTTCAAAATCAACCACTTGAGTCTGGGTACTATTGGTCAAAGCATAACTCAGAAGTACACCATTAATACCTCCAGCTGAGGTACCAGAGATAATATCAACAACGATATCAGAATCCGTTAAAGCTTTAATCAGTTTGTAGATACCTCGACCACGTACGGCATTGTAAAATTCACGGCAGATACCATTCATATATATAGCCAGGGAAACTCCACCATAAACAACTAGTCCTAGGCGATGTTCATGGCTAAATTCTGGCTTGTGAAGATTGTAGCTAGACATAGCAGACTCCTCATGTGTTTCTGAGTATTGCGTTAATGACAAGTGTTGAAAATTTTGAGTAATCTGGAAGAGGTTGAGAAGCAAAGATATGGGCACTGAGTGGAAGTATAGACACAACGAAGGTCTAGATCCTCAGTTTTTTTTCCTCCTTGTCCCACTTATTTCCTTTTTATCGAAATTAATATGGGTCAAATACCCCACCGTCACTTGCGGTGTATAAAATTGGTTGGGGTTAAATCCCCATCCTTTGAAAGTCCCCCGTCGACCTGTCGACCTGTCCCCGCGTCTTTAACCTCGATCTGATTCCTCCAATTACTGAAATTATGGGTAAAGCATAGACCTGATGATGATTCTATCTAATTGCAGAGGCATTAATTGCACAGACATCCTAATTTATAAGAAATAGCATCAATCCCTTGACCAAGCATTTACGGGGGTATTGGGCAGTGTATTGGGCGAATATTCCACAGGCAGATACCAAAAAGAGAATTACAAGAAGAGGAATTATAATAGACTTCAGTTCTATATTCTCTCTTCGCTGTGACCACCACTCCCCTGCCTGGTAGTTTGCAATCTAATACCGATGCACAGACCCAGCAACCAGATGCCTTAGGACGCTTTGGTAAGTTTGGCGGTAAATATGTGCCAGAGACCCTGATGCCGGCTCTGAGTGAATTAGAGTCCTCCTTCCAGAAGTACCGCAACAACCCAGATTTTCAACAGGAATTACAGCAACTGCTGCGAGACTATGTAGGACGTCCCAGTCCTCTGTATTTTGCCGAACGCCTTAGTTCCCACTACACTAAAGCTGATGGCAGTGGCCCTAAAATCTATCTCAAGCGGGAAGACCTAAACCACACAGGAGCCCACAAAATTAATAATGCCTTAGCTCAGGTTTTATTAGCAAAGCGCATGGGTAAGGGGCGAATCATTGCTGAGACAGGTGCTGGTCAGCATGGCGTTGCTACAGCCACAGTATGTGCTAGGTTTGGTATTGAATGCGTCGTCTATATGGGCGTCCAGGATATGCAAAGACAGGCACTGAATGTATTTCGCATGCGGCTATTAGGAGCAACAGTACAGCCAGTGTCTGCAGGTACAGGGACTCTCAAAGATGCGACCTCTCAAGCTATTAGAGACTGGGTGACTAATGTCGAAAACACCCACTACATCCTGGGTTCAGTTGCCGGGCCTCATCCTTACCCCATGCTAGTGCGTGACTTTCATGCAGTGATTGGTCAAGAAACTCGCGCCCAATGCTTAGAAAAATGGGGCGGTTTGCCTGATATTCTTTTGGCTTGTGTTGGTGGTGGTTCCAATGCTATGGGGCTGTTTCATGAGTTTGTCAATGAACCCACAGTACAGCTGATTGGTGTTGAAGCTGCTGGGGAAGGTGTAGACTCCAAGAAACATGCTGCTACCCTTACTCAAGGACGTCCAGGGGTACTGCACGGAGCAATGAGCTATTTGCTGCAAGATGCAGATGGTCAGGTTAACGAGGCTCATTCCATTAGTGCTGGACTAGACTATCCTGGTGTAGGACCTGAGCATAGTTATTTAAAGGATAGCCGCAGAGCTCAGTACTACAGTGTAACTGACAAGGAGGCAGTTAATGCTTTTAAGCGACTCTCTGAGTTAGAAGGAATTATCCCTGCCCTGGAAACTTCCCATGCTATTGCCTATCTGGAAACACTTTGTCCCCAACTTAGTAGTAGTCCTCATATTGTAATTAACTGTTCTGGTCGTGGTGACAAAGATGTTGAGACTGTTGCCAAGTTCCTTAATCTTGAAGCTAGCAATTAAAAATAGGAAGGTGTGTGGGGATTGTTGTATAACTCATCTCCCCATCCCCCCATCTCCCCCTCTCCCCTTCTTCCCCTCTCTATCTAAAGATGTAAGTTAAACTAGGTGACAGCTGATGATGGAATTGGAAGATTTCAAAGTTTGCGATCGCGACCTTTCGGAAGATTTATGTCAAAATTATTTGACAGCTGAAGAAATCGCCATTGATACCGAAACCATGGGACTGATTTACCAGCGCGACCGCTTGTGTCTAGTGCAATTGTGTGACCCTAAAGGTAGAGTTGCTGTTGTCCGCATTGCCAAAGGACAAACTGATGCCCCCAACTTAAAAAAGTTGTTGGAAGCAACTAATGTTGAGAAGGTATTTCACTTCGCCCGCTTTGATCTTGCCATGTTGCAGCAAAATCTCGGTATCAAAGTAACACCGGTATTTTGTACTAAAATAGCTAGCAAGTTAGCCCGTACCTATACTAACCGCCATGGTCTCAAGGAGTTGGTACTAGAGTTAGAAAAGGTGGAACTTGATAAAAGTGCTCAAAGCTCTGATTGGGGTAATGCAGCTAACCTCTCAGATGAGCAATTGCACTACGCTGCCAACGATGTCAACTACCTATTGAGTGTGCGCAAAAAATTAATTAAGATGCTTAAGAGAGAAGAGCGTTGGGAAATAGCTCAAAGGTGCTTTCAGGCTTTATCGGTAATTGTGGATCTGGATTTGTTGTGCTACAGAGATGTCTTTGAGCATTAGACCCGTTTTGGGAAGGAGTTATAGAAGTTATCGAAATTAATATGGGTCAGATACCCCACCGTCACTTGCGGCGCATAAAATCGGTTAGGGTTAATTCTGCTACGAAAAACCTACTCAAACCTACCAAAACCTCTTCAAAGCTAGTAGTTTCGATGTTTTCTTCCTCCATCCTTTGAAAGTCCGGTGCGTCCGGTGTGTCCCTGCGTCTTTAAAGAAGCTACAGTGATAGCAAGTATGATAACTAAGTATAACAAATTTTATAAACTTTTGGGAAGGGGCGATCGCTCCTTGATGGGATAATTCTGCTTCTCAATCAAACGCTGCAACTCCATAACCCGCTTCTCTGAAGCCGGATGAGTTGACAACAATGCCCTATTTGCTCCTTTTTTCTGACTCATCCTGGCAAAAAAGTCTGTTGCCCCAGCCACATGACCATAGGTCTGTTGCAACAATACTAAACCGAATTCATCTGCTTGTAGTTCCTGAGACTGGGAAAACCTTGACTGACTGACTGCTGCTAAGGCAGAAGCTGCCGCCGATTGTATAGCACCTGCATCACCAATAAAATAAGCGATCGCAGCCTGCAGCAGTAAATTTCGCCCCAAACCTCGCAGATGATCTCGGTAGGCAAAATGACCCAACTCATGCCCCAAAACCATCATTAACTCATTTTCTGATTCTACCTGTTGCACCAAACCAGCATAAATCACAATTACATCCCCTGGTAGTGCCAAGGCATTGACAGTGTCATCAGGCAGATACAGCACACGATAATCCCGGTGTTGGTATTTTTGAGGCGGTAATTGTTTTTCCAAGCGATTGAGCAACTGATTGAGTGTATCTTGAGCAAGTGAAGGTTGAGCTTGCTGTTCATAAACTGGAACAATGACACTACCTAACCATTGCTCCACGCTCAAAGGAATTAGTCCAATTAAACCATTAACTAATAAATTCAGCAGCCAAATAATGCCTACAATCAAACCGACTAATAGTCCTAATAAAATTAGCAGTTGGCGGTTATTGGGGGGTGGGTTACGGTTTGAGATTGATTTTTGACTGTTCATTGTTCATTGTTCATTGTTCATTGGATCTTTAGTAAATTTAAAGTTCATTCAAATTAGTTACTCTTGGTGGGACGGAAAGGATTTAAGAAATTAATTAATCCATAAAGATTGCGGGATTGAACCCATAAATTGCCTTGACCACTGAAACGACAAACTAAGCCTTCTCCACCTAAAATTCCAGTTCTAAGACCTTTAAATGATAAACCACCAAGCATCTCAACGTTGTAATTTAGAGTATCTTCAAAGGCAACAATATAGCTAGTGTCTACTACATATTCACCCGTCACTTTAATTTCCACAATTGCCCCGTAGGAACTAAACCAAAAATCCCCTTCACCTGTAGCCCGCAACAAGAACAATGATTCACCACTGAAGAAGCCTTTAAAACCTTGAAACTTGGTATCAATTTCTACTCCTGGACTACAGGCAACAAATCCAGAAGATTGCACCATTAAACCATTACCACTTAGATAATAATGCTGAATATCTCCAGGTACTCCAGGTGAGACATAAATTTGCCCAGGCTTGCTTTTAGTAGTAAATTCACTCACAAAAAATGACTCACCACTGAAGATTCGACCCAAGCCTTTACTAAATCCCCCTCGCACCTTTGATTTCATTTTGATGCTAGAGTCCATGGCTGCCATCGCTCCTGATTCAATGAAAACAGTTTGATTTTCCTGTAAGTTGAGAATCAAGGAAGCATATGCAGGTGAATGTTCAATTTCATAGGCAATTTCATTACTCATCGTTAAATCTCCTACTTTTAAGCAAGGGGATATTCTGTAAGGGAACTCCAAGAAATAAATTATCCAATTTACTTAGAAACATAACATAACCATTATTCTCCCCATCTCCCCATCTCCTTCTGCTCGATGGTATATTTTTTTATTGACTAATTGGCTATCTCTATCGAGGTGGTAATTGAGAACCAATTTGCGAACCAAAAGCACCAGGATTGTGAGTTTGGCAATAGACTTTTCCTTCTCCCTTAAAGCGGCAAACTAGTCCTTCTCCACCAAGAAAAGCACCAATCCAACTAGAACCAGGTTTAGTTATTTCAAAAGTGAGGCTTTTTTCAAAGGCAACAATATGACCTGTGTCAACGATATATTCTCCTCTCACTGGGATTTCATAAATTGCACCAAATGAGTTTAGTAACAGAGAACCATAACCACTTACGGTTAACCAGAAAATTGATTCTCCAGAAAACAAAGATTTAAAGCCTTGAAAACCTAAATCAATATCAACACTTGAAGCACTAGCAAGATAAGAAGTTGCCTGTACGACTAACTCCTGACCATTCATTTCATAAAGCAAAATATCACCCAGTAATTTGGGAGCTAGAAAGATTTCGCTATCGGCAACAGGAGAGCGAAAAACACTTAAAAACAATGATTCACCACCCACCAAGCGTTTTAGCCCACCAAGAATGCCACCTCCTTGACCCTGTCGCAAGGTGGTGCTGGCATTGATATTACTACTCATGGCAATCATGCAGCCAGCTTCTGCCACTAATTCTTCATGAGCATCCAGTAGGATACGAGCGATCGCACTATCTGGTTGATATCTTAATTCTATATCCATTTGGCTCTTCTCATCTTAACGTTCAGCCAAGTTAAAAGTTGGACTTTGAGCTACTTAATTGATTAACGGAGTTTGGGGCGTAAATACTTTACTAAACCATCAATACTGCGAGACTGTAAATAAATTTCGCCACTACCTTTAAGCCGATTTACAAATCCTTCTCCTGAAGTTACAGAACCCAACCAGCCACCAGCCAGTTTAACATTCATCCTAATTTGTGGTTCATAGGCAACTAAATGACCAGTATCGACAATAAATTCTCCACGAATGCGTTTTTGGCTCAAACCGCCATAAGCTCCAAAGAAAACTATGCCTTGACCACTGACTTTAAGTTTAAAAAGTCCTTCCCCAGAAAACCAACTTTTAAAACCTGCCCAAGCAACACCAAGCTTAGTTCCAGATGTATGACCAATATAGGCACCAGGTTGAAAACACAGTGCGCGCCCCTTCAACTCGACACCAACAATATCACCAATAGTAGACTGGGTAAGAACCAGATTTAAAGGTTGCTGAGTGCGATTGCTAAAGCTATTAACAAATAGGGTTTCTCCACCAAAAAACTTTTTGAGCAGGGCAGAGAAAAAACCTCCAGAAAATTCAGTCTTCATTGTAATTTGACCATCCATACTGGTCATTGCCCCTGCCTCAGCCGTGATGCGATCACCAGGTTCAAGGGTGACAAAAATTGCCGCAAAGGCTGGCTTGTAGCGAATTTCATATTTCACTGCCCATTCTCCTACAGCCGAGTACTAGAAACATCACCAGTCTGGCAGTAATTCTTGAAATGTCTAGATTTCTTCAAGAAGGTTAAATAAAGCCTTTGACAAATTTTGTAAATTCGACTTTTTTAAATGCGTAACAGCTTACTTGACAAGTCATACTCATCATGAGTACGCTCAAGCTGGGAAAACTCATAACAAACTTTATAGAAGCCAGGAGCAAAACAGATGCTGAAAAATCGTGAAGGCGAAAGAGTACCCAATGTCACATTTCACACCCGCAGCAATGACCAATGGGTCGATGTTACTACTAGTGAGCTGTTTTCTGGCAAGAAAGTTATAGTATTTTCTCTACCAGGGGCATTTACGCCCACTTGTTCATCTTCCCACCTACCCCACTACGAAGAGTTGGCGGGAGTATTCAAACAAAATGGCATTGATGAGATTATCTGCATCTCAGTTAATGACACTTTTGTGATGAATGAGTGGGGCAAAGAACAAAACGCTAAACAGGTCAGGCTAATTCCCGATGGTAACGGTGATTTCACTGAAGGCATGGGAATGCTAGTGGATAAAGATAACCTGGGTTTTGGCAAAAGATCATGGCGCTATTCAATGTTAGTTGAGGATGGCGTAATCAAAAAGATGTTTATTGAACCGGAAGTTGAGGGGGATCCCTATGAAGTGTCTGATGCAGATACAATGCTCAATTATATTAACCCCAACGCGGCTAAGCCTAAACTGGTGACAATGTTTTCCAAAGTTGGCTGTCCCTATTGCGCCCGTGCCAAAGCAGCTTTAAAGGATCGAGGTATTGATTACGAGGAAATTATCTTGGGTAAAGATATTACTACTCGCTCTTTACGCGCTGTTGCTGGGGCAACTAGTACTCCCCAAGTATTTATTGATGGGCAGCTGATTGGTGGCTCGGAAGCTCTTGAGGAATACTTGCGGAAGAATCCTAGTCTTGCTGCTTAAGTAATAAGTAATAAGTAATAAGTAATAAGTAATAAGTCAAGCTTATTACTTTCAGCTTATTAGTGTCACCAGTTCTAAACTGTGCAAGTCAAAAGGTAGAAATCAAAAAGCAAAAGAAAAATAGTAGTTTATAACATTTTTCCATCAATGCTTTTGAATTCAATTAAAAACCTCTAATTTCAATTAGAGGTTTCTCCCTATTTCCTATTCCCTCTTAACTTATTACTTATTACTTATTACTTATTACTTAAACAGTATTTATCCCCTTCCTTTTACTATTTAAATTTAAAATACCTGTGCTCCCTCAAATTGCTTTATTTTTTGAAGGTTAGCTGATTCTCCACAGGTACGGGGTGTAGGGAAGATTTTACCTGGATTGGCTAAACCCTTGGGATTAAATACCTGATTTACCCATTTCATGGTTTCTAAGTCCGCTTCACTGAACATCTCAGGCATGTAGCAGTTTTTATCAGCACCGATACCATGTTCTCCAGAAATACTGCCCCCTACCCTAACGCAGAGTTTGAGAATTTCTCCCCCTAATTCTTCTACTGTTTCTAATGCTCCTTCAACGGAGTTATCGTAAAGAATGAGTGGGTGAAGATTGCCATCCCCGGCATGAAATACATTGGCAATGCGATAGCCATACTTTTGGCTCAAGACTTCAATTTCTTTGAGAACTCCTGCCAGTTGAGTACGGGGAATTACTCCGTCTTGGACAAAATAAGCTGGACTCATATGTCCTGCGGCAGCAAAGGCGGCTTTACGTCCTTTCCATAATTTTAGGCGGGTTTCTTGGTCATTAGCTGTAGTAATGTTACGCGCCCCATTCTGTTTACAAAGTTGGGCAACTTTCTGTTTATTAGTGGCCACTTCTACTTCTAAACCATCAAGTTCCACCAGTAAAATTGCCTCGGCATCTCTGGGATAACAACCAGTTGCCACCACATCTTCAACGGCGTTAATACTGAGGTTATCCATCATTTCCATGCCAGCTGGAATAATCCCAGCGGCAATAATATCGGCAACAGCAGCACCAGCTGCTTCGATACTATTAAAGTCTGCCAGCAGAACACAAATTGATTCTGGTGTTTTGAGAATACGGAGGGTAATTTCTGTAGCGATGCCGAGAGTGCCTTCGGAACCAACAAATAAACCCGTGAGGTCATAACCGGGCATTTCTGGTACTGCTCCTCCCACATCTGTAATTGAGCCATCAGGGAGAACTAATTTTAATCCCATGACGTGGTTAGTGGTGACACCGTATTTGAGACAATGGACGCCGCCGGAGTTTTCTGCAACATTACCACCAATTGAGCAAATAATTTGACTGGAAGGGTCAGGGGCATAATAGAAACCAGCACCACTGACTGCTTGAGTTACCCAGTTGTTGATTACACCAGGTTGCACGACAATCCGCTGATTTTCAAGGTCAATATCGAGGATGCGTTTCATTAAGGCAGTGACAATTAAAACGCAATTTTCCACTGGTAGGGAACCACCAGATAAACCTGTACCAGCCCCCCGCGCTACCCAAGGGATTTGATGTTGATCGCAAATTTTTACTGCCTGGGCTACTTGTTCGGTGGTTCGCGGCAGCACTACCAGGGCTGGTTTTTGGCGATAGGCGGCTAAACCATCGCATTCGTAGGTGAGTAATTCTTCTTTGCGGCGGATGACACCGTTTTTGCCAATTGCTGCTTCAAATTCCTTGATGATCAGTTTCCAGTTGGTTTGTTTAGGGTTTTGAAGTGTGTTTTTAAAAATCATCTGTAGATGCCGATTGGCGTGTATCTCAATTGTGCCAGAAGACTACAGAGGAGCCAGTTTTTCCATCTGTTCTTAAACTATTCTCATAGCGGTAATGAATGCCGACAAAAAATATATCACTGCGGAGGGTTAATCAGGTTAATCAACAGTGAATGGCAGGAGTCAGAATAATCTAGACAATTTAAAAGCAGGCTGCAAGACTAGCTGACAAACAACTCCAATGAACCATGAGCAATGAACCATGAACCATGAACCATGAGCAATGAACCATGAGCAATGAACAAAGACTGCATATCCCCTTGCCAAGATCCACAACATAAGGTATTCTTTTTTCTCAACTGGCCTAAAATATCGAAGCGTCCCATAGGAGTGCTAATAACACCCCCATGGAACATCACCCCAAACTGTCATCCGCACAGTCCGGAGGCTATTGCGAATTTTACACTCCGCAAAAGCCGCCTCACTTTGCTATGCTGTGGGGCGGCTTCAGATTTTAGGTATTCTTACCTATTTAGAGTGTGATTATGAGTTCTGAAAATACGCCTTTTGATCTGTTCAAATCTTCCCCAGACCGAGGAAATATCAAAATAAGTAATAAGTAATAAGTAATAAGTAATAAGTAAGAATGGTTTAAATGGCTATTAACTTAAGGCGGAACAATCTTTATATAAAAGGTTCTAGCTTTTGGTTGTTTAAACTAATCTTATTCAGGATTTTGTTTGTGTTTACTCAGATTTTACACCAATCTATTCACCCGCCTGGGGTTCAAACCCCAGACTAATAGCTTAAGTCCTCTCCAAGAGGACTAAAAGCTTGTTTTAAGTAGATTTGGGTCCATTAAATGGAATGCAAGCTATTAGCGGTGGAAATTGATTTACGGGCGGTTAAAGTAGTTTACCAAAAGTGGCACAAGATTCTGAGTTTACACTCATAGTCCTCAAAATTATTACTTATCACTTATTACTTATTAATTGATTCAAACATCCTAGAGACGGCGCATGAAATTGTTTCTCCATCTCCCCATCTCCGCGTCCCAGAGTCACCGTGTCACCGCGTCTTTAATACTTATTACTTATTACTCATTACTTATTACTTAAATCATGACCAGTTTATTTACCCGCCTCCAACCAGCCCAAAAATTTCGCATTACTATAAAGGCGCTCGCACAACTTCTAAAAATACCAAAACAGTTAATTGTGCGCGTCGAATGTTGGAAATATGTTGTTTTTGTCCATCGCCGCGATCGAGGTGGACAATTCATCAGTTATCGCAAATTACAACAGTGGCTCAATGCCACTGCCTGTCAAATTCAAAAATGTTCTACCTGGCAACAGTTACGGCAATTGTGGTTTGCCATTGAAGCCGACTACAAAAAGTACGAAAAACAATATCAAGAGCAAAGTTATCAGTTTTTGAGTAATATATGGACAAAGCACTGGCGTTTGCTTTGGTCTGAACCAGAATCAGCAGCTGGGTTTGGTTAGAGACAGGTTGATGGGGAGAGGGGGGGATGGGGAGTGGGGAGATGGGGAGCTAGTTATGCCATAATAGGTATTTTACCGGTAATTCCTATAATTTACTTTCCACCTCTGGGCGTCTCCCCCTTAATGCTAAAGTGAGTCTGGATCTACACCCAATTCCCGTAATTTATCTGCAAGTATTTGAGCCTTTTGTTCAGCTTGTTGAGCACGCTCATCGCCAGTAGCTAGAACCTTCCCTTCCTTATCACACCAGCGCAGCCATAAATCCTGCCTGCCTTCAAATTCCCCTTCCCAAAGAGTTAAACCTAAACCTACTTGCTCCAACCAAGTTTCTTTAGTTTCACAGTAGCGCATGCCCCTGAGTTCATAGATGCGCAGTAGTTGTTCTCCCAACTGCCCAGAGGGATCATAGACAATGTAGTAACTTACTCGCATATGTTCATAAATATTTAGTTTGTCTCCTAGTTCCTCACCTACTTTATTAGAGACAATTTCAATTACTACTTCTGGCGGTTTACCAAACAGCCAAACTAGATAAGAGCGGTTTTGTTTATCCCACCAATTCTCAGGCACACTAACATTGAGACTGAGGAATACATCCGGCACAATTGCTGGTTGGTTAGCGGTATGGAAAATGCCGACATTGGATTCAGCTAGAAAAGTTTTTTCCTGCTGCGAACTATAAACAGAGCTAACTAAGAGGCGTTGCTGTTTGGCGGAGGCAAAATTATCCACGGGGGTATCGTCTTCAGTAACAAGTTTCTCGGCATCTGGGACGAAGTAATCATCATATATCAAAGCTTGTTCAATCATGAGTTTATCCAAATTTAAAGCAAAACCCCCGTCTTTCAAGCGCCGGATGTGGCGATAGCGCCTTGATTGCGCGTGAAACACTAGTTTCTCATAGTTCTACCAAAAACTAAGCAAATTCAGGATAATCAAAATGTCTAATAATCTAGTTTTAGCCATCAGTGTTGGGCTTCAGCACTAATTTCATTAATGATGACCAGGATCGCGGAGATTTCATTAGCGTTGCGGGCATTGGGAAACGAGATAATTTTTATATCGACACTGTGTTCTGATCCAGTTGCAGGGGACAGTATAATTTGAGCTGGATAGAATTGCTCATGTTCTGCCTCATCCTTAGCTGCCAAAGCTGCATCAAACCACTGGTCAAAGTTACCATCTTTAACCAAAACCAACTCACGCAAAGACTTATACTCTATATCCCACTGACCAAGTAACGACTTTGCCAATTCATTAGCTAGGGTAATTTTACCTGTTCTATCAGTGAAGATTAATCCCTGAGGAGCGCTATAAAAAAGGTCTCGTTGTTTTTGTATTTGCTGCTTGGCTCTATTAAAATGTCTAGTGAAGATTAATCCCTGAGGAGCGCTGCAAAAAAGCTCTCGTTGTTTTTGTATTTCCCGCTTGACTGTATCAAAACGCTTGGCGTTTTGGATCGCAACACCAGCTTGAATATTAAATGCCTCCATCAACTTTTGATCTTTATGATCAAAACTTGTTCTCCAACACTCAGGTGCTGTTGGCCAATCCCTAGGGTCATAGTCTGAAAAGCCACCTTTTTTCTTCTTATTTACTAATTGAGTAACGCCAATCAACTCACTATTGGCGTCAAACACAGGCATACATAACATGCTACAGCTGCGATAATCACTTTCTTGATCGTTTTGCTGGGCAGTCTTTGAATTAGGATGATCATACAAGTCAAAGGGAATTCTTAGCGGCTGATGAGTTTGTGCTACCTCACCGGCGAAGCCTTCTCCTTGGGAGATGCGTTTTTCTTGGAAAGTACCATCAGCGGTGGAGAGTCTTGCATATAGCTGATTGTGATCAGAGTCTAGCAGCCAAACAGTACCAATATCTGCATTGATTAGCTTTTTAGCCTCATCCATAACCTTCTTGAGGGTTTCATCAAGATCCAAGCTACTTCTACCGAGGGATTGAGTAGCATTCATCAGTGCTGAAGTCTCCCTTTGCTTTTGAGCTGCCTTATAAAACATCTTGGATGACTTGAGAATTAGTTGAATCGAACGGGCAAATTCAGTGAGCAATCTTTCATCTTCTGATGTAAAGCCATTGCGATCAATTCTTTTATCTAGATCAATTTTTTCAGTTACGGTAGTTTCTTGAGAGTGGGATAGTTTTAACTTGTTGAGTAATTGGATAACCCCTACTAAATCTCCTTCTTCATCCAATAGTGGTAGAGCTAATAGACTGTAGGTGCGATATAAAGTTCTTTTATCAATTTCCCTGGCTATACTAGAGCGAGGATCATCATAGAAATCGTAGGGGATATTAACTAGTTTTTTGGTTGTGGCTGCTTCTCCAGCAATTGCCTGATCTCGGGAAATACGAATTTCTTCTATGTCACTGCCATCACCCTTTTCGACTATCGACCAGAGTTCATTTTTTTCTTGATCTAATAAAAAAATAGTTGTGCGATCTGCATTTAGAATTTCCCCTGTTTTTAAAGTGATGGAACGCAACATCTCATGAAGAACTTCATCAAACCCTTGGCTTTCCACAATATCATTCATCATCGACAGGGTTTGATTAAACACTCCGAAGTCTAATTCAATATTAGAGACGACATATTTAAAGCTTTCCGGGGCAAGTTTGTCAAGAAATACATAGAAGTTACCTTCGTCATTACTTAGTACGGGATTATGTTTGCCCTGCCTTCGTGCCTCTGAATATTTCTGAACTTCCTCGAAAGCTTTTTGAACTTTTCGTTTTTCCCAATCTTGGCTAGTAGTCAAGAACCTATAATCATCATTGCTTAAACTTTTATTCAATGCCCAACTCAGTGCACTTTGCAATCTATCTCCCTTCAATAACTGAGATGCATCCCGACAATGGGAAGCTAACCAAGTTTTAATCTCCCTAGCATAGGGCCGCAAATCTGCAAAGGCATGATCAACCCAATTTTGGTCAAAAACAAACTTATAAATGCGGTTGTAAACCTTCAGTACAGGTTGATCATGTTGTTTTCCAGTCTGTTTAACCACTAATCCTGACAATCGCAATTCTATCTGTTCTGGAGTGTAATCAGCGACAATTTCTCCTCGTTGTAAAATTTGCTGATAGAGTCCCAAAAGTTTCCCAGCAAATGGTTTGTTTCTCAGGAGGCGATTGCGTATAGTTTTTAAATGTTCTGGTTGATCTCTTACTTCCCAAGATTCAAGAAAGTGGACTCTTACCAATTTTCTAATCTGTATACTCTCACTTCCTGCTGGTATCTGAGATTGCCTTTTGCGAATAAAGTGACAAAGCTTTTGGGTGAGAAATGGTTGACCTCCTGTCCATTTCAATACTTCTTTCAATACGGTTTGAGGATTACTGGCTCGGCGCACTAATCCATTAATTAAAGGTTGGGCTTCATGGTAGTCAAAACCATTGAGGGTAATTGCTTTACCAATATTAAACGGCGTCTGGTTTTTATTTTGAATCAAATCAGAGGGGGTAGCGACTCCCAGTAGCACAAAGGTGAGGCGTTGGTATTCCGGCTTATCAACGCGCTGGTTATAGCAAGCTCTAATCCAGGCAAAAAAGTCGTCGGTTAGGAAATCTAGATTGAGAACACTATCAATTTCGTCTATGAAAATAATAATATTTTTAGCAACTTCTACCAACAATATCTGTTCGATAAATTCCCTGAAACACTGTAGTGGTGGTAGCATTTCCCTCTCCTGCCACCAACTTTGCCAATTAAAGTTTTCTGATAGTTGAAAACGCTCTAAAAGAATCCTAATTAGGCTTCCATACCAAGACTGTTGAGTAACTTGTTGAGTACCAATCATTGTCAAATCAATAGCAGCACAGGCGAAGCCTTCCGCTTCGAGTCTTTGCATGGTTCTTACCCGCAAGCTAGACTTGCCCGTCTGCCGGGAGTTTAAGACGTAGCAAAATTCTCCAGCCTTGAGGGCGTTATATAGTTCTTCGTCTGCGTGTCGTTTGACATAGGTGGGGGCATTAGCTGGAAGACTGCCTCCAACTTGATATTTGAAGACTGGACTTTTTCCTCTGTTCATGGATGTGGATGAAAGTAGAGACTTTACAGTCAAAGATTCAGTTTTAAATAGGTAGGCAAAACTTAAGATAAAATACTAACCTCTCCACTATCTTTTCCACCAGTCTTAATTCCAACGATAGGGGTGGCGGAAATTAAGGAATTATTTTTATTTACTCGAAGGAATTGGAACGCATAGGATTAAAGCCTCTCTGGAGAGCAACAGAGAGGTTTTCCAGATACTGTCAAAAGTAAGCTCCTGTTCCAAGAATAATTCCTGAACTCATAATACCTCGATGCGATTCCTAAAATACTGGCGATACAAATTACAGCGAGTCATTACCTGATCTCCTTTCAAATCTACTAATCCCGTACTATGTAATTTATATGCCAGTATCGGTTTTAGTGATACTAAAGTGTCAGAAGTGTCAGTGGTAACAACCTTCTTGAGGGCTTCTAGCAATTCTGTTTGCTGCTCAATAACGCGCCAAAGTCGCCGCAGATGACTGCTATAAATACCCTCTTCTGTTGCTGCTGTCTCCAAGAGTTGTTCGAGGGAAATCTTCTTATTAACTTTAAGGTGAGAGAAAGCTTGTTCAACTAAATGGGGATGCCCCCCCACCATCTCCATCAGCTGTTTTACCTGGGCATCTGTCCAATCTAGATCATGAAGTTTTGCTAAATCTCTTACCTGTTCTAGTGTAAACTCTGGTAATTCGATTGGCACCCCTACATTAAAAGGCGACTCATTAATATGGAGTGGTATATAAACTTCTGTTGAATGGGCAACTACCAAACGCAGCCTTTTCCAGATCGTGCTAACTCTTCCTTGTTCGTGCCAAGCTCTTAAGAGACCAAAAAAATCACCAGCAACTTCACGTTTATCAAAAACTCGATCAACTTCATCTAAGCATAAAACTAATGGTTTGTTGTTTTTAGCTAACAGGTACTTTTCAAAGTAGATTGTGCAATTTACTTTGCTAGTAGAAAATTCTCCATCCCAGTAATCAGTTAATTTATTTTCTAATCCTAAACTTTGGCTAACACTTACGCAAAACCACTTCAAAAATTTCTCTAAATTGCCAAAATCTTTTTCCTCTGCCAGATGAAAGTTTAAATAAACCTTCCTAAAGTTTTGTTTGGCTAATTTATCCAAAACCTTAGAAATTAGTAAAGTTTTACCCATCAAGCTAGGTGCTTTAATCCTAATTAGGGAACCGGGCTGCAACAAAGTTTCATAACAAAGCTCTTCAATGGGAGGTCTTTCTACATAAATAAAAGATTCCTCCTCATCGTGATAGGTTTCAGTAATGACTACTTCTGACTCAAAGTCTTTAAGGGTAGATTGACTACTGTTGTTTTTCTCTTCTAAAAGGGCAATCTCTTGCCAATCCTGACCCAATACCCTACAGATTTCCTGAAAGTTGAGAACATCAACTGCTCTGCCATTGAGGAAGTTGCCGACAGTGTTGAGAGCAAGTCCTAAATCTTCAGCCAAGTCTTTTTGTCTGGGATAACCGTTACGCCGAACTGCTGATTTAACCCTGTCAATGTAGTCTGTTTTTACTCTGAGCGATCGCGGCATAGTTTATCCAAAGGAATCTACATATATAATATCGCTATTTCACGCTTAAACTCAGGCATAAGTCAGGTATGTATTTAGTTAAGTCAGGTATAAGCCAGTTATAAGTTATCTCCCAAGTCAGTCACCATTATGGTTCTATAGAATCATAGAATTAGATAAGTAAAACAATAGGACTGAGTTAAAGCCACTCAGCCCCATTGTCTAGCTACCGCGTAGCTAATTGCTAGGATGTAGGATTGATAAGGCAAGGATCAAGCTGTCTAGGGCAGCTAAAATGCAGGATGTAAGCCTGAACGAGTCTTCATTCCTGTAGAAAGCTGTGACAAGATTGACCCAGGATGTAACAATCCTCAATATAGCAAGTCCCCACAAGGGGTTTGGAGTCATTGTTATTGCTCCTCCATTGGGTTTGCGGTTTGAGTCAGCGCTTAGGAGAGTATGCCTAAGCGCTGACTCGCTTTAAATATTACTTCTTATTCTACTCCTGATCAAGCCTATCTTTGATTAATTTTATTTCTCTCAATAGTAGAAAAAAAATAAATTCATTAGAACTCTCCGAAAATACTCAAGAACTCTCTACAATTAGATTTCTGGCAGATACTCGTCCAGATAATGCATCTAAACGCCAGTGGTAAAAAGAGAACTTGAACTTATGAGCGATCGCAATATTGATATCAGCAATTTAAGAACAGAGTACACCTTAGAAGGTCTAAGAAGAGAACAACTTAATCAAGATCCTTTTAAGCAATTTGAATTGTGGTTTCAACAAGCTTGTGATGCCAATCTACCAGAGCCCAATGCCATGAGTTTAGCAACAGCTTCAGCTACAGCTAAACCATCACAACGCATAGTACTTCTGAAGTATTTTGATCACCAGGGGTTTGTTTTTTTCACTAACTACGAAAGTAAAAAAGCCCGCCAAATCGAAGAAAATCCCCAAGTCTCGTTATTGTTTTTCTGGATAGCCTTAGAACGTCAGGTACAAATCTCTGGTAATGCTGCCAAAATTTCCACTGCCGAATCTCTCAAATATTTCACCACTCGTCCCAGAGGTAGTCAAATCGGAGCCTGGTGTTCGCAACAAAGTACAATAATCTCTTCCCGCAAAATACTAGAATTGAAATTTGATGAAATCAAACGCAAATTTAATAACCAAGAAATCCCTCTACCTTCGGCGTGGGGTGGTTATCGAGTTGTACCTGATAGTTTTGAATTTTGGCAAGGTAGACCAAATCGACTACATGATCGATTTTTATATTCTCGCTTAGATGTTGAATCTGCTTGGAAAATTCAAAGGTTAGCTCCTTAAATTAAGGCTTAGGAATACTTGTACAGTAAAGTAGCTTGACAAAAATTTATTTTCATTAATTTACTATATTTTTCTCAATGCTTTTTCTCCAATGCAAATAACCTTCTCCATTCAAATGGATACCATCTAGTGTATAGCGAAGATCTAATTGATTATCTGTATCTAAAAAAGAAGAAAACAAATCTAGATATTGAAAAGAAAATTCTTGAGCTAAAGCTTTTAGTTTAGTATTCATAGCAATTACCTTATTATTATTAAGCTTTATTTGTTTAGCCTCCCAAGCCTTAGGGCTATTAATTGGCAAAACGCTTTGAATTAAAACTTCTGTGTCTGGTAGTTGAAATTGAAACTTTTCTAGAATCAACTTGTAGTTATTAATTACATTTACTAACTTCTTACCTTGAACTAGGTCATTGATTCCTACCATAATCAAAATCTTCTGAGGTTTAGACCTAACTATTTCATCTACCCGGTTTAATACCCCATCTGTCCTATCCCCAGAGATCCCACGATTTATGATTATTTGCCCTGGAAATAACTCAGACCATTCACAACTATCAGTTAGACTATCTCCTACAAAGACTATTGCTGAATCTATTGGTGGTAAACTTTCAAAGTGACTTTTCTTTTCATGGTAGTAATAATTTTCATATAACTGACCACTAGCACTAAAAGCCAACTTGCTTAGTAAATAAGATATACCGCCCTTTTTGGCAATAAAACTAAGACCTAAGCCGACAAGTAAGATATTGAGTATAATTGATAAAATAAAGATAATGTTAATAGTATCGATCATTCTAGTTGGCTCTGGCAAATATACTTGACTGTCTGAATACAACGATCCAAACAAAGAACACTACTTTGATAAATAGGCAACTGTTTGAGTGTAAAATATTATTGCTATTAAATTTATTTCAAAGTAACGTAACCTTTATCGAAATTAATATGGGTCAAATACCCCACCGTCACTTGCGGTGCATAAAATTGGTTGTGGTTAAATCCACATCCAATTTATCCGGAGCGTCCCCGTGTCCCCGTGTCCTCGTGTCTCCGTGTCCCCGCGTCTTTATTTGTAACTTTAACATACTGCCATAAAAATAGCAAAACACAAAAATAGTGCAATGTTAAAAGTCAATCCTAAAATACTTGCAACCTTATTACCGCTGATAATAGTTGCTTTATTTAACCTAGGGTGTAAAGCCCGAGAAATATCTGGTAATTATCCTATGGACACACTCCAATCAGCACCAGAGCAAATAGAAGTACAAAATACTCAATTAACCCTAGAAACTTATCTGTGGCGTGACTTTATGCCCATTAGCCCACCAGACGGCAAACCACTGATAGCTGTGATTAGGATTAAAGCCCAAGATAGTATGGAATTTCCCCCTTCTATTATTTCTGATAAATTATGGATAATTAATGGTCAAGAAATTTGGGAAACTGAGTTTATCAAAGAAGAGCAAATAGCTAGTAACAGTACTCCATCTCTGTTAGAAAAAGTTGCTAGAGGAGGACCAAAATGGGAACCAGGGGTTGAAGTTGATGTAATCATAAGAATTATAGATGAAAATAACCATACATATTTACTCAAAACTTCAAATCAATTAATAAATCGCACCGATTGAAATTTAGATATTGCTGAATAGAGTATCAGGAACCTAAATTAATTTTCATCTTTAGATGCAACTAAACAACGATTTCTTAGATCTTTACATATTGGCGCGACACTCATTACATCCTAAGAAAAAAATATGACTCAAGCCCAAACTGAACCAAAACTATACAGCTTTGATGAATTTATCAGCTGGTATCCCGAAAACTCCCCAGCCCGCTATGAACTGCATGATGGAGTCATTATTGAAATACCCAAGCCAAGGGGAAAACATTCCAATCTAACAGGTTCCCTTATTGAGCAACTATTGATAACTATCAGGCAGATGGGCAAAGGCGGAATTTGGACTATTCCTAGAGAATCAATTGTCAAGCCCAAGCGCAAACAATCAGGTTATGAGCCCGACATCATTGTTTTGAATCAAGAAGTTATTGAGGCGGAATCTCGGTGGGAGAGCGAATCGATTATCCAAAATCCTGATTCAATTAAATTAATCGTCGAAGTTGTTTCAACTAATCGGCGTGACGATTACTACAATAAACTGCGAGATTATGAAGAAATGAGCATTAAAGAATATTGGATTCTCGATTACGCAGCCTTGGGGGCGAGAAAGTTCATCGGCAACCCTAAACAACCAACACTTTTTGTTTGTACTTTGGTGGATGAAGAATATCAGATGAATCCATTTATAGAAAACACTCCAATTATTTCCCCTACTTTCCCCCAGTTCAACTTATCCGCACAGCAGATTTTCGCTCTCGCTATGTAGAAAAGTTTAATCATGGTTTCTGCCACAAAATATAGCAGTCTTCAATTGAGTGAGGTACAAGTTTTTTTTTAGGTAACTCTTAACAGGAAACTAAGAAGAAAATTATATGTACCTCATGAGTATTGTAGAAGAATAATACGGTTGAACAATTTGGAGGATTCAAACAACTATAATTGCGTCGAGTATTTCGATTAACGGTTGAACAATTTATCCATCATCTATTAGTCAACTTAACATTTAGAATCCCTACCACTGATTGCTATCTACCCCAGTAAATTAGACATCTCTCAAAACTATAGAGAACTCACTTCCACAAAGCCACTCCCTTAAGAAGCAGGTCAAGAAATTACAGTTATTCGAGAATTTCAACAAGAATTTCTCATTGATATCTGTGATGCTGACTTAGGTAACATCGAAAAATTTGCCTCACTAGTCACTGGCATGATCTTGACCAATCAAGAGCAATTAATCCAAAATTATAACTTCTCATCAGCCACCCAATATCAAGCTCAATCAGTAGTTACCACCCACAGCCTTAGCCAAATTCAGATGCTCAAAGGTATCTATGGTACTCTAGAAACTACTCCCAAACTACAACTGACATTTAAAGCAATTGGTCAATTAAGGCTGAGCAGAACTACTACCGAAGTGGTGCGACCAATTGAAGAAATTAAAATAGACATCTCCAAAATAGAAACCACCAATCAGTAAGCGAAATTGTTACAAGTCTTTACATTATTCCGGGGAGTGTCAAACTGATCTTCTCTTTATATAGCAGTACGTATTAAGGTTAGGACAAGCTAAATCGCTAAAACTTTGTCAAATTCACCCCTTCTGCCCTGGAGCCTTGCGCGTAGCGCTATAGCATAAGGAAGAGGGCGCGATCGCAATTCTCAATCTCTCAGGAGTTGCGTCCTGGACACGGATTTTCCCGACATTCACTATCCCGATGTAATGGTGAGTTGTGACCCACGCGATAAAAAAGCGAGAAAGATCATATATTATCCTTGTTTAATCGTAGAAATTTTATCTCCTAGTACAGAAGCTTTTGATAGAGCTAAAAAATTCAAACACTATCGTCGGATTAACACCCTAAAAGAATAGGTTATCATTGATTCTGAAAAAATGAGTATCGAGTGCGATCGCACTTTCAGGAGGCGGTGCATGTCAGGCAATGTCCACACTACAATGGATTTAGGTAAACTATGCCAAAAAGAGGTAGGAAGATGGAAAAATTGACTGCTGCTGCTGCCAGAGAAGACTTTGAGAATATGCTTAAATTAGTCACCGAAGAAAATAAAGTCTATCAGATAGAATCTGCTAGGGATTCTGCGGTACTTATCTCATATAAAGAGTATGAAAGCTTACAGGAAACCGTAGAATTATTGTCAATTCCCGAATTTAGAGAAAGTCTTCAAAGATCCCTTCAACAGATAAAAAACAATGAAACCTACTCCCTAGACGAGGTGTTGGGAGACATTGATTGATGCTTTACGGTCAATGCTGTCATGGCTATGACTAGGTCAGTATAGTTTGTTTACCTTTCCTTTGTTCTAGATTGCCGTATGATGGCTGATATGAGAGAATTAGCGGCTATGACTCCTTTGGCATTAAATTTAGACACCGTTGAACTGACAGACGAGCAGTTCTATCAGTTATGTCAAAATAACCGCCAGTTACAGTTTGAACGAACTGCCAAAGGAGAATTAATCATTATGCCACCTGTTGGAGGTGAAAGCGGCAATCGAGAAGCGGATTTAATTATCGATTTGGGCATTTGGAATCGGCAAACTCAACTCGGTTATACTTTCAGTTCCTCTACTGTATTTAAGTTGCCTAATGGTGCCAATCGTTCTCCTGATGCTGCTTGGATTCAAAAGGGACGTTGGGAGGCACTAACCCCGGAGCAAAAACGCAAATTTCCCCCCATTGCACCGGATTTTGTGATTGAACTAAGGTCAGCAACAGATGATTTAGAAATGCTGCATTCTAAAATGCAGGAGTATATGGATGCAGGGGTTATATTGGGATGGTTGATTAATCCCCAACAGCAGGAAGTGGAAATTTATCGTCAAGGGCAAGATGTGGAGGTGCGAAGTCTTCCTATAGAATTATCGGGAGAAAATATATTGCCCAAATTTAGCTTGAGTTTATACCCCTATTTGTAGATAGCCATAATTCTAATTCCTTCGCTATCTCCCTTGGGGTAAGGGAACTTGAGTATTAAAGTAGTACATATGAACTAGTCAGGCGCTCCCGTACCCACATTTCAACCAGTGGCACTTCAAAGCGGTATTCTTTGTCTTTTTGCTCAATAATATGGTAACTAAGCATTCGCTGTAGCATCGCTTGAGTTATCTTTTTTTACCCAACATGAGTGAGTAGATTACTGCAGCTGCAATCATGCCATTTATCGGTTTAATTCCTGGTACGTAGAAAGCGATCGCACAAGCAATTACATAAGCAAGGATACCTCGAAGGTTATAAGCTGGTGTTTGCTTTTGTAAAGAAGGAAATTTTCCCTGGTAACATAGCCAGTAATCCGCCATGATCACACCACCAATGGGAGGAATTAAGGTGCCAAATAGATCCAACAAGTAACTCATGGGATTATCTATGCCACTCCAAGCCAAAATTAGAGCTATAGTCGCTCCCACAAAAACCAAGCGATGTCGCTTTTTAGTGCGAAATAGATTAGCAGCTGCTACTGAGAAGGAATAGATAATTTTATCCTGAGTAGTCCACATATTCAGGAATAAGAACGCCAAGCCCCAGACTAATAATTCTTGCTGGGTCATCACTTGCACAAAATGTTCTGTACCATATACTAGGGTGCAGTAAGCACCGCCAAATATTAGTAAACTATTACCTAGGAAGAATACCAGTAAGGTAGCTTGGGCAGCTTGGCGACCATTATTGGCAAAGCGACTAAAGTTAGTTGCCTGAGTAGCGCCAGAGACTAAGACACCAAAGGTGAGGGTAATTAATTCTTCTAAGGATAATTGTTTCTGGGGTACTATTGCTTGTAAACCTGAGAAACCGCCAGCATCTCCTGTGGCAATACTCAGACTCCAAATCAACAAAATCACCATAACTGGTACAGCCAAACGGCTAAACCAATCCATTGCCAAATAGCCCATATACGCAGTGGTACAAAAGGCATAGGTAAAAAAGATTATAATTAACCAATTCAAAGATGAAGGCAACCCTACTACTTGATTAATTAACTGGGCTACCATAGATGAGCCCCAGCCATACAAAAGGATTTGGGGAATACCAAGAATTAAATCTACCCAGTGCGATCCTAAGTTACCAAAACTGAAACGCGCCATCAAGGCTGTACTAAGACCACTACTGGCAGCAATATACGCTATGGCTGCGGCATATACACCCACCAGTAAGTTACCCAGTAAGACGGTACGAATTAAATCAGGCCAAAAGCGATAGGCTGAACCAAAAATCTCTCCTAACCACAAATTTCCCGAATATAGGGTAAAACTAATTAGCAAGGGAGCAAGGGACCAAATAGGTTGACGCGCCTCCGGTGGAACTGCACTCAGAGGATAATCTTCATCTGCTTGCGAGCGATCAATCGACCCTGGTTCTGATGTTCTACTCATTGAGTCTTGTGCCTTGCCATCTAATACCAATAAGTTGTAAAAATAATAAATGCTTTTATTGTCACTTATTACTTATTACTTATTACTTATTACTTAAAACCAGACTATTTGTAGCATTCTTTCCCTATTTAATCTATTTTGTCCCGTAGAGTCGATCTCCTACATCCCCCATTCCAGGGACAATATATCCATGGTCGTCTAATTTATCATCAATTGCAGCCGTATAGATTGGCACATCTGGGTGCTGCTGCTGGAAATACTCAACTCCTTCTGGCGCTGCCAACAAGCAGAGAAACTTGATTGATAAAGGGTCAAATTCTTTTATTCTGTCAACTGCGGCAACTGCTGAATTACCCGTTGCCAACATCGGATCAACTACCAATATATCCCGCTGTTCTAGTCCTTGAGGAAGTTTCAAATAATACTCAATGGGGACAAGGGTAGTAGGATCACGGTATAATCCAATATGTCCCACACGTGCTGAGGGCATCAGTTCTAGAATTCCATCCAACAACCCCTGTCCGGCGCGCATAATTGAAACAATTACCATCTTTTTTTCTGAGGCAAGCATGGGAGCAACCATCGGGGCAATGGGTGTCTCGATAGTTTCATACTTAAGAGGCAAGTCACGTGTCACTTCGTAAGCTAACAAAATTCCTACTTCTTTAATGAGTCTGCGAAATTTTGCTGTGCTAGTTTGACCCTGACGCATCAAAGTTAACTTATGCTGTACAAATGGGTGATTAATTACCCTGACTGGAGCAATCATGCTCTTTCCTTTTGTCTCAATTGCTATTTCCTTGTAGTGACATACTCCCGATGCTAACTTCCGGGGAAGTATAGCGCGGGCTACGAGCACGACTCCTGTAATATATTTAAGTTCATCCTACGCTTAGAGGAATTATGATTTTACCTTAATTGTTGATTTCTGACTAAACTTTATAAATCATTAAATGTTCACCGGAAAAGACTGTCAATCGTAGGTGCTGCGTGTATGCTGTGCAAACATTGTTGATTGTTCATGGGGAAAGTGTTTCACAACTGCCGAATACCAACCCAATGAACCATGAGCCATGAACTATGAACTTATTAGAACACTGTACCATCACTCTTAATCTGTAGTGGGGGAGAACCACCTACTCTCAACTGATTTGCAAGTTTTCTTCCTGCTGTCCAAGTTCCTCCTTGTAAAATTTTCACTAGTGGCAACTCTTGTGAATTCATTTTCAGTTGCTGTCGAATAACTACCGCAATTGAGTCTAGTAGACTAACGGTTAATGCACGCCATTCAACAATTGCCACAGAGCCTGGTAGTTGAGGCTCCTTTAAAATCGAGGTATCCTTCAACTTCAATAACCCTAAATCTAAACATAAACCACCATTGCGATATTCTGGTAAGCCAGTTAGCTGCTCTAGTTCCGTAATTTCCATGCCTAGTTCCTGTAGCGGTTCTAAAAGAGAGTAAGTTAACCACTGGGAGAGTTTATGAAAGGGAACATAGTGATCACTATCATCTTCCACTTTAAGAGCAGGATGCAGCCAGACATCACCTAAGTTTACATTAGCGATCGCTAGTCTTCCTGGCCAAATGTTTCCCAATCCTTCTAAGACAGCAGTTAAAACCCTACTAGCAGACAGTTTACTTTTTACTGGAGATGGCTTTTGTCTTTTTTCAGTTACTTGTATCCCCCAGTCTGCTACTCCTGATGTCGATAATGGTACAGAGGAAGGGGGAGAGGTTGATAAATCGAGCAAATAGTTGACCAAATTACCGGGACGTGGGTGGCTTTCGCCAAACATTTTGGGTAATCTTGATATAGAGAGACCCAAGCGTTGTAACAGTAACAACCTGCCTTCAAGACCTAGAAGCTGATTGCCCTGACTCACCTGAAAACCCTGAGCCAATTGTTCTAGGGTTAGTTTTTTCAGGGCTTGGGCATCGACTTGTAAAGGGTATGCTGGGTCACTAGAAAAAGTGCCTTGACAAAACATCCGAAAGCTTGCTACTGCTAAACCTTCAGAACGACGAAATACCAGTCCAGTTTCGGATTCTTGATATTGCCAATTAGCGCCAGCACCTGCATCTAGTAAGACGCTGACAATTACTAGGTCAAACTTGGTTTGTGCTATTTCCAGAGGCGTTAGTCCTGACAATTTATGCTCTAGTTCAGTTAAACGTAAGATTTTGCCAACTTCAAAATGTCGCCAGCGACTGTGAAAGGGGATATTCAAATCTGGGTATTGTTCCCGTATAACCTCGATGACGTAATTAGCAACTTTGTCTAGCTGACTTAAATCACAGTAAAAGTAAGGTAAAGAGTCAGTATAGGCTAGTTTAAAAAGGCGATTGCATCTTTCTCTAATTGCTTTTGGTGTCTTCAAGTAAGTGATCAGTTGCTGTTGGGCATTATTCACAACTATTAACCTTGAGAGGGAAAATAAGTAATAAGTAATAAGTAATAAGTAATAAGTAATAAGTAATACTTTTTCTGTTGTTATTTATTACTTCAAGATTGATAACAGTTGGCTTAAAAAAAGGGGACTTCACAAGGGGCTTTCGGCAGGGGAGAGAGGGGTATCGGGTTGAGTTAGAGTCCTTTGTGAACTCTTTTTCCCTCCCCTGCAATGGGGTTTAAATCACCTTCCCAAACCTTAATCGTTGAGAAGTTACCGATTCCGTTGACTCTCAACTAGGTAGCAGAGAGCGCCCTTTAATGCTAGCCAGAGCAATATCATCCGGTGCATTTTTTTCGCTGTAGTAACCAGCTGCTGTCTTGGCAGCAATTTCCACTTGGGCATCAGCGGGAATCAATTCTTCTGGAATTGGGATGCGTTTGACAATTTTGATCCCTGAGTTGACGATGGCGTTGTACTTCATGTCACTCATCGAGATAAATCTGTCAATCTGCGTAATTCCCAACCAATGGAGTACATCAGGCATTAGTTCTTGGAATCGCATATCTTGGACACCAGCAACACATTCGGTACGATTAAAGTAGGCATCAGCGCTATCGCCCCCTTGCTGGCGTTTGCGGGCGTTGTATACCAAGAACTTAGTAACCTCACCTAAGGCTCGACCTTCTTTGCGGAAGTAGACTAAGACTCCAGCACCGCCGTCTTGTGCAGTTTTAGCACATACCTCAAGTCCATGCACTAGATAAGGACGACAGGTACAGATATCGGAACCAAAAACATCTGAACCATTACACTCGTCATGTACTCGCACGGCAACTTGTCGTTTAGGATCGGTAATTGCTGCGATATCACCCAGCAAATAAACGGTAATACCGCCAATTGGTGGTAAGAATACTTGTAAATCTGGGCGTGTGACTAATTCTGGGAACATGCCACCAGTTTGCTGAAAGAGGGCATGGCGCAAGTCACTTTCTTCAACGTTGAGTCGATTGGCAACTCCCGGCAGATACCAAACCGGGTCAATTGCTACTTTATTGACAACTAAACTGCCGTCACTTTTGACAACTTTACCATCCCTCAACAAGTTCCCTTTGGCTATAGCATCTTGGAGTTCTGGCATTTTAATGTGGGCTTGAGTAACAGCGATGGTAGGTCGAATGTCGTATCCCTGTTCATACAAATCAGCATAAGCCTCATGTACCATTGCGCCAAAGGGATCGAGGGAAACAATACGATTGCCGTCTGCCCAACTGGGATGAGGGCCAATTACGGTGGTGGGAGCAGTGTTGGTAAGATCAGCAAGGTGATTAGGTTGGAGCGCTCCGCTGGCAACTGCTAAGGCGCGATAAATTGAATAGGAGCCGGAATGAGTACCAATAACATTGCGATGAGCTTGGTTTCTCAAGGTTCCTACAATCGGCCCTCGTTGTGAGGGAGAACTATCTCCCCAACGAATTGGTAAGGATTTTGTAGAGTAACGACCTGGGTGAGATGTTAAAACAATATGCTTGGGTTTGGTAATAGTGTTCGTTTGTTGCATGATTCCTATTAAGTAGATTGCACCCTGATTTACCGAATCTTAGCTAGTGCTTAACTCGGTTGATTGTTGAAATAGGTTCCCATCATAGCAACCTGTTTTTAGCTACATATGTATCTTTATAGGCAGATTGCTTGTCCGCATATGTATCTTGATAAGCAGATTGCTTGTCCGCAACTGGTTGATCGAATTGCTTGCTAACAACTCGAGCAGGAAAACTATAATCATTGCTTAAGGCAGTCTTTTTGTCAAGTCAATTTTGAACTACTCACCCCTGGGCTCCAGCAGGGGTGAGTTTCTCGTTCTCAGCCACAGCTTGAATGAGCTTTTGCCGTTTCGAGAGCCCCCAGTTGCGCCATAGATCCCAAGCGTAACTAAAATCGCAGTTTGCTTGGTATTTTTTGAATTTATCGGGATTCTTTTGTTACCATTTTAGGGAATAGAGAGATTTTTTTAACATCTTGTGAATTTCTCCCAATTTATTCGGTAGTTATTGAATAGAATAGCAAAATGCAGTGGGGAGATGGGGAGAAAGAATTAGTACACGAGTTTGTATAGCAGTACGTATTAAGGTTAGGACAAGCTAAATCGCTAGAACTTTCTCAAATTCTGCCTTCTGCCTTCTGCCTTCTGCCTTCTGCCTTCTGCCCTGGAGCCTTGCGCGTAGCGCTATATAACAATTTTTATTCCCGGAGAGTTAGTCTGTGAGTGATGGTAACGATTTAATTGCAATTTCTGGTGGTGAGGATTCCTCTCGCCGTGGGGATGTGATTTTTGTCCATGGCCTCGGGGGTGATGCACGAGGTACTTGGCACCCAAAAGAAAGGCGAGATGAAAATGATCAGAATTCTTGGCCGTTTTGGTTGGGGAAAGATTTAAAAGATGTGGGCATTTGGTCTTTGGGGTATGAGGTAGAAGCTTTTAGATGGAAGGGTAATACTATGCCTCTAGTGGATCGGGCGACTAATACCCTGGCAGTTTTGGATAGTTATGAAATTGGTGTACGCCCAATTATTTTTATTACCCATAGTATGGGGGGACTGCTGGTTAAGCAAATGCTGCGTCATGCCTCTGATTTTGGTAATCCCCGCTGGCAGGCGATTGTGGAAAATACTAGGGGAATTGTTTTTTTGTCAACGCCTCATTCTGGTGCTGATATTGCTAGTTGGATGAAGCATATTGGCGGTATTTTGGGTACTACTGTCAGTGTTGAGGAACTTGAAGCCCACCATTCCCGCTTACGGGAACTCAATGTTTTGTATCGAAATCAGGAACAGTTGAGCCAGATTCCGATGGAGGTTTACTGTGAGAAACTGAAGACTAATGGGATTATGGTGGTTAATGAAACTAGTGCTGACCCTGGTATTAAGGGTGTAGTTCCTATCCCTGTCGATTTTGATCATATCTCAATTTGCAAACCGGAGTCGCAAAAGAGTTTAATTTATCGACGGGTGAAGCGGTTTGTCGAGGAGAATTTAACAGCTCCCCTGCCACCGATGCAAATGAAAGCCACAGAAGCGAAGGCGATCGCTCAAGAGCAGGTAATTAATCAATCTACGAATAATGTTAAGGAAAACTGCGGCGGAAATGTGGGTTCTGTCGCCAATGATAATCGGACTGATAACTTCTACTGACTAGAGTCGCCTGAGTCGGAGCGGGCAAAGTTAAATCCGCCTGGTAAGAATAAACAAGCTAGAAAGCACGGTAAAAATGAACCCAAAGCCGTGCTACTCAAGGCTATGAAAATGCAGGTGGAAACGCGCTTAGAGAGTTCTTTGCATAATCGGGTTTATATTATTCCAGATAAGGAAAACAATCCCACTCAGGTTGAGCATCCTTGGGCGATAGATATCAAGGTGGGTTCTAAGCCTAAGTTTTGCCTACCCAAAGATACCAAAATTATTGAAGTTTTTGATAAGCCTGCGATTGAGGGCAGGTTACTGATATTAGGTAAACCGGGAGCAGGTAAGACTACGATGCTACTGCAGTTAGCAAAATCGCTGCTGGAAAGGGTAGAAAATGACTTGAGTGAACCAATCCCGGTGTTATTTTCTCTATCTGCATGGCGTGATGACAAGCAAAGCATTGGAGATTGGTTAGTAGCGGAGTTTAAATCCAAATATGGAGTGCGTCGAGATATTGCTAAGCAATGGCTATCGGAAGGGGAGATTATTCCTCTGTTAGATGGACTCGATGAGTTAGCAGCGGAGCGACAGGAAAGGTGCGTTAAGAAAATTAATCAGTTTTTGCAGCCAGGAAATTGGAATAATTCACTGGTGGTTTGCAGTCGTAGTGAGGAGTATCAGCTTTATCAAACCCAGTTGCTATTGAATAATTCGATAGAATTACAGCCTTTTACAGCTGAGCAAATTAAGAATTACCTGGACTCTACGGAGAATTCCCAGTTATGGGAGATTATGAAAACTGATGAGGCATTAAGGGAATTAGCCTCAACGCCATTTTTGTTGAATGTAATGGTGATAGTGTCTCAACAGCTATCTTGGGAAAAATGGCAGGAGTTTGATTCTACTGAGGAGCGTCTCAATTATCTGTTTGCAGCTTATATCGATGTGATGTTGGGGCGTAAGTATGACGGGAGAAAGCCAAGGGATGAAAATACTAGGCGGTGGTTGGGTTGGTTGGCTCTTAAGTTGATTGAGCAGAATGAGAGCGAATTCTTTATTGAGAAGATGCAGCCAAGTTGGCTAGATAACAATAGTTATAGATTGCCAGCAAAATTGATTTATGGGCTGATTGGAGGGCTGATTTTTGGGCTGATTTATGGGCTGATTGGAGGGCTGATTTATGGGCTGATTTATGGGCTGATTTATGGGCTGATTTATGGGCTGATTTTTGGGCTGATTGTAGGGCTGATTGTAGGGCTGATTTTTGGGCTTGGCAATACTCAAATTAAGACTGTCGAAACCTTGAGTTTTGACTGGAAAAAAGCTAAGGAAGGGCTGATTTATGGGCTGATTGTAGGGCTGATTGTAGGGCTGATTGTAGGGCTGATTGTAGGGCTGATTTATGGGCTGATTTATGGGCTGATTTATGGGCTGATTGTAGGGCTGATTTTTGGGCTGACTGTAGGGCTTACTTATGGGCTGATTGGTCCCGAAATTGAAAGTAAAACTCAAGCTAATCAAGGCATATGGCAGTCAGTTATAAATACGGGAATTTTAACTATAATTAGCTATCCGTTTGGTGTACTATTAGCAGGTGTGTTTAATTGGGTCATAAGACAAACTGTTGATCTAAATACCGCACTGATTTCTGGTCTAAGTTTTGGGATGCTTTTCAGTATACTTCAAGGCGGAATTCCTGTTATTCAACACTTTAGTCTGCGCCTCGTCCTCTGGTGGAATCGCTATATCCCCTGGAATTATGCCTACTTTTTAGACTATGCCACTGACCGATTGTTTCTGCAAAGAGTGGGTGGGGGCTATCGGTTTATCCACAAACTTTTGCAAGAACACTTTGCTCAGTTGTGGTTTGACTCAGGGAGGGTGCGCTGATGGAGAACAATCCCTCTGATGTTAATGCTGAGTTGCCTCAAGATAACAGTAGCATGAAACAGGATAACCATGATAACAGTACGGGAATTCAAACCAAGGTTATAGGCGGAAAGGCTAATATTGCTAAAACTATTCATATTTATGAGCACAAATCTTCCGAGTCGGAACCTAAAAAGTTAAATCCACCCCAAAATCTGCCCCACAGCGGCGTCTCCAAATTCGTCGGGCGCTCAAATGAATTGGAAACTCTACAGTCAGGGACGCTACCTTGAGGCAGAACCACTATATCTCGAAGCCTTGGATATTTTAGAGCGAAAGTTAGGTGCAAATCATCTCCATACTGTCCTCTGCCGCGGGAATCTTCAAGGAAGGCGCGATGAGCTGCGCTAGTTCAGTTGTTTGACGATAGAATGCTTGGCCTATCATCTTCAGTATGATCTTGTTCTAGAGAAGCGATCAGTTTTCTGAGAGAAATTGCTGTGTCAGCCCGTGACCTATTTCACCAAGTTGTCAAAACTGCCTTGCAAAAAGATGGCTGGAGAGTCACTAACGATCCTTATCCTTTGCAGGCAGGCAGCTTTGACTTAGCAATTGACCTCGGAGCGGAAAAAGTGATTGCTGCCGAACGAGGAAAACAAAAAATTGCCGTTGAAATCAAGAGTTTTTTGGGTCCTTCAAAAATATCAGAATTTTACGGTGCTCTTGGGCAATTCATCACCTACCGCACTGCCCTAAAATCCCAAGACCCAGATCGGACTCTATATTTTGCAGTTCCCGATGACCTTTACGAGGGTTTTTTTCTCATGCCCTTTGTGCAAAATCTTATCAGTGAAAATCAACTCTACTTAATTACTTACAACGTTGACAATAAAAGACTACAGAAATGGATACCCTCACTCAATACCGCCAGCATATCGAAAACCTCCTGAATGAAAATGCCCGTCACGTTTGGGACGCTAGGATTCAAGCGATGACCATTTTTGATGTCAAACATGATCACTATCAACTGGTCTACGTGGGCTGGCAAGGTTCAAAGCGAATCTATGGCGTTGTTCTCCACCTCGACATCATTGACGGCAAAATCTGGATTCAACAAGACGGTACAGAAATTGGTATTGCCAACCAATTAGTTGATTTAGGTGTTCCAAAACAGGATATTGTCTTAGGTTTTGATCCCCCCAACCTAAGAAAGTACACTGATTTTGCTCTCAGTTAGAGTGACTCAGACAAATGCATAGTATAGCGCTACGCGCAAGGCTCCAGGGCAGAATTTGACAAAGTTCTAGCGATTTAGCTTGTCCTAACCTTAATACGTACTGCTATACATACGAACCGGGGAACTTCAGCCACAAGGTAAACTAAGGAGAGAATTGCCAGGGGTGTTGTTCAAAGCTGATTAGATGAACAAGCGAGTATTAAAGAGGCATTGGTTGCGAAATTTAATCGCAATCTTGTTAGTACTGGGAATATTTTTCCGATTTTATAACCTGGAGCGGAAGGTTTACTGGTACGATGAGACCATGACCTCTTTGCGTATTTCTGGTTACACGCAAACTGAGTTAGTACAACAGGTTTTTGACGGTGGTCCCATAAGTGTTGAACAGTTGCTGGGGCAATACCAGTATCCCAATCGTACTAAAAATCTTACTGATACTCTCAATGCCTTAGCTGGCAACCCTGAACATTCGCCTCTTTATTACTGGATGGCTCGGTTTTGGCTACAGATATTTGGCAATTCTATAGTTACCATCAGAGCTTTATCAGCAGTGATTAGTTTGTTAGCAATTCCCTGCGTTTATTGGCTTTGTCGAGAACTTTTCAATTCTTCTGTAACTGCTTGGGTAGGAGCTGCTATAATTTCCATTTCTCCATTCCATGTTCTCTATGGCCAGGAAGCGCGAGAATATAGTCTTTGGACTGTTACGATTTTGTTTTCCTGTGCGGCACTACTGCGGGCAAAGCGTCTTAATAATTGGTCAAGTTGGGTAATTTATGGGCTCAGTGTAGCTCTAGGACTTTATGCCCATCCCTTTTCTGGATTTGTTTTGCTGGGACACGGTATTTATATATTATTAACTGCGACTCGCCGATGGGGTAAGCAGTTAGGAGCTTTTTTACTTTCATCAATAGTTGGTTTCCTACTATTTGTCCCTTGGATGGTGATTGTTATTGCTAACTTCTCTAAATTTCTAGACAATACAGCTTCTGTTACTGTCAGTCGCTCGGGATTTCTACCTCTATTTTGGGGACTAAATTTAAGCCGTATTTTCTTAGATTTCAATCAGGGTACTAGTCCCTTTAGTCCACTACACTATCTAGCTGCTTTGCTGGCAATATATGCTCTTTATCATCTCTATCGACACACTCCCCTAGAAACTTGGCTATTCATTATTACTCTAATTGGGGTGACAGGAACTGCTATTATCGCACCAGATTTGATTTTAGGCGGTCGCCGTTCCAGTATTACTCGCTATGCTATTCCTTGTTATCTTGGTATTCAGATTGCTGTTGCCTATTTAATCTCTAGTAAATGTTTAGGTGTTAATTGTTTCCGAGATAGGGAGATAGGGAGAGGGGGAGAGGGGGAGACACGGATAAAGAGGGATAAGCAGATACTAGGTTTAAGTACAACAGGGAATTATCAACGCTGGCAGTATGTGGCAATTGTTCTGATTATTAGTGGTGTTCTTTCTTGTTTGGTAAGTTCTCAAATTCCGGTTTGGTGGCACAAGAGTTATGCTAAAAGTCGATATAATCCTCAGATAGTTCGCTTAGTTAATCAAACGGAACAACCACTTTTGATCAGTGATGAAATTCCTGGTAGGATACTGTCTCTTTGCCATTGGCTTAAACCTAATGTTCAGCTACAGTTAGTAGTTGAACCAAATATCCCTGAAATAGCTGATGGTTTTAAAAATGTGTTCTTATATAGACCTTCTGAAACTTTGAAGCAGGGTATTGAAGAAAAATATAATTCTAAGTTGGAGCCTGCTTATAAGTCTTGGCTGTGGAAATTGGAGAAAACGGGATGACGAGTAAAGCTACTCACTCAATTATATTTTTGTACAAGCTACAAAATTTAGTCATCCTAGGGATAGCAATTACTGCGATCGCTTTTGGCACTGCCCTTTTGGCAATCGCTATTTTAGTCGCCATTAGTTTAAACTTCAATAAATCTAATTTGCCAGTTCCAGCAATTACTCGCAGCCGATGTCAAGTTGATCAAGAGTTTGTGTTTATTCCGGCGGGAGAATTTATTGCTGGTAGCAATAGTACCGAAAGAGATTATGCCTATCGTATTTCTGCCGTAGCTGCGGCTTCAAAACCGGAATTAGTACCCCAAGCAGAGCAAAAATTGCGGAATAAACGCTGGTTTGCCTGGGAGTCTTCTCGACAAGTACTATCGCTTCCAGCTTTTTGCATCAGTCGTAATTTAATCACCAATGCCGAATATCAAGCTTTTGTTAAAGCTACAGGACATCGTACACCAGGAATATCTGAGAAAGATTATCAACAGCAAGGATTTCTTGTCCATCCCTATAGTGAAGTCAAACTTTTTCTCTGGCAAAACGGTAATTATCCCCCAGGAGAAGCCAACTATCCAGTTGTCCTAGTTTCCTACGAAGATGCCCTTGCCTTTGCCGCTTGGCGAGGACAGCAAGATAACTATACCTATAGTTTACCTAGCGCCCAGCAATGGGAAAAGGCTGCTCGCGGTACTGATGGGCGTTACTTCCCCTGGGGAAATCAATGGCAAACAGATGCAACCAATTGGAGTGGAAGTGGTAAATGGCACACTAGTGCGATCGCTTCTTATCCTCTCAGTCGTAGTCCCTATGGAGTCGAAGATATGGCTGGTAATGTCTTTGAGTATACCTCAACTCTGAGGAAATTTAACCTCAAGAAGTCGGCTGTGATGAAAGGATGTTCCTGGGATGATTTGCCCGGTTTCTGCAGAGGGGCTTATCAACACACTCGTCCGATTCAATCTCGTCATATCTTATTTGGATTTCGCCTAGTGCGAGACTGATTAATATAGCGCTACGCGCAAGGCTCCAGGGCAGAAGGCAGAAGGCAGAAGGCAGAAGGCAGAAGGCAGAAGGGGTGAATTTGACAAAGTTTTAGCAATTTAGCTTATCCTAAGCTTAATACGTACTGCTATACATTTCTCTAGAAGTGACAACTCTATTAATAAAACTTCTAATTTACTTACAATTTATTTCAGTATTGGATGTATAAAAACAAAGAATAACTCCCCGACTATCAAGCAAATTTATGGTGCGTCGAGGAGTTTTTTATAAGCCAGCAGATGTTAAGAAACTTTAAAAAAGTTGTGATTACTACTTCAGGATTTGTTGATCTAAATTAAATATAATTGCACGGTATTAGTTAAGTATATAGCAAAAAATTACTACTAATTTCGTTTTTTATTGCACAAAGTTGATTTTTCTAGTAAAATCACAGGTTATTATAAATCGTCAATTGTTCTTTAGAAGATCTTATGAGTGATTTAAATCCAGCAGAACTGCCACTGTGGGTACAGGATAGAGACACAGTTATCTCAACTGAGAAGGATGTTGAATGGCGATATCAACAACCTCCTGATTATTCTCGTCAAAATGAATTCTTTAAAAAAGAGAGCCAATTTAATTACCCTGAGTCTTCTTTAGAAGCAATTGTCCACAACTTGGTCAGAACCTTCGAGATGGAGGCATCTTACAAAACTAACCCCGAGCAATGGCTATCAATTGTTGCCGATAAGTTTCAGATTAGTACCAATGGTGGTCCAGTATTCAAAGCCCAGGATGTTGTCGAGCAAGGAACATACAACCTATTTATCGGTGAAACTAAGGATTATAGCCCAAGTGCTGAGACCTTTGAGTCATCAGCTCAGCTTTTCCATACTGCATTTCCTAATGGATTTCTATGGGAACTCACGGAGATTCTATCAGGGCCACCAAAGGTGACTTTTAAGTGGCGGCACTGGGGTACTTTTAGTGGATCATACAAAGACCATGCACCCACGGGTGAAACTGTGGAAATATTCGGAGTTACTATCGCTAAAGTCACTGAAGACTTGAAGATTTTGTCCATGGAACACTTTTTCGACAACAGCTCGTTCTTAAGTAAATTAACTAAGGGTTGCCCCTTCCATGCTCAAAATAAGACAGAAGAGATGCAATAATTTGATGATTTAGGTAGTAGGTAGTAGGGAGTAGAAATATTTTACTTTTCAATAGGAGTTGACTAGCTCAACTATAGTTGAGCTAGCGGTTGTAATACAGAGCGGTCGCCTTTTATTCCAGGATGGCGATCGCTTTAATATAGCAATAAGAAAAACTAATAAATTCTGATCTGGTATCAAGTCATTAAAGACGTGGTGACAGGTCGACAGGTCGACGCACCAGACAAATTAGATGGGGATTTAACCCCAATCAATTTTATACACCGCAAGTGACGGTGGGGTATTTGACCCATATTAATTTCGATAACACGAAATCAAACTTAATCTAATTTAAGGACTAATCTGGCGCTTTTTTTAGAGAGCATGTTTCTTTACTGATAAATTTGATCTTAGAGAAAATTGATTAATAAATCTAGAAGAAATAATGATTATCATCACCAATCGCTCAGTCAACGAATTAGCCACTGACGAGACGATGTTCGGCGAAACCCCCAATGCTAAAGGTATCGATGAAATCAGACTAGCCAAAGCTGACTACGACGCCCAAGAAAACCGATGGAATTTGCAACTCATCCCAGAACCTGATTCACTAGATCCTAATAACCTACCCACTCAGGAACTATTTAATGAAGTGGTAAACGAAATAGCTGCTGGCACCTACGGCTGTAACTGGTTGTTTTGGGTTCACGGTTTTAATATGACCACTGGCGATGTCTTAGAATCGGCGCGGCAAAGACAGGAAAAATACGATCTCGAAGTGATCATCTTCACTTGGCCTTCTAATCCAGGAGGCTTTGTCACTAATGAATATGACCGCTCTCGTCAGGCTGCCAAGGCTTCGGCAAATGCCTTTGATCGTGCCTTGGAAAAGTTGGGCAAATCTATTGCTAATCGTCCTCTTCCTGAAATCGAACGCTGCCGAGTAAGCCTCAATCTTGAAGCTCACAGTATGGGTAACTTTTTGCTAGAGAATTATGTTCGTGATCCAATCTTCAGCGGAGAAACACGGATTTTTGATAATGTGATTTTGCATCAGGCAGATGTGGATGTCGATACTCATACTCAATGGATTGATAAAATTACCGCAGCCCAAAGGATTTATGTCACCATCAACGAATCTGATGCTGCCCTGAAGGTGTCGGATGTAGTTAATAGACCAAGACTAGGAAGATCACTATATAATCTCAGAGGAATGCGTCCGGTTTACTGCGACTTTTCCATGGGTTCTAATGTCAGAGCATTTCACAACTTGGCGTTGGAGGTACAAGACAATCGATATGTTGATACTTTCTGGAGCGAAGTTTATAGCGGTAGGCGTGGAGAAGTAGTTGAAGGATTCCAATACGACTCTAATCTCAATGTCTATAAGCTTTTAAAGTGACGCTGATTAAAATAATAATTACTTCACCAGCAAATAAGGTATTGATAATGAAATTTTGGGAAACGCTGTTGGTTGAATTTTGCCCTGTCTCAATTGCTGTTGTGATCGATATTCTCCATTAACTGGTTTTTTAAAAACAACTAATTCTTGATCACGAAGATTGGCTACCCAGTACTCCCGGATGCCAGCACTGGCATAGGTCTTACTTTTATCATCTAAGTCCTTTTCCAGACTCGAATAAGAATACTCAATTAACCAATAGATGTTTTCTGGATAGGGATGATGATCAAAGTACTCATCCTCCAGGGGTTCCAAAACTGCAAGATCTGGTTCTGGTTCAGAGTTACTTGTTAGTAGTGTAATCGGCTTGCCTTCCCGAATCAGAACCTTTTCTCCCAGCAGCTGCCTCAGATAATTAGCTGTTCTGGTACTCAATGCTGCATGGGGTGTTCCTTCAGGGGACATTTCCACAATTTCTCCATTTAGTAACTCGACATGACAGTCATCGAGGATACCAACCTCAATCATTTGGTGATATTGCTCAAGTGTCCATTTTGCGGTTGTGGCAGTCATGGTGTCAAAAAACCTTTGTAAATTGTGATAACTATTCTGGATTTTATATACTTTTTATTTGTATAATTGATATATTTAGTTTAATTAACAAAAATGACATAATTGACATGGTATCGATATTGATACTATTATCTTATTAAAGCCCTGTGTATGGCACAAATAATAAAACTCGTTGCTCAGCTAAGAAACAATCCAAAAAACGTCAACTTTACTGACTTAGTCAAGGTTTGTAATCATTATTTTGGAGAACCCAGACAGCAAGGAACGAGTCATTGTGTCTATAAAACACCTTGGCTTGGAGATCCCCGTGTGAACATTCAAGAAAAGAACGGAAAAGCAAAAGTTTATCAAGTTAAGCAGGTTTTAGCTGCCATTGAAAAAATTGAGGGTATGGACGATGGTTAACTACGAGTACTACACCTATAAAGTTACTTGGTCAGTTGAAGACCAAGAATTTGTAGGATTATGCGCTGAGTATCCTAGTCTGTCCTACCTTGATCAAGAGCGTCATGCTGCACTCGAAGGGATCACCAACTTGGTAAAAGATGTAGTCGCCGATATGGAGACTAATGGTGAAAAAATTCCCGAACCGATTGCCGAGAAAAAATACAGTGGTAAGTTTCAGGTGCGTACGACACCAGAACTTCATCGTAAACTGGCTATAGAAGCAGCAGAGGAAAATGTGAGTTTAAATCGATATGTGAACTATAAACTTACATGTTAACTATCAGCAACACCCACTGCTGCGATCGCAGCTTCGAGAGCAATTGCCACATGAGTCCAATGGGTTCCACCTTGACAAAAAGCGATATAAGGTTCCCTTAACGGACCGTCGGCAGAAAACTCCGAGGTACTACCATCAATAAAAGTACCTCCAGCCATCACTAACTGACTCTCATAACCAGGCATTTGGGCAGGCACCGGCTCTAAATAGGAATCCACTGGAGAATGCTGCTGAATCGCGCGACAAAAAGCAATTAATTTCTCTGCTGAACCCAATTGAATTGCCTGAATCACATCACGCCTGGGTACCATTGGTCTAGGATTAACAGGATAGCCCAACTGTTCCATGACATAAGCAGTTAGATGATTACCTTTAATTGCCTCTGCCACCATTTGAGGTGCCAGAAATAATCCTTGAAACAGCAAGCGATTTTGGCCAAAAGTAGCGCCACCAGCACTACCAATTCCTGGCGCAGTCAAGCGACAAGCCGCCGCCTCTACTAAGTCAGCTCTGCCAGCAATATAACCCCCAGCAGTAGCAATAGTGCCGCCAGGATTTTTAATCAGCGAACCAGCAATCAAATCAGCCCCTACTGCTGGTGGTTCACACTCCTCGACAAATTCGCCATAACAGTTATCGACAAAACAAATAGTGTTGGGATTTTGCTGTTTAACCAGCCTGACAATCTTTTCAATCTCAGCAATGGAAAGACTTTGTCGCCAAGAATAACCGCAGGAACGCTGAATTAATACTAGGCGAGTGCGATTACTTACAGCTTGCCCTAAAACTTGCCAATTAATAGTTCCTTCCTTAGTTAGTGACAATTGGCGATAACTGATGCCAAACTCGATCACAGAGCCTTGATTTTTACCTCGCAAACCGATTACTTCTTCCAAGGTGTCATAGGGAGCGCCAGCAACCGCCAGCATCTCGTCACCGGGACGCAAAACGCCAAATAGGCAACAGGCAATGGCGTGGGTCCCAGAAACAAACTGCACCCGCACTGCTGCTGCTTGAGTACCCATGACTTCAGCAAAAATCTGATCGAGGGTTTGGCGTCCAAGATCATCATGACCATAGCCGCTAACACCAGCAAAGTGCTCAACACCTAAACGGTTCCCTCGAAAGGAAGAGAGTATTTTTTTGAGATTGTGCTTGACTGTGGCGTCAATTCCGTAAAAGATCGGAAACAGTGCCTGTTCTGCTGCTTGCAGTTGTTGGGTGCTGTTCATTAAATAAAATGTCAATTTTAGGTTTTATAGCCAATCATAAGTCTGAAATTGCCACGCCAAAACTTTGATAGTAAATCAAATTTTTGCATTTTGTCTTTTCGTATTAGGCTTACTGCATGACAATTGCTACTTCAAATAATCTTCGCTTCGATTGGGCCACAATCATTTATATGGCTCTAATTCATCTGGGAGCGATGTTTGTATTAATTCCCTCTAACTTTAGCTGGAAAGCAGTTGCTTTGGTCTTATTTCTCCACTGGGTAACTGGAGGCTTGGGCATAACTCTAGGATGGCATCGCCTAGTTTGTCACCGTAGTTTCCAGACTCCCAAGTGGTTAGAATACTTTTTGGTTTTCTGTGGTACTCTTGCCTGCCAAGGGGGAGTAATTAAGTGGGTGGGGTTACATCGCATCCATCACTTACACTCTGATACTCAACCAGATCCTCATGACTCTAATCAGGGCTTTTGGTGGAGTCACATGGGCTGGATGCTCTATGAGATGCCAGCTGAAAAGGATTTGCCTCGATTTACCAAGGATCTTACAGATGATCAAGTGTATCAGTTCTTAGATAAATATTTTGTTCCTATTCAAGTTGTCTTAGGACTATTGCTTTATGCCCTCGGGGGCTGGTCATTTGTGGTTTGGGGAATTTTCTTCCGGCTAGTTTTGGTATTTCACTGCACCTGGTTTGTTAACAGTGCTACTCATAAATTCGGTTATAGCACCTATGAGTCTAAGGATCACTCGAAAAACTGTTGGTGGGTTGCTTTGTTAACCTATGGCGAAGGCTGGCATAACAATCATCATGCTTACCAATATTCTGCTCGTCACGGCATGCAATGGTGGGAAATTGACTTTACTTGGATGACTATTCAGTTTCTACAGGTATTGGGTTTAGCACAAAATGTTAAACTTGTCAAAGAAAGCTAGTAAAGTTCTTGCATAAGTTGGGGTGCATGGCTTGGGGTAAGTGGGAGGGAAAAAATTAACCTTCAGAAAGAGCCACACCCCAATCTTGTTCCTTGATTAACAGCGCAAAATGGAGAATATGTTAACTGTAGTATGCCAACTAAAGGATGATCGATTGCCCTTTGACATCCTCCCAGCGCTAAAAGCGCGGGATTCCTAAGCTTCACAACTTAGGTTTCTGCTTCTTCCCCCTAGGGGTTTTTCGCAACTGCCCTTTAACACTATGGTTATCAGGTCTTATGTTCGCTCCACAGACTGACACCCCAAAGGGGTTCGGCAGTCGCTCATGGGGGAAACCCCCAAGACCGCGCTGCCTCACCGCAAGTCCTGCGGCCAAAATATTTTTTCCAGCATTGATGTCTCGATCAATCCCCTTTGTTCCGCACTCAGGGCAATCCCAACTGCGAATATTCAAGGGCAATCTTTCCACAACGAAACCACAGTTGTTGCACCGTTTGCTACTGGGAAAGAATCGGTCAATCTTAACCAGTTTTCGCCCGTACCACTCACACTTGTACTCAAGCTGCCGGAAAAACTCACCCCAAGCTGCATCAGAAATTGACCTAGCTAGCTTGCGGTTTTTTACCATGTTTCTAACCCCCAAATCTTCAACAGCAATCAAGCTATTTTCCTGGACTAGTCGAGTTGTCAGCTTGTGCAAAAAGTCAGTACGGGTATCTTTGATTTGGGCGTGTATTCGAGCTACTTTAACAGATGCTTTGTATCGGTTTTTTGAGCCTTTGGTTTTCCGGCTCAATGCCTTTTGCACTCTACGTAGCTTTTGGTACAGCCGATGGAAATGTTTTGGATTAGTTATCTTTTCTCCATCACTAGTACTAATTAAACTATATTACTTATTACTTATTACTTATTACTTATTACTTATTACTTATTACTTATTACTTATTACTTATTACTTATTACTTATTACTTATTACTTATTACTTATTACTTATTACTTATTACTTATTACTTCCAGCCGTGTCAAATTTTCTAGTCTTAACCAACAGGAGAAAAACGTGGATATTTTTTTTGAAATCCATAGCGAATTACCGCGAGAAGCACCGGGCAATGATGAGGCAACAGCAAAAGCTCTTTCTCTAGTGCCAAAATTACCGAAAAATCCGATAATTTTAGACATTGGCTGTGGACCTGGGATGCAAACCTTAGCCCTAGCAAGAATTACAGGAGGACAAGTTATTGCTGTAGATACCCATCAACCTTTTCTCGATGAATTACAACGGCGAGCGGAGGAACAAAATTTATCAAGTCAGATTAGAACACAGAATTGCTCGATGCTTGCTCTGGACTTTAAACAGGACAGTTTTGATCTAATTTGGTCTGAAGGAGCAATCTATATTATGGGTTTTCGAGAAGGCTTACAGTCTTGGTATCGTTTTTTAAAACCTGAAGGCAGCGTGGCGGTGAGTGAACTATCGTGGTTAGTCAAAAATCCACCTGAAGAACCCTTGGAATTCTTCAAAAAAGAATATCCCAGTATGAAACACATTGAAGATAATATCTCTATTATTAAACAGTTGGAATACAGCTATATCAATAGTTTTATATTGCCTGAAGCTGCTTGGTGGGATAATTACTATATTCCCCTAGAACGCAGGATATCAAAATTACGCAAGAAATACCAAAATAATCCTCAGGCTCATAATATTATCGAGGAACATCAAACAGAGATAGAAATTTATAGAAATTATTATCAGTATTATGGTTATGTTTTTTACCTTATGCAGAAGGAGAGTAAAATAACTGAATAGAAGTTTCCTTGGTTGGGTTTTGTGCCTCAACCCAACCGACAAGATTAGCGATCGCCTTTGGTGCTGAGCTTTGCTCAATCGCTCCGCGCTAGCCCTTCGGACTAATCACACTTTACAAGCTTCTTGAGAATTAACTTGAACTGTTCAAAAAACCATAGTTAAATCAACAACTCAACAGCAAAGTTGTTACTGACCAAACTCGGCTCTTGCCTGTTCCACAATTTCAGCCGTCACCACTTCTAAATCAGCCTCGCGAGCCAACTGCTCAATTCTTTTCCTAGCTTGGGGACGAACAAAATAGGGAATTTTATGTAGCTTGGCTTTCGCTTCAGTTGTCCATTGCGGTAGATCTGTGAAATTAGAGCTACTCATTATCTTAAGCCCCCAGCGAACAGTAATCAGCTTTTACAAATTGACTTCACTAAGTATAATTATAGTCTGATTGCAATTGCCAAGAGCGATTGTAACATCACTTATTACTTATTACTTATTACTTATTACTTAAAAAGGTTAAATCCCTTGACTAATCCCAATTCCCTTGAAAATGAACTCAAGCAGTGGAACCAATTAATCCGCTCCCAGCCCAATAACCCTAAAGCTTACATTCAGCGAGGTATGGCTAATTTTAAACTAGCCAAAATTGATGAGTCTATTCGAGATTTTGATCACGCCGAGAAGCTCAATCCCAAAGTCTTACCATACCTGTGGCAGCGTGGACTATCGTACTACTATGCGGAAAGATTTGAAGAGGGTGCTAGGCAGTTTCAGTTGGACTTGAGCGTTAATCCCCAGGATGTAGAGGAAACGGTTTGGCGCTATCTCTGCATTGCTAGACTCAAAGGTGTAGCAGAGGCGCGCAATTCACTACTAGCCGTCAAAAATGACCCACGCTCGGTGATGCGTAGCGTCTATGGGCTTTTTGCAGGAAATTGCACGAGAGAAGAGGTTCTCGCAGTTGGAGAGAAAGAAAGTATACGAGGCAAGTTTTACAGTAATCTTTACATTGGTTTACATTATGAAGCTCAAGCAGACAGTATACATGCGCGTGAGTACATCGTCAGAGCTGCCAATGACTACCAGTTAGATGATTATATGTGGCACTTGGCACGTGTACACCAAGCTTTGAGAGGCTGGTTTTAAGATTGATTAATCTCGTAACTTTCTTAGACTGGCAGCGATGATGACGCGGAGACGTGGAGACGCGGGGATTGATCCATAGCAGGCATTTAGGAAATTGGTATTAATTAAAGCATGTTTCATTTAGATTTTGTACCAATCTATTTACCCGCCAAGGGTTCAAACTCCTGGCTAACAGCTTAAGTCCTCTCAAAGAGGACTAAACGCTTGTTCTACATAAATTTCAGTTCATTTTAATGGAATGCAAGCTATTAGCTGTGGAAATTGATTTCCAGGCGCTTAAAGTAGCTTCCCAAAAGTTTGGCAATATCTGAGTTTCAGACTTTCTTCAATCATTTGTACCAATCCCGATAGTATTTTTACTCTGCCTTAACTGTTGCCAGAGACTTTTCATTTGTTCATAGGCTTGCTCCGGAGAAAGTTTGCCTGAACTCTCTAAGCCACAGATATAAGATACTCTCAGAGAAAATTCTTGCAATTTGCTATGAAAGGCTATATATTCAGTCTTACTAGGACCGAAGTAGGGAACTTTAGCATAGATAAAGTTATTCTGGCTAAGTTTCTCTGAATTACTACTTTCTTTTTCTGGGTACTGTTTCTCCCTACCTCTTCCCTCTTCCCTTCCTTGTTGATAACTAATTCCTCGATATTTAAGAGTATCGTTAGCATGATTAACTGGCTCAAAGGCTTGACTTAATTGATAGATTAATCCTCGAAATTTAGCAATTATATTGGTTTTCTTAGTAGTGACGGCTAAAGATTGGGGTTGATATGAGGCACCACGATAAGTTAACTTCATGAATCTTTCTCTTTTAGATTTTGATTTCTTTAGAACTATTGCAGAGGTCAATTTCTACAAGGTTATATTTGTTGTCTGTGCTGTTCTAGAAAATATTTATTTTTGCGTTACTAATTATTTCTCAGAGTTATGTCTGGTTCTTACGCAGGATTTAGTTTTTTGTAACAATTCTTTGATCTGAGGTAATTATTTTTTATTAGTATTTATGTACTGTTTATAATGCAAAATTTAAAAAAGTAGCAAAATCTAAAGATTTCTAGGAGCCGTACATACAACTCTCAGCCCGATGTAGTAGTAACTAACGTCGGGAAAGTTGACGTAGCGATACGCACAGCGGCAGAAAACTGGCTGAAGGTACCAAGAACCACCGCGTAGTATCTTTGTCGTGCGTATGTCTTCTGATTGCCTAGCCCTACCATCCGTGGGTACATTTTCGTAACTTTCGTGATAGTCATCTTCACACCACTCATACACATTGCCATGCATATCGTATAGACCAAAGGCATTGGCTGGAAAACTACCCACTGGCGTTGTCTCTCCTTGAGACTTCCCTGTGGATTCCTCAGCGTAGATGAAACTAGCATCGTAGTTTGACAACTTATCCGTTAATGTTTCCCCAAAATGAAACGGTGGATAGGAGAGATTTTCGCTCCCATCACTGGTAACTGGTAACTGCTTATAGATAACAGCTCTACAGGCATATTCCCACTCTGCTTCCGTGGGAAGGCGATATTCCTTTCCAGTGAGTTGAGAAAGTCTCCCGCAAAACTCAACGGCATCGTGCCAAGAGACTTTTTCTACGGGTCGATCCCATCGGGTTTTTCCTCTATCTGGATCTTTTTTAAAACGGAAACGAGATGGCTCTGGAGCAAGGTTACGATTGACTTTCAGATTAGTCATCTTAGCCACAGCCCTCCATTGCCCCTGAGTGATGGGATATTTCCCCATAAAAAAGGGTTGCACCGTGACTTGATGTTGTGGTCTTTCTCGCCTAAAATTATCCCAATTATATTTTTCACACAGTCTATCGATCTCCTCATCTTCTGTTCCCATTAAAAATGTACCATCGGGGATGTAAACCATATCTAGAGTGATATCATTGCCTAAGTCTTCAGTAAAGTATTGAGCTGTTTTGGTTTCCCTGTTGATAATTTCGCCTTTGCGGTTGACTTTAACAGTCTCAAAAATAAATTGATTCAGCTCTTCAATAACATTAGTCCTCTCAAGAAAAGTAAGATCAAACTTATCAGTTTTACGAGGCAGTTCTTCTGGTAACAAAGAACGCTTAGTTCTTGGTGCATTACTAAGGTTTTCCTTTGAAGTTTGTTTAGCTGTTTCACTACTACCAGGAAATACGGGTTTACTATCCTGTTGAAATTTCTTCCTACCGCCAGGAAATAACGGCTTACTATCTGGTTTAGATCTATCTTTTAATGCTTCCAGAACAGCATTTTGAGCTTTCTGTTCTGAAAGGTTGACTAAATCGATATACATAAGTGTACGAAGAATTCCTTCAAGTTTACATTTCCCCACCCGAATCGGAATTAACCTCCACTTTTTTGATTGAGGATCCTGAACAAAAGCAGCTTGCCACTCTGAGTGTGTGTACTTAGTATCAAGGTAATTCTGTGATAGAAGAGCAATAGTTCCTTCTGACTCTGCTGCTGCCCTTTGTATTTCCTCAACAAAATTGTCACCTGGTCGGAAATCCCAAGCTTGAATGACTACTGAGTAACCTGCTTCTTCAAGTATCCAAGCAATCCATTCTGCCCAAGCTTTATCAGCACCATTGTAACTAATGAAAAAATCTCTTTTCTTTGCCGCAAACTCATAGCCCAACTGCCGTAAAATTTCTTGAGTCACTCTGGCAAAAGGCTTTACCATTGACTCTACAGCTTTATCCTCAACTAAAGCTTCATCTAGCCCTAGAGCTTTATTCTTAACTAAAACTTCATCCTTGATCGCAGATGGATTTTGCAACCAGGCGACAAAATCCTTTAGCGTTATCCCCAGTTTCCTCGCCAGATAACGAGAAACCTGATCCAACACCTTCTCACTATCAGGAACCGGGATAGATTTTAGTAATTCTCCCCGCACCCCTTCAATAAACTCATACTGTACTTGTTCCGGATCAGTTTCTGGGGTAATCTCTCCTATAGGTTTGAGTAATCCCCCTAAAAACACCTCCGCCACCTGAATTTGCTGCGATTGATCTAACATCGAATCTTGGATGAGCCTTACCACTGGCATAGTAATCATCGGTGCTGCTGCTAAGAGCCCTGCCAAACGTTGGGCAAGAGGCGAAGCATTCAAAGTAAAGTTAGACACACGCTCCTGGGCAGTTAGAGTCTCAGCAGATTTTGATGCCGTCGATACTGCTAATAAATCCTGGCGCAATACATAACCTGTAGTCTGTGCATTCCCCTGCCCCGCTAACATTTGACTCCAAGCCTTTGCCCGCTCCGGCTCCAGGGTAATCACAGGTATATTAATCCCCTGAGCAAGATTGCGCCTTCTTGCCAGACGATTCACCTCAACCTTAAGCTGAGGATTGAGAATGCCAAATCCTGAACTCCGAAATTGGGCAGGAGTAGCTACACGAAGAGCAGTACGTGACCACATCCACGCTGGCAGCATTTGCAAAATCACAACTGGATTACTAGCTGTCCAGCCCTGTAAAATCGAGAGCAATTGAGCATCTCGCCATAAATCATCAGTCACATCACTAACTACAATGATCAAGCGACGGTTTTGGGGGTCAATTAACTCTTTAGGGGAATAGAAACGAGTTTGAGAGCGTAAATACACCTGCTCTTGCCCATCTCTTCCCATACCCCATACTCGCACATCCTGAAACATGCCATAGTGCTTTAACAGCTGCTGAAGTTCCTTAACCGCATGCCGCCAGAGAATCATCGACTTACTCTCATCAATAACCAAAGCTAACTCCAGCCAGGGTTCTAGAGCCGGCTGCAACCGAGGCATCCACAAATCAGTCTGAGCAATCCAATCCACTGTGGCTAGCTCATCCATCACTTGTTCTGTTGAAGAAGCGACTTTTTTCAATAAAGGTTTGAGGGTGCGAATAAAATCTAGGGGTTCCCGTAAAGAACGAGCATCAGGAACAGATAGAGGTAGATAATCACCCTCAAGAGTAGGTGAAGTGTTAGCTTGAGTCGCCGCATACACTCCAACCGTAGAAGATTTTATTTCTGGAGAGAATTGCTCTACTGAAGTTGGAGCCGTCTCCATAGATTGCTCCATAGGAGGCTGAGGGAACTTTTGAGTTTTAGCTTCTTGAAACGGAATAGTTTGCAAAGTAGCAGTATTGATTCGTTTGTGACGTTCTAGAGTCAGCCACAGCAAATCCGCGACTTCCGTAGCCGTAAACTCCAACTCTGAGCCAAGAATCGTGATCAACTGCTCTATCATCATCCAACTAGTCTAATATCGATTTCATTTATGTTTGCCACAGATACTGATGACGCGGATACTGATGACGCTCCAGACGCGGAGATTGATGTATAGTAAGCATTTAGGAAACTGGTATTAATTTACTTATTACTTATTACTTATTACTTATTACTTATTACTGATCCACCGAACTATCAAGACGCTTCAACAAAAGCTGCTTCAAAGACTCTTGATCCATAGCATCAGGCTGTACTTGCCGAGAGAATAAATAAATCGTACTCAAAAGTTGGTCAGTAGCCACCTCCTTTCCTTGCTGCTTAGTAACAAAATCTTGGATTAATTGATTGATAGTTCCTTGAGCCTCTTGCCAATATTTTTCCCCTAATTCCTTAGCAAAATGGGCATTAACAACCTGACTAAGAAATTCATAATCATGGGGTTCTGGCATTCTTACCCGTAGACAGCGACGCAGAAACGGAGCAGGAAAATCCCGTTCTCCATTACTGGTCATCACCACAATCGGAAATTTATTACACTGTACTTGACCTCCTTGTATTTCAGTGGTTAGTCCAAAGTCAGCTGTTCTTACAGTAACTTCTTGAGTTTGGAGACGCTCTAACTCAGGAATTGAATATCCCCCTTCTTCAAAAAGATTAAGTAAATCATTAGGCAGATTAATATCACTTTTGTCAATTTCGTCAATTAATAATACCCTCGGTTGATAGCTGGGTAAAAAAGCTGTTCCTACCGGTCCTAACTGTAAATACTGACCAATATTTTCTTCTAGCTGCTGTGGCGCTTCTTGACCTAAATCCTGTTTAAGCTTGAGGAGTTGCAGATTTTGTAACCTAGCGATCGCATCGTAATTATAGAGTCCATTTTGTAGAATAGTACGAGTAGTGATCGACCAAGCTAATACTGGCCCTAGCTGCAATTCATAAGCAATGGCATAAGCAAGGGAGGTTTTACCTGAACCAGGACGTCCTGTTACTAACAAGGGACGACGAAGATAAATGGCAGCATTAACACCATCGATGAGTTCCTGATAGGCTTGATATATTTTACCTTTTTTACCTGGAGATTCTGGATTAACTTGATCACTCCCTGGTGGAGGAGAAAACACCCGAAAACTTTTTCCCCGTTGATACTCTCGGCTATCTTCTTTGACAAGATTAAGAATGTCCTGCCAATGAGCTTTTAGCACTTTTTCATTCACATCCAGTTGGCGCTTAAACTGCCGCCAACTGGGAGCATTAGGTAAAGTGCTAATTCCCTGATGAGGTTCTCGGTTGCCGTGAAAAATTTTCCAATCATTCATTGTCCGAATTTTAAAGGATTTAGGGAAGGGGTGCGCTCTGGATTATCCAGTAGCATCGCCGCATGATAACCCCATTGATTTTCAGGGTTTCGACAAAAATGAGCTGCTTGACGTTTCTTAAACAGTTGTTCAATTAATTGATTGTGGTCTTGTAAACATCTGGTACAAAGCAGTTGCTCAAAATGAAGCATACCATCATTTTCCAAATCAGGCGATCGCAACCAAAGCGCTAAGGGAACTCCAGTTTCATAGAGAGCAACAAATAACTCCTCTCGCTCTGCTTCTGCCTCGGGTAAAAAACAGCTTAAACCAATACTTTGCTGCTCAGTTAATTCTTGTTCTAATATCGAATAAAAATATCTTTTTTCTTGTTCAAGCCGCCTAATACAAGTAGGCAAAACCTTCTGCTCCATACTTTTCATTAATTTCCAGGCAGATTCTAGTTTGCCAGCATAATAAGCATCAACAAGTCTTTCGTAAGACCTTACAATCACTCGGTACTCACGTCCTAGTTTCCGTTTACGACGGATTCTTTCAATCCCCCAGAGGTCAACTGATTCTGCTAAGTAATCAAAGGGCAAAAATATTTCCAGCACCAGGTTATAAGTTGATGGACTCCCCCGCAGATAAATATCACCGCTCTGTTTCAATAAATCTTGCAAGTAGGGAACAATTTTCTCCTCCAAGGTTTCATCCTCGGAGAGCTGACAAGTGATAATTGCCCCATTCTCGGGATGAGACTGATAGAGAAATGGAGGCTTAGGTTTAATAAAAATCGGGATAGGAGTTTTATTCTCTATTTTTACATAGGCTGTTAGATGCAATGGCTCACGGGGACGTTCTTGTTTGACTACAACTAACAAATAAGCATTTAACTTTCCTTTTATATGAATACTATAGCCATCAGGAATACCATAGTTTCTTGTTTGTAACCACATCTTGAATTCTGTTTGTAATTCTAAAGATATTTTGGGATGACAACTAAGGATTTGAAGAACAGCAATAAGTGATAAAGAGCCATCCGTCTTTTTAGGAAACTGTTCTCGGACAATGGTTAAAAAACTCTCAATACTCAAAAATTCATCCAAAGCTAACCACTGGTTAAGAGCATCAGCAGAAATTGCTGACATTACTGCCCAAGTTAAGACATGTTTATCTATTTTCTCCAGATAGGGCTTCAACACTGCTAACTCATTGTCAGTTATTTGAGGTGATTTAGAGCAATTTTCTCTAAACAGGGATGTTACAGGATAAGTAACTAAAGACAGACGACTACCTTTACCCATAAATATAGGTTTTTGCCGACCAGTTTCTAATTGTTTCGAGGCTCGATCAAAAGCTTGACCTGCTGTAATCATGCCATCTTCATCAGCTTTATCTTGAGACAAAGCCTCTAGCAAAGCGCCTGTAAATTCGCTATGGGTTTTTGATTTTTTTGCCCATGACTCTTCGTAGGCTTGACAAGCTGCCATGAAATAGTAACTGGTATTGTTTGTCAAAATATTAAAACTATTGCAAATTTCTTGAATTAAAGACCCACTATGACAAGCATCCAGAATAAAAATGAGACTACTTAATTCAGTCTTATTAATGAGTTTCGTAATATTTTGCAGGGGAATAGCATTTCTCTGAACAATCAATTGCTCACCCTGTTTAGTTAATTGGCAGTCGGATGCCGCCAAGTAACCCTGCATAGAGATTTCATCTATGATTTTTTTGTGTTCTTTTTCTAAAACGCCATGACCAGAAAAGTAAATAATGGCTTCTTGATTTTTAGCTTGCTCGTTGAGGAAATTTCTCAAGGCTTCAGTCAGTTTATCCTCAGTTACCCTACCTTTTAGGAGAATAATCTGATTTTTGGGGCAATCGCCATAGTTTTCGAGGAGCTTGGCAAAATCTGTAGCATCAGTAACCGACTTGCTCAAAGCCTTGAGATGTTGATTGTCATACTCTTCAATTCCAACCACCAGAGCATATCGAGCCATCTTTCTAAAAAAATAGTTAAATAGATTGCAAAACTACATCTGCCATTCTAGCCTAGAGAAGATTCCCATTGCTCACCATACCCCAGGTTTTACAATGTCAAATCCCCAAACTCAACGTTTCTTCATGGCTGATGATGACGGAGAACCCTTAGAAATCGTCCTTTATTCTCAAAATACCGTTGAACTTGAACCACCTGAAACGCCTGTGAAAGCTAATGATAGCGAAGATGATGAGTGGGAATCAAAAGGAGCAGCAGATGTAGCGATCGCCTCAATGCAACAGATTCACAAATATATCCGCTTTTATACCAAATATGCCATTGGGGCATTTAAAGAATTTTCGGCAGCAGAAATTGAGGAAATGAGTGTTAAATTTCATCTAAAAATTGCTGGAAAAACTGGTCTGCCGATGCTCACAGAAGGCTCAGGGGGCGCTGATTTTGAAGTCTCAGTAAAATGCAAATTTCCCAATAAAAATAAGCGCTAATACCGATTACCTAAATATGTGTTGCAAATAACTCTAGGTACTAAGCACACAGTAATATAGCGGTTCTCATACTCATGATGTATAGCGCTACGCGCAAGGCTCCAGGGCAGAAGGTAGAAGGCAGAAGGCAGAATTTGACAACGTTCTAGCGATTTAGCTTGTCCTAAACTTAATACGTACTGCTATACAGGTTAATTTTCTTTATTAGTCAAAAGTGATGGGTTTTAAAATTAAGGTGTACATCACAACTGTGATAAATGCTATATAAAGTTGCTCCAATTGATGAAGTACACTCTTTGGACTTTAGGTAACTCTTAACAGGGAACAGGTAAGAAGATTGAAGTATATCTCACTAAGAAAGAGCATTGCCATAAATGATCTGGCTATCAATCATTAAGCCAAAACACATTTAATTTACATAAACAAAAATCATTATTTCTTGTGGGATAGCTGTGGGATAGGCGTCTCGCCCGTCGTCTCGCGTACAAAATATGCCAGTTAAATGTAGAACAACTTACCTATTACTTATTACTTATTACTTATTACTTATTACTTATTACTTATTACTTATTACTTAAAATAAAGCAGGTAGCCACTGTACTCTTTAGTAGTGACTACCTGAACTTATATGTAACTAGTGACTTAGAATAGTTTGTCTAAATCAGTTGTTAATGATATAGCAAACTAGTCTAATTAGTTAGAGACCAAAGCTTCAATTTTAAGCGTAACCATTGGAATTTACGCCGAAAATGTCGCTATCTGGATTAACATAGCTACTCACATCAGAAGCGGTTACACCAAGGACGTCAACAGTACCTACATTTTGGTAAATACCACTTTCTACCTTCTCAACCTCTAACTTTCTAATTTTGAACCTGTCATCAGGATGTGATTCTTCGGTTGCCGCAGCAATAACAAGTATATTACCGACGACTTCATCGTTATTGATATCTGCCCACCGTGAGTAGGAGCTATGAGTGTTATTGTCTTCGACGAAATCAAGATCATTGAGGAAGCTATCACTCAAAATATTGTGACTGTGGAATGGATCATCAGTTGTACCAACCCACACAGTAATGTCGCTGTCGTCACCAACAGCATCTAGGAAGGTACGATCAACAACTACAGACTCGGAAAACTCGAATAAGACAAAGTTATCCCTGTAGACATTGTCTACACGATGGAGTCCATTGCCTCCGTTGCCTTCACTAGCATCAGTTACTCCTAGTCCACTGGAAAAACTACCCAAAAAGGCCTCATCAAAAACTCCGTGTTGATCTCGGCTGAAAGCACTAGCTTTAACTGAGACATCACCAGCAGAGAAGGTGCGAATATTCCCATCTGGGCCATCTAAGCCACTGTAGCCTGTGAAATTGAAGGTTTCAGTTTCACCTGTTGAACCTGTGAGGTTTTGAGCGATTCCCGTCTCTTGGTAAATCCAGGTCTCACCAGCAGCCAGGATGTTGTCACCATCACCTTGGTCAATTATATTGGTGATTGCGCCTTCAATATCGTCAGTGACAGAAATGTCGCTGGCATTAAAGGATACATTACCAGTATTGGTAACTTCATAAGTCCAAGTCACCGTATCACCTGCAGCAATAACTGCAGCTTCCTCAGGAGTATCACCATCTACTCCGTTAGTGAACTTTTCAATATCAATGCCCGGTTGAGGATTAGTATTGACGTAGTGACTCAGATCAGAATCGCCTACACCAGAAGCCTCAACAGTACCAATATTCTGGTAAATGCCACCTTCTACTTCTTGGACTTCTAGCTTTTTGATTTTGAACCTGTCATCAGGATGTGATTCTGAGGTAGCTGCAGCAATAACCAGTACATTACCAGCCACTTCACCGTTGTTGATATCCGCCCACCTTGAATAGGAGCTATTGGTGTTATTGTCTTGTGTGAAATCAAGACTATTTAAGAAGCTATCACTCAAAATGTTGTGGTTATTGAATGGGTTATCAACTGTGCCTACCCAATAGGTAATATCACTGTCTAGTCCCACAGAAGCTAGGAATGTACGATCAACAACTACAGACTCGGAAAACTCGAATAAGACAAAGTTATCCCTGTAGACATTGTCTACACGATGGAGTCCATTGCCTCCGTTGCCTTCACTGGCATCAGTTACTCCTAGTCCGCTGGAAAAACTACCCAAAAAGCTTTCATCCCAAACTCCGTGTTGATCTCGGCTGAAAGCACTGGTTTTAACTGAGATATCACCAGCAGTAAAGGTGCGAATATTACCTTCTGGGCCATCTAAACCACTGTTACCTGTGAATTTGAAGGTTTGAGTTTCGCTTGCTGAACCTGTGAGGTTTTGAGCTATTCCTGTCTTTTGGTAAACCCATGTCTCACCAGCAGCCAGGATGTTATCTCCATCCCCTTGGTTAATGATGTTGGTAATTGTACCTTCAATATTGTCAGTAACTACTATTTCGCTGGCGTCGAAGGACACATTACCAGTGTTGGTAACTTCATAAGTCCAAGTTACTGTATCGCCTACAGCAATCTCTGGTGCTTCCTCAGGAGTGTCAGCATCCACACCATTGGTGAACTTTTCGATGTCAATACTGGGATTGGGTTGAATTAAACCAGCATCTAAAGTATCGTTAAAATCGCCACTTTCAAGAGTGACAGTTTGAGTCATACCATTGCTGGGATTAGCATCACTATCGACTGTATCATCACCACCAGCATTAGCAGTAGTAAAGACAAAGCCGTCAGGAGCAACAAACATGACTTTGTATTCCCCTGGGGTGAGGCCAGTAAAGGAATAAG
>JAAHHJ010000001.1:0-344805 GCA_010692425.1 Symploca sp. SIO3C6 | reverse complement strand
TTGCTGGGATTAGCATCACTATCGACTGTATCATCACCACCAGCATTAGCAGTAGTAAAGACAAAGCCGTCAGGAGCAACAAACATGACTTTGTATTCCCCTGGGGTGAGGCCAGTAAAGGAATAAGAGCCATCGGCGGCAGTGGTAGTGGTAATAGGGTTGCCATCTCCATCAGTTACTGCACTACCATCAGGATTTTGCAGTTTGACCAATACTCCTTCGACACCACTTTCACCAGTATCTTGGATACCATTACCGTTGCTGTCTTCAAAGACAAAGTCACCCAAACCAGCAGGTTGAATTAAACCAGCATCTAAAGTATCGTTAAAATCGCCACTTTCAAGAGTGACAGTTTGAGTCATACCGTTGCTGGGATTAGCATCACTATCGACTGTATCATCACCACCAGCATTAGCAGTAGTAAAGACAAAGCCGTCAGGAGCAACAAACATGACTTTGTATTCCCCTGGGGTGAGGCCAGTAAAGGAATAAGAGCCATCGGCGGCAGTGGTAGTGGTAATAGGGTTGCCATCTCCATCAGTTACTGCACTACCATCAGGATTTTGCAGTTTGACCAATACTCCTTCGACACCACTTTCACCAGTATCTTGGATACCATTACCGTTGCTGTCTTCAAAGACAAAGTCACCCAAACCAGCAGGCTCAATATTGTTAAAGAAACCTGCATCAATGCTTAGATCTTCTTCACCAGGAGCTAAATTAACAACATCAGAGATTAACCCATCAGAGTCTACTTCTGGATTTCCTCCCTGTTGAGAAGGGCTGACTTCACTAAATCCTTCCGGTTGTTCAAATTGAACCTTATAATCACCTGCAACAACAGTGAAATGATATTCACCATTGGCATCAGTGGTGGTGGTGTCGATGATTTCATTTGCCTCAATTTCACCATCACCATCAACATCACTCAGTAAGTTAACGGTAACTCCAGCAATGCCTTCCTCACCAGCATCTTGGATACCATCAGCATCGGTATCTTCAAAGACGAAGTTTCCTAGCTTTGACAATTCAACTTCAGCGATGATGAACTGTTTATCAGGGTTGAATACACCATCATCAGTTTCATCAGGGGTGATGATAACTGCCAGTTTCTGACCAAACCCAGGTACAAAGCCATCACCCTGCGTGAGAGCTAACTCCGCAATTCTTTGCGCTCGCTCTTCACTGAAATTTCCCAATCCCAGTGTGATATTGACGTCGTCGAGAATAGACCAAATTGCTCTCTGGATATCTCCATAAGTAATAGTACCGAGGTTATCACCATTTTCACCAAGTAATTCTGTACCAACAAATCCCTGATTAATAATCCAGTTAAGTGAGTCCAGATTTTCGGGTTTTTCGATATTGCCTGGACCAATTAATTCCGGGGGTAGTTCTTCGTAACTAGAAAAAACTTTACCTTTTGTAGCACCGATCAAAGAGCGGTCACTGTCTATACACCAGGCATCATATTGACCATCAATGGTACTATCACTGTTGATAGTGATATCAAGATAACTAGAATCACCAAATTGATTTCCTGGGGCTTTCCAAGTAAAAGTTACTTCATCAGGTAAAGCGGCTGAAAAGTTCTGCAAATTGTCTGTCATACTCTGATAACTCTTAGGTAACAAACTAAATTCTGAAAAAACGCATGTGCATGTTTTGTGGTCAAATTTCTCAACCTTGATGTGGCAAATGAGTATGTAATTTCCCTGCCAAATACCTAGTGGTAGTCACATAGTTATGACTAATTGCCATCACCAATAGTTTAGAAACCTACACATAAACGTTGATGCTGAAGATACAGGTAGTAAAACAAAAGTCATTGCAATTGCATGTAAAGTTGCACCGTTTTGCTCAAATTTATCAATAATCGGACTTTTTTTCACTTCTTAATACAGCACCTTTTATCTATGTACTACTACCTAGTTGATCCGACTAATTAGAGCTAACAATCAGAATAAATACAGATAGACAGATTAGCAAGCTCATTTAGGGAATATTTCCAAAACTTTTTGCGTTCTTTACAGAGAATGGGATTTATAAACTAGATATGAAGTAAGGAGTTTGACAAAAGCAAAGGACACTGTGTTAACCTTTATTGGGACTAGCAAGCAATTGGACTTTAGCCTACTAGCAAAGCTGATTGCTAACGCTAGCCATGAGCATACTTGTGCACTTCTGTTTGAGTAAGTGTAGGCTGACAAGAGACTCCTTTTATTGTCTAAATACCTGTACAGAATTAATTTAAAATTCTCTTTAGGCAGGGAATAAAAAACGAGGAATGGAGAACAATTAATATAACTTAATAGCAAATATAGAGAGTCTAAATGGGTTATACAATTTAGGAGAAGTTGAAAAATTAGGAGTCAGAATTCAGAATTGGAAAACATTGGCTTATTTTCAACTATGAGATCATAGATTTTTTTACAAGAATAATTTAAATTTGCTGTATACAAATAATTTTATTTTATTTAACTATTTAAATAAAAAATTACAATCTGAGCAGAAGGAAGAGTCAGTGGAAAAACAAGAAAAACAACTAAACTATTGGAAACAAAAGTTGACAGGTGCCAACCCTCTACTAGAATTACCCACCGACTATCCTCGTCCACCTGTACAAACCTACCGTGGTGGCAGCCAATCACTACAATTATCGGCAAGTTTAACTGCATCAATTCACCAGCTTGCTCATCAGCAAGGAGTAACCTTGTATATGACCTTGCTAGCAGCCTTTGCCACCTTACTGTTTCGCTATAGTCACCAACAAGATATTCTCATTGGTTCTCCCATCCCTAGTCGCAATCGTAGAGAAATTGACTCGTTAATCAGTTTCTTTGTCAATACCTTAGTCTTACGTACTGACTTATCAGCTAATCCCAGTTTCGAGCAATTGCTACAGCGAGTGCGAATAGTAGCATTAGAAGCCTATAGCCATCAAGATTTACCCTTTTCCAAACTGGTAGAAAAACTCAACCCACAACGCTCTTTAAGTTATCATCCTCTATTCCAAGTCCTGTTAGTTGTGGATCATCCCCTAGAACTAGAAAACAAACTATCTGATTTAACTACAACTGCAGTGGAAGTAGAGACAGCCATATCTCAGTTTGACTTAGTCTTATCAGTACATAAAAAGGAAGGATTATTACTAACAAAGTGGCAATATAATCGCGATTTATTTGAGGGTGCTACCATTACAAGAATGAGTCAAAATTTTGAGATTTTGCTGGAAAGTATAGTCACTAACCCCCAACAATCAATTGCCACCTTGCCCCTACTGAACACTGCACAACAACAGTTGCTTCAACAATGGAACCAGACTCAAAAAGACTACCCCAAATCATGTTTTCATCAGTTATTTGAACAACAAGTAGAACTGACACCAGAAGCGATATCTTTGGTATTTGAAGGGGAACAACTTACCTATCGGCAGTTAAATAACAGAGCCAATCAACTAGCACACTACTTACAAAAATTAGGGGTGCAACCAGAGGTCTTAGTGGGTCTTTGTGTAGAACGCTCCCTGGAAATGATCGTCGCCGTGCTAGCTATTCTCAAAGCTGGTGGAGCTTATCTACCTCTTGACCCTAATTATCCCCAATCACGACTGAGCTTCATATTAGAAGATGCTCAGGTATCACTATTATTAAGCCAAGAAAAACTCTTATCGAAATTACCCCCCACTAGCGCCAAAATAATCTCTATTGAAGCTAACTCACAACTGATTGTGGCTGAAACTCAAGATAATCCAGTCAGTGGAGTCAACACTACTAACTTAGCTTATGTCATTTATACTTCTGGTTCTACAGGTCAACCTAAAGGAGTTTTAGTCTCCCATCAAGGACTAGGCAATTTAGCTTTAGTACAAATCGAGCAATTTCATCTCAACTCCAACAGCCGTATTCTTCAGTTTGCTTCTTTAAGTTTCGATGCTTCTGTCTTTGAAATAGTCATGGCACTCTCATCAGGAGCATCCTTATGTTTAGCTACACAGGAGTCGTTACTTCCAGGGCCAGATTTGCTGGAGCGATTGCGTCAAGATAGAATTACCCATGTTACCCTACCACCTTCAGCTCTGGCCGCCATGGCAGTGGAAAAATTACCAGATTTAAAAGTAATGGTGGTTGCAGGAGAAGCCACTAGTGTGGAACTAGCACAGCAATGGTCTGATGGTATCAGCTTTTTCAATGCTTATGGTCCTACTGAATCGACGGTTTGTGCGACGATGGCACCCTATGTTCGAGGTAGTGGTAAACTGCCTATTGGTCGCCCCATTGCTAATACTCAAGTTTATCTGCTCGATGAATATCTCCAAGAGGTGCCCTTGGGTGTGCCAGGGGAGTTGTACATTGCAAGTGTGGGTTTGGCACGGGGTTATCTCCATCGTGAGCAACTAACGGCACAGAGGTTTATTGCCAATCCTTTTAGTAGTGAGCCGACAGCACGTCTGTACAAAACTGGTGATTTAGGTCGTTACCTAGCAGATGGTAGTATAGAGTATTTAGGTCGCATTGATCATCAAGTCAAAATAAGGGGCTTCCGTATTGAGTTGGGTGAGATTGAAGCGGTACTGACTCAACATCAAGCTGTAGAACAGGCTGTAGTTATTGCCAGAGAAGATAACCCAGGGGATAAGCGCTTGGTTGCCTATGTTGTTAGCAACTCCCAAACAGTGCCAACCAATCGGGAACTACATCGTTTTTTAGGAGATAAGTTACCCAATTACATGGTACCCCATGCCTTGATCATTCTAGAGGTTTTCCCTTTAACTCCTAATGGTAAAGTAGACCGCCTTGCCCTACCTGCACCAGATAGTTATAGTTTTATTTTCAGTAATAATTATGTTGCACCTAGTAATCCAACGGAAGAGGCTTTAGTAGCTATTTGGAGCCAATTGCTGGGTTTAGAAAAAATAGGTATTGATGATAACTTCTTTGAATTAGGCGGGCATTCTTTACTGGCAGCTCAAGTAATTTCACGTAGTCAACAAGCCTTAGGAGTAGAAATTCCTCCACAATCACTTTTTGAAAACCCGACTGTGGCAACATTAGCTGAAGCTATTGCCCAGTTTCAGAACAAAGGAGCTGATTTATCGGCATACCAGGCAATACCTCCCAGAGAAAACCGCGAGCCCGCACCATTATCTTTTTCCCAGCAACAACTATGGTTTTTCGATCAGCTGGAACCACATAATTCTTTTTACAATATACCTTGGGCCGTTCGGTTAAGGGGGAACCTAAATGTTGCAGTGCTGCAAACAACACTAGATACTATAGTTATTCGCCATGAAATCCTGCGAACTACTGTGATTGTTAACAATGGCAACCCCATACAAGTTATTAATGCACCAACCTCTGTAGAATTGCAAATAATTGATTTACAGCAATATGGGGAAACGGAACAGGAAACCCAAGTTCAACAATGGCTACTACAAGAAAGCCAACGCTGCTTCAACCTAGAATCAGATCAGATGCTACGGGCTTGCTTGCTGCAACTAGCACCACAGGAGCATATTCTGCTGTTGGTTATGCATCACATTGCCTCTGATGGTTGGTCAATGGGTATCCTGTGGCAAGAATTTGGAGAACTTTACCAAGCCTACTTAAATGGTAAACCCAGCCCCTTGCCAACATTGCCTATCCAGTATAGCGACTTTGCCGTTTGGCAGAAACAATGGCTATCTCAGGAGAAACAAGAAAAACAACTAAACTATTGGAAACAAAAGTTGGCAGGTGCCAACCCTTTACTAGAATTACCCACCGACTACCCTCGTCCACCCGTACAAACTTACCGTGGTGGCAGCCAATCGCTACAGCTATCAGCAAGTTTAAGTACATCACTTCACCAGCTTGCTCATCGGCAAGGAGTAACCCTTTATATGACCTTGCTGGCAACATTTACCACCTTACTGTTTCGCTATAGTCACCAACAGGATATTCTCATTGGTTCTCCCATTGCTGGTCGCCATCGTAAAGAAATTGACTCATTAATTGGTTTTTTTGTCAATACCTTAGTCCTACGTACTGACTTATCAGCTAATCCCAGTTTCGAGCAATTGCTACAGCGTGTGCGAAAAGTAGCATTAGAAGCCTATAGCCATCAAGATTTACCCTTTTCCAAACTGGTAGAAAAACTCAACCCCAAACGCTCTTTGAGTTATCATCCCCTGTTCCAAGTCATGTTTGTACTTGACAATCCTCTAGACTTAGAAAGTAAATTGCTTAATTTAACTGTAACTCCAGTAGAAGTTGAGACAGCAACAGCTCAGTTTGACTTGGTCTTATCAGTTAAGCAAAAGGAGGGACTATTACTAACAACCTGGCAATATAATCGTGATTTATTTGAGCCAGCTACCATCACCAGGATGAGCCGAAATTTTGAGACCTTACTCTCGAGTATAGTCAGTAATCCCCAACAATCAATTGCCACCTTGCCCTTACTCACAACGGCACAACGACAGCAGCTAGTTGAGCAATGGAATAATACTTACACAGAATATCCTCAAAACAAGTGTATTCATCAGTTATTTGAACAACAAGTAGAACTGACACCAGAAGCGATCGCTCTGGTGTTTGAAGACAAACAACTTACCTATAAACAATTAAATAATAGGGCAAATCAATTAGCACATTACTTACAACAATTAGGGGTAAAACCAGATGTTTTAGTGGGCATTTGTGCCGAGCGTTCTCTAGAGATGATTGTGGGCATCTTAGCTATTCTCAAAGCTGGTGGTGCTTATGTCCCTTTAGATTCTCAATATCCCCAAGAGCGCTTAGCCCTGATGTTGTCAGATTCAAAAGTATCAGTCTTGTTAACACAAGAAAAGCTGCTGATAAAACTTCCTAAACATCCAGCAGAAGTAGTATGTCTTGATACCTATTGGCAAAATATTAATCAAGGGCATGAAGATAACCCTATTAGTGCGACCAAGGTAGATAATCTAGCATATATTTGCTATACTTCCGGGTCTACAGGTAAACCCAAAGGAGTTAGTGTCCCTCATCGCGGCGTAGTACGTCTAGTCAAAGAAACTAACTATATCGACTTCAGTTCTAAGGAAGTTTTTCTACAACTAGCTCCCATCTCATTTGACGCTTCAACTTTTGAAATTTGGGGTAGTTTACTTAACGGTGCCAAACTAGTCATTATGCCTGTTAAAACTCCATCTTTAGAGGCATTGGGACAGGTGATTAGGCGTTACCAAGTCAGTACACTCTGGCTGACAGCAGGTTTATTTCACCTGATGGTAGATGAGCAAATTCAGGATTTAAAGCCTGTGCGTCAACTGTTAGCTGGAGGTGATGTCTTATCAGTTTCCCACGTCCACAGGGTACTGCTGGAATTACCAGAATGTCAGTTAATTAACGGTTATGGTCCTACGGAAAACACAACCTTTACCTGCTGCTATAAAATTACAAAATCAAGCCAGAATGGTAATTCTATACCTATTGGTACAGCGATCGCCAATACTCAGGTTTATATCTTAGATACATACTTACAACCCTTACCAATTGGGGTTCCTGGGGAACTATATATTGGTGGTGATGGTTTAGCCAAAGGCTACCTCAATCGTCCCCAATTGAACTCAGAAAAATTTATATCTAATCCCTTTAGCAATCAGCCAGGAGCACGTCTCTATAGAACAGGGGATAAGGTACGATACTTACCAGATGGTAATATTGAGTTCCTTGGTCGAATTGATCATCAAGTCAAAATACGGGGATTCCGCATTGAATTGGGTGAAATTGAAGCGATACTCACTCAACATCCAGCAGTAGAACAAACAGTAGTGATTGTTCGGGAAGATGTCCCTGGAGACAAACGCTTGGTGGCATATATTGTTACCAACTCCCCAGCCGTTCCAAGTAATAGGGAACTGCATCGTTTTTTGCGAGATAAACTTCCTGATTACATGGTGCCATCAGCTTTTATCTTGCTGGATACTCTACCATTAACCCCCAATGGTAAACTCAACCGCCAAAGCTTACCTATTCCTAATAAATCTAACTATCAAATAGTAACCACTTTTGTTGCTCCTCGCAATGAACTAGAACTACAATTAGTCAAAATTTGGGAAAAACTCATTGGGGTTAAGCCTATTGGCATAAAAGATAACTTTTTTGAACTGGGTGGTCATTCCTTATTAGCCATTAGCTTATGGACAGAACTTGAGAAACTTATTAAACACAAACTACCTTTAACAACACTGTTTAAATTTCCAACAATTGAGCAATTGGCAACAGTTATTAAACAACAAGGATGGTCAGAACTGTACTCCTCTTTGGTTCCAATTCAGCCTTGTGGTTCCAAGCCACCTCTATTCTTTCTCAATGCCAGCAGTTATACTAATAAATTCGTTTCTTGTCTGGGTCATGAGCAGCCATTTTACAGTCTAAGTATTTTGGGGCTCAAGAATCTTTTTGAAAAACAGCTATCACATCTGCGGATTGAAGATATAGCTAAGCAATTTATTGAAGATATGCATACCATACAACCTAATGGTCCTTATTTTCTGGTAGCTTACTGCCTTGACACCAAACTAGCATTTGAGATGGCTCAGCAGCTTCAGGCACAAGGCCAGGAGGTGGCACTTTTAGCTTTGATCGATGCAGTTTGGGAACCTCGCAATTTAGGAATCTATTCTCATTTGTATAACTTTTTTCAATTTGGAGCAGACTACCTGATCACAAAGGCAAAAGGTCGATTTAAGTTTATAAAAGAAAAGCTGATTGAATATATAACAAACATTAGAGAAAAATTTTATTTTAGAACTGAAAGCGCATTATCTCGTCATCTCCAAGCGATTCAATTGATCAAAGCCTTTGAACAAGCTACAGATAATTATATGCCGCAACCTTATCCAGGCAAAATCACCTTATTTTTGGCAAGTGAATTGCGTATAAACAACTCACCAACATTAGAGGAACTAGCAGAGAAAGGATTAGAAATTCATGAAATACCTGGATATCACCTTTCCATGTTCAAAGAACCTAATGTAAAGGTGCTGACTGAAAAATTAAAAGCTTGTTTAGAGACAGTACAAACTGATAATTCCAAAACTAATATAAAAGCCAATAAGGGAGTTTGATCAACTACTATATTCTTAAGTATCGATGAAAATTCTGCAATCGTCACCCAATCCCTTAATACAGCTGACAAAGTTTTGGCAAAAAAACTACATATTATTGCGAGAGCTAAAATATTTTCCTAAAGTCGTCGTTTTGGCGTTCATTTTCTCCTTTTTAGCCTCAGCATCTGATGGCATCGGCATTGGTGTAATTTTGTCTTTTTTGCAAAGTTTAATCAATCAAAATAATCAAATTAGTCAAACTGGAATTGATTGGTTTGACATTTGGGTTTTAGGTATAAATGAAACAGTTAATAATCGGTTGTATAGACTATCAGTTCTGATTATACTTATTATCTGGCTGCGCTCACTGTTTCACTATTTGCAAGTCTTGTATCTTGGGATTGTCAGAGTAACTCTAATAGATCGTCTGCGCAAAAAAATATTTGAACATTTCCAACAACTTAGTCTTAACTATTTTTCAAAAATCAGGTCTGGAGAACTGATTAACAGCATTACTACTGAACTTAACGAGCTACAGATGATTTTAAACTGGTATACTAGCTTAGTTGTTCAGTGGATTTCTCTCTTAGTATATGCCTTTGCTATCATTGCAATTTCCTGGCAACTTTCTCTTCTGGCGCTGCTATTGTTAGCTTTATTATCAATCGGACTATCAACCCTAAGAAAACGAGTGCGAGAGGTCAGTTTTGCAATCTCCAAAGCTAATGGTCACTTCACCTCAGTTGCTGTGGAATTTCTAAGTGGCATTTTTACTATTCATGCCTTTGCAACTCAAGAATATGAGCGGAGGCGTTTCTATAAAGCCAGTAATGATATAGCAATAGCTCAAACTAACTCTTTATTAAAGTCAGCAGTTGTAGGCCCCTTAGGAGGAGGCGTAGGCACTACAGTTATTATTCTTATAATTCTTATAGGAATCACTGGCTTAAATATGCCCGTGGCTAGATTACTAACATTTCTATATGCCCTGATGCGTTTGATTCCAATGGTGCATGGAATAAATAACGTAGCAACACAAATAAGTCAAAAACAAGGTTCTTTGATAAATATAAATGAACTGCTCAGAACTGATAATAAGCCTTATTTTCAAAATGGTAAAGTTCTATTTACTGGTTTAAAGCAAAAACTGGATTTTGTCTCTGTAGGCTTTAGTTATGACGATACTTCAACAGTTCTTCATAAGATTAATCTAGAAATCAAAAAGGGGCAGATGACTGCTTTAGTTGGTGCTTCTGGTGCTGGCAAAAGCACTTTAGCAGCTCTAATCCCGCGTTTTTATGACCCACAACAGGGTCAAATTCTGATTGATGGGGTTGATGTGCGAGAGTTTGAAATTAATTCACTACGAAAGAACATAGGGGTGGTTAGTCAGGATACATTCATTTTCAATGCTTCTGTTAAAGATAATATTGCCTATGGCACCGAAGGTGCTAATGATCAACAAATCCGACAAGCAGCTGAACTAGCTCATGCCATAGAATTCATTCAGGAGCTACCTGAAGGGTTTGAGAGTCTACTAGGAGACAGAGGAGTAAGATTATCAGGAGGTCAACGCCAGAGGATTGCCATTGCTCGTGCTATACTAAAAGATCCCCAAATATTAATTCTCGATGAAGCTACAAGCGCTCTCGATTCTAAATCGGAAAGACTAATTCAGGAAGCCTTGGAGAAGCTATCAGTAAACCGCACCGTCATTGCAATAGCTCATCGTCTGTCTACTATTGCTAAGGCAGAACAAGTGGTAGTGTTAGAACAAGGCTGTATAGTAGAACAGGGAAGTTACCAAGAACTAATCAAAATTGAGGGTAAGCTGTGGTCTTATCACCAATTACAACAAACACCTAGTTAAAACTTTGGTATGTTCCGGATATTTTCGGAATTGACCTAGCTAGGTTGCACACTAAGGTAAAACCTGTTATTAACTTAAATAAGCTCTTTCAACATTTTCGAGTCAAACATTACCGATGACGAGGTATCTAACGATGCAAAACTACGTATTTGTTGTTGAGTGTGAGATAAGGTAGACGATATTTTACTAATCAATTACCTCTAATTTTGGGCGTGCAGGAACAATTAGAACTGGGCAATCAGCTTGCCGTAAAATGCCCTCACTGACACTACCTACTAAAACCTTATATAAACCTCTATGTCCATGAGAACCAACCACAATCAAATCTGCTGCCAATTTGTGTGCTTGTTCTAAAATTGTTTCAACCGTTGGCCCTTGGATCATTAGAGCGACAGCATCAATGCCTTTTTGGCGCAATTTTTGGGCCGACTCTTGTAACTGACGATGTTGATTGTGAAACTTACGAGCTAGAAAATTTCGCTCAGTTTGTGGTCCAGTCTTATAACCGATAAAATCAGGATCGGGAGAAGCAATATGTATTAGCCACAGTTTGCTCTTTGTCGCCTCAGCTAGTAACTCAGCTTGGGCAACAACTGCTGTAGTAGTCTCGGAAAAGTCAATGGCGACAAGTAGGTTACGCATGATATTTCTCTGGTTATGTTGCCAAAAACGATTATCCCTGCTTTGATGATGCCCGTAGGGCTGTAGGGTGTAGCCCCCAGCGACGAATGTTTTAACCTTACAAGATAAGCTCTAATTCTGATCATAGACAAAGGCTCAGTCAGTAACCTAAATGACGACCGACATTAACTCCTTGCTCAAAACTTTTAGGCGCTTTGGTGTCAACCTCGGCTTAGAAAGAATTAAAAGACTCTTGGCAGATTTAGGTAATCCACACCACTACGTTCCTATAATTCACGTAGCCGGGACAAATGGCAAGGGTTCCGTTTGTGCTTATCTTTCTTCTATACTGACTGAAGCTGGCTATCGAGTAGGACGTTATACTTCTCCCCATTTAATTGATTGGACAGAACGAATCTGTCTAAACCAACAACCAATTGCAACTGAAGCACTTTATAGTTTACTTATTCAAGTTAAAGGGGCAATCCCGGAAAATTGCGAAAATTCCCCCACTCAATTTGAAGTAATTACCGCCGCAGCTTGGCTATATTTTGCCCAACAACAGGTAGATATAGCCGTCATGGAAGTGGGACTGGGAGGACGATTAGATGCTACAAATGTTTGTGATCACCCTTTGGTCAGCGTTATTACTTCCTTAAGTCGAGAACATTGGCAAAGGCTAGGTCCGACCTTGGCAGACATTTCTAGAGAGAAAGCTGGTATCCTTAAACCAGGCTGTCCTGCAGTTATTGGTCCACTGCCACCAGAGGCAAAAGAGGTAATTACTTCACGGATTGAGCAACTCGGCTGTCCGGCAATTTGGGTGGAACCAGCACAAGAAATCAAACTGCCAACTTCAAACCTCAACAATAATCAAGAATTAAGCCCTAGATGGGCTTCATACCAAAGTTACCCGATGGCATCGACTGCGCCGAAGAATGCAGGAGAAGATCATATTTCCCAAATCCCTCTGGTTAAAAATCACCAGTTTGATTCCCCTTATCCCCCTTTATCCAAGGGGAAACCATATAATCCCAATAGTCCCAAACTGATTAACTATCCCTTACCATTGTTGGGACAAATACAACTAACTAATTCAGCAATTGCGATCGCTACTATACAGGTTCTTCGTTCACAAGGTTGGGAAATTACGGAAGAGAAAATTGTCTCGGGGATGGCAAAAACCACTTGGTTGGGACGCCTACAATGGACTAGCTGGCAAAATCACCCTCTCTTAATTGATGGTGCTCACAACACTGCTGCTGCCCAGGCACTGCGCCAATATATAGATACCCTCAACACCCCAGTAACTTGGCTCATGGGTATACTCTCAACTAAAGACCACGATGATATTTTTAAAGCTCTCTTAAGACCCAAAGATAGTTTACACCTAGTACCAGTACCAGATCATAGTTATGCTGCTCCAGAAACTCTAGCAGCGATCGCTCATCAAACTTGTTCACAACTATCATATTGTCGCACCTATGAAAATCTAGAGACAGGACTCAACTGTGTCATTGATAATGACACTCCTAAGACTAAAGAAAAATTAATTGTACTGTGCGGCTCTCTTTACTTGGTGGGGTACTTTTTGCAACTAAGACAAAAAAGGACAACAAAACGCGATTAACCCCCAGCGTAGATAACATCCTCCCCTGGTAAAGATTATGATCAACCTTCGATTGGAGAGGAAAAGCGTGGGAGGATTGCAGTATACATTCATTCCTCTCCATCTCCCCATCTCCCCATCTCCCCATCTCCCCATCTCCCCATCTCCCCATCTCCCCATCTCCCTATCTCCCCATCTGTCAAAGCTCCCCTAAACCCCCACGTTTAGATAAGATAGATGGGTTATCATGCATCATTGCTAGTTCCATCAACAAACATTCAGTTTCTCAGAACTCAAAGTTATTAAACCTCAAATTTTGCTTCTGCCAAGCTTAAAATATGTTTAACCGTTTTCAAGATATCCTTTCCAAAGGCAAGAAAGGCGTTGGTATAGAAATAGCTCCGGAAAGAATTAATATTGCTCAACTGCGCAAGCAAGGTCAGGGTTATAAACTTAGCACCCTTTATTCTAAGGAAGTGCCAGAAGGTTTTTTTGAAGGAGGGCAGATTATTGACTCACCAGGTTTGTCAGAGTTAATTGGAGCCGCAATAGCTGAAAGTAAAGTTAAAGCTGAGCGGGTGGCAACTGCCGTACCGATGCGGGAAGCTATTATTAGAATTATCCCCATTCCTGCCGAACTAGATGACGCCGAGCTAAAAGACCTGCTACTTAACCACGAAGCCGGCTTGTATTTACCCTATCCCCGCGAAGAAGTAGATTTAGATTATCAAAAACTAGGCTTTTTCGTCGATGAAGACGGCATCGAAAAGGTGCAAGTGTTGCTGGTAGCCACTCGCCGAGAAATTACAGATGCCTATCTTGACACCTTTAAGCTTCTTAATTTACAGGTAGATGTCCTGGAAATCAACAGCTTTGCCCTAATTAGAACCATCAGAGACGAACTGCGGAAATTTTCATCCCAAGAAGCAGCAGTACTAGTAGATATTGAATTTGACAGCACCGAAATTGCAATCATTGTTGATGGTGTTCCCCAATTCTCCCGCACCGTACCCATCGGCACCTACCAACTTCAGGGCGCTCTCTCAAGAGCCATGAATTTACCCACTTCCAGAAACACAGAACTCTTACAAGGAATGACAATCCCCAATACACAAGCTGATGGGGAACATACAGGAGTCACAGGAATTAATCCTGGTATGGCTGCCTTATTGAGAGTTTTAGGAGAACTAGCTGATGAACTGCGCCGCTCTATCGATTTTTACCTCAATCAGAGTGACAATCTAGAAGTGGCACAGCTTCTACTAGCAGGGCCAGGAGGAGGGATTGGACAACTTGATGAATTCTTCAATCATCGGTTAAGCTTGCCAACCACACAGGTAGATCCAGTGGCAGCTCTTGCTTTGGAGGTGGATAGGGATATTCCCTCAGTGCAGCGACCAGCTTTAGGAACCGTACTGGGATTAGGATTGCGAGAGGTTTGAATTAATGTATAGTTTAGATATCAATTTCTTAAAGGATCCAGAACGGGATATTCTCCCCCAAGACCAAGGAGCTGTTTCTAGCAAAAAACAGCTACAGATGGGAGAGATGACGCCGCTCATTATCGGCGCAGTGGTGGGTATTCTGCCCCTCGCCTTAGTAGCTGGCTTGTGGTTGGTAATGCAACAGCAAACTGCCAAATTGGAGAAGGAACAAGCCGAGGTGACTAGGGAATTGGAGCGTTCTGAAGCACAACGGCAAAGAGTTGTCAACCTCCAAAAACAAATCAATAAAACTAACGCTGAAACTGAAGCACTGGCGAATGTCTTTGATCAAATTAAACCTTGGTCAGCTATGCTACAGGATATTCGCGAGCGTACTCCCCCCGGTGTGCAAATTAGAACCGTTAAACAAACGGAAGTAGAATCAGATGGCCGTAATTCTGGCTCAGCTAAGGCTCAAGCCAGTAGTGATACACGCCCGAAATTTAAGTTAGAGATTTCTGGCACAGCTAGATCTTTTGATGATGTTAATTATTTCATACTAACACTCAAAAACTCTTCCTTCCTTAAAACAGATCAAACCCAGTTAATTGAAGCTCAGTTGATTGACAACCCCACAAAATTGGAAGTGCCTGAGACTCAACAGCGTTCAGCTGCTCAAGCCAAATATGAACTCCCAAAAGTGGTAGACTACACTATTCATACTAACTTGAGTAATATCCCAGCTTCCGAGTTGCTCCGAGAGTTAGATAGTAAGGGTGCCGTGGGACTAGTGACTCGGATTAGAACCCTGCAGGAGAAAGGAGTAATTCAACCATGACCTACGCCGATACTGATCAAGAATTTCTGCTAGTTGAGGGGGAAGAGGAAGCCCCTAATTATCCTGTCGCCTTTGGCGTTACTCTGACCCCCAAAGTCGGAGGCATAATCCTTGGAGTTTTAGGTATCGCCGGGGCTGCCTACCTTCTACTCAACGGGGTTCAACCAACCTGGCAAAAATATCAAGACTTGCGAACAGATATTGCCGACAAGAAAAGTCAAATTCAAACACAAGAAGAAATCCGACAACAGATTGATCTCAAACAAGCACAACTAGAAGAAGCCAAGGACAAAAACAGACAAGTGCTGAGTCTGTTTGCCTCAGAGAAAACCCTGGATACATTATTGCTAGATCTCAACAGTTTTGTCAAAGACACCAATGGCAACTTGAAGAGTTTTAAACCAGTCGAACCCGAACCCGTGATTATTAACGATGGTTCTTTAGGTTCTTTGGTAAACGGAAAACTCAAACGCAGAAGCATAGATCTAGAGCTTGAGGGCAGCTTCCAACAACTGCAGTCAATTATGCGCTCTTTTGAGCGCTTGCAATCCCTCATGCTGGTTAACAATTTCCAATCAGACGTGAGTACACCTCAAACACTAGTGATTAACAACGGTAGAGTAGTTCTCGGTCCTCAACCAAAATTAAAAACAACCTTTAGGCTAGATGCACTGTTACCTTTAACTGAACAGGAGCAGGAAGAGGTAGAGGCAGCAGCAGAATCATCTAAAAAGAAAAAATAAGCATTTTTGAAGGGAACTAGGGTGTAAGCTGGGAGAATTACTTAACTTCGGCGGGGTAAAATTCTCAAAGCTAATCCCAACATTGCTATTGTTAGGTGAGGAGTTCAAGGTGAGACAGGCTCAACAACTAAGTGGAATTTTAGCGATCGCAGCAGTAACAACCCTAGTGGCACCCCAGCCAGTCAGGGCGACAAGCACAATGGTGACAGGGGTGCAGGTAAATCCCAACGGCACTCAACTGCAAGTCATCCTGGAAACTCAAGCTGGCGATGAACGCCCGCAGATTTTTGCAGTTAACCGTGGCAATGATTGGGTAGCAGATATAGTTAATACCGGATTGAATTTAAAAGAGGGCGACAGCTTACGCTATGAAAACCCCATGTCCGGAATCACTGCCGTGGCAGTTAACCAGCTAGCACCCAATACTATCCGCATTACTGTTAGTGGTGATGGCGGTTCTCCTGAAGGTCAAATTCTACAGCAAGGGAGTACCTTAATTACCTTAGGAATTACACCAGCAGCCAAGAATCAGACAGGTTCTGAACTTCCAGGAGCCTCGCCCCTAAATGCACTAGAACCAGCCACTGTGGCGCAAACGCCAACGGCAGAACCTGAAGAAATACCAACAGCTGAACCCATTGAACCAGAGTCTAATCAAACTCCTCCCCCAACAGAAGCACAGATAGAAGAATCCACAGAAGAGCAGTTACAAGAGGAAGAAACGGCCCAACCGCCACCGGAACCAGAAGTACTCTTCCCCGAGCCAGAAATTATTATTGAGGGGGTACCAGCAAGCCCTGCCACTACTTCGCAACCAGTGGCACCAACACCCCCCTTTTTGCCCAGAGCCGTTGCCCCACCAGTGGGTGATATTGCCATCTCCAATATCAACGTTGCCGCCAGCAGAATTGATCTCGGCACAGGAGCGCGGGTACCCAGGCTGGTGTTGCGAGAAGCCCCAGTTAGAGAAGTCTTAGCACTACTGGCTCGGGCGGCTGACCTCAACCTTGCCTTTGCTGGTGGTGGCGCTGCTAGGGGTAGAACAGCTCAGGGAGCACCCCCAGCTGCTGCCCAACAGACAATTTCCCTCGATCTCGAAGACGAACCAGTTCAAGATGTATTTAACTACGTCCTCCAGCTTTCAGGACTTGAGGCTAACCGCATTGGACGTACAATCTTTGTCGGTAGCCGACTGCCTGATGCTACCCGTAATTTGATTAGTCGTACCCTGCGTCTCAATCAGGTGACAGCTTCTCAGGCTGCAGGTTTCTTGAGTGCTCAGGGAGCTGAAACCCAGAGGGTAGTCGAGGAAGTGACAATTCAGACAGTGGGCGAGGGCGCTGCTGCCAGGACAGTTGAAACTAGAGATACCACGATTGAACCCTTGGCAGCCACAGAGGGAGAAGGGCCCTTACTCTTGAAAGGATTATCAGTACTTACAGATGAGCGGCTCAATGCCGTGATGATGGTGGGGGATCCCCGCAAAGTGGAAATTGCCTCTTCCTTCCTGCTACAGTTGGATGCTCGTAGGCGTCAGGTGGCAGTTAACGTCAAGATTGTTGATGTTGACCTCTCGGGACAAGAACTATTCAATACAAGCTTTTCCTTCGGAATTGATGATACCTTCTTTTCTGTTGACGAGGGGGCAGCAGTAGTTAATTTTGGTGAGTTTAGACCACCCACTAATCTTGACGCAACTACTAGTCTTACCTCTCGGCCAGTGATTGCCAATCCTTTTTCTGGTGCCAATACCTTTGTGGAGTTAGACGATAGTATATCTATTCCAGGAACTTCTCCAGGGGAAATAGTATTAGATGAAAGGGATGGAACCATTGTTAGGAGACAGGGTAGAGGCTCTTTGATTTTCCAGAGACGAAACGCTGGAGTATCAGGCGATCCTTTGGATGGTGGAATCACTAACATTGATCTGGCAGAAGACACTGAGATCACAATTGACTCAGATGGTGAATTTAGCTTTAGCTTAGGTGACGATGGGGAAGTGGATTTTGGATTGCCAAGCCTCTTTCAATACCCCAGCCGCTTTTTAGCTACTTTGGAGGCTCAGGTTATTAGTGGCAACGCTAAAATTTTGACTGACCCGACGCTGGTGGTACAAGAAGGAGAGACAGCTAACGTCAATCTGGTTCAAGAAGTAGTTGGTAATATTAGTAGTGAGACAGACACTAGTGATGGGCTAACCACCAGAACAATCACAGCAGAAATTGAGGAGGCTGGTCTCATCCTAGAGATTACCGTTGATAGAATTGACGACAATGGTTTTGTAAGTTTACGCGTAAACCCGACAGTGACCTCAATCGGGAGTACTCAAGATTTAAGCGTTGGAGATGATACTAACCAAATTGCTTTACTCAACAGGCGTGACCTTCAATCTGGACTCATTCGCCTGCGAGATGGTCAAACCTTAATCCTGTCAGGTATCATTCAGGAAACCGACCGGACAACAGTCAGCAAAGTACCAATTTTGGGCGATCTTCCGATTATTGGTGCCTTGTTTAGGAGTACCGACAGGGAAAATGAACGCAATGAGGTAATTGTACTGCTAACGCCTCAAATTATTGATGATTCAGAACGGGCTGGATTCGGCTATAACTATACACCCAGTCGGGATGCACGTCAACTTTTGGATCGGGGAGGTTTTCCCACTCGGGACGGTAATCAATAAACAGTACAGCAGTTGATACACCTGAGAAAAGCTCCTTTAGCTATACTTCTGGAGCAGGAGCCAGGAAGAGCTATTGAATTCCTAGTACCTGATTTCTAAGTTCCTTGATTCCACTAGAGCCTCCTGCCAGGAACTCAGAAAAATATGCAATTTGTAAAATGTTTAAAAAAAAATGGGGGTTATTTACGAAAAAATCCCCCAATCCCAAGAAGATCAAGCTTTCAACGATCCAGATCAGCCAAGCAGACCTTAGAATAATCAGGCAGCAGACTTTAAAATATTGCATGAAACTTAGAACCAGTGGGTTTTTCAGCAATTTTTAGCTGAGCCTAACCACTCTTAGGATAAAAACCTAAGATCTCAAAACCGGGATTTTAGAGCAATATTTTAAAAGTGATGCTTACAAGAAAAGGAGTTAATCAATGAATAAGGGTGAATTAGTTGATAAGGTCGCGGAAAAAGCTACTGTTACCAAAAAACAGGCAGATGCAGTTTTATCTGCTGCTTTAGAGGCGATTATGGAAGCTGTGTCCGAAGGTGATAAAGTGACCTTAGTTGGCTTCGGCTCTTTTGAATCGCGGGAGCGCAAAGCCCGTGAAGGTCGAAATCCGAAAACTGGCGACAAAATGGAAATTCCTGCGACTAAGGTTCCCGCTTTTTCCGCAGGGAAATTATTTAAGGAAAAAGTTGCGCCAAAATAACTACCAATTTTGAACGGAATCTATCCTTGAGAAGACCAAATCATGGGGGTAACTTAGCTTGGGCAGGAGCAATCGCAGGCTGCCCCCCTTCTTCGATTCTGGATTTTTCGGCTAGTATCAACCCGCTGGGACCTCCAAAAAGCGTGATTGCGGCAATTGAGTCCCAGCTTAAGGGTCTGATTTCCTATCCTGACCCCAACTATTGTTCGTTACGGCAGTCTCTGAGTCAATTACACCCTAATCTAAATCCAGACTCGATTGTGCCAGGTAATGGCTCAGCAGAATTGTTAACCTGGGCAGGTAGGGAGCTAGCTCAATTGGAGGAAACTTACTTACTTACCCCGGCGTTTAGCGATTATCAACGCGCACTCAAGGCGTTTGGGGCGAATGTCACCGCCTGTAGGCTCAGGGATTGGGAATGTTCTACAGCTAAGGGGAATAGTAAGAGCTTGGGTAACGCCGATATAAACCCCACCAGAGCCATAGCACCTGGATTATTACCAATCCCAAATTCTAAACCTCCAATTCCAAATCGAAGGGGGCTATTGCTGAATAACCCCCATAATCCTACGGGTAAGTTGTTTGCTCGGGAAACTATCGAACCTCTATTAGAGCAATTTGCTCTGGTAGTCATAGATGAGGCCTTCATGGATTTTCTGCCTCCTGAGAAGCAGCAAAGTCTGATTCCATTAGTACACGACTATTCCAACTTGGTGATTTTGCGATCGCTCACCAAGTTTTATAGTCTCCCTGGACTACGATTGGGTTATGGTGTTACTAATCCTGAACGCATTCGCCACTGGCAGCAGTGGCGTGATCCCTGGCCAGTAAATTGTCTGGCTGTAGCAGCTGCGGCTGCGGCTGTCGTCGATAGTGAGTTTCAACAGCAAACTTGGCAGTGGTTGCCAGCAGCACGCTGGCAACTGTTTCAGGGTTTAGCCCAGCTGCCAGGGTTGCAACCCCACCAGAGTGCTGCTAACTTTCTACTGGTACAATCTCAACAGTCGAGTTCACAAATCCAGGAACAACTACTCAAGCACAGCCGATGTCTAATTCGTGACTGTCTGAGCTTTCCGGAATTAGGCGATCGCTATTTTCGAGTTGCTGTACGTACACAATCAGATAACCAGTGCTTATTGGAAGGTTTAGAAGCTATTCTCAATCAAGGAGACAGGAGTCTCCGAGTCAGGAGACAGAAGCATAGATGACGGTTGACTATGACCTGATTGTCATTGGAGGTAGCACTGCTGCCATCTACGCTGCCGTTAAAGCTTCTCGTTTAAAGGCTCGCGTCGCTCTGGTAGAACCCCCTGACTTCCAGAGCAACTGGTTAAGTCAGGGAGTTATTTACACTCAGGTGTTACAGCAAGTTGGACGTGCTGCCAAGCAACGACGTGAGGCTGATAAGTTTTTTAGGGACTCTCAGGTGCCTGAGTCTACAACCCAATTTGCCACAGATGTTCCCTTGCACTCTTCGATATCAGTTCAAGTAACACAGGCAAAGCAGTGGGCAGATGTTTTGCTTAGCCATCGTTTACAAAAAAATTCTCCCGAAGTTTTAGCATCTTCAGGCGTTGATGTCATAGTCGGTGTCGGTGAATTTTGCCGACGCCCTCACTTGGGCTTCACCGTCAACAACCGACTATTGCGGGGGCGCGCTTATTTGATTGCCACTGGCTCTGACCCAAAGATTCCCCAGATAGAAGGATTGCAAGAGGTTGGCTATCTCACACCACCAGATATCTGGCAGCAAATGAAACCGCAAGCAGGTGAAGGGGAGGAGAAAAACAAAGCTAATTCTAACTTAGAAGGCTTCTCTAGCTTTCCCTTAAAGGAAAAAATTCCACTTGGCAATAAGCCTAATCTCAATAGGAGAGGGGAAAATTTAGAGCAATTAGTTGCTTCTACCCATAATTTGCAAGGTAGCTGGGTGGTGATTGGTGGCTCTCCTCTCGGCACCCAACTAGCTCAGATTTTGGCAAGGCTTGGGTGTGATGTGACTCTCGTCGAAAGTGGCTCTGGGATTTTACCAAAAGAAGACCCAGAGGCATCTCGCTTAGTGCAAGCCAAATTAGAGGCTGAAGGTGTTCGCCTCCTTACCCAAAGTCCAGTTTCCCATGTTAGGCAAATTGAGAATAAGAAGTGGATACAGGCAGGAAATGAGGCAATTGAAGCCGATGAGATTTTGCTGGCTTGTGGTCATCAGTCAAATCTGGAATCCTTAAATTTGGAGGGTGTGGGTGTAAAGTTCCACAGCAGAGGACTCGAAATTAATGAGAAACTGCAAACTACAAATCGGCACATCTATGCCTGTGGAGATGTTATTGGTGGCTATCAGTTAACCCATGTTGCTGAATACGAGGCAAGCATTGCTCTCAAGAATGCGCTGTTTGCACCCTTGTTTAAAGTTGATTATCACTCGATTCCTTGGACGATCTCCTGTGATCCTCAATTGGCAAGGGTTGGTTTAACAGAAGCGCAAGCCAGAAGGCGCTACGGTAAGAAGGTTTGGGTAGTGCGACAATTTTTTAAAAACTTGGAGAAGGCTCAGCTGCTAGGGGAAACCACCGGGTTTTGTAAATTAGTTATTGGCGGCAATGGGGAAATTTTAGGAGCATCAATAGTTGGAGCAGAAGCTAGTGAGTTGATTGGGGAGATTGCCTTGGCGATTCGGCAGAAAATTAAAGTAGGTGCGATCGCTAGATTATCCCACCCGTCCCTAACTTTATCAGAAATTATTGTTAAAACAGCTAGAGAGTGTCAGCAGCAAGGTTTTGATCGCCATAAAACTCTACAAGACTTTCTAGAAGGCTTCTTCAATCTGCGTCGCAATTGGTCAAAATGACTTACTCCTACTTCTTTTATACTTTTACCGACTTTTTTACTTTTTGGACTTAATCTTGGAAATAAGGGTTCCAGAAACAAGGAATTCTCAATGCTTTGAGGGTGTAAGTGCCACTAATATCATGTCCACTTGAATGCCCATAATTAGGACTGACGCCCAGACACACCAGACGCTCTAGACGTGGAGAAGTTTTTATTATGGTTGATTTGCTGGACATCATATAACTCAAATCAGCAAAATTACAGAAGCTTGGTTGTTCCAGAAAGGAATAAGTCTCATATTTTGCTGTTTGTGAAAATTGTGAAAATTTTAGGAGGTATCATAGTGAACCTAAAGCTTGTAGCTGTGTCGCTTTTGTTGGTGCTAACATCGGTCTTAGGAGCTTGTAGTAGCGGAGAAGCCGAACTTGAGAGCGAACCCGATGCAGTTAACAGCATCGAAGAGCCACAGGCATTACCAGAAGTCGAGGATTCGCAACTACCTGATTCACAATCACCAGAAGGATTGGATGATACTACATTGCCTACGGAAACTGATACTGTGCCAGCAACTGGCGAAGCCGGTGCTAGTTCAGAAAAAGGTGAATCTGAATAATATGCCAAGTGTTCAATATTGATTGTCTAAAGCAGGGTGAGTTCTTAAAGGGCTAGCCACTGAAAGCTAATTTGTGGACAACACTAATTATCGCTATGGCCACTTCTCACTCAGACAACAATAAATTGCACCGTTAGTTGGAAAGATTGGGATTGCTGGAATTATCCTGATTTGTCCCAATTTATCCCAACTTCTGAGTATCCCGATTAACATAATTTCTAACCGTACCTGTCAATCAGGTACGGTTTTTAACATATCCCGCTTCTGTCACTCTCCGGTTTTTCCGATTATTAATACTTTCTAGAAAGAAGATATATAGCAGTACGTATTAAGGTTAGGACAAGCTAAATCGCTAAAACTTTGTCAAATTCACCCCTTCTGCCTTGGAGCCTTCTGCCCTGGAGCCTTGCGCGTAGCACTATATTAGATAATACAGCGTTTGCTCATCGAATTTTTACAATTGCCCAGCTCTGAGCAATTTCTAGGAAGTAAAAAGTCTGGGATTGGCTTCGCCAGTGCCCCTTGGGCAATCGCCTACTTTCTGTACAGAGGCTTTCTTTGACTTCCCAGAATTGTCTGAACTACTTGAATTGGGACTAGCTCAAAGGGATTATCAAATTTTACGCCTCACAGAGATAGGTATTGAACGTTCAGATACTATTGGTTCTTGGTTATTCTCTGAGCAAGTTAGTCAGCTCATGGAGACTTATTAACTCAATATCTATGACCCAGATTTTGAATTAGCTTTGTTTGAACGTCCTGGTACTAACCAAACCTGCTACTGTCATATTGGTTATGTTCACTTAGACTATTTAGAATTGGAAAAGGTATTTGATTCTAGTATTCTAGAACAAATTCCAATTAGAGAGTTAGTATGAAGCTAGAAGTTAAAGCTACAAATTCTCCTCCACCAAGTTCTGTCCTACAGCATGCTTGGGAGCGTCAAAGTACTTATGGTAAAAATGCCAAAGCTTCTCAGAGTCGTTTCTTCTGCCTGCGCATAGGGATTCTGGTTTTGAGTGTTTTAGCTACATTGCTAGCTGTGACGCACTCAGTTATAGGAGAAATCTTGGGTAATTCACATGCAGCAATCAAAGTGATTCACTTATTTCTCCTGTTAGTTCCCATTATTCTGAGTGTCTTACTAGCAGGTGCAGTTAAGTTCGACAAAGGTAACAATTGGATCCTGTTGCGGGGTAGTGCCGAACTTCTTAAAAAAGAAATCTACTGTTACCGTGCAAGAGTGGGAAACTATAGTGATCTCAATTCACGAGATGCCTTGTTAGCAAACAAGGTAAAATTGATTAGTCAAAGGCTTAAGGGAACCCCAATTCACTATACAAGTCTTAGCCCCTATGAAGGCGAAGTTTTGTCTAAAAACAACTTATTTAATTTATTTAAAGGCAAGGGCAATAAACCTCAAGAGGAACACAATAAAAACGACGATAAATTCTCTGACCTTACTGCTACAAATTATCTAAAATTGCGACTTGAAGACCAGTTTAACTGGTACCGAAAGAAAACTAGGCAGCTCGACAAACAGTTACATTACTTTCAGTGGGGAGTTTATATATTGGGTGGTATTGGTACATTTCTAGTAGCAGTTAAGCAAGAAATATGGGTGGCAGTAAGCACTGTTTTAGCTGCTGTATTTTCCAGTTTCCTGGAAATAAAACGGGTCGAAGCCACTTTGATTGCCTATAATCAAGCTGCTGATGATTTATATGATATTAGTACCTGGTGGTCTAGTCTCTCAGACCAGGCAAAATTAGATAACTTTGAGTTGTTGGTTCTCAAAACTGAAACAACTATCCAAAGTGAAAATGCTGGTTGGGTACAGGAAATGAACGATGCACTCACAGAACTTTATGGTGAAACTAAAAAATTGGATACTGAGTCAAGTCACGAGTTTAAAGGTTAATTTCAACACTTTTTGCTAAAAATTGTTACAAAAAACTGGTTCCCTGCGTAATCACTGGTGCTTAAATCTAAGTAAATATAGCGAGTATGAATAATATATGAAAGAAACTAGCGATGCCATCTTAGCAGGTGTCAAACAAAAGAAACGCAGAACTGTAATTTTAAAGTCTCTGTTCGGTTTAATGAGTGCAGCATTTGTGGTGACTTTGTTGCAGTTTTATACGGGAGAAAGACTTCTCGAAAACAGAATTGATGCTTTGAGTAAATCTTCAGAGAAATTCAGAAATTCAAATCAGCCATTTGAGGCTATGATTTCAGCGCTCAGGGCAAGACAGCTACTATTGAACAAACAGCTAGTAGTCAAATCTAAAACTAGGATTAAGGTTGTAGCAGCGTTAAAAAGCGCACTTGATCAATTCAGAGAACGCAATCGATTGCAAGGGCATAATGGAGCAATAATAAGTGTGAGTTTCAGCCCCAACGGCAAAACCATTGCCACTGCTAGTGCTGATAATAGTGTTAAACTCTGGAAGTCTAATGGTATAGAACTCAAAACCCTCACTGGACATAAAGATTGGGTCAGAAGCGTCAGTTTCAGCCCCGACGGCAGAACTATTGCCACTGCCAGTGCTGATAATAGTGTTAAAATCTGGAACCATAATGGTATAGAAATCAAAACCCTCACTGGACATAGCGCTCAAGTCTATAGCGTCAGTTTCAGTCCCGATGGCAAAATCATTGCTACTGCCAGTAATGACAACACTGTCAAACTTTGGAGTCTTGACGGTAAAGAACTCCAAACTTTAACTGGGCATCTCCAGGCAGTTCGAGACGTCAGCTTCAGTCCCGATGGCAAAACTATTGCTACTGCCAGTGCTGACCATACTGTCAAACTTTGGAGCTTTGACGGTAAAGAACTTAAAACCCTTAGTGGACATAAAGATTGGGTCAGAAGCGTTAGTTTCAGCCCCGACGGCAAAACCATTGCCACTGCCAGTGCTGACAATACCGCTAAACTCTGGAGACTTGATGGTACACAACTCCAAAGCTTCAGTGGACATAACGCTCAAGTTTACAGCGTTAGTTTCAGCCCCGACGGCAAAACTATTGCTACTGATTATGGCTACAGTGTCAAACTCTGGAGACTTGATGGTAAACTACTCAAAATCTTTACAGGGCATGAAGATCAAATCAGGAGTGTGAGTTTTAGTCCTGATGGCAAGACGATTGCTAGTGCTAGTGATGACAACACTGTCAAACTCTGGAGTCTTGAGGGTAAACCACCCAGAACCCTCAAAGGGCATGAAAATGAGGTAACAAGCGTGAGCTTTAGTCCCGATGGTAAGACGATTGCTAGTCTTAGTTATGACAACACTGTCAAACTCTGGAACCTAGAAGGTGAACTACTCAAAACCATCTTAGTGCCAAAGGATGTTAGCCCCTGGGACATTGATCGACCATTCGGCATGGATGGTGGAGCCTCAAGCATGAGTTTCAGCCCCAACGGCAAGACGATTGCTACAGCTAATTGGGACTACACTGTCAAACTTTGGAGCCTTAAGGGTAGAGAAATCCGAACCTTAATTAGGAATCGCGACGGAGCATTTCCGGAAATAAATTTCAGTTCTGACGGTACAACTCTTGCCACTGCCAGTTATGAGGGCATTGTCAAACTTTGGAGCCTTGATGGTGAACTACTTGAAACTATCACTGAACATAAAGATTGGGTCAGAAGTATTAGTTTTAGCCCTGACGGCAAGACAATTGCCACTGCCAGTGATGATAAGTCTGTGATTTTGTGGAATTTAGATCTAGATGAGCTAGGAGTAATTGCTTGTGCTCGGATTAGGAATTATCTTAATAATAACTATAATCTAAAGGAAAGCGATCAAAACCTATGCAATTAAGAACTGCGATAGAATATAGCATTTCTCACATTTGTGAGGTACACTTCTAGTTCAAATATATCAATGTCTAAAAATCAGCAATGAAGCCTTATTTAGTAGAGGTCTCTCCCACTTTTACCTTTGTACCAAAAACCAAGTTGTATGAGTTTCTTGCCGAGGCTCAAAAGGATGAGATTCAAGCAGAACAAACCTTACGCCAATGGATACCTCACAAATCCCTACCCTAGGGGGTTGAGCAACAGATAAAAGTAGCCTTACCTTGGGTATAAAGGTAACATCAACCAAAAGGCGAAAGGCATGAGGATTTTACTGGTGGAAGATGATGAACGCATTACTGACGCTCTTGCAGAAGACCTCAGTGACCAGCATTATGCTATTGATGTTGCCTATGATGGGGAAGAGGGTTGGGAACTTGCTACTGCTTTCACCTATGACTTGATTTTACTTGACATTATGCTTCCTAAAATGGATGGCATAACTATCTGTCAGAAACTGCGCTCCCAAGGGTACAGTACTCCTGTGTTAATGCTGACAGCTCGCGATACCATTGATGATAAGGTTATCGGTCTTGATGCAGGTGCAGATGACTATCTCGTCAAGCCCTTCGATTTGCAGGAATTATCTGCTCGTATTCGGGCTTTGCTCCGTCGCGGTAATGCTACCTCACCGCCAGTGCTGGAATGGGGAAATTTAAGGCTTGATCCGAGTACCTGTGAGGTTTTTTACGAGGAACGTCTCTTGCCCCTTTCTCCAAAGGAGTATTCACTCTTAGAGTTTTTCTTGCGCAGTGGCAGGCGAGTATTTAGTCGCGCTCAAATCCTTGAACATCTCTGGCCCTTTGAGCGACTACCGGAAGAAGCAACAGTTAAGGCTCATATTAGGGGCTTGCGCCAAAAATTGGAAGCGGCTGGTGCTCCTAGTGATTTAATTGAAACAGTCTATGGCTTAGGTTATCGTTTGAAAGAGAAGCCCTAGCCATATTTGAAATCATATTCGATAAGATCGACAAGTACTTTTTAAGTAATAAGTAATAAGTAATAAGTAATAAGTAATAAGTAATATTTTTGTAAATTGTTATTTATCATGTTAATATTGTGAATATAATTTATATCTTGAATAACTAAATGTTTCAAGGTCTGCGCTGGCGTCTTCTTTGGTATCAACTGACAGTAATGGCGGCAATTTTAAGTATATTTGGAATAGGAGTTTATGTTTTTTTTAGTCGCAATCTCTATCGTCAATTAGACCAAAAATTACAGACTTTAGCCCAAGCAGCTACTCCTTCTTTTGCACAAGTAAAAGCCAAAGGCAATAGATATCTTGACCGCGTTGATGAGGTTCCTTGGCGTGATATTTTTAATCGAGAGCAACAAAGTTTAGAATGGTTTGATGCTGACGGTAAACGTTTAGCTAGACGAGGCGCTCTTGAACTAGAATTTAGGTTAAAACTCCGTTCTCAAACTCTTGAACAGATACGCAAACCTGGTCAAGTGCGTGCTTACACTGTCTCAGTATTTCTTCGAGATAGCTCAGACCCAAAACAGCCACCAATACTACATGGTTTCATTCGCGCTAGTCAGTCCATGGAAGAGATAAAAAGGGTGCAAAGGCAACTGCTTTGGGGGTTGGGAATGGGAGGAATAATGAGTTTAGGACTCGCTAGTATTAGTGGAATTTGGCTGACTCAGAAGGCTATTGAACCTGTTGAGCGGAGTTTTAATTATCTGAAACAGTTTACTGCTGATGCTTCTCATGAATTGCGTGGTCCACTGACTGCAATTAAGGCATCTGTGCAAGTTATGCGGAATCATCCTGAGCGCATTCACCCAAAAGATACTAAGAAGTTAGCTGCTATTGCTAACGCCACAACTCAAATGAGCCAGTTGACACAAGATTTATTGTTTTTAGCTCGCACAGATACAGATGTTTCCCATCGAACTCAGGAATGGATATTACTTTCGCTCAATAAAATTTTGCAGGATTTGTTGGAATTACTAGAACCATTTGCTCAAAATAAGGAGATTACTCTTAATTGCCAGTGGCTAGCTAAAGTATCTGTGGTTGGGGATAACGCTCAGCTGAATCGTTTATTTTCCAACTTGCTAGAGAATGCTATCCAATATACTCCCTCAGGGGGCACTGTAGATATTCATCTTAGTCAATACAATCGCTTTGCAATTGTTAGTGTTAAAGATACAGGTATAGGTATTGAGCAAGAATATTTGTCCTCGGTTTTTAATCGTTTTTGGCGTGCTGATAAGGCTCGTTCTCGTAGAGAAGGTGGTTCAGGATTGGGATTAGCGATCGCTCAAGCGATCGCTCAACAACATGGAGGTAAAATTACTGTCAGTAGTAAAGTGGGATTCGGTAGTTGTTTTGAGGTGCGTTTACCGATTGCTTCTTAGTTTCATTAAACTGTCACAAATTTAATTTATTTATTCAATTTTAAAGCGTTATCATGATGTTTAATCATTGATGTTGTACCTGTAGGGTCAGCGCTAGCACAAAGTGATTGCTGGTGTTATTGGGAGTGCAATCGCTACCATCTGAAGTTACCATAGATTAATGAATATCTAGTACGCCTGCGCGAGTCGTCATGTTAGCCAGCTCCCCTACTTATACTATCGCTTGGGAAAAGTTGCCAGATGATTTTGTGCTGCCCGACGATCCCGTGGATAATATCAATCAACCGGCTCTGGCTGCTGCCTTAACCGCAAGTTTACAGTTGGCTGGAAAACTACCAGAGAAAGCCCTTACCCCCACCAACTATGGCATTTGTGTCACCATCAATGGCAAGATTGTCGTCAAAGCTCCAGATTGGGCATATATTCCCCAGATTACCGTTGCTCGCCAAGATGTAATTCGCAGTTATACGCCTCAACTTCAGGGTGAAATTCCAGCACTGGTGCTGGAGTTTTTGTCAGATACCGATGGTGGAGAGTATTCTGTCAAAGAAACTTATCCACCTGGGAAATTTTTCTTCTACGAACAGATTTTACAGGTTCCCAACTATGGGATTTTTGATCTAGAGACAGGCACTTTAGAACAATATCGTTTGGGCGAGGCTAGACGGTATTGTCTCGAATCTGCCAATGAGCAAGGTCGTTTTTGGATACCGGAAATGCAGCTTTTCTTGGGTGTGTGGCAAGGAGAGCGGGAAAACCGTCAGGGCTACTGGCTGCGCTGGTGGGATGAGCAGGGTAATTTACTATTGTGGGGGACAGAACGAGTAGAGCAGGAACGTCAACGGGCTGAGCAGGAACGTCAACGGGCTGAGCAGGAACGTCAACGGGCTGAGCAGGAACACCAACGGGCTGAGCGATTAGTCGCCCAACTTCGAGCTGCCGGAATTGAGCCGGAGGGTTAACGAAGAAAACGAAAAAGATGAGAAAGTTCCGGATGCTCGAAGTGCGATTGCCCAAGGGGCAGCGCCAAAGGCGATCGCGTTTCACCTCTTATTGAAAAAGATCTCAAATTGGTGAGATAAGAGTAGATAAATTTGCAATCCAACTTATTATTGCTATAATAGCGTGATTTGAAAACTGAATTATCTACTAACTTGTTTCAAGTTTGATCATGCTCTTTAATCATCGATTCTTACTTCGCCTGATCACAAATTTAGTCATCTGTACCCTAGCATTGTCTTGTGTCAGTGTTCTTCTTTGGACAATCGATGAATTTGTTGGTTGGGATATCCTTCCTGACACCCTTGGCATTTATGTTCGGGCGCTAGTTATTGGCATTGCATGGATCACTGCTACTCTCATTGCTGTCCATCTCCTATTAAGTCTGACGCTATTCGCTGAAGCTAGTGCAACTCGCGCTAAGCTAACTGACTTTAAAGTCTCACCTCTACTCAAACGCAGACTAAAACGCCTCTTGATCTTGACGGTATTGGTATCTATATTGCTGCTGTTTGGTTTGCAAGTAGTCGATGGGGCTCGGAAGAAAGTTGCTCAGCAAGTTGCTCAGCAAGAAGCTATAGTTAAATTTAATCAGATTCAGGAAGACATTGAGCAAGCGCTCCCTGAAATCCTGAAACAATTTACACCATCACTGCTGGAATCGATTCAAAATAACGAAATTTCAGCATCTGAGATAAGTCAACTCTTGCAAGCCGTAACAGTATCTTTCCCTCACAAACCATCTCTTGCTTTGCTGATACCAGCAGAGGCACCCTACAAATACTACAGAATTGATCAACAAGCGATACTCCTTGACAAAAATAGAGTTCCTTACCTAAAACCACAGTTCTATTTTGAATTTCCAACTCAACTGGAAACTGAAATTGTAGATAAACTTTTCTCAGGGCAAACATCTTCAACGGAAACTGCTTTGAATGGAGTATTCATCAAGAATACTCTTCCTAGTTCTTGGGGAATTTTGAGGCTAGATGGGCAAGTTATTGCCTTGGTTTATCTGGGGGTAAATTACCGTTGCCCACAGGCAACCGAGTTAATTAAAGATTCTTGTATTCATAGTGGACCATTAGCTCTGTATACTAATTAGTTATTGGAATTTTGCGAATAATCCTATCGGCGTGGTTCAATCATGGGTAAGACTTTGATCGCAAATTGACCCTAGGAATCACTCAATGAGGTTTAGTCGGCACTTTCGCTTACTGATTGTAGCTGTAGTAGCTTTTGCCTTGGCGATGGTGCTCTCAAACTGCAATCGCGCCCCCAAACAACCTACTAACAGCCCAGCAACTACATCTAGTGCCTTGGTGTATGCTTCAGGTGGGCAACCAGTTAATCTGGAACCAGGCAATGTCAGCGACGGTAACTCAATCATTGTCCAAAGTCAGATCTATAATCGCCTCTTAGAAACCAAGCCAGGTACTAATGAGCTTCAACCAAGTTTGGCTAGTCAATGGCAAGTTTCTGAAGATGGCAAAACTTGGATATTTAAGCTGCGAGAAAGCATAAAGTTTCATGATGGCACAGACTTCAATGCCGAGGCAGTAAAATTTAACGTCGAGCGCTGGTGGAACCCCCAAAGCGAGTATGGCTACCGCGACGCTGGCAAAAGTTATGAAAGCTGGGAACAACTTTTTGGCGGTTACAAGGGTTCAAGTACATCTCTACTGCAAGAAGTAATAGCAGAAGATGATTTAACAGTTAAATTTGTCCTTAAACAGCCCTTTGCTGTTTTCGGTGCCGCGATTGCTTCTGGCTACTTTGGAATTGCTAGCCCCACTGCGATTAAGCAAGCTGGTGATCAATACGGCACTCCCTCCTCATTAGCAGTGGGCACTGGACCATTTATATTTAAGCAATGGCGTACAGGCGATCGCATTGTCCTTGAGGCAAACCCTAATTACTGGAAGCCAGATTTGCCAAAATCAGAGCAGTTAGTGATTCGTTTTGTTAGTGATCCGGCAGCAAGACTAGCCCAACTGCGTGCAGGTACAATTGACTTTACTGTTGATCTTACCCCAGACCAGTTGCCAGAAATTAAAAGTGACCCTAATTTAGAAGCCGTTTTACGTCCTTCCTTCAATGTCGGCTATCTAGCACTCAATCCCAGCTACGAGCCGCTCTCTAAACTGGAGGTGCGTCAGGCAATTGCTGTTGCTATCAATAGGAAAGAGATTGTTAAAGCCTTTTGGGGTGAATTGGGCATACATGACTCTCACTTCACACCCCCCTCGCTCCAAGAGTTTCACTCAGATCAAGTTGTAGAATATCCCTACAATCCACAGCAAGCCAAGCAACTCCTGGCTGAAGCTGGATATCCTGATGGCTTTAGTTTGGATTTATGGTACATGCCTGTGAGTAGACCATACTTTCCTAACCCAAAACCCATTGCTGAAGCTTTAGCTGCTGAATTAAGTGCGATCGGTATTAAAGTCAATTTGCGAACTGAGGATTGGGCAGCATATCTCGAAAACCGCAAAAAGCAACCTGGTTTCCAAGCCTTTATGTTGGGTTGGACAGGCGACTACGGTGACCCAGATAATTTCTATTATGCCCACTTTGGTCCTGGTGGTACCAGTGACTTAGGTGGATGGAAAAATGATCAAATCCTGACACTTCTAGAGCAAGGTCGTACCAAGGGGAATCAAGCTGAGCGAGCTAAAATTTATGCCCAGGTAGACGAAATCCTCTATAAGGAAATTGTACGCCTGCCAATAGTTCATTCGCAGCCTCTTTTAGCTAAACGTAAGCATCTCAAGGGCTGGATTCCTAGTCCCTCCTCTGTTGAGCTTTTTGAGGCATTGAGTAAGTCTTAAGGTTCCACAATTCTCTATAAGATACTAGAATAACTGTATGAGGGGCATGAGCGACTATTCTTTTCTAAGAACTATTTCTGATGTTAGCAAAATAATTACTCCTCTCGATAGTGCGATCAGATTTCCTGAAGTCTTAGAGATACTTCTTGAAAAGTATGGCGATGCAATAGATATCTTTTGTCAGTTAATAACTGAATCAGATTCAAGCGCTGATGTTTTGCGTAAAATTCGCTCATCGGAACGTAATTCAAATGAACGAATGGCACTATTGAAAATGTATCGTCGTTGCGTATCACCAGTGCTTGATACGGAGACAACAAAAAAAATTAAGAAGGTTAGTAGCGAGACACTTATTGAAACATATGGTGAAACATTTAAGCCAATTTCAAAATTAAAAAGTCAATTTTCAAAGCTGCCAAAAGAATATCGATATGCGCTAGTTGCACTTGTTGGAGAATATGACACGCGAGGGCAGCTAGGATATCAACTTACTGGAGCTTTTTTTGATTGGTTTGAAGAACATTTCAGGGGTAAATATACAATTGAAGGGCCTCGTGGGGCGGGTCGAGATATTGAGCTTTCTGAAATTTATCCCGAATTTGAAGGATCTTATCCGTGCGATTTTGTTATCCGTCGTTGTAACGATAATGAAGTCTTAGCAGTAGGTTTTGGTCGCTATGATTCTACGCGAGGAGGATCACAGTCTGATGACCGTACTGGCGGTAATTCTAACAAGGTAGAAAAACTGAAAGCATTTGATCAAGTAACACCAACTCGCCTGAAGTTGATATTCCTTTCTGATGGTCCTGGGTTGATGCATCGTGATACCTGGGAAGAGGCGTGTGTATTGGATGGTCAATGGAATGAGCGTGTGCGGGTCATTACGCTAAAGTTAGCCGCTAAACGCATCTCTCCCGAATGGTTGGAAAGTTAAATTGAGCTTAGCTCCCTAATCTCAGCGTTGTATGCATCAAGTAAGCAACTGTCTGTGATGAAAGTGCAGGAATTTATCGTCTTACCAACATCTGACAAAACAAGTTGTTTAGCTTGTTTACTTTTACCACTAACATAGTCGCCCATTAGCTTTAGACCATGCCTCATACGCTGGAGGGTTGCTTTAGCCGCACTGAATGATGCATCAACGCCTATATATCTACGTCCAAGATCACGAGCCGCTTGCATAGTCGTACCAGAGCCACAGAAAGGATCAATCACAAGATCATTGGGTTTCGAGCTAGCGCCAACAATCATCTTGATCATTTCCAGATTCTTCTCTGTTGGATATCCAGTAATTTTAATGCTCTGGTGATGAGCATCGCGATACTGCTCCCAATAATCCGTCAGTGCTGTTTTCTTATCTGCTGACCAGTAAACTTTGCGACGTGGATTCCCATTTCGGGACCAATGTATATCTCCTTGTTTGTCTAGCTTATCTAGTTTAGATGGTACATATTGCCAATGCTTTCCTGGAGGAGGAACCATTCCTCGCCAGGGTTGACCAGTCTCACCGTTTCTCGTTCCAGGCGCATGGATAGGAACAAGTTTAAAACGTCGACCTAGTTCATCAACTTTCGGATATTCTTTTTCTATCCATTCTTGTTCTGGTTTAACTCCTGGTTGGTTCCATGTATATGAGTTGTTTTTTGAATAAAAAAGAATATAGTCATTGATGTTGGCATATTGTTTACGGGTAAAGTTCTTACTACTGCACTTTCGTCTAGTAATGAGGTTTCTGAAGTTATTAGAGCCAAAGATTTCGTCCATTAGCACCTTAAGATGTGCCAACATTTGATGTCCAATGTGGACATATATTGATCCGGTATCTGTCATACATTCGCGCATTAGGATCAGTCTACGCCTCATGAACTCAAGATACGTGGCCTGTCTCATAGTATCTTTGTAAGCGTGATCCAAGTCCCGTGAATGAAAATCAAATCCAGTTCCGTATGGGGGATCTAGATAAAATAAGTCTGCTTTTTTGTTCTCACAGATTAACTCATTAAGTACAAAAAAATTGTCATCCAAGATGAAAGAATTATCCGGCAGTTTAGCTAATGGCTTCTCTCCTTGATCATCAACACAGATAAAACGGCGGGGAAAAGGCTGAACTATGTCAGTAATCGCAGCCTTATTGGGATAAGTGAGTGTGACTGGAGCTTCTTCATTGGGCAGCGGAATCTGCTCTTCATAAAAATCAAGAGCAGATATAGCATCTAGAGAATGCTGTTCGCGTTTTGTAATGCCCGTTGCCATAGATTCTTTAGTTCGGTTACCAGTATCGATTTTAAGTTAATTTTTCGAAAATTATATACTAAAATCCGTGGTTATCACACTCTGAGGTGAACGAAGTTTGCTTGGTAACCAGCAGAAAGCCAAGGATTAAACAAGGATTAAAGTTTTATATTCCACGTTGAGCTGCTTGCCCTACCTAGAAAAACGAATCAAGTCTACCCACTTCAGCGCGTGCAAAGAATCAGCTAGTCTTCACAAGTCTAACAGTTTTGGAGGGTTGTGGTGATGGAGATCACAGAAGTACAGCCCCTTACGGGGTGATGGATTATCTTGCCCCTACAAAGCCTTGATTAATAAATGTTACAATTAAAACTTTTTACAAAAAAAACTTGTGTTAATAAAATTAATGTAGTAAAATAATATTGTTGCTATAGCAACCCAGAAAAAAGCCAGCCTGATGCAGTTGGACACTCGCAGGCTGGCTCTGGATCCCCTTTACCAAAAGGATACGAACCTATTATGACGTACCGAGACAGACTGAGACCTTGGGTGATTAGCCCTTCGGGCTAGCGCGGAGCGATCGCCCGTCTATTGCACAACAATCTGCAATGGTCAATTATTGATCGTTTCCGCACCAAATCAGACGCCGAGGGACACCTCGACTGGTGGCGTCACCATGTCCCCGATGGCAAGTTTGAAGTTATTTGGGATTTACCGAAGGAGGAATAAGTAATAAGTAATAAGTAATAAGTAATAAGTAATAAGTGAAGACCAGAACATTTATTGCTTATTACTTGTTAATTTCATTCTCTTCTTCCTCATTTCTCTGCGTCTGGTGTGTCTGGTGCGTCTCCCCATCTCCCCATCTACTATGACTACTCTATTTACTCGCCTCCAACCCTCTGAAAACTTCCACATTAGTGTCGGTGAAATTGCCCAATTTCTCAACATTCCCGAGCAGGAAATTGTGCGCGTCGAATTTTGGAAATATATAGTATTTGTCCACCGTCGTGATGTCGGCGGACAATTTATCAGCTATCGAAAACTAAGGCAGTGGCTAATTGCCATCGCCCATCAAATTCAGAAATGCTCAAGTTTGCTGGAATTACTTAACTGCTTAACCCAAATCAGCGAAGACTTCCAAAAGCACGAAAAGCAATACAATAGTCAACATCACCAATTTCTAAGCCACATCTGGTTCCAACGTTGGGAAACCATAATCAGCCAAACAAACCAGACGCACCAGACGCGGTGAAGTTTTTATAGCGAAAGGATTTGATTCGTGAAAAAGGATTATCCTATTCTCTAATACTTAAAATGAACTCCAAGGCTTTTCCCTTCTGACTCGGAGACTCGGAGACTCGGAGACTCCTTGCCCTAACCCAAGTTTCACATTTTATTTAGCCTCGCTCTATTATGGTTGATTTGCCGGACATCATATTAACTGATAGCCGTGAACAATCAACAATGAGCAATGAACAATGAGCAATGAACAATCAACAATGAACCTAAATGGGCTTATACATTACCAAACGCCTGCTCAATTTGCTGCCAGTATTGTTGGGGATTACACTCTTAGTTTTCACCTTACTGCACTTAATTCCTGGTGATCCAGCATCAGTTATGCTGGGAGAGAGAGCTACTCCTGAGCAAGTTGAGGCTTTAAGAGAGCAATTAGGTTTAAACCAACCTCTACCGCTACAATATCTTACCTTCTTGTCAAATTTATTGCGCTTCGACTTTGGTACCAGCATCATCAGTGGTATTCCCATTGCCGAAGAAATCAAAACCCGTTGGCCTGCTACTTTTGAGTTGTCAACGGCAGCAATGTTGATTGCAATTATTTTAGGAATCCCCGCAGGAGTCTTGGCAGCCGTGCGCAAAAATAGCCTCTGGGATAATTTAACTATGAGCGGTTCTTTGCTGGGCGTCTCGATGCCAGTTTATTGGTTAGGGCTGTTATTAATTTACCTATTTACTGTCAATCTGAATTGGCTCCCACCAAGCGGGCGCATCAGTATTGAAGAAGGACTAAACCTGCAAGTTTTCACTGGCTTTTACCTACTCGACACCTTGCTTGAGTTCAAGATTACAGCATTCATTGATGTGCTATCTCACCTGATTTTACCAGCGCTGACTTTAGCAACTATTCCCCTAGCGATTATCGCTCGCATCACCCGCAGCGCTATGCTAGAAGTCCTCTCCCAAGACTACATTCGCACAGCAAGAGCTAAGGGGGTTTTAGAGCGCTGGGTGATTTTTGCTCATGCCTTAAAAAATGCCTTGTTGCCAATAGTTACGATCATTGGTCTACAATTTGGTAAGCTCTTAGGCGGCGCAATTCTGACAGAAACTATCTTTTCTTGGCCGGGAATTGGTTCGTGGATTTACGAAGGAATTTTGGCACGGGACTACCCAGTTGTGCAGGGTGGGGTAGTATTTGTTGCCGTTATTTTTGTACTGATTAACCTCTTGGTCGATATTTCCTATGCACTCTTAGACCCTAGAATTTCTATTGACACTTCCCACCCTACTCCGTGGAGGGTGAGCAGTTAACAGGTAAGAAAGCGAGTACGATGAAACTATTTGAACAGAAAGCCGTTAAACGTTTTTGGCAATCAACTTCTGGAACAATAGGTTTTGTTATCACCTGTTCCATTGTTTTGATGGCACTGCTTGCTCCCCTTATCAATCCCTACGAACCCTCCACAGACCGCAACTATACTGCACGTTTGCAGCCTCCGGGTCTTGAACATTGGTTTGGAACTGATGGCTTGGGAAGAGATCTTCTCAACCTAGTTTGGTATGGATTGCGGACTTCTCTATTTATCAGCTTGATTTCAGTAGGATTGGGACTTGTTGTTGGCATGCTATTGGGACTAATAGCTGGATATTTTCGGGGGTGGCTGGAAACCACTATTAGCTGGTTGAGTGATATTCTCTTAGCTTTTCCCTCAATTCTATTGGCAATTGCTCTAGTTACGGTTACAGGCCCTAGCATCAGTAGCGCCATGATTGCCGTAGGAGTAGTACAAATCCCGATTTTTATCCGACTAACTCGCAGTATGGTGCTATCACTTAGGGAATTAGAGTTTATTCAAAGTGCGATCGCTATTGGTGCAACACCAGGACAGATCATTTTCCGTCACCTCTTGCCTTCAAGTCTCTCTCCGCTGGTGGTGCAAGCAACCCTCTCAATTGGTACCGCTACTTTGGAGTCTGCAGGTTTGGGCTTTTTGGGTTTGGGCCCTAAGCCCCCTACTCCAGAATTGGGAACAATGCTCTCTGATGCTTTTAAAGGGGGCTATTCTCTCTCCTCACCCTGGACTATATTATTTCCTGGTTTATTTATCACTCTAAGTGTCCTCGCATTTAACCTTCTAGGGGATGGTCTCCGAGATGCTCTTGATCCCCGAATTAGTAGTTGACAAAAAATATCAATAACCTTATATTGTGATGCAGTGTAGTTCTCTTTTCTAACAGCAACTCGAAAGCTTTGCAGAGAGAGTGGATATAATTTTCTTTCTGCAACGCTTTTTCCCTTGGTAATAGGGAATTTACCTGCCTTGTTCATCAATAAAAATGGAAATTATTTTTAACTAGTTGTCATATGATTTTTTTATGAAAGAGCAAATAAAGGACCGTTCAACTCACAATTAAGTTTGGATTGTAGAAGGAGACTCTCATGTCAAAAAATCCAGATGTCCTTTGGTTAAATACAAGTCGCAATTTTCAGTGTTTCGATCAGCGCTTACTACGTCAATTGTCGAAGCAAGTATCAATTGGTTTATGGGAGTATTCCCAAAACCCGGACGAAGCCTGCTCTCTAGATATTGCTTTAATACTGCTCCACGACTATCTCAAATGCCGCCAACAACCAATTGATTTGATTGGCCATAGTACAGGAGGATTACTAGGGTTACTATATGCTCGCCAACATCCTGAAAGAGTAAGGTCTTTAACATTATTGGCTGTGGGTGTGCATCCAGCTGTAGATTGGCAAGCTCATTACTACAGCCGTCTCGAGTTTTTGCGCTGCACTCGTCAAATAATTCTCGCTCAAATGGTTTACAATTTTTTTGGTGATCAGGAAAAAAGCAACCTCAAAAGATTGATAAAAATTCTGGAGAGAGATTTAATTTCTTCCCCCTCCCCCCATTCCCTCTGGCATCGAGTCAGTATAACTCCGGGAGGAGTCAGTGTCCCTTTGATGGTTTGCGGTAGCAAGAACGACTTCATTGTTGACATTAATGCCCTGCAGCAGTGGCGAACCTACTTCAAGGATAGCGATCGCCTTTGGCAATGTCCAACAGGAGGTCATTTCTTCCACCACTTTCATGCTAAGCTTACGGCGGAAGAAATCCTCCAGTTTTGGCATTTCCTCAATCAAGAACAACTCACCCCCTCACTAGACCATCAAATTAGCAATCACCTGCGTTTATAATTACTGATCCTTAGGGATAACAGCAATACATTCAATTTCAACTAGAACATTCTTTGGCAAACGGGAAACTTGAACACAGGCACGGGCTGGGGCTGATGCCTTGTTGAAATACCGCCCGTAGACCTGGTTCATGACTGCGAAATCATTCATATTTGCAAGAAAAACAGTTGTTTTGACAACATCGCTCATAATCGCCCCTGATGCTGCTAGTATAGCCTCAATATTCGTCATCACCTGCTCTGTTTGCTTGGCAACATCATAGATACCAACAATTTGGTTGGTTCTGGGTTCAATAGCAATTTGACCAGACACAAAAATTATTTCACCACTAGCGATAATCGCTTGATTATAAGGCCCTACAGGTGCCGGTGCGTGAGAAGTGCGTATAACTTGTTTTGTCATGATTATTTGACTTAAGGTTCCTAATCCACCAAGCTGTTTGACAAAACCATAACAGTTTAAGGTCTTTGTCAGAAGCTATGGTAGAGCATAGTCAATGCATCCCAAGCAATGCATTTTTTCATTTCTTAGTAAAGCTTATCAAAAGTTGACTTTTTTGTTGACTTTGAGTTAAAGTCTCAATAAGGATAAAGACTCTGTTTAGCCTCAACAGTTTAAGCTGGTGAGGTTAAGCAGGTTCAATGGGTGATTTACTACGCTTGGAGATAAATAATGTTAAAGACCAAACAACCGCGCGCTAGCAAGATCCAAATCGAAGTTAAAGAAATCCTGCAGCACAAAGCTCCTAACAAGGGAACACTGCACTTGCATGTTGATGCTGATGGCGGCGACTTGAATACTGATGCCGACGGTGGCGATCTCAGCAACTAATAACCTCTAGTATTATTCCTTAGTACTAGTTCTAATGCAACAATATTAGCAATTACTAATTGCTAATATTTATTGCTTATGTTTTGTATCAGGATGTATAGGGTACACTAATATAGCCTTTACTCCTGATACAAATCCGAGCTATGATAAGTAGTTAGGTAAAATAATCGTTTTTTTTATAATGTTATTGCGAATCTTTCTCAAACGATGAAGTCCCTCGTAGAAATCTTAAAACCATATACTTTAGAGGAATTCCTAAAACACAATTGGACAAGCAAAGCCGTCCACATATTGAGTGAGGAAACAAATAAGTTTGCGGATCTGTTCTCCTGGGAACAATTAAACTATTTGCTTAACTATCATCAGTTCAAATATCCAGACCTTCGTCTAGCATTAGATGGAAAAGTTTTAGACGAGAGTGCCAATGAGAATTTGACTAAGTTTTGCCAGGAAGGGGCAACGTTAATCATCAACCAGGTCAATAAACTGGTTCCAGAAATTGCCAAATTCGCTACAGAGCTCAAATATGATTTAGGCTATGGGATTCAACTAAATGCCTATTGTTCTTGGCCTGGAAAACAAGGATTTTCTTCCCACTACGACACCCACGAAGTTTTCGTATTGCAAATAGATGGCTCTAAGAAGTGGTATGTATTTTCTGATACTTTTAAATACCCTTTAGTAGAGCAAAAATCAAAATCTCTTCAGCCTCCAGAAGGAGAGCCATATTTGAGTTGTACCCTCAACCCTGGCGATGTCCTTTATATACCACGAGGACATTGGCATTATGCGGTTGCTCAAGATCAACCATCAATGCACTTAACCTTAGGAGTGCATTGTCAGACAGGTATTGATTTTCTGGAATGGTTGGTGGGAGAGTTGCGCCAGCGCCAAGAATGGCGTAGAAGTCTACCATTACGTTTAGAGGCAAAACCTGTAGAGGTTTATCTAGATAAATTAGTTACAGATTTAGATAAATATATTTACTCTAATAATCTTTGTCAAGAGTATATTAGTTACCTTGATAGTTTAGGGAAGCCGGTAGAGAGATATTCTTTACCCCAGCAAGCGGGATTCAATATCTTTGACAAAGAAACGCACACAAGGTTCAAAGTCCCACAGTTTCAGCGGTTTGGTATATCGGAACTACCAGACAGTAGCAATGGATGCAAAATTACTGTTTCAGGTAAGGAAATATCTATAAGGGGAGTGAGTAGTTCGATAGTTGAGAAATTTTTAACTAAAGAGTTTTTTACAGGGAATGATGTGATCAATTGGCTACCAGGTTTTGATTGGGAGATTGATATTGTCCCACTCTTAAGTCGTCTGGTACTTGAAGGAATTATTTTCGTTGATACTAGCATCTACCAATAGACACATCTAGATCAGGAGAAAGAAAGTGGACACATAATTTATAGTTTTGGTCAAGGAGGTTAGGTATTAATATCTGGCTCTCTTGTTGAGAAAGATTCACAAGGGGCACTTTATTGTCAATAGTTTTTAGAGAAAAACTGCTAGTTAGCAACTGTTAGAAGAAATTATTTTCATTGCCCCTATCGTCAATCACTAAATAAACCTTAAGGAGGATCAATAGAACTGATGAGTAATTTTTCTTGTGCTGCATTTTCAAGGCAATCAGGAGAAGACATTATTGGTAGTGGGACCAATTGTCAAACCTATGTTTTAGTTGAGTGTCCCACCCCCTGGGCAAACAATGCCCTTGAGACAGAATCGCTCCCGGAAAATCTTAAAAGATTGATAGCCGAGGTTAAACAAAATCAACTCTCGGTGAAATTCCTCCTAATCAATAACAATGAAACCAGGAAAAAAGATAGTAGAAAGATCCTGATTTATGACCAGAAAAACAAAGGAATTATCAAAGGTTACAGTCGTAAAGAATTTAATGTCGAAAATATCGGGCAGGCAGCAGAATTAATTCGTCAGTATTTCACCGATAATACTGTAAGTTTAGACTGTGATGACATTGTAACCCGAGATATCTTAGTATGTACTCACGGCAACCATGACCTTTGTTGTGGCAAGTATGGCGCTCCTTTTTACACAAAAGCTTTAGCTACCATCTCGGAACTGTCCTTGAGGAATATTAGGATTTGGAGGGCAAGTCACTTCGGTGGTCATCGTTTTGCTCCCACTGCCATAGACTTTCCCGATGGCAGGTATTATGGAGGTCTTGATCAAGATTCATTTAAGTCGATCTTGACTAGGACTGGTGACATCAGCTGCATGAATAAAGTGTATCGAGGTTGGGGAATTATACCGACACAAATTCAGGTATTGGAAAGGGAATTAATGCTGCTCCATGGATGGAATTGGTTTGACTACAAAGTTGCTGGCAAAATTCTCAAACAGTCTTCAGACAAAACCTCAATTGTCGCTGAACTCACTTTACAACAACCAAATGGCTCTGTGTATACTTATCAGGCTAATCTTGTCAAAGATGAAAGTAAGACAATTAGCCTGAAAGGCTCTTGCCACGCTATGAAGGAGTCAGAATTCATTAAATATTATGTAGAAAGTCTCCGCTTGTACTTAAATCCTGTTACCGATCTTCGACGTTATCGCAAAAAAGTGGCAAGTTAGCATACATGAAGATGTGGGGTATACCTAAAAAATTAAAGGGTTCCCCCTTCTCCAAGAAACCGATTCGATGGTAGAAGCCCAAGGTATTGCTCCGAGCCATTAACCTTAAACTCTTGAGATTTTTTTCCTGGGCTTGCTCCATCAACTTCTTAATTAATTTTGTGCCTAACCCCTGAGAGCGAAACTCGCTTAGTACGGCAACATAAGCAATACTGCCCAATTGTGCAGATAATTGCCGCAGTCTGGCAGAACCTATAATTTTTTCTTCGCAGACGGCAACTAAATGAAAAGCACTGTAATCATGCTTGTCCTTTTCACTGCCTCTGTCCATTCCCAGAGGAGCCCTGAGGACAAGCCATCTTTGGTAGTACATATCATCTAGTTCTCGTTTACTCTGAATTGGACGAATGTCAATGTTAGACTTGCTCAGCATAAGTAGTTCTTAACAATGAAGATTGAATATTTCTCTATATAAACAGCTCTGGTCGTTCTTAAGGTAACAATCGATTATTTATTATAAAGATTTTTCGATTTGTTTTTACGGATCTAATTCAGAGAAAACTATATATTAACTGCATCATTTAGAGCAGGCATCGTTGTTAGGAGCAGCCAGGTTGAGAATCAATAGTAATTGATGTTTTTTTAGTCAAGACTGACGAGATTAAGTTGTGATTTTATGACATAAACGCAAAAAGCTGATCAGCAAGAATTTTTTTTTGCTATTTTATTAGAAATAAATCTCAATTATTCTCAAGTATCTATGAAAGATAATAAGGACTCAAACCACCAAATGCACCGACGCCGAAGCCATGAAGAAGCGATGAAGGATCGAGATTTCCCTGGGTTAAAGATTTTAGGTAAAGAGCAAAAAACCATGAACACAAACACATACCTACGCAATTTAGCAGTGGGCTCTAGAGGGCGCGTTGTTGGCTATGAAATGGTTAGCGGAGGCTATACAGGAAGATTGATTGTCATGGGATTAACACCCGGTACAGAGTTTACTATCACCCGCCACATACCTATGGGAGATTGTGTAGAAATCGAAGTACACGGCTGTAACTTGAGTCTTCGCAAACACGAAGCTGATGCACTTTGCATTGAGGAAGTAGATGAAGATTGACCAACTCCCATGGATGAATCGTGTGGGATACTGTTCTATATTTCTGTAAGAAGAAATAAAGTCAGGAGAAATTGGAGTACCTTGCTCCAACGCCAGCCGTTAAAACCGACTGCGCCACTTTCGCTAGAAGTTTTTTTCGGTTTGCAACAGGGCATGCTAATACACTCCCCCACCTAAAGTCTATTAATAAACAATATACTTTCTTTTCCCTGCTTTGCTCTAATAGGGAACTCCTCCTACTGCAATTGGTCATATTAGGTTGACAGTAAAAAGCGCACTGGTAGGTAGAGGTAGTTCAATGAATCGACAAATAGTCAGTCGAGCAGGTGTTATTGTAGGTGCTATTGCGGCAGCAGGTATTGTTGTTTCAGGTATACTGGAAGGGTTGATGGCTCATAAGCTCAATGCCCTTGACCCTCTCTTTGATTCTCAAAATCTTGGAGAATATAGTTTAGCTCAAGAATCACCCGATCTAGCAGTGGATTCCCAACTTATTGAAGCCAATACCAAATTTGGTTTTAAACTTCTTAAGGAAATTCTTAAAGAAGAAAGCAATAAAAACGTTTTTATCTCTCCTAGTAGCATCGCAATTGCCCTAGCGATGACTTACAACGGTGCTAGTGGTGAAACTCAACAAGCAATGGCTAAAGCACTGGAACTACAAGGCATGAGCATTGAGCAAATCAATCAGGCAAATGAAGCTTTAAAAGTATCTTTGGAAAATGCCGATCCAGAAGTTCAGTTATCGATTGCCAACTCCCTTTGGAGCAAACTAGGTATAGAGTTCCAGCCTGATTTTCTCCAAAGAAATCAACAATTCTATGGAGCCCAAGTTAAGGAACTGGACTTCAATAGTCCTGATGCCCCGAGAGCTATCAACAAATGGGTTCAGGAAAATACTAGCGGTAAGATCGATAAGATTATTGATCAGATTAAACCGAATGACTTACTCTTTTTAATTAACGCTATTTATTTCAAAGGTAACTGGTCAGAAAAATTTGACCAGAATCTAACCACTGAGCTGCCTTTTTATCTATTGGATGGCACTCAGAAACAACACCCTTTGATGTTTGGGTCAGGTAAGTATAATTATTATGAAAATGAAACTTTTCAAGCTGCTAGTCTACCTTACGGAGAGGGGAGACTGAGTTTTTATGTATTCCTGCCACACCAAAGCATTACCCTTGAAGCCTTTGAGCAGCAACTGAACGCTCAAAACTGGCAACAATGGATGGATCAGTTTCGTAAGCGGAAGGGAATGATTAAGCTCCCTCGCTTCAAATTTGAATACGATATTCAACTCAATAATGCTCTGAGAGCCCTAGGTATGGAAGTAGCCTTCAGTCCAAGAGCAAATTTTGCCGATATGACTTTTACTCCAGTAGCCATTGATGAGGTTAAACATAAAACCTTTGTAGAAGTTAACGAAGAAGGTACTGAAGCAGCCGCTATAACCTCTATTGGCATCACTCGCACCTCTGCTGAGACCTCAACACCACCCTTCCAAATGATTGTTGATCGTCCTTTCTTTTGTGCGATTCGAGATAACCAAACTGGAACAGTCCTATTTATGGGTTCAATTGTAGAACCTAATTAACGAATCTAAAACTATAGCTTTAGCTTAGTTTTAGATTCTTATCTAGATTACCTAAATGCTTGCTAGAAAGACTTTTTAAGTAAAAAAATTACCAAGATTATTGTTAATATAGCAGTACGTATTAAGGTTAGGACAAGCTAAATCGCTAAAACTTTGTCAAATTCACCCCTTCTGCCTTGGAGCCTTCTGCCCTGGATCCTTGCGCGTAGCGCTATACTTATTACTTTCCATCATTACCACTTTCACTTGCTAACAATACCTGACCACTGGACTTTTTTGAGCTTGTCGCGGCGATAGGAAAAAAAGTACTCTGGTGTTTGATAAGTGCAGTAAGGGGCAATCGTCACTTGTTCTGGATTAACTCCCAATTGCTCTAGCTGTAGCTCATTTATCCTGCGCACATCCAAACGCACTCGCCCCAGTTGCGAATCTTCAAGAATTGGGGATTTGGGAAACTTCTCCAAGATATTAAGAATCGATTGAGTTGTCTGGGGTGTTTCTGGCGGTACTATACTTGTTCCTACTTGGGCTGCTACTGTCTCAGAGACCTGATAAACTTCACCTGTGATTGCCGGTCCCATGGCAATGCGCAAATTCTCAAGCCTGCTACCATTATCGAGCAATCGTGCGATCGCCCTTGGTACAATCTCAGAAGCCGTACCACGCCAACCTGCATGTACAGCAGCTACTTGTCGCGTTTCTTCATCTGCAATGAGCACAGGTGTGCAGTCAGCACTACAAACCCACACTGCCTGCTGAGGCTGCTCAGTTACTATACCATCAGCAGCTGGTCTTTCTGATTCTTGATTGCTTTCGGTGATTGCCTGGGCAGTAATTTCGATTTCTGAGGGCGTTAGTACAGTATTGCCATGTACCTGTCTAGTTCGATAAACCAAGGCATCAGGTTGGAGTACACCAACAATTTGAGAAGGAGGGCGGGGCGAAAACTGTTGAGTGAAAAAGCCGTGATTCCATGATTCCAACAGGCTACAGGTTAGATATGGCAGCCCTTCCCAAGTATGCCAGTGCCAAGTATGCATCAAAGCCTCGTAAAGTTTTTTGAATCATCGTAAATTGCTTGACACATCTACATTAGCTGAAAAACTTCTCTCTCTGCCTGAGAGTAGCCTGAGAGAACTATTGATGAATTTAGTAAACACATAATCTTACTATAAAATTGCTTCTATGTCTGTCGAGCGACTGACAAAAAGCTTACAATACAATTTAGCAGCACTTAAGCTATTTGATGTCTCAGTTCCAGCCTGAGTTCACCCAACCAATTTATTTTTAGTATGTCAAAATTATACAGAATCGACATTTTCCTAAGTCCCGAGAGAGGTATTGGGCAACCAAATCTATTGATGCTCAGTCATATTCGCAAATGCCTGGAGTTTGAAGCCCAATCAATTGACGAGGCTCTCCAACAAGCTCAGGATTTGGCAAACCGGCTCTCCCAAGTTAGTAGTCATCCCCATTGTCAGCAATCGGAGCAACCGGAGTTGGATTAAGCTAGCTTAAAAAAGAATTAGCCTAGACCAACACCGTGGGATTTAACCAGCAAAAATTTGAGCAAGAACTCCCAGTAGTCAAACAGCAAATATCTCGGCAGATCAAATTTCTGACAAGAGAACAATTTCCACAGATAAATTTACATATATTTGAAACTATACCTTCAACTAACCAAACCCTTTGGCAATTGCTTGCTCAAGGAGCTACAGCCGGAACCGTCGTTATTGCCCAAAGGCAGACAGCTGGGCGTGGTCAGTGGGGGAGGCAGTGGCAATCAGACCTTGGTGGACTATACCTATCTTTAGCTCTAACTCCTAATCTTGAGGCAAAATACAGTACTCAGCTAACTATTTTTAGTGCTTGGGGAATTGCCATGGCATTGAGGTGTTACGATATTCCAGTCCTCTTAAAGTGGCCCAATGATTTAATACTTTCTGGGCGCAAGCTGGGGGGCATTCTTACTGAAACTCGCGTACATCAGGGTCAGATTAAGCAGGCAGTTATAGGCGTCGGTCTTAACTTTAGCAACTGTGTGCCTGAAAATGGTATCAACTTACAATCCTTTTCCAAGCAGGGGTTAAGTTCACCAGTGACTTGTTTGGAAATGCTGGCGTCCATCATACTACAAGGAGTGCTATCCGGATATCAATACTGGTTAGAGGTAGAAATAGAAGTCTTGCTAGCTTCTTATCTGGAATTGCTAGAAAGTCTTGGTAGTCGCGTAATTGTGGAGGGAAAACCCGGAATTGTCACGGGTGTAACAACCACTGGTGAGTTGCGAGTCCAATTAAACCTAACAGAAGCTATGGTTGCCCAATTACCTGCACCCGCTTCCATCACAGAAATTTCCCTTCAGCCAGGTACAATCAGTCTTGGCTATAACCCGTAATCTTGGCAGCATTCCTAGCCACAGACGATTGGAGCAGCCAGAGTACTCTTATTTAGCAGCTAGAGTAATCTTATTAAGAAAATTATCTAACCTTCCTAAGGACTTAGTGAGTGATGAGTAGTGAGTTAGACATGAAAACAGAAACTTCCTCTGCTAGCACCCCATTAGGGATTTTTTACCGTTGTCCTCGACTAATGCAGGTACTAAGCTTAATTGGCAGTTGTGGTGTCTTCAGTAGCGGTGTAGTTGTAGCACAAGCTTCCTTACCTGTAGATCAATTAGTAGCGCCAAATACTTCAACAGTAAAACCGCTTGCCAAAAAAGTACCAGCTCCTGCACCTGCTGCCAAACCCAAGCCAGCTGTTCCAGAATCATTGATTGTGCCAGCTACCCCAGTGCGCAAACCAGCACCACCTCGAGCAACTCTCAGGAAGCCCACCCCAGCAGCCTCAATCCCGGCACATGGTCCAGCGCAACGCAAACCCAATAGTTTTAAACCGCCAGCATCGTCAGCATCGACATCAGCCCCCGCAACTACTGTCGAGAAAAAACCAGCCCTGAGCGCTCCCAATCTATCTGTGCCACCTACACAGACTATCGCCAAGCCTCCTAAAGTACCTCATAAACCCACACCTAATCAACAGACTGCTGGCACTACGGTTTCTCCTAACCATAATTTCATCGATCGCACTAGTTATAGTGTTGGTGCAACTGGTCAATACAATGCTCCTAACTCTGTAGTGCTAACCGAACGTTCTACCGGTTGTAATACTGTCTCGCAAAATGGCACCCTTGCCAGTGGAGTTTGTAATACCACAGCACCGAAACCAACTGCCAGTTCCAGGCCCAGTGTACGTCCATCGCAACGGGTAGCAGTGAGAAGGCGTTCACAACCATCACCTAAAAAGCGATTACCTAGAGCAACCAGACGTGCTGTAAGCTCTACTCCCGTTCCTGTAAAAGTCGCTTCCCGCATTCTGCGTTCGACAATACCCCAGAAGCCGACTACCGACGAGATCAAACCCACAGAGCTATCCTACTATAATTTCACCAAGCGACCTTCAAGAGCTACCTCTCTAGAACAAGAAAGTTTTCTCTATCCCTTAGTAATCCCAGCTACGATCACCTCGCGCTTTGGCTGGCGTTTACATCCGATTTACAAAACTCAGAAGTTTCATAATGGAACAGATTTAGCAGTCCCAGAAGGAACACCAGTAATTGCCTCTGCTTCCGGTAGGGTAGCAACTGCTGACTTTTTAAGGGGTTATGGTTTGACGGTAATCTTGCGTCATGAGGAAGAAACCCAAGAAAGTCTCTACGGGCACCTTTCAGAAATTTTTGTCGACCCAGACGAATGGGTGGCACAGGGAACTGTAATTGGGCGTGCCGGCAACACAGGCAATTCTACTGGTCCTCACTTACACTTTGAATGGCGACATCTGACTGACGATGGTTGGATCGCAGTGGACGCTGGTGCCCATTTAGAATATTCTATGGCTCAATTTATCGATGCTCTCAAGCTCGTACAGGTTCAATCACCAGCAGATACTGAGACTTCCGGTTGAACTAAAGGAATTACAGAAGTTCAGAATACAGAAGTTACCCAAGTTTCGAGCAAAGCCCCTTCCTTCCAGGTAGGGGATGTAGCGAGAGCGCCTTTAGGGAGCCTACAGTTGAATCCAGAGTCCAGCAGCAAGGCGTCTGAAGTTTTAAGGATTCAAATCACCTTTTGACTTAGTCTCCCCATCTCCCCCTCTCCCTCTCTCCCCCTCTTTAAATATACCCATGTTCAGCTAAAAACGACGGTGTTATTCCCTCTAACTGCTGCGATGCTGGGTTCCGATGACCCAGTAATTTATCAACATACTTGCCTAAAATATCACTCTCTAAGTTAACCCAACTACCAGTCTGTAAATAACTTAAATTAGTTTGGGCGTAGCTATGGGGAATTACTGCAGTTTTAAACCAACTGCCTTGAGGATCACAATCGGCAATCGTCAGGCTCACCCCATTGACAGCAATGCTTCCCTTGGGGACAAGGTAACGGGCAACTTGTCGTTGCCACAAGTCACTAAAAGATGCTGGAGCCTGAAAGCACATCTCCCAGGAATTAGGTGTTGCTACAGACTCCAGCAAGCAGCCGATGCCATCTACATGACCAGTGACAAAATGACCGCCTAGTTTGCTACCGACACGCACTGATGTCTCTAAATTTACCCAGGGAGCTGCCTGTTGTCGGTGTCCTAAAGTTGTGCGGTGTAGGGTCTCATCTGAAGCAGTTGCCACAAAGCCTTGAGGTAAAATTTCTTCAACGGTTAAACAAATACCATCAACCGCGACACTATCACCGATTGCCAAATCATGTAAAATAGCCATCGATGCCTTATTTTGGCAGGAAATATCAAAGTGATCGTCTCCCAGTGGTCTAATCATTCCCAGGGCTTGAATTAATCCTGTAAACACTGTTTTTGGTTAAACTCCTGAAGCTAGTGCAAAGTTGCTAATTCTATCTAAGACATCAAAATATTTGTGTGTTTTTTTCATAAAGTCCTGGCGCAAACATTCTGAGACTGGGGCATACTGGGAGAAGAAACTTCGTTGAGCACCACTAAATTAGGTTCTCAAGGACTGATTTGAAGGTTGACCAGTGAAGTGATTAGAGCAGATCTGGCATGGCAAATTCCAGTCTCAATCAGTCTAATATATTAGTTTATCGCTTCCCCTTGATGCCCCCGATGCCGATCGTGTTCTAGAGGCTAATCAGATGATTGAAATGAAAGTTGCTGGAATTGCACTAGATGCCGTCACGCGCAACCCGATTGTGCTGCTCAAGGATTCCTCAGATCGAAGAGCGTTGCCAATTTACATTGGGCAAGACCAGGCTAAGGCAATTATCAGTGCTTTAGAAAGGCAAAAACACCCTCGCCCTCTAACTCATGACCTCTTCGTCAATCTCCTTGAAGAATGGGACATGAGTCTAGAGCGGATTATCATTCACTCGCTTCAGGATAATACTTTCTATGCCATCCTTGCTATTAGTCAGGGCGAGACTAAAAAAGAAATTGACGCCAGACCTAGTGATGCAATCGCCATTGCTTTGCGCACTGGCAGCCCAATCTGGGTAATGGAAGAAGTCGTTGCTGATGCCTCGATACCAGTTGATCGAGATGCTGACGAAGAGGAACGACAAGCCTTCCGAGAGTTCGTCGCCAATATCCGACCGGAAGATTTTGTCCAGATTAAGAAATTTAGAAGCGGCGACACCTAGTTACCAACTCCTAAATTTTTTAAGTAGTGAGCAGGGCTTCTTCAACTCTAGTTTAGGAGTTGAGGGGGTTTGAAGCTACAGATGTGGTTAGCTCTGGGTAAGTCTTATGTAAGGGAGTATCTAGTTTTGCGTTACCGACGTTTTGGGAAAACTAATCTGCCGTTGTCGGTCTTTTCCCTTGGAACTATGCGCTGTTTAGCATCTCAATTAGATGCCCAAGAAACAGTGCAGGAGGCAATTGACAGAGGTATCAACCACCTGGAAACTGCCAGGGGTTACGGTAAGAGCGAACAATATCTGGGCAATACCCTCAAAAAGTTGTCTGTGCCGCGAGAGCAACTCTACATTACCACTAAGCTGCCACCGACAGCGGATGCCCAACTAATGTGTCAGTGGATCAATGAGTCCCTAGAGCGCCTACAGCTTGACTACTTGGATTGTTTAGCAATTCATGGCATCAATACCTGGGAGCATCTAGCCTGGATCGAGTCACCAGTTGGCTGTATGCAGGCTGTACAAGAAGCTATGGCACTGGGAAGTATAAGGCATGTGGGCTTCTCCACTCACGCTCCTCTAGAGGTAATTCTAGCGGCGATCAATACAGATTTATTTGAATTTGTCAACCTTCATTACTATTATTTTTTCCAGCGGCAGGCAGCGGCGATTGAGTTAGCTCACAGTAAAGATCTCGGCATCTTCATTATTTCTCCAGCTGATAAGGGAGGACGCCTTCATAATCCCCCACCCAAGTTACAACAGTTGTCCTATCCTTTATCACCACTAGAACTCAACTATCGGTTTTTGTTGAGTGATTACCGCATCACCACTCTTAGCGTTGGGCCAGCTAACCCAGATGAACTTCAGCTCCCTCTTGCTGTTGCTGATCAAGATGGACCTCTGAGGCAGATGGAAGTAGAGGTAATATCTCGTTTGGAAACTCAACTAGAGCATGCTTTGGGAACTGAGTGCTGTAGCCAGTGTTACCATTGTCTGCCTTGCCCAGAAAACCTCAATATTCCAGAAATTTTGCGGCTGCGAAATCTGGCTGTTGCTTATGACATGACTGACTTTGGGAAATATCGCTACAACATGTTTGAAGTTGCTGGCCATTGGTTTAGTGGAGTTAAAGGTAATCGCTGCACCAGCTGCGGGGATTGCTTGCCCCGTTGTCCGAAACAGCTAGACATCCCGGCGCTATTAAGAGATACTCATCAACGTCTCAATGGTCCACAACGACGTCGTCTTTGGAGTTAACTAGAACCGACACCCATGCCTGATCCTTAGGATAGCGTTGAGGTGGGGAGGATTGATGGGAGAAAAATAGATGAGCTTTGGGTCAAGATTTCTGCAACTGCTACCAGTTCCAATCTTGTTGTCAAGCATTATTAATCTAGGCATACCTCAGCACACTTTGGCACAAACTCTAAAAACTCCAGAGCCTTGTTCAGAACCACTAGAGGTAGAACTAATGGCTCCAGGAGCAACACTACCGACGCAGCGGGAAATCATAACCGCCAATACTATACGTCAGACACAATCTCAGACAGGAATTAAATATCCAAGCTTATGGTGGGCACAGGAACAATTTAATCAGTTTTTTGGTGGCAAATTGATTAACAACTGGATAGTCTATCCAAAACACAAGAGACTTGATTTAATCGTTAATCTTCAAATATGGGTCATCCTTGATTATATAGAAAGATACAGTTTGGTTGATAAATTTGGTACTATTGCTCGAAACTATAAGTACAATGTCCGGGTCTTCAACCAGCAAGCTGATATACTAGCAACTTATACTTGTGATTACACCAAAGATACACCTGTTTGCGAATTTAGGGGATGTGAACTCTTTGGTGAAGATAGTCTTCAGTTGCCTCGCAGGTGATATCTCCTAAGGTCAGGAGGATTTATAAAATTTCTCCAAAATAGCTTAGGAGTATCGCGGACTTGAAAGTCCTTTCGCTACATCCTACGCTTAAAAGACGTGGGATGCAGCTTGTTTTTCTGTAAAAATTATAATTGTGTTTGATTAAGCGACAGAGCATGACCCTAATACTCACAAACGACGATGGGATAGACGCTCCTGGTATCCGAGCACTTCATAAAGCTATCAACGGTAAGGGGGTGATTGTTGCCCCTAAGGAGCAGTTATCAGGATGTGGTCATCAGGTGACAACTAATCAACCAATTCATGTCCAACGCCGCTCTGATACAGAGTATATGATCGCTGGTACTCCTGCTGATTGCACTCGCCTCGCCCTAATGCATTTGCGTACAGATGTCAAATATGTGCTTTCCGGTATTAACGCTGGCGGTAATTTAGGTGTTGATGTTTACCTTTCCGGAACAGTAGCTGCTGTTAGGGAAGCAGCGATGCACGGCATTCCAGGAATTGCTATTTCCCACTGGATCAAAAAGCCGATGGTGATTGATTGGGAGGTTGCTACCCGTTGGACTACTAGGGTTTTAGAAGATTTATTAGCTCGTCCAATAACTCCTGGAAGCTTTTGGAATGTAAATTTGCCTCATCTGGAAGCAGCTTCAGCTGAACCAGAAATTGTATTCTGTCAATCAAGTACTCAGCCTTTGCAGGTAAAATACCGGGTTGAAGGTGATTGTTATTTCTATGAGGGAGAATATGGTAAGCGTGGTCGTACTCCGGGAACTGATGTCGATGTCTGCTTCTCAGGAAATATCGCTGTTACTCAAGTTCGACTTTAGTGTAGTGTTTTTTGAGATAAAATAGCCTGTTGGCAGTCTTTTTTACCCTGTTTTCTCATCTCGTATAGTATCAGCCAGGCTACTTATCATTTGGCATGGCTTGACAATAATTATTGATATCTTCAACTAGCTGTTCTTCTACACTGGTAGCAGCTTGCAATGCTTGCATAGCTAACTCGGCCTGCACTCGATTCTGATTATTAAAAGCAGTAACTAAATTGCTAGTTGCTGCACTGGTATCTGTATACATCTTGGCAAATCGCGATTGATAAATTTGTAAGATTGGGTCAGCAATGGCAATAGTTTCCAATTTTTGGGCATAGTAATCTATTTTATTAGCCGCTATAAGCAGGTTTTCATTATCAGATGCATTGCTGTTACTACTAACATTGTTAACATCCTTTACGGCTTTGTTGACAATCAAACTAATTTGATTACATTGAAATATTTTTGACCGGTGATCTCGGTTATGTTCTTGGGCTGCAACAGTTAACCATAAAGAACTTGTACTCATTAGTGCTGTTATCAGTCCAGATAAGCACTTACTTTTGATTGTGATCATATCAATATCATTTTTCGGTAACATAGGGTTAGTGCTACACCATTAGCATCAAGCGGAAATGTGCAAAAAACTACCGCCCTGAGTCAAAATTAATGAATTTTTTCTTAAAATTTGACCTTAAAAACTACTAAACTGTTAGCATTGTTCCTCATTCTCTGTGTACGGAAAGTATAGTCCAGATACAAGATACAAGCCCCTATCTTTCAGGAATAAAAGAAAAACAAGTCTTTGAAGAAACAACAGTTTACTGTCAGCCTTAAAACAATTTCAAATCTCAAGCTTCTTCCTTTCTTGTCTTTTCAGAGTCACTTCAATCTACACCCTGCACCCAGCACAAAGCACGCTTGACCGATTCCTCTTGTACAATTCCTACAAGGGATGAAAACTTCATAAAAACCAAAGGATCTAGATGCGAATTTTAATTATGGGCGGCACCAGGTTTATCGGTGTTTACCTCACAAAAATTCTGGTGGCACAAGGTCATGATGTTGTATTGTTCAATCGAGGCAATAAACCAATTCCAGTGAAGGGAGTAGTTCAGATTCACGGAGACCGCAAAGATGCTTTACAATTAAAGGAGAAGTTATCACACCAGAAATTCGATGCCATTTTTGACAACAATGGTCGTCAACTGAGTGACACTCAGCCTTTAGTGGAGATTTTTAAAGACAGTGTGCAGCATTTTGTTTATATGAGTTCAGCTGGAGTATACCTTAAATCAGACCAGCTGCCTCACAAAGAGGGAGATCCCGTTGATCCCAAAAGTCGCCACAAGGGTAAACATGAGACAGAAGCTTATCTGAAAGCACAGGGAGTTCCTTTTACCGCTATCCGCCCCACCTATATATATGGTCCTCGCAACTATAACGATTTAGAAGCCTGGTTTTTTGACCGCATTGTTCGCGATCGCCCGCTCCCTATTCCTAGTAATGGCACATATATCACCCAGTTAGGTCATTGTCAAGACTTAGCCCAAGCTATGTCTCAGATACTGGGTAACAAGCAAGCAGTAGGACAAATCTATAATGTCTCGGGAGACCGTTATTGTACCTTTGATGGTTTAGCTCGTGCCTGTGCTGAAGCTGTCGGACAAGCGGCTGACGACATCAAGATTGTACACTACGACCCGAAAAAATTTGATTTTGGCAAGCGCAAAGCTTTTCCCCTGCGAGGGCAGCACTTCTTTGCTGAGATTCATAAAGCCATGACCCAACTCAACTGGCAGCCACAATATGACCTAGTTTCTGGGCTCAAAGACTCATTTGAGAATGATTACCAGGCATCTGGGCGTGATCAAGCAGAGGTTGATTTCTCTATTGATGAGGAAATATTGGCTGCCAGTTGGGGCAAAAGGTAAATTGCACCAGAAATCAAAGTCAGGGCAACAGCAATCCAAAAAGCTACTACAGAAAATGTTTCCCAGGCAGTGGTGGTTGGTGCAATTAAAAGCGCTATCGCCCCAATTTGACTCACGGTTTTGAGTTTACCCCAGATATTGGCTCCGCTAATACCACTGCTGCCAGTCAGGTTAGGATTCACCCGCCAACCGGCAATTGCCAACTCCCGCCCCAAAATTAGAAATACGCCCCAAGCAGGAACCTGACCAATCTCAATCAAAGCCAGCAGCGGAGCCAATACTAAAAGTTTATCCACTAAAGGGTCTAGAAACTTGCCTAAATCCGTAACTTGGTTAAGTTTGCGAGCCAGATAGCCATCTAGCCAATCTGTCCCAGCTGCAACCAAAAATATTACTAAACAGACCCAACGCGCTTGCTCTGTTGGATTATTTAGACCGTATAAGATAAATGGCAACCCTAGCAAGCGAGAAAAGGTAATCCAATTAGGTAAATTCATACCAATGAAGTCAAGAGTTAGGTGTTGATATCCTAACTCCTAGTTTATTTATAACCAAATAGCTTTGGGATTAAACTTTTCAGTATAAAATGCGAATCCCTCAAAGGGAGGAGAAGCCTACACCGTAATCTTTGATTCGGTGTAGGAGTAGGTCACGATGAAAGTAGTTGGCTGTGCCTATGTACTCTCTTGAGACTCCCTAGCAAGCACCATCCTTCCTCAAAACTCTCCAGATTGTCTGGAAAATCAACTGGAAGTCGTAAGCAACAGACCACTTGTCTTGGTAAGCAATATCAAGGCGCACGATATCTTCAAAATCCGTTACTGTCGAACGACCATTAGCCTGCCACTCACCTGTGATTCCAGGCTTGACATTCAATCTCTGGAAGTGGTGTTTCTGGTATTTTTTAACCTCTTTTACTGTCGGTGGACGAGTTCCTACCAGGCTCATCTCTCCTTTGAGGACATTCCAAAACTGAGGCAATTCGTCCAAGCTAGTACGACGTAAAAAACGACCGACGCGAGTAACACGAGGGTCGTTATCATTTTTAAAAATATTACCTTTTGCCTGATTACTCACTAAATGTTGTAGTTGTTCGGCATTGACAACCATTGAACGAAACTTCCAGATGCGGAAAGTATTGCCTTTGAGACCACAGCGCATTTGAGAGTAGAAGATTGAACCAGGATTATCAAAGTAGATTGCTAACGCTAGTGGAATTATGGCGATTGCTGTAATGGTTAATCCAACTAAGGCTCCGAGAATATCAATCAGGCGCTTAATTTTGCAGTTGGTAGATTGATGTGCCTGTTCCTCAAATACTTCATTCTGAATGAGGGAAGTCAGAATTGCTGAATCAGCAGAAAAAGCAGGGGAAAATTTTGGTGTAATAATCACAGCTTGCAGCCAGTTGTTTACGGGGTATTAGGGTATATATGCAAACTTGAAACCACGGCTTTCTTAAAAGCGATACTCAACAAAACCCATTGGTTGTCGTTGTCTTTTCTCTATATAGCGCTACGCGCAAGGCAGAGGGCAGAAGGCAGAAGGCAGAAGGGGTGAATTTGACAAAGTTTTAGCGATGAACGCTTGTCCTAACCTTAATACGTACTGCTATACACGAATACCTAGGGTCGCTGGCTAACTTCAGTTTGCAGAAACACCCTAGTCACTTGGGTAAATCCTGTGTCAATCATATTGAATTGCTTCCACAAAAAGCTAGTAGTAGTCGTTTAATTCACCGACTCTTTACATTTTCTTGCCTTTTTTAAAGCTTTTGTATGGAAGAAAATAAATTATTAATTAGATGAAAACATCAACTTTTATTAGTATTTAGTTATGCTTTATACACAAGCTACAATTATATCAAGTTTCTGTGTGTTAGTTTATATAAACTTGAAACACAAAGTTCAACAGAAGTAACATTAACTGCTTTGCTCTGTTGTCTGGTTAGTTTTGCTCCTCAGCTTCTGGTTGAGCTGAATTGCTTTCTGTCGAGGTTGAGTGTTCCTCGCTTTTACCATCTATTTGATGCTCTATTGGCTCTGGCAAAGTAAAATCTTGATCAGAGAAATCATTGAGAGCAAACTCTTCCCAATCTTCAGCTAATAACTCTTCTGACATTCCTAACGGCAAAGGCTGCGGACACTGAAATTCAGGTGTTTCTGAAGATACACCTGTTGATGATTTAGAATCATTACTAGACAAACTCTGAGCCTCTGAAGTTTGGACATCCTGAGTTTCTGACTCTTCAAAGTTATCAAGATCCTGGCTGAGTTGTTGCAGGGTATTAGAATCTAGCAAAATATCTAAATTTGCCTCTAGCTCCAGTTCCTCAGTTGCCAGCAAATTTTCCTCTGGTGAAGCTGGCATGTATCCCTCTTGGTTCAGACTACCTTGAGCTTTAAGCTCAAAGTTTTTATCTGTCAGAAATTGCTCTTTTGAAGTAGATATAGATACTTCAGAATCTATCGCTGCTGAAGTATTCTTGGAGAGCCCCATTTCCTCAAACAAATCTGTAAGTGTTCTAATGCTCTTTATACTTTCAGATTCTTTGAGATTTTCCTGTTGAGATTGCTGCTTATCCTCCAGTGAAGATGAGTTTTCCCCCTCCGAAACAGATTTCAAGGAATCTGATGTCCATGGCATTGCCCTGTTGTCCACAGATTCTTTACCAAAAAGAGCTTCATACAATTGTTCAATTTCCTGAAGGTGCTCTTGAGAACTAAAATTTTCTTTATCTTCCACCTCTTGCTTGTCTAAGCTTGCCACTTCATCCGTTTGAGTTTGCGCCAATTCTGAAGGAGGAGAAGCTGACAAGTACTCGCCAACCAAATCTGATGAAGGATTTATATCTTGAGTACTTGATTGTTCTGAAGTTTCTATCTCTTTGATTGAAGGTAGTGAGGCTTGAGATTTGAAATCAACTTGTATGAAGGTATCTCTTCCAAAGTTTCCCTCAAGTTCAACTTCCAAATCTTCTAAATCTAATCCTTCAATGATTTCCCACTCCGAATCTAAATTCTCCGAGGAATTTTCCTGGGTGATTGCCTCAGATTGTGCTTCCCATTGCTCTATAGCATCATTTGCCGCATTTTCCAGTTCTTCAAGGAGTGGATCTACTGGTTGGGGTAACTGTAAGGGCATTTCTGCCCCTGCATAGGGGAAGGCAGGAAGTTGTTGATTTACTCTTAGATTGCTAGGTTTTTCGGAAATATCTAGTATCTCTTGAGTACCAGCTATCTCTTTGGTTGGAGTAAGCAACTCAGGAAATTGTACTGATGAAGATAAAATTGTCGAGGCTTCTCGCCCCAACTGCTGCCCCAGGCGACTCACTAATTCTGCCAACAGCATTTGCCCTTGAGAGCCTAAGCTGTACATGTTTTCTAGCCCCTGAGACAAGGATTTCTGATAACTCTGGAGATTTTGCTGTAGTGCCTCAAAGATTGCTCGCTGGTTAGCGTCCAGAGTTGCCAGCAATTTATCTGAGTCAATCTGCCGTTGTTGTAATTTTTCAAAAATATTTTCTGAATATGCATTTTCATGAAACTGACTTGAGAGCCCAATCTCTGGAGCATTTTCTCTAGATATCAATTCAGTGTTATGGAGATTATTGAGTCGAGCTTCCCAATTAGCAAAGATTTGTGCTAACTGTTGCCTTAGGTTTTCACTGCAACGACTAATTAAAGCTTGAGAAAATTCCGAGTTGATTTGCTGTTGTGAAAGTTGTAGCTGATGTTGAATCTCAATCTGCTGCTTAGTTTGCTCTAACTGCTGAATTTCTCTCAGCAGAGAGTCTCGCTGTTCTCGAAAAGCATCCAACTCCACTTGCAAGCGTTCTATTAACTCAGCACGCAGAAAACTCATTTCTTGAGTAACCGCTTGCACAATCTGCCGTACTTCTGGTGTAGACTGTTGAGCAACTGTATCTCTAGAAGTTGCTACAGTCGGCTTCTGAGGAGCAGCCTCCAAACTCTGTAGTTGTGAAACTAGGTAGCTGCGGAGGCGTTCCAACAACCGGTGCCCAGCCACAACATCACTTGGCTTAGACCAAGGAAAACGGGATCCAGCTCTGGGGAGGAAACGGTCAATATCAGTAATCAGAGATTCGATATCCTGGTGAGAAGTCACGGTTTAACCCTTGACGAGAACAACTGCAGCAATGAAGGAGTAAGTGAGATTGCTCTCACTTTAATGTTAAATTGCCAAAGCTACCAATTCCAATAAACTCATGCTTTGCTTATCGAGGATCCCAGACTGACTCCAAATTCTGCTCAAAGACACTGCCGATATGGGAGAAAACTCAATAGGGATAGAAACTAAGGCAACTGTAGCCATTGTGTCTTATCTTGAAAGATAAATGCAGGTGCGTAGCAACTGAGGTCTCAGCTTCCTCAGACAGTTGCTGTTCTCAGTTGAAATTAGAAACTGCTCACTGTCCTACTCTATTATTGGACAGCTAATTATCATAGATTTGTCCACAGCGTTTATAATTTGCCTTGGCTTGATGGAAGACCGACACAGCTCACAGGAAATGAACCCTAATCTCAATGAGTTGATTCGCCATGCTCCTTTTTTTACTGGCTTACCAGAAGCTTCTATCAAGCAAGCTACTTGTCATGTTGTTACCCGTAGCCATCCTAAAGAGCGAGTAATTTTACTTGAGAATGATTGGGGCGGCTCTGTGTACTTCATTTTGGAAGGTTGGGCAAAGATCCGCACCTACAATCTTGAAGGCAGAGAGGTGACACTAAACATTCTGGGCAAGGGAGAAATTTTTGGAGAAATGGCTGCTTTGGATGAAGTACCTCGTTCTACAGACGTCATTACCCTAACGCCAACAACGATTGGCAGTATACCAGCTCAGGATTTTATCCAGTTAATCCATTCTGAACCATTAGCGGGTGTCCACTTGGCTCAGCTCATGGCAAAGCGCCTGCGTCAAGTTAATCGACGTCTCCGGCTGCGGGAAGCCGATGCACAGTCGCGAGTGGCAGATACTTTATTATTTCTAGTAGAGGGGCAGGGAATACTCAAACAGCAAGGAACTGAGATTCCCAACTTACCTCATCGAGAGTTAAGCAGTCTCAGTGGATTGGCGCGGGAGACTGTCACGCGGGTGCTGACAAGGCTAGAAAAAAAAGGTTTGATTAGACGGGAGCAAGATATCATGTACATCCCTGATGTAGCTGCCTTAGAAAATATTATCGTCTAGTCAGACTACTCAAGAGTTGACAAAACCTACATGAGTTATTCCTTTGATGATGACAAAATTACTGCCGATGAACACACCCAAGCCCAAGGTGTAGAATCCAAGACTAAAGCGCCAATAGCGATGGTGGAAACAGCTTTTCTTGCCAGTACCGCCAGCTTAATTTTCCTAATTAACTATTATTTTCCGATTGGACCATTGTTGCGGATATTTTTCCCCATACCCATTGCTTTAGTCTACCTGCGGCGAGGAAACCGAGCATCCTGGATGGCGGCATTGGTTTCAGGGTTGTTACTCTCAGTACTGATGGGGCCAACTCGCAGCATTCTCTTTTTCATTCCCTTTGGTCTAATGGGCGTGCAGTTAGGAGCATTTTGGAAGCGCCGAAGCAGTTGGTTGTTTTCAATTAGTACTGGTACCATCATTGGCACTTTAGGATTTTTCTTCAAGTACTGGCTGGCTTCGTTTCTGGTAGGCGAAGACCTTTGGGTTTATGCGATGAGCGTAATTACAGAATGGATTGATTGGGTGTTTGTCAAGCTGGGGTTACTAACTCAGCCGAGTTTAGGGATGATTCAGGCCCTAGCTGTGATCATGATTATCATCAACAATTTAGTATATTTATTCGTCGTCCATCTTGTAGCCTTACTGATGCTTGATCGCTTAGGTAACCCAATTCCACGCCCTCCACATTGGGTGCAAGTTATGCTTGATTACGAAGGATGAAGAGATGGGGAGATGGGGAGATGGGGAGAGGGGGAGATGGGGAGATGGGGGGATGGGGAGATGGGGAGAAAGAATATTAGGTTGTGTTTCTAATAGGTTTAGGTGTTCTCGTTGCATACGATAGCGAAAATAGCACTTTATGCTGGTGCGATTGCCTTTGGCACTGGCTCTAGTTAATCGCATCACCATCTAGAGTACATCAGCTCAAAGTTCTATCTCTCAAGCAGAGGTGAGATATTTTTCTTTGATTTGCATATAGCAAATTGCGATGCTAGCTTGAGTCATGTATATAGACTCCATAGGTAAAGGATGCCGAGGAAAGTATCGACTGAGCCGCTCAAACAACTGTTGGTGGAACTACCGTTGAGCGAGTATCAGGCATTGGAAGAGTACTGCTTGGAGCGCCAAGAAACCAAGCGGCAGGTAATTCGCTAGTTTATCTACTCCGGCAATTCATCCCTCGCTTTTAGCGATGGGATGAATTGCCAGTCAGTGCTTAGATGCTGGTTGGGGTCAGTTTCTACAAATACTCTCCCAGTGTTGTTTAAAGCGCGGTGTGTTTTTCCAAAAGGTAGACGCCAGAAAGACTTCTCAAATCTGTCCCAATTGTTTAACAGAAACGGGGAAGAAAACTTTAGCTGAGCGCATCCACTCATGCAGTAATTGTGGCTACACCACAGATAGAGACGTGGCGGCAGCGAGAGTAGTCGCGATACGCGGACTTGCAGCCGTAGGGCATACGGTCAAGATGCTTAGTGAGGGTAAATTCGTCGGAATCCCCACGATCTAAGAATCCCTCGCTTTTAGCGAGGGAGTGTCAATCCCATGTTGATTCGTCGCCAGCTGAAGAAGTAAGCATGATGTTAAATAAATCAATAGAATTATTTTTCTCCTATGCTCACGAAGACGAAGAACTGCGGGACGAATTAGCAAAGCATCTGGCGATTTTGAAGCGGCAGAAGGTGATTTCAACCTGGTATGACCGGGATATCAGTGCAGGAGATGAGTCGAAGCAAGAAATTGAGAAGCGTCTAAACTCAGCCGATGTTATTCTACTGTTAATTAGCGCAGATTTTCTGGCATCTGATTTTTGCTGGGGTATTGAGTTAAAGCGGGCAATGGAGCGGCATGAGGCAGGAGAAGCCAGGGTGATACCAATCATTGTGCGCGAGGTGGACTGGAAAGGATCACCCTTTGGTAAATTGCAGGCGTTACCTAAGAATGCTGAACCTGTAACGAACTGGGCAAACCGCGATCAGGCATTTGCAGATATTGCCAGAGGAATTCGCACGGCAGTTAAAGACTTAAGAGCTTTGCCTTCAAACCTGAATCAGAATTCGAGTTTTTATATTGAGCGTCCCCCCATTGAGGCAAACTGTTACCAAACTATAACCCAGCCTGGGGCGTTACTACGGATTAAAGCACCTCAAAAAATGGGTAAAACTTTACTCTTAGAGAAGGTACTCAACTATGGAAGAAAACAGGGTTATCAAACAGTAAAGTTGGATTTGAGGTTGGCGGAAAAAACTATTCTCGCTGATTATCAAAGCTTTTTAAAGTCAATCTGTGTGGAGGTGGCAGAGAGTCTGGACCTGGAAGCTAAACTGGAAAATTATTGGCGAGAGTTATTCGGTTTGAACAAAAACTGTACTCGTTATTGGCAAAAATATTTGTTACCAAGCCTCAACAAACCTCTGGTATTTGCCCTCGATAATTTTGAAAGACTATTTGCCTATGAAGAACTGTTCGACAATTTTTGTAGTCTGCTGCGTGGTTGGTATGAACTGGCTAAAGCTGAAACCAAAGTGGGTCTTCTTTGGCAGCAATTGCGCTTGGTGGTAGTGCATTCAACGGAAGTTTATCCCAAATTAGATACCAATTACTCCCCTTTTAATGTGGGAGTGGCGATGGAATTGCCGGAATTTACTCAACAACAGGTAGCTCAAGCAGCGACTCACTATCCCCTAGAAGGGAAATTGAGTGAGGCAGGGTTACAGGAGCTAATGGAGTTAGTAGGAGGGCATCCTTATTTATTGCAGCAGGCTTTTTCAGCTTGGTGTACTCAAAATCAAAGCCTAGAGGAACTTCTGAAGTTAGCTCCTACCTCTGAAGGTATTTTCCAAACCCATTTACATCAACAATTATGGAATTTACAACATCATCCCCCACTGGAAACTGCCTATAAAAAAGTAGTTATGGCTCCTGCTCCTGTACCCTTGAATACAGAGGTGGGCTTTAAATTACACAGTTTGGGGTTAGTGAAACTCTCAGGAGATAATTACTTTCCCAGTTGTAAGCTCTATCGTCAGTATTTCTCAACTCATCTGGGTGCAACCCTCTGAAGAGGAATTCAATCATGGTCAGTGAGTACATTTTCTCTGGTAGTCTTCCAGAATCAGCCACCACTTATGTGAAGCGGGAAGCTGATGAGCAATTATATGAGGCGCTCAAATCAGGAAAATTTTGCTATGTACTCAATTCTCGACAAACAGGTAAATCCAGCTTGCGGGTGCGTACCCACCGCCGACTAACCGATGTGGGTTTTGCTTGTGCAGCGATTGATTTATCTTTTGACGAGGTACAGGAGGTTACGTCTGAGCAATGGTATGTGGGTTTAATCGACACCCTGATTGATAGCTTTGATTTAGAGCTGGATTTAGAACAGTGGTGGTACTCACGCCAACTACTTTCGCCTCTTAAGCGATTTCGCAAGTTTATTGAAGAGGTACTGTTGGTTGAGGTAACTGAGCAGATTATCATTTTCATTGATGAAATTGATAGTGTCTTGAGTCTCAAGTTTCCCACGGATGATTTTTTTGCTTTTATCCGCGCTTGCTATAACCAACGTGCTGATAACCCCCAATACAATCGCTTGACTTTTTGTTTGTTGGGAGTGGCATCACCATCTAATTTAATTGAGGATAAAAGACGTACTCCTTTTAATATTGGTCAAGCAATTACTCTGGCTGGTTTTCGATTACAGGAAGTGGAACCACTTCTTAAGGGATTGTCGGGTAGATTCAGCAATCCCCAGGCTGTAATCGAGGAAATCTTAGATTGGACAGGGGGACAACCCTTTCTGACGCAGAAGTTATGCCAGTTGATGGTTTTGGAGTCTCAGAGGGAACATCGACGCTCGGTTGAGCAGGTAGTTAGAGAACAGATTATTGAGAGTTGGGAAGCTAATGATGAGCCAGAGCATTTACGGACAATTCGCGATCGCATAATTACTAGGGATGAGCAAAAGGCTGGCTACTTGCTGGAATTATATCAGCAGCTCATTCAGCAAGGTGAAATTGACTTTAGTAACACCAGTGAACAAAGCGAGTTACAGCTATCTGGTTTAGTGGTAAGGCGAGAGGGTAAACTCAGTATTTACAATCAGATTTACCAAGAGGTTTTTAATCTCTACTGGATTGAGCAGCAATTAGCTAATTTGCGTCCCTATTCGGAAGCGTTTAGGGCTTGGCTGGCTTCTGGTTGCTCCGATGAGTCTCGACTGTTGCGCGGTAAGACTCTGCTCGATGCTCAAGGCTGGGCTCAAGGGAAGAATTTGAGTTATCAGGATAAACAGTTTTTAGCGGCTAGTGACGAGAAGCAGAGAAAGAAGCAAATAGCTCAAAAGGAACAAGAGGCTCAATTAGAGAGGGAGAGAAAGGATAGGGAAGCAGCAGAAAAGAGAAATCTGGTATTAACTGAGGCGAATCGTCAAGCCAAACGGCAGATTCGCCGAGGGACTATGGTCTTAACTTTTACTACCTCGGTGGCAGTAATTTTAAGTATATTTGCCCTGTGGTCAGTACAGAAAGTTGCAGAAACTCAGATATATCTTAACAATGCTGAAAAACTAGCTAAACTAGCTGGACAACTGGAAGATGAAGGTTCTCATTCTGAAGCCAAAGATCTATTTTCACTAGCTGGTCAATCTGTCAACGTTCCCCACCCCAAACTCAAGCTAGCTATGCTATTTGCCGGTATATCTCTTGGTTATCAGGAACTTATTGAACCAGACTTGGAACTAGCCAGAAAATATCTTCAAAAGAGTAAAAAACAGTTGCCATCAGAAGCCCATAGTAATAGCCAGGAAGAAAAATGCGACAACGCCAAGGTCAAATGCCAACTTCGTATTCTTACTCTCAAGACAGAAGGCAATTTATTGAAACAGGAAAAAAAGACTGATGAAAGCATCGAATATTATCGGAAAGCGTTCCTACTTCTGAAGGGATATAGTCCGTTTGCTCAAGACATCAAGGGCAAAATTTTATCAGCAGAAAACGTCGAAGCTTTCCATCGAGAATTTATCGAATTACTCTCGACAGGTGAGGATGATAAGCTATTGAGTAGTGTCAAGGATTCTCTCAAACAACACTATCTTTCGGAACTTGACAACTTACTGGCAAATCAGAAGTGGCGGGAAGCCGATTTGAAAACAGTTAGAGTTATGCTCTATATTGCTGATAGAGAAGATCGAAGATATCTAGACTCAGAATCTATCAATAATTTCTCCTGCAAAGACCTCAAAACCATTGACGATCTTTGGATAAAATACTCTGACAGTCGCTTTGGCTTTAGTGTCCAGAAGGGTATTTGGCTCAAACTCGGTGGTAAAATAGATTCATCTGATAACGAAACCTATTTAAAATACGTAGATTATGTGGGATGGCGACAGGTCGGTAAGTGGTTGAATTACTCCCAACTATTTGGTGACGGAGCGGTGGAGAAGACATCGGAGGGCTACCTACCTCGCAAGTGGTACCAGCTCGATAGTGACCTTTTAGTAACTGATGTGGATCTGGGGTGGGTCAGGAGCAGTAACTACGAAAAAGTGTTTTTTCGTGCAGAGAGCTGTGACCTTTAATATCTAACGTCTCCAGGCAAATGTCAAGTTGTAATTTTCAACAACTTCTCTACGAGTTTTCGAGCTTTTGGCGATTTCGATACCTGGCACCATTTATTGAGAGAGAGTTCAAGGAAGAAAAGGTCACAATATCATTAATTCACACTCTCTCGGAACCTTCAAGAATCATCAAATAGCAGAATCTTCATGTGCCCTCGAAGGAAGAGAGAATGTCTTCAGGTAAAGGAGCATCGAAATCATCTGGAGTTCTAAATTCGCCTGCACACAAACCAAATGGTCTTAATTTCTTACTACTGGCAATAGGTCTAAGTTCAGCGATCGGTTGATTGAAGCAAACAATGACAAGAGTTTCACCTGCTTCTACTTGGCGCAGATATTTGAGTGGATCACTTAAGATTTCATCAACAGTCACATTCAGGATCAAAATACTCTGTTAGCATTTGTTAAAAATGATCCGAGTTTATACTAACCTAAAGCAGGGACATCAATGGTTGCAGCAGTATCAGAAACGCCCACCAGTTATCGCTTGCATCTTAGGATTTACTGCCACAGGTTTGATTCCAGGTATCTCTGCCGCCGGTGCCACTCCTAGTGCCCGTCAATATACTGCCCTTGCCGATGCTGAATTTTTAGTCAATGGGGTAAGCTCACAACCTCAATATCCCTTACCACCTCTAGAGTTGGGAGTATCCCCTGTACTAATTTCCCGCGCAGTCGTTGAAGCATTTAATCTCCCCGTCTATCTGTTTAATGCTGGTTTACCTCATCAACCGACAGTTCCGGCAATTGAATTAGGCGGTGCTCCGGCTTTATGTCTCTCGACTGGTACAGCTCTACCTCTCAACACAGTTTATGAGCTGTTTGAACAAGGCTTAGAGTGGGGGCAAAAACTGGCTGCTATTGCTACTGGCAGCTATCTGCTCATCAGCGAGTGCGTAGTGGGAGGGACGACAACAGCTCTAAGTGTCCTAACGGGTTTGGGCATTGACGCTGTTGGTAAGGTTAATAGTAGCCACTCTCAATGTAATCATGCCCAAAAGTGGGAACTTGTGCAACTTGGCTTAAAACGCGCTGGTCTTTGGGATTTACAGTCTCAATCCCAAGTTTTACCACCAAAATGCAATCCACTACAGTTAGTAGCGTCAGTAGGAGACCCAATGCAAATTGTGGCAGCAGCGATGACAATTACTGCTAGTCGCAACTGTGGAGTCTTACTAGCTGGAGGTACACAAATGCTGGCGGTTTATGCCCTAGCGCAGGCATTGGGGCGTGCAGAAGAGGATGATGGGGAAAGTGCGACATCAGCAAAATATCAAGCAAACAGGGCTTTTTCTTCGGCTCTGGAATGGCAGCCTACACAAGTAGTAGTGGGTACGACTCGCTGGGTAGCTGAGGATCCTACTGGTGACACTGTCGGATTAGCAACAGAGGTTGGTGATGTGCCGCTTTTGGCAACAGAGTTAAGTTTTGCTAAGTCTGGCTATCCTCAACTCAGGGCTTATGAGCAGGGATATGTAAAAGAAGGTGTTGGTGCTGGAGGATGCGCAATTGCTGCTCATCTTTACCAAGACTGGAGTCAAGTTCAATTACTTGCGGCGATTGAGTCCTTGTTAGCTCGATACTCTCAAAGTTAACTTGTCCGGCTAGAAGTTTCCCGTTATATTACATATTACGCACGGCTATAGTCCCATAACTCAAAGAAGCATCTCATGCTCCGCTATCGGGCGTGGCGAGAACTCACAATGGTGGGTACTTCAAGGCAATCACTTGACAAGTCACACTACCAGCATTGAGGATGGCGAAATCTCCAGTAGCAATAGAGCTCTTTCAAGTCTAAACAATTGATGTTAGCGCCCAAAATCACCTTAACCTAAACCTAGGGGCAAAGCGTGGTGCGTCAAGCCCTACCCTAGGCAGCGAAGGGACTACTCTACAAAGCTGCTCAGGCACTGCACTTAAGAATGAATTCTTCTGGCTAGTAATTGTTCTTCGAGAGCAGCAATACGATTGTAAGCTGCCGTCAGCTGGGCAGTCAGACGTTGCACTTGAACATCAGCCGACAAAGTATTCTCGCTGTTTTGGTAAGAAGAACTCAATCCATTAGTGCCATCAACCAGGATGTCCTTATGTTCCATCACTGATTTCAGGAGGCTGGGACTTTGATAGGAAGACCCTCTAGAGTTAGGGGCTGAAGCTAAGTTACCAGATTCCAATTGCGAGTTTTGTCCAATTTGGGACATACACTGAGTTATTTGACTATTAAGCTGCTCGATAATTTGATAGAGCGCATCAACTTTATGAGTTAAAGCAATGATTTGCTTTTGAACTACATCCATCTGATTCCTGATTACTTTAACTGATTTACTTTGTTATGCTAGTCAAATTAAAGTGTAATTAACGTTGATTGCTGATTCATTTAACTATTTGAGAACAGGGGTTGATCAGGATCTTGGCTAATTATTTGCTATTAAATTGGTAAAAATTGAGTTTTAAATCAAATCTCCTGATTTTCTCCTGATTTTTTCCTGATGTTCAGCGTAGTCCTCCCTGAATATTTCGATTCTGGCATATGGGTTACTATCGTGCCCTCTAATTCCTACTTGTGATGATTAAGCGACGGTCTTTTCTGTTGGGTAGCGCTAGCTTAGCTGTGAGTCAGTTGGCGTCTTCTTGTAGTAGCCGACAACAGGAACATTTGAAAGTGCTGCTTTTGCAAGATTCAATCCCTGTTCAGTTGTTAAATAGATTTAAGCAACTGCACCAAAGAGCAACTCTCGATTTTGATGTAGCCAAACAGTTACAAGATACATTCGAGCGCCTGGAAACCTGGAAACAGGAAGGTCAAAACTCCAACATCCAGCAGCAAAGGTTATTAGATTTTTTGCCTTTCATGGGAACTAGAACAACAGCGCCAACTAACCTTGTTACCTTGGGAGACTACTGGTTGGTACAAGCAATCGAGGCAGAACTGATTGAACCTTTGAGTCTCAAACAGGACTCAAATTGGCAGCATCTGCCAGAGCGATTGCAAAAGTTGGTCGTAATCAATCAAGAGGGTGCAACACCCAATAATCAAAAAAATGAGGTAAGTGAGTATGTTAAACTCTGGGGGGCACCTTACCGTTGGGGGAGTACACTGATCGCCTATCGCCGCGATAAATTTAAATCCGAAAATTTAGATCTACCCAAAGATTGGAGTGATTTGTGGAATCCAAGCTTGCGCGGGCGCATTTCTATGCTAGACCAGTCGCGAGAATTTATCGGCTTGACCTTGAAGAAACTGGGCTTTTCCTACAACCATAGCGATTTGAGTAAAGTGCCAGGTCTGGAAACAGAGCTACAAGCGCTACATAAACAAATTAAATTTTACAGCTCTGACAACTATTTACAACCCCTGCTTTTAGGTGATACCTGGGTAGCAGTCGGTTGGTCTACTGATATCGAGCCAATTGTTGCACGTGATCATCGCCTTGAGGCAGTTTTTCCTGAGTCGGGAACAGTTATGTGGGCAGACTTGTGGGTGAAACCAAAATCTTTAGCTGCCGAGCCTAACTCTGAAGATCAACTACAGCAAAAGTCTCTAACCCAGGAGTGGATTAATTTTTGTTGGCAACAAGAGATAGCAACTGCCATTACTCGACTTAGCCATGCTGCTTCACCAATCCTCTTCAAGCCAAAGGAGACAGAGCAACTACCAAAAGAACTACAAAATGATCACCTACTCCTACCAGATGCTGACAAACTCAATAAGAGTGATTTTCTCAAACCCTTGTCTAATTCATCGGAGTATCAAGACTTGTGGAAAAAAATCATTACCAGTTAATGTCGGGTTTCTCTGGTCAATTAGATAATTTATTGCTTGGAGTTCCCCTACTGACTAGGAAAAGTTGATGCTAGTCTCTAAATCTAAATTGGGACGTATTTGATCTGATCTAACGCACTAAAAGGTAAACTACCTGAAAACAAGGAGTCTGTACAGGAATCCCGCGATGTATATTGGATTTCTCAACCCCCAGGGTAACTTCGACAAAAACGATAGTTATATAACAGAACATCCAGATTTTGGAGGTCAATTAGTCTATGTTAAGGAAGTTGCCCTAGCCCTTGGTCGCAAGGGTAACAAAGTTGATATTCTCACGCGTCAAATTATTGATCCAGACTGGCCAGAGTTTGCTGAGCCTTTTGATGCTTATTCAGAGGTCGAAAACGTCCGCATTGTCCGTTTGCCAGCTGGACCACCAGGATTTCTGCGCAAAGAATTACTTTGGTCGCATTTGGTTCAAGATTGGGTTCCTAATATCCTCAACTTCTATCAACAGCAGGGCGATTCACCGGATGCTATGACTGCTCACTATAGTGATGGTGGGTTGTGCGGGGTTCTAATTGAAGACGAAATCGGTTTACCTTTCACCTTTACCGCCCATTCCCTAGGTGCTCAAAAGATGGATAAGCTGCAGGTAAATGCCGATAATCTCGAGGAAATGGATGATTACTACAAATTCAGATACCGCCTGTTAGTTGAACGCTTGAGCATGAATCGCTCGGCTCTCAATATCACCAACACGCGACAGGAACGTTTCCAACAATATACTCATCAGGCTTATCGTCAAGCAGTCAATGTTAATGATGACACTCGCTTTGCCGCCATCCCGCCAGGAGTAGATCCAGCGATGTTCAGCGCCAAAAGCCGTGCCTATAACGAAGAAGCTACCTACGAGCTAATTCTGAAGCGATTGGCACGGGATATCAGTGAATCAAGGCGGGATTTGCCTGTAATTTTGGCATCGAGCCGACTTGCTCCTAAGAAAAATCTCTTGGGTTTGGTGCAAGCCTTTGCTGGAAGCCAAAAACTTCAAGAATTGGCTAACCTGGTGATGATTACTGCGGGCATGGATAATCCTCTGCAGGAAGAGGCTAAGGATGAACAGACAGAACAAATGGTACTCGATCCTATCCGCGAGGTAATTAGAGAACATAACCTCTGGGGCAAAATCAGTGCTTTTGGTGTGCCAGATCAACCAGCACTAGCGGCAACTTATCGGTTTTTGGCAAAGCGTCGTTCGGTATTTGCCCTAACTTCCCTATTTGAGCCTTTTGGCCTTGGACCTTTAGAAGCTGCGGCAGCTGGATTACCTGTAGTCGTTACCAAAAATGGCGGCATTACTGAGAGCCTGCAACAACCAGAGCGGGATTACGGATTGCTAGTTGATCCAGAGGATCCTACTGATATTGCTAGGGGTTTGGAGCAACTGCTGAGCAACCCTCAGCAGTGGGATGATTTTGCTCAATCTGCCCATAAACATGTCCTCGAGAATCATACTTGGGAGGCTACTGCCCAAGAATACTTGAACCACATTGAGCAAATACTGTCTTTACCATTGACACGCACCCAACAGGAACTCCTCCCAATCCATCCTTATTTTCTCGATCCACAACCTGCTAATGAAGTTCCGCTAGCAGAGTTAAGCCGTCTTTACTTCGGAGAAGGAGTCTCCTAGTCAGGAAACTGAATTTCCAGTACCGCAGTTGAACTGTCGAAGTGGAGTTGGGCGTTGCTTCACTATAAAACGCTAATCCCCTTGGACCGGAGGAGAAGCCTACACTTCCCCCCTATCGGGTAAGTGTAGGAATAGGTCACTTGACACTCCCCCTTTTTCTAAAAGGGGGATTCTTGAATCTTAGAGAGGACTTAGCAGAAGGGATTTCTCCACCCTGCGGTGAGGCCCCGCTCTCCTCAAGCGTGCGAGCGCGCTTGACCTACCGGAGGAAACCTATGAGGGGAGCTTTCCACCTGCCGGGAACCTTCGAGGCGAGCTTTCCACTTGCCGGAAACCGACAAGTGGGTCTCACCTCCAGGTGGGTCTCCCCTCCAGGTGGGTCTCCCCTCCGGATGGGTCGCACTCAAATTCCCGCATGCCCTGCGGTACTCTATCATCATCCCAACCCAAGCTTGAGAATGTTGATCGCGGCGTTGTGGTCTCTATCTAATACCGTCTGGCACTTAGGACATTGATGAGTTCTTGTACTAAGACTCTTCAACACCTTTTCCCCACAGTTAGAACAGTTTTGGGATGTCGGTGTGGGGCGCGACGGAAAATACTATCCGCCCATGAACCTTGCCGAAATAGTCTAGCCAGTCGGTAAACATTGACCACGAGGCGTCAGATATCGACTTCGCCAGCTTATGGTTTTTCACCATATTGCGCACTTGCAAGTCCTCATAGATCACCATATCGTTAGATTGGATTAGCGTTTTGGCTGTCTTAACAGCTCCCATCTTTACGCTGACTACTTACCTTGAAGTGCGCTCTACCTAATTTCTTAATGGCTTTGAGTCGATTCAAAGATCCTTTCACTCTTGCAGACTTCCGTCGCTGCCTTCTTTTTAATCTCAGTTCTGATTTCCTTAAGTACCGGGGGTTGTTGACAACCTCACCGTTACTGTCGGTGTAGAACTCTTTAATCCCTAAGTCAATACCCACGAATTTGTTAGTTTTAGGCAAGGGTTCAGAACGCTCTACATCTATACAGAATTGAACAAAATATCCTTTGGCACGACAGACTATTCTAACTCGCTTAATTTGCTTTTTGGTGTACCAACTTAAGTCGCGAGTTCCTTTCAGTTTGAAAGTGCCAGCATTGAAGTCGTCAGTTAAGGTTAACTTCTTCTTGTCTTCTGACAGGTTCCATCCCGTGGTTTTATACTCGACAGAGCGAGAGTTCTTCTTGAATTTGGGATAGCCTTTCAATCCTTGCACCTTCTTCTTGCAGTTGTCAAAGAACCTAGAGATAGCGCTCCACGCCCTTTCTGCATGGGCTTGAGCAGCTTGTGAGTTTAGCTTACCAGCCCATTCAAACTCTTTCCTCAGCTCTAATGCTAGCTTGTTTAGCCTATTACGATTAATTTTTTCATCTCGCGATGATTGGATCCAATAGGCGAGGCATTTATTGCGAACAAACTGACCAGTGCGAATAGCTTCATCAAGCCGTTCGTACTGCCAGTTTTTGCCGATTAGTTTTGCCTCAAGTACTAACATTTATGTTGCCGTGTTTATGACTGCTATTGTACCATTAAATCAGTTACTTACAAAGTGTTTCGCGCACTTAAAAGTGCTATCGCTACATCCGGCGCTTGAAAGACGGGGGTTTTGCTCTAAATCCTATAACTTCCTGAGAGTCCTCAACAATTGCTGTCAAAATAAAAGTAAGCAAACTTATTTTGCAAATGAGCGATCCTTTTCTCTTGGCAGCAGGTTTCTTTGCAGCAGGACCATTATCGGTGCCGCCGACTCCAGGATTACCTCCACAGCAAGCGGATAACTTCTCCTCCTTGTTAGCTGCCGGTGCTGCAAGGAATTTACAGTCGGTTGTCACAAGGGTGATTAAATCGATTGAGGTAATAACCTCTCCTGAATTCAGCAACTATTCCTCAAAGAGAACAAAGCAATTGGGGCTGACATCAGTATTAGCTAATACTACCAAGCAACAACCGTTAAATCAGCGAACTTTGACCAGATCAAAGTATACTAAGACCTCCCCTGCCTCTGGAAGTCAACTCTATTATCAAAGATTAGCTGCCTTGAAAGCAGGTAAGATTTACACCCGCTTACCTGCTGATAGTTTCCAGTCATTTTGGCTAAGGGGAGGTTCTTCTCAAACACAAACTCTAGCCAAACCTACTTATCGACAGTGGCAGCGTTTACTAGAGGAGGAAGCCCAAGCAGTAAGCTTTGGGCAGGGTTCCAATCGTTTAGCTATTTTAGTTGGAGATTCCCTGAGCCTGTGGTTTCCCTCAGAAAAACTCCCTGGTAATCAATTTTGGCTCAATCAAGCAATTTCTGGCGAAAACTCTGGTCAAGTTCTCAATCGGTTATCTGCCTTTTCCCAAACTAGACCTGATACGATCTATGTTATGGCTGGTACTAATGACTTGCGCCAAGGAAAAAGTGATCGCCTAATTCTCGATAATATGCGCCAGATTGTGCAGCGCTTGCGCCAGAATCACCCCCAATCTCAAGTGATTGTGCAGTCGATTTTGCCCACTAGGTTAAAAGCAATTCCCAATCAGCGTATTCGTAACCTCAACCAACAAATTGCACTCATTGCTCAGCAAGAAGGCGCAGGTTATCTCAATCTCAACAGTTGGTTTGTCGATAAACAAGACCAAATGCAGCGGAACTTAACTACTGATGGGGTACATTTAAATCGCCTTGGCTATGAGGTTTGGCAAGAAGCGCTACAGTATGTCGAATCCTGGATAGCAGTGAATCGACGCTCAAGGATTGGTAGTTGACATTGCTTGTCGTGAAACTAGCTTTTCAACACTGGCTTGGGTTTGCTGTAGCAGCTGCTCTCGGCTATCTGCTGCTGTGGTAATATTCGGCACTAAGTTACGAGCTTGTAGCGTCATGTGAAGCTGAAGCTCGGCCACATACTCACTAAAATCTTCACGAACGAAATCTTGTGGGGCTTGAGTAGAATGCAAATCCAAAGTGTTCTCCTTCCCTAACTCTCAGCTGTTAGTCAACTTCTTCTAGAAGCAACCAACTGTAGAAAGTATCACAACCAAAGTTCTACTCTTATAACTTTGTAATGAACCTTAAAACTTTAGGAGATTTTTTGGGAGAAAGTGTGAATTTTTGATAAGTCATTAGCCTTCAAGCGATTGACTTTTCTTCAGCTAGCGCAAAGCGATCGCTATTCTCATTGAGTGTACACTGCGACTGGAAAGAGAGTCTCAATCCAAACCCTGGCCCCACATGGCTTAGGATTGTCACGTCGATAAACCACCCGGCACGGTCCAGTGATTTCTACCTCATGACCATACCTATTATTTTTTCCTCGCTTAACGCTAATTACTGGAGCCGGCTTTTCCTGTTTTTGATTTTGGCGAATAGTCTGCTGGTTGACATGAATGATAGTTACAGGGGAAGGCTTACGCCTGCACCAACTGGCTTTGGGGCCTCTTGTTCCTTCTTTCACTTTTGGCATTCCCCCTACTAGAGGAATCATCCAAAATTTGCCAGCCTTAAAGGCTCCTTGAATTCTGCCTCCGGAGAGTAATTGGCGTATTCGCCTCACCGATACACCCATCAGATGTGCTGCTTGTGTGGTGCTAACAAACATTTCTAAAAACCATGTAGATATGGGAACAGTTTATCTGATAGTAGTATATAGTTTTATTTTCATTGGGGAAATTAACTGTTTTTCTGGTCAGACTGACAATTGCTGAATTACTTGTTAACTTGTGTTGATATCGCCAGTGGGAGCGATCGCTCTGTTCTTACAAAAATCGAACTCTAGTCGACGACTACATCAAATTCTGATACTCCAAATCTTTTAGCTTTCTGACAGCGTTTTATATAAAGTTTAGTAACCAGATCATGCTGATTGATTTGCCAAATTTTTTTAAAAACCTGCTGCGCTTGTGCAAACTTCTTCTCGACATAAAGTTCTACTCCCCTCTCAAACTCAGTCAAAGTTTGCATCTTGAGTTCCATCAACTGCTGGGGATTAGCATCGCAAACTTCAAAAACTCCTACTGCTTGAGTTTTACCCTTGACTTTTACTCGACCAAGAAATCGACATCTGTATTGTTGTTGGTTATCGAGTAAACCAAGAGTTTGTTCACTAATTAAGATATCTGCTCCATAAACCTTGGTTAACCCTTCCAAACGAGATGCCAGATTCACAGCGTCAGCAATCACCGTATTTTCCATACGTTGGGACTCTCCAACGGTACCGAGAATCAAGCTACCTGTATGCATGCCAATGCCAATAGCAATAGGTTCTTTGCCCCTCTGTTGCCGATAGGAATTAAAGAGTGATACTTGCTTTTGCATATCAATTCCCGCCTGTAAAGCATCGTCAGCGCTTTGAGGAAACAGTGCCATAATTGCATCACCGATATATTTATCAATAAAGCCATGATGATTACGAATAACTGGACTTACTCGGCTCAAGTAGGCATTGAGAAAATCAAAATTTTCTTTTGGTGACATCTGCTCTGAGAGAGTAGTAAAGGAGCGAATATCAGCAAACAGAACCGTCATCTCTTTAAGTACCTGATCGCCTAATTGCACATCAACAATACTTTCTCTATCTAAGAAATTCAGGAATTCGTGAGGGACAAAACGACCATAGGCAGCATTAATTTTAGCTAAACGAAGATGAGTTTTAATGCGTGCTAGTAACTCGTGTTTGGATACGGGTTTACTTAGATAGTCATTTGCCCCTACCCCAAAACCTTCTACCAGATCTGACACCTGATTTTTGGCTGTCAATAGTACCACTGGCAATTCATTAGCAGGGAACTGTTCACGAATCTTCTTACAGAGTTCATAACCTGTCATTTTCGGCATCATGATATCCAGCAAAATTAAGTCTGGTTGGAAACCATGCTGAATAATTTCTAAGGCTTCAATCCCATTGGCAGCTTGAGTGATAGCGTAATTTTGTAGTGAAAGATGGTTAATTAGAACCTGAAGATTTACTAATTCATCATCCACAAGCATGATTTTAAAAGCCCCTTCAGTAGGCGCTGAGGCAACCCCATCTAGTAATAATTGCTTCTGGGTTGTCGCCATTGCCGAAAACTTGCTAATTTTAGAAACTGTTTCTGAAAGTCTCTTCTCGACCTTCCCTGCCGATAAAGGCAAGGTAAAAATGAAACGTGAACCCATTCCTGGGGTAGATTCGGCGTGAATATCACCTCCATGTAGCTTTACTAGTTGCTTGGTTACTGCTAAACCAAGTCCTGCACCACCATATTCTCTAGAAATCGAGCCATCAGCTTGTTCAAAAGATTGAAAAATTCGCTCTAATTTATCTGCCTCAATACCAATACCTGTATCAGCTACAGTGACTTCTAGATATTGTGAGCCAATAGGCAAAAGTTGGGTCTTGCCTTTCCCGCTAACTTCCTGATTTGGGGAGGACGGAGAAGTTGAGTTAGCTAAAGAAGCATCTCTAATTATTGCAGAGACTTCAATCGTACCACTAGCAGTAAACTTAATGGCATTGCCGACTAAATTGTAAAGAATTTGTTGTACTCGGTTTTCGTCTGCATCTACAGGGGGAAGCTCACGTCCAATTTTATTAATTAGCTGTAAAGGTTTACTACCCACAAGTGGTTGGCAAAGTGTTAAAACAACATTGGTAATTTCCCTCATCCCCACGGCTTTAGTTGTTAGCTGTAGTTTTTTATGCTTTAGCTGAGAAAAATCGAGCAAATCATTTACTAGTTGGTTTAGTCTTTGACCACTGGATACAATTAGATAGAGGTTAGATATAGTTTGCTGAGATAACTTACCAGTTGCACCGTCAATTAGTGATTCAGCGATGCCAATAATACCATTGAGAGGGGTTTTTAGTTCATGGGAAGTATTAGCTAAAAACTCATCTTTGAGCTTATCCATCTCCTGCAAATCATAATTTTTTACTTCTAACTCTCTAGCATAATCTTGAAGACGACGGCGTGCTTGGTTGAATCTGTATTCAAAAATTAATCCCACTAAGAGGATAAAAACAAATGTTCCCCAAGGGTGAATTTTATGATACCAATATAAAGGTTTTAGAATATAAACTAAAGTATCGTGAACAGCAGACAAAGCTAAAATAATAAACCCTGAGGTAAATAACTTGGCTTCCCAATTGCCGGTCATCGACATTTGGATAGAATTTATTAATAAAATTAAGGCTGTTACTAATAGTAACAATTGATCAAGATATATATCTGAAATCCAAGTATCTGTTTGGGTGGCAAATAACAGCAAACCTATAATTGCATAAACTAAATTAATTTTCCATAAATACCGAATAATTGACTTGTATCCAACTCCAAATATTTCTTCAAATAGAAGGCAAGTGCTAATTGGTATTAAATAAAAAGATATATATTCTAGGTATCCTAAAATTATTAATCTATTCAAAAATAAAGTAATCAAATCAGAGTCACTGATAATATAAAGACCGATGCTAAGAGCAAATAAGCCGAAACGAAAATATGACTTTGTTTCCTTTCTAATTAAAGATAAAAAGATTGCACTTAAGCCCAGACAGGTAACTAAAAAACCAAATACTGCATCAATTTCCTGTTCAAATGATCTTTTGATCAAAGCTATTTGTGAGCCAATGGTAACTCGATCAAACAAACCGATATAAATAGAAGGATAGTCACCAACATAAACTCTAAACAACAGAATTTCACCCTGAAAATCTGAGCCTAAAGGAATAATCGGCCATTGATAACTTTCAAAATTAGCTTTACCTGATGAATTTAGAGAAAATTCTGTATAGACTAGTCGTTGGTTAAGATAGGCTCCGATGATGTAAGGTACTCCCCTCAGATAAAGCGCTGGAGATTTCCATTGACCTGTTGGTAAAGGGACACGTAACCAAACAATTTGTTCATCTTCGGGCTTTCGTAACCTGCTGGGAAACTGAAACTGCTGCCAGCAAGAGTTGGAAATCTCATTTTCTTGGCAAGCGGGAGCATCTGCCCCCTCCACAGAAAAGTCACCCCACCGATATTGCCATCCTTTGACAATCTCTATAGATGTATCTTTAGCAGTTGCAGGCGACTGTAATGAACTCAAAGCCCTATGGAAATGCGCAAATATAAACACACTTATCAAGAGAGTGCTTAAAAATAAGACAATTTTGGCACGGGTTCGACCAAACACAAGCTTTATTGCCACTGCCTGCTACGAAAAACCTATTCAAATATTCAAAACTGTTAAAAGTTAGCAGTCTTGATGTTTTCTTCGGAGCTTCAACCAAGGGAGTAGACTCCTTACTTGTCCATAGGCAATCATCCTCAAGCTGATGCCCAAGTCTAGCGTATATCTTAATACTCTACAATTTACTACATTTTAAACGATAACTAGATGACGAGTGTTTAAGGAAATAAAGAATACGGAAACATCGAAAGCAGCCGAAAAACAAAAGCGCCACCTTCAGTGATCAACATCTGCACTCCGTTGCCTCAGAAAATAAATTCCATAGGAAGTTATGATTTAGTGATGGATTCAAAAAGGTAAGTTAGTTAGTTATTATCTAATCTGCTTACATTAAACCCATGTCTTAATAAATACGTATGCTAAAAACCACAAACCAAAAAACAACCAAACCAATGACTTGGAATCTAAGTGCCCAAGAAACCATACTATATTTTTTTTGAGCTATTTTAGCAAGGCAGTAAACTTGTTCTAAGACTTGTTCTAATTTGTTTGTATTTTTTGAAATAAACTCATTGTGGTATTTTGCAAATGTGCTATATTGTTGAATGTTTCCCCAAAAAACTGTCCGACCGAGTGGTTTAATATCTACTCGTGGTAATACACTGAAAATAGCGCAAACAATACTTAAGAATAAAGGTACACTTGATATAGCTACTTTGACAGCTGATTCTTGAGATAAATTATTTGGTAGGAATGCCAAAAGTGTCAAGTTTAGTGTAGAAATAGCAACAATCGTACCTGCTTTAGAGTCCGAAAAATGTATGTTCTGAAAAATATATTCCTTGATTTTCCAAGCATGTTCTAAGTCTTCAGGCATTTAAAGCTCCTTTGGAATTTTGAAAACATCATAGGAAGATTCAGAAGACAAAAAATAAATTATTTAGTTTTCTTCCTTCTCTTTTTCTTTAATGATGTCAAGAGTTTTAAAGAATTTGTTTGAGCGTATATTTTTCTAGTTATTGATGTGTAATCTCCCGAAATTCTTTTAATAAATTACAAAATAATGAGTGTTCTGAGGTTAGATATTTATTATCTTCGATCTTTGTCAACGCTTTTAATTCCATCAACGTAGAGGCGAGAAAAGCTCCATCAAAATCCGAAAGTTCAGTTGGAAAAATGTGTCTTTCAATTATTTCAATACCTAGAGATCTAGCTAAACTTAACAAGGTCAATCGGGTAATACCTGGAAAAATATCTGGAGTTAGTTGAGGGGTGACTAAGGTATTTCCTTGTAATAGAAAGAGGTTTGCTGCCGAAGCTTCAGCTATTCTACCTTGTCGGTCAAGCATGATACCGTCATCAAATCCTTTAGCTTCTGCAGCACGTCTCACTAAGTAACTATTAACATAGGTTCCGCAGATTTTCCACGAAACTGGAATGGCTAAACTTGATACCCGTTCATAAGGTGAAATATGGCAAATTAAAGCTTTATCTATATTACGCGGCGCGGTCACCCCGAAAATTGCTACATCAATCGGCATATCATCACTGCCTGTAACATTAATTTGAGGAACGGAGCGATATACAATCGGTCGAATATAGTAGTCTTTCTGAGGGATCTCTTCTAAAAGTGATTGAATTCCTGATCTAAGTTCATCAATTGTCCAAGGTAGGTTAAGCCCCATTTTTTGAGCACCCTGTTGGAAACGATAGAGATGCTCTTTGATTTGATGGATGTAATAATGATCCCTATTCCAATAAGCCATCATTCCATCAAAAACACCAATCCCAAGGTGAAGAGAATGACTGGCGACTGACGGTGCAGCTTGCTCACGCGGAACGATTTTTCCATTATGCCAAGAAAGAGGAGAAGCGTCAAACATTGTGGTAAATCAGCCTACATTGATAAGTATTGGGTTTAAATTAAAACGTACTTGAATGTCAACGGCACTCCACGGAACTTTTTTCATAAGATGATAATCTGAACTTTCTTCTTGTTGATAATCTGATTGAGAATTATTAAAAACAAAAAACTTTAAGTTGTGTTTAGTATTTGAAGATACTAAATTATGCTTTACTCCTGGTTTGACCAAAATGATATCTCCTGCTTTTAATGGTAATGCAAGGTATTTTAAATTTTCTTCGATGATGAAGTAACCGCTGTTAACATTGGGCTGCCCCTGAATAAAAATGAGGTTGTTAAGTTCTTGATGCAGATGTAGACTTACTTCTCCGTTAAAGGGTTGTAATTCAACCATATAAGCAGTCCAAGGAGATAGGGGATTGGGGTTTTTTCCATTAAAGTTTAGCTTGCCGACCCATGCTTCATACTTTTTGTACCACTTACTCTGAGAAGATAACCATAATAGCTCATTACAGATAGTCCAATTATTTGTCTTCCAAATTAATATACTGACAAGACACCCTTCTTGACTAGCCATTATATTATCTGCACTGGAAAAAATAGCCATAGTTCCCTGTGACAACTTTCCCAATGGTGTATGTAATGAACCACTTAAGACTAGAAACAGAATACTCAATCGAAAATCATGTTGATTATTTTCATTTCTTAAATAGGGGGATACAAATTTTTTTGGCTCTAGATTAATCGTGGCAAAATTTCTACTATCTAGAGATGAGAACACATTGGCATTATGGGTAAATTTATTAGAAATAATCATTTTGTTTTCTCTGCTTAAAAACTGCCTCAATAATGTCTATTGATTAAGGGTTTTGATTGACCAATACTGAGCTTGATAAGCAATATAAGTATCCTTACGTAACATTCCTCCAAGTCTCGATTCTAGTTTTTTTGAGATATCATTTAGCCCTGAAAAGAGACCACAAGGAATATAAATTTCTATTATTATCTTTGTCCTATCGTGAGAAATTGAAAATTTCTCAATGATATCAACGTATTCTATCGCATCATCTTTGAGAGTGTTTATTGTTTTATCATTGAATTTTCTTTCACCGGAATCTAGCTTAATAATTGCTTTAATGCTTCTCAAATTTTCGTCCAGATCAATACTATTTGTATTAGGTTTTAGGGAACCTTCATTATAGTTAGTATATTTATCGTCACGAATATATTCTTTCTGGATATCGATCCTTATGATACTTGGTTCATCTAATAGTTCATTCGTAGGGAATGGGAGATAACCTTCTAATTCTTTTTGAATTCTGCGTTCTATCTCGATGGCTCTTTCATAAGTGGAATGGAATTTAACTAAAATCTCGGAACTGCCTAAAAGATACATAAGACTAATATCTTCATCTTGATTATTATGGACTTCACCGTTGAAATAATTTTCGATTTTTTTCTTACATCGATAAAAGTTTGGTCCATTGACATTTAAAAATATATAAAACAACTTGGAATGCAGATCATTAACAATTGGATATGTTTCAAAAGCTTCTTTATACTTTTTTTTAAAATCACTGTGTGCCAAGCAATAGCGTTTATTGTGATTAGGATGTGCCTGGAGGTTAAAACGATATATAGAATACTCCTCTTGTTGAGCAGTTGAAGAGTTTTTTATCTTTATTTTCTCTTCTATAAACATATTTTGTAAACGTGCAGAAAGTTGTTTTTGTACCTCTTGTGTGATCGTAATTATTCCACTTTTTCCTAGCTCTCGTTCATTTTTTAGGAACCAATTAAGACAATCACCTTGGATTTGCTTAGGATTTTCATTGAAAGAAACTAAGCCTGTATGGCAGGAAATTCGACAACTAATGTCTGATTCTAATAAATTACCCATTACCGGATCATTGTTAAAACCATTCAGAGCATATTTTATTTGAATGGTAAGCGATACTAGATGGTCATATTCTATAGTTGACAATCCAGGGACAAAAATTTCTCCTCCATCACCATTCCACTTTAATTTACCGTCTATAAGTCTTCCACAATGTGTAATTAAATTCTCTAGGTTAATTTTAGTTTGGTTCTGATCTTGATCTCGACCTTTCAATTGGCTAGAACCAACTATATCCACAACGATAATCCCACATGTACATAAAAAACCGTTGTCATAACCCCAACGAGATTCAGATTTAGTTTGATTCATTTTACGCTTATAAATAAATTACTATTTTACAATCAATTTTTCTATGGCTCTTATATAGTGGTTCTCATACTCATGATGTACAGGTTAATTTTTCTTATTATTCAACAGTAATGGGTTTTAAATTTAAGGTGTACATCACAACTGTGAGAAACGATATCTATTCTTCTGATAAGCCACAAGAGCGACCTCCAAAAATTATAGAAATTATTAATAATAAAAAAAACCGGAGAGTGACAGAAGAGGGGCAAACCCCCCGTCTCATGCTGACCCTCCGGGTACTTTTCTTGGGGCTTCTTGCCAGACAAGCTAAGCAGTTTATAAAAGAAGCATAAAATTTTTAACGCTCAGTGAGTTGCTGTAAACTCGGATTAACTTTAGTAGCTGAAAACTTATATAGTTTTAACTTTTGTTTTAAAATTAACCAGAAGAAGAGAGGATCATCCACCAGATATCTCTTCCACAGCCTTTGCGGTTCCGATAAAAGCCGATATAACCATTCCATCCCTACCTCACTCACCCATTTTGGTGCCCTGTTGATGTTACCTGCCTCAAAATCAATAGTTGCACCTATTGCCATAAATATCTTGATCTGGGGTAACTTACTCTTGTATTTACATATCCACTTTTCTTGTTTAGGAGCCCCAACCCCTACTGCTAATACTGTTGCCTCTGAATTGTTAATCAGGTTAATAATTTCTGAGCATTCTGCTTCGTTTTTCTCAAAACCAAAGGAAGGGGAATAAGAACCAACAACTATTTGCCTACCAATCCTGTCATTGATTATTTCCTGGGCTTTTTGGGCAACTCCTGGTCTTGCCCCTAAGAGGAAAATTTTAATATCTTGATTATTTTTGTGGTATGTGTAGAAGGCTGGGAAAAAATCAGAACCAGAAATTTTGGCTTTGATCGGCGTACCTAAAAATCTAGAGATATAGTAAACTATCTTGCTATCGCACAATATATAGTCAGCAGCTTCGTAAGCTCTAAAGAACTCTGTATCTTTTTGTAGTTTGACTAAGTGATCGACATTGGGGGTAAAGACGACACCATATTTGAGACGCTTGAGAACCTCCGACTTTAACATATTGTCGATGTTTATATTTAAGATATTAACCTTTTTCATTACTATTCCCCCTGCCCATAATAAAATTAACTTTGATTCATCCTTGGCAATTCTATGCTCGAAGAATATTTGGTGAGTAGACTATCTCTAGTTATTGCGACCTTAAATTTGGCACATCAAACTTTGGTGTTTTTAACTAAGATTGACCTAATTTATTCGCGTAATGATTGCTATAAAGAATCTTTGAGCGCTTTACATAAACAAATTAAGTAAAAATCTCTACCAAGAAAATATTTACACAATCTTTGTGTTCGTCGCTAGTTTTTTTAGGTAGCTTCATGAAATCTTTAAAGAACTTTTTTGGCAAATTTAATAAACTGGAGTCAGAATAATCACAAGGAAACAAGATTTAGCCTCGGGGTAAATCACGATCCTTGTGAAACCTGAAAGTGCCTTTTTGCCAATAGCAGTCTGATTGGCAATGCACCTTTTGACTCTATAGCAGCAATATCACGAATACCACTACGGGAGAGTTGCCTGGTACAACTGTATATTTTTTACATTCTTTGCATTTTACAACGAATCAGAGGAACCCCTTCCAGGAAAGTTGGGCAACGGGACAGATTTTGAACTGCAAGCTCAGTTAGTAACTACTATTTATGGCAGTCTCAGCTTCACCCTAAAAGCTAGGCATAGCAGCTGATTAGCGAGTTTTTCCCATTTGTCAAGATTTTGATCACCATTGTATTGTTAATATTATATTAATAATATTAAGATACATAAACCAAGTTGTAAAATCTATAAAATCAACCCATAGAGTAATTGGCTAGTTATGGGGGACTTCACCGAAACTTCATGAAGGATTTGTAGAGCTTTATAGATTCTTCACTGTCATACAGCCAAGATGAGGATTATTGTTTAAGAGAGGCTTATGGTTGACGCTTAGCAATGTAGTTACCAGTGTCGCCAAGCTTAGCAGTTGCCTGGTCAGACTAAAATTTAACCTTAGCCGCAGAGAGTCTCCGGTATTTATATTTTTGATGGGCGCTACCTCACATGCAAAAGACTATGAATAACCCTGTAATAGCTATCGGGCTGGATGCAGCCGACCCCTCGCTGATTGAGAAGTGGATCTCTCAAGGGCATCTCAAGAACCTGAGTCGCTTATGCCAACAGGGTGCCTACGGACGCTTGAAAACTTTTAAGTACTATCGGGCAGAGACTCCTTGGGAGACATTTCTAACCGGTTGTTCGCCTCAACAGACTGGTTACTGGGCACCGGTGAAGTTTTGCCCAGATAACTACGGAAACGAAGATGTTGAGGCATACGATTTTATCGAACATCCGCCCTTTTATGCCTTATTGGGAGATGAGTACCGAGTAGGGGTCTTTGATATGCCCCATTCTGCCCTGTCTGAGCAGGTCAATGGCTTGCAAGTTCTAGGTTGGGGAGCCCATGCAGCCCTCACTCCCAGCCATTCAATACCAGCGCAACTCCTGAGTGAGGTAATCGATAAGTACGGTGAACATCCAGCATTCAACAAGGATTTTGCCAGTTGTCAGAATCTAGGTGCCCTCAAGGGACTACAACAAGCTTTGGAAACAGGAATAAGTCGTCGCGCTGCCATTTGTCAAGACCTCTTGCAAAGAGAACCACTAGACTTCTTTCTAACAATTTTCGGTGAAACCCATTCAGCTGGTCACTATTTCTGGCACACGAGTCAGGCGGATCATCCCCTCTACGAAGCCATGAAAGCTTATTCGTCGGGAGATTTTCTACTGGAAACTTTTGAAGCTGTAGACCAAGCCATTGGCGAGATTTTAAGCAAAGCTCCGGAAAATGCCAATATCCTCGTACTAGCTGCCCATGGCATGGGAACTAATGTCATGGATCTCCCTAGCATGTTGTTTTTACCTGAATTTCTCTACCGTTGGAACTTTCCTGGTAAATTTGGTATTGCTAGAGGTAAACCTGGAAAGCAACCTGGTTCGCTGATGATTGGTGAGCGTGCTAAAAGAGGTTGGCTGGGTGCGACTTGGAGCCTTAAGTATGAATCTAATCCCCTCAAAGGATTTTTAAGACAAAAGCTCCCGACTAAAATCTTTAATCTCCTAGAGCCAATCTTTGGACCTCGTCCCCAACTAGACCTGATCTCCCCCTTTGAGTTAATCGCCGAGTCAGAACCCTTTTACTATCAACCAGCACTCTGGTATCAAAAGTTTTGGCCTCAAATGAAAGCCTTTGCCTTGCCTAGCTTTTCAGAAGGCTATATTCGCCTTAATCTCCAAGGGCGGGAATCTCAAGGAATTGTCTCCCCCCAAGAATACAACAGTGTGTGTGATGAGTTGACAGCTAAACTCCACCGCCTGCAAGATGCTCGCACCGGGGAGCCTATGGTTAAAGAAATTATCCGCACCCGCCAACAACCAACCGATAACGATCCCAAACTACCTGATGCTGACTTGGTAGTAATGTGGCAAGAGAAGTACGCCTGTGATGTTGTCGATAGCCCAGACATCGGACGCATTGGACCTGTTCCCTTTAATCGCACCGGTAGCCACCGCTGTGACGGCTTTTTGCTAGCTAAAGGACCCGATATTCCTGATGGTCCGGATTTGCCCACTGGTCATTCTCTAGACTTAGCCCCCACAATTTTGAATTTGCTGGGAGCAGAGATTCCGGAATCCTTTGCAGGTAAGCCACTAATTCAAATGCCCGTTAAGGTTAACTGACAAAACGAGAATTTTGTTATCAAATACTTGATTTGAGTCTAGATACCATCAGAGTTGCACTAAGCTATGAACAAGCCTGTTATTGCCATTGGTCTCGATGCTGCAGAACCAACCCTGATTGAGCAATGGATGTCTCAGGGCGCTCTGCCCACCTTGAGTCGTATCCGAGAGCAGGGAACTTACGCACGCCTGCAAAACTTCGATTACTATAGAGCAGAAACGCCGTGGACAACTTTCTTAACTGGTTGTTCCCCCAAACAGACTGGATACTGGTCACCAATTAGTTTTCACCCAAATACCTACGAAGCTGAACTAGTTGAAGCCTATGATTTTGCCGAGTACCAGCCCTTTTATGCCCTAGGTGAGGATTATCGGGTAGCAGTCTTTGATATACCCCAGTCTACGCTCTCACAGCAAGTTAATGGCATACAAGTACTGGCGTGGGGTGCTCATTCTCCCCAAACTCCCAGTCATTCCTTGCCAGCATCACTGTTTGAGGAAATTGTTAATAAACACGGTGTACATCCAGGGCTGCACAAGGATCACGTCGGCTGTTATGACCTAGATGCCATCACTCGCTTAGAGGATATTCTCAAAACTGGCATCTCCCGCCGTGGGGCCATTTGTCAGGAACTGCTCCAACAGGAGCCTTGGGATCTATTCTTGACGATTTTTGGCGAAACTCACGCTGCGGGTCACTTCATGTGGCATCTTGGTCAACGTAATCATCCTCTCTATGAGGCTTTAGGCTCTAGGGCATCAAAGGACAGTATGCTTGAAGTCTTTAAAGCAATAGACCAAGCCATTGGCGAGATACTCACGAAAGCGCCGTCAGATGCTCATATAATTGTTTTTTCTGCCCATGGCATGGGAGTTAATGTTATGGATTTACCCAGCGGCACCTTCCTGCCTGAGTTCCTTTACCGCTTCAGCTTTCCTGGTAAATTTGGGCTAACTTCTGGTGAGTTGGGAACATCTCCAGACTCCCCAATCACTAGTTTAAAGAAACAGTCTTGGTCTTGGGAAACTTGGTCGAGGAAGTATGAAACTAATCCTCTAAAGAGATTTTTGAGACGAGAAGCCCCATACAGAGTGTTTAAGCATATAGAACCCTTTTTGGGTACTTCTGAGCAACCCGATCTAGTTTCTCCTCACAAGTTGAATGAACAAAAAAATCCACTCAGCTTTCAACCTGCTGAGTGGTATAAACCCTGCTGGAAGCAGATGAAAGCTTTTGCACTACCCAGTTTCTCAGAAGGTTACATTCGCATTAACCTGCAGGGTAGAGAATCACAGGGAATTGTCCCACCGTCTGAGTATGATCACCTTTGTGAGGAAATCAGCCAAAAACTTTACCGTCTTCAGGATGCCCGCACCGGGACACCCATGGTAAAAAAGATCATCAGGACGCGTCAATTGCCAACTGACAATCACCCCAAACTGCCTGATGCTGACCTAGTAGTAATCTGGCAAGAGGAGTACGCTAGCGATGTTGTCGATAGTCCTGAGTTGGGACGCATTGGCCCTGTTCCCCATTTTCGCAGTGGTAGTCATCGCTCTCAAGGATTTTTCCTCGCCTCTGGACCAGCAATTGAGCCAAACTCCAGCTTGGCACCTGGTCATTCACTCGACCTTACTCCCACAATTTTGAGCTTGATGAATGCTCCAATTCCTGAATATTTTGAGGGTAAGACTCTCTTGGAAACAGGAGTTCTTATTTAAGTAATAAGTAATAAGTAATAAGTAATAAGTAATAAGTGAGCAGTAGAAGATTTATGGCTTTTTACTTACAACTTATTACTTACTTCAATGTTAGTAGAAAATATTTAGGTAATTGATATTAGTTAAGATTAATGGTTTTATAGCAGTACGTATTAAGGTTAGGACAAGCTAAATCGCTAAAACTTTGTCAAATTCTGCCTTCTGCCTTCTGCCTTCTGCCTTCTGCCCTGGAGCCTTGCGCGTAGCGCTATATTTCCAGTTCGCATCATAGATTTACGGATGGGGTCTCACGCTAATTGCCATGAAAACAATGTATCCAAAACCCCGGATTTGTATTGCTCTACCGGCGATTACTTGCCCGCCTTTTGGAGCTTATGTGCTTAACACTTTACCCCTGCTTCCCTACCTAGAAGCAGAATTTGATGTTACTCTTGCCTTCTGTGATACTCCAGAAGATCCTCAGTTAAATTGTCACTATTTGAGTATCCTTGAGGCAAGTAGGTCTTCAGGAACTAAGACAGCAGATCAAAAAGGTTACTTTAACCCTAGAGGTCCCTTGGGAGCTTGGCAATATCTGCAAGTGTTAGATAAATTTGCCCAAGAGCAGGCGAAAAACTTTGATCTGGTAATTGAAAAGCAATGGTCTTTAGTGGGAGGTTTATCTAGTGCTTTCATACGCTATGGAGTACCAAGTGTATTTATTATCGAAGCTGAATTTTATAACAACATTTTCTTTAAAGGCTGGAAAGATAAGGCTTTGAGGTTTGCTCTTAATCAGCTTCTACCTCACCTGAGAAGGAGATGGATGAATAGGGCTAACGGGATTATTGTCGAGACTCAACAGACTAAATCTTTTCTCTTAGAGAATAATTATCCTGTTCACAATAAGCCAGTTACCACGATTCCTAATGGTATTGATCCTAATATTTTCTTTCCTCAAGACCGCAAGTTTTGTCGCGAACAATTAGGGATTAGCCAGGAAGCCTTAGTATTAACTTATGTTGGTTCTTTGAGGCGTTTTATCCAGGAACCAGGACCGATTATTGAAGCACTAGGTAAGCAAAAACCTAGGGATGTTGTCTTGCATATGATCGGCGATGGTCATAAACAACAAGAACTAGAGGATATTGCCCAAAAATTTGCAGCACCAGTGATTTTTCACGGACGGCGATCGCAACAGGAAGCAGCTCTTTATATTGGAGCAGCTGATCTTTGTCTAGCTCCCTATAATAAAAACTTATTTCCAGGTGGCAAATTTACCAGTGCCAGCCTTAAGGTTTGTGAATATCTAGCTTGTGGTCGCCCGGTGCTAACAATTCCCTGTCAAAGGATGGAACATTTGCTAGCTGGCGGCAAATACGGCTTGTTTGTGGAAAATCAAGTAGATAGTTACAGGGAATTTTTTAGAAATTTACCTAGCCGAGAAGAACTATCCCAAATGGAAAATTGCCTAATTAGTGATCTTCAGAGTTCCGTTCTTAGGGATCAAGGCATCGTACTAACTTGGCAGGAGATTGCACAGTTGTACAAGCAGGTAATTAGGGAAACTATATCACATAATGTTACTCCAGTACCTTTAAAATTTCTAAAAGTTTAGAACAGCCTATAAAAATGAACGACTTTACTATAACAACCCCTCAAGCTGACGAAAATGGTAAACCCTGTCCCCTGATTTCAGTTGCCATTTGTACTTACAATCGGGCAGATCGTCTAGTTTTTGCTCTCGATGCTCTTTGTTGTCAGTCTCTACCCATTGAATACTTTGAGATTGTAGTGATCGATAATGGCTCAACAGACGACACAGGGAAAGTCTGCACTCGCTATCAACAACATTTACCTAATTTGCGCTACATCTACGAACCAATTTTAGGACTTTCAAAAGCACGCAATACAGCGATGGAGCAGGCAAGGGGCGAATACATTGCCTATCTTGATGATGATGCTATACCTTGCGCCAATTGGCTGGAAACAATTATCGAGACTTACCAGACAATTAAACCCACACCTATCTGTGTAGGAGGCCCAATTTATCCCCTGTGGGACTCTAGCAAACCTGACTGGATAACCAAAGAAGTAGAATATCTCTTTAGTATCCTCGACTTAGGTGAAAAGCACCAGTGGTTGAAGTTGCCCAAACATCTATTTGGAGCCAATATGACCTACCAGCGAGAAGCCCTTCAATTAATAGGAGGCTTCTCTGAAAATCTTGGTCGCCAAGGCTCCAAAAATCTGCTTTCCTGTGAAGAGTACCTAACCTACAAAATTCTAGTAGAACACGGAAAAGGACTTTTTTACTATCATCCCCAAATATCAGTTCAACATTGGATTTCTCAACAGCGAGTTAACCTCAACTGGATGCTCCGGCGGAGTTACTGGCAAGGCAGATCATCAGCTGTAGTAGGGTTGATACTGGGCAAAACTCTCAGGGAAGAATGGAAACAGATTTTAGTAGGACTCCTCAAACAGAGAAAGCCTTTTCTTATGCTTTGGTCTTTGCTGAGGGCATGGTCTAATCCCAAACTCAAAACTACAGCACAGATAAAAATTGTGCGCAGTTGGGGTTATATCTATCAAGTTTGGTTGAACTCCAGTCTGAAAATTGTTCATGATTAGAACTTTGGGAAGAGAGGGGGAGAGGGGGGGATGGGGAGAGGGGGAGATGGGGAGAATGATTGTATATGACCATCCTTCCACCCTTCCCTATATCTGTTTTCCTACCGATAACCTCTATACTTTCTCTTCTTGTTAGGATCCCTGTTTTTCTTTGGCAGGGAGATGTCAAAATCTCTGACTACAGATAATTATGAAAACTCCTGTCATTGCCATTGGTTTGGATGCTGCAGACCCAGTTTTATTGGAAAATTGGATGTCTCAAGGGCATCTCCAGAATCTAAACCAGCTGAGAAAGCAAGGAGCCTATGGTCGTCTAACTAATCTAGAACACTATAAGGCAGAAACTCCTTGGACTACATTCCTAACTGGTTGCTTACCCTCCCAAACTGGCTACTGGGCACCAATCAAGTTTCACGAAGGTACCTATGAGGCAACCCTAGTTGAGGCCTACGATTTTAAAGAGTATTCTCCTTTCTATGCCTTGGGAGATGACTACCGAGTTGCAGTCTTTGATATACCCCAGTCAAGCCTGTCTGAGCAAGTCAATGGCTCACAGGTGCTGGCATGGGGAGCACATTCACCCCAAACACCCACTCACTCTCTACCAGCACAATTACTGAGTGATTTAATTAGCAAGCACGGAGAACATCCGGCACTCCACAAAGATCATGGTGATTGGTGGGATCTTGATTATCTCCAGCATCTTAAGCAAGCCTTAGAAACTGGTATTGAGCAGCGTAGTGCCATCTGTCGGGACTTTTTGAGGCAGGAACAATGGGATCTATTTTTAACTATCTTCGGCGAAACTCATTCAGCTGGTCATGACTTCTGGTTCCTCAGTCAACCGGAACACCCACTATACCATCATCATAAGCTCAATGGTTTCAGCAGTGACCCGATGCTGGAAGTCTTTGAATCAGTAGACAGGGCAGTTGGTGAAATTATTGCTGAAGCTCCAAAAAATGCCTATGTGATTGTGTTTGCAGTTCATGGCTCTGGGAGCAATACCACTGATGTAACTAGTATGCTGTTTCTACCAGAGTTTCTCTATCGGTTTAGCTTTCCAGGAAAGTCGATGCTGCCGATTGGCAAGCTAGGAGTGCCTCCCTTAGCACCTATAGTTACTCCCAAAACTATGAACTGGCAAGCTGAAGTTTGGCGGCAGATATATCACCCCAACCCTCTAATCACATGGTTGAGGCGCTGGGGACCTGAAAAACTAAATCAAAAACTAGAACCATGGCTTCCCAGACTGGCTAAACTGACTGGGGCTAATTATTCGATCCTTTCCCGTTTACGTCGCCCAGGAGGGGGCATGAGCTGGCAGCCGCCAATGTGGTATCAACCCTTATGGTCACAAATGAAAGCCTTTGCTTTGCCTAGCTTCTCAGAAGGATATGTCCGTATTAATCTACAGGGCAGGGAACCCAACGGGATTGTTGCTCGGGCTGAGTATGATGCCCTATGCGATGAACTCACGCAACAAATTTATAGTCTCAAGAATGCCCGCACTGGTACACCAATGGTGAAAAAGGTAATTCGGACAAGGCTTTCGGGTAGTGAGTGTGACCCCAAACTTCCTGATGCTGACTTAGTGGTTATCTGGGAAGATTCCCCAGCTGATGTGATTGAATCTCCTCAATTTGGACGTATTGGTCCAGTGCCTTATCGCCGCACTGGCTCTCACCGCGCCAGGGGATTTTTGAGTGCGATTGGGCCAGGCATTGAACCAGGTTCCCACTTACCAACTGCTCCGGCGGTGGACTTAACCCCGACAATTTTGCAGTTGATGGATGCACCAATTCCAAAATATTTTGATGGCAAGCCTTTGTTGAAGAAAGCTATCTTGGCTAGATAATTAATAAAAAGAGGACTGAGGAGTTCTAGTTGCAGGATTTTCGTGCGTTTATAATTCCTTTGGCAATCAAGCTAACTCAATTTAAGGTCATGTCAACTACCATCGAAAAAAACAAAAACTTACCTTCTGTGCAGAAGTATACCTTTATGGAATCTTTACTGATCGCTTTATTAGGATCGATTCCATTGAGCGTTGGTAGAGGCTTGCGAAGGCTTGTATACCGTACTACCTTCGCCCACATAGGTGCTTGTGTTGATATTCAAACTGGCGTCGAGTTTGCTTATACTAGCGGTATTGAAATTGGTGATTGGGTCAAGCTTTATCGCGATGTTCGCATTCGATGCCTTGGTGACAATAGCAAAATTCGACTCAAAGATAGGACTAATCTTGATCGCGGTGTTGATATAAAAACTCATCGGTCTGGCGAAATTGAAATTGGTGAACACACTTATATCGGTCCCTACACTTGTCTGTCTGGTGACTATATCAAAATTGGTAATTATTGCTTGATTGCCTCCCATTCAGGCCTCTATGCCAACAACCATATCTTTGATGATTCTACGCGCCCGATTATCAAGCAAGGTAATAGTTACAAGGGAATTGTGATTGAGGATGATTGCTGGTTAGGCAGTGGTGTTAGAGTTGTTGATGGCATCACTATTGGTCAGGGTAGTGTGATTGGTACTGGAGCTGTGGTCACTAAAGACATACCACCTTACTCGATTGCTGTCGGTGTGCCTGCGAAAGTAATTGCCAAGAGAGATAGTAAGAATCAACACCCTGTGGAGGCTGAAGTGCAACAAACTGTGTCGTCTTCTGAACTCCTTAATTTAGGGAACTCCAACAAATAAATTATCCAATTGACTAGTTAAACACGACTTAAATTTTCTTTAAATATTCTTCTCTTCCTGCTCCTCATCTACCCTTTCAATTGAATATTTTTGATTTGGAAGTCCCCATATCTAAATGTGGGGCAGAAGGGAGAGTAGCATGGGCTTATATTCATAAGAACTGTAATCTCTTGACAGCAATTTCTAACACTGTGTAGTATAGTAGTCGATGCTGTTGACGAATTCATTAAACCTTTATTATGTCATAATCTGTCCCCCTCTCCCTTGCGTTGGGAGAGGGGCTGGGGTGAGGGCTACAAGTGATCACATCGAGTCTGAAACTGCTGTAAGAGAAAATTTGTAGCAATTTTTTTTTAACTTCATAGTGAAGTGCATAATGTGGGCTGAGAGTACTCAATACCTTGCTGTAACTAACCTTTCCTAAGGCATTTGCTCTCCTGGCAGTAACTCCCAGCTAATTGTTAATTTTAACGAAAAATCAGTTTCTACATAAAAATAGATGTTTTAGTTAATTAATATTAAGAACTAAACATTTTTTAGAGAAATATCATTATTGTTTGTTTAGCGACAAAAAGGCAATTAATTATACTAGTAGTATAATTAAGACAATCATTAATCTTTAATTTTAATTAGAATAAGCGAACCCAGTAAGTATTGATGAATCGAGTATACCTAAGTAACTAAGTCTGTTACTTATAGCAGTGGGCTACGGGCTGCTTACAGTACAAGTGTACTAATTGTTTGCTCATCAAGGCTCGATTGATGATTTGTAAACACACCAGCGCCCAGTGCTATAGGTCAGAAATTTCTTAACAGACACAGTGAAACAGTGGTTAAACATTTACGTAAACTTTTTCACAGAAAGACTTGGACAAGACGAAGTTTCAGTACCTTACCGTATTGATTTCAGTAAGAAACACACATATGTTGTGAATATCAAAGCCAATTGATAAGTTTAATTATCAGTTTTGATCAACGAAAAAACTATTTTTCTTAACAACTAATAAAATAGAGTTCATTCAGATGAAATCGATTTTCAGAAAGCCAAGAATTTGTATTGCCTTACCTGGTGTTCAATACCAACCCCGCTCTCCTTACATCTTGAGTACCTTGCCGATGGTACCATTCTTAGAAAAAGACTTTGATGTTACTCTAGTTTACAGAAAAATTCTCAACACTAATGAAGATGATCATATTGATCACAAATACTTAACGCTTGTTGATCAAAATCAGATGTCAGAACGGGAAAAACACAATAGATTTCCCTACTATGTGCCTAACCACTATTTGTCTTTGTGGAACTATAAGCGAATTATAGATAAATTTGCCCAAGAACATGCTAAAAAATTCGATTTAATCATTGAAAAAGAATGGCCTTTGTTGGGAATTTTTGCTAGTGCTTTCTCTCGCTACCAAGTGCCGACAGTAATTCTGATTGAAGCAATGTATAAGTATCGAAAATTGCAGCAGCCTAACTTACTCAAGCAGTTAGCAAGTATTGGATTAGAGCAATTACGACCTCAGCTGAGGAAGCAATGGAGCGATCGCACTGACAGCATTGTAGTAGAAACAGAACAGATGAAGTCTTTTCTACTAGAAAATGGTTATGTTCGCCCTAACCAGCCCATTTACCCCATTCCCTATGGCGTTGATCCTGATACTTTCAGTATTCGAGAGCGTCGCTTTTGTCGAGAGCAATTAGGCATTAGTCAAGAAGCGTTAGTCTTAACCTATGTCGGTTCACTTAACCGCTTTATCCAGGAACCAGGACCAATTATTGAAGCTTTGGGGCGTGAACAACCCCAGGGTGTAGTTTTGTACATGGTTGGTGATGGCTCCAAACGTGAAGAGTTAGAAGCACTTGCCAAAGAGCTTAATGCGCCTGTTGTATTTACAGGCAGGCTACCCCAAAAAGAGGCAGCACTTTATATCAGTGCTGCTAATCTTTGCGTGGCTCCTTACAATAAATACCTTTATCTCCAAGATAAGTTTACTTGTGCCAGTTTAAAGGTTCCTGAATATTTATCCTGTGGTAGAGCAGTTTTGACAATTCCCTGTGAGCGTATGGAGCATCTACTTGCAGGTCAAAAATATGGATTTCTAGTTAACAATCAAGTCGATAGCTACAGAGAGTTTTTGAGAAATTTACCTAGCAAGGAGAAACTATCTATAATTGAGCAGGATATTATTAAGGATATGGATAATTTCAGTTTAAGGGCTCAAAGAATTTTACTAAGATGGTGGGACATTGCGAAAATGTACAAGAATGTAATTGAAGAAACTATATCTAGGAAATGAACAATTTATGAATTTTAAGTAATAGGCAATAAGTAATAAGTAATAAGTAATAAGTAATAACCAGAAAATTAGTGGATTGGGAAGTTGAAGTTGCTTCATACTTCTTTGCAAACTTAGAGGAGCCCTTTCCATACTGGAGGGAACCTCCGGGTGGGTCACACCTCCGTTTACTGGTTTGGGAAGTAGAGCTGGAGACATCGACGCCTGCAAGGTTAGTTCCTAGCTTCGGCAGAGTTCCTTGTGTCCACAACAGCATTACTAAGGCAGCGCTAAATCTCTATCCAACGAAGCAAGATAGAGCAAGACTTAAGAAGCAGGCTAGTAAATTGAGAGTGTTAATGTCCGAAATAGTTCAGGATTGGCTCAAGAAGCTGCCAGCTTGATTGGGAAACGACCTGCCTTCGTTTAAGAGCTGCTCCGAGTCCAGGTGGGGACTCAGAGCGTCATCGTTGAACTGTTGAGGCATCTATGGCGTCTTTGCTACCTGACATCCTGAATACTTTATTGTGCGTATCCATATCTAGTAGTATAATGTTTTTTACGTTCTAACGAGAATAATGTTTAAACGAGGGTGTACAATCAGGAATTAATCAAAAAATGTGGGAATGGATGTAGCATTAACAAATGCTAAAAACTGCGACGTATTGAACAAGAGGTAAAAGCTCTTAAAAATGATCAAGTAAGTTGCTTGACTAGAGTAAGCATCAAGTACAAATCAGGGTTTCGGCATCAACGATAGACTTTAAAATGAACTCCACATCACATCTGGTCAAGCCAGATATACTAAATAGTTGAGGTCATCGAGGTAGATGCTCAAATTAGTAAAGTATTTCATAATAGGGGCGATATCAACGACAGCATTGATATTGACATCATCTGACGTCTGGGCGCTACCATTGTCTCCTGGTGATCGCCTCAGACTGTTTATTCCTGGCGAAGAAGACTTACCCAACAATGAACGCTTTAGCGCCACATACGAAGTTAACCTTGATGGCATGCTTAATGTTCCCTACCTGGAACCCTTCTCTGCAGCGGGTAAAGAAATTTCAGAAGTAGAGGCCCAGATTAAGCAAGCGTTGATCACAGGTGGCTTCTTCCAGCCGCAGTCATTGCTATTGAGCCTAGAAATTTTTGAATGGGCTCCAATTCAGGTAAGCGTTGGGGGAGCAGTATTCTATCCAGGTCGTGTGCTTATTAATGAGACAGAGTCAAAGGGGCGGGAACTGCCAGCGCAGATTGCTACCTTATCTGGGGACTATCCACCAGAACGCTATCTTACCGCAGCCATTCTTGCCGCTGGAGGGGTCAAACCCAATGCCGACATTTCCCAAGTGCGCTTGCTCAGAGGCAAACAAGAGCAGGTACTGGATTTGTCCGGCGAGTTTACGGGTGCGCCAGTTGAAGATGTTCCCCTCATTGCTGGAGACCAAATTATTGTTCCTGACCTCGATAGCACTCGCAATGAATTAGTGCGCCTTTCTCAAATCACACCAGAAACCATTACTGTATATCTTTCCAATCTGACGAGTCCCAATCCGGATGAGGTTCAGACTAACGAACTACCCTACGGTTCCCGCTTCTCTCAAGCTGTAGTAGTAGCAAATTGTTTAGGTGGCTCATCACCTGTAAATTCTAAGCGCAGAGTTCTTTTAGTGCAAACTGACCGCCAAACTGGAGAAACTAAGACCTTCGAGAGCAAGGTTGAAGATTTGCTGGAAAATTCTGCAGACCCCACAGTTAATCCTTTTCTCATGCCAGAAGATAGCGTTGCTTGCTACGATTCAACTGTCTCTAACGTTAACAACGTCTTTAACGTCCTCAGAAATGTCCTCAATCCGATCAGATTATTGCAGGACATCTTTTCAAATTGATCCTTAGTCAAAAACCTAGTTCATAAGATGATTACTGAGTCTATTGCTGCATCTAATCCATCTTCGAAGTCTTTACAATCTGCCGAATCTCAGAGGCGCTGGATGCGCTACTTATCTCTGGGCATAATCATGAATGCGGCGATTTGGGGCATAACTTTAGTACACTTAGAGGTCTCTAAGCCAAACTACAGCAGTAAGTGGACCTACTCCCTACCAGGGGCTCGTTCATACACTAGAATTAATATCCCTAACTTAGGCGCTGCCTCTTCGGAAGTAGATTCTCCTTATAGCGATCGCTCCCAAGATCCAAGAGAAAAGTACAAGTTCATTGCCGAAAGTAGGTTAGTAATTGAACAATCTGCTGCTGAACTTGACATGGGCATCAGCGAGTTTGGAAAGCCCAAGATTCAAGCGGTAGATAATACCACCATGATGAATTTTGAAATTTCAGGAACTAGCCCCCAAGAAGCCCAGAGTAAAGCTTTTGCTCTGAGCAAAGCTTTTGAGAATAGGCTAGAGCAACTGAGAATTCAAGAAATCCAAGAGGAGAACGAACCAATCAAAAAGGCTGTCGAATCAGCACTCAGCAATTTGAAAGCTGCCGAAAGACTCCTTGCTCAACACAAAGCGAAGACGGGATTGTCTTCAGCGCAACAAGTTTCTCAGGTTTCAGAAAACCTAGAGAACCTGCGCCGAGAAGAGATTCAACTTTCAGCTCAACAGCAGCAAACTACTGCTAGTCTCCAAGAACTCTCTAGTAATTTAGATACTTCAGCTAAACAGGTTTCAGATGCCTTTATTCTGAAGTCTGACCAGTTATTTCAGCAGCATTTACAAGACTACAGTGAAGCCAGTTCACAACTGGAAATTTTGCGCCCTACCTATGGACCAAATCACCCAGCTGTAGTGCGGGAAAGTGCTAAGCAAAAGGGTGCTAAAGCTGCTATCCTCGAGCGCAGTCAGTCCCTTTTAGGTCGCCCTATGGATTTAGCAAAGATTTCTGAGCTAGCTGTCGATAGTGGTGAGCGCAATGGCACCGCTAGAGAAAGTCTATTCCGGCAAATAGTGGAAGTTCAAGCACAAAAACAGGGGTTACAAGCTAGCGGTAAGGAATTGACTAAGCATATTTCTCAGCTGGAGAACAGGTTCAAGACCATGACGCAGGATGCCTTAACTCTACAGACTCTCGAGCGAGATGTGCGCATTGCTGAAACAGTCTATTCAACTGCTTTTACTCAATTGGGTACTGCTCAATTAGCTAAGTCTGCTTCTTATCCTAAGCTCGAGTTGATTACTCAACCAAGCTTACCCTCCCAATCAGCGCCAGTTAAACAAATGAGAAAAATGGCTTTCCTCGGAGCGATCGCAGCTTCAGGGTTAGTTAGCCTAGGGCTATTTTCTCTCTGGCTGCGTCCCCACTGGCAACGTCAACGACAAACCATCAAATCAAATCCAACTACATCTATTTAGCTGTAGACTCTGTTGTGGTAGAAAGTGTACTGGCAAGTAACGCTGTGTTCCCAGTCATGCTTTCAAAAACTGACACTGAGCGCTGGCGGAATATGCCGTAGTGCTTAGTCAAGGTCTCAACAAACTAAATTAAATCAGCCTTTCGCTGAGGAGGGAATGGTAGCTTTATTTAAGCAGTATTGCACTAGGATCTTTTCAAGTACAAGGCTTCGGTATTTAAACATTGATGAAACCTCAAAATCTTGAAGAAACATTAGTTTGGTATTACATTACCGGAACCTATGTTTTGTTTTTCCTAGGTGCGCAGTATGTGGTAGCACCGATGCTCGCTTACTTCCTGGTTCTGTATCTAGTCAAGAAGCTTTGGGAACAAAACGAGGAAACTCCTCCTGAAGAAAGGATATCAATTCCTTTGGGAGTTTGGATCTGGATAGTGGCGATGTTAGTCATGGGTCTAGCTTTAGTTGTTGGTCATCTAGAATTTAACTTGGGGACAGTTAAAACTATCAAATCATTTGTCAACAGTTTCTTAAGAACATGGGCGCTTTTAGCTGTATTTCCTCTAATTGGTTGCCTCAAAATTAGACCGCAATTAATCTATCGAGCTATTTGCATACTTGGTATACAGACTTTAGTCCTGGTACCACTGAGTTATTTACTAAGTGTTGCTGGCATTCCTATGCCTCTATTTACTAATTATATTTTTGCTAAAATAGGAGGCAACAGTACACGTTACTACGCTGCAACTTTATATATTTCCGCTGAGGGAGCAACTCGCCTAAGTTTATTTGCCCCTTGGTCTCCTGCCTTAGCTCTAATCGCTAACGTCCACATAGTTTTAGCAGAACAAGAACCTGACAAAAAATTGCGATATCTTGCTATAATTGGTAATGTTGCTGCTATTTTGGGTTCTGCTTCACGCTTAGGTCTACTATGCTTAATTGCTCTACCAGTAATAAGATTTATTTTAGTAAATCTTTCCCGACCCAGTATGCAAATTGCCTTGGGAATCAGTAGTTTTATTGGTGGTTTATTTGGTTCCCAACTACTACTGATGGCAAGGGATTTTAAAGACTATTTCGATAGTAGACGAGCCGCCTCTTCGAGGGTTAGAGGAATTTTAGGGAGACTGGCGATCGACAAATGGCGTGATGCTCCCATTTGGGGGCATGCTGTTAAATCGCCAGAGGGTCCTTATGTTGCTGCCAAAATGCCAATCGGTAGTCACCACACCTGGTTTGGTGCTCTCTATCTTCATGGGCTAGTGGGCGTTATTGCCTTAGCTATTCCCATGATCTATAGTTTGCTCTCTCTATTTGTCAAAGCCCAACAAAGTAAAATTGCTCGAACCGGATTAGGAATAATTTTAGTAATGTTCATTTTTTCGTTGGCTGAGAATTTAGAGGGATTAGCTTTCCTTTACTGGCCTGGTTTAATGATGTTAGGGATCGCCTTCAAAGAGAAATTGTCAACAGTTTTTGCCTAAATTACCATTAAAACACCATTACGACGATGCCTACCATTTCAGTAATTATTCCTGCTTACAATGCCTCAAAAACCATCTTAGAAACCATCCAATCTATCAAAGCACAAACTTTTTCAGATTTCGAGTTAATTGTAATCAATGATGGCTCTACTGATGGAACTTTAGACTTGCTAAGTCAAATTACTGACCCTCGTTTAAAAGTTTTCTCCTATGACAATGGGGGATTACCAGTAGCACGCAATCGTGGTATTATACAATCAAGTGGTGAATTTATTAGCTTCATCGACGCCGATGATTTATGGAAGCCAGATAAATTAGAGCTACAGCTAGAAGCTTTGAAACAGCATCCTGAAGCTGGTGTTGCTTATAGTTGGACTGCATTTATCAATGAAAAGAGCGAGTTTTTATATGCATGGGAACCGTTATTTTTTGATGGTGATGTTTACTCACAATTGTTAGTCCGTAATTTTATTTCAAGTGGTTCTAACATTCTTGTTCGCAGGGAACTAATTGAGTCTGTAGGGGAATTTGACCCCTCACTTAAATCTGTTGAAGATTGGGACTATTACCTACGGTTGGCAGCTCGTTGTCCTTTTGTTTTAGTTCCTAAGTACCAAATTCTTTATCGCCGTTCTTCACAATCGATGACTTCTAAAGTTGAGGTTATGGAGAAGGCTAACCTGATTGTAATTGAGCGCGCTTTTCAGATGGCTCCAGCAGAGTTACAATTCCTTAAAAAAAGAAGTTTGGCGAACGCTTATCGATACCTAGCCAAACAGTGCCTTAATAATTTATTCAATCAGGAAGGGGTTATTGATGAAGAGGGTTTGAAGCAAGCTAGCCAAAAGTTGAAAAAGGCTATTTATTTACATCCAAGGATAATCTTGAGCAAAGAGACTCAGCGCTTGCTGATTAAATTGCTGATGGTAAAATTGATTCCCTATAAATTAGCACTGCGCTTTATACAGTTTGTCGGTAAAAATTTTCCTATGGTATCAGTACCTAGTGCCAGTACTAGTCAAGATAATTTTTAAAGTATTTTAAAGTATTTTCAAAAAAATAAATTTTTTTGTGCATTTTTAAACCTATAAAGGGGGCATCATAAGTATGAGAAGCAATCAACTGGAGAACCTGAAAAAATGTTAATTAGGAGGGTATATTCTCTGGGAGTAAAATTGTGAGCTTTGTTAAAGAGCTTGAGGTTAGGGTAAGGAAGAAGCTCAACAACCAGTTTATTCGCAATCTCGGCTGGTTAACTGGTTCACAGCTAATTGAAAAAGTTTTACGGTTAGCAGCAACAGTTGTCATTGCACGTTACTTAACCAAATATGACTACGGGTTAGTAGCGATGATCATGACAACTTATGAATTTACCCAAGTATTCACTAAAATTGGTATAGGTGGTAAATTAATTCAAGTTGAAAAACATAGGCTAGACGAGCTATGCAATTCTGCCTATTGGCTGAATTGGGTATTATCTGTAAGTTTATTTGTTATCCAGTGTATTGCCTCCTTTGGAGTTGCTTGGTTCTGTGATGCCCCACAACTTGTGCTCCCTATTTGTGCATTAGCAACTGTTTATTTAATCACTCCAGTCGGCAGAATTCAAGCTACTCTTATTCAAAGAGAGAACAGAATGAAGATTACTGCCACAATTAATACTCTGAAGATGGTGTTAAGCAATGCTATAGCTGCAGTCTTTGCTGTTTTTGGACTGGGGATGTGGTCTTTAGTGCTAGGGAAAATTTTAGTAACTCCTATCGATTTCATTATATCTCTTAGATGTCACCCTTGGCGTGTATCAAGAAAATTTACTACGGAACATTGGGGTGAAATATTTACTTTTGGTCGAGGTATATTAGGAGCTGCACTTCTGGGAAAACTAAGAGACCAACTGGATTACTTGATTATTGCTCGTTTTCTTGGGATTGAACAATTAGGTATATATTACTTCGCTTTCAATGCAGGATTGGGCATTAGTCAGAGCATAATTCAATCTATTGCTGTTGCTTTATATCCGCATTTATGCTCTCTCCGTTTTCAGTGGTCTCAGTTCAAAAAACGCTATTTTAGCAGCCTGAAAACCATCAGCTTCATTGTAATTCCTTTTGTTTTAACTCAATCGATATTAGCACCGTTTTATGTACCAATTGTTTTCGGACAAAAATGGATAGTCGCAATTCCAGTTTTGGTCTTAATTTGCCTGTCGGCAATTCCTCGTGCTTTTGCTCTCCCTCCAGCTCAACTGTTGATAGTTATTGGTAAGACAGATTTAAATCTGCTTTGGGGTGGAGCTTTTACACTAATATTTACAATTGGTCTACTGATTGGAGTTCAGTGGCAAGCAATTGGTGTAGCTTGGTCTGTGTTGATAATTCACGTCATCTACGTACCTTGGTTTTTACTATGGTCAACAAACTTTGTTTTTAATAAACTGAAATTTACTCAAGCCGAGCCTACTGTTGAGACTAATCCAGAGGAGGAGGCGCCAGCTGTTAATGAAAGAGAGCTTTTGCCTGCCAAGTTTCAACTAGACAACTTCTGGCCATAATTTACTCTGCTAGCAGTTGATGAAAAGCATCTTGATTGGGAAAAGTTAAATTTAGTAAAATGGGTAATAATCGATCAGTTTTTAGACAAAAAAGGCTTTTATTTTTATTTTAATTGTGATATTATATTTCAAATAAAAATAAACAAATCACTAACTAAATAATGACATGAACATGGTTAAAATCTCTGTAATTGTTCCTATATATGGAGTGGAAAAATACATAGCTGCTACAGTCAAATCTGTTCTTGATCAAACTTACAAAAATTTTGAATTGCTTTTAGTAGATGATGAATCACCTGACCAAAGCATTGCAATTTGCCAGCAGTTCTCAGACCCCAGGATTAAAATAATTCATCAAAAAAATCGAGGACTGGCAGGTGCAAGAAACGCTGGCATCCGGCAAGCACAGGGGGAGTACTTAGCTTTTTTAGATGGGGATGACCTTTGGTTGCCACAAAAACTAGAAAAGCACGTTGAACATTTAGATAACTCTCCAGAAGTGGGAGTTAGTTTTAGTCGCTCCGCTTTAATTGACGAGCAGGGAAATTCCTCGGGTATCTACTTAATGCCCAAGCTTAAGGGAATCACTGCTGATGATTTATTCCGAGAAAGCCCCATTGGTAATGGTTCAGCTCCTGTAATTAGGCGGGAAGTGTTTGAGGGGATTAAATTCCAGGATAATCTTCACGAAGCTGTAGAAGATTGTTATTTTGATGAGCGGTTTCGACGCTCAGAAGACATTGAGTGTTGGCTAAGGATTGCTATTAAAACTACCTGGAAAATTGAAGGTATTTCTGAAACTTTAACACTATATCGTGTTAATTCTAGTGGTCTTTCTGCTAATCTACTCAAACAGTTTGAGTCTTGGGAACAAGTACTTGCTAAAACCCATTCCTACGCCCCGGAATTGATTGCCAAGTGGGGGAACCTTTCTAAAGCTTGTCGGCTGAGGTATTTAGCCAGAAAGGCAATACGCATGCAACATGCTGCCATTGCTGTAGAGCTGTGCCATCGCTCCTTGGCTGCTCACTGGCAACTATTACTAGAGGAACCACGCCGTACACTGCGGATTTTAGTTGCTGCCTACCTACTTCGTCTATTACCTCGCTCCTGGTACTCTCAAGTAGCATTACTAGGAACAAAAGTAACAGGAGCTACCCAAAAACGACGTATTTTACAAGAACAATCTGGGTAAGTAATTATGATGATTAATACATCAGAAGATTGATTTGTGATTACCATCATCATTTTCTGAGATGATGATTAATCTAACTGGAAGTAGTATTAACTAGCAATTGCCTGGTTGAATCCAATTAATACAAAAACGAACGTGCATTTGTCGTGAATAAGGGTGTTAAAAAACCATGAAAAAAGTCTCTATTATCATTCCAGTCTACCGAGCAGAACAATTTATTGCGGCGACAATACAGTCAGTTCTAGAGCAAACTCATCAAAATTTTGAAGTGCTGATTGTTGACGATGGTTCTCCTGATCGAAGTATAGAAATTTGTCAGCAGTTCAAAGATTCGAGAATTAAAATTTTTCGACAAAAAAACCGAGGATTATCTGGAGCTAGAAATACAGGAATCCGCCATGCTCAAGGGGAATATTTAGCTTTTTTAGACCCAGATGATTTATGGTTGCCAGAAAAACTGGAAAAACATGTCCAACATCTGAATAATTCCCCAGATGTAGGGGTTAGTTTTAGCCGCTCAGGTTTCATTAATGAGGAGGGTGAATCCTTAGGTATTTACCAAATGCCAATGCTTAAGAATATCACCCCGCAGTACGTAATTTGCCGTAACCCCATAGGAAATGGTTCAGCGGGCGTGTTTAGAAAAGAGGTGTTTGAAGCCATTAAATATCAAGACAATATTCATGGTTATGTGGAAGACTTTTATTTTGATGAACGCTTCCGCGTTTCGCAGGATGTTGAATGTTGGCTGCGCATAGTTTTTCAGACATCTTGGCAGTTGGAGGGTATTCCTGAAGCTTTGACTCTGTATCGAGTGAACTCCCAAGGTCTTTCCTCCAGCTGGCAGAAAAAATTGGAGTCTGTGGAAATGATACTGGAAAAGACACACTCCTATGCCCCAGAGTTCATAGATAAGTGGAAAAAACCAGTCAAGGCTTACTATCTTCGATATGTTGCTAGGAGAGCAGTAAGTGCACGAGATGGAGCAACAGCTGTGCAACTATTCCACCGCGCTATAACTACTCACTGGCGTATCCTTCTAGAGGAGCCTATGCGCACAATCTTGACTGGGGGAGCTGCCTATTTGCTATCGTTTTTACCCCAAACTGTTTATAAACAATTGGAAGCTATTGCCTTAAAATTGACAGGAGCTAACCAACAACGCCGAATACTTCAAGAACAATCTAGTTAATAAGATTAAACAGCATTGGTCGTTGAATTGCTAATTTTAACAAGAAAGCCTGACGAGTAATGCTGAGTTTGTAGGGGCGTACTGCAGTACGCCCATAAAGGAGTAAAAATGTGCTAGCATAGTGGTTAACTCTCATGTTTCCCGCCGCCTCTTGTGGCAAACAATTCGCCTGTTAAGCATTGCCCTGGTAGTTGCGATCGCTCTAGGGCTAATCAACATTAACAGAAACCTGACTAATTCAGTTACTGAAGCTGAAACTAATAAACTGGCAATTACTCAGAGCCATCAACAAAACACTTGGAAAAATGTTTCAATTGGTGGAGGTGGTTATGTTACAGGAATCTACCTTCATCCCTTACAAAAAGACCTAGTTTACATTAAAACCGACGTCAGTGGTTTTTATCGCTGGGATAGGGAGACTCAGCACTGGATACCCTTAACAGAGCACTTTCGGCTTGAGCAGCGCAATTACTACTCAGGAGAAGGATTAGCGCTGGATCCAAACAATTCAAAAATCCTCTATATTGCCGCAGGTGCCTACAGTGCTAATTGGTGGCCCGATAAAGGAACCATCTTTAAATCCATAGATCAAGGGGAGACCTGGGTTAAGCTTAACCTAGACTTAAAAATGGGGGGGAATGAACCCAAACGCTGGGCAGGAGAGAGACTAGTTGTCAGTCCTTCTGATTCCAAGGTAATTTTCTTTGGCTCACGACTCGATGGTCTCTGGAAATCATCAGACGCTGGTGCCACTTGGAATCAGGTAACTTCTTTCCCTAGCAAACTAAACAATAAAATTGGTATCTTGTCAATTGCCTTCGATAAAAATGTCCCTGGATTAGTTTATGCTAACGTCTACGGAGACGGTATTTATCGCTCCACTGACATGGGTTTAAATTGGAGCAAAATAAAACAAAGCCCACAAAGTGCCAATCGCCTGGTTGTTGCCAGCGATAGCACACTGTATGTGACTAGTGACAAAAAACCAGGCGTTAGCAAGTATATTAACGGAGTTTGGACACAGATCACACCCAAAAATTCTACAAAAGCCTTTAATGGTTTAAGTGTTAACCCCCGTTTGGCCGAAGAAATATTAGTCAGTACTAGGGAAAAATCTGGTACCAATATTTATTGGTCTGTCGATGGCGGCGAGACTTGGAAACAGAAAACACAAGCCACAAATAACAGAGTTTCCTGGTGGGAGGGCATCATGCTTAGGCAACCATCAGTCTCTGCTATTGAATTTGACCCAAAAGTTGCAGATAGGGTGTGGCTAAGTGACTGGTATGGGGTATGGCGCACAGAAAACATCAGGGCAAAAAAAGTAGTCTGGAGTAACTATGTACAGGGATATGAGGCAACAGTTGTTTTTTCCCTAGTCTCACCCCCTAGGGGAGTAATATTATTAAGTGGTTTAGCTGATGTGGATGGTTTTTACCACGATAGGGGACTAAATACTTATCCATCCCGAGAATTTGGCAGTAGTGGTCTTCAATTGCAGGATACTTATAGTATTGCCTATTGTGAAACCAAGCCATCACAGATGGTGCGTGTCGGTGGCAGGCGGTGGAACAAAACTTACACCGGAGCTACCTCCACAAACGGCGGTAAAACCTGGCAGGAATTCGCCTCATTCCCCAAACAGAAAATGCCGATGCGGGTAGCAATGTCGGCGACTAACCCAAATCTATTTGTAGTTACGATTAGTGAAGGGCAAGCTATACACACGACCAATGGTGGCGCTTCCTGGGAAAACGTTTCAGGATTACCCTTTGGTCCAAAGGGAGCCTGGAATTGGTCTCAATCCTTAGCAGCAGATCCAGTAGAGGGCAATACCTTTTACTATTACTATAATGACACAGTTTATCGCAGTACTGACGGAGGCGCATCTTTTGAAGTTGTCTACAAATCCCTTGCTGGTGAAAACAAGTGGCACTCCCTCAAAACCATGCCAGGAGTAAAGGGTGAAGTCTGGATTAGTCTTGATGAACATGGACTGTACCATTCAACAGACGGCGGTAATAGTTTCTCCCAAATTGCTGGAGTAGAGCAAGCTTATCTGTTTGCCTTTGGCAAGCCGCCAGCAGGAAGTAAAACTCCAGCACTTTATTTATATGGGAAAATTGCTAGTAAAAGCGATCTAACTAACCGAGATAGTAGCTTGGGTATCTTTCGTTCTCTAGATCAAGGAGAAACTTGGACATACATTGGTGATGCCAACAATCCTATTGGTAATAATCCTAATTTTATGGAGGCTAGTAAGCAGAAATTCGGATTAGTTTTTGTTGGGACTGGTGGTAGGGGGATATATTATTTCAACAGTCCTAATGCTTAATCATGATTTCGCTAGAACTTGAGTTTTATTAGGGGTTTGAAGAGAGTATCTATGGGCTTGGATTGTAACTCTCAACGGTGGAGCCAGCTCTGCTACATTGGCTCTGGTTTCAACAGCTTGCCAAGTTTCTCGCCAACGGCTACGCACAATCGAGCGTAATTTCCCTAGCTCAGGTTTTGGTTTAAGTGGCATGGATTTACTTGCTCGGAGGTACATAATTCCATAGAGCCTGTAGCTCCTGGATGGGAACTGGTCAACAGCCCTAGGATTATCGATCAATTTGATTCTATACTTATTGCTAGTAATTTTCAATAGTTACTGCTTTTGACATCGACATGAGTACAATTGCTCAGTAATACAGAAGTATATATAGCAGTACGTATTAAGGTTAGGACAAGCTAAATCGCTAAAACTTTGTCAAATTCTGCCTTGGAGCCTTCTGCCCTGGAGCCTTGCGCGTAGCGCTATAAATACTTGACTTAGGCTTGTCAGAAAGAAAAATTAAGTAGAAATGTTTTTTTCTAGAGTTAGCCTGAAATCTAGCTGCATCTGTGAGTAACACCACGCTAAACTCGCTCAGTGGTAGATTTCATTAGAAATCCAGACCTTTATATTTGGATGAAGAGAGGATAAACAAAGATGAGGCTCACTCGATTTTACCGAACAGCCAAAGCCTTGGCTGACCCGCGGCGCTTTGAAATCTTAGAAGCGATCGCTTCCACAGAGGAAGTTACCTGTGCAAAACTTGTGGAGAGATTTCCAGTATCCCAAGCAACAGTATCTCATCACCTCAAGGAATTGGCTAATGCTGATCTAATCACTGTACGTCGTGAAGGTCAGCATTGCTATTATCAGTTTTGTCCTCGAGTGCTTGGGGAATACATTGAACAACTACAAAAGCGCACAACTTATAGGCAACTAAAAGCTGTAAAATCTGGGGTAGTTTCTCGCTAAGGTTATTTTCAAGGGCTCTAGGCACCGCCACTAGACCTCAAACATAACTAGCGCTTGAGTAAGACATAAAGAAGACAATAACTACCATAGGAGTCATGATTTGATTTTAGACATATAGCTATTTGTCGATAACGCTGATCAGCAAACTAAAGAGGTCGATAATAGTACAAGAGGTTAGTAAAAATGCTGGTTTTAAAAATTACTTTACTACTGACAGGTCTGTGGGCTGTTTGGACTAGTCTCAAAGCCTGTGAACAAGTTTATGGGATTACTTTGCTCCTGAGTGGGTTAATCTTAGTAGTCTGGGGCTTGAGCCTGGCTCCTTTATGGCTCCAGATTGCGGTTGAAATGCTCCTGATCTTCCTCGTTCACCTATTTTCTAATCTTTACCGACCTTATCGTAGAATACCTCTATCTCAGGTCACTGAAGTTGATTATGAAGCCGACTAGCTGTCAAACATTTATAGCACTTCGCCCTTCACAAGCTGTCCATCAACGCTTAAGTAGTCGGACAAAAGTTTTGGTAGCTATATAAAGTTTCGTAAATGCGACCAAATCTGCTCAGTAAAGGGGATTCGACTCAGTTTACATTTCTTTGCATAGAGCCGTTGATTTATGTCCGACTACTTAAAACCATGCTAGTTATTTGAGCAATAAAAAACCCCGATGGCATACCGGGGCAGCCAATTGAGCTTGGCTGATTATGGCAATTTAGTAGATGCACCCTTCAACTACTAATTATTTAAACACGTATTCGAGGTTGAGGACTGAGGGGAGAGAACCCCCCTCCTGATTGAGGAGATAGGCAAACCTAGATTACTATCTGCCAAATCCAAGAAACTACCGACTATAAGCAGAGCTTGGACAACTGCTATCCAGAGTTACATATTGGATTATTTTTAATTAAAAAAAAGTTTGCATTATTACATAGAGTATATTTTGAAATTTTATTATAAATTTAGCTTAAACGAAAAATAATAACAAATTATTCTTTTTTTTCCTTAGAATTAGGCAATTTTTATACTATAAAAATTGCCTTTGAGCTTATACACTATGTTGTCAAGATAACTGATCACAGAATTTGAGCAAAAGTCGTGATAATTGCTGCTATTTTTAGTATTAATACGTAGCCATTGAACGACAAAAATCAGAATTTGTCGATGTTGTAAATCTAAGTTCTTGATTACTATCTTTCATGGTATGATTGTTGTCATGAGTCTCACAATTAACTACTGTTATCGAATCTATCCAGACGCCATTGCCGAGCAACAATTGCTTGAGTGGCTGGAAACTTCGCGCCAGTTTTGCAACCATCGATTGCGCGAAATTAAAGACTGGATAAACTTTCATAAATGCAGTATGAATTGTTGTTCTTTGCATTCGGAATACATCATTGGTACTGAAACTCCTTTTCCTAACTATTCTCGTCAACAAAACGCTCTTCCCTTAGCCAAGGAGGTATTCTCAAAGTTAAAGGGAGTGCCTTCTCAAGTACTGCAAACCACTCTGCGGAGATTGCACGAGGCTTGGGACTTCTCTCAAAAAAGGAAATTTGGCTTCCCTCGCTTCAAGAAGTACGGGTAACTCAAATCCTTGCTTTTCCCTCAGTTTAGAACCAACCTTCCCACTCAGAAAAAAGCCATGATTACAAACCCCAGTGTCAAACAATTGATCAAAATTCTGATTGGTGCAGCTTGGATAGACGGCAAAATTCAGCCCGAGGAACGAGAATATCTCCATCGAGTCGCCAAAGAAAGCAACATTGCCGAAGATCCTGAGATTAAACCTCTGTTGAATGAACTGAGGGCGGTGAAAGCTGACGAGTGCTATAGCTGGGTGCAAGATTATCTCGGCGATAACCCCACTCAGGAAGATTATCAGCGCTTGTACGATGCTATCAGCGCCTTAGTATATAGTGATAACGACATCGATACAGAAGAAGCAAAACTCCTGAATCGCTTGCAGCTTCTTGATCCATCCACAGCACCGCCAAAGTCGGTTGCTAACACTTTCCTCAAAACCATTCAGAAACTCTATCGCAAGTTGCTTGACGAAAAATTATAGGATGCAGATTTACCAATCGTTTGAGGTGTTTTGAGACTCCCCCTTTTTCTAAAAGGGGGATTCTTGATAGCTTTGAGTCGATTCTTTGAGCCTTTCTTTCCTAGCATTTTCTTTTTACAGTTGTCTAATAATCTAGAGATGGCACTCCACGCCCTTTCAGCATGCGCTTGAACTGCCTGCGAATTTAGCTTAGCTGCCCATTCAAACTCTTTTCTTAACAACCATTATTTCTAGATCTTTATGCTATAATCCGAGCTTTCACGGAGAAATAAAGAGCTGGTGTTTTTTGTACTACTTGTGGTGATTACACTACTTGCGAGCGCTATAGTTGCATTTCATCCCATGGTTATAGCAATTTATAAAGCTGAAGATTTTGATCACAGGGAAGAATTTTAGAAATTCTCGCCCTAAATCCCTATCTTCAATGTTCATTAGATCACTTTCTGATTGGAAGAAATTAGGAGTATCAGAGGAGCAGTTACTAGATATGTGACAGTTTCTGATCTGGAAGGCAACCAATAGACTGGAACAGGCGTCTGAAGAATCAGGTTGGACAAAGTTTAACCACTCAAAACAGTAAAAAACAATCATTTTGCTGCTTGATGAGTCAAAAACACTAATTTATTAAGCTTTGGGAACCTTTTACACAACCTCAAGTCTATTTTCTTAACAAGACGATTTTTACGGAGAACGCCTTCCATGTCTAACTTCGATCGCTGGCAATCAAGGACTGCTGCTCTTTTAGCCCTAGGAATAACTGCTAGTGCTGTTGCACCATTAGTCGCACCAGCCCCCAGTTTTGCTCAAACCAATACCTTTACCGATGTCTCATCCAGCTATTGGGCTAGAGAGTTCATTGAAGAATTATCAGAACGCGGTATTATTGCTGGATTCCCAGATGGTAGTTTCCGACCAAATGCTCCAGTAACGCGAGCTCAGTACGCAGCAATGCTGCGCAAGGCTAATCAGTATTTCCAAAAGTCGCAAGGACGCAGTGCAATCAATTTCGTTGACGTACCATCAAGCTACTGGGCAGCTTCGGCGATTGATAATGCCTACAGCACGGGATTTTTGACTGGTTATCCTGGTAGCATTTTTAGACCAGAACAAAATATCCCCCGTGAACAAGTCTTAGTTTCACTGGTTGGTGGTCTTAATTATTCTGCAAGCCAAAACACATCAACTGTTTTGAGTCTGTTCAACGACGCCTCCAGCATTTCTAGCTGGGCTCGCACCCCCATCGCAGCAGCCACGGAGAATCGCTTGGCGGTGAATTATCCCAATCTTAACACCCTAAATCCCACTCGCAATGCAACTCGGGCAGAGGTAGCCGCTTTCGTCTACCAGGCACTAGTCAACGAAGGAAATGCTCAAGCGGTAAGTTCTCAATACATTGTTGATTCGACGCCAGCACCAGTGGCATTCACAATTCCCCGTGATTCTTCTTTGCCAGTCAAGTACGAAAAAGAGAAAATCCTAGTTACCAAAGACGAAACTGTACCGCTGACACTGACAGTTGATGCCAATATTACTACTCCTAGTGGTCAAGTGCTGATTCCTGCTGGCAGCGAAATCGAGGGTGAGTTACGCTCTAGTGAAGAAGGTGCTCAGTTTATCGCTCAGAAGCTGTTAGTTAATGGTCAACAGTTGTCAATCAATGGCTCTTCTGGTCTAATTACCACCACTGAAACAGTGCGCAAGGGCGGCGGTGTTGGTAATCTTTTGAAAAATGCGGCATTGGGTACAGCGGCAGCGGCTGCCATTGCAGGTGTTACCGGCGACAGAGCAATAGCTACAGAAGAAGTGTTAATTGGAACCGGCGGCGGCTTATTATTAAGCCTAATTGAACGTTTTACTGGTCGTAATAGCGTTGATTTGTATGTAATCGAACCTGAAACCGACTTGGATATCAAGTTAAGCTCTGACTTGGTTATCAGCACCAAATAAGTTGTCACGCGTTGAATTTGTGTATTCAATTTGTGAGGGGGAAACGGTTTGAAGAATTCTCATTCAACCAGAAGATATAAGTTTTAAACGCACAGTAGTTTAAAAGTTAAAGGTCACATCATTTAGTTAGCAACCAAACCACAAAGGTTGTTCCCCTTGCCCGATAGTCTCGGGCTTTGTCTATTGCCGATTGAGTTCGGTATTCAGTCCAAATTGATTGGGCTGGACTAAAGACTTCGATCTGACCGTGCATTTGTTCAATTAGCTCTTTAGCGATCGCTAAACCTAAACCGCTACCAGGAATCTCCGTTGAGGCTTGGACACCGCGATAATGTCTCTCAAACAAATGCTCTAAGTCCTGAGGTGGAATCCCTGGACCAGTATCACTAATGGTAATCGCAATATGTTGTAAATTTTTCTGAGGCGCTACTTTCGCGAGTTCGTACTCTGATAATTGTGCTGAGGTTCCTCGAGAATCTAGTTGAGCAACACCTACTTGAATCTCGATTTGTCCACCCGCTGGAGTGTATTTAATCGCATTGTCAATGATATTACTCAACACCTCGTGCAAGTTTTTCTGGTTGCCGATAACTGCGGGCAAGTCGTCAGGGATATAAGAACAAAATTCTAGATGACGCTCTGTCGCTATCGCCTCAGCAGCAACTAGAAGCGGCTTCAAGACAGTTGCGACTGAAAATGATTCTAGGGTTAGGGCTTGAGCTGGAGGTAGGTGCAAGCCTTTTCTAGTTACCTCTAGTGGCAAATTCGTTGTTAAGGTAATGCCTTGACCATCATCTCTGGTTTCCGATTGCTGCCCCTGAAGCACACTGGTAGCTGGGAGTGTTAAGGGTGCCAAACTTGCTGGGTTGATCTCCAGGTAATTGTTTAATTGCTGTAGCAGCTCTTGCAGGCGATCACTTTCTCGCACGATACTAGCAGCAACTTCTTGATTTTTATCCCCTGGTCGCAGCCGCTTGATTAGCAACTTGCCCAAAGTTCTTAAAGCTGTTAGAGGGCTGCGTGCTTGATGCAGGAGGTCATCTATTAGATCTCGCTGTTTTTCTTGATATATTTCTTGCTGAGTTAACTGCTGCTCAAACCATACTCGGCGCTGATCCATGACATAGGCAACAGACAAAGTCTTTGCAATTAGTTCAATAGTTGCCTTTTCTCGGTCATTCCATGGTCGATCCTCACGACTAGTTACTAACACCCCCATAACTACGCCCTCATGAATTAGAGGCAAAACAATTTGACGCTGTTGCCATAAGGAATTCTCTTGCCAATCTGGCGAGGCTTCACCCACCTGTTGACCATATTCTGATGGCATAGGAAGTAGGCGCAGTGTCGCTGTTGATAATCGGGGGGTTGGCTTGATCTTACTCATCTGCTGCGGCAGCACCAGATCAGCATTATTCTGTTGTGAAACTGTAGCTGCATCAGGGTAAACTACAACAGGAATTAGCTTGGGTGTTGCCTCCTCTACCAGTTCTTGTGTCAAGTACACAGCACTTAAAGCTGCTCCCAGTGCTTGAGTTAACACTGCCACTTGAGAGCGACATAAGGCAACAAATTCTGAACCGGCTTGAGTGTACATGAGATTAGAGTTACTGATTTTTTTCCAGTGCTTGGGCTTTGATCAACAACTATCGGCTCTCTTTCTATAATGTCGAAATAGTGGCACAAATGACCAGGAGTTAGGTCTTGGGCTGCCAAAGACTACTCATTCATCCCTTGGAGACCAGTAAGCTATACAAGCACCGAAGCACTTCTTCATGTTAATCTTTGTTAATAATAATAAAGTTTTGCATAGTAAATTACTGGTTAAAAGATAACTAAAGTTGCCTGAAGCTTTACCATAAAGGCGATTCAAGGTTTTATGGGTTTACATGAAGAGGGTTTGAAATTTAGAATTCAAGCCGATATACTTTGCACGGTTTTGGTAACTAGATTTACAGCTGCAAGCATAAAGAGGAGGTAGACAGCTTGGCAAGAAGACGCAAACGCAAAAGTCGCCGTCGCCAGGAAGGACGTAAGATTTTAGAGCACGTGCCTCAGTATAATCTTGAAAGCGGCGAAGACAAACCAGTAACAGCAGCAAGAAAGTACATTCAATCAGAAAGGATTGTGCCGCCAGCTTTACTCCTAGTGAAGCGCAACGAACATACTACAGACCGCTATTTCTGGGCAGAAAAAGGGTTATTTGGTGCGCAATATGTAGAAGAAAATCATTTTTTGTTTCCTAGTCTGCGGATCATCAGCTCCCCAGTAGAAAAGACCCCTGTAGCAGCTGCCCATTGAAGTTTGTAAAGCTTTCTCATATTCTCTTTGTGGATAGGGAGTCAGCATATTCAGAGGCGATAGCTTCGGTTTAGAGTTGTTCTGAGTGTGGAGATTAAACCTATAGAGATCAGACCGCAGCTCAAATAGTGTTAATTTGTAGAATCCAGAGCGTAGTACCTGACGACGAAGGGGAAGATAAATTGCCTGGTCTTACCATACTTTCAGAGGCTTTTTGCCTAAATAAATGGTTATCCAGGAATGATCAAGAGCGCTCTTGAGAAACCCGCGCTGCACCCCTAGGGTCAGCGTCGGGGAAAGTTACAATTAGTGTATTGGTGAAATGTCGTAGCGATCGATACTTGGGGAAGAGTTCTCCTCCTGGGCAGTATAGCTTGTTAAGCCAATAATCATCTGGCTTTAACTGATGGGTCGTTTCAAACTTGCTAATACATTGCTGCTACAGCTTGGTTACATGTGAAGTTACTGAGCCCTACTCAAGCATCAAGGTTTGAGCAGGGCTAATTTTTGTAAAATTGGTCGAGGCATTAAATTCATCAGTTATGGGCATCTTCTCGAAAAAGTTTGAAATCAATACTCTTTTGTAGCTGCGCGAGTTCATCGCGATGTGCCGTCACAGTAATGAGACTTTGTTCAGTAGCATCCTGAGTTGTTACAGATTCGATTTTGAGGGCAACCTGCTCAGTTCTTCCTGCTTTTTTCCAATAAAAAAACCCAGCTGTCGGTGCTAGTATAACCAAACCCAGAAACAAGCTGGTTAAATTTGGGTAAAGCAATGAGAGAACTAGCGACAAGCACAAAGTGCCACAGGCGGCTAGCAAGGTTAAAAAGATTGCCAGGAACCAACTTGGTCGAACGAACCCTTGAAATGTTACTTGATTGATAGCTGGATCGACTGCTGTTACTCGGTAGGCTCTGTCCTCAAAATATTGCTGTAGGAGCCTTAGCAGAGCCTCTTCCGATTCTTGGGCAATTAGCTTAACTTGTTCGAGCCGAGCCTTAACGGAGGCTCGAATGAAGAAAAATAAACCTACTGCTAACAATAAGGTGAGCAGGAAGATCGAAGGTAGAGTGGCTGTGTTCACGAATTTTTGACAGAGACTTAAGATTCTATTGCTACTACTTTACAATTTGTGAAGCCTTAGCGATAAACCTTGAGCATCTACTTTTATCTCTATACCTATAGCGCTGCGGGAGCAGTATGTTTACAAATCACAAATCGAACCTTGACGAGTAATTCATTAAAACATTTGTACTATAAATAGACGAGAGTGCATTGCTACATAAGCCTCATCTATACCCCTAGGATTAGAAGGAGGAACTTCACAGTTAAAAATCTCACTGAAGACTACTGCAGCCAAATTCTAGCCGGTTGTGTCCTCAATGCATTCCACTGGAAGATGACGTGAAAGCTCTTGAGCAGCTTGTAGGAGAGAGATTCCCCTACGCAATGCTCCAGAGCCAACACCTCTAGCTAGACTGACTGTTGCCATTGCCACCCTGCTCTTTTACGCAATAACTGCCAAGTATCTCAACCTTTAAAGGTTACAGACCGCTACAATCTTCTACATACTCTTACATGGCTTTTCGATCATCAGTCATATAATCTCGCCAAAAACCAGCGAGCTCCTGAGCTTTCTTGCGCCATTCTGAGCGTAGTTGATACATTCTGCGGGGACGTCCTCTGCCCTCAACCTTTTTCCAGTACCCAGAAATCGCTTTCGACTCCTCCAGAAACTTCAGTGCACTGTAGAGTACAGTGTCAGAAAGTCGATAGGTTGGGTACTCCTTTTCAAGTTTTTGGATCAGCAGTGTTCCATAGGATTCTCCTTGCAACAAAACTGACAAAACATAACATACAGCCAATTCCTTGTTGAGATAGTTGGGAGGAGGGTCCTGAAAAAATTGATAGATATCGTCAAATTTCATCTGCATAGCTCGCTGCTGAATATCCCAGTCAACCGGATTTGAATGGGAGAGTTTTCTTGAAAATAAAGATGACCTTAATACCCCTGAAAACTCACATGCACCCGCCAATGTCTGCTAAAGTGGGCAACCTCAGTTAGTTAATTGCCCTCACACTTTATAGCCTAAAATTTTTGAAGAGTGTGTAATTCCTTCGCTAATTCAGTGAAATTAGATGCAGAAGGCCTGAACAATCGAGAGCAATTTTAGCGAAGTTACTGATAGCCAAGTTTAACAGCAACTACACTAGCTTGAAAGCTTAGTTGCATGACGGAGGCTATGGGCACAGGGGCTGTCAGTGGCGACAGTATAACCTGTGACCAAGTCAGTGACCTTATTGATCGCTAACCTTGTCAAAGTAGATCAGACCAATTGAATCTACTACAACTGCTAACTGATTTGAGCTTACTTTAAGTTAGTATTCAGGAGTACAATCACCAAATCGGGATACAACGCCCGATCTGGACACTAGGTATGTTTGCTGATACCAACTACCAAGGAGCTTTTTCCATAATTGAGCAATGTGCTGGAGTTTATATCTGCAGGGTGAAGAGGAGAGCATCAATAGCTTAGAGGAGGCATCATTTGAATTCCTCGAAGTTCACAAAACAGTTACAGGTCAAGCTTATGACAAGAGAATGGAATTGAGATTGAGTAATCTGATCAACAATAGAAGGCTGCCATTGCCTGCAAAATCTTGAGCGGATACTCTGTGCTTCTGCAAATTTACTATATTGCCGTTAGTGATAAATGCCACGGTCGATGCCACAACAGCTTCAACCTTCCTCATTACCACCAGCTCTCCAGCGAGTTGCCCTGACACTCCGCCTCGTTGGTCGAATTGCCTTCTGGATTCAGTTAGTACTAGCAATTATTTCAGGTGCGATTCTGCTTGTCTATGGTGCTTTTGGTAATCGCGGTACTCAAGAAAGTGTTCAGGGAATTGGATTTGGCATCTTTTTCGCCCTGTGCGGCTTGGTGACGCTAGGTGTTGGCATTTATTTTGCCTTCCGTTATATTCGCCTTGCTCAAAACCTCCTAGTGACTGGTTCAACAGAACGACCAAGCAAAGCAGATACACTTCAAGCAATTAGGTTCGGACTAATTTTCAATTTACTTGGGATGTTATTTACCCTGGTTGGAGCCCAAGCAGTTATTGGTATCATTCTAGGAATATCATTCTCTCAGCCCACAGGACCTGGTCTCAATGTCACTCAGTATGGAGTGAACTCATTCGATTTATTGGTAGTGCAGGCGAATATCAATACCATTACTGCCCATTTTGTTGGCATTGTCGCCTCAATCTGGCTATATTACCAAATCAATCGCTGAGGTCAATCAACAGTGAACGATTTGCTAACAAATACTGACATCGGCTAACAACTGTTACTAGGATTCAAAACCGAATTAAGGATAATGTTAGCCTCTAGGTTAGGGTTTTGGGAGCGGTAGATGAGCAGCTCAAAAGACAGCGAGTTTTTTGGATTCTAATCTGGCAGTCTTAGCATCCTGAAGTGAGCAGCTGATTGCACTTTGAGAGCCAGATGTGGCAGATTGGAAAGGTAATGTTGAGAGCGCGACTACCGTATTGTTGTAAAGTAGCACTGAAGGCGATCTCGCGCTGACAAGAAGGAAAACTGTGCTTGACCTAAAGCAAATTCGGGAAAATACACAAGTTGTTCAAGAGCTACTAGACCGGCGTGGCGTCGGTCAATATGACCTGAAGCCAATTCTGGAAATCAACCAGCGTCAGCGAGAATTAGAAAAGTCACGCACTCAATTGCAAGCTCGCAGTAACGAAATTGGTAAACTCATTGGTCAAAAAATCAAGGCTGGCAGTAACCCACAAGCTGAAGACATTCAAGCTTTGCGGGAGGAAGGTAATCAAGTCAAAGCGACTTTGAGCCAACTACAGCCACAGGAAAAAGACCTCAAGAGTGAGTTGGAAGCTCTATTGTTATCGCTTCCGAACTTGCCAAGTACTTCAGTACCCATTGGCAAAAGTGAACAGGAGAATGTTGAAATTTACCGCTGGGGCGATGAATATATTAGGCACGACACCAAGATTATCCCCCATTGGGAAATTGGCGAAAAATTAGGCATTCTCAATTTTGAGCGGGCAGTGAAAGTTGCTCAAAGTCGTTTTGTCACCCTTATCGGTGCTGGTGCAGCTTTGGAAAGAGCATTGATCAACTTCATGATTGATCAGCAAACCTCTGCCGGTTATGTGGAAGTGATGCCACCAGTGCTGATCAATACCGAATCCCTGACTTGCACTGGACAGTTGCCTAAATTTGCTGAGGAGAGCTTTAAGTGCTATTCCGACGATTTATGGCTGGCTCCCACCGCAGAAGTGCCTCTGACCAATCTTTACCGAGATGAAGTTCTTGAAGCCTCAGATTTGCCTATCTACATGTGTGCCTATACCCCTTGCTTTCGTAGGGAAGCAGGTAGCTATGGTAGGGATACACGAGGGCTAATTAGATTACATCAGTTTAATAAGGTTGAATTAGTTAAACTAGTTAATCCCCAGACTTCAGAAGATGAACACCAAAAACTAGTCAAGAATGCAGCAGCAATTCTGGAAGCCTTGAAATTGCCCTATCGTATCCTAGAACTTTGTACTGGGGATTTAGGATTTTCCGCAGCTAAATGCTATGATCTGGAAGTTTGGTTGCCTTCTTCTGGAACTTACCGTGAGATTTCCAGTTGCTCGAATTGCGGGGAATTTCAAGCGCGACGTGGCAATATCCGCTTCAAAGAAGCTAGCAAAAAAGGTACTCAGTTTGTCCACACCCTCAATGGCTCTGGGCTGGCGGTAGGGCGAACAATGTCGGCAATTATTGAAAATTATCAGCAACCAGATGGGAAGATTAGCGTACCAGAGGTTCTACAGCCTTATCTGGGACGCGAGGTTTTGTGAGTTGAGAGGATAATTTTCTGGATTTAAGCTACTCAACGGAGGTGAACGAAATTTTGCGTGGGATTTGAATTCTCAGCGTCTCAGCGTCTCCGCATCTGCTTAATTATTTCTCCACGCCTTTTTTCGCTCACCCACTCAACGGTTGTCTCCGATTCCCTAATACCCTAGACTATAGCCTTACAATGTAAGGAAAGTGGATTATAGTTACAATAATTACTTCTATGTCAACTCTGGCAGCGATCGCAGTTCTAGCGATTTTGATTGTAGTACATGAGCTTGGTCACTTTATGGCAGCTCGCCTGCAAGGAATCTACGCAAATCGCTTTTCACTCGGCTTTGGTCCAATCATCTGGAAGTACCAAGGACCAGAAACTGAGTATGCGGTGCGAGCCATCCCTCTAGGGGGATTTGTCGGTTTTCCTGACGATGACCCTGATAGTGATATACCTCCCAACCATCCCAATTTACTACGCAACCGACCAATCTTAGACCGGGCAATTGTGATCAGCGCTGGTGTCATTGCTAACTTGATTTTTGCCTATTTTCTACTTTTCACTCAAGCAGCAACTGTAGGTATTCCCGAATTTAGCCAGCCTGGTGTTCTAATTCCTGAAATTGCACCGCAAAGTAGTTCAGTAGCCCAAGAGGCTGGGGTTAAACCCCAAGATGTGATTTTAGCTGTAGATGGTCAAAATTTGGGTCGAGGTATAACAGCAACTAATTCCTTGAAGCAAACCATACAGCAATCACCAAACCGTACTCTAGAACTAACAGTTTTGCGAGACCAACAAAGGTTTTTGATCAAGGTCAAGCCAGAACCTGGAGAAGATGGTAAAGGTAGAATCGGTGTACAATTACTTCCTAACGGGGAAATCTTACGTAAGCGTGCTAGTATCGGGCAGGCTTTGGCAAGTTCAGCCCAAGAGTTTCAAAGAGTTACACTGTTGACTGTTGAAGGTTTTGTACAACTGTTGAGTAATTTCGGCGAAACAGCTGAACAAGTAGCTGGTCCAGTCAAAATCGTGGAAATGGGAGCAACCATTGCTCGCTCAGATGCCGCCAGTCTATTCCAGTTTACTGCTTTAATCAGCATCAACTTGGCAATAATTAATATTTTACCTCTACCAGCCCTTGATGGTGGTCAGTTGGCATTCTTAGTAATTGAGGGACTTAGAGGTAAGCCATTGCCAATTGAAGTCCAGCAAAACATCATGCAAACTGGATTGGTTCTACTTCTAGGTTTAGGCGTCTTCTTGATTGTCCGAGATACTGCTAACCTGGGTTGGGTACAAAACTTCTTCCAATAAGGCTCCAGATGGGGAGATGGGGAGATGGGGAGAAAAATTTTACTTATCCTGTAAACAATTATGAAATTCCCAGAAGTTACTCTAAACTTTACACCCCATACTCTGTCTCAACCAGTAGCCTTTATTAATGTCGCAGGTACTTAGTGTGGGCATTACCCGTAAATTTTCAAGCAAAAAGCAGCGAGCCCTCGAGATTCTAATTCGTCTGAAGCGACTTTATCCAGAAGCAACCTGCACACTCAATTATGAAACTCCAGTGCAACTGCTAATGGCAACAATCCTCTCAGCTCAATGTACAGATGAGCGGGTAAATCAAGTGACTCCGGAGTTGTTTCGCCAATTTCCTGATGCTGAAGCCGTTGCTAGTGCTGAGATAGAAGTACTGGAAAATTTAGTTCGTCCTACTGGATTTTATCGTAACAAGGCGAAAAATATTCAAGCGGCTTGCCGCATGATTGTAGCGGACTTTAACTCTCAAGTACCGAAACGTATTGAAGAGTTAGTGAAATTGCCAGGAGTTGCCCGCAAAACAGCAAATGTTGTTCTAGCTCATGGCTATGGTATTAACGCTGGTGTTACTGTTGACACTCACGTCAAGCGCTTAACTAAGCTTCTCGGTTTGACAGCACACACAGATCCAGTGAGGATCGAGCGAGATTTAATCAGACTCTTACCCCAAGAGGATTGGGAAAACTGGTCAATTCGGCTAATTTATCATGGTCGTGAGATTTGCAAGGCACGCCAACCTCTTTGCTACAATTGTGTATTGGCTGATGTTTGCCCCAGTGCAGGGCTTTGAGAGTTAATACTAGAACAAATATCTTGAGTCTTCAGTACAACTTACTATCCTTGAAAGAGAAGGGGTTGCACTGTATACTTTTTCGAGGAGATCAGATAAAATGGGGAATAGTGTCTTTATTGAGGAAAGCTTGAGCAATTCATGGCCAAGAAAGCAATGATTGAGCGTGAAAAAAAGCGCCGTAAGCTCGTGGATAAGTATGCACAAAAGCGAGCTGCTCTCAAAGAAGAGTTTGAACAGGCTGAGTCTCAGCGCGAGAAATTAGAAATTCACCGAAAAATACAAAATTTGCCCCGCAATAGTGCGCCCAGTCGTATGCGGAACCGCTGTTGGGTAACAGGGCGTCCTCGTGGTTATTATCGAGACTTTGGACTATCTCGTCACGTCCTCCGGGAATGGGCTCACCAAGGCTTGCTGCCAGGTGTAGTGAAATCTAGCTGGTAGTTGCAATCAACCAGAGACTACTATCTGATAGCACTTTGTTCCTAGTTCAGAACTTGACAATCCTCAAGATTTATCATTCTTCCAAAAGAAGACCTTCACCTCCCGTGACCGGATGAATTTTGGACAGGGCTTGTTGGTTTTGTAGTATAATTTCACTATAGCGGTAATGCGCTGTAAAGAACACAGGGATTGGCTTCCCTTACCTCAGATCGTCGGAAAAAATATCGCCCTAGAAATTGTAATGGTGACGCGACTGGCATATTAGGTTTAGCTAAAAAGCACAGCCAAAAAATCAAGAGAATTTGGATCTGTTGGCGGTCAGTGCGCCCGTGAACGTTAAAGAAACTGCCCTGTAATGGCGTTCTGTCGGGGGAGATTGCCTAGATAAGAGTCTAAAAGGGAATCCCTTGCTTGAGCGCGATGGGAGGTTCAAAAAGAGAGGATGTCACTGACCACAACAGCGATCAATCCCGAGACTATCTAAAAGTAAGTCGCTAACAGCATTAGCCACTGCAAACTCACTGTAGAAACTTTCTCGAAAGTCAAAGGTTTGCATTTCAAACACAATTGCAACTACTAGTGCTCCCAAATCGTTCTCGCCTTCCATCCTCTGGCGAACAAAGATTTGGGATGCTCTGTGGGCAATCTGCTGATTAACGGACTCCGGGATAAACTCTTGATCTAGCCACCTGGTAAGAGCATCTCGTAACCATTGACCTTCCTGCTGTGGGTTTTGTGCAGGTGGAAGTGTAATTGGTGGGATAGGCTCAGTCATAACTCAACCGCACTTTTGAGACTATTGTAGTCGCAATACCCTCGCAGGAGACTTATGGAACTAGATATTCCTTCCCTGATTCAAGGGTATGCCCAAGGTTACTTTTTGATGGCAGATGAGGAAGGTAATTTAGGCTGGTATTATAGTAGCCAGCGCACAATTATCCCTCTAGATTCTCAGTTTCGCTATCCCAAGTCCCTACGTCGTACACTAAATCAGCAGCGCTTTAGTATTGCTGTTAATCGGGATTTCTCCGCAGTTGTTGCTGGTTGTGCTGATCGAGAAACTACTTGGATTTCTAAAGAACTCCAAGAGGTTTATTGGCAACTTTATCAAGCGGGTTGGGCTTATAGCTTTGAAACTTGGCACAATGACCAACTTGCTGGCGGAATTTTAGGAATTGTCATTGGCGGAGCCTTTATTGGCGAATCAATGTTCTATCGAATTCCTGACGGCTCTAAGGTGGCAATGGTAAAGTTAGTTGAGAGACTGCGATCGCAGGGGTTTATTCTGTTTGATGCTCAAATGATGAATCCACACTTAGAGCGGTTTGGTGCTTACACAATTGATGAGCAAAAATACCGCATCTTGCTGCAACAAGCATTGCAGCAAAAATGTTTTATCTGAAGTGTTAGCAAAAATAATTTAATGATACTATCGGAGAGGAGTGCAGCAATCAACAATCGGTTCTTGGGCAATCGCTTCCAGGTGAACATCCTGTAACAATTTGCTCCAATCTTCGCTGAGATCTTTATCTTCCGGATGCTGGCGGCGCAGTTTAGCCAGAGAGGTAATAGCCTCATACCAAATACCATTAGCAGCATAAATGGCAGCTTCTTGTTTTGGTGTCGCTTGCTCCAACTGGCTTTGAAGCGATGATTTCAACGCCACTCGTTGCACCCAGCCATCAACAGAAGTTGGAAAATTTGGATACAAATAAGTTTTGAAGTGCCAATAGTAAATTTTACCTACCTCAAGAGCTTTGACTGTTGATGGTAGTTTGATAGAAACTATACCAGATGAGTTTTTAGAAACTGTGAATGAACTCTGGTAGAGTTGATTACCCTGCTCATCTTCGAGAATAAACTCAAGTTCTGTTGTAGGTGTCAATGGTTTAGGAACATAAAACCAAAAAGTTGGACGCTCTTCTAGAGTCAAACCTAAGACAGATTCACTTAGAGGATCATCGGAAATTCCCTCAAAGGCTGGCACTAGGGCGGTAAGAAGTTTTCTCTGCCCTCGACTTGCCGCTCCTTCTCTGTGGCCTGGTGTACCTCGATCTGCTGGTGGCTCTGGGGTGTTGAAGTAACTTCCTGCTAGTGCTTGCGATTGAGTAGATGTATTTTTGTTGTTATGTGTCTTTGGCTTTTGTACCAGTGTTTTGCTTGAGTTTAGTGGAAGTTTAGCCAAAAGTTCTTTTGATTTAAAAAGTTTTGATCTTGGTAGGTAGATGTTTGTCACTGTTGATACCTCTGGCATAGTGGATGCAGCTAGCAATCGCGAGCTGTTGTTTCCTAGGGTGCTATTGCCAGATACCCCTAGGATTACCAAAGCCATTGCTAAAGTTTTCCCTGGTGAAAATAGTTTGATGTAATTCATGATGTGTCTTGGATACACGCTAGTATTTTCCGATTCCGGAAAATTATTATAGGCGTTTTTGTAATTTAAAGTTGCTATAAATGCAAGTAGAAGTTGATTTTGTTAGTTATTGCAGCCTGGAAGCAATTTTATTTTAGTGACATTGTTATCAAAAAACTGCTGAGAGATACTTTAGCTAGTGACATGAGTTAGATTGCTTGCCTATGCATATTTTTGCCTCTCTGTTAATGACTCATTTTTAGACTTTATAATGCTAAAAGTCAGATAGACTCACCCTTTGTCAGTTCTATTGAAATCATAAAGCCCTAAAGACATGAAAAGTTTCTTTGATACTTTCATATCCTATGGTCGCAGAGACTCTAAAGCATTTGCCACTAAATTGCACCACAGGTTGATTCAATGGGGCTTAAGGGTTTGGTTTGACCAAAATGATATTCCTTTGGGGGTAGACTTTCAAAATCAAATTGATGATGGTATCGAGCGCTCTCATAACTTTGTCTTTATCATTGCTCCCCATTCTGTTAAATCTCAATATTGTCTCAAAGAAATCGAATTAGCAATTAGACTTAATAAGCGTATTATTCCTCTGCTTCACGTTGAACCTAGTGACTGTTGGGATAAAATGCACCCCACTATTGGCAGAATTAATTGGATTTATTTTCAAGAAGATAAAGATAATTTTGAAGATTCGTTTGAGGGCTTAACTAAACTTATTCAGCAGCATAATGATTATGTTCAACAGCATACGAAATTTTTAGTTAAAGCTCAAGAGTGGGCAAGAAATCAAAAACAAAATAATTATCTGTTAGTGGGAGAGGAGAGGAAACAGGCAGAGTCTTGGCTAAAAAGAAGATTTAAAAAAGAACAAGCTCCTTGTATTCCTACTGATTTACACTGTGAGTTCATTACAGAAAGTACCAAGAATGGTAATAACTTAATGTCTCAGGTATTTCTTAGCTACTCCGAATATAATAGGGGGGTTATGGAGAAAATTACTAAGAGTTTGAGACGTTATGGATTAACGGTTTGGACTAATAAAACTGATATTCAAACTGGCATTCAATTTCAGGAAGAAATAGACCACGGGATTGAAGGGGCTTCTAACATAGTTTACTTAATTTCACCTGATTCTTTAGAATCAAAATACTGTCAGCAAGAGATTGAATATGCTTTGACTTTAAAAAAACGTATTATTCCACTATTAATTGCTCCTACAGAACTAACCAGTATTCCCTCCCATATCAAAGCAATACAATTTATCGATTTAAAAAATCATCAAGAGCAAGCTGTATATAACCGCAAGTTTGATAAGTTATTAAAGGTCTTAAAGGAAGATGAGCGCTATTATGAAGACCATAAAGTTTTGTTAGTTAAAGCTCTCAAGTGGGAGAGGCAAAATTGCAATTATAGCATATTGTTGAGAGGACATAACCTAGAGTATTACCAAAACTGGCTAAAGGTAAATCGAAAGCGTCATAATCATCCCCCTCTACCATTACAAAAAGAGTTTATTGAAGCGAGCAGTGCTCAAGCAGTCGAATCATCTCTAGAAGTATTTATTTCCTATTCCCGTGCTGATTCTGATTTCGCTAGAAAATTAAACGAAGCACTGCAAATACAAGGTAAAACCACTTGGTTTGACCAGGAAAGTATTCCACCAGGAAGTAATTTTCAAGAAGAAATTTATCGTGGAATCCAAAATAGCGATAACTTCCTGTTCATCATTTCCCCTAAATCTGTAAATTCCCCTTATTGTGCAGACGAGGTGGAATATGCTCAGAGTTTAAATAAAAGATTTATCACTATTCTCCATCAACAAGTTTCAACTAGTGAATTGCATCCAGTATTGCGAAAGGTTCAATGGATTGATTTTAATCAGTATGATGGCGATTTTTACGCTAACTTTAGTGAATTAGTTAGAACTGTTGATACAGACAGAGATTATGTGAGAAGTCATACCAAATGGTCGCAACAAGCATTTGAGTGGCAGCAACAAGATAAAGATAAAGATTTGCTATTGCGAGGTAGTGAATTTTCTATTGCTCAATTTTGGTTGCAGGAGGCAGAGCAAAATAAGAGACAACCTACTCCAACTAATTTGCAGAAAGAATTTATTAATAGTAGTAGAGAGGAAATTGAAGCTGAGGAAAAACGTGAAAGGAGGCAGCAATTAGTTGTAAAAGTGTTACTTGTCTTAGTAAGTGCAGCCTGTACTGCTTCTGTTATTTTTGGTTGGCAAGCTGTCCAAAAAACTAAACTGGCTGAAGAAGCTCAAAAACAGGCTGAAAAAGCTCAAGGAGAGGCTGAAAAAGCTACAAAGACGGCAGTAGAAGCCAAAAATCGGGCAGTAGAAGCATCCGAGATAGCAGAAACAGAAAGTTTAAAATCTTTGAGTAAAACTTCAGAAGCTTTATTTAGTTCTCAGCAAATTCTAGATGCTTTAATAGAAGGAATCAGAGCTGGAAAGGAACTCCAAAAATATCCTGAACACAAACAAAAAATTCAGGAATACGCAAATAAAAAACCGCTATATAAATCAATTATCACTTCACTTTTCAATGCAGTTTATTTGGTAAGAGAACGTAATCGTTTTGATGGTCACGAGGGTTTAATTTGGGATGTTAGCTTTAGTCCTGATGGCAAGATGATTGCCTCGGTGAGTGGAGATAATACCATCAAGCTTTGGAAGCCGGATGGTACTCTAATTACTGATATTAAAGGATATTTGGAAGGAAATAAGCAAGGACATAAGGGTCAAGTTTTGGGAGTGAGTTTTTCCGATGATAGTAGTATGATTGCTTCTACTAGCGATGATAAGACGGTAAAAATTTGGAAGTCGGATGGCACTCTCATTACAACTTTAGAAGGACATGAAAAGCCAGTTGATGATGTGAGTTTCTCTCCAGATGGAGAGACAATTGCCTCTGCTAGTGAAGATGCCACCGTGAAAATCTGGCAACTTGACGGTACTAAGGTTACTCTAGTAACAACTATTAGAGGACATAATGCCGCAGTCAGGGATGTAGAGTTTAGCCCTGAGGGTAATATCCTCGCTTCAGCTAGTGATGATAAGGCGGTAAGATTGTGGCAAAAAGACGGTAGATGGATTAGAACTTTGAGGGGACATAATGCTAGAGTCTATGGTCTGAGCTTTAGTCGAGATGGTAAAACTCTGGCTTCGGCTAGTTGGGATCAAACCATCAGACTCTGGAAACTAGATGGTAACAGTAAAATAATTAGAGCTCACAATAAAAGAGTGTTCGATGTAGATTTTAGTGACGATGGTAAAACTGTTGCTTCTGCTAGTGAAGACAAAACCATCAAAATCTGGAAACTAGATGGCACTCTCAAAAGTACCTTAACTGGACATAGTTCGCAAGTAAGGAGTTTGAGCTTTAATGATGATGGGAAAATGCTAGTTTCAGCAGGAGGCGATCGCACAGTCAAACTGTGGCAATTAGAACGAGAAGCTGAGTTAACTATACCCCTGCAAGAACATCGAGCTCAAGTTCTAGATGTAGCCTTTTCTCCAGATGGTAAGTTGCTGGCTTCGGCTAGTGCTGATAGAACGGTTAAGCTATGGAAACCTGATGGAACTCTCATCGAAACTAACCAACGTCATGGAGATGTAGTCAGAAGTGTAAGTTTTTCTCCCGATGGTAGAATTCTAGCTTCTGCCAGTAGCGATCGCACAGTGAGGCTTTGGAGTCGGGAAGGCAGGCTAATCACAACCCTCTCTGGTCATGGGGCTCCTGTCAATGATGTTACTTTTAGTCCTGATGGTAAACTAATTGCCTCTGGTAGTCAAGACAGAACAGTGATAATTTGGAAGAGTGATGGCACCAAGGTTAAAACCTTAGGAAATTCTGCTGATGGCCATATAGAAGGTGTCTTGAGTGTGCGCTTTAGTCCCGATGGTCAAACTCTAGCTTCAACTAGTTGGGATAAAACAGTTAAACTCTGGAATGTGGAAGACGCTATTCTAAGTGACACTATTTCTGGTCATGATGGTTGGGTGTTTGATGCCCGGTTTGGTCAGCAGGGGCAGACCATAACAACTGCTAGTTATGATAACACAGTTAGACTCTGGAATACAGATGGAACTCCTTTGGGAATTCTAGGAAAAAATTCTGAATTAGAAAATACTGATGGACATAGCGATGGTGTTGTCGGTTTAAGCTTTGATAAAACAAGTGAGACTATTGCTACAACTAGTGCTGACAACACAGTGAAGCTTTGGAGTAAAGATGGCTCTCTAATTACTACCCTTAAGGGTCATACTGATAAGGTTAATAGCGTCAGTTTCAGCCCAGATGGCGCAATGCTCGCTTCAGCTAGTGATGATAATAAAATTATTTTATGGCGTTTGCAGGATCAAGATGATGAATATATATTAGACCTCGATAAATTATTGGTGCGTGGCTGTGATTGGATCAAGGATTACCTGAAGAATAATCAGAATTTAGGAGAAAGTGATAGTAAATTATGTGATGGTATTCAATAGGTTTTTAAAAAACTTGAAAATTATCGACAAAGAATGATTGCAAAACTTACTTCCTTGCCTAAAGTTAATTGGGAAGGTCACTAGGTTGATAAATAGCACCAAAACTATGATCACGATTAATTTCAATCACTAGGTCTACCAAACTGGGATTTTTAATTAAAGGCGCAATAAATAGTTCTGGGTGGAGTGATTTCCAAAAGTACTTGACAAAATCACTTATTTGTGAATCAGTCATCCCTGATTTACCAGTAGCAATCATTTGTTGTTCAGCCTGGAGTCGCCACTGTAAACTGAAGCGATAGTCAACTGGGTAAAGAATTATCAATCGGTCTAATTTTTCCCACAAAGGTACATAATTCTTAAGTTGCCCATTCATGTCGCGAGCAAATAATTGATCGGCAGGACTATCAATTGGTGTTGGTACTGAACCATTAAACACTTCCGAATTAATCGGTCTAACCCCAACAAACCAGCCTTCAAATAGTACTATATCAATATCGGTAACTATATCTGGAGTCGTGCGATCGCCAGCACCCCCCCAAGCAGATTTATCAAAGCGAGGCACAAGGTATTGCTGCTTACCGTTAGTAGAGCGAAGTTGTTCTAATAGCTCGATGCCCAACTCTAAATCATGTGTTCCCGGTGGCCCTCGCCAAATCAAACGAGGATCCTGTTGTTGGAGGCGCTGTCGCTCTTGATAAGTTTTGTATAAGTCATCTAAGGAAAGACTAAGAGTGCGGTAGCCTAAATGAGCTAAAATCAGACTCAAGATAGCTGCCAGAGTAGTTTTACCAGTTCCCTGTACCCCCAGTATCCCCTGAATTAAAGGACGCCCTAACCGTTGTCTCAATGAAGCTAATTGCAATGCTAAGGGCAGCCAGAGATTCCACAAAGATAAAAGCGTGAGGGTTTTAAATTGCTCGTTGGTAGTAGTAGCACGAAAAGCCTCAAGGGAGAAAACTTCTGGATAAACAACCTGGAAGAGGTTTCCTCGCGCCTGAATTTCCTCCTCAACATTGGCTGGTGTGATGCCAAATGCTTTTGCCTGTTGGGGCACTGCTAATGCTTCACGTGCTAACTGCTGCCACTCAAAAGCCGTTGGTGTTTGTCCTTGTATCCAGTTATTAAGGATTTGACTTAGGGATATTATCGTCATTGATTATTAGTTGAATAGCACCTAGAGAAAAGATTAGATCTCATTGAACTTAGACCATGCTTGTATTCTCTCTCTAAAGCTATTCCATTCTTGATAAACTTCTGCAAAAATTGAGTCTTGGTCAGCGTAAGTTTTCAAACGAAAATTAAGTGTAACTAGGTAAGGTAATATGGATAATTTAAAGCCTCTCTTCTGCTCCGAGAGAGGCTTTCCAAATACCGCGAAGAGTAAGGTTGAGAGCGAGGATAACGTCAAATCAAGATCCAAGTTTGAAAGCTTCTAAAAACATACTGTAAACAAGACCAATTTTTAGAGCATTGACCGATTCAACCAAAAGTGAACCTCTAGATAAACCTTGAGTAGATGAGTCACGTCGCCGATTACTGCCATAAACAAAACGGCTAATAGTTTCTGTGAAAACAATTAATACCCCAGCAGCAAGAACATCCCAATCAGCAGTTTGTCCAGCTGTAGTCGAAACTGCTGTTCCTAGAAAGATGCCCAAAAGCAAACTAATCACAATTATCGAAATGCGCCGCCAGGGATTAATAAACCATTGCCCTAGCCGCGACAGGATAACATCAAAGAGGTTATTAAGACGAGTATTCTGCATCAGATGCTGACAAAGAGAAGATTCAAACGCCAAAACTGCATTTTAACTCGCCTTGATTTAACCCAATCTCCACTTATGCCAGATTTACTAAAAGCAATACCTTAGCAGGTAGTGTCATCATTTCCAGCTAAATTAAGGTTTGGGAATGCAACCTGCCTTGGTTGCCCACTAACGTATGATTATCTAATACCATTTTCCTAAATTCTGGTTACAGATATCTACCCTTCCCTCCCTCCCCCACTCTCCCCCTCTTTCCATGATCTGTAGCAAACATAAGGGAAACTGAGATAAGGATGAAGTTAAAGGTTGATCGGATTGCAACAACTTGGTGGAAAGCTTGGCAACAACAGCCAACCATTGCCTGGGCGTTTTCTGTGATTTGGTTGCTCTTGATTAGCTGGTTAGCCTTTTTGTGGCATTTGGGAAGTACAGGCTTAGTTGATGAAACTGAACCCCTGTTTGCCGAAGCTGCTCGCCAAATGACAGTAACAGGCGACTGGATCACGCCCTACTTTAATGATGATACCCGTTTTGACAAGCCGCCCTTGGTATATTGGTTAATGGCTATTGGCTATAAGCTCATTGGGGTTAACGAATGGGCAGTGCGACTTCCTTCTGCCATGGCTGCGATCGCTTTAACAGTCTTAGGCTTCTATACATTAAGATCCTATGGGGTGTGCCGCCCTGCTGCCTTGACTCAGTTGCCTAATTCTCAATTAGATGGTAAAGTTAGGAATAAATATATCCTAGAGAAAATAACCAACTTACAGCAGCAACTGTGGCTATCTGCCTGGATTGGTTCTGCCCTAATTGCCTTTAATCCCCTCACAATTGTCTGGGCGCGAATCGGGGTTTCTGATATGCTGCTCTCTGGCTGTATGGGCTGTGCTCTGCTGAGTTTTTTCCTGGGATACGCCCAACCTGAGCAAGTTAAAGAAAAAACTCTATTCTCGAGAGCGAAAGACAGATGGTATCTCGCCTTTTACATACTGATTGCTCTCGCTATCCTCGCTAAAGGACCAGTTGGTATCGTCCTACCAGCAATCATCATTGGAGCCTTCGTACTCTATTTGGGCAATGGTTGGGACGTCTTGCGGGAGATGCGACCAGTTAGAGGCTTAATCATCATCCTAACTTTAGCACTGCCCTGGTATATTTTGGTAACTATAGCCCACAGAGATGACTATCTCGAATCATTTTTTGGGTACCATAATTTTGAGCGCTTTACTGGCATTGTCAATGGTCACGGCGCTCCCTGGTATTTTTACTTCCTAGTAGTGCTAGTTGGCTTTGCCCCTTGGTCTAGTTATTTGCCAATAGCAATTACCAGAATACGCTTTTGGCAGCGCAAGCGCTGGCAATCTGCACCACGCTCTACTCATTTAGGTCTATTTGCCCTGTTTTGGTTTACTGGCATCTTTGGCTTTTTTACCATTGCCGTGACTAAATTGCCAAGCTATGTCCTGCCCTTGATGCCTGCAGCTGCAATTCTTCTAGCCTTATTGTGGAGTGATTATGGGAACTCTTATGCAAGGGAGATGGGGAGATGGGGAGATGGGGAGATGGGGAGATGGGGAGATGGGGAGAAAGATAAAAGTAACCTTGTCTGTTTGCCTTCTAGAACGGTTGATCCTATCCTGTTTAGCGGTATTTTTAATTTAATATTACTGGTGGTCATTGCTGCTGTAATTTTTTACGGTTCTCAGCTACTTGGCTATGACCCAGCCGCTCCTAACTTATCTGAGCTTCTGCAAAGATCTGGTTTACCACTAAGAGGGTGTCTTATTTGGGGAGCAACAGCTATTTTAACAGGAGTATTGTTGTGGCGACGCCGTTGGTGGCGCTGGCTTTGGAGTGTAAATCTTGTCGGATTAATAGCATTTTTAATCTTGGTGTTGATGCCTCTGGTCTTCCTCATGGATGAAGCGCGTCAACTGCCTCTACGACAATTATCTGCGATCGCTACACAGGTGGAGCAGCCAGGAGAAGAATTAATCATGATCGGCTTTGAAAAACCCAGTGTGGTTTTTTACACACAGAAGCCAGTTAATTACTTTTCACGACAAAGAAAAGCCATGGCGCACATTAAGAAAGTAACTCTCAAAAAGCCCCAATCCTCATTTGTGATCCTGCTCAAGTCTGAAGAACTCAAGGAAACAAAGTTGCAGCCCAACGAGTATATTAATTTAGGCAGTGCTGGTGCCTACAAACTTATCAGAGTTGTTAATAAAGCTGATTGATTGTTGATTGTTCATGGGGAAAGACTGCTCATAGTTGATTGTTGATTGTTCATTGGAAATGCATACCACAACTGTCGAATACAAACCCAATGAACCATGAGCCATGAACAATGAACCATAAACCATGAACCATATTAAGATAGAGTCTGATGAATATTGTCAAGTAATTTAGTCATCGACAGGGAAGAGCCACGAAGAATTTCAGTGGCAAGGGCCGACAGGCGTAACTCCAACTGAGTATTCAAATCTTCCCTGTCAGTGATAGCCTCATTGAGAAACTTAACGTTGAGTCGTTGATCCAAAACGAGAATTGGCGGTAGCTTTGGCAGTTGCTCTAGAGCAACTAGTCCCTTGAACACAGTATTGTAATCAACAGTGTCCGTTAAACGAATTAGAAGTAAGTCAACGCTTTGAGCTTGGAGTTGACGGTATACTTCTACCCAAGAACAAGAGATTAAGCTTCTAAACCCAGCTGTTTGGAGGTATTGAACCAGTGCTTGGAGCCAGGGTGTTGAAGGTTGTAGATGGGACAGTTGTTTCCTATAGTGCCAAGCCGGAGCTATGGACGTCGTACACAGTGATAGTGAGGAACTAGCATCAGCATTCTGGGTTGGTTGAGTCTTCTCAGTAACGCTGGCGCTGAATTTCCCAGGATTAGGGTGAACTGGCTTTGAAGGTTGTAGAATTTTGACCAGATCTTCCATTTTATGCTGCCAAGGTAAGGCAGTTTTTCTACTAACCTGTGATGGTTGAGAGGCTTTATCCTGGTATGGATATGGCGTCTGTTCTGAGATTTGTGAGTTGTAGTGTTCACTCACTTCCACAGGTGCTTCGTCCCGACGAATCAACAACTTTTTCCCTGGTTCTGGGATATCCATAATTAAAATGCTGCGCTGGCAACTCACTCCAGCAGCAATTTGAATTACTTGCAGCAGGGCAGCAATTTTTTGCTCTGTGTCTGGTGTTAAACAAGGATACACAGAAAGATCACCTACTCGATTGGCAGCTTCTGTGGTTCGGTGATCCAGCGTTACCAAAGGTAGAGAAGTCAAGCCAGTGTATTCTGAGAAATGTTTCAAGTAGGCAGGCGGATCTTCAATCAAGCTACAGTCTAGTAAGATCACATCTGGATGCCAAACACGAACTAGTAATTCGGCTTGTTCCAAATCATCAGCTTCGAGAACACGGTAATTTAGTTCTGAATGCTCAAAACTCAGCAGTGCGCTCAAATTAGAATTTAGTACGCAGGAGTTAGGAGGTATTTCTACAGGGGACAGGTGCAAAATTGTCAGAGAGCAGCTAGTATTTTTCTGTTGCTTATGAAAACGATCCAAACTCTGTCGCAGTTCTAGCTCTTGTACAGGTAGACTTAGAAAACCATCAACCTTATGATTGTCAGCTTCTTGTCTTTCTGAGGGCGTTGCCATTACCAAGACTGGGATACCCCGAGTTTGGGCATCGGACTTCAGCAGATTCAAGACCTCCCAACCAGAAATCTGCGGTAGGAAAGGATTGAGTAAAATGGCATAGGGGCGAAAAGTACGTGCCTTGTTAAGCGCTTCCATACCAGACCTAGCGATTACTGCCCGATAGCCTAGATGATCAAGCTGTTCACTCAAACTTTCCAGATACTGGGGTACTGTTTCAATAATCAATACCAAACGGTTGCCCTGGGTTTTAGTTGAAGCTTGTAAAGCTGTCAGTGGTTTAGCTGAGGTATGATTGCAACTTTGGCTCTTTAAATCTTTTCCGGCTTTACTGCTTCTCTTAGGTGGACAAGGTGGCAATAATATGGTGAAATTGCTACCTTCGTTAATTTTAGAAGTAAAGGAGATATCTCCACCGTGCAAGTGAGCTAGGCGTTGAGTTAAAACTAATCCCAAACCTGCTCCCTCAAAGCGACGGGCAAGGGGTTCTTCCAATTGTTGGAATTTCTCAAACAGCAAATGCTGTTTAGCTAGAGGGATACCGATGCCTGTGTCCCAGACATTAAAGGCAATCCAACCTTCCCAGCGATTTACCCTCAGACCAATTTCACCGCCTTCATCTGTAAACTTGAGGGCATTGTCAAGTAAGTGTACTAGCATTTGGCACAGGCAATGCTCATCAGCAATCAGCGTTTCTAAGCCTGGCTCAATTTCTAGGGTAAATTGTGTGGTTTCAGCTAACTTTTCTGAATTTTGAGCTTGTGAGTGTTGTCTTTGCCTTGCCTGGGAGTAGGCTCGGGAGCAAACTACTTGAATTGGCACTGGCTCAGGAGCCAATTCCACCTGCTCAGTCTCTAGGCGAGTTAAATCTAGGATATCGTTAACTACTGTCATTAGCTGACGCCCATTTTGATAAATCAGCCGAGCATAGCGCGCTTGACGCTCATTGAGCTTTCCCAAAGACTGGTCTTTGAGTAGAGAAGATAAACCCAAAACAGCCGTTAGAGGAGTCTTAAGTTCGTGGCTAATACAAGCTAAAAACTCATCTTTGAGTCGGTTGAGTTGTTCCAAATTGGCATTTTTACCTACCAGCTCTTGGGCAAACAACTGCTGCTCGGTGGTATCTTGAGCCAGAACCAGCCAGAGATTAGACGATAGTGATTGAGAATCACCAATTGAGGCAGCTGAAGCCAAAGTAGATGGTGTAAAGGCTCCTGGAGGGTGAGAGTAGGGGGAATTATGCTCAATTACTTCCTCAGAGTACTCTGGCTTGAGGGCGTTTTCTTTTCTATTTGCCAATCTCCCATCCTGAATCATCGCCACCGAAGGCTGAAATGGAACTTTGACCAATGAAAACAGGCGCTGCTGGCTCTCGTCTAGGGATAATGGGGTTATCTCATCTTGATGACTAGCTACTGTTTGCCTTGGAGAAGTTGCTATAGTTTCGGCAGCATCCCCATCAAAACTAACATTGGTGGTAAAATTGTCACTTTGAAATGCTGAAGATTTCCCCAGCAGCTGACGCCAAGTGAAGTTTTGAGAGAGTACTTGCCCTGTAGCAGTTTGTAAGCTCAGGGGTAAAGGCAGTTGTTCAAGCAGTTGCACTAGGGAATTTAAGTCTGCTGGCTCTGCTTTGGTACTTGTTGGCACACTAAGGTAATCGCCACGGAAGTTTGGTGCCAAAAATTTTAACAGCAACCAACTATTGAGAAGCCCCAAGAATTTACCTTCCTCGTCTACTAATGCCCAGTGCTGGGAGCTAGTAATTGGGGATGGAGAGGGCAAAGTTGGCTCCCCTGACTTGTCTTCTGGCAAGGGGGAGGGGGTTGGATGAAGGTATGAGTCTGATTTAGGGGAAACTGCACTAGTGAGATCGTCAGAGACTGCTCCTGAGCCCCACTCTCCTTGGAACAATTGCTGATAGTTGTCCCTATCCAGTTGACTTTGTTGAGTGAGTCCATCTCCTGATTCGAGTAGTAAAGACAAAAATTGGCTCACACTCAAGTGATCTGGTAGAATCTTCAGGGTTTCAATAGGGGGAGGCTTCAGCTCAGATAGAGGTTTGTGGCACTCTTCATTTGCCATTAATAGGGTAGATTTCTCTAGTCCTGATCGGGCCTGCCAAAGCAGATGGGTTGTTACCTTTCGGAGGCTAAGTACACCTAGGGGGCAACTCTGTTCGCTTACCACGACGATTAGCTCGCACTGGCAAGAATGGAAAACCTCCAGTGCGTTTGCCAGTGTCGAGGTTAGTCTACAGACTGGAACTGGCTCAGCAAATTCTCTTAGATTGGGAGTCAGCATGGGTATGAGCAAAGTGGGCGGCAAATAGGATCTGTGAGGAAGCTGGATGGGGCAGAATATCTCCCTCATCTGAAACTCGGAGCAGGGTTAACTATAGCCGAAGCGCGAAATGGGGAATTTCTGACTCTCAAACAATGAGCTACAGCCCAATTATCGCTCTTGATTAGGGGGCAAGAGGACTAGGCAATTACATTTACTTACAATTCTCAAAGTATTTCAATCAAGGTTAAGGAAGATTATAAAGAAATTGTTAGAATAGTTGACTGCATAACGATCTCATTACCTAAATCACTAGTTTGTTTGTTGAACACCTATTGTTTTGTCTACCAAATTGTCTATCTGTACATTTATGCGTTCTGAGTCCCTGGCTCAGTCCTTGGAAGAGTTTTTGAGCAGTGAGCGCTATATTCTGCACAATACTGCCTCAGAAGCTGAGTTTTTGAACTTTATTGAGCAACATAAGCATGATCTTGACTGTGTAGTGTTACAAGATGATTTTTCGCTGCTGCCAGCGATTAAGCGCTTATATGAGCAAGGGACACTCTTGCCTGTAGTTATTTTCCCTGGAGAATTAGAAGAAATCACTATTGGCGTCGCTGCTAATCATCAGGCTGAAGCTATCTACCCTAGCGACAATTCCCACCTAACGTCAACTGCTAATCCTTTATTCCATGCTGCCGAAGTCCGACTCAGTAAGGTTCAGCCTTCTAAAATTGGGAATTTCATTGACCAAGCGATCGCTAGCTTTATTGAACTTGCCCCTGAGTATAGTCTAACCGATACTGCTGCTAGCGTTGAGACAACAGCTGACAGTAGCGATAATAGTTTCCTGATGCAGCAGCAGCAGCGATTATCTGACAAACTCAGGGAGCGACTTGGATATCTAGGCGTGTACTACAAGAGAAACCCCCGATTTTTTTTCCGCAATCTACCTGAACAGGAGAGGCAAAAGCTTTTAGAAAACTTAAGATCAGAGTATCGTCAGATCGTTTTAAGTTACTTTTCTCAAGACGAATCCCTAAATAGAAAAATTGATGAATTCGTTGATCAAGCATTTTTTGCAGACATTTCCGTATCTAGAATCGTGGAAATCCATATGGAACTAATGGATGAATTTTCTAAACATTTGAAGCTAGAAGGGCGAAGTGATGAGGTTTTACTAGACTATCGACTGACACTGATTGATGTTATTGCCCATCTGGGAGAAATGTATCGCCGTTCTATTCCTAGAGAGTTATAAATTTAGCTTTTAGCGATAAGCTTTTAGCAGGCTCTCACCTACACCTTGCTTTCGAGTACATTTTTGATTCCTACTGACTTAGTAAACTTTGTTTCTACTCACTGCTAATTGCTTTCCTATGAGTCCTCTAAAAAAAACCTATGTTCTTAAGCTTTACGTCGCTGGCAACACTTCTCACTCAATCAAGGCTTTAAGAACACTCAAAAATATCCTCGAACAAGATTTTCAAGGAGTTTACGCCTTGAAAGTGATTGATGTACTCAAAAGCCCACAATTAGCTGAAGAAGATAAAATTCTGGCAACGCCAACCCTCGCTAAGGTCTTGCCTCCCCCTGTTCGTAAAATTATTGGTGATCTTTCAGACCGGGAAAAAGTATTGATCGGATTGGATCTTTTATATGAAGAATTAAGTGAAGGAGAATTAGATATTTAGTAATTTTTGATTCCGGCTCAAAGTGAAAAATTGAATGTGACAAAGAACTTTAGTTTATCAGTTTAATATCTTTTTTTAGAACGAAAAATATGAATCAAATCAACCCCAACACAATCAAGATAAATGAAATAACAACAATGGGCGTTCAAAAAATAAGGACAATGATCGAGGGCTTTGATGAAATCTCTCATGGAGGACTACCTATTGGTCGGACTACCATTGTCAGCGGCACATCTGGAACTGGTAAAACTTTGTTTGCGGTGCAGTTTCTTTATAATGGTATCATTAATTTTGACGAGCCTGGTATCTTTGTCACTTTTGAAGAATCTCCCACAGATATCATTAAAAATGCTCAAAGTTTTGGTTGGGAATTACAAAAACTAATTAATCAAGGTAAGCTGTTTATTCTAGATGCCTCACCGGACCCAGAGGGACAAGAAGTTGTTGGACAATTTGACCTTTCTGCCTTGATTGAGCGCATTCAGTATGCTATTCGTAAATACAAAGCCAAAAGGGTTTCCATTGACTCCATAACCGCTATCTTTCAGCAGTACGATGCTGCTCCAGTGGTACGGCGGGAGATTTTTCGCTTAGTTGCGCGCCTCAAACAGATAGGTGTGACTACGGTTATGACTACAGAGCGAGTTGATGAGTATGGACCGGTGGCAAGATTCGGTGTAGAAGAATATGTTTCTGATAATGTGGTAATTGTGCGCAATGTTCTCGAAGGAGAGCGCCGACGTCGTACCATGGAAATTCTCAAGCTACGGGGTACAACCCACATGAAGGGTGAATACCCGTTTACCATGACTAATGAGGGTATCAATATTTTCCCTTTAGGAGCGATGCGACTAACTCAGCGCTCTTCCAATATCCGTGTGTCTTCAGGAATCACCACCCTTGATGAAATGTGCGGTGGTGGTTTTTTCAAAGATTCAATTATTCTGGCAACTGGTGCCACTGGTACTGGCAAAACCTTGTTAGTGAGTAAATTTATCCAAGATGCTTGCTTGCAAGGGGATCGCGCCATTCTTTTTGCTTACGAAGAATCTAGAGCCCAGCTCTCTCGCAATGCCTATTCCTGGGGAATTGATTTTGAGGAACTTGAACAAAAGGGATTATTAAAAATTATTTGTTCTTATCCGGAATCAGCAGGATTAGAAGACCATTTGCAAATAATTAAGTCTGAAATTGCTATCTTTAAACCATCACGCATGGCAATTGATTCTCTTTCTGCTTTGGCGCGAGGGGTAAGCAATAATGCCTTTCGTCAGTTTGTAATTGGGGTTACTGGCTATGCTAAACAAGAAGAAATCACAGGCTTTTTTACTAATACCACAGACCAGTTTATGGGTTCTAACTCGATTACCAACTCCCATATTTCTACGATTACTGACACAATTTTGATGCTGCAATACGTGGAGATTCGTGGTGAAATGTCACGTGCTATCAATGTTTTTAAAATGCGCGGCTCTTGGCACGATACAAGTATCCGTGAGTACGCAATTAGTGCGGATGGTCCGGACATTAAAGATTCTTTTCGAGGTTATGAAGGAATTATCAGCGGCTCTCCTACTCGCATTAATATCAATGAACGGAGTGAACTTGTAAGGATTGTTGAAGGAGTTCGTAGTAAATCAGACGAATAATTCAGGTTGTTATTACACAATTAATTCCTGGTTCAGCGTCAATTGTTAATTGTTCATTGGACTATAAACCATGAACTTATGAATTATGAACGATAGAGACTCGTTAATTGATGCTCTAGTTCCAATTCCCAATCATAGTAAAAGCAGACCAAAAGTAGGGATGGGACAGATTAAAATTTCCCTGTACAGCTAATTCGGGCGGCAGGGATATAGTCTTTCCATCAGATAATTTTAGCTTTCCATTCTCTACTAGAACTTCACCTCTGAGCATTGCTAACTGCGTTTGCTGTAAGGCCACAGTTTTCACTGGAGTTTGGCTTAAGTGTTGATAAAATTCACTCATTAATGCTAAAGTTCCTGCATCGCTTACATACCACAAACTAGCCAAGGCAGATTTAACACCGGATTGAACAGCTAAACCAGCAAATCCTAACTCCGCTTGTTCATCACCGAGAGCAGTTTGGCAAGCACTAAGAATTAATAATTCAATCGGAGAAGTTGTCGCTGTACTCCAACCAAGTTCATTAGCAATTTTCCGGAGTTTAGTTACGCTTAATCTTTCATCAAAAAACTGGATGAAAGAATTACTTAATTCTCCTGGTCTAAATTCTGCATGAGTGGCCAAATGAATAATACCAAATTGTTGTTGTTTATTCTGTATTTTGAAGTTATCTAGAGTAAATCTTTCATTGAGAAAAGATGCGCCTTGCCAAGTTCCTATGCTAACGTTTTGCAGTTCAATGGGGACAGCTGGTAGTGGAGATAACTCAGTAAATTTGGAGGCTCCCATTGCTAAGACAGGGGCTTGTCTAACATCAGTATAACCGAGATCCGCCAGAGCAAAACTAGGAACTACGGCAACTCCGTATTTTTCAATTAAAAACTGTTGACCATCATGAAGAGCAGCCACAGGGAGTGAGCGCAATCCAGCATCCATAGAAAAAACAACAATATCAATCTCATTAGTTTGTAATTGTTCTTCTACAGGAGCAATTAGCCACTGATAAAGTTGTTGAGCAGGCTTCAAATAGGTTGTGAATTTACGCTTTCTAGGGATAGTGATTTCCCGACGAAACTTCTCAACTTGATCTAGCAATATCTGTCGCGAGACATCAGGCAATGTTTCACGCAGTGTTACTTCTTCAATACTACTAGACGAACTCTGCTTGCCAGCAGCAGCTTTCAAGCTTTCAGTGTTACTATCGGTAGTCTGGGGAAAAATTGTAAAAGTTTCTAGTTGCTCAGACTGAGAAGAGACATAAATAAACGCGGCTTTCTTACCTGTCTGTTGCCACAGCTCATACAACTTCTCAGAAACATCTTCAACAGCAGGCAAGGTTCCATATAGCTCAATTCCAAGGTGATTTCTAAATTCTTCGGCTTGAAATTCTTCTTGAAGCTGTACAGCTAATTTAAAGTTAGCTTTTTGTAGTAAACTCTCGTAAGCAGGACGATTTACCTTTGGTGCAACTTTGTTGGTCTGAACTTCCTCTATATTTTCTGTTTCACTATCTTGAGTGGGACTAGCTTCCACTGAATTGGGTCCAGTGGTATCTGATTGGTTGCCAGATTGGGCATCATTAGAATCAGTGGGAATGACTTCCACTGGATTTGGTCCAGTGGTATCTGATGATTTTCCAGGCTCGGCATCATTAGAATCAGTGGGAATAATTTCTACCGGATTTGGTCCGGTGATATCTGACTGGTTGCCAGACTGGGCCTTACTAGGAGCAACCGCAACCAAAATCAAGCTTAAAGCCAAACCTATTTTTAGAAATGAGTTTAAATTTGTCATTACACTAATAGCAAATTCGCAGTTAGGGACTTCCAAATAAAAAAAATATCCAATCGAGTAGGGTGAAATGGGGAGATGGGGAGATGGGGAGATGGGGAGATGGGTAAATGAATCTTTAGGTTGTGTTTCTGGCGTCAATTAAATCATTTATTTCTTGTATTTCTTGGAGTTTCCAGCAGGAGTATTTAATTACCAAGAGAAGCCGTAACCAACCCCAAGAATAAATCTGCTGCCATCACCAGCTGTGCCAGTAAGATCAGTAATTGCTGGAGCAATCACTAATGGTATTTGCCGAAAGGGAACTACAGACAATCCCACTGTAAGATCTTGACCTGTCCATTCTGCGATCGCACTCACTGGCTCAATAATGCGAAGTGCTATACTGCCAAATCCTCCCACAGAATCGACGCCATCATCGATATCAGACTCAGAGCGAAATTGCCCACCGCCAATTCCTGCTGATACATGAAGTTCACTAAAAGATTTGGTTCGATCCTGCTTAAGAGCAAACCTTTTACTGACTACACCATAAACTGAAGAACCACCATCAGTATTTCCCCAAGTAATGGCTCCTTGCACTCCAGCAGCAACTGCAAAATCATTAGGTAATTGCCGATGAATTTTTAAGTTTATCGCTCCATCTTCTAGCGTATCTCCTAATAAATCAACAGTTACAATCCCCACTTCTAAGCCAACATTTTTACGGGGATTACCTAAACCAATACCAACACCTACTACTCCATCAGATTTATTACTAAAACGAGTGCGCTCCTGAAAACCAATTCCAATTCCAGCATTACCCCAAGAAGCACCATAAGCAGATGGATTGATAATTGTAACGCTAGGATTAGCCTGATAAGGCTTTCTTTCTGGCTCATTGGGAAGTAGAGGCAGCCTTTGCGGTTGATATGGCAGTTGATCACCATTTTGACGGTGTAAAGGAGAAAATTCTTGTTGAGCAATTGGAAATTCTGACACCACCGTTGCTGGTTGGGCGGTGCTATTACTCTCAAATTCAGGTGCTTCCAGAGAAAGATAAACTCTCTCTCCCTCTCCCTGGATAGATTGGGGAGTGTGGGGAGTGTCGGAGGAGTAAGAAAGACGGGGAGGTGTGGTAGAAATTTTGTATACATTCATTCCCCCGTCTCCTTCCCATCTCTTCCCTCTTCCCACACTCTCTTGTTTTCCCCCATCTGCCCATCCCCCCATCTCCCCATCTCTTCCTCTATCCTCTGCCTTTCTTTGTTGTTCAAGCAATGGTAATGATAACTCTGATAGTGTGAATTCCTGTACCACTATTGATTCTGGTAAGGCAATTGCACTCTGCACATTCTTGAGATTTGCTGCTTGCATCCCATGTTCTTGATCAGAGTCACTAGAAGTCAAATGATTTACTTTTTTTGACTCCCAAACTGCACTAGGCTCAGTTAATGCTAATACTTGTTCTGTTACACTACCGGAGGCAAGTGTTGCTAGACCAAAAATAGCAACACTTGGAACTGGCTTTAAACAAACACTTAACCTATAGTTAAATTCTTGATATAAGTCTGTTGTATTAGATTGATTTTCGCCTCTGTATAATTGATTAGCATAAAATAAATCTTGATGAGAAAATTTAGAAACAGGCTCTGCTGGCACAAATAGTCTCCAGATCAAAGGTGTTGTCCCTTTATACAGAAGCTATGTTAAATATCAGGATAAACTTAATCTTATCTCGTTATCTCGCGGCAAGATTTATAAGCAATCAACGAAAATTTATCAATTGATCAGCAACAGTTATCTTACAAGTTAATAATTATAGTCTGTTCAGCTAGAAAACAAAACCTAAACCAACGGTTTTTTTGCTTCTTAAGCATGTTTAAGACGGGCAAAACACAACTAACAAATGAATGATAGAAAAATTAATCTTTATGGCCCTTCAGTACCTGTTATGCTAAGCTAACAGTTTTTATTATTTCAAATCACTATACAGTATAGCTCTGAGTTTTTTAGAATTCATTTTTTGCTCTAAATACACAAAACCCTTGTACAGCAGTAGGTTTGAATTTTGTTGGTGATAAATTAGCATGCTAAATACTGAAGACTCATCTTTATTTAAGCAACCTAACAACAGGTGAAATCACAAAAAATGAAATTTTTAGGAATTGACTTAGGCTGGAGTTCAGGCTCTAGTGGCTTGTGTTGTCTAGGTTGGTCATCTCAACAGCTAAAGTTATTGGATTTAGACCGACGGCAGGCAACTACCGATATTCTGAGTTGGGTAGAAAATTGCGTTTCGTCCACAGAAGCCGCCATGATTGCGGTAGATGCTCCAACGCTAATACCTAATGCTAAGGGCATGCGCTTGCCGGATCGACTCACCCACCAATACTTTGGTCGCTATCATGCTGGTTGCTACCCGGCGAACCTCAATCGCCCCTTTGCCCAGCGCACCGTAGAATTTGGTCTGAGCCTAGAAAAACAAGGTTTTGCCCACGCACCAGCGATCTCGCCCAAACAATCAGGACGTTTCCAAATCGAAGTATATCCTCATCCAGCGACAGTACACTTATTTAGTCTCAATCGCATCCTCAAATACAAAAAAGGCAAACTTGCCCAACGTCGCTCAGAACTAATCAAGCTCTGTCAATATATTCTTAATCTTTTGCCCACTTTAGAACCCACTCTCAACCTCTCCAACTCACCCATAAACATAAATCTGATGTATAATGCACTACTAGAACAAATGACTACTACAGGTGCAGCCCTAAAAGTAGTCGAAGACCAGCTTGATAGTTTAATTTGTGCTTATATAGCAGCCCATTGGTGGTACTGGGGCATTGAGCGCAATTGGGTACTGGGTAACAAAGCTGAGGGGTACATTATCGTTCCTGCACCTAGCCAAAGGATGCATCTAAATGTGGGAAAATGATAAGCGTCATCGAAAACTCATTATCAGGTAATCCAAGTGAGTCCGACTGCCACAGCGCCTAAGACTGATCACCGCTTAATATTTCCTTTCACTGCTATTGTCGGCCAGGAAGAAATGAAACTGGCTCTACTGCTGAATGTAATTGACCCCAAAATTGGTGGGGTAATGATTATGGGCGATCGCGGTACAGGCAAGTCTACTACCATTAGGGCATTGGCTGACTTGTTGCCAGAAATTGACGTAATTGCTGATGACCCCTTCAACAGTGACCCGAATGAACCCGACTGGATGAATGGTAATGGTTCAGCACACTCAAGGACAATTGTCAAGAAAAAGGTATCTATGGTTGACTTGCCCTTAGGGGCAACAGAAGACCGTGTTTGCGGCACCATTGATATTGAAAAAGCATTATCTGAAGGCGTTAAAGCCTTTGAACCAGGACTCCTTGCCAAGGCTAATCGTGGTATCCTCTATGTAGACGAGGTTAATCTATTAGACGACCACTTAGTAGATGTACTGTTGGATTCAGCTGCCAGCGGCTGGAACACAGTGGAACGGGAAGGAATTTCCATTCGTCACCCAGCACGCTTTGTGTTAGTCGGTTCAGGCAACCCAGAAGAAGGGGAACTAAGACCACAGCTACTTGACCGTTTCGGTATGCACGCAGAAATCCACACTGTGAAAGAGCCAGCCCTACGAGTGCAGATAGTAGAAGAAAGGGCAGAATTCGACCAAAAACCACAGGAATACATTCAAAAGCACCACGCAGCTCAAGAAGAATTACAGAAGCGGATAGTTATGGCTCAAGAGCGACTTCCGAAAGTTGGGATGGACTACGATTTACGAGTGAAGATTTCCGAAGTCTGTTCAGAACTAGACGTGGATGGGCTACGGGGCGATATTGTTACAAACCGAGCAGCCAAAGCACTGGCAGCTTTTGAAGGACGTCAGGAAGTTACAGTTGAAGATATCCGCCGCGTGATTACCTTAAGTCTACGCCATCGGCTACGCAAAGACCCTCTCGAATCAATTGATTCAGGCTATAAAGTACAAAAAGCCTTTAGCCGGGTTTTTGGATTAGAGGAGTCGTCGGAGGATAATAGCGCGACTTAGCTTGTCCGGCAATTCATCCCACGTCTGTACCCGGAGGGTCAGAGTGGGACGGGGCGTTTAAACGCACCGAAATGAATTTGGTGCGACAGCCCCTCATGAATTGCCTGTGTAAGTGGGGCAGCCACCTAATCAAATGTCATGCGGTATTGTTGCATTGCAATGGGTAAAACGATAATAAAAAGAAGGAGGTGAGACCTGTGTTGTTAAACTATCAGTACCGCGCATATCCAAATACGACACAAAAGCTAGAGTTAAACTACTGGCGTAGATTGGCGCAGTACTGGTACAACTGGCAGCTAGGCGAAAGGTTTCAATGGTGGGAACAGAATCGATGTGCACTTAATTCCTGCCCCTTGATTTGCCATCTCCCCGAACTCAAAGACAAACCAGACTACTACTCTCAGAAAAAGCTTCTACCAGGCAAGAAAAAAGACCTAACGCTGGTCTACCATTCCGGAGAACTGCTTGACTTTACCCGCTTGCCATCTCAGACCTTGCAAGACGTTTGCAACAGGACAAAGAAAGCTTTTGAACGCTTTGTCAAAGGGGACAGAAATGGTAAACGAAGTGGTAAACCTCGCTTCAAAAATGCGGCACAATACCGCACACTTAAGATTGAAGGGCAGGCAATAACTATCCAAAGAATTGAAAAACGTTGCTTATGGATTTCTATAGCTAAGCTTTCTGGATGGTTAAAAATTCGGTTGCATCGCTTATTACCTGATGGGTTTAAGCTTAAAAACCTTCTTCTGACTAAGAAGGCTGATGGTTGGCATACCTCGCTGGTACTAGAAAATCCAACTGTACCAGTGTTCAGCCCTGACAAGATTGTTCCAACTTGGGATAACTCGATGGGAATGGACGCGGTATTGCACAAGGATGATTATCTAGCCACCTCCGATAATACCAAACTGCCGTCACTCAAGTCTTTTCGGAAGTCTCAAGATAGGCTAGCTAAAGTATCTAGGCGAAAATCGCTCAAGAAAAAAGGTTCAAAATCTCGCCGCTTGCTTGCCAAGCGCCAGAGCAGAGAACATCAACGAATAGCAAGAGCAAGGAAAGACCATGCCTACAATACAGCTAATGAGTTGGTACGCTCAGGCAAATATGTGTTCTTCTACGAAGACTTAAAGCTCAAGAATTTAACCAAACGAAACCAAGCCAAACAGGACAAGAACGGGAAGTATTTGCCCAATGGTCAATCCGTCAAATCCGGATTGAACAAGTCGTGGCTTGATGCTGCATTCGGTCAGTTTTTCTCAGTGCTGGACTACATAGCCTCAAAAGCTGGAGCAGTAACGAGAAAGTGCAACCCCGCTTATACCTCTCAACTTTTAAGTTACAGAGACGAGTTCGTGTTCACCGATTGTGGCATCAGAGAGTGGTACGACGAGAAAGAGAATCTGCTTGTTGAGCGCGATGTCAATAGTGCACTCAACTTAAAGCGAGTGGGGCTGGGCATGTTCCCCACTATAAAACGCCGTAGAGGGAATCTAGTAGTAGTTGCTTCTACTACCAACAGTACCTCGAAGGAAGTTCTGGAATCTTTGCGGAGCCAGAAGCCTACACCGTAATCTATGATTCGGTGTGGGAGATGTCACGCTAGTAGCATTCATTAATTGTGAACTCCTTTGAACTCCTGGAATTATAGCCCCTTATGTCAGAGCCACTAATTGAACTTAAAGGAATTAGTAAATCTTTTGGTGGTCACATCATCCTCGATCAAGTTGATTTGACCATCCATCGGGGCGAAGCCTTAGTAATTATCGGGCCCTCTGGGACAGGGAAATCAACCATTCTGCGAATTATTGCTGGCTTACTGCTGCCTGATGCTGGAGAAATTCGTGTTCAAGGGCAGATACGCCCTGGTTTAATCGACGATGCCAAAGACCCCATTGGTATTGGTATGGTATTTCAGCAGGCGGCTTTATTTGACTCTTTGAGTGTAGACGAGAATGTCGGTTTTTTACTTTACCAGCATTCTAAATTGCCCAGAGATAGGATCAGGCAACTAGTTAATGAAAGTCTAGATATGGTGGGAATGTCTGGAACTGCTGAGATGTACCCAGCTGACTTGTCAGGTGGAATGCGTAAGCGGGTTAGCTTTGCTCGTGCGATTATTTCTAACCCAGATCAACCCCAAGATAACCCAGAAGTTTTATTATACGATGAACCGACAGCTGGGCTTGACCCGATCGCCTCAACGGTGATTGAGGATTTAGTCCGCAAGCTACAATGTGAACACGGCAGTTGCGGTACTTATGTAATGGTGACACACCAGGACACGACGATTCGGCGCACTGCTGATCGAGTTGTCTTTCTCTATAGCGGCAAGATACAGTGGCAAGGTGATATTAGCGAGATTGATACTACTGATAATCCTCTAGTTAGACAATTTTTTAGTGCTAGTACCCAAGGTCCGATTCGGGTAGTTGGTTAGTTTGTCTGGTGAGCTGCTACTAGATTAAGTTTTTTGTAGAGCTCGCTAGCTGTAACCTTATCCCCGTCAGTAGCAAGGGCTAAATAAAAAACTACAGCTCTGTGTTAACAGATAATAGCTAAGGAAAAAGAAATCATGCGAGCGCGAACAATTCGAGAAGGCTCCGTCGGGTTATTAATCCTAGCGGGATGTGCTGCCTTTGGAGGCTTGATTCTCTGGTTAGGCAGTCTACGTTTAGGTAGCCGTAGCTACAAATTCATTGTTAACTTTACCGAGATTGCCGGTATGCAAGTTGGTGCCGTAGTACGCTATCGTGGCGTCGAAGTTGGTCAAATTGCAGCAATCAAAGCCAAAACTAACGGGGTTGATGCCACAGTTGAAATTTCCAACACTAGTTTGTCAATTCCTCGGGAATCTAGAGTTGAAGCTAATCAATATGGTTTAATTGGTCAAACTACGATTGACATCACACCTGAAACTACTCTCTCAACTGAGGTAGGATCGCTCAATCCTCTAAGTTCCCAATGTCAGGAATCAAAGCTGATTATTTGCGACAAAGACCGCATTCAGGGAGATATTGGTGTAAACTTTACTACTCTGCTGCGTGCTAGCACTCAATTCACTGAACGCTACACTGATCCACAGTTTTTTGACAACGTTAATTCTCTGACAGCAAACGCTGCAACTGCCGCCGCCGGGTTAGCAGAATTAGCTAAAGAGTTGTCTCTTCTTTCTAGCTCATTCCGACAAGAAATCGGAAGCTTCTCGAATGCTGCTGATTCCCTTTCCAAGGCAGCAGATCAAAGTACTCGTCAACTAAGTGTAGTCACAGATAGCGTTGCTAAAACTGCCGAACAATATAGTGTAACGGCTAGTGAACTCAATCGGCTCCTTGCCACTACTAATGAGCTGGTGGCAACTAATCGGGGAACCTTAGTTAGAACCTTAGATGGCATTGCCCAAACCAGCGAAAAGTTGAGTGGACTTGTTGGCGGTTTGAGTACTACAGTTAGTCGGGTAAATTCTACCGTTGATCGGGTTAATTCCAAAGTTGACGATACCGAAGTCGGGGGATTACTGCAAAATTTAGAAACCCTCTCAGCTAATGCTGTCGATGCCTCAGCCAACTTGCGCGACATCTCAAAAACCCTTAATGACCCCACAAATTTGGTGGTGCTACAACAAACTTTAGATTCAGCAAGGGTAACTTTTGAAAATACCCAAAAAATTACTTCTGATCTCGATGCTCTCACTGGTGATCCATCCTTCCGCACCAATGTTAAAGAGTTGATTGATGGACTTAACCAGTTGGTATCTTCCACTCAACAACTCGAACAGCAAGTACAAGTTGCTGAGTCTCTGGCACCAATCAACGCTACTCTCAATTCTACTGCTAGTTCTAACAACAGGCTCCTACTTTCTCAAAAATCACAACTAAAGACGCCACTAGATAACACCAATTTTCAAATTGATGCCCAAGAAGATATATTTAGACTTGAGCCTCCGGCACGCAAGAAGCAGTTGATTGTGACTGATAACCAAGATTAAGCTTTTCTTTGCCTGTAGCAGCTGTAGTTGAAAAGTCTCTTTACTCCTGGCTAAAGTTCCCACCTTAAGATGTATTACGCATGCCTTTCAAATTCACTTATTCCAAGGGATATAGTGATTGAGCCTACAAAGAAAATCAAATGAGTAGAACCATTAACTTTCAAACTATCTCTTGGTTTTGGGACTTATATAATAGAGGTCTTCTTGATCTTGATCCGCCTTATCAAAGACGTAGTGTTTGGAATCAAGACTATAAAGATTATTTTATTGACACAGTACTCCATGGATATCCAGCACCCGCAATTTTCATATATCAAGAAATTACTCCTGAAGGAGTTTCTAAAGTCAGCGTAGTTGATGGAAAACAAAGGTTATCTACTCTATTTCAATTTGTTGGTAATGAATTTCCGGTATACGAAAAAACGACAATTCAACGCTTTAGTGGTAAATACTTTAAAGATTTAGAAATTAAAGATAAACAAGAATTTTGGAAGTATCAATTTGCTATCGAATACTTACCATCATCTGACGAAGATGTTATTGGCAATATCTTTGATCGCATTAATCGTAATGTTAGTAAGTTAACTCGTCAAGAGCTTCGTCATGCAAAGTTTAGCGGGTATTTTATTACTCTTGCCGAAGATTTATGCACTTGGATGTTTAATTACTTAGAGAAAGAAAAACACTGTAAAAATTTTCCTAACCTTAATTCCACTTCTAAAAAGCAAATGAAAGATATCGAAATGGTAGCACAACTACTATTATTTTTAGAAGAAGGTGCAAAGTCATATAGTCCTGATTATCTTGATAGAGCTTTTACTGAGCGAGATAGTGCATGGGAAGAAAAGGATGAAATAGAAAACGAATTTCGCAATACTATTAAATCTATAGGAGAAATCTTAGATTTATCTAAAGAGGTTAATTTGGCTAAAACCAGGTTAAAAAATCAGGCTGATTTTTATTCTTTATTTGGTGCTGTTGCTGAGTTAAGTCGCGAAGGTACATTAAAAATAGATGAAAATACTGGTTCAAAAATTTACGATTTTTTAGAGATTGTACAAAATCAAAAATTACAGAGTAAATCTAAACATGAATTAGATAATTATCAAAAAAAAGCACTAGATTACTATAACGCCGTAAAGTCTTCTTTTACAGATGCAGGTCCCAGAAAGATTAGAATTGAAATTGTCAAATCTTTGTTGAAGGGGGATATTCATTCAGAATAATCTTATAATGTATGATCTATCCTTCTATACTAGACCGTAAATACAATCAATATCAGCCTTTTGTTAAAGAAGTGGCTAAAAAAGTAAAAGAAGCATTATTAAATTTTTGCGATACCAAAGGATATGCGTTTACTTCTCGAATCAAAACTATTGAATCTCTGGCTGAAAAAATTGAAACAGGACGATTTAAAAGATGGTCTGATTTAGATGATTTGTTCGCTTGTACAATTATCATTCCTACTTTATCTCACGAAAAAGAAGTAACAGTATTTTGTAATCAAACATTTGCAGTCATCAGAACAGTTAAAAGAGGACAAAATAAAAAAGCTCCAGATACATTCAGGTTTGATTCAACTCGAATTTATGCTCAACTTAAAAGTGATAATACTATCACTCAAGATAATGTTTTAAGTATTTTTCAAATTAAATTTGAAATTCAGATTAAAAGTGCTTTTGAACACGCTTGGGCAGTCTCAACTCACGCTCTTGTCTATAAAAATTCTGAAATTGACTGGAGAAAATTACGTTTAGCTGCACAACTTAAAGCAACGGTTGAGCAATTAGATATGTTGATACTTGCTTTTGACAAAACTTCGGAGTTTATTGAAAATAATGATTATCCTGAAATCAAAATCAAACAAAACTTAGCAACCGAAATAAATAAGTTATTTGAAAACAAAAAAATACCTGATGAGCTTCAGCCAAAAGACATGAGCCGTTTTTGTGATAATTTATATCGTCTACTGATAAATGTAGTTGAAGAAAAAAAAATCAAGGGAATCGTTAAACAAATAACCCAGAAAATTCAAACCACCAAACTAAATCAAATTCCGCGCAGTATTTCATTATTTCAATATTTTATTACTATTTTGATATCTGAAGAAAGAATCGAGGCTTCTATAGATAGATATTATTGGCATATCACACAAGAAGTTATAACTTTATATCCTGCTCTAAAAAATATTAATTCTACCTTTGAATATGAGGAAAATTATTGATTGCGATCGCTTTTCTATTTAATTTTCATCTACGAGCGCACCTTAAAGTTCGTTAGCTCTAGTTTGACTGAGCGTAAACGAAAGAATAAGGATTATAGGAAGCAACTACAGCAGAAGAAGTATTTGAAACTCAGTAAGCCCTTTCGGTGAGAACAGAGTTTCAATAACCCCATCCTCACCGAGAGGTGGGGTAGTTCAGAATAATGCATACCTATGACAGTTACTCAACTGGCATAGCATCTACATCCACAGTCTTCTCACTAGTGTTATTCGTGTTGACAGCAACATCTTTACTTTTGCGAGATGTGACACTATCAATTAGTAACTGAGAAACTTCAGAAACCAGAAGTGTCAGGATTAAGACATCGTCGATTTGCCCAGCGATTGGGATAAAGTCAGGGGCAATGTCAATGGGGCTAAACAGATAAATTAACGTACCCAAGATTATCCACCAACGATACTTGGAGTTGCGGATAGTGTTGCGATACCAGTTATAAACTGATTGGACTGAAAAATTGCTCATCTCTTCACCACCTAGCTAATATTAATACTGCCAGATTGTCTTAGCAGTTGACTATGCGGATAACCCATCTGTTGTTGTCGGTTAGTGCCTTAACCACTGCCAAGTCATTATGCTTTACCTTGCTTACCTTGCTAGCTTTGTGTAAGAATCGGTGCATTGCCAAGGGGATAAGCCAGTACAATTGCCACTATGATTTCCATAGCTAGTCAGGAATCTAAATGAGCCAACAAAAAAGAATCATCTCAGCCGTTGGTAAGCTGTTGTACCTCTAAATTAGACTTCCGACCGTTTGAGGAAAACAAGAAAGTCTTCTCTTCCTCTCCCCTTCTCCCACTGTCCCCACTCTATCTAAAGATGCAAGTTTAAATTTATGGAAGCTTAATGTTGTCTGGAAATGTACTTAACCTAATTTAATCTATATTATCTGGTAATCCTAATAGGCTTTATATATTTACCAGAAAACTTATACTTGGTTATCAAGGGAGGTAAGAGCAAATTGTGAATATTGTTGAAATCTTTGAGAAGGGCGGGGTAGTGATGTGGCCACTATTGGCTTTATCAATCCTGGCTGTAGGCGTGATCCTTGAGCGTATTTGCTTTTGGGCAATCATCTCCCTCAAGGAAGAAGCCGTTGTCAATCGTGTACTGGATGCAGCAATTAGCAACTTACACAAGGCAAAAGAGACTGTTATGAAAGCACGCAGGCTGCCCATCGGGCGATACCTTTATGCTCCTTTAAAGCTTTCTAACCCTAATCCGGAAGTATTTCGACTGGCTCTAGAAGCAAGTGCCGATGAGGAGTTAGCTTCGATGCGGCGAGGGGACAAAATTCTAGAAGCTGTAATTGCTCTGTCTCCACTACTGGGGTTGCTGGGTACGGTGTTAGGCTTAATTAACTCTTTGGGTTCAATTAGGCTTTCTGATTTGGGCACAGGTTCTACAGATGGAGTAACTCAAGGTATTGGGGAATCCCTGATTAGTACAGCTGCAGGCTTGATTGTGGCGATTATCAGTCTGGCATTCTATCGACTATTTCAAGCTTTTCAATACAATCAGGTAAAAGTTTTCCGCAAGGCTGGAAGTGAGCTAGAGTTAATTTATCGTCAAAATTGGTGGCAAAGCGAGGAAGAAGAGTCCGATTATTCAGTAAATGTAACTCCAGAAGACAACATTAATTCAACATCAGCAGGAGCTTCCGAAGTCACTGAGCAGTAAGTTGTTACACGTTTAACTTACATTTTTTAAATAGAGTGGGGAGAGGTAAGGCAAGTTTCCCTGGTTTTAACGCACTCTGTAGCAACTTAAGATAATCCTCGTCGTTTCAACATGAGGAGAGGTCAATAAGATATTCCTCCCAGATGATGTCTTGTTTGTAAAATTAGCTTAAAAAGCGACTATTCCTCAACCGTAAGGGTATGAGGTTTGTATTGAGAATTTTTCTAATGAAGAAGAAATATCCTCCAGCTACTTCTCCTGCGCCAATCCGCCCTCTGAAATTTCAGATGGAACACTCGAATGAAGAAGTTCGAGTTGAGATTGTCCCCCTGATTGATGTTATTTTTTGCATTCTGACGTTTTTTATACTGGCAGCAGTGGGCTTGTCTCGTCAGCAAGCAATTACTGTCGATTTACCCAAAGCAAGTACTGGCACTCGACAGGGACAGGAAATTTTAATAGTTAGTCTAAGTGAGTTTGGTCAAGTTTTTGTGGAGCAGGAGCCAGTGCAGACTCAAGCAGATTTTCAGCAGAAACTGCGACAATACTTGAGCAGTAATCCTAATGGGTTGATGGCATTGTACGCTTCAGAAAATGCTACTTACAATGAAGTCGTACAGGTTTTGGATGTACTGCGTTCAGTAGGGGGTAATCGCGTCGCACTAGCAACCCTATCAGGGCAGTCTATAAAGCCTTCTGGCAGTTTCCCGGCACCGCCACCAACTGGTGTTCCTAATTTGCCATCTACTCCAGGTACTAACCCTAATCAGCAAACCTTACCAGGACTACCTGGACTGCTGCTACCAGGATCGCCCGGAACTAATCCTAGTCCTCAGCCTGCCCCTGAACAAGCAAAGCCTAAACCAAGTCAGTGAACTTCTATGAACAAGAATCTTACAAATGGTCTGACTTTAAGTAATAAGTAATAAGTAATAAGTAATAAGTGACAACATGAATATTTATTGCTTATTACTTGAAGAGTTTTTGTAGCAAGTATTTGGGTAATCGAGATTACTAAGCCCGAACTTCGATTTTTTGACTTCCGGCTAGACCAAAAGCACTATGAATTGCTTTTAAAGCACTAACCCCCTGTTCTTTGTTAACTACACAGCTAATCTTAATTTCTGAGGTGGCAATCATTTGAATGTTAATTTGCTCTGCAGCTAGTGCCGCAAACATCCGCGTTGCGACACCAGGTTGTCCCACCATCCCAGCACCAACAATACTGACCTTGGCAATTTCTTGATCCAGGAGAATGGTACCATATCCGAGAATTGATGCTGCTTGTTGTAAGGTCATCTGGGCAGCTTGAGCATCGGCTTGTGAAACGGTAAAGGCGATATCACGGGTGGGATTACCATCAATCACTCGGCAACGCTGGGATTGAATAATCATATCAACGCTAATATTTTCTTTTGCTAAGAGCCCAAACAGCTGAGCAGCCATACCAGGATGATCTGGGACATTGCGAATCGCTAGACGAACTTGATTTAGATCTAAGGCAACGCCCCTTACTGAGGGTAGTTCTTTGGCAGTGGGAATGCCCACATTCAAAGAAGTAGAAGTTTTCCTTGAACTCTCTTTGTCCTTTAAAACTAAAACCTCTGCACTTGAAACTGGGATTTGAATTGGGGAAGAGCTAATCTCAAAAGTTTGGCACAGAATTGCGATCGCGCTGTCGCAATCTTGGGCATCAATCACACAGCTAACTTTTACCTCTGAGGTAGAGATCATCCCAATGTTGATTCCAGCACTAGCTAGGGCTGTGAACATTTTGGCTGCAATCCCTGGGCGTCCAATCATTCCAGCACCAGCAATTGAAATTTTAGCGACGTTGCGATCAACCATCACCTCGGCTTCTTGGGAATCTGTCCCCGTTTGAGAGCGCAAGGCGGGGGCAATTGCTTCTGCTACAGCTTCTGCCCGCTTGAGAATAGCACTGTTAACGGTAAAAGCAATATCGTTGGTATTGCCCTCGTGAATCGACTGGATAATTAAATCCACGTCTAGTTCTTGGAGGGCAATTTCACCAAAAAGTCGCGCTGCCACACCTGGACAATCAGGTACTCTCAGTAGCGCCACTTTCGCCTGATCCGGGTCAAATTCTACGGTAGTGACAGAGCGCGCAATCTCAAGATCTCTTAGGGATCGAGGTTGAGACATTGGCGAGACTACCAGCGTACCAGGTTCATCCGTCCAGCTGGAGAGTACCACCAGAGGCATGCCGTAATTGCGAGCTATTTCTACAGCACGAGGATGTAGCACTTTGGCTCCTAAGCTTGCCAATTCCAGCATTTCATCGGAGGTAATTTCCTCCATCAGTTGGGCATCTGGTACCAAACGGGGATCTGTAGTCAAGATCCCTGGAACGTCAGTATAAATCTCACAACGATCAGCTCCTAATGAGGCAGCAAGCGCCACTGCTGAAGTATCAGATCCACCACGCCCAAGGGTAGTAATTTCCAATTCCTCTGTGCTGCTGATGCCTTGAAATCCTGCAACAACGACTACTTTGCCCTCGTTGAGATGCCGCACAATTCGCTCAGTTTGGATGTGAAGAATGCGGGCATGGCTATGTTGTGCTTCTGTGACGATGCCCACTTGAGCGCCAGTTAGAGAAATGGCTGGTTGTCCCAATTCCTTCAACGCCATAGATAGGAGTGCAATTGAGACTTGCTCACCAGTCGAGAGTAGCATATCCATTTCTCGGCGACAGGGATTTGTGGAAATTTCCCTAGCTAGTTTTACCAAACCATCAGTAGTCTTACCCATTGCGGAAACAACTACCACTAGGGAATTGCCTTTTTGGGCAGTTGCGGACGCACGCTGGGCAACTGCTTGAATACGTTCAACTGAGCCAACAGAGGTACCACCGTATTTCTGGACAACTAGCGACATAGGACTTCTTTAACCACAATTCCAATCAACATCTTGAACAGTTCAGCAGTCAAAGCGCTCAGAGATGCCAAGAGGCATTCAATGCTTCCAGGCTTCCAGTAAGCTTACAGGAATTAGACAAGAAAGCCTACTCCTTTGTTAAGTTTAGTGTGCTGGTTGAGTGTGTATAACGAGGGATTTTTGTTGTTAGTCCCAGCCAGGTAAAATCATCAAAATTCATTACTTTTATAATTTTTTCTTTATATTTTTGACCCTGAATCCTGGGACTATAATTCAGGTAAAAAGACCTGTGGAGCTATTTGTGGGAACTGCTATGGATAAGGATACTAAATTCGCTTTGCTGGTAATCGGACTGCCGCTTTGCGGTCTAGTTTATTGTGGTACGATGGTGGCCTTGATGGTTTATTTCCCTAATGTACGAGAACACCCACTAATATCTGGAGCGTTCTTTCTACTAATTCCTTTTACAATCGGAGCCTCGATCTGGATTAAAGCTTCAGCTAAAGCCTATCAGTCCAATGATTCGCAAATAAAGCCACGCAATCTATAACTAACTTAGTTCATTGTTGATTGTTCATAGTTCATTGTTGATTTTTCATTGGCTTTGTATCCCATATTGCCTCAACTAGCGCTCAATTCAATGAACCATGAGCTATGAGCCACGAACACTAAAGCATAATGAGTGAGCAAATAGGTAAAGTTTACCTGGTGGGTGCAGGGCCTGGAGATATAGCGTATCTTACTTTAAGGGCACAGAAGCTGTTAACTCAAGCTGAGGTGTTGGTTTATGATGCCTTAGTAGATACCCAGTTATTGCAGTTAGTGCCACCGGCGTGCCGCCAGTTTAATGTTGGCAAACGGGGAGGACGTCCTAGCAATTCACAAGCAAACATTAACCAGTTGCTAGTGGAACAGTGCCAGCAGGGAAAGAAGGTAGTTCGACTTAAAAGTGGGGATCCGTTTATTTTTGGTCGCGCAGCTTCTGAAATTCAGGCACTAATTGCTGCTGGCTGTACCTTTGAGGTTGTACCAGGGATTAGTTCAGCCCTAGCTGCTCCTTTACTGGCATCGATTCCACTGAGTGATCCTGTGTTGAGCAAATGTTTTGCAGTTTTAAGTGCTCATCAGCCATCTGAGCTCGACTGGGAAGGGCTAGTGAGGATTGATACTCTGGTATTTTTGATGGGAGGGCGTAACCTTGAGGAAATTGTCAGATGCCTGCGGCGACATGGGCTCTCAAAAAAAACACCAGTGGCTGTCATTCGCGCTTGTGGACGTCTTCAACAACAACTTTGGATTGGCACCTTAGCTGATATTGTAGAGCAAACTGCTGGTATTTCACTCTCGCCAGCCGTAATTGTAATTGGTGAAGTGGTAGGGCTGCACCACTATTTACAATCGCCAGAATTTGAGGAAGGAGTTACAGGAGTCATAGGTTTGGAAGATAACGTGCAACCTGATAAATTAACCTACGGTAACGGCTTCGGTGTAAAAGCTTCTATTTTGAAAGGCAAAACTATTTTAGTTACTCGCTCAGCTGGACAATCGAGTAAATTTGCTCAACTTTTGCAAGACGAAGGGGCACGGGTAATTGAAATGCCGGCTTTGGTTATTGGGCCTCCTTCTAACTGGGAAGGCTTGGACAATGCCATCAATTGCCTATCTGATTTCGATTGGTTGATTTTGACTTCCACCAACGGTGTCGATTACTTTTTTGAACGACTTTGGCAACAAGGTAAAGACACCCGTGCTTTAGCAGCGATCAAAATTGCTGTAGTGGGCAGGAAAACTGCTGCTAGTCTCAAAGAACATAACCTCCAACCAGATTTTATCCCCTCAAACTTTGTCGCTGATTCCCTAATTGCCGAATTTCCGGAAACTATTGCAGGAAAGAAAGTCTTGTTTCCGAGAGTGGAAACTGGGGGTAGAGAAGTTTTAGTTAAAGAAATGCATACTCAAGGTGCTATCGTGACAGAGGTAGCAGCTTATGAGTCTAGGTGCCCCGAGCAAATGGTATCAGCTGCTCAACAGGCGCTGGAGCAACAAGAAGTTGATGTGATTACTTTTGCTAGTTCCAAAACTGTTAAGAATTTTGTGCGGCTTGTGGAGATTTCTCTACAATGGCAACAGCCCTTATCCCAATTAGAAGGCATCTGCATTGCTTCCATTGGACCTCAAACTTCCATTACTTGCCGCCAACTGCTGGGGCGAGTGGATATTGAGGCAGGAGAATATACTTTAGAAGGATTAACTCAAGGGATTATAGGCTGGGCAGCACAATCACACAGAACTAAGGAAATGCCGTAGCAGTGGGAATATTCTTGCTTAAAGATTCAGTCTGCGGCATGATGTTTTAGCTACCTTCGATGGTAGAAAATACCCTGGTTAACCTGCTCTTGAGTGACCATGCTTCAACTTGGTCTGGAAATGAAAGACAAACTGCCTGGTGCTAAGCACAAGGTTGTCAAAATTTTATTTATATATGCATTTTTTAGTAGCCTTTGGATTCTATTTTCTGACCAGCTACTGACGCTGTTAACCAATGATTTACAAAGGTTAACACAGTTACAGACTTTTAAAGGTTGGATCTTTGTAATCATCACTAGCGGACTTCTATATGTTCTGGTGTGCCAAGAATTGCGGTCACTTGTAGAAAGTGATAAGTCTTCGTTTACTTTGGCATTAGGAAAGACGGATAATAGCTATCTCAATAATTTTAAGACTAGAATCATCTCAGGGGAAAGTCGCTATGGCTGTGGGTTGAAGCAGCAACAACTCGAAGCTCATAGCTTTGATGAACTGCTAAAGGGCTTACCCAACCGCGCTTTATTTCTGGAACTAATAGAACAGTTAATTGCTAGAAACAAAAATGGTCAGATGGATTTATTTGCAGTTCTGTTTTTGGAAATAGAGCGCTTTGAGATTGTTAAGTATAGCCTGGGACGGCAGGCTGCAGAGCAACTGATGGTTGCCACTGCCCATCGGCTGAAAGCATGTCTGTGTTCTACTGATACCTTGGTAAGATTAACTTCTGCTGAGTTTGCGATTCTACTGCCAAATATCCAAAAGTTTGAGCATGCTACTGACATGGCTAAGTATATTCAGCAGCAGCTAAGGTTACCATTTGACCTAAATGGCTATGAGGTTTTTGCCACTAACAGTATTGGCATTGCTGTTGGTGGCAAGAAACAGAGAGTTTTCAACACACAGGAGTCATCTAAAGTCATCACACCAGAGGCTAAGTTCAACTTTCCCTATCTCCACGCTCCTAATTTTGTACACCTATTGAATCCTAACCACTCAGCAACCGCAGCCGAAGTGACGCTATCTCCACTCACCTATCGTGGGCGAGCAGAAGAGTTACTGCAAGCTGCTGATACCGCTAAGCATTATGCCAAGATTGATCCTGATATCTGCTATGCGGTGTTTAATCCTGCTATGCACGAACAAGTCGCAGCACGTTTCCATCTAGAAACTGACTTGCGACGAGCAATGGAGTTTCAGCAGCTTCAGGTTTATTATCAGCCGATTGTTTGCTTAAAAACTGGTAGGATTACTGGTTTTGAAGCGCTAGCGCGCTGGAATCACCCCACCAGAGGCACAATCTCACCAACAGAGTTTATTCCCTTGGCAGAAGAAACTGGACTCATCCAAAGGCTTGATTGGTGGATGATAGATGAAGCCTGTACTCAACTTAGTGTTTGGCAACGGACATTTGCTACTGAAGAACCCTTAAAAATGAGTGTAAATTTATCTGCTTGGCAATTGGCTCAGCTCGACTTATTGGAGCATCTAGACCAGATTCTACAGCAGACAGGTATTGATCGAGGCTCTTTAAAGTTAGAGATTACTGAAAGCAGCTGGCTCAAGGATTCTACTTCCGGAGTAGCAACTTTAGAGCAAATGAAAGCTTTGGGAATCGAATTATCAATTGATGACTTCGGCACTGGCTATTCCTCGTTGGAGCGTTTGCATCAACTGCCGATTGATACTTTGAAAATTGACCGTTCCTTTGTGGAGCGTCTCGGTAAAGATAGTGAGAGCATAGAGATTGTGCGGACAATTATTACTCTGGCTCATAACTTGAAGATGGAAATCATTGCCGAGGGGGTGGAAACAACTCAGCAGTTGTCATTGTTGAGGTCACTTAATTGCGATTACGTGCAGGGATATTTTTTCTCTAAGCCTGTTGATAGCGATAGTGCTAGGGAGTTAATTGCTAGTGGTTTAGAGTATTAATTGCTAAGTTTAGCAACAATGAATAAACGGCGATTGATTGGTTTGACTGGTAGTATTGGTACTGGTAAAACTACTGTCTCCAATTACCTCAAACATATTTATAAACTACCAGTTTTAGATGCCGATATCTATGCTAGGGAGGCAGTGCAAGTTGGTTCACCGATACTGAGCAAGATTTTCGAGCGCTATGGTTCCAGTATCAAATTACCTGATGGTACACTCAACCGCAAGCGCTTAGGCGAGATTATTTTTAAAAACCAAAGTCAACGGCTGTGGTTGGAGCAACAGATACATCCCTATGTGCGCGATTGCTTCCAATCTCAATTAGAGATGATAGTTGCTCCAACCATAGTCTTGGTTGTACCACTACTATTTGAAGCTAATTTGACTAACTTGGTTACTGAAATTTGGGTAGTCAGTTGCTTGCCACAACAGCAGTTAAGACGGTTGATCCAGCGAGATCATCTTACCTTAGAACAAGCTAGCGATCGCATCAATAGCCAGTTCCCTCTTCAGGAAAAGATAGCTCGTGCCGATGTTGTCCTTGATAACTCCTCTACACTTGAAGAATTACTTAAACAGGTAGATTTAGCCCTAAGAACTACTTAAATTCCTAATAGCCTAATCCTATTGATCGACGCTAAAAGTTACTTCTTGAACACCACCAATTTTTCCCAAGGGTTTTGCTTGTTGTCCATTAATAGACATCAATACTGCCCCAGCATTACCTGCTCTGAGGGTAAGTCTTTGATTAGCTTTCCAAGTTTGCTGATCTCCTGTGGTTAAGATGCCCTCAAACTCAGTTTTGCCATCAACTGTCACTCGCAACCAAGAGTCTCCTTGAAGAGTGACACTGACTTGGGTAGTTGAATTGGGCTGGGAGGCTTTTGGGGTTGGCTGCGGTGAAGATTTAGTTAAGGTTACTTGAGCAGTTGTGGCAGGCTGGGAGGATTTTTGGTCTGCCGAAGATGAAGATTTAGTTGTGGGACTGTTTGTCTGTTGCTGAGCAACTGGTAAATTTTTTATCTTTGTCTTAGGTATAGACAGCAATCCAATCACAGCAGCTACTAACAAGATCATGTAAAGTATATAGGATTTTCTGAGTGCTGTTAGATTTTGAACTGCTTGTTTGTAAGAGTTCAAACTCAAGGATTTGGATTGAGCTTGGCGAGTTTCTTGATTAGCCTGTTGAATAGAAGCATCAGTTTGTATGGGCAGCACGTTAACTGGGAAGGATTTGGCTAGGGCCTCACCATCCAATCTGAGGAAGTCTCCGTAGCGACGAATGAATCCTTGGATAAACACAGGTTCAGGCAATTGCTCTAATTGCCCAGCTTCGAGAGCTTTTAAAATGCGCAAGGAAATGTAAGTTTGGCTAGCAACCTGCTCTGTAGATATTGACTTTTCTTCTCTAATTCTTCGTAGATAGGCCCCGATCTCATGAAGTTGTTCCGCTTGAGTTGGATTTAAAGAGTTCACCTGATCACCTTTTCCAGGAAAAAACTACTCGATTTTGAGCAAGAAACTTGAAGATTAAACTGTACACAGCGAACATTCTAGAGTTGAGTTATAAAAATTACCCCTCAAGAAGACAATTATAAACTCTTGAAGCGCATGCACCTACAAGCATCTTAGGAGGAGATCAAAAAATTGAAAACCCTGTTTTTTCCTATTACCCTGAGCTTCAAAAGCACTATAAATTCTGCAACTATCTAAAGTATGATTATGCTCTCAATGCCTAGACTTCGCCACCAACAACCACATTGCGAATCCGTAAGCTAGGACCACCGCAACCTACGGCTAAGCCACCTTGTCCTGATTTACCGCAGCCGCCGGATTCATCCCAGTAGAAATCATTGCCAATTGCTTCAATATCTGCTAAGGTTTGAAAAACGTTACCAGAGAGAGTAACATCTCTTACTGGTTCAGCAATCTTGCCATCCCGAATAATCCAGGCTTCGCCAGCACTGAAGGTAAACATCTCGCCATTGGTCATACCACCTAACCAGTTGCGAGCATAAACTCCTTCTTTAATTTCGGTGAATAGCTCTGCTACTGAGGTTTTACCCCGCTCAATCCAAGTGTTGGTCATCCGCACTATTGGGGGATAGTGGTAGTTGAGACATCGGGCATTACCAGTTGGTGTCTCTCCTAGCTTGCCGGCAGTTTCACGGGAGTGGAGACGCCCTATTAATATACCGTCTTTAATCAGCTGCGTCTTGGTTGCTGGAGTCCCTTCGTCGTCATAGAAGTAGCTGCCCCGATGTCCTATTGGTGCTGCCCCGTCAAAGATTTGCAATTCCTCAGGTCCAAATCGGCGACCAATACTCATTACTTCTAACAGATCAGGATTTTCATAAGCCATATCAGCTTCGGAAAGATGTCCAAAGGCTTCGTGGACGAACAAACCAGTGAGGATGGGGTCAATTACTACTGTATATGTACCTCCTTTAACTGTGGGTAGGGATAGGGCGTCTGTAGCACGCTGGGCAGCACTACGAACTTTTTCATCTATATTAGTAAGGTCTTCATAGGCTTGGCGAGAGCCTATAGTTTCCCTACCAGTTTGCACGATTTCTCCATTGCGGGCAGTAGCAACGAAGCGCATTTCCATATCTGCCCAGGATTGTTCAATGAGAGTACCTTCAGAAGTAGCAATAATCACTCTTTGGGTACTATCGCTGTAGCGAACTGTAGTTGTGGTAATTTGGGAGTTGTAATTTTTGAGAATATCGTTATAGCGATCGCACAGTGCTTTTTTCTGAGCAAGAGGTATCTGACGAGGATCTGTACCTACTAGAGGTAGCTGGCATTTGTCCTGCACTGGTTTGATGGGAGCAAGTATAGTTTCCTCATCACCAACTATTCGTGCTGCTGTGATTGCTTCTTCCAGTCGCTCTGTAATAGTAGCAAGCTGGTTGAAACTAGCAAAACCCCAACCGCCTTTGTAACAAGCTCTTACCTGCCCGCCTATGGAAAGACCTTCACTGAGAGTATCTACCTGGTTGCCCCTTAGTAAAATATTGGTTCCTTCTGATTCTTCAAGGCGAATTGCTAAGTAATCGACACGGGAACCATATTTGGCAATTAGCTCAGAGAGTAGATTATGGGCATCGGTCAGTAAAGTCGGCATGGGAGAGAGTAAGAGCAATAAACTGACTCTATTGTACCCGGGTTCGATCTCAGGGAGTTGGCTAAAAGCTAGTTACAAAGGAAGTTACAGCTAATTTTTGTAACTGAGGAAATTATATCAAATAGGCAAAATACTACAAAGTAAAAAATAAGAAATAAGTAATAAATACTAACAAGAACATTAAGTACCTGGACAAAAATAAAGGTTTTTAGCTTTTTTGACTGCTTTCCTCCCACACCCTCCACACTTTTTTCTCTTACTCTCTCTGGTTTGCTCACAAAATCCTCACATTTATGCCCTAATCTCAGGTTGTAGTCAAAAAATTATCTTCATTAAAAAGCGATGAATTAGATCAATGAACTACAACAGGGCAATAAAAGCACTGCGACAACAAGAGACTGAGTTCAGAAATACCGGATATGAAAGCTCCCAGAATAGGTCAGTAGTAGAAGATGAAGTTAAAATTTTACCAGCAAGGGCTAAACCTCAGTTCAGCTTCCTTCATCCTTTGCTGCCCTCTTCAGTGCCTGTTGTTTTGTCTGTCAATAGTCTTACTTTGACGGAGCAGGAATTGCGGTGCATGAGCCAAGTTGAAGCCTATGAGTCATACATCGAATTAGCTGTTGATGTTTTTAAGGCTCAAAATCAAGAATTGATCAAGTTTCTCAAAGACTTTTTGACTATTTTACCTAGTCCCACCTATATTGAGCAGGTCTTGATAGCGGGAATTGGAAGATTGGCTGAGACTGAACCTGAAGTTTGTCGCTGGCTATTGCGTAATTATTCCTACCTAATGCCAGAAGTTGATCTAGTTGATTTAGCAATTGATTTGGCAATAACTAAGCTTGAGAGTCAGGGTTTTGTACTCGACCAAGATTTTGGTTGGAACACTAATGGTCAATTATATATCAGTGAGCAGGCAAAAGCTATTTTGCTGGAGGGTAATTCTTTCAGAGACCGCCTCTTAGTAGAAGAGGTTTTGCTGGTTGGCGATTAACTTAGCAAGCCTGCTTGAAAGACTAAAATCAGAGAATATGAGTTCTTTACTAACAAACATTTCTGTTTCAGTATACTTAACGATTGACAAGGTAGCTTAGTTATGCATCGCCTAGATTAGTTGTAATTTTTCTCAAACAAATCAAGTCTCTTCACAATAGACAAGGGTTCAATTTCAGTATGACTACGGATTTTTTGTCTAAGAAAATATCTGATAATTACTGATGATGCTTGAGCTGATGTGATCGTGGTTCTCATTTGAGTCCAATACAGCTAATTCCGTCAGAGTCTCCTGCCTTTATTATTGTAATATGCACTCTCTAGACCAAGGACTAATCTCATGAGCAGGACTATTTTGATAATTGAAGATGACGATATGGTTCGTTCAATTATGTTTAATTTGCTCGAATTAGAGGATTTTAACGTTATTAGTGCTGTTGATGGTTTAAGCGGCTTACTAATAGCCCAAAAGTTCCAGCCAGATCTGATTATTTCTGAAATTAATGTTCCTCAGTTAGATGGTTATAGTATTCTGAGAAATTTACGAAATGATCTAAGCACAGCTAATATACCTTTTATTTGTATAACCCCTAATTCAGACGCAGAGAGTCGTTCTCAAGCATTACGGCTAGGTGCTAATGATTACCTCACTAAACCTGTCAAATTTAGTACCTTATTGAATGTGATCTGCAATCACCTTAAGGCACCACAAGTTGCTTGCTAGCTACTGGCAATTATAATAGAACTCAAAAGACTAGCGATGAGCAAGAAAATAGTTAATTTGACTTTACCAATTGTAAGTGAAGAGATTGAGGAAGTTCTAGAAACTTATCCCGAATATCCTTACCAAAAGGCATTCTCAAACTCTAACTTGCGTCAGGATTTAGTTGCTTATGTCCTGAGCCATATTCCTAATAAGTATAAGGCAATTGAGGATATGCAGCTATCCTCAAGCAATAGTTCATTATTGCACTGCACTTCTGAGCAGAGAATGCAGATAGAAAGATGGATCCACCTTGGCATCTGCGATCTTCTCAGCATCAATTACGGCGCTAGTTACTGCCATGCTATGTGAATCAAACCAGTTTTTACTGTATTTACATCTCAGTTGATTACTGGTAATAAAACTTGAATTTTGTATCTAGATACGAGGACAATACAGGGATGAAAAGAACAACTTGCCCTTGCTGCTCTGATACTTTGTTGCGTCATTTTCGACCAACAGGCATTTATTGGTTTTGTAGTAGCTGTCACCAAGAGATGCCTGTAGACTTAAATGGACTAGATCAAAGAACTAAACTATCAGTTTTAGCTTTCTCGGCTCAGAAAACTTTGAGTATCAGAGATTATTGTAGGGCAGTTATGCCTACAATAATAGAGAAGAAAACTATACTTGCATCTAAGGGGTTATCATGATTACTCAACTACTCACTCCTCTACCCGATTACTACACTCAAAAAAATCTTTGTTGCTATGTAAATGGAACAACAAAGGTAATAGTGGTTCGGATTACCAATGTTCCCGATTGGTATTTTGAACGAGTTGTTTTTCCTGACGAGCGTTTCCTATTTGAAGCACCTTCTGCTGCTAAGTTGGAAATTCATCAGCTCACAGATACTGGGACAACTATATCAGATATTATTTCCTGCAATTACCTACGTATTGAACAAAAAAGTTCCACTTCTAAATTAATAGAGTCAAACCCAATTAACAGTAGCCAGATAACTTCAGTAAGCTAAATTACTGCCACAATTAGCTAAGTTTTGTGCCTAACTGCCGGCGCATCTTGCCTTCGAGTGCCAGACTAATAGCAATGAATAACACTGTCAGTCCTTGAATTGCATAAACTACAGTCACTGGCACACCAGCACTGCGCTGCATGACATTGGCACCACTACGCAAGGCACCAAACAATAGAGAAGTCAAGACAATACCAGCAATAGAGCCTCGACTCAACAGAGCAATCGCAATGGCGTCAAAGCCATAGCCCCCGGAAAAGTCCTCGAATAGCCGATACTTCAATCCCATAACTTCGCAAGCACCAGCCAACCCCGCTAACCCACCTGCTACGCTCATCACTAGCATGATTGTACTCTTAACAGACATCCCAGCATAACGGGCAGCTATGGGATTTTGTCCTACAGCTTCAATTTGGTAACCAAGAGGTGAGTATACCAACACTACCCATAGTATGCTGGCAGCAAGCAAAGCTATCAAAATTCCAGCATGAGTTTGAGTTTGTGGCAATAGGGTAGGCAGTTGGGCAGATGCTGCTAGTTTTGGTGAGAAGGGGCTGGGAGCACCTGGTTGCATCATTGGCTCGTGTACTAAATAACTAATTAGGTTCTGTGCTACATAATTCAAGAGTAGGGTAGTAATTACTTCATTGACCCCTCTTATGGCTTTGAGATAGCCCGGAATTAAACCCCAAATTGCCCCTAGTAGGAATCCTCCTAGCAATGCTAGGGGCAAATGAATTACTGGAGGCAAACCCTTGACATATAAGCCAATTAATGAACTACCTAAACCCCCCATATAGATTTGTCCTTCCCCGCCAATATTAAATTGATTCGCTTTTAAGGCAACCAGTACGCCTAAACTTGTTAGTAATAGGGGTGTGGTTTTGGTGAGGGTATTGCCAAAACCGTAATAGTTGGCAAGCGATTCCTGAAATAAGGCACTGTAGGCAGTAATAGGGCTTTTGCCAGCCATCAGAATTAAGATCGCACCGACTCCGAAGGCAGAAGCGATCGCAATTAGTGGTGATACAATTGGCAGCAACATTGGTTGATGTTGTGCCGTGGCTCTCCTTAACATAATTTGGCAAACAAGACAGAGAAGTTATGGGAAGGCATTTCTATCTTTTCTTGGAAAGTGAGACCATGGTTTTGTGCTGCCTTAGCTAAATCAGCCACATCCTTGAGACTCCATTGAGTAACTCCAAAGCTTTTTAGTGTTTTGTCGAATTCTTGGTTGGAGGGACTACTATATTCTCCGTTAACTTTAAATGGTCCATACAAGTAGAGAAAACCACCTGGCTTAAGTAACTTACCTGCACATTGCATCATGCCCTCTGCTACCTGGAATGATGCCACATGAAGAATATTAATAGCGATGATCACTTCAAAAAGTTGCTCTTCTGGTTTTGGCCATGTTTCTGGTGAAAGAAGATCTAAGTTAATTGGTTCTTCCACATTGTTGACACCTTTCTCCTGCTTTAAGCTGTTGATATTTTTAAAAACACTTTCATCAAAGTCAGATGGATGAAAATGCAGATGCTCAAAATGTGGAGCAAAGTAAATTATATGCATGCCACTGCCACTTCCGATTTCTAACACATGAGCGTTAGTTTTGGGAAGCTTTTCTTTCAAAACATTATAAATGGCATCGCGATTACGTTTGCCAGCCCATGCCACATAAGGACTTAGGGGCTGGGGATTTAGGGGGGGTTTTTCTTCGTAGATGAGGTTTTTTTCTGTTTCCAAAACTGATGACTCCCTGAATTAAACCTAATTTAGAGTGATTGTGAATTACTGAGAGGGGAATTTTGTGTATCAAAAATTACAAAATTTTCCTGAGAAGGCTAACTTAAAGTCCAACTGTCATCAAGTAACCAACATGTTGTATATTAACATTGGAGTTATCCAAAATATTAACTATTTTACCTTTATAGATAACTGCAATGCGGTCACTCATTGCAATTACTTCTTCTAACTCTGTAGAAATATAGAGAATTGCTGCTCCTCGTGCCCTTTGTGCCAACAAGCATTGCTGTACATATTCAGTTGCTCCAAGATCTAAACCCCTGGTGGGTTGCATGGCTATAATCAGCGTTGGTTCACCAGATATTTCTCTTGCCAGCACTACTTTCTGCTGATTGCCCCCTGATAGCTGAGAGACTTTAATCCCACTATCTTCTGCCCGGATATCAAATTTTTGAATAGCGGCATCGGCATGGTTGTTAATTGCCTGATGCTGTAAGCACCAACGACGGCAAAAAGGCAAGTATTTAAAAACCTTTAGAATAAGGTTTTTGGCAAGGCTAAAACCTATAACTAAGCCCATTGTCTGTCTATCTTCTGGAATATAGCCAATTTTGAGCAGTTTAACTCTTTGGTGCGGGGGCCAATTAGTAATATCTTGTGTTGTAGAGGCACTGGGATCACAGAGCTTAATTTGTCCCTGAGTAACTGGACGTAAGCCAGCAATTGCATCTGCTAATTCTCGCTGTCCATTGCCATCAACTCCAGCTACGCCTAAAATTTCACCTGAATGCAATTGAAAGGAAACATCGTTTACTGCTAGCAACTGGCGCTCATCCTTTACTTGCAATTGATTCACTTCCAAGATTACTTGCCCTTGGTAAGGATTATTGCTTGATGATTTATCTAATTTCAACAGCAGCTTTCTACCTACCATTAATTCTGCTAACTCTTGGCGAGTAGATTCTCTTGTGGTTGTTTGCGCTACAACTTTACCACCTCGCAGCACAGTTACTGTCTGGCACAATTGCATTACTTCTTCTAACTTATGGCTAATAAAAATAATTGTTTGCCCTGCTGCTGAGAGTTGACGCAAAATAGCAAATAAGGATTCAACTTCTGGGGGAGTCAGTACAGCTGTTGGTTCATCCAAAATCAGTAATTTCGCCTGACGATAGAGGGCTTTGAGAATCTCTACTCGCTGTTGTATACCTACAGGCAAATCTCTGACTTTAGCTAAGGGTTCAACTTCTAAATTGTAGGATTTGGAGATAGCGGTTATTTCTTTGGCTTTCTGAGATAAATTTAACCGCCAGTTTAACTGAGTACCTAAAATAATATTTTCTGTAACTGATAGTTCTGGCACCAACATAAAATGCTGATGAATCATACCGATGCCCTGCTCAATCGCTACCCTTGGAGAAGTAATTTTAACAGGGCGTTCTTGGAGAAAAATCTGACCATGATCAGGTGTATATAAACCACACAAGATATTCATTAATGTAGTTTTGCCAGCACCATTTTCCCCTAGTAAGGCATGAATAGTACCACCTTCAATACTGAGGTTAATATTGTAGTTTGCAATAAAGTTGCCAAAGTGCTTAGTAATTCCCTCTAGACGTAAATAAGTCATAATATAACAATTATCAATGGAGTGAAGTACTATTTTTTTGGTTTTAAGGGACAGGTAACAGAGAATAAAATTAGATGTACCTCATGAGTATGATCAACAGGATATTTTTTCAAATGCTTACTGATTTTTATAGGAATCTACTAACTAATTTGATAAAATCATAATTCAATTGATAATCTATGTTTTCCTAGATTTTATTTTTTGCCTCATCAATAATTCCGGCTAAGTTAATTTAATTGTCTGTTCAACAATTGCCTGCTTGATCTCCATCGCCTTTTCCTTAACTTCTGCTGGAATCTTATCGCCAAATTCCCCTAAATACAAAATCTCTGGTTGGTCAAAACCTATAGTATAAACCTCACCCTTAAGTTCACCCTTAGCCTGCAACTGAGCTAGATAAGCAACTGCTAAATCAATCCTTTTCACAGCACTAGTTAAAACGGCATCTGGAGCCAATTTTAATTGATCAGTTGTATTGCCAATAGCATATACTCCTTTTTCACTAGCAGTTTGCAATACAGCAGGTGAGGCATTATCAAGCCACTGGTAAATCACGTCTACCCCAGTAGAAATTAAAGCTAATGTCGCTTCTTTTGCCTTAGCCGCATCATTCCAATCTCCAGTAAAGGTAGAACGAACCTTAATATCTGGATTAATTGATTTTGCACCCATCTCAAACCCCTTTAATTCCTGTTGAGTTGATTCAAACTTCTGGGCTGAAATATAAGCCATCTGCTTCGATTTAGTTACTAAAGCACCAATTACACCACAGACATAACCGGCTTGTAGGGAATTGATACGTAAAGAAGCATAATTTTCACCGGCAATTGCGCCATTAACGCCAACAAAAAAAGTTTCAGGGAAATCAGCTGCGACTTGTTCTATAGCAGCATCAAATTGTCCCCCATGAGCGTAAATCAGATTGTAACCCCTACGGGCAAAATCAGATAAAGCCTCTACTTGCTCCGCTTGTCCTACTCGCTCAACATAGGTAGTGTCTGCATCCTGCTTTTCTCTAATAACTTCTAAGCCACTATACCCTGCCTGATTCCAAGCTTTATCTGTAATAATTCCTGGCAGCACCATTGCTACCTTCAGCGTAGTAGCGTCAGTGGTAGATTTTTCTGTAGATTTAGAATCACCACAAGCCTTTAGCAGTAGGCTTGTACCCAAAACTGCCCCAGTGTACCCAAGAAATTGACGCCGATTATATTTTCCCATAATTGTGATCGCGCTCGTTCCTTAATATAAAAAATATACTCTTATGAGTAAGAAGTGGTGATGATTGTAATTGTGATGGGAGTTTCTGGTTCTGGCAAGTCCAGTGTTGGTCAAACCTTAGCACGAAAACTGGGGTGGGACTTCTACGATGCCGACTCTTTCCACTCAGCAACAGCTATTGAAAAGATGAGGCGCGGTATTCCTCTTAATGATAATGACCGCCATCCTTGGCTCAAAGAATTGCAATCTGCAATTACTCGTTGGTTGCAAGCAGGGAAAAACACAGTTTTAGCTTGTTCAGCACTTAAGTCTAGTTATCGTCAGATTTTATACTGTCAGCATCAGCAAGTAAAGCTAATTTATCTTCAGGGAAATTTCGAGTTAATTTTTGCACGACTCAAAGCTCGCCAGCATCATTTTATGAGGGCAAACCTTCTGCAAACTCAGTTCGATATCCTTGAAGAACCAAAGTCATCGGAAGCAATCTATATAGATATTTCCCAACCAATACAATTAATAGTCCAAGAGATCATCAATCAGCTTGAACTAGCATAAAAATTATTTCTTTTCACTTGCAACTGTAGTTATTCTAAGATTAAATATTTTCAGGGTCAGGACAGATAACTCGATGCATATCAAGCACTGGGGGAGCAACCTCAGTTTGCGTCAGCATGTCATGGATTTGTCCCCGATGGTGGGTTTGGTGATTAAAGAAATGTGCTAACAACAGAGTGACTGGATCATTGTGTATATTGCCCCGGTTGTTTTGGTAGCGGATAGTTTGAAATAAGAAACTTTCCTCAATACTCCAGATAAACTCTTCGATGCGAGTATCTTCAGATACTCTAACAGCCCATAGTTCGTCGAAGTTTTCGTAGAGGATAGCATCAAGTCTAGTGGAAGGAATCTGTTTACCCTCAAACCTCGTTAACCAGATGCGATCGCCCACCATAATATGGTTGAGCGTACCATGAATGCTCTTAAAAAATGCTGGTCTAGTCTGTTTGCGATCGCGAAGCGCTGCTGCGAAGCGCAAATCGCGATCACAGAGCTTGGCACAAACTTCGTAGAGCCTGCAATTAACTAACCTATTGTATTGTGCCAGTATCCGGAAGTGTGCTATTAGTGGATTGAGCTGTAAATGTTCTAATTTAGAACTCATTGAAGCCTGACCCTGATTTACTTAACAAATGCTGAGCAAAATATAATATTTAAGGGTGGACGGTACCATCAGGCATAATCGCACCAGTCATGATCGCTCCACTGAAATCAGCGTTATCTATTTGAGCATCTCTCAAGCTGGCTTGAGAAAGATCGGCATTACTAAAATTAGCTCCCTTCAGGTCAGCATTAACTAAGTTAGCCCACTGAAGATTAGTACCACTGAGGTTAGCTCCGCTCAAGTTGGCACCAGTGAAATAGGCTCCTTCCAAGTTGGCATCGCTGAGATTAGCTACACTCAGGTTGCTTAACCTCATTTTACCATTCTCAAGCTCAACACCAATCAGGTTAGCTCCACTCAAGTCACAGCCTTGACATACCTTGGTTTCAAGCAATTTACTAACCTCAGCAGGGTTTTCAGCTTTAATAGTCGCAGCGAACCAAAAGGGTGCCATAAGTACGGAAATAGCTATAATCCTGAGCTTCATTGTTGCAGTTCAATTTTTTTTACGTTAACAACTATATAGCAAACCTTAAGAAGTTGACGATCTACTCCCACAAAACCACAAACTAAAGCTCACAAAATATTCGTGGATTTAGTTTTTGTTAGGTGAAATCTCCCACACTTCCTTGCTTAAAAAGCAGAAAGGGAAATGTAGCCACTGTCAATTGCACTTTAGAGATGGAAATCTAATTGAACTAGACCATAAGTACCTGCGACATTGATAAAGGTTGTTAGTTGAGGTAGAGTGTAGGGTATTGGGTGTAGGGTGTGTGGTAACTTCTGGTTATTTCATAATTCTTTACACAGCAACGTTTATTTATGTCCGACTACTTATCATCCCTACCCGAAGGGTTAGGAGGGGAGGATGTTGCAAGTTCACCACTAATCCATGAGCCATAAATAGTCAAAAATGGACAAATTAACAATTGGCTTTACTTGTCTATCTTTTGGGAGTAGGCAAGTAAAGCCAATTGAGAGTTAATTCCTAATTGAGAGTTAATTCCTAATCAATTTGAATCGATTGGGGTGATGAACCAGTTGTACCATTAGAAATCAAGGGCTTACGATAGTCGACATAAAGGCGGTCTCGCCACTCGAAAAATGTTTCATAGAAGCTATTATCAGCCAAGCCAGGAATTCCTTTACCTTTGAGTTCCTCCGGTAAATCTAGGTAGGAACCAGTAGGAACCTTCAGTAACATACTTAAGCCTGCTACCGCCAAATCAGCTAAACAAGGGGTATCACCTACTAGATAAGGACTATCTACTAGTAATAAACTAAGAGCTTCCAAGTCTTGCTTGAGGGCATCTTTAGCTTCCTTAATCTCTTCTTTACCAAAACCTACACCAATACCCAAAAGTTCAAGTAATTCTGGAGGTACAGCACCAACTATGTTTTTAAGTAAATCAGGAATCTGATTTGGCAAAAATGATGTCCGGAAGCTGGGATTTTGGCTCAGAGCCCCATATAGTACTTTTCGGCTTTTAACGCCAATTGACTCATCTGCCCACTCTTCCATAAGCAAGCACAGGGCACGCTGTTTGGGTTCTGTGGGAATTAGGGGTTTTTCGGGATAGGTTTTGTCTAAATACATAGCGATTGCTGTTGAATCGCTAATCACCGTCTCCCCGTCTTTGAGTACCGGCACCTTGGTTTGACCAGATATTTTAAAAAGTTCTAACTGTCCTACTCCGGGCTTGACTTCAATTTTACGATAATCTAGCCCTTTGTAATCCAGGATTAGTCGCACTTTTTCAGAGTATTGCGACAGTTCAACTTGGTACAACTCCAGCATTGTCGGCCTCCTCTTTACCTTGGCAACACTGTCAATTTAGCGCTTTGAGCCGTAAATCGGGGGACTTTTGCAGTTCGGTAATTACGACACTCTACTAGCCAGTTTTACCTCGAAAGGCTGCCCTTGCTTAGGCTCAATCACCTGAGTTCGTAGGTTACGCTGTGCTAATTGCGATCGCAAATTTTCGAGACTTCCGGTAGTCTTGAGCAAAGAATTAAGAATTCCTTGATATTCCACCTCGCCTCCTGTAGCTGTCGGCAGAAATACTTGTGGTTTCACCCATTCAATCAGCTGTAGTGCCGTATCATTCCCCTGAAGGATAGGACCTAATAAGGGCAATTCTATGCTGAGTGCAGGGCTAATTACTACATCTACGGGAGCATAATCTTTTAGCTCAGAGGGAGGATAACCATGAGGTTCGTAGTATAAAGTTGTGTTATTATCTAATTGCTTAATAAGGTAGGCATTTTCTATCTGTAAAGGACCAATAGGCGCTCCTGGCAAACCACAGATCTCGACTTGATTGGCTAAAGTGAACCTCTGACCAGGAATAAGAGTACTTACCTGGGTATATCCCAACTGTTTCACTACTTTAGATGCACTAGTAGAAGCAACAACAGGAATACTCCTATCAAGCTTTTCCAAAGTTGGTTTATGGGCGTGGTCTTCTAGACCTTGAGAGAGGAGAATTAAATCAATCTGATCAGGAAGAGACTCAAGTGCTTGCGGTTTTTCAGCTTTGAAGAACCAGGGAGCATTACCAAATACCAGAGAGCCAACTAGCCAGGGGTCAATTAGTATTCGCTGCTGTCCTAGTTCCAGCAGCCAGCTATTGGAGCCAAAATAAGTTAGGCGCATAAATAAATTAAAATAGAAAACCACATTGACATTCCCCAATCTACTCCTTCAATCAATCGTTAGTTACGGAATGTCTAGCACACCTAAAGGTGCAATAGCTACATCCCCCACTGGAAAGATGGGGATTTTGCTCTAAATCCTATAATTTATCTACGGATGACTAGTATACCATTGCTTGGGAAAATTGGTTCACATTTCATTCACAAGCACAATATTTATACTGGTGCATTATGGCTTCTCACTCAATTGACATTCGTCCGGTGATACCGGATGATGTACCTCTTCCGGCGGCGTGCTAGAATCCTTCTATATTCTGCGTTAATACCAATGTATCTGGTTTCCAAGACTCGATTTGTGCAATCACCTCATGAGCATGATTGAATTTTGCTCTATGACAGGCTGCTCCAATTTGCCACAGATATTTCCAAGTTACTTCGGGGCGAGTTTGTAACCATGTTTCTACTGATTGCTTCTTCGATAGGCACACCTTCTTGAGTGAGAACACCTTCAAAAAGTCCACCAACACCACGATATGTAGGTAGGCCAGAGTCTGCAGATAAACCGGCTCCAGCAATGAGTGGGAAAACCCCTTCAGGTAAATTCTATCGATGAGCTAAAAATCGCCCTTCTTCAAGGAGGGGGAGTGTCAACTTAAATAAATTATGGGACAATCAATTAGTATTTTAGAATACAAAAATCCACCGCTATGCTGATGACTTTAGAATTGTCCTCTATATTGGCTTAGTGTTACATATTGAAATACGTAACTTGAGTTGACAGTTATCATTTTTCTTGAGAATGAAAAATAATATAGTTGTGCTGTGGTCGCATCCACGCTCTCTTTCGACTGCATTTGAACGCATGATTATGAATAGGGGAGACTTTAAAATTTTGCATGAACCTTTTGCTTATATCTATTACGTCTTAGAAAAAAGAGGACTTCCTACAGGGATGATTATTGATGCCGAACATCCCATACAATTTGAAGATATAAAAAACCAGATTCTACACAGTTCAAAGCAACAGCCTGTTTTTTTGAAAGATATGGCTTATCACTGTTATGAATATCTGGTAAAAGATGAGTTTTTTTTGCAAAATCTGGTTAATACTTTTATTATTCGTAATCCAGCTAAGTCAATTCCTTCCTATTATTTTTTAGACCCAAAGATCATCGAAGATGAAATCGGCTACCAGCAGCAATATCATCTCTTTGAGAAAATAGCCGAATTTTCAGGTCAAATTCCGGTGGTAATTGATGCCGATGATTTACAGAGCCACCCAGAAGAAATCATAGCTTCCTATTGCCAGAGAATCAACATCAAATTTATTCCCGAAGCTTTGCAATGGAGGTCATTCTATAGTAAACAGTGGGATGTTTGGAAAATCTGGCACGCTGACGTGACATCCAGTAGTAAAATTTACAGCGGGAGTATTAACCAATACGAAGAAAATGTGACTAACAATGACAGAATTCGAGAACTTTATGATTATAGTTTACCCTTCTATCAACAAATGTACCAACATAGAATTGTGCCAGATTCAACTAAAATTATAGAGAAATAAGCAAGATAAGTATAAATATTTGAGGAAAACAAGTGTGTCTTATCCAGTTTGGCATCCTTTTACTAACATGGGCGAGTTTTTAGAAGACCCGCTTATTCTCACCAAAGGAAAAGGTATTTATCTTTACGATAAGCAGGGCAATTGCTATTTGGATGTCAATGCTTGCTTGTGGAGTTTAAGCCTGGGCTACGGGCGAGAAGATATCATTGAGGCAATGATGAACCAAGCCAGAGAAATTGCCTGTTTACCCCTATTTAGTCGCGCCCATCAAACTGCTGTTGACTACGCTGATAAGCTCTTGGACTATCTCAATGGCGATTTCTCGAAGATTTTCTATACTTCCGGGGGAGCCGAAGCAATTGAGACAGCCCTCAAAATTAGCCGTGCTTATCACTGCTTGACAGGTAATCCTCAGAAAGTTCAAGTGGGTCATTTCAGCAACTCCTATCATGGAGTCTCACTGGGTGCTTTGAGCATTATGGGGATTCCTTCAATTCGGAAAAATGTTGGTCCGATTCCTCCCGATAGCTTTGAGATTCCCATGTCTTATGAGATTAATCAAGACAATTGGATAGAGTATTTAGACAAGATCGAACATACTATCTTAGCTCAGAATGTGGAAAACGTTGCCGCTATTGTAATAGAACCTGTGATTGCGGCAGGAGGAATTATTCCCATCCCTCCTCAGCTTATTGAGAAACTCAAGAAGTTTTGCCTTACCCACAATATTCTGCTAATTTTGGATGAGATTGTCACTGGATATGGGCGGACTGGTGACTTATTTGCCTATCAGGGTATGGGTATTGTTCCAGATTTAATTACAGTTGCTAAAGCCATCACATCAGGCTATGCTCCCCTAGGAGGAGTCTTAGTGACAGCAAAAATTGCTGATCCATTTATGACTAAAGATGTGACGTTAAATCATGGCTTTACCCACGGAGGACATCCAATCGCTTGTGCAGCAGCCAGTAAAACTCTGGATATTTTGCATAGTGAGGGAATTCTCAATCATGTTAAGGATAACGCTGATTATTTCTATCAACAAATGCAGACTTTAGATGATGAGTTTGAGATTGTTGAGCAGGTGAAAGGGCGCGGTTATATGTATGGAGTGAAGCTCGTTGATGAGCATGACGCAGCTAATCTTGCTCCTTTTGCCAGAAAACATGGTTTATTATTCAGACGACCTGCAGAAAATAATGTTATTCCTGTTGTACCTCCTCTAGTATCCACACGGCAAGATATTGATGATATGGCAACCCGCTTAAGAACTATCTTGAAGGAATATCTTTTAGCTATGTGACATACTCCCGGCGCTAAATCAAAGATATTGCGCGGGCTTCTCAGCTATTCAGCTAAAACTCTAGGAGACTTGATGATGCCAACTGATAAATCACATTGGCTGGAAAAAGTAAAATCTGCTCAGAATAACCAAGAGTTGTCCAATATCTACGATCACTGGTCACAAGAGTATGATGAAAGTGTTCTAAGCTTTGGCTATAACCCTCCTGCTGTAATTAGTGGATTGGTGGGAAGATTTATCCAATCCACTGATGCCAATATATTAGATGCTGGCGTTGGTACAGGAATGGTAGGAGAACTTCTTTCTATTCTTGGATATACCAATCTAGTGGGTATTGATTTATCCCTGGGTATGTTAGAAAGAGCACGGAAAAAACAAGTCTATCAAGATTTGAGACAAATGGTATTGGGGCAACCTTTAGATTTTACTGATAATGCCTTTGATGCGGTTGTGAGTGCTGGTACTTTTTCCGCTAACCACGCACCCCCCGAATCATTTGATGAATTCATGCGCATTGTCAAACCGCAGGGTTTTATTATTGTCGCAATTAGAGTTGATGTTGCTGCTTACATTGATACCATTCGAGCGAAAATAAATACTTTAGAGAAAGAAGGATGGTGCCAACTGGTAGAACATTCTAAGCCATTTAAAAATATTCCGTTGGTTTCTGAGACAGCAATTATCGAAGCTTTTGTTTATCGTGTGCTTCGTGGTTAAGTCGGCTGAATTTAAGATAACCAAAGCTCTTTTAAACCTGAGTTTGAAGTAAAATAAAGGGCTCAACAGCCTTCGGGATAAAGGTTATAGCCCAATAGCGAAAGTGGAAACGCTAGTCAATAATCAAAAATTAATGATAATTAGGACGGTTTTTTGTTCAGGGATGGCACTTGATGAAAAACTCACGGTGTACCACAGCCACCTGGAGGATTGCTCCTGAGCAGGAGGGAGAGCGCTCCCTCCCCAACACTACATACGGAAAGCCAAACTCAAAAAAAATGATTCCAGTAATCGACAAAGCTGCCTACAGTCAGCTTTTGGTCAAATTCCAACCCAAGGTGATTGAAACAGAGGAAGAATACAACTCATCTTATCAAGTGCTTCTAGAGCTGATGGCTCGAGGAGATCGCACTCCTGAAGAAACCGCAGTCCTCAAATTGATCACCTCTCTCGTGAAAGACTACGAGAGAAAGCTTGAGAAGCTTGAGCCGCCAGAACCAGTCTCTCCTCATGAGATGCTTCTGCATCTGATGGAAGAAAATAACTTGAGGCAGGCTGACTTGGCGGGAAGACTAGGCTCTAGTGGAGTAGTTTCAGAAATTGTCAATGGGAAGCGCTCCATTAGTAAATCTCAGGCAAAGACACTAGGTGAAATTTTTCAGGTTTCTCCAGGTCTGTTTATTTAGATTTCCAACCCTGTTTTTGCATTTTTTTGACCAGCTGACCGAACTATAGCATTACCATTACCAAAACCCCTCTCGGGAATTACCCAGAGAGGGTTTTTAAATTCTCTTTCGTTAATTATAGGGAGCCAAAATAAAGGAATACTGAATTGGGGTAAGGCTAAAAATCTTTATCGAAAAGTTAAGTGCCTTGTCTCTAATTACATCACCTCACTTAAGCACTAATTATTGTTATACAATACCCTAAGTTAGACTGAAACAAGAATGTTTTTTGCCACTAAAGTTGCTCACACTGGCTATCGGTTCTTACCTTACTTCGTTCAAGGTAAGGACTGCCGACAGACGTTCAAACAAGCAAGTTTGTACAAAACTCTAGCTCCAACATTGCCATCCCACTCATCTCCCAATTCACCTGGAGCCACTTCACATAGATCAAAACCAATAATCGTTTTCCCAGTTTGAACTAGCGATCGCAACAAGTAAATTGCTTCATTAAATTCTAAGCCACCTGGTACGGGAGTGCCTGTATGAGGACAATAGGAGGGATTTAAGCCGTCAATATCAAAACTAATATATACTTTATCAGGTAAATTAGAGATAATTTTATGGCACTGAGCTGCCCAAGTGATGCCTTCGTAAGCATTGGCTTTGAGCTGCCAATCATCAAACATGACAATTCGGTAATCGCTTTTTACCATTGCCATTTCTGCCTCACAAACATCTCGGATACCAACCTGAACTAAGCGACTAATTTGAGGTATGCTCAGAGCATTGTGCATGATTGAGGCATGGGAATAAGTAAAACCCTCGTAAGCCTTCCGAAGGTCCGCATGGGCATCGATTTGTAAAATACCGTATTCTTCGTGTTTTTCTGCTAGGGCTTGCATTAAGCCAAGAGGAACACTATGATCTCCACCAACAATACCCACTAGCTTGCCCTGCTCTAACAATTCTAAGGCTTGAGAGTAAACCCAATTGTTGAGAACAACCGAGGCTTGATTAACCGTTGCTAACTGTTTAGCGATCGCATCATCATCAACATTACCACCTGTCTCCAGATATTCAATAATCTCTTTAGCGATCGCTCGCATAGCGCGATTTTGGTCTTGAATAGTTGAGTTAATTGGTATAGTCCCGCACCTTGTCTGCCAAGCTTTGGGTAGATCAAAATCATACCAATCTAACTGTACCGAAGCATCTAAAATTGCTTGAGGCCCATTAGCTGCACCTTCTCGATAAGATGTTGTGACATCCCAAGGTACAGGTAAAAAAACAATTGCAGCCTCCTCAACCGAATAGGGAAAGCCAAAGAAGCAGCCGTTAGGTCTAGTAATGCCATTAGGATTAAAATTGGCTTGATTCATCTTTGAGGGCCCGTGAGGTGCTTCTAAGATAATCGATTCTTGTAATCCTCATAGTCAAACTCTCTAACCAGATTAAAGGTACCATCAGAGCCGACAATCCCGATAGCAGGATGTTTTATGCCATTAAACATGGAAGTCTTCACCATCGTATAGTGAATCATATCTTCAAAGAGAATAGTGTCACCAACCTGCAAAGGCATTTCAAAGTAGTAATCTCCCATGCCCATAAAATCTCCTGCAAGGCAGGTAAGGCCCCCCATCCGGTATTTTGGTTCTGCATCTTTTGGATCTCTTGCACCTCGAATGCGAGGTTTATAAGGCATTTCCAAACAATCGGGCATATGGGCAGTAAATGATACGTCAAGCATGGCAATGATCGGGCCTGAAGTCTCAATTAGATCGAGCACTGTTGCACGGAGTAGCCCAGATTCCCATGCTACGGCAGAACCGGGCTCCAGGTAAATATCCAAGTGAGGATAGCGGGTTTTGAAGCTAGTTATCACTTGGATCAAGTGTTCGATGTCATAACTTTTAGAAGTTATCAGATGTCCTCCCCCTAAATTAAGCCACTTAATCTGCCGAAGGTGATGTCCAAAGAGTATTTCAATCTGCTCTAAGGTGGAGACTAAAGCGTGAGAGTTGCTTTCACATAAATTATGACAATGTAATCCTTCAATGCCCTCCGGTAACTTATCACCTAATACTTCAGCCCGTATTCCTAAACGAGATAGAGGAGACGAGGGATTATAAATCTCCTGTTCCACCGGAGAATACTCTGGATTAATTCTTAGCCCTGGCGATACCTGAGTTAGGAGAGTTTTTTCTTTAAATTGCTCCCATTGACGTAAAGAGTTAAACGAGATATGGGTTGCCTCTTGAATCAGCTCTTGAAACTCGTTTTCTTGGTAAACAGGACAATAAAGATGAAGCTCTCTGCCAAACTCCTCTCGTCCTAACCTTGCTTCAAACAAAGAGCTGGCAGTAGTCCCTTGTAAGTATTTTTTGACAATGGGAAAGGTACTGAACATCGCAAACCCCTTCAGGGCCAGAATAACACTAATCTGCGCTCTTTTCTGAACGCAGTCGATTAGCTCAAGATTCTGAATTAGCTTTTTTTCCTCCAGTACATAGCAGGGAGAAGGGATTTTGGAATAATCAGTCATCTAGCTTACTAATCTACAAATTCTTCTGAGTTGTTAATTAACTCATGCCACTCCAACCCATATTTTCCTAGCTTTGCCAAGAAAGGATCAGGGTCAAGTTGTTCGACATTAAAAACTCCCTCACCTTTCCATTTGCCAGTTAAGACTAGCATGGCACCAAGCATGGCGGGTACTCCCGTAGTGTAGGCAACAGCTTGTGCCCCTACTTCTTCATAAGCTTCTGCGTGGTCACAGTTATTGTAGATATAGTATGTTCTTGGTTTTCCATCTTTTACCCCTCGAATATGGCAACCAATCGAAGTCTTGCCTTGATAATTCTCTCCGAGTGAAGATGGTATAGGTAGGACAGCTTTCAGAAACTGCAAGGGTACGATTTGCTTCCCTTCATACTCAATGGGCTCAATACTAGTTAATCCTACATTCTGGAGGACTCTAAGGTGCGTTAGATAACTTTCACTGAAAGTCATCCAGAAGCGAGCACGTTTAATGGTCGGAATGTGCTTCACTAGAGACTCAAGCTCTTCATGGTATAACAGGTATGACTCTCTAGAACCGATCTCAGGATAATTGATGGAGCGATGCACTGAGAATGGATCAACCTCTACCCAGTTGGAGTTTTCGTAGTATTTTCCTTTTTGGGTAATCTCTCTGATATTAATCTCAGGATTAAAGTTGGTGGCAAAGGGATGACCGTGATCACCTGCATTACAATCGACGATATCAAGGTAATGAATCTCATCAAAGTAGTGCTTTAGTGCATAGGCTGTAAATACACCTGTCACACCAGGATCAAATCCGCATCCAAGCACAGCCATAATCCCAGCTTGTTTGTACCTTTGATGGTAGTCCCATTGCCATTTATATTCAAACTTTGCTTCCTCAGGAGGTTCGTAGTTTGCAGTATCGAGATAATGCACTCCCGTTTCCAGGCATGCCTCCATAATCGGCAGGTCTTGATAAGGCAGAGCCACGTTGATAAGGATATCAGGCCCAAAGTCATTAATGAGTGCAACCATTTCATTGACTTTGTTGGCATCGACTTGGGCCGTTGTTAACAATGGATGATTAGTAGAAGTGGCGATGGCATCACATTTATCCTTGGTTCTGCTCGCTAAGAGAATTTCAGAGAATACCTCTTGTGCTTGAGTACACTTTTTAGCAACCACGTTGCCAACTCCGCCTGCACCGATAATGAGAACTTTTGCCATAACTGTACTTCAATAGACAACTTGGCAATGATAGCGCAGCTGGATTTGAGAGAGTAATTTGTTTGCTTCATAAAATTCTTGGTCGTTCATTACAATCACCCATATTTTTACAAAAACCTAGTTAACAGAGAGTTCATAGTTGATCTTTAATTACTCCATGAACAATGAACAATGAGCAATGAACTATCAACCATGAACCATTAATCATCAACTACTAATAGCAGCAGGAACTTTATCTAAAGATTGCACTTGGTTGAGGAGATTTTGCAATTGTTCCCCTTCAATCACCTCAACTTCTAAGATTTGCTGAGCAATCTTTTCAAGCAAATCCCTATTCTTATTGAGAAGATCTACAGCTTGGTGATGAGCAGTTTCTACAATCTCTTTGACTTCATTATCGATAGCTTTGGCAGTTTCATCACTCACCATACGGCGAGGATTCATGGCACTATTACCTAGAAATTGATTAGACTGTCCTTTGTCATAAGCCAAAGGTCCAAGAACCTTGCTCATACCATAGGTAGTCACCATCTGTTCTGCTAAGTCAGTTGCTCGCTGCAAATCATTAGAAGCACCGGTAGTAATACTACCAAAAACAACCTCTTCGGCAGAACGCCCACCAAGAAGTGTCGCAATCTGACCACGGATTTCCGCTTCATCCATCAAAAAGCGGTCTTCTGTAGGTAGTTGTAAGGTGTAGCCCAAAGCTGCCATACCCCTTGGCACTATCGAAATTTTCGCTACCTTACCGCCACCAGGCATTGCTGCACCAACTAGGGCGTGACCTACTTCATGGTAAGCAACAATAGTTTTTTCCTTATCATTGAGGACGCGGCTTTTCTTTTCTAAACCAGCAACTACTCGCTCAATTGCTTCGGCAAAGTCTGCCTGTGAAACCTTTTCTCGACGATTGCGTGCTGCCAACAGAGCAGCTTCATTGACGAGATTAGCTAAGTCAGCACCAGCAAAACCTGGTGTGCGAGTAGCGATCGCTTTTAACTCAACATCATCCCCAATTTTAACTTTCTTAGCATAAATTTCTAAAATTTTCAAGCGGCCAGCTAAGTCAGGACGGTCTACCAAGACTTGACGGTCAAAACGTCCTGGACGTAACAGGGCTGGATCTAGAACTTCAGGGCGGTTTGTAGCAGCCAAAACAATAACCGTTGCTTCTCCTACTGCAAAACCATCCATCTCTGTTAATAACTGGTTGAGAGTCTGTTCTCTCTCATCATTACCACCGACAAAGCCCGCACCACCAGCACGAGATTTACCAATAGCATCGAGTTCATCAATAAAGACAATGCAAGGGGCTTTTTGTTTAGCTTGTTCAAACAAATCACGTACCCGTGCCGCACCTGCACCAACAAACAATTCTACAAACTCAGAGCCAGAGATACTGAAAAATGCCACACCTGCTTCCCCAGCCACTGCTTTAGCTAGGAGGGTTTTACCAGTTCCTGGAGGTCCAACTAATAGCACTCCTTTGGGAATCTTCGCCCCAATATTAATGAAACGTTGAGGAGATTTAAGAAAATCAACAACCTCTACTAATTCAGTCTTAGCTTCTTCTACTCCAGCCACATCAGCAAAGGTGACTTTTGTCGATTCGCCTTCAACGTAAACCTTAGCTTTGCTCTTAGTAATAGAAAGTGCCCCTTGTGGCCCACCAGCACCAAAGCGCCCAGCAAAAAACTGCAAGATGCCAACAAAAATCAACGGCGGGATAACCCAGCCCAAAAGAGTACTAAACCAATTACCTTTAGGCGGTGGAACAGCTGCAAACTCCACTCCATTTTTCTCTAGTCGTTGGGGTAATTCTAGATCAAAGATTGGTGTAGTAGATAGCACTTGACTTGGCTGGCCCTCTTCACCTTTAAGCTGATAGCGAATCTCATCTTGACCTACCTGGGCACGGTTAACTTTGCCATCTTGCACCTGGTCGATGAACATGCTGTAAGGTACCCGAGGAATCTGGGGACCAAAGAAACTAGGTAGTAACAGGTTTGCCAGAAAGAACAATCCCGCCAGTAAAAACAGAATGTTTGCAATCTGGCGATTGCGTGGTGTTTTAGGTTTGTCTTTAATAGCCATAGGTGTTTATGGTTTTTCAATCAAAGTATTTTTTATTTAGTTGAGTCGGACAAGCCTAATTTCAGCCTACCAGGGTAGGTATCAAAACCTTGCTCAAGAATGATTAAGAGGTTCTCTCAGCACTGGGATCTCAGTACTAAGAGTCATTGTTTACATGCTTGCATTGCTCAAAGGTCAGGAATTTAGACCTTGGAGATAGAGCTTGTTGTTTGGCAGGTCATGTATGTAATATATCTTAACTTTAATTCTAATTAAAAGTACTTGACTAATTTCAACAGGTAGTGCTAGCCGTACTATGATATTTAGGAATACTGTAAGTACCTCGACAAAAATCAAGGTCGCTACGCTAACGCTAATTATCACTTCACAGAAAAAGTAGGAGGCTCTAGAAGAGTGAATACTGCTAGTCAAAACTAGCGGTTCTCCCTAGCCCCCCATCAAGAATGAACCATGAACTATCAACCATCATTACACTTTTACCGCCTCAGCTACTTCTACCATGCGTTGAAACAGGTAGCCCGTACCGCGTGCTGTAATAATAAATTCTGGCTGTCTTGGATCTTCTTCAATTTTGGCCCTTAGACGAGAGATGTGAACATCCACCACTCGCAAATCACTATCGCATCTTGGAGAATAACCCCAGATGGCTTTTAAGATCTCAGCACGGGATACGGCTGCTCCTGAGTGGCTAATCAGCAGTTGTAGCAAGTCAAATTCTATACCTGTCAACCGGATCAGTTCATCGTCCAAATAAACCCTTCGCTTATTAGGATCAATGTACAAGGCTCCAATTTTAACTACCTTAGAATTGATTGTATTGGAGGTATTGTTTTTTTGAAGCCGACGCAGAATAGAATTAATTCGTGCTTCGAGTTCTTTGGGTGAAAAGGGTTTGACTAGATAGTCATCTGCTCCAATTTGCAGCCCTGCGATGCGATCTGCCACATCTCCCAAGGCGGTAAGCATAATGATGGGAACCTCAGACTCTTTTCGCAATTCTTTACAGACGAAATAGCCATCATACTTGGGCATCATTACGTCTAGGACAACAAGATCAGGTGCTTCCTGAGAAAAAACATCTAGTGCCTGTTCGCCATCAGCAGCAGTGACAACGTCATAACCAACCATGGCAAGGCGAGTTTTTAGAATGCGACGGAGGGCGGCCTCGTCGTCTACCACCAGGATTTTTGACCTGTGGTTCTCCACGTCTGTTCAATGCTCCTTAATACTTAAAAGTTTTGGACTTGACCGTGTAGCCTTCCTTTCAAGAGTGTGGGTCAATACCCACAGCAATTGGTTGGGTACCCCGAGCTGACGACTCAACTCCAGCCTGCTCAAATGCATTATTGTCAAGAACGGATAAAAAATTTCTTAATCTACAGGCATTGGCTGCGCATTAAAGAAAATTTATCCAATATTTATTGCTCATTCCCAGATAAATTCCCAACCCCGCAGCCAGTTTTCAACCATTTAGAAAAGGTTGCTACTTGCTTGAGATGGAGAATCAGTTTGAAATCCTCATTAATGGTAAACACGCGGTTATTTTACCATGCTATTTGAGCTGATATTCGATTAGCTTGCTGCTTGCTTGGAACTGCACTTGGTTAGTGCGATATTCTTGAATGTCATACCACTAAACCAATAGCTCTAGCATCATAACTATTGCCTACTCGACTTTGAAGATTTCTAAGATTAATAGCACAACTTGACATTGTTGAAGTCGGTACATAACACATAAGCTTGAGTGAACACTTGTCTAAACTTAAGGACAAAAATTTGACATCTCTGTTCTTAAAGCTTAGATTACTTGCACAGCCTGTAAACAGCTCTACTATAACTTTATGTTATCATATCGATAACGCAAATTTTCAAGTTTTCAGCAGTACTTATCATTCCTCGAGTTATTTGTGTCTTGTTGAGCAATTAATTAATTTTTTTGAATATTAAGTTGAGTGCCTACTTCAATTTTTATGAAGTAAACATCCCAAAAGAATAAACTTAAACAAGACAATGTTATGATTTATCTTGATAGTACTAAACTAATTACTTGACTGATGATATGGTCAACCCATTCATTGGAGTCAGGATTTCTCCAGAGCTAAATGAGGCCATCGTAGCTCGGATGAAAGAAACCGGGCAATCTAAGTCGGATGTGGTGATCGAAGCCCTCAAAAGTTATTTGGGCATATCATCATCTCAAGAAAGATTTGCGGCAATTGAGAGAAGGCTCTCAGTTCTAGAAGAAATAACAGGAGTTGTAAAACTGCTTCCAGACGCCAAACACACGTACCAACAACCAAATCATAAGCACTGATTACCCTATTTTCTTGGCTGTGCCGTTCTCTGGCAGGAAGTCTAAGTCACATAATCTTGCCTTTGGGGGCACAAGCTAAGATGCAACCTATTTCTGCTGTGCGCCACCAATAACTAATTATCTAGACTTTCAGCATCATCATCTTCATCATAAGAGTGGTCATCGACGCCCATCAGCTCAGATATTTCCTCTTCAGAGTCAATGAGAGTTTCACTTTCGCTGAGAGTATCTCTCTCCAAGAGCCGACCATTCGCTTCTAACCAATCCAACAGAGAGGTTTCTTGCTTGTGGGGGATGACTTGGGCTAGTTGTTCACGAGGTTCTGAGCGCAAAGAAGGGTTTTCCATAGCTAGATAATGGTTGTTAACTAGATTGGCGATAAGCACCACGTCTGTACCTGGAAGGTCGGCGTGAGCTTTGTTTACTTTTGTGTAATATATCTAGTATATAGAGTTTGGAGTGCGATTAAGCTGGACTACGGGCTGATCCTCATCAATAAAATTTAGGGAATCCCGTCCTTTTCTTTTCGGTAATATTTAATTTAGTTGGGGATAGTCGGGGAAGATTTCAAAGTTAGGATATCAACATAACTTGGTGTTGGATCATGAGCAAAGCAGAACTATTAGAAGCGATCGCTGGCAAGAATCGTGGCTTGTTGGCAACTGAAACTGATAAAGTAGCAATTCTCTCGGAAATAGCAAAACTGGAAGACCGCAACCCCAACCCTAGACCACTGGAGGCCGCTGAGCTGTTAGAGGGTGACTGGCGCTTACTGTACACTACCAGTAAAGATATACTAAACCTCGATCAGTTTCCGCTGGCAACACTCTCTCAAGTGTATCAATGCATTCGCACCAAAGATAGCAAGCTTTACAATATTGCTGAATTCTCTACTCTCCCTTATCTCGAAGGCATTGTTAGTGTTGGGGCTCAATTTGAACCTACTTCTGAACGACGAGTCAACGTCAATTTTGAGCGCTCAATCATTGGTCTCCAGAGCCTAATTGGCTATAAATCTCCGTATAATTTTATCGAGCAAATCGAAGCTGGGAAAAAATTTCTAGGGCTTGACTTCAGCATTAACAGGCGTGAGCAAAAGGGCTGGTTAGAGATTACCTATCTTGATCAAGACCTACGAATTGGACGAGGCAATCAAGGTAATGTGTTTGTTCTGACTAAATTATGAGCCACTCAATCAATTCCTTCCCCTTTACTCGTTTGTCCCAAGGACATCTGAACTTGCTAGAAAACTGCCCCCGTAAGTTCCAACACATTTATTTTGACCAACTGGGAGTACCTATATCTTACGAACAACAGGAACGTCTGAGTTGGGGAAGCCACTTTCACCTACTGATGCAACAGCGAGAGTTGGGTTTGCCGGTGGAATCACTAGTTGAAGGTGAGCAACAACTACATCAATGGCTTAGCGCCTTGATTAATGCTGCTCCTGAGGTGTTGAACCGTGATACTCAAACCTTCCGGGAATCTGAACATTGCCGCACTTTAAATTTCCATGGTTATCTATTGACAGTTGTCTACGACTTATTGATTGGAACTAATAGCTGTGCCCAAATCCTCGACTGGAAAACTTTTCCTCAACCTAAAAATCGTCAGCCCTTAGCTACAGACTGGCAGACACGCCTATATCTCTATGTTTTGACCGAAACTAGTGATTATTTGCCAGAGCAAATTTCTATGACTTATTGGTTTGTCAAGTCCCAGCCACGTCCCCAAAGTCTCAAATTTAGCTATAGTAGAATACAACATCAGAAAAATAGAGAAGATTTAACTGAGCTGTTGGGGCAGTTAAGTTGTTGGCAGCAGCGCTATCAGGATGATCCCATTGGGTTTCCTCAAATAGCAGCATCAACCGGTCGATGTCAAAACTGTTCCTTTGCCGTGCGTTGTCAGCGGACACCGGAAAGTGTGGTTAATAATACTAAAGGTTTACTTGCCAATTTAACTGAGCTCCAAGAAGTCCCACTGTAACACATTTCCACCACTAACCCTTCGGATAATAGCCCTACCGGTATGCGCCTGCATGGGTAGAGTTAAGGCTTCTATTAGCCCTACTCTTATTAGTACAAGAATGTACTAGTTTTGGAAAATTTGATCAAGTTTTCATTTTGAAAATGATTTGATACAATTTAAGTTTAAGCGTAAAAACATCACGACCTGATCCAGTTCGGTTATCTCCATGTGAGAGGTTTGAGTAATTCAAGGCTTAGTGGGTGATTATTGTATTAGGGATGTGATGCGACTTAAGTCACGATCTTCGGTGTCATTAGGAGGACTCAATAAATGTTGCGACACCACTCCAAAACCAAAAATAAGCTGAACCTTTCCGCCTTTACCACAGTCTAAAATTATGATACTTTTGGAGTAAAGCGAACTCATTCTGACTTCGAGTTGTTGTCTTCTTTCCCATTCATGAGCAGTGATCTGCTGGGGAATACAGCAGACTCACAGAAGAGAGACTTTTCTGATAATCCAGCTTCAACTCATACACACCGTATATAAAATAGATCGCCTGACCAATTCTAACCGATGTTAATGAGGAGGTCCCTTGATCAGCAAATCTGTTTCCAGATAATGTTGACAGATTCGCGCCAATATACTCAGGGTGAGAGATCGTAGTTGCTTTTGAGGTCAAGATTCGCGACAGATTTACTGCTTGTAAGATAAATCACCACTCACACTCATGCCCATCACTAAAACCCAGAAAGAGAACACCAAACCCGCCTTCTATGCAGATATGGTTCGCACCTATCTGCATGAAATCGGTCGCGTGCCCTTGCTGACCAATGAGGAAGAAATTCTCTTGGGTAAGCAAGTGCAACAGATGATGGAGCTCTTGGCAGCAAAAGAGACCTTATCTAAAGAACTAGGGCGCGAACCGACTAACCAAGAGTGGGCGACATCTATAAATCAGAGTGAAACGAACCTGAACAAAGCCCTAAAGCAAGGTAGAAGGGCAAAGCGCAAAATGATTGAAGCGAACCTACGCCTAGTAGTGGCAATCGCCAAGAAATATCAGAAGCGCAATATGGAATTTCTGGACTTGATCCAGGAAGGAACCTTGGGCTTAGAGCGAGGAGTTGAAAAGTTTGACCCCATGCGGGGCTATAAGTTCTCGACCTACGCTTACTGGTGGATTCGTCAAGCAATCACTCGCGCGATCGCTCAGCAAGCTCGTGCAATTCGACTACCGATCCATATCACTGAAAAGCTCAACAAAATCAAAAAAGTACAACGAGAACTAGCTCAAAAGTATGGTCGCAACGCTACGGCTAAGGAGATTGCCCAGCAGTTGGATTTAGAGCCAGCCCAAGTTCGAGAATATTTAAGCATGGCTCGTCAGCCAATTTCTCTTGATGTCAGGGTTGGAGATAATCAAGACACTGAGTTGTCTGATTTACTAGAAGACCAAGGCTTAACCCCAGTCAATTACACGACTCAAGAGTCACTGCGGCAAGAGATAGACAACCTTTTAGGGGAACTAACACCCCAACAAAGAGAAGTGCTGGCGCTGCGTTTTGGCTTAGAAGATGGCAAAGAACTATCTTTGGCAAAAGTTGGTCAAAGACTCAATCTCAGCCGCGAGCGAGTGCGTCAGTTAGAACATCAAGCTCTTGCCCATCTGCGGCGTCTCCATCGGAATTTCCGGGAGTATATAGCTAGCTAGGCAAAATTCCTTGTTGCTAAGTTTGCTTAAACACTTAAATCTTGCTTTTGGGAAAGCTAATTACTTCCGAACCATAGCTGGAGAAAAAGCAACTAGTAGTAATAGTAAAGCTTCTTGCTAGGGAATAGGGAGCATCAACCCTTGTAATGTTCCTTATTCCCATTCAGATTTACTTTCCTAGCTGGTTGAAGAATATGCAATTTAAATGCGTATAAGCTTGACTAAATTGAATTTTCTATACAATACTTGCCAAGTTTGAGGGAAACTACTCTCCTGGGTGAGGAGTTACTCACTCAAAGGAAGGAAGTATCACTCATTGTTTTTTCATTAACTTAGTTAAGTGCAGCCAGCATTGCCCTGGTATACCACTACGCAAATACCTGAGGATATCTATTTTTTTGCACTATTTCAATCTTGCTTTAAACCAAATCGTATTGTCCTAGCTTAAATGCGTAGTGCTATACCTGAAAACCTCATACCGTGAGGAAGGTATACCGAAAAAAAGTGAACGCTTGGTGTGACGCTTGATAAACCGACTGTGGTAAAGGAAAACAAGGGTTACTTTTCTGTTTTGATCTTGATATCACGATGCTTACCAGCAAAACTACTTTCTAGCTACAATTAAAAATTTTTTCATTGATTCTGACCTCTGACAGAAGTGACTTAACCTCTGTTAAGTCCAAATTTCAAGGTGCTGAAGATTTTTGTTAAAGGAGGTAACTACAGTGATCAACCAATTATGTGAGTTCTTTATCTCACCAGGTTTGCTACTGGGTGCTTGCAAATTACCGCTGAGTGGGTTAATCCTAACATTAGGATTAGCAGCACATGCCTCAAGTTTAGCAACAGTAGTTCCTCAACAGCAACATGGTAATGGTGCTAAAGATTCGAGTACGGTACTGATCTCACAAACGCTAAGTTCAAATACATCGATTCGAGACGGAACCTATCTCTATGGTCAGTCTTCACAACCAAACCAGATTGGTAAAGAATATATAGTATTTAAAGCACGTCAGAGTACAGTTGTTGGTGCCCTGTATCTGCCTCAATCCGAGTATAGCTGTTTTTATGGTCAGGTTGATTCCGAGCAAATGAATTTGACTGTTGTCAATCCCTATAACCAAACTGCTGCTTTGTCTCATACGATCGCTCGCCAAAAGCTTTCGACCATTGCGACAACTGGTGATAACTTCAATCTTGAAAATACTTCTTCATCCCTTACCTATCCTTATGCCCTCAGACTAGAAGGATATCAAAAACTCGATGAATTTAGCGATAATGACCTTCACATTTTAAATACCTGTCTCAAAGAATATCAAGAAAAAATCTATAACTAAACTAAGTACTCTAGCGCACAAAGCATGGTCAACTAATTCCGGGAGAAGTCCCCCGTTATAAGCGGCACGCGAAGCTATGCCCCTAAAGCCCTCCGAGCAGGTGGGCTATTACCTCAAGGGTTAGCAGGAGAAGGTGACGGAGCCATCCACTTATTCGCAAAGAGCCTGGGCATGGTGGCGGATGTGGTCTTCTATAACGCTAGCAATAAAGTAATAGCTGTGATTGTATCCTACCTGAAAACGTAAGGTTAATGGCTGACCAACCTGTTCGCAAGCCTTCTTAAACTCCTCAGGAAGCAACTGTTGCTTCTTGAGGAATGGGTCAGCTGTACCCTGATCAATCACAATCAGACGGTTATAGCCAGCACTGAGTACTAGTTCACTAGCATCGTAGGCACGCCAACTCTCTTGGTCCGAACCGAGGTAATTGGTAAAAGCCTTCTGACCCCATGGACAACGCATCGGTGCAGCAATAGGTGCCAAAGCTGAAAGGGATTTATATTGCTCAGGGTTTCTCAAGGCACAAACTAGAGCTCCATGACCACCCATTGAATGACCAAAAATACCTTGTCGATCCACCTTTACCGGGAAATACTCGGCAATCAAAGCAGGCAACTCTTCAACCACGTAGCTGTACATTTTGTAATGGGATGCCCAAGGTTGAACAGTCGCATCCACATAAAAACCAGCGCCAGTACCAAAGTCCCAGTCATCGTCTTCACCAGGGATACCCGTATGGCGAGGGCTGGTATCAGGAACAACTAGCATCAAACCATACTTAGCTGCAAACTGCTGAGCACCTGACTTTACCATAAAATTCTCCTCAGTACAAGTGAGACCAGAAAGAAAATAGAGAACAGGTACCAGTTCTGATTTAGCTCGGGGCGGTTGATAGACGGCAAACCGCATCACACAATTGCAAGTTTGAGATAGATGGGTGTAAAAACCAACTGTACCACCGAAACAAAGGTTTTCAGATACTAGTTTGAGGGCTGTGGACATGATGCTAATGAAGCTGCTTTAGCAATTCTAAGTGATTAATCAAATCTTTTTGCCGCTCAGAGCAAGTTGCTTTCTCCCCATTTCCCTATCTCTAGCTCTCCCTCTCTCAAAAGCTAGTAAAATTTCAGCTTAGCAATCGGTACTGAGAGTGATACTATTTACCTGAATATGGGCAATAGCATAGGAGAAAATAATGGGTAAACTACGCAACTTTCTAATTGGTGCAGGTATAGCTGCTGCTGGTGGAGTTGGCACTAAACTAGCTGTAGATTACTTCCGTAATCGTGGCAAAGAAGAGGAAGTAGAAGAAAGTGAAGTTGATCCTGAACCCACATCTGAAGCTGAAGTCGCCTACGCCAATGTAGAAGACAGCTCTGTTCAAGAGTTCTTGGATACGAGTTTTGGTGCCCCTGGTCGTTATGTTCCCACTCGCTCGCCTAAGGTCTTTGACTATCAGGGTCAACAATATATGGTAATTTGGGCTTACGATAATGAGAAAGAAAAGAACCAAATGTTGGCTTTCCTCTACACAGATGCAGGTCGTCAGATGGTTGCTAGCGTAGGATATACAGCAGAGGCAGCTGACTACAATCTCAACCTAGAGGACACGCCTTTTGCTGTGGAAATCAATGGGGAACAAATGACATCGGGCCAGGGTGAAACTGACGGAACAGAGGAAGTTGACTTTGTTCCAGCTGGTGCTTAAGTCACTTTGTGCAGCAGAATGTTCCAATTTTGCTAGTGATAACTTACATATACTAACTCCAAAGTGACCAAAATTATGTTGACACTCCCCACGGCTAGAAGCCGGGGGATTCTTAGGTTGCAGGGTAGAAAATGAATTTGCCCTCACGCTTGCATCGTCAATCAATTCTGTTGCCTACACTCCATACCCCACACCCTACTTCAACCAGTAACCTTGTCAAGGTTGTAGGTACTTAGTGTGGAGAGCTAAGAACAAATCATTGATTCTGACTATAAATATAATTAATACTAATTAATGAGGGGCTTAAAACTAAAAGACAGGTAGGTTCGGAGTAACGGAAAACCTTGTATACTAGTCTTTAGGAAAAATTTGCCAGCTCATTCTTACTCAAGAATCCTTTCTAACAATAAATAAGAATAGCTTATTTTATCTTCAATTAAGAATCTCATTCTTAATATTGCTTAATATCTGAACGATTTTCCCCTAGTATCGGAAGTGAAGTAGTTACAACCAAGCCAGCCTAACTATCGGCGAGAGCACTTGTGTGAACTAAACTTCAGCTTACTTTCTACTGCCGTTCCACAATCAACTACAGAGGATCAACAATATGCCAACTTACAAAGTCAGATTACTTAACGAAAAAGAAGGGCTAGACAGCACTATTGAGGTTCCAGATGATGAGTATATCCTAGATATTGCTGAAGAACAGGGTGTTGAGATTCCTTACTCCTGTCGCGCTGGTGCTTGTTCTACCTGCGCTGGTAAGATCCAAGATGGTGAGGTTGATCAATCTGAGCAGTCTTTCTTAGATGATGATCAAATGGAAGCTGGATTTGTTCTCACCTGTATCGCCTACCCAAGGTCTGATTGCACGATCCTCACCCACCAAGAGGAAGAACTTTACTAAGTTGCAATAATTGAACTAACATGGCAATATCCATTCCGGTCTCAGGATAGGGATGGATACTGCAATTAAGGCATTTGTAAGTCTGTGGGCGCCTTCCAAAAGACAATTGAGTCATTTAGGGTTCTAATTTGAGTTCCAGGGTAGTAGAAGCTGAGAATTTGCTTTCCTGTCCAACCTAGTTTAGCTAAGTTGTGGGAACCATATTGACTTAGACCTACTCCATGTCCAAAGCCTCCGCCTACAAAAGCATAGCCTTTAAGAGTTTGATCTGCTCCGTAAATTGGTTCTAGATAGAAGAGAGTGCTGCGAGGAGGGCCAAAAGCACTGCGGACTTCATTTTTCTTGATTTCAATAACACTCTTGTCAGTTTCTACTACTAGTTTAAGAACCCTTCCTGCTGGTGATCTCTCTACCACTCGCATGCCCTTAATCTCAGTAAAATCAGCATTAGGTTTTTTGGTTCTTTTGAGATAGCGTTTTAAATCTTGGGCAATTTGTTCGAGGCTGCTTTGTTTGCGCCAGCGAAAGATACTCCTCTGGCTCTCGTTAAATCCCTCTTCCAAATTGATAAACTCACGGAAATTACGTTCTGGAGCTAGGGATTTTTTTGACAAATCCCAAACCAGGCTAGGAGCATCCACCACAGCTCTTAAATAAGGACGCTCTGAACCATTCCAGATGTCGCTAAAGGGAGCTGTGATACCGCCAGTTGTGGAAGAATAGAGGGCATCTACTAGTTCGTTATTGTAAGTCAGCACTAGACCCTTAGTTGAGGCAATGGCTCGATCTGCACTGAGCCAAGTGTTTGTTAGTCCTTTATAAACCTGACAGTGAGTATCTGCACAGAGTTCGTAACCATCAGCGCTAAATCGGCGGCGGTTGCGCAGAGCATAAGTCCGAGCAATAATTGTCTGAGCTTCCACTGCTGCATAGGGAGCCCCTCCGCCAATTTCGTGAGGCACAACACCCCGTAGATAGCTTTCTAGAGGTACCCGATTGACTAGGGTATAGGTACCGTAGGAGTTAGGCTGAAATCGTAGGCTTCCAGGATACAGACGAGGGCGTCTATCTTTTTCTCCTTTACTTACCCTAATTAGATTTTTACCAGCTGAAATTTCTAACTCTTGACGATTGTAGCGATAGTGATTAACTACAAATGATGCTTGTAGAACCTTTGGCAAAATTTGCGTCTCGAGATAGGCGCTATTGTTGCCTTGAGCTTGGAGACTTTGCAGCAGTAAGCGTCGCAGTAAAGGTGTCCGATAAACATCCCGTTTTGCCCATACTTGCCAGCGCTCTGGTTGAGTTATCTCAACTTCAATGCCCCGATTGCGCCACTGATTAGCACTGTCTTCTGCAGTTTCAAAAGTACCGTGGTTGCTCAGCACTAAGCGCTCTTCTACTATTGGTGATAGTAACCTTTTCTGCGTAGTTTCCAGCTTCAAGCTATCAGTTTGCAGAGTTTGCTCTTGCATCTGTCCTGACAAAAAACGTACAGTGAGCAGATCCCCTGGAGTTGCTTCCAGCGTTATTTGGTCAGTCGGCTCTTCTCCAAATCTCTGCACCACCCCTACCTGTAGATCCAAATTTCGGGCTTTTGCTGCTGAGGGCGATAACAGTATCACTCCCAAAAGACCTAACGCCATTAGCAAAGCTTGACTAAAGCTCTGATCTAGTCTGCCAGGATAGGGTTTTGAGGAATTTTCCCAGTCTTTAATATGAGTACTCCTGTCTCCCCTGATTAAGTTGAAACAGGGTATTTTTATCATCCTTACCCCCTCTCGGAGTCTATGCTGACGCTTATCCTTGATTTGAGCCTTCATTTTCAATCGTTCTTACTTTTTTTTGCCTCAGGAATTGCTGCTGCCAAACAATTGCTCCCCTTTAATCATCCGCTGAGCGGCATCAAGTAACACTTCATCCTGATAGGGCTTGATGAAATAGCCCCTAGCTCCCAATTTGGCAGCCTCTTGCTGATGTCGTTGAGCGCCGCGAGAAGTTAGCATGGCGATTGGTATATGGCGTAAGTCTTCGTCTTTTTGTAACCTAGACAACAGCTCAATACCATTCATTCTAGGCATTTCAATATCACAGAAAACTACATCGCAAGGTAGACCAGAACGCAATTTCTCCCAGGCTTCTTGACCATCACGAGCTTGTTCTACCCTATAACCTGATTTCGTGAAAGTTATCTCCAAAAGACTGCGCACTGTAATTGAATCATCCACAATCAGAACCATTGGCTCAGACTTAGCTTCTGTCATTTCAACTGCATCTGGAATTGAGTTTTCCTCTCTTTGCCAGATGGTGACACCACCGCGAATACCCTTGGCAAGATCAATTAGTTCCAGGACATCAGCAATTGGCATAATCCGACCATCTCCTAAGACAGTGGCTCCAGCAATGCCTACAGGTTTCGGTGCTGGTCCTTCCAGTTGCTTAATCACAATTTCTTGCTCGCCCAAGGCCTGATCTACTTGGATAGCTGTGAAGTTGCCGACACTGCGCAGAACTACAATCGAAATCAAGTTGTCTTCTCGTTTACCATAGACATTGCCCCTACTCAGATGGCGATTATATTTAAGTAAATCAGAGAGGTGTTGAAATGGCAGTAGGGTGTCTCGCCATTGAATGCAGCTTTTTCCTTCTGAGTTAGTTTTAATTGCATCTGGAGAAATATCTAAGACGTCTTCCACCCCATCCATAGGGAAGGCAATACGCGCCCGATTGCTCAGACAGAAGAGTGCTTTGCAAATACTTAGGGTTAGGGGCAGGCGAATTGTAAAGGTGGTGCCTTTGCCGAAATTAGAATCGATGCCGATCACACCGCGAATTTCACTCATACAAGTACGTACGACATCTAGACCAACGCCACGTCCAGCATACTCGCCAGCTTTGTCAATAGTACTAAAGCCTGGATGGAAGAGAAAGTCGTACAAATCTGAGTCGCTGAGGCTTTTTGCCTCCGTTGGTGAGACTAATTTCTTCTCAATTGCCTTGTTCCTGACTCGCTCAGGATCGATACCCGCTCCGTCATCAGAGATAGATATTACCGTCTGATTTCCCTGCTGGAAAGCCCGGAGTATGATTGTACCTGCAGGCTGTTTCCCAGCGGCTTGACGTATGGCTGGAGGCTCAATTCCGTGGGTAAGAGCATTGTTGACTAGATGAATGAGTGGATCGAAAAGGTGTTCGAGGATCATTTTGTCAATCAAGACTTCCCTACCCTCAACATACAAATTTGCTTTTTTGCCTAACTTTAGAGAAATATCGCGCACGGCTCTGGGCAAACGGTCGGCAGTATAAGCAAAAGGCACCATACGCGATCGCGTCAAACCTTCTTGCAGTTGGGTAGTAACCTGTCGCAGTATTCTGGCAACTTGATCGGTTTCATCCACCAAAAACCCGACATCAGAAGCCGACTCTCGCACTTGAACAATCAACTCGATCATCTCTTGGGAAAGCAAATGAAAGCCCGTGAAGCGGTCCATTTCCAGAGGGTGATATTCTTTTTCTTCACCATGCTCTTTGAGAGAGGATTGTCCTGAATTAACTGCAGATTGATGGTTGTGACGGCTGGCTAACAGAGAACTTTCTAGTAGCGATCGCTCATACAAATCTCGCATCCTTGCCCCTACATCACTCAGGGCCGATACTTGATTCTGTAGATTATCTAGGAATTGGCGCAGACGTTCTTGATCCTGTTCTAAACTATTGCGATTAACTACCAGTTCTCCCACCAAGTTACTGAGACTGTCTAGATGTTTGACTGGCACCCGCATTGTTTGTTCTCTCACTTGCAGTGAGCGCGGACGACCAACAGGACGAGGCTGGCGCAACTCAACTCTTGCTTGCTTAGCTCTGCCGATTTGATCAACCTGCTCTAGTAGTTTCTCTAGGTCTTTAAATTCATCTTCAATAGTCTCTGGAGTTGGCACTGAGGCTCCAGAAAGAACAGTTGCTTGCTCAGCTCGAATAGGTGTCTGTTCATTTAAGAAAAGTTCAAGTTCAGTAAATACGTCCGCCTCTGCTGAGGCTGATTTTATCTTCGAGGTAGGGGTTTTTAGTGTTTCTGGCAATGCTAGTAATTGCTTATCATCTAGCATGGCTTCTAATTGATTAAACTTAACCTTGCCAGATTCTGGTTCTTGAAGAGCGGGTAATTTTGAGACTTGCTCTGTTTTAGCACTCGCCTTTGGTTGAGCTATCTCTGGCTCCGGCTTGAAAGCTGTTTCTGAATCTGCCGCAAACAAGTCCTGGAGTGACTCAACTTCAGGTAGTGCCTCTGATTGCTCTACACTATTTAAGTCAAGTCCAAGTTCAATTAAGGCTTTTTCGTGGGAAATATCAGTTTTATTTTCTATGGCAGAGCTATTTTCTCCTAAACTATCCTCACCAAACAAACTGCTGAGGTAGTCAGTATCTGTTACCGTCTTTGCCGAGGACTCAAAGCTATCACTCTCAAATAGCAAATCGCTAAATTCCTCAGTCACACCGACTCTGGCATCAGACTTGCTAGAAGTGTGTGCCGAGGTCATTGCTTGTTGAGGTTCGGGCACCAGCTCTTCTAAGGTGTCATCACCCAACCAAGCCATCAAATCTTCATTAGCGGAGGCAACCTTTCCTGAAACTGCCAAATTATCTAACTCACCGATTAGTTCATCCCACTCCTGTTGCTCTTGCTCACTTGATGAGGAAGCAGCCTCTGGTGAAGGCACAACTTCATCCAGACTAATAATTTCCTCTTCTTGCCAGGTTTCTTCCAAATCACGAGTCTGACCTTCAAAAATATCAGCTAGGGTATTGAGTTCTGTGATTCCCACTTGAGGAATGCTTGCTGATTCTGATTCAATAGGTGTTGCTGCTCTATAGTGACCCGATTGATTTTGGGTAGGAGCAAATGGATTGGCTTGATTTTCCTCTGGCGTGAAGTTTTGCTGACCCAAAGGTTCACCGCCCTGTGGTTGGATAGAGTTTTTGTCTTGTTGGTGGTAGATATCTGGGCTGTTTCCAGAATTGGGTAATCTAGCGTTGCCGTTTTGCTGGGGCATTTCCAAGTCGATTGATTTTGATGCTGTCTGGGAGTTAACCTCAGGTGCTGTGACTGAACCAGAAGCTGCAAACTCTGGTACAAGCGCTCTCAGTTGTGGGCTGGGAGCAATTTCAACTGAGCGGTTTGCCAGTATTAGCTCCTGAGCTTGTTTGATTTCTTTAATCACCAGGTTAGCAAGTTGAGCATAGGAATTTCGAGTACAAGCGATTGCTGCCCTTGAAGTCTCTATAAAATTGCACCAACTTGGCAGGTCGAATTGTTCGCCTAGACTTAACAGACGAAGGCAGTGTTCCTGCAAAGCTTGGCGGTTTTCCGGTAAATCCTGTTGCTTAAATAGCTGCAACATCTGGCGCAGTTGTAGCAGCACTTCTGTTTTAAAGCTCACTGGCAAGGCTTGAGGATTTGGGTGAACAGAGGTGCTGAGCTTTCTACTAGCTTCTATCGGTGCTGTTGAATTCCCTCCTGATTCCTGACTCCTGAATCCTGAATTCTGGGTCTTGACTCCTGAGTCAACCAGCTTTTGTAGGTAATTTTTGAGTTCTTCACCAACTGATTGAGTTTCATTGATAATCCCTGAAGTTGTTTCCTCGGTTACACTAAGGGGTTTTTGGAGTTCCTCTACCAGTTCCTTGAGTGTATCAAGTGCTTGCAAAAATAGAGACTCTAGCTGATTGTCTGCCGATATCTGCGACTCTATGAGGATTTTAAAGCAGTCTTCAAGATAATGGGCTCTTTTTTGGAGGCTGTTGAGTCCCAAAAGTGCTGCCCCTCCCTTGAGAGAATGAACGGCGCGAAATACTTCATTAACTATTTCGACCTCTTCGATTGTGCTTTGCAGATTTAGAATTCCTTGCTCAATGGTATTGAGATGGTCTTTTGCCTCCTCAATAAAGTAACCCATTATGCGCTGTTGTTCCGACTGCATAGCTAATGCCCCGAAAAGAGTTTTTGATCTAAAAATCAGGTTTTATAGCAGTACGTATTAAGGTTAGGACAAGCTAAATCGCTAGAACTTTGTCAAATTCACCCCTTCTGCCTTGGAGCCTTCTGCCCTGGAGCCTTGCGCGTAGCGCTATAATGCCTGAAACTCACACCCTGATATAATGCATCTCCTGTCAATGCATAAGTCTTAGCAGTTAAAAGCATGTCTGTGCAACTCCTGGGGTACTAAGACCTATTTGACTAGATGTAACTTTAATATATCTGTATTTAATTTCTGAACTGGACAACTTGTAGATTATTATCACAATACAATGTTGCCTAAAAATATTTGTCAAAGTTGAAACTAGAACCATAATTTTGCCTGGGTGTGCTTGAAGCATAAGCATGGCGAAGCGGCAAAGTTATGGGTAAAGTTACACTAGTTGACATCCTCCCATCGGTAAAACCGAGGGTCGAAAGCCGCGAAATTAGATGAGCTAACTCTGTGCCAGCTTCATATGGAGCTAAGCGGATTCGAACCGCTGACCCCCTCAATGCCATTGAGGTGCTCTACCAACTGAGCTATAACCCCGCGTAGCGTATACTATCTTGTCTTGGTAGCTAAATTTTGTCAAGTCGTAAGTTTGAGCAATTCAACTAAATAATATTTAAATTTCTAAATTAATATAAATAGCTAGGTGATTGAGCCATTTGAGTAAGGTAGCCAAAGTAACTGCCCATCAGAAAATAAACCACTAGCATCGCTGCAGCTGACATTGCTACCAAAGTTCCCGCCAGCATTAGAGAGAATTCTTGGGTGTTGAAGGCTTCCTGCATGAGGTGTAGCGACCAAGCTACTAGCAGGACATCGAATATGAGAATAGCAATTAGCATAGTTTACGAATTGTAACAGTCAGTCTATTCTAACAGCTGTCTAAATTCCTTAACACCTTCAAAGCTTGTGTTTTCGATCGCATTAAGCTAGTGATTCTATGCATGGGAACAAAGCAACTACTGTAGTAGTCGCACAGGTACTTGCTGTTGAGTTAAGAAATTTTTAATTTCTGAGACAGTAAGTTGTCCGTAATGTAAGAGGGAAGCTAGAAGCGCAGCCTCAGCTTTTCCCTCAGTGAGAACCTGATGAATATGAGTACTATTGCCAGCACCACCGGAAGCAATGACAGGAATTTCAACCATTTCGGCAATGGTGCGCGTCAGTTCTAAGTCATATCCTGCCTGGGTTCCATCCGCATCCATACTGGTGATTAGGAGTTCTCCAGCACCGCGTGATTCCACTTCTTTTGCCCAAGCAAGGGCATCTTTACCAGTGTTTTCCCTGCCACCTCGCACATACACATCCCAACCAGGATTACTAGCATCTTGGCGTTGTCGGGCATCAATGGCAACGACGATGCATTGATTTCCGAAGCGCTCACTAGCCTGATTAACAAAGTCGGGATTTCTGACAGCGGCAGAATTAATGCTGACTTTATCAGCTCCTGCTCTTAACAAGAATTTAATATTTTCTAAGGATTGGATCCCGCCACCCACAGTTAAAGGTATAAATACTTGTTCAGCGGTGCGATAGACCACATCAATGATGATGTTTCGGTCTTCATGGGTGGCAGTAATATCTAAAAACACTAGTTCATCAGCACCTGCATCATTATAAACTTGTGCCAACTCCACTGGATCCCCAGCATCTTGAAGATTAACAAAATTGACACCTTTGACAACGCGCCCAGCTTTGACATCTAGGCAAGGTAAGATTCGTTTAGCGAGCATAAGCTTAAGTTATTGGTTTAAAATCAGCTTTCTCTATCCCAATCTCTAATTATGGCGATAACTTCCTTCAGACAACAGTTTCAAGATCAAGATCCACCACCCCAACCCCGCAAGAAAAAGAGTGGGCGTCGTGCTGGTAAACAGACTAAGTCTAAAGGCGAAGAACTCTTGCTAGCAACGGCTACTGTGGAGGAAACTGGTAATCAGGAAGAAGGCATCCGCCCCCAGAGGTTAGCTGACTATATTGGGCAAAAAGAATTAAAGGGTGTCTTAGAAATTGCCATTGCTGCGGCAAGAGCTAGAGCTGAGGCATTGGATCACCTCTTGTTGTATGGTCCGCCAGGATTGGGGAAAACGACGATGTCGCTGATTTTGGCTACAGAGATGGGCGTAAACTGCAAAATCACAGCTGCACCAGCCTTAGAGCGTCCGCGAGACATTGTCGGTCTTTTAGTAAATCTTAAACCAGGGGATATCTTATTTATTGACGAAATCCATCGCCTCTCGAGGATGACAGAGGAACTGCTTTATCCGGCAATGGAGGACTATAGATTAGATATTACTATTGGCAAGGGTCAGACAGCTAAAACACGCAGTATCCCGCTGCCAAAGTTTACCTTAGTGGGGGCAACGACGCGAGTCGGCTCTTTAACATCGCCATTGCGCGATCGTTTTGGTATGATTCAACGTTTACGGTTCTATGAGGTAGATGAATTAAGTTTAATTGTGCAAAGGACTGCTGAAGTTCTCAAGGTACACATAACCTTAGATGGTGCCGATGAAATTGCCCGTCGCTCTCGGGGCACACCCCGAATTGCTAATCGCTTACTGAGGCGGGTGCGGGATTATGCTCAAGTTAAGGAACTTGAACCGATTAATCAGGAGGTTGCAGCTCTAGCATTGGAAGTGTTTAATGTAGACCCTAGTGGTCTAGACTGGACAGACCGATTGGTGCTAAGTGTGATGATTGAACAATTTGGTGGGGGGCCAGTGGGTTTGGAGGCTGTAGCTGCAGCGACGGGAGAAGATAAGCAAACCATTGAGGAAGTTTATGAGCCCTATCTGTTGCAAATTGGCTATCTACATCGAACACCCCGTGGTCGTATGGTAACTCCAGCTGCACGTAAGCATTTGGATTATGAGTAATTTTCATAAGTAATAAGTGATAAGTAATAAGTGATAAGTAATAAGTAATAAATAATGGATAATAGGTGGCAACAATAATCTTTGTTTTTTTTGCTTAAAACTTGTTACTTAAAATATCTTGGTAGTAAATATTTAGGTAATCAATACAATTGGCTGTGATTTTGAAATGATGATAATTCGCTCGATTTTGATTGTGTTTTTTGCCTTACTGGTTTTTTGTTCAACTGAACCAGTATGGGCACAGGTTAAGATGCCTGAGTTGACTAAGGTTCAGATTGAGAAGGTTAATCAATTAAGACAAAAAGCTTTTACAGCTACAGAAATGGGTGACTTTCCTACTGCAGAAGGCTACTGGACTCAGTTAATTGAATTGTTGCCAAATAATCCCGTGGGCTGGGGCAATCGGGGTAATGTGAGGGTAAGTCAGAATAAGTTAGAAGCAGCAATTATTGACTATAACAAATCAATTGAGTTGGCTCCAGAAGCAATTGATCCCTATATCAATCGTGGTGTAGCTTATGAAGGACTCCAACGCTGGCAGGAGGCGATTGCTGATTATCAGCGGGTGCTAGAGTTGGAACCCAATGAGGCGATCGCCTATAATAACTTGGGTAATGCTCAAGCAGGATTAGGGCTCTGGCAAGAGGCGATCGCTAATTATCAGAAGGCAGCTGAGTTGGAACCTAATTTTGCCTTTGCTCGTGCCAACTATGCCCTTGCTCTTTATCAAGTTGGTCAGAAATCAGAAGCTATTCGTACCCTACGTAATCTCATTCGTAAATATCCGCAATTTCCAGATGTGCGCGCTGCTATAACTGCAGTACTATGGGCTGAGGGTAAAAAGGGCGAAGCTGAAAGTAATTGGGTTGCTGCTGTTGGTTTAGATCGGCGTTACGAGGATTTAGAATGGTTGCAAAATATCCGTCGCTGGCCGCCGTTGATGGTTAAGGCTTTAGAGAATTTTTTAACGCTTCAATAGCGTAAGTCAAGGGGCTTGCATGGAAATCTAAACTTTAGATTACTTAACAAAGAGGCATTCCTCCGTGAAATCATAAACTCAAACCTCACCGTAGTGGGTTTGGGTAGTTCATAACAGTTAGAACTCCTCAAGCAACAATACTAAACTAATTCCTTTTTGGGGGTAGCTCGGATTAGTTGGAAACTTTATCAGGCGATACCCAACAACTATCGCCCTGTGAGGCTAATTCCACAAAAGTCAGCGTGAATTTTGAGCAAAAAAGCAAAAATTTTGCCTTTTTTTGCTATGGTGTTGATATCCTTAGCAGTAAAAGATGATTAATGTAAACTAATGCTACCTAATTTGCTAGAAAGCATTGGAGAGTTGAATCCACAGTTGATGCGGGAATTAAAAGGTCGCCTCAAACTGCGCAATGTGCTAATTGTAGTGGTTGTTTCTATTGCGGTGCAATTTTGGCGGTTCGAGAGTATATATCGTAGGCTGTCTTTTAATATGTGCCGTGCAGATGGTTCCCGCTATAGAGCAGATCAATGCTTTGGAGAGTGGCTGTTCGATGATTTATTGGCGATTAGCATCTTGATCCTGTTAGTGGGAGGGACTTTTTTGCTAATTAGAGATCTTTGCCAGGAAGAGCGTCGCGGCACCCTCAACTTCATTCGCCTTAGCCCCCACTCAGAAAAGAGTATCATCTTGGGCAAAATGCTAGGTGTACCAGTATTACTTTATCTGCTGGTCATAGTTGCAGTGCCATTGCATTTGTGGGCTGGTATTGCTGCTGCCATACCTTTAGGTAAAATCTTGCTCGTCTATACAATAATTATTGCTAGCTGTATTTTATTCTATAGTGCTGCCTTGCTCTGCAGCTTGATTGTTTGTAGACGCAGTAGGTTAATGTCCTGGTTAGGTTGGCTCATGCCCTGGTTAGGTAGTGGTGCGGTTTTAGCTTTATCATTTGTAGTTTTATATCCGCCATGGGAATTTATCGATTACCCATTAGCTTGGCTGACGCTGTTTCATCCTTTTGACCCGATATTCTACCTGCTTCAATATAATGGTCACGAATACTACTTTCCAAATAGTTTTCAGGGACCGTTTTGGTCGCCTGAGTTAGGCTGGAATTGGTATTACTTGCCAGTTGGTGCTAGTGGTCTTACTTTTACAGGTTTTGTACTGTTAAATTATGGTTTATGGAGTTACTGGATTGGGCAAGGAATCAAGCGCTGTTTTCGCAATTCCAAGGCTACTATCCTCAGCAAGCGGCAGAGTTATTTGCTGATGGTTTGCTTGGAATTATTGATTTTAGGATTATTTGTGCGGGAGGAACAACGCTACAATCCTCACTTTTACTCAGAGCCAGATCTGTTTAAGCATGTATATTCGGCATCTGAGCAGCTATTTTTTGCATCCAATTGGGCATCTGAGCAGCTATTTTACCTGGCTTTCTTAAACGCTGTACTGGTTTTTGGTTTAATTGCTATTCTTTCTCCAAGTCGTCAAGTTTTGCAAGATTGGGGGCGCTATCGACGGGAGAAGTTTTCTGATTTTAGAGATTTCTCGAAAAATACTTTAGTTCAAGATTTGATTTGGGGTGACAAGAGTCCAGCAGTAGTGGCAATAGCAATTAATATTGCGATCGCTACTATTCCTTTAGTGATTTGGAGCTTATTTGGACCATTTAATAATCAGCAGAAAACCCAAGCTTTTGTGAATATCGCTTTGTTCTTCAGCTTGATGATGATTTACGGTACCATTGCTCAGCTCATGCTAATGATGAAAACTAAAAAACGAGTTCTCTTGGCGATTGGCACTGTAGTTGCGGCAGTTTTTTCAACACATGTAATGCTAGCAATGCTAGGTCTCAAATCCGATAATCATTATATTCTCGGACTGTTCGGACTGTTTTCAACTTTTCCCTGGGCAAATATAGAAAATGCTGCAATGAAAACATTGTTTCTGGCATTCTTAGGTCTGTGGACGTTTCTGGCATTGTTAAACCTACAGCTAATACGCCAGTTAAGGCATGTTGGAGAATCAACATCAAAGTGTTCCCAGTAGAATAGCGATCGCAATTGAAAAAAGAAACTTCAATTGTTTGCCCCTAACTATTCTCTATGATGCGATTCAAGACCAAGATTATCCCTGGTTAAGAGTCAACTGAAGCCAAAGCAAGACGCTCTGCCAATTGAGTGATCTGCTCACCCATTGCCAGAGACTTCAACCATTTCTGAGGAATTCCTGATTCTCCGTAGAAAGCCCCCGCAATTTGACCACAGACTGCTCCTGTTGTATCAGCATCGTCGCCAAGATTAACGGCTTTAAGTATTGCGTCTTCAAAGGAATCAGTCTGCCAAAAGCACCACAGAGCAGCTTCGAGACTTCGCACGACATATCCAGAACCTTCAACTTCATTTTCGGTTTTTTCTAGATAAGAGCCTCGGGCAATTTCCTTAATACGATCAGCGCTAAAAGAAGCTGGATCATTACTGTAGAGTATCTCTTCCTTGTTGGCACCGGAGAGGGCTTGGTAAAGTATTAGACTCAACAACTGACATGCCTCTACACATTCAACAGTACCGTGTGTAGTGCGAGAACTTTCCCCTGAAAAATAGACCACCTGTTCACGATTGGGGAAATAAAACATGGGCACAGGTGCAAGGCGCATGATTGAGCCGTTTCCAGCTGAGCGAGGATGAGTAGAGCCACTGAAGGCTTCTCCTGTCTGCTGGTAACGCCCAAGTGCTTCTGCAACTGTGTTTCCCATGTCGAAGCACCTACCATTGCTACTCATGTAGCCGTTTTTCCACCAATTACAGTATCGATTCATTTGATCCTTGGGATCGAAACCATTAACTTCCAAAAGACTGGTGGCTAGGCATAATGCCATTGAAGTATCATCAGTCCATTGACCTGGTTTCAAGCTGAAGGGACCACCACCAACCATGTCAGTAACTGGAGGAAACAAACCACGGGGTTGAAATTCTACAGTAGTTCCGACGGCATCTCCAGTAGCTAGTCCCAGTAAGCAACCACGAAAACTATCTTGTTCATTGCTGGGCATATAAACCTCGCTGTCTCTTTAAAATTGCTAATTCCCTCACCTTATTACTTTGTCGATTCACTAGTTTCTTCCTATTGCTAAACTCATTCCTCAAAATCAAACATACTAGGGTCAATCTGCACGAAGTAGCTATCAGGCGGGATGGGGTTTAACTTTCCTTCCACAAGATAACTTTTTGTCCAGTCAGGGCGAGTAAATTAAAAGTGATTTTTAGTGCTGATTCCTGATATGATCAGTTCTAAATCTCAATTAACTCAGCATACTCAACTTGGCTCTGATGGCTTCGATACGTTGTCGATTGGCTCCCAAGTCTGACTTTCCGAGGCGTGAGGCAGAACGAACTTGGATTGTATTAGTGCTAGCGTCGAGCAAAAATTCAACATCATCGACAAACCCCATCAACTTACTCTTATATTCTGCGTAGAGATAATTATCCGTTTCCTCAATAATTTTCGCTCCCTCCATACTCTCGATCACTTTTTTGAGGTTAGCCATTGCCTCACTGGGTGTTGATTTGTAATTGAGAGGCTCAATCCCATGCTGGGAATCTTGGGCTTTGCTGTTAACGCAGTTGGGAGAGTTAGGGCAGGGTGCTAGTTGCCCTGATGACTGAATACCAAGATTAGTAGGTCTTCTTCCAGCAAACATTGTAGATTTATCCTCAACAGGTTTACACTTACTCTTGAGCTTACAAGAAAGATGCTCCTAAAGCTCTACAGAATAGACTGACCATAGGAATTAGGGCCGCTATCTGCCTCTTGCTGATGCCTAAGCATAAATCTTTTTGCGATAATTTTTAATAGACTTTTCTTTTGGTTGTTTGTTTTACACAATTATGACTAACTCGATATCTACAATTGAAGACCTGATCAGAACGAAGAATCCCTTTGCTGGAAATACTATTGTCAGACCACTACAAATATGGGGAAAGAGTTTTCCTGATGTTTCTTCAATTAATGCCCACGCCTCTAGTGCAGTTTTGGAAGCTGTGGCACAAGTGCGTAGAGGGGAACGTCAAACGGTAGGCATTACAATCACAGCTGACAAAGGATTAGGAAAAAGCCATATTATCAGTCGGATTCGCCACCGTTTACAAGCAGATGGTGATGCTGTATTGGTTTACATGAGTAAGTACGATAACTTAAGTCAGATTAATACTAAATTACTCCAAAGTATAGTTTCTAGTCTGAGAGCTTTTGGTAGTCAAGGAGTAATGCAGTGGCAAGAACTAGCAGCTGCTCTAATCAATGTAGCTAATAACTGGAACTACACAGCCAAACAATACATTGATAAATTTCCCTCTTGGTGGGAAAAATACTCAAATAAAACTGTCGATAAGTTAACTAATCTGGTGCTTGCAGTTAAGTCAGGCATTAACAATCCTTATATATTAAAAGCTATTTTATGGACTCTTTCAGAAGCTCATAAAATGTATGCGATTCATTGGCTTTCTGGTTATGACTTAACAGTAGAACAATCCCAAGAAATGGGTCTACCTAACTACAATAAAGAATCTCAAGAATCTGAAGCTTTAAACGCTGTTAGACAAATTATATATCTCACTAGTGATTATAAAGTTCCGGTAATTTGCTTTGATGAATTGGACAGGCTAGAAGTTGATGAAAATGGTTTTACTACAGCCCAGGTTATTGCTAGTTTAGCCAAAGATTTATATAACAATCTAGAAAGCGGTGTTTTGCTGCTGGCGATGTATCCCAAAACCTGGAGAGACCAAGTTAAGTCTTTACCACAAGCTGAAGCAATAATTGATCGGTTAGTAAGTGAAAGAGCTGATAGAAAACCTATAAACTTAAACTATCTCAACTCTGATGATGTTGTAGCGTTAGTTTCTCAATGGCTACAGGATTTTTATCAAGAAAATCAACAAACTCCACCTCATCCTCTCTATCCTTTCGATGACAATCAGCTCAGAGAATTCGGTCAGCAAAAGCCTACAGTCAGGGCAGTTTTAAATTGGTGTGCAGACAACTTTGAACTTGATGATCATAGTTATGTTAAATCTGCCTTCGAGAATGAGTTAACAAATGTCGAAACTGCGATGGAATCTTGGTTAGAGGATCAATCTGAAATTGCCGATGCCCTTTGGTTGGGCTTCAATAATTTAATTGGTGAAACAGTAGAGCAAGTAACAATTGAGGCTATCACCAAAGTGGATATCAAAAAACAATACAAAGTTTATATAGACTTTAAAGTGATTGGCAAACAAGAAGGTAAAGATGTTAAAATTGGATTAGCAGTCATTCAGAAATCTGGTGGAATTGATATCGCGGCTGCTCTACAGCGACTAATTGATTATGACAAGTTTGATTTAACTCGTGGTTGTCTGGTTCGCTCAAAGCCCATCCGTCCTACAGCGATGTTAGCTAGAGAGCGTGTAATTAAGCTTCTAAAAGAACAAGGTGGAGAGTGGGTACTTTTACAAAGTCAAGACATCAAGCCTCTTTTAGCTATTTCATTTGTTCATAAGAACCGTGAAAATTACGACGTGAATGAAGAGCAAATTTTTAAATTCATTAAGAAGAAACAACTAGCCTGCAATAACCCTCTCATTAGAGAAATTTTGAGTGATCCTTCTGGACAAGAACCTGAAAATCTGTTTGACGAAGATATGCCTATCAGCATCCCTCAAAGTGTACCTTACTCAGCCCAAAGCACTTAAGTGGAAGTAGTCGGACATAAATAAAAGCAACTGTGTAAACAATTATGAAATCGCCGGGAGTTCCCTTACACCCCACAGCCCACACCCTGCCTCAACCAGTAACCTTAGATCAATGTCGCAGGTACTTAGTGATTATAGCTATTTTCAAATGACTCAGTTAGCTTCAATTCTAACTGTTAGTAGTAGGTACTTTAGTGCCCTGCGCTTCTGCGGGACTTGTCCGCTAACTGGGATAAAGAGGAAATAAGTGTGAAATGAGGTATAGGGTAATTTTTTGTAATAAAATTTTACGAAAAGTTTAACATTTGTAATCTTAAAACCTGTAGGTTAATATTAACTGACTTTTGATGGAACTTTTAACTTAGTCTGCTTTAATTTCACTCTCCCAAAATGTAGAAGAGCGATTATTTTTGTCCGGACTTATTTGATACATCCTGAAAATAGAAAGCAGATAACGAGATTTTCTGGGATGACGATAAATACAGCTCTTCTACAAGAGATTCAAGATTACTTAACGGATGCCTCTGATCAACAGGTACAGTGCTTTGCAACTGAAGTTGAGCGCCTAAAACAGCTCCAAGAATTCTTCAATAAATATCCTGAGGAGTGTAAGCGCTTTCCAGAGTTAATTCGTGCTGAGAAAGCTCTTGACTATAAGCGCCCCTATCGTATTGCTGTAATTGGTGTCACTGGTGCTGGCAAAAGTACGTTTATTAATGCTCTACTAGGACAAGAACTAGTGCTAACAAGAGCTGCTGGCAAAGCTGCTACAGGTACTGTTCTGGAAATTTTCTTGGATGCGTCTGACGAAGAAGATCAGATAGCATCTGTTGAGTACCGGGATAAAGCTAATATTCGTAAGCTAGTCGATAATTTTATTCAATGTTATAAACCAGGCGCAAAGTTCAAGGGGAATTTAGATACAAACTTGGCTAATGCACTTAAGCAGTTTGAGCCAGAGCAGAGACTTACTACAGCTAAAAATTTCCGAAGTGTAGAGTTTGAGAGATTGCGGGACACATTGGCTGGGATTGTGATGCAATATCACAATCACGAGCGTAGTATCGGTAGTTTTCGCCGTGATTTTTCCTTGACTAATCCTGTAGAAAAGGAAGAATTAAAGAATTTAACTGACGAAAACAGTAATCTCAATAGCCCAAATTCTACTACTCGCATCATTGGTTTGGTGAAAAAAGTAACTTATAGACTTAAACCAATGGAGAGTGATTTTATAACAGATACATTCCAGCTACCTAAAAATGTTTGCTTAGTTGATCTTCCGGGACTAGATGGTAGTCCTTTACACAATATCATTATTCGTGAAGGTATCAAAGATGCTGATGCGGCAATCTATATCAAAGGACCAAAACGGATTGATACAGATGATGATGTTGATTTACTCAGCAACATACGTGAGTATATCCATGTAGAAGGCAATGTTGAATCTAGTGAAGGTGTCTTTTTTGTTCTCAATGCTAGAGACAGTATTACCGAGGACAAAGTACCTGCTAATTTGGCAAAAGATATGCATGATTTGATAGAAAACTTTTTGCCAGGTTATACGAGCCATCCAAGTCTTAGCAACCGTGGAGGTGAAGGTAAACCCTACTTCCTGATCTCAGCACTTGCTGCCCTTGAAGCACAAAAAGCTCTTACCAACCAACCATTAGAAAATCCTAATAATTACGAATCTCTCAAGTTAAAGCTAGATGTCAGGAATGGGAGCGATGATGATTTACTTAAAGCCAGCCAAGTTCCAACGCTGATAGACAAACTAACTCTCTTTGCTCGTGATTATCGTATTGAGGGACAAATTCGTGATGGAAAAACTGTAATAGATAAAATTTTTGAATCCCTTGATACAGGATACAGAGAAGAACAGTCTCAACTCACTAGAATAGGTGTATATTCTTCTCAGAATCAAGTGAATACTGTTCTGCAAGAAAAGCAGCAAGAACTTGAGACTACATTAAGAAAATTTCGAGAAAATATACTTAAAAATGACTTGAAAGAATGGCACAATCAATTGACAACAGACGCTCAGAATATTTGCCAGGCAATAGATAGTAGCCTCAAAGAAAAAATGCCTAATCTTTGGAAGAAAGCTTCCTCTGAAGATATATATTATCCTTATGCTGGGAGTACATTTCAAATTCTAGAAAAACAATTGGTTGGAGGAATTGAAGTCAATTTGTGGCATCAGTTTACCTTCAAAGTGCCTGTCTTAGCTCAACATTTAGTTCAACTTTACACGGAGGCAATCAATACACAAAAGGTCGCTCATCAGATTAATGAAAATTGTTTAGGGTATCTGGATTTGGCTGCAATTCAATCTAGCCTCAATGGTTGGATTGAAAAAGAAATGTCAGTGACCATGCAAGAAGTTAGCAAGTATATTGCTCTAACAATTATTACTGATTCTGAGAAGTGGGGATTACTCAAACTTACATCGAACTCAGAAAAATTCAAACAAAGTATTGAAAAAATCTCCAAGCAACCTGATGTAACTAATCTTGCACATTTTGAGCCATTAATTACTACTGTGCGTGAACATTATCAACCGATTGTGTCCGATTTTTGCATCAAAGCACTACTGAATCTTTTTAAGTATGAAATGTTTTTGATTGAGCAGCGACTCTTTGATTTGATTAATCAAACTTTTGAAGAAATCCGCAGTAACAGTAATAAACATCCAGGAGTTAGAACCAAAATTATGGCTCTAATTAAGTCTGACCCTGAATGGAAGCGAATGGAGTTAGTGGAGCGTAAGCTTGCAGACCTCAATTTTATTTGTGGGAAAGCTGAAACAAATCATTAGGAAGACTAATTTTTTAGTTTTCTTGCTTTGTAAAGACTGAGTATTAAAGTAAAAAACAAGGAGGTTTTATGAACGAACAGGCAGATGTAAATAGTCGTATTAAGGGTTATGCAACTTCTCTCAATCAGTTGCTGAGACAAAAATTACAGTTCTTTCAAGACAATTCACCCAAAGAAATACAGATAGGATTATGGGGAACAGCCGGATCAGGTAAAACAGCTTACTTTGCAAGTTTGTACCAAGAGCTAGTACGTTCCCCAGAGTGGCTTTTAGAATGTAATGAGGAAGCATCTGAATATATTGAAGATATATTGGAATACTTTGAAAGTGGGACGTTTCCACCACCAACACCACCACGTAACCTACAAATATATCAGTATAGGTTAACTGGTCAGTCGGGAGCTGTTCAAGGCTTTAGTGTGACCCTCCTTTTTATCGATGCTGCTGGCGAGTTTTACGAGAATCATCTAGAGGGTGCTGGTAAAGTAGAGGGTGAGACAGATGTCCTAGAATACCTTAAAAGTTGTCATGGGATCATTTTTTTACTTGATCCAAAAAGGGATAAGAATCTCAATCGAATGCGTAAAAAACTTCCTAGGTTATTGTCTGGTCTGATGATGGAGTTTCAGAAACGCTCTCAATCTGCCTTTGAGGATCAAATAGCTCGAAGGCTACAGCAGTATATGGCTTTTTGTGTCACCAAGATTGATGATGAAGGACTTTGGGAAGAAGCACAACATCCAGAGACTTTGGCAAGAAAGCTTTTGGGTAGGAATATGTATGAAGCGTTAAAACATAACTACTGCTTAGAAGGTCGTTTCAAATTTTATGGTGTGTCTTCTGTTGGTCGTTATAAAGAGGGTGATGAATGGAAACCGGCGGTTAAATATCCTGGTGATGATGCCAAACAAACCAACAGTCAATCACAGGGAAACTCACAAATCAATCAACCACAAACAAAATCGATAATAGATGATTTGTTGAGTCCTATATCTGAACCTGTAGAGCCAATAAATATTTCCTCATCTAACTTTTCACAATTATCATCAGAACCAGATTATGGAATGCCATCCAATGTTGCAAGTCAGCCCAATCAGACATTAGAAAGCAAGCTACCAACTTTTGATCCAGAGAAAGAACCTGTTCCCCTCAATGTTATTGCACCCATCAGATGGTTAATCGAAAGTATTCGAGCCAAGCCACCATCTCTTCCTAAACCAAAAGAGACTCAAAATCAATAGTATCTAACCTGAGTCCGATGTAGGTCAAAAGTATGCTCTGTCCTAGCTTCAAACTTATTCTTCCTTTGGACAGTCTCAAATAGCTCCTGATATCGGACTCCATTAGGTTCTAATTTAATAATTTTCCAATAGTTAATACTAATTAAAAGTTGATTAATTTCATGACTCAATCCTCAATTTGTAACCATTTTATTCACGGTAAGATTATTAGTGGAAACGTTTACGAAATAGTTGCTCGCACTGCTGACTTAACAGATCAAGACCAACTTAATACTATAGTCGAAACTTGCCAATTATTATTTGCAGAATCACCTAATGCTAACCCTCAAATGAAAGCAATAGGTATTTTCTGGTATCAAGAGAGTATAATACTGCTACAAGCTATGTATGCTATTAATGCTAATAAGCAGTTTGTCACAGATGCCTTTGACAGACCTTTTCACCAGTATCGTTATGTGTTAATTCCAATTGACTTCGTTACCAATCATTTGCGAGGACGAACCTTTCGTTTACTTTCTTGGATTACCCAACAACCTATCCCACTTTTTCCAAAGCAAGAAACTAACTTGCAACCTCTTTCTATTCCACACCTCAACCAAGGAGAGTTGGATAAGGAAGTCAAGAAGATACAAAAATGTTTAACAGAAACTAATTCTCAAGGACAGCCTTTACTTTTATCTGCACTAGCAGCCCTACTCAACCAGCAGCGAATTCTTATAGATTCTATTCCAGAAACTATTTTACCTACATTCTATCTAGAAAGCATCTTGCTGTTGCTACCAGCTAGCCTACGTAATTATTTTAGTGTAGCAATGGGTTATCTTAATGAGGAGTATTGCCAATGGGCAAAACTAATCATTAAGTTCAATGGCTCACCTCAGAAGCGAAAGTTTGACGAGGATCTTTTTTGGCTCAATCGTAATACAAAAAAATTGGAGGGAAAAGCTGACCAATATACGCAAAGACATAATTTTGTCGATGATATACTTCGTCCCATAGCTAATGCCAAAGACAGAATTCCAGAATTACTTAAAAGATTAGATGAAATTACTGACGATGTAGGTACACTGGAAAACCCTGCTTACCTAAAAATAGTTGTCCGCCTGATTCCGGTTTTACCAGAAAACTTACAAGAGAAAGTATGGGAAAAATGGCTACCGGAGAAAGCAGAAGATGAGTGGCACAACATTATCCAACTTATTGATGATTCCCTTGGACTCTTTGTTGCATGGAATAAGTTAGGAAATTATTTGAAATTGGATTCTGTTGCTCAGTTAACAGAGATTTGTGAGCTAATGCGACAGATTTGGATGAGGCTACCAGGTGATAAGCGCATCCAAATTTTACAGAAACTCCAGGAGAAAGAGAATATCTTCGTGGCAGAAAAATTGTTGAAGAGTAATTTTCTCCAATGGCATCCTCTAGAGGCGGAAAGTAATGAGTTGATTTCTGAAATTTGTCAGCTAGTCCAACAAACTTGGATCAGCTTACCAAGTGAAAAACTCGCCCAAATTATACCGCCAATTCAGCAAGATATTTTCCTAACTGAAAAATTACTGGAGAGGAAATTGCTCCAATGGCGTCCTCTGGAAGCTGAAACTAGTGAGTTAATTTCTCAGATTTGTCAGCTAATCAGACAAACTTGGATCAGCCTACCAGGTGATAAACTAATCCCAATTCTACAGGAAATCCAGCAGAATATCTTCCTGGCTGAAAAATTGCTAGAGAGTAATTTTCTCCAATGGCGTCCTCTGGAAGCTGAAAGTACTGAGGTTGTTGGGAAACTACGCATACTATGTAAGAAAGTTGTTACCCATAAATCTCAACAGAATTGGGAACAAGGATGGAAATTTGCTACCTATCTTGCTAAAGACAACATTTTTAGGGAGCCGAAAGAATCTTTTTCGTTACTTGATGCCAGTTTCTGTACAGACGTTTTAGCTCAGCATCTGTACAACTCCTTCAACTTCAAATTTGCTCCTCTACTTCCTTGTGTAGAGACGATGACAATCCTTGAAAGCCAATGGTATCAGCAGCTCAAAAGTAAGGATGTACAAGTAGCTGAGTTGCTTAAAAGATTACTCTCACAGAGGAATGATGTTCTAGAGAATCTACAACAACTGGCGCAGTTAACAGGAATAAACGATGCTGAAAAAGATTATCTTTACAAAGCATTCCTCGTAAATTGGGTACCATCGTTTGCAGAAGCACGAAAGTTACTTGATACGATTATTTCCGATATCCAGTTATCAGGTAACAAATTTAGTCGTTCTAAACTGGAACAAACTTGTGAATGGTTTGAGAATGAAAAACCTGAGTTACGAGATATTTTTTACAATTTACAGCAAGAAACTATAGATTGGAGTACCTGGGAGAAACTATCTAACGTTCTATATGAAAACCCACAAGATTGTGCAGACTTACTTGACAGAGTAGTAGGAAACATTTTTCCGAAAAAAGTGATGTCAAAATGGCTAACAATTATAACGAATGAAGAAGATTTAAGAAAAGTATTCCTTGAAAAGAGTTCAGTATGGCAAGTTCTTGAACATGGAGATTTCGTGGACATCGTTTTTTCCTCACCACAGTATGCTGCAACGTTGACGAGATGTTGTCGAGATAGCGGACGCTACGACTGGATAAAAGGTGATCTTTTGCATTATCTGTGCCATAGCTCGATTGAGCAAAAGCATATGGATGAGGATTTGAAAACTTTAGTAACTAGTCCTAATATAGTTGAACGATTCACAAATGAAGACTGGTGGAACTTACAACAACTCAGATGGGGATTGAAATTTGATTTAGTGCTACCCTTTAAAGATTTAACTACTACAGACCAACTCAAGGAATTGATCTTCAACCAGGCAATATCTATAGTGAATAACTTCACTGAGCCTGAATACAGACAAAGCTTATTTAAAGATTGTGCTACTTGGGGATTAAATTCAGAGCAATTAAAACTTATTGCTATCCAAGTAGTGAAATCATTCACTGAGCCGGAGCAAACAGAACGTTTTCTTAGGGGTTATAGTTTAGATAAAAATGAGCAAAAAAAGATTCTCGTAGAAGCACCATCTCAAGCCTACAATGTTGGTTTGATACTACCTCACCTCTACTGTAACGGTAAGGTCATTGCTCCTCAAGAGGAGCCTAAGTTAGTGCAACTTTTGCTTCAAGCTGGATTAGGCGCTACAGGAGAAAGGGCAGATTTAAAGAAGTTTTTTGTTGATGTTTTAATCAATCAAATACTACCCAATAACAATCTGATCATCGCTCTAAAGAGGTGGCGAGAACAAGTTATTGCCACTCATCAAGAACTTTACGAAGAAGCATTCTCTGAAGCTTCTCAAGAATTTGTATCAAAGATTTCAGCAAGAAATTATTGCTTTGAATCTTTTATTAAATTGGCGAAATATATTATCATGCTTGATCAAAATGAACTATCTAAAGAAGCCGATTTGATGTATAGGGCATTTTTGAAAACGATACCATCTGAGTTGTTACCAAGACAGTTATCTGCAAAATAATCAAGATTTCCGTCTCCCCAATGCGAGAGTATAGTCAGGGTGCCAGAGTCACGTCGAATTCAGATGATACTGAAACTGATCAAAGCTTAGTTAGCGATAAAAACAGAGTTTAAATTTATTTATAGCAGTACGTATTAAGGTTAGGACAAGCTAAATCGCTAAAACTTTGTCAAATTCTGCCCTCTGCCCTCTGCCTTGCGCGTAGCGCTATAAAAGTATAGTTCTAAGGGATTTGTATATGAATATTCGGAATTCAAAAAGCACTTCTTGGAGATGTAAAGGTACTTCAGATAAACCTCATCCTGAAGTAGAAAACTTTGGAGACCAATGTGATTTCCCCGGTTGTAATGTAAGATCTGATAGTACAAAAAAACAGCAAATAATCATAAAAAAACAAATAATATTTGCTATCTATTTTGTTGTAGCAGTAGCAGTTTTAGGACTGTTAATTCGTTTGGTTATATCTATAGGGCAAAAGCCAGTAGAATCGGAAAATACTTCTCAACAACTCAAGGAAATAAATTTAGAACCAACATTCTACACTTCAAACGTACTACAAGATATTTTTCAATGAAGAAAGTTGAACACAGATTTCATTGTTGAGAATAGAGGCAATAGGTTCATGTAGTATGATTTTGACAATTTTTTGTTACAAAACTTTACTTTGTGTCCGTTTTCACACGTATCTTGCCTTTACCCTTAACTAACATCATCCATTTTCTCAAAACTCTTATCCTCATAGTTAAGGTTAAGTTTCAGTTAATTTAGTGTTAAAACTCAGAATCTATTGTTGACAATTGACACTGACTAGAGTATGGGTTTTAATTTTGGTAGAAGGGACGTTAGTTGATCCCCGCCAAGAGACTTACTAACGCCATTTCCTTCACGGGTTACAGATTAATTAATCATGCCATACAATAATAGTCAACAAGATTCGACACTAGCAACTCACGCGAGTAGCTACAGAGAACGTCTTTATCCTTGGGCGATAGTCAGTATCTTACCGGATATGCAACGAACTACCGTTAGCCGATTCCGCAGTCGCTCTGATGCAGAAGGTCATCTACAGTGTCTACGTCAGCTTAAGCCTAATGATTCCTTCATTATGGTTTTTGCTCCTAAGTCAGATATGAATCATAAATCAGATATTGAGGAGCAACCAGACATTGAATTAACTACAGCTTCTGCTACGTGAGGTCTCCCATATCTACAAGAATGTGGGATTATCTATTAGAGTAAGGCTTTTTAAGTAATAAGTAATAAGTAATAAGTAATAAGTGGCTATGCCGTTAAACTTATTATTTATTACTTTTGCTAGATTAACAAAGGGGTTGTTCAAACTAACATAATTTCAAGTACCATATCATTGAAATCACGATCACTGCCATCACTAGTTAGACCTGTCATATCTTCAAAGGCGAATGTAAAGGTATTGGCGCTCCCATTTGCTAGTTCCAGAATGTGGCTCATACCATCACTGTTAGCTGCCTCGAAAGTAAAGTAAGCTTCTGCTTGACCATCTAAAAAATTTTCCATATTGCCATCTTTAATTATGTAAGGGGCGAGGAGAGTTCCACTGTTGATATCAATCTCGAAATTTGATGTAGTTAAGTTGTTTTCTACACTAAATTCAACAACGCTCGCAGTTAAGGCAGCTTCGGCATAACCTGTTTCACCAGGGTTAATACCGTTGACTGTGCCATTAACATTATCGATTACATAAAAGCCAATTAAATTGTCATAAGCAGCTTCTCTAGTAACTGTTGCTGTACCTTGTCCCAGTAAACCAGTTAAATCGAGCAATCTATCTGAGCTAAGGTTGCTCTGTGAAGTAATCAAGAAAGCCTTTTCTGGAATATTGGTAATCTCGGTATTAAGCTGGATAATATTAGATAAATTTACCTTTTGAATCTCAGCAATTTCCTCTGGAGTAAAGAAACCACCATCTCTAATCGATCGCTCAAACCAAAAACGATCAGCAGCCCTGATTCGCTCGTATTGCTCCCACAGTAAGTTTTGTAGTGTTTCTCCTGCACCGGAGGGGGCAATAGCGTCTTCTGAAAATAATCCCACTAGCAAGTCAATATCTTCAACAGTGAGGTAGAGTTCCTCTAAAGTGTTTGCAAGTAGTTGCTCAGAAGTAATTTCTGCAAAGCTAGTCACTCTGGGAAGACCAAGACTATCCCGCACTTGATTGTAGTCGGCCAAACCACGATCGCGCCCTCGTTGCTGATTTGCCGCGTAGAGATCAAAGCCAATGGCACCTGGAATCAAAGCATTGCGTAAGTCAAAGACTACATTAGTGTCCACATCCTCAGCCACAATCTGGCTGTTGCCTCGTAAAATACTATCTACATCAGTACTTTCTTGGATATGGGCTGAACTAAAAGCACTTAAGAAGGGAATTGTGGTAATATCGCCTTCAGCATTAATTTTATTGATGTGGTTATTGACTTGGGTATGACCAACACGAAGGCCAGCCGCGGCAAATTCATCACTGATTTCAGGGCTAGCAGTAGGTTGATAACCTCTGTAGGGAGTGACAATATCACCTATCATCAATGGTAGCCACTCGTAAAAGACTATATTCTGGAATTGGGCAATATTAATTTGACGGGCACGTTGAAATATTTGCTCATCAGTCCATTCTGGATGAAAGCGAGATAATTCTAAGGCAAGGCGGTTGTGGTTACGCATCCAGAGGGTATGTTGAGAGGCCAAATTGTCGTTTTCATTTACCCTGGTGTCTCCTGCCAAGAAGCCCACCCCCATGAAAGCACCTTGCCCACTAATTAATTCTCCATCAGTACCAGTAAAATTAATTGGTAATAGGTCATCATTGGTGGCAGTCGTTTGAGCTGAGAAAACCTTAAGTCTACCCCCAGAAAAGGCACGAACTGCCTTAGATTCTTCCCCACCAGAACCGTAAACCGTCGAGAGGTCAAGCCAACTGGTGACAACATTATTAACTTTACCAGGTATTCCAGCTACCCCAGTCCCTGTGGTAAAAGGTTGTCTGTGAAAGTCAAACTGCAAACCACCGTCTGTTTGTCTGGAAATTTCCTGGGTTGGAGGAGTATTTAGCCCAAAAATAGGGTCATCAGCAGGAATATCAATGGGAAAATTATCAGCATCGGCTTGTTCATCCTCGACATCTTCAGCTGCTAAGTCGGTGGAGTGGTTGATAAACTGACCAAAATTCCAAATAAAAGCACTTAAGTCATTGGCATTGGGGGCAGACTCTCCCTCCTCTAGGTTGGAGATAGCATTGCTAATCATGCGGGTGCTAGGCCGATTTGGTGGATTGAGTAAAACAAAGGCTGCCTCTGGCACGTTGCTTAAGTTATCACTATTGGTAATGACATTAAATCCCAATCCAATTAATCGGTCTTTTTCTTCAATTGTAAATATCGGAATAGGCTGGCGCTTAATTATATTACCATCTAAACCAATTAGTGGGTTATCTTCAGCATCGAAGGCAACGCCAGCTGGTGATTTGATTCCGTCTTCATACTCTATTGAACTAAACCGGATAAATGAAGTATTGGCGGTTCCTAAGTTAACTTGACTTAAGTTATTATTGGTGCCGTCGATATTGCGGATAGTAATACCTTGGTCATTTAAAATTAAGGTACCCTCAGCAAAGGGGTCTCTGAAAATAACGCTATTGAAATTTGCCATAAAAAACCAAAAATGAGTGTATCTTAACCAGACTCTTCTTCTGTAAGTCAAGGATAATTAATAGGTGTTGTTATTAAGTTTATCCATACTTTTCTAGTCATCAAAATAGCAATTTTTTGTGAAGGCAGTCAATAGAAAATGTACTGAAATTAATTTTCAGAGATTTCACTGAGATCAATCTTCTAGTACTGATGCTGCAATTGCTGCCATCGCAATTATTTTCTCTAAAAACTGTGCCACGACACTATATAAAACTCCCAATAGTGGCGCAGTATATAAGTTTTCGATTACTGAAACCAATATGGGTAATGGCTTAGTTAAATACGATAGCGGTGGGCAAGAAGTTAAATTAATAGAGAAGCATTCAGTAAATCCAAAGCTTTTTGTTGAAGGGGAGTATAATCGCCAATTTTATAGGTTGGGTTTACGAAAGAAAACCCAACCTCTTCTCTTTTAAACCAACATTCTTATTTTCAAGAAAACCAACAAGCAGCTGGAAAAATTAAATATTCTAAGAAAAAGAGTTTCCAGATTAACTGGTAGCATTGCGTAAGTTCACTTTTCTCTTGCAAGTCAACCTGTTGACTACGCCACCAGAAGAAAATTAAAGCCGCTAGATGGGTAATACCCAGGAAAACAGAATTAACTGAAGGCAACCATAGGCAACCAGCCAGCAGCATCCCTAGATAACACACAGTTATTACCCAGCGTGCCAAATTAAACACCTTCAATTTACCCAGTTTCAGGGTAAAGGTAATGATATTGTATTGTTTATCCCCTTCGAGATCAGGGATGTCTTTGAAAATGGCGATCGCAAAAGTAAATACCAACACAAACAAGGTCAGCGCCCACACTGAAGGCGTAGGCATCAGGGTTTCTTGATGTTGCAAAACCCAGCTAAAGTGTAAAAATAATCCTAAATTAACAATTGCCCCCCGCACTGAAAAAATGCACACTGCCGCCCAAAAAGGAAATCGCTTCAATCTTATCGGCGGCAGAGAATAGGCAGTGCCAATAGCTAAACTAGTACTAACCATTAAGAATAACCATGGGCCGAGCCATCCTGCCAACAGCAGCGCCAGAATACCAGTCATCCCAACAATCAGCTGGGCTTGTCGCCGAGAAAACTCACCAGCAGCAATGGGGAGATGGGGTTTATTGATCTGGTCAATCTCCACATCTTCCAGTTGATTTAAGCCAACAATGTAAATATTGCCACATAAGCAAGCCATCCCAACCCCAAGCATTTGTTCGAGATTCTCTAGTACCAAAGAACTTGCAGCAGTACTTAAGGCAATGAAATACAAGCCCAAAACACTCAGACTAGTGCCGATGATAGTATGAGGGCGAGAAAACTTCCACAATGCATAAAGCCACTCAGTCGGCTGCTGAAATATGTTAATCGGCGAATGGGTAGATGTTGGCGGGGAAATTTGGCTCATTGGTATAGTGAAAGGGGAATAGATTCAGAAAGATTCTACACTCCTTACTCCCGGTTACTGACCCGAAATAGGAATGGGGTATCCTACACGAGAATCAGATGAAAGAGATTGAGACCCAAGACAATCGAGAACTTCAGCAATTGTTTTTATATATATATCTGGTTCCAGTCATCGGTTGTTTCCCTGCACTTTGGACGCTCTACCGCCGTCGGGGTAAGCCAGAACAACAAGCAGCTAGCCGCTTGTCACTCACCTTGGCTTTTATCTGGTTGCTAAGCTACACTTTACTCTTGCCAGGAGTATACAACTCACAATTGTTGATGCTACGCTTGTATTTTTTGAATACTATCCTTACCTCTGGTTATTTTTTAGTAAGTTTTGGTCTGATGGTACGTTTATGGCAGCGTCAGTCCCTCCGTATCCCTGGGATTAGTAGCATTGCTGAGGGGATTGTACGCAAGCACTTATCGTGACGTACCGACACTTCTGTTATTTGTAAGTGTGCCCACTTGTCTCCCCATCCCCCCATCTCCTTTCAAGGCTAAAGGAAAGCTTCGAGGTGGGATAAATTGCTCAAAGTTTAACCAACATTTACCGGATTCGGTAGAAAACTCTCAGAAAAACTGCTATGAGTGTTTTTGGTAAAAACATAATTTTGGGCTCAGGGTTAAGCGTTAGCGCTTGAGGCAAGTACTCTTGAGAAGTTCCTATCATTAAAAATGCATGTGTGTGAGGAAGCTAAGTGCGAGTTCAAAAACCATTGGAACAACCCCATCTGGAGCCTAACCATACTCAACCTCTTTGGAACAAGTCTGTGAAACTCAAGCAAGGAAATTGGCTCTGGATTTGGATGGGCTTTACAGGTATAGCCATGCTCTCAGCAACAGCTGGTGCCATGCTAGCGGTATCACTTTCAAGTATGCCCTTACTGCAAACTAAACTTTCTCCTGCTGAGAAAGCAGTCTTTGCTAACGGTGAGAGCATCTCCCGCAGCAGTATGCGATTGCCAGAATTAACTCGACCAGTTAATGTCTTAGTGTTAGGAACCAAAGTTCTAACCTCTGACCTAGACGAAAAACCCGTCCAAGATCTTGGATATCATGCCCTAGTTAACTCCTTTGATGGTCTTTCAGATACAATGCTGTTGCTGCGTTTTGCTCCAGACCAAGAAAAGTTAACCGTTCTCTCCATTCCCCGTGATACTCGCACCTATGTACCGGGGATCGGTCGGACTAAACTAAATGCAGCTAATTACCATGGGGGCCCAGCACTGACGGCAAGAGCAACCAGTGATCTCCTTGGAGGTGTGGGTATTGACCGCTACATCCGGGTAAATGTTCAAGGCGTAGAAAAGCTCATAGATGCCTTGGGGGGTGTAACGGTGTATGTTCCCAAGGATATGAAATACACAGACCACTCTCAGCACCTCTACATCAATCTCAAAGAGGGCAAACAGCGTTTGAATGGCGAACAAGCCCTGCAATTTTTACGGTTTCGCTACGATCAGTATGGCGATGTCGGTAGAGTACAACGGCAGCAAATTTTCATGAGAGCCATGATTGAACAGGTACTCAATCCCACTACCTTGGCGCGAGTGCCGAAAATTCTCTCAGTCATTCAGTCTAACCTGGACACTAACTTAACCGTTGAAGAATTAGTCGCTTTGGTGGGTTTTGGCGCAGGTACGAAGCGTTCCAATACACAAATGCTCTTGGTACCAGGTCAATTTAGCGGCACTGGACATTCCGAGGTCAGTTACTGGCTACCGGATCGTCGCCGTATTCGACAGATGATGGCTCGACATTTTGATATCGGTTATAGTGATGAACAAGAGATTAATCCTTCCTACTTGCGCATAGCGATTCAAGATAGTACTGATGAGCCAGAAGCAGTCAAGGCCCTTGTTAAGACACTCCGGGAGGCTGGTTATCGCAATATTTATATTAGCGATCGCTGGTCAGAAACTTTGCAAACTACTCGTATAGTTGCACAACAAGGAGACAGTCGCAGCGCTGACGATATTCGTAGCTATTTAAGATTGGGAGAAGTGCGTATTGAAAGCACTGGCTCTCTCACCTCAGATGTCACCATTCAGTTGGGTCAAGACTGGTTGGAACAACCAGATCCTACTGACAATGAGCTGCTGGATTTATGAGCATGAAAAATTAGGGTTTGCAGTCGAAATGTTAATTCTTGTTAAGAAATATCGACAAGTCTTGCGCTGATCCCTCTTAAAAATTCATAATTCACATAACTCAACAGGTGCTGTAACTATTGAGCAAGCTTGATCATAGCAGGTAGAAAGACTCCTGCTAGATCTCCATGCTAGTTAATGCTCAGGCTTTGAAATAGTCAGCTTTCACATTTGGTAACTCAGTTAAATCCATCTCATCAAAATCAGGAGTATTTATAAATGTTAGGTTCGATCAAAAATTTGTTGGGTGGCAAGAAATCCCAAGATGATGCCTCAGCTACTCCCAAAGCTAAAACAGGACAAGGTTTCTTCCTGGAATTAGACGAAACTGGGAATGCTGCTTCCCAAGCCCCAGCCCCAAAACCAGAACCTGCTAAGGCTGCTGTAGCAACAACAGAACCACCCAAAGCGGAAAAAGAGCAAGATTTCTTCCTGGGTATAGACCAAACTGGAAATGTTGCCTCACAAGCCCCAGCTCCTAAATCTGAACCTGCACCTAAAAAAGGTAAGAAGAAGAAATCAGTAAAGGCAGAAGTTGCTTCTACTCAAGAGAAGAAAGTTGTACCTCAGGTAGCCCCAGCAGCAGCTAAGAATGGTAAAGTCGAGCCTCAAGCAGGGCTCACCTTTGCTCCGAATTACTTGCTTCCAACCCCTAGAAGTCGTCGTCGTCCTGGTCCTAGTATGAATATGTTCCGCGAGATGGCACGTCAGGCAAAAACACCTATTAAATAAATAGGTTTTCAATTAGCAAAATGATTTTTGTGGAAGGGGAAGCAAGGAAAACATTTCCCTTGCTTCCTTGCTTATTGATTTGGTTATTGGTTTGTCTTTGAGTTATCGCTCTTGAGAGATTCAGAAGCAATGGGAACTCCATCTCGCAAGTCAAGGATACTAGAGACAGCAATTTTTTCTCCTGCCTCTAGTCCTGAGAGTACTTGGTAATTTTCACCTTGAATAGCTCCTAACTCGACGGATTTTTGTTTAACTACCTGTATCGGCTCTCCTGTCTGCGATTCTCCTGGTTGAGCTACAAACACAAATTTCTGCCCGTCAATTCTAGATACGGATTCCGTTGGGATTAAAATTCCAGGCCTAGTATCCCAGATTACTCTCACCTTCACATATTCGTCATCTCGCAAGCTCCGCTCATTGGGGAAACTGGCTTTGGCAAGGATTGTTTGTGTTTGTTGATCGACTGTAGGCGAAATCGAGTCAATTTTACCCGTAATCTTTGTAGAACCTTGAGTATCAACTATCTCTACAGGTAGTCCCAGTTTCAGTTTTGATTTGTTTTCAGCCTTAACATTGATGTTCAATTCTAAAACGTCGTTTCTGGTAATTGTAGTCAATTCTTGAGCAAAATTGATGTAGTCCCCCACTTTTAAGGGTAAGTTGCCGACAATACCGCTAATAGGGGCAACTACTCGGTTAACTTGCAAATTTTTGGTTCTAGATCCTAATTCTCCCTGGGCTTGCAACACTGCCTCAGCCTGCAACAATGCGGCTTTTTGGCTATCGACGCTGGCAACAGCTTGCTTAAACTGTTCTTTTGATTTTTGTAAAGCTTTGAGAGCGGTATTCAGGGATTCTTGCTGAGCATCACGCTGGGCAATTGTACTATTAAGGTCATCTTGTTTTTGAGCTAAATCTTGTTGGGATTGAGCTCCTTGAGCCACTAAATCCTCAGAGCGTTTAAAATTGCTCTCGACTAGTGCAACCTTAGCTTCAGCATCTTCTAAATCTGCTTTAGTGCGTTCAACTTCAGCAGCAATAAGGGCTTGTTCTGCTGTTGCTGCCTTGAGTTCTGCTTGTGCAACTTTCAGTTTTTCTCTTTGAAGATTAACACTAGAGACGGCAGCATTGACTTCCTGTTGCTGTTTAGTTGGCTGTAGCTCAACAATCGGAGCCCCGCGATTGACTTTATCCCCTTCAGCGACAAAAATCTTCATAATTCGACCTTCAATTCGCGGTACCAAAGTTACTCTTTCCTTAGCTTCCAGGTTTCCCACAAATTCGGTACTGTTTTCAATTGTGCCTTGTTCGAGTGTCTGCAATTTCACTGGCACGGCTGGGGATTGATCATCCTGGGTAGAGGGTGGGTTTCCCCCACAAGCACTGATGAAAACAGAGAGTACAAGCGCTGCACCTAATAATTTCATAATTGCTTCGAGATTGGGGTGCTAATTGCTACCATGGCATTACCATGAGGCTTGGCTTCCGGTATCGAGATATCAGAAGAAATGACAATAACAGCTTCCCATCTATCAGCCTTCTGAGCAACTGTTGATTAACCCTAAGCTAGCTTGAGTTAACACTCCCCTACCTACAAGTACAAGGAAGGGAATTATTACTTCCTAGACCCCGCTTGCTTAAAATAGCAGAAAAAAGTCCCCCTAGAAAGGGTAGACACCAGAGCAATTTTTTGGATCACACCAGTAACTGTGCCAAATAAGTTGATTCAGATATACTCTGGCTTAATGATTTTGTAAGCATAAACGCCTAAAATAGCACCAACGATTGGAGCTATGATAAACAACCATAATTGCCCTAAGGCCCATCCACCTTGAAAAACAGCTACGCCAATGCTTCTTGCTGGATTTACTGAAGTATTGGTTACAGGAATACCTATAAGGTGAGCCAAAGCCAACATCATACCAACGGAAATACCTGTAAAAGAAGAGGGGAATTTGGGATGGGTAGTTCCCATGATTACGAATAAAAAGACGGCAGTTAATACAATTTCTGCAATAGCGGCAGCAATCAAGCCATAACCACCAGGAGAATGGCTTCCATAACCATTAGTAGCAAATCCTGTACTAATATCAAAGCCAGGTTTTCCGGAAGCGATTAAGTATAAAACTCCACCACCAATAACTGCTCCGATAATCTGGGCAAGTATATAAAGTGGTACTAATTCTTTATTCACTTTTTGAGCAAATACTAAACCAATAGTTACCGCTGGATTAATATGGCATCCAGAAATTCCGCCAATGGTATAAGCCATGACTAATAAAGATAAACCAAAGGCAATTGAAACTCCCAAATAACCAATTTGATCTCCTGCTAAGACGGCACTTCCACATCCGCCTAAAACTAGCACCAAGGTGCCAATCATTTCCGCTATGAAAATTTTACCTCTCTTATTCATAATGGCAATGCCTTTAAATTTGAGATTAACTAAAAGTGGGCTGATTATACCACTTTCAGTCAATAGGCTCTGTTAACTTTTAGCAAGTTGCAACAATAAAATGTTATTGACTAATCAACATTTGATCCAAAAAATGGGAGAGCAACTGGTGAGTACGTTTACTTCTTAGAGGGTTCAAAGGGAGTTGATAAAATTGGCGATGCTGTTTACAAAGGAAAGGGTAAATTTTTGGTAATTGAGCGAGATTATGGTCTTGGATATGATGCTAAAAAGTTCATTTATGATTCCACGCTCAGAGTTTGCAGCTGATTTTAATTTGAATTTTGATTCTTTTGTAAGACTTATACTTACTGACGAAAGCGATGAAGGTGGACTACTAGGTATTCGTTTTTAGGAAATGAGACATTGCTTTGACACAAGTGTTTTGATACGCCTCAAGTTCTCTTTTAGGAAAAGTTTTTTTCTATAGTATGCGTCAAAAAATATTTATGTAATGTATGTTTAGCGAATGCTAAAAAAAGATCCAATTCAAGAAATTAAACCCTTACATAGTAAGGATTTCAGGCTCAGGCTACACCTGGTTACACAAACTCTATATTTACACCTAATCCTAGTGCAATTCGCTCGTTGGTTAGATAGGAATAGGCAAACCTCGATTGTGGCACTGGCATCATTCATTTTGGGTTTTGTAAATGCCACGACATCAAAGTGAGGCAAGCAGCGTCCCAAAAAATATAGCGCTGCGCGCTGGGAACTCTTAACAGGGGATGGAAAAGCTTGTCAAACAAGGATTATAGCAATTATTCTTCACCTGAATTTATAAACACACTGCTCGCGCATTGCTATAGGTAATTTCTCTGATGACAAGAAGACTGTCTACATGAGAAAATAAACTATACCTTTATTAGGAAGGGTTTTTAGACAGATGTTTGTTGGTAGCACACAAGCGGCACAACTCATGGGTATATCTGCCAGGAGAATACGCCAATTACTCTCCGGAGGCAGAATTCAAGGAGCCTTTAAAGCTGGTAGATCTTGGATAATTCCCTTGGTAGAGGGCATGCCAAAGGTAAGTGAAGGAACCAGAGGTCCAAAAGCCCGTTGGCGCAGGAAAAGACCTGCCCCTGTGACGATCATTCATGTCAATCAGCAGACTATTCGCCAAAATCACTCATCAGAAAAGCCTGCTCCAGTAATTAGTGTGAAACGAGGGCAAACAAATACTTACGGTCACGAGGTAGAAATCTATGGACCTTGCCGGGTGGTTTATAGACGCGACAACCCTAAGCCATATGGTGCAAGGGTGTGGATTGAAACCCTATTCCCAGTGGAAGTGATCACTACCTAAGAGTGCAATTTTTAAGATCAAACTATGTTATCAAAAACAACAATAGGTAGATAGGTAGGATGAGCCAATAAATTGCCCACCCTACAGATAGCGTTTTATCTAACGACGGGGTTTGGGGGAGCTATAAGATCCCCGTTATAATCTGAAGATTTACCGGGGGAGGATGTCACCTAGTCATCTGCCTAAATCCTGGCTAACTAGAAGTTGCTTTAACTTGAGAACCCCAATCAACATAAGGCAATTTGGAAGCAGTAACCCGAATCTGCTCAATTTGATTAACTAATTGACCACAACTATCCCAGGTACCTGTGGTCAACATTTTCTGTGGTCCCTCACCCATAGAGACAGAGACTTGGAAGTCTCCACAATAGACTTGCATTGCTTCTAAATCTAAGGTCATGGGGTTCTGAGGATTCTCAGTTAATTGTGATTGCAATTGCTCGATATCTTCAGGTTGAGCTGTCACACAGGGAATGCCCATGGCTAAGCAATTGCCAAAGAAGATTTCGGCAAAACTTTCTCCTACCAAGGCTTGGATACCCCATTTAGAAAGAGCTTGAGGAGCATGTTCTCGCGAGGAACCACAGCCAAAGTTGCCATTAACAACTAAGATATTGGCTCCTTGATACTGGGGTTGATCAAAGGGATGTTGTCCCTGGGCTTGAGTACGATCATCCACAAAAACCTGTTGTCCTAAACCATCAAAGGTAACACAGCGCAAAAATCGAGCTGGAATAATGCGGTCTGTATCAATATCATTACCCACTAAAGGGATTCCTGTGCCAGTAACTTGTTTTATTTTAGTCACGGTTTCAATCCGATTATTTTACTTACGAGCTGTTACAAAGAAGGTTGTGATCTCTTGCCAGAATCCTTGAGCTGTCTGCTTAGACTCAATTTCTTGATCGTAGGCAACTTTCAAGTACTCTAATTGTTCCTGTGATAGCTGCCAGAGGGGATTACCTCTAGGGTTAATCCAGACTCTATCTCCTTGCCACCAGTTTTTGGCATCACTGAGACTAAGATATTTTCCCAATTGTTCAGTTTTGACTTCAATCTCTTGAAAACTAGCTTCTTGCAGCATTTGGTGACACTTTTGGGGAGTACCAAGCGGTTCGTTCCAATTGGGCAGTGAAATATCGTACAATTGGGCGCAGACTTTAACTAAGATCGGCGTGAGAAAAGATTTTTCAGAATAACAAGAAAAGGAAATTAGTCCACCTTGTTTGAGCCAGCGATACCAATTGCCTAAAGCCGCAGGAATATTACTCAGCCACACCAGTGATGAAGAACATAAAATGACATCGAAACTCTCATCACTAAAGTTGAGAGAGTCGGCATCGGCTTCAATTAGTTTGATGTTTTTTATCCCTGCTGCTTCTATTTTTTCCCTTGCTTGCTTGAGCATACCTGGGGAAATATCCACACCGACTACTTTGCCCTGAGAACCGACAATCTCAGCAGCAGCTATTGCCACTATGCCTGTGCCAGTGGCAACATCTAAAACTTGCTGTCTTCTTGTTAGTGGAGTCAACTCAACTAATCTAATTGCCCGACGATAGGTAAAATCATTATCATAGTTAGTTCTCCCATCGAAAAAAGCGGTTACTTGCTGCTTGTAGTCGCTGAGATTTGTCTTATAAGTCATTATTTTGTGTTTGATGAGATCAATTCTCGGACATCAGCAACTTCACCTTTAACAGCAGCAGCAACTACCATCGCCGGACTCATCAACAGTGTACGTCCAGTGGATGAGCCTTGACGACCTTTAAAATTGCGATTAGAAGAAGAAGCACTCAATTGGCTACCTTGAAGTTTATCAGGATTCATCGCTAGACACATTGAGCATCCAGGTTCTCGCCATTCAAACCCAGCCTCATGAAAAATTTGGTCGAGCCCTTCGGCTTCGGCTTGCTTTTTGACTCTTTCTGAACCTGGTACTACAAAAGCTTTAACTCCTTGGGCTACGTGCCTGCCTTGGGCAAATTTGGCGGCTTCCCTGAGGTCACTGAGCCTACCATTAGTACAGCTACCGATAAAGCAGACATTAACTTTTGTACCCTGAATGGGAGCTCCTGGGTTCAGATGCATGTAGCTGTAGGCCTGCTGTGCGATCGCTTTTTCCGTTTCCGGTAAACTATCAGTTGTAGGAATAACTTCATTAACGGCAATTCCTTGAGCTGGAGTAATCCCCCAAGTAACTGTAGGTGCAATCTCGGCAGCATCAAAGCTAACGATATCGTCATATACAGCATCTTCGTCAGAGCGAAGGCTCTGCCACCAAGCTACTGCTTGCTCCCAATCTGTGCCTTGGGGAGCAAAATCTCTACCCTTAAGGTACTCAAAAGTTACTTCGTCAGGATTAACATAACCGCAGCGAGCACCTCCCTCTATAGCCATGTTGCAGACAGTCATTCGTTCTTCCATTGACATCTGCTCAAAGGTAGTACCTGCAAATTCATAGGCATAGCCGACACCACCTTTAACTCCCAGAGTGCGGATTAGGTGCAAGATCACATCTTTAGCATAAACTCCAGGGCGCAAGCTGCCGTTGACTTCAACTTTACGAACTTTGAGTTTAGATAGTGCTAAAGTTTGGGAGGCTAAGACATCGCGGACTTGAGAGGTACCAATACCAAAAGCGATCGCACCAAAAGCTCCATGAGTAGAGGTATGAGAGTCTCCACAGGCTATAATCATTCCAGGCTGCGTTAAGCCCTGCTCAGGGGCAATAACGTGAACGATACCTTGATTGCCAGAGCCAATATTATAAAATCTGATCCCGTATTCCTGACAACTTTGCTCTAAGGCTTGCATCATCTCTTCTGCCAGAACATCTGCAAAAGGACGAGCTTGATTATCTGTCGGAACAATATGATCTACTGTTGCCACTGTACGTTCAGGGAACGGCACTTTTAGTCCTCGTTCCCTTAGCATAGCAAAGGCTTGAGGACTAGTAACTTCGTGTATTAGGTGTAAACCAATAAATAGCTGAGTTTGACCAGAGGGCAAAATGCCGACGGTATGCAAGTCCCAAACTTTATCAAACAGTGTTCTAGCGCTCATGTAGGAAAGGCTGTCATTTTAGTTCTAAGGTTGACACTCCCTTCCCTAAAGGAAGGGTTTTGCTCAAAAATCTGATCACTGAGCAATGACCAAAATCTCAGAGGTAATTGCTCAGTATAGCTGGATTTTCCATTCTAGAGCGATCGCGTAACTAGTTGTGGCAAATCTGAGGTTATCTTATCTAGGGAGGGAAGCACAGGAGAAATAGAGATGAGGAAATGTAGGAGATGTGGCAAGGGAGAGAAAAGGGGAAAATTATATAATGGTCAAGGGAGTTTTAAACCCAATAATTGTCACTCCCAAATTACTAGAAAATAGCACTACTAATCAATTAGACTGTGGTTTCACTATTAGATTTAGTTGTTAATTAGAGACTCTTTGTTCACAAAGCAATGATTTTTATTAACCCTAAGACAGATTTTGCTTTTAAGAAAATTTTTGGTTCCCAACAGAGTAAAGATATTCTGATTAGTTTTTTGAATGGTATTCTCTATGAGAGTCTTCCTACTATTGAAGACTTAGAAATACTCAATCCTTACCTTGCACCCAAAATCCGTGGACTAAAAGATACTTATCTAGATGTTAAGGCTAAGATTACTGGCAACAAAACTGTGATTGTTGAAATGCAAGTTTTGAACTTAGAGGGGTTTGAGAAGCGGATTCTCTATAATGCAGCCAAATCCTATTCTACTCAATTAGAGTCTGGGGAAGATTATACTCTCCTGAATCCAGTGATTGCTTTGACTATTACTGATTTTGAAATGTTCACTGGACTAGATAAAATAATCTCTCGTTTTCTTCTCAAGGAAAAAGACTATTTAATCGACTATCCTATTTACGACATTGAATTAGTGTTTGTGGAATTACCAAAGTTTAATAAACAAATGTCAGAATTAGAGACGCTCACAGATAAGTGGCTCTATTTTCTTAAATTTGCCAAGCAGTTGGATAGTGTGCCAGAGGCAATGAGGGAAGTTCCAGAAATACAAAAAGCATTTGAAGTGGCTAACCGGGCTTCTTTAAGCCGAGAGGAACTAGAAAATTTAGAGGCAAGGGAAATATATATTCAAGACCAAAAGAATGTGGTTATAAGAGCCATTAGACAAGGTCTTGAAAAAGGTAGAGAGCAGGGGCGAAAAGAAGGTAGGGCACAGGGTTTACAGCAAGGTTTACAACAGGGTTTACAACAGGGGTCACGGCAAGGGAAGTTGGAATTGGTGATGCGTTTACTAACTCTGCGTTTAGGTACAATTTCTCCAGAACAAGTGGAACAAATTACTCAATTGTTCCTATGGCAACTAGAGGAGTTGGGAGAGGCTTTGTTAAACTTTCAGGAAATTTCTGATTTAGTTTCTTGGTTGGAGAGACAGTCGGAAGATGATTTCAATTAATATTGAAGGTGTATATCCTCGCAATATTAATTTTTTACCCAACTGAGTGTGATTCTGTAATACTTCTAGAGGGGAGTGTGAAATAAAAACTTGTCCCAATATTAGGATCAGATTCCACCCAGATACTGCCGCCATGGCACTCAACAACTTTCTTGCAGATAGCTAAACCAATGCCAGTTCCAGGGTATTCCTGCTCACTGTGCAAGCGTTGGAACATCTGGAAAATGCGCTCAGATTGCTGAGGTTTGATACCAATACCATTATCATGAACTCCAAATAGCCACTCACCATTTTTGCGCTCTACCAAAATCTTCACCTGAGGTGGCTCTGTGGGGCGGTGAAACTTGATGGCATTGCTAATCAAGTTCTCGAAAAGCTGTTCTAGTTGTAGTTCATCGGCGATTACTGTGGGCAAAGATTGATGAGTAATTACAGCCTTACTTTCATTAATCACCATCTGTAAATCTGCTAGTGTTTGAGTTAACACAGTGTTACAGTCAGTTGGCTTAAGTTCTCTATTTCCGGTTCCCACCTGACTATAGGTAAGTAAGTCCTGAATTAGTCGCTGCATATGAGTGGCAGCTTTAGCAATCTGTGCAACGTATTCCTTACCTTCTGCATCGAGGCAATTCAGGTATTTTATCCCTAACAGCTTGACGAAACCGATGATAACCTGTAAAGGTTGTTTGAGATCATGAGAAACTACAGAGGTAAAATCTTCAAGTTCCTTGTTAGAACGTGTCAGTTCCTGGTTGAGTTGTAGTAGATGTAAATTTTGCTCTTGGAGTCGTTTGTGCAGATTGCGGATGGTTAGTTGGTTCTCGACGCGGGCTAAAACTTCTTCAAACTGAAACGGTTTCGTGATATAATCTACACCACCAATAGTAAAAGCCCTAACCTTGTCAATTACTTCATCAAGGGCACTGATAAAAATCACTGGGATATCGTTAGTTTGCGCATCAGCTTTGAGTTGAGAGCAGACCTCATAGCCATTCATATCTGGCATCTTGATGTCGAGTAAAATTAGATCAGGAGGATCAGCTCGCACACCCATCAAAGCCATGGGGCCGTTAATCGCTTTACGAACCTCGTACCCCTCCTCACTCAGCGCTGATTCTAAAACGTTGAGGTTTTCCAGCTTATCATCAACAATGAGGATATTCCCTTTAATCTCTTCTGGGTAGCCATTCATTTTGCTACTGTTTGAGTCAAGCTCACGATTACATCAAAACGAACCTGGTTGACTAAATCAGTTATAGCCTTGCTCAGAGGAGCATTTTCCTGAGGAATTTGCTCTATGAGTTCCGAAATTAACTTGGCATTGAGTTGTGTCGCGGCTTGTTGTAGTTGCCTAACCCATTCAGCAGGCATTGTTGCCAGAGCTTGTGGGGTCAAGACCAGCTCTTGTCTAGGAGTTTCCAACTCTGCTGGGGCAAGCTGCATAGACTCATCATAAATATAGCGTACTCCTAGGTGCTCAGCCAGCTTTTCAAAAATCACCTCCTCCTGAAAGGGCTTGCGGATAAAGTCGTCACAACCTGCTGATAGCACTACCCCTCTGTCTTCCTCAAAGGCACTCGCCGTCAGCGCAATTATTGCCGTTGCTTGACCTTTGGTCATAGCTTTAATTCGTTTGGTGGCTTCATACCCATCCATCACTGGCATCCGCATATCCATAAAAATCAGTTGCGGTTCCCACTTCTCCCATAGGCTAATTGCCTCTTGACCATTTGCCGCTTCTCGTACCTCAAACCCCAATGGTGTTAGTAGCTGGATTAGCAATTGGCGATTTGCCCATTGATCCTCTACCACCAGAATGCGATATTGGGGTTGCGATGGAGCTAAGGCTTCAACCCGTCTGCTTGAAGATTGCCTCTTAATGTCATCTGCCTCAACCAGACTAACTAGTATATTAAACTTAAAAATTGAGCCTTTACCCAGAGTACTGCTGACAGCGAGAGCCCCACCCAGCAGGCGGACAAATTCTTGGCTAATAGGCAAACCGAGACCAGTTCCTTCTTGCAATTTCTGTCCACTTTTCGCTTGCACAAAGGGTTCAAACAAAGTGTAAAGTTCTGATGGTGCAATCCCAGAACCAGTATCTTCTACCTCGAAGTAGAGAGATTGAGAACTTTCCTGCTTCCCTTGCTTCCTCTGCACAAGATCATTCCTACCCACTCTCACCCGCAAGGTAACACTACCCTGTTGAGTAAATTTAATGGCGTTGCCCAGTAAATTGATTAAAACTTGACGCAGTTTACTCTCATCGGTCTTAATATATTGAGGTAAGTCTGGAGCTGGGTCTAAAATCAACTCTAAACCTTTGTCTACTGTTGGTAGTTCAAACATGTTTGATAAACTATCGAGTAGACGATACAAATCGAAACTAACCTCCTGCAAGCTAACTTGCTTGGCTTCGATTTTAGAAATTGCCAATACGTCATTAATTAGAGATAGTAAATGTTCGCCACTGCGGCTAATCACTCCCAGCTTTTCCTGTTGCTGTTGATTTAATCCTTGCTCACGTTTGAGTAGTTGTGTAAAACCTAGAATAGCGTTTAGTGGGGTTCTGAGTTCGTGACTCATGTTAGCCAGGAATTGGCTTTTGGCACGGTTAGCAGTTTCGGCAGCTAATTTTTTCTGCTCCAGAGCTTGCGAATAGTTCTCTAGCTGCTCATAGAGTAGCGAATTTTCTAAGGAAATTGCAGCTTGAGAACAGAGAATGTTTATAACTTCGAGGCGATCGCGACTAAAGGCACCAACAGTTAGATTGTTTTCTAAGTAAATGATACCAATCAGTTTACCCTGATTGAGGATCGGCGCGCACAAAACTGATTTTGGTTGATGCTCTAGGATGTAGGGGTCATCATGATTTTGAATTTTGGATTTCAGATTTTGAATTTCATTGGCAGCATTGTTGAATACAAGGTTTTCCTGAGTTCTAGCCACATAATTGATCAACGAAACCGGTAATAATTGTTGGCTGATTTCAATGGGTTGTGATGACCAGAGCTGCTCATCCTCATTTTTAGTTTTATCAGTAATTAATGCTCCAGCACCTGCTGCAATTAATAATTTATCTCGACGTTTGAGAATAAGAAAACCAGATTGAGCACCAGCATTTTCAAGCATAATCTTCATCAGTTTACTCACCAGTTTTTTGAGAATAATTTCAGAAGAAATAGCCTGTGCTGCGGCTGCAACTGTTGCTAAATCTAGACCCTCTGAGAGCCTGCTATTTGTAGAAGTCGTGGTGACAGTTATAGGTATTTTCCTTAGTTTTGAGTCAAGCAATTGCGGATATTGATTCTCCAAATCTTCCACCTTGCTTGTTGCACCCCAAAGACGGTATCCATAGCAAGCTTCTTTGATGTGGAGTTGGGCATATTTTACTTGACCTTGTTCTAACCAGAATTCTGCTGCCAATTCATTAGCTAATGCCTCTTCTTGGACATATCCCTGGTTTTGGGCACCTTGTATAGCTCGCTGATAATAATCTATTGCTTGGTCATTTTGCCCCAAGATACGCGCTTTTTCTGCTTCTACTAACTCATATTTGTGCTGAAAATTCATTGGAGCATGCTCTGTCCAAGTTTTCATTTTTTTCTGATTGCTTGCCACTAACTCCAGATATTCTCTTTGCTTGCTCTCTTGGGCCGTGGGATACAAAGCCAGCAAAGCTAGAGAATAGTAGAAAGGATTTTGGGCAAAAGGCAACAGCCCCACTAAACCTGGTGCGTATTTTTCTGCTAAAGCTCCGTGGGCAACAGCTTGAGTATAATTTTTAAACAGATAAGCGAGAATAGTTTTAGCAAGATAGAAACAATATAGAGAGCTAAGATTATTATTTTTTCTCAAGATTGAGAGATTTTCATTTTCATTGAAAAACTCCCCCAGTAACCTTTGTTCATCTGTTGTTTTACTACTTAAATTCAGCACTAACTGCCCCCAAATCCGAGCGTAGTAGAGCTGAAATTCCTGTTTAAGACTCTGAATTAAGTCTAGATATTGCCTGTGCTGTTGATGAATAGTTTCGAGGTTTTCTCCACTCAAGAATAAGTTGGCACAGTAGTTAACAGCAGCATAACTAGCAAATTCTATTTCTCCAGTCTCTAGACCGATTTGAATTGTCTCACGCAAAGGTTCTAATGTGTTTCTGACAGGTTCTTTCCAATGGCGTATAAAAGAGTTAAATTTGTTGTATACTCTGCATTTTATTTCTCTAGCATCAAATTTATCTAAAACCCTCAACGCCAGTTTGCCAAATTGATATCCTGACTCGATGTCTGCAAGTACTCCACACAAGAGTAAGCCGTACAAACCATAGGCGTAAGCAGCCAAGGGAGAATTGCCATATTTGACGCACAGATCGACCATAGTGAAGGAAATGAGCGGCAATTTTGGAGGATCGCTAATATAAACAGAAGCAAACAGCATCATCAAGATCCGCATTGCTGCCTGTTTATAGGGATTACTCATTACTGGCAAGTTGTAGAGTTCTTCAATAATCAGATCTTGAGGCGGTGACTGGGACAGAGATACTTCTAACAATTCCAAGACTTCCATGCCAGTATTTATAGCTGCTTGCATTTGGTTTTGAGCGCCATAAAACAGGATTTTAATTTTATAAATATCTATCTTATTGAGCAGAGTATTAGCTCTGGTTAAAACCACCTCAGCTATCTGCTGTGCTAGTTCAAAATTAGTGTTTAAATAAGCAACTTCTACTGTTTCTATATAAATTTTTAGTGTTAATTCATAGTTTCGATTCCAGCCATCTTTACCCAAAAATTCTCGCCCTACATTTAAATATCTGAGAGCATCAATATAAGCAGTAGCAAGCTTAGCTTTATGTCCTGCAATCCAATTCAGATGAGCCAGTTCATTTCGTTCAAATTGACTGCTGATTAACTCAGCTCCCATGTTTAAATGATTGACAATTTCAAAAATCTTTTCTTGCCTTTCTGCTTTATTAATATTAGACAGCATCAGACGACCAATTTGTAGATGAACTGCTTGTTTATGATGATCTGAAATCAGAGAATAAGCAGCTTGCTGTACTCGGTCATGGAGAAATTGGTAATTGAGAATTAACGGAGGAGAATCAACTATATCCGTATCAGTAAATTCTGGCTCGAAAGTGGTTATAATTAATCCTGATAGTACTCCCTCTACTAAATATTGAAAAGTTTCAGAAGCCGACTTTTCATGAATGATAGAGAGGGTGTTTAAATCGAAACTGTTACCCACACAAGCTGCTAATTGTAAAACTTGCTGCGTAATTACTGGCAGTTTCTTCAACTTGCTAATCATCAACTCGACCACATTGTCGGTGATGTCTACTGCCTCAATTTGAGCGATATTCCATTGCCAACCACCTTGAGAGCCAGATTGAGGAGGTGTAAAAATGAGCAGATTTTCTTGGTATAAGCTGTGAAGAAATTGATTGACAAAAAAGGGATTGCCTTCAGTTTTAGACACCACTAACTCTGCCAAGGGTTTTACCAATTCGGTATCGCTGTGTAGAGTATCAGCAATCAGCTGGGTGATATGCTCTAGTGATAAAGGTAATAAGGTAATTTGGTTGAGGCTCCTCTTGCCTAGTGCTACTACTTGAGAGCGTATTCTCTCAAGAGTAATTATTAACGGATGTGTCTCATTAACTTCGTTATCTCGATAAGCACCAATCAGCAATAGGTATTGGGTATCTTCATCTGTAATTACCAACTCCATCAACTTGAGTGTGGCAGAGTCAACCCATTGCAAATCGTCTAAAAAAACGACCAGTGGATGCTCCCTTTGACAAAACACCCGCATGAAGTTTTGAAAAACTAATTTAAAGCGATTTTGCGACTCAGCTGGGCCTAATTTAGTAACGGTAGGCTGAACACCGATAATCAGTTCCACTTCCGGAATCACATCAATAATTACCTGCCCGTTGGCACCCAAAGCTACTAGGAGTTGTTCTCGCCACTTACTCAGTTGTGCTGTAGTTTCTGTTAATAGTTGCCGCACTAGGGAAGAAAAGGCATTCACTAGGGCAGAGTAGGGAATATTGCGCTGATACTGGTCAAATTTTCCAGAAATGAAATAACCCTGCTTTTGAGTAATGGGTTTATGAACTTCAGCTACCAAAGATGACTTACCAATACCAGAATAACCGGAAACTAGCATCATCTCACTTTGACCTTGACTAACGCGCTCAAATGCTATCAATAAAGCTTTAATTTCTTGCTCCCTGCCATAGAGTTTTTGAAAAACTTGAAATTTATTAGCAAGATCGTGACGAGCGAGGGGAAAACTTATAATCTCACCATTAGTCTGTAACTGAGTCAAACAGGCTTCTAAATCTGCTTTAATGCCCCAGGCACTTTGGTATCGCTCCTCAGCCGTTTTCGCCATCAGTTTGAGTACAATATCCGCAACCGCCTTGGGGCAATTTTCTCTGCTTTTATTGCCACTCTCACTTTTGATTTGATCTGGAGGCACTGGCTGTTGAGCAAGATGACAATGCAACAATTCCATTGCATCTTTGGTAGTAAAAGGCAGTTGATTAGTTAGTAATTCATAGAAGGTGACGCCTAAGGAGTAAAAGTCAGTACGGTAGTCTAAGGAATGGTTCATCCTGCCAGTTTGTTCCGGCGACATATAGGCTAAAGTACCTTCGAGAGCATTAGGATTTTTGATAGTAGGATTTTCGCAAGACAAGACAGTAGCAATACCAAAGTCGATGATTTTTAGCTGCCCGGTTTCTGGATTGAAAACGATATTGGAGGGATTAATATCTTTGTGAATCACGTTTGAATTGTGAATCTCACCCAGAATTTCAGTAATGCGAATGGCAAGAGTAAGGACTTCTCTGAGGTTAAACTTACGCTCATTCAGCAATATCTTTAAAGATTGTCCGCCAAAATCCTCCAAAACCATGACTATAGTGTTCCGATATTTCTCTAAACTATAGGCTTTAACAACACCATCTATACTCACAGAGCGGCCGATTTCATATTCCTGCTTATATCGGGCAATTTCATGGGGCTGAGGATAGTCTGGCTTGAGAATTTTGAGGATAACAGGTTGATGATTGTCCTCTCGCTGTCCTCGATAGACTAATGAATGAGTGCTGTTATATATAAGGTGGAGATTTTGGTAGCCGGGAATAACACCCATGAGAGTTTTATCTGGGCAGGCAGGTCTACCTTATTGTAGTTGTAGAAGTGGTGGAATAGGGGGAGATGGGGAAATGGGGAGATTATTTGGATAAACTTTATGCCTTCTTACATAGGACTCAAAGCTTAACAAACTATCAACAATAATTCAAACTTCGTATGAATACTGTTGCCATTTTGCCCAGATTTTGTCGTGGAATTAATGTCTCCCAGCGATAGCTTGAAAACTACTCAAGTAAAAATGCAATAATATCTGGATAATAGCACTCTTTGAGGGTGGTTAATTAATCGCAAAAGCCAACAAGTTGAAATTTATCGACCAAGACAAGTTATTGAAATGTTGCAATCTCCTCTCAACCTATCCGGAGAAGATGTCTTACCTGGATTTGTTCTTAACCTTCAACCCATCTGGAATTGACACTCTCCTCTCAACGATGGCTTTCTGAGTAATAAACTTTAAGTAAAAAGCAATAAATATTTTTGTATTAACTTATTACTTATTACTTATTACTTATTACTTATTACTTATTACTTATCACCTCACACAGTCACAGGAGAATCAACATAAACTGTGGGGTCTTGCATGGTAAAGTTTATACCGTAAGTTATCAATTCCTTGGACATTTTTTCATTAGCTAACTCTAACAAGCGCTTGCGCAGTTGAATTGAATTTTCTGAGGAGCCCAAGATAAAAAATGTTACTCGGGCGCGAGTTACTGTCTGGTGTGAGTTACCTTCAGGTTCAAATAGGTGAATTGTAGTACTGCCTGGATCAATACCAAACAAAGCATCTGTACTTTCCTTAATTATTTGCTCTACTAAAGCTCGCTCGCGCTCTTCTAAAAATTGGTGAAAATCTAGATAAAGTAAGACCATTACCTTTTTACCCCTGGTAATATTCTCGATATCTAAATTAGCCATAATTGAATTCGGTACAATTACGAGGGTACTTTTAGCTGCTGTGCGTAGTTTAGTTGAGCGTAAACCAATTGATTCTACTCTGCCAAATACATCATCAGAATGAGGGTTCAAACTAACGCGAATATACTCTCCTTGAATAAAGGGACGATCTAAATACAGCACAATTGTTCCCAACAGTTGTTCCAGAGTTTTTTGAGCAGCAAAAGCGATCGCTATACCCCCAATTCCTAAACTAGTCAGCAAACCAACTAGATTAATTTGCTGGCTTTGAGCAAAAGCGATCGCAGCAATAAAACCAATAATGACATTACCTAAAGTTTCAACCACTAACAATAATTCATCAATTTCTAGACCGAGCTTTTGAATCAACTCAATTCCATAAACACGAAGTAGTTGTCGGAACAAGCGAGATACTAACCAGGCAATGCTAATTGTCACTGCCAAATATACCAAAGGTTTAATAAAGTTATATGCCCCTTGATAATCCTGCAACCATACCAAAGATGAAGCAATTAAGACGAGAGTGCCAGCTACTTGAAATTCTTTTTGAATCGGACTAACAAGCTCCTCATAAATTGTCTTGCCCTGCTGCGGTGCGAAGCGCTTGATTATGAAACTGATCAAACCAGGAGTATATCGTCCAATTAGAATTGATAAAAAAACAAAACCCAGGAAAATTACATAGTTAGGAATGCTTGAAGAGTATAGAGTTTGGTACAGATAACCGATGCTATTTTTAAATTCTGTTAAATTCATCGACTAGATAGTGATTGGTGAGTCAACATTGATGGTTTGGTCTTCGATATCAAAAGCAATACCGTATGCTTTTAATTGCTGAGTGATATTTTGTTTGGCGATATCTAATAACTGGCAGCGTAAATCTAGAGAAGTTTCTCCAGAACCGAGAATGAAAAAATTGATTTGAGCTTGAGTAATAGCTTGTTGTTGATTTTGGATGCCTTTACCATTGCCATTACTAAGGTTACTGCTTTGAGTCGTGCAGTCAGTAAACTGTACCTGTGTACTACGATGATCAATGCCGAAGATATCCTGGGTACATTCGAGAATTACTTGACGGATGAGAGCCTTTTCTTGTTCAGGAATAGCGCGATAAAATACCAAGTAAATGATCGAAATCACTTTTTTAGCGCCTGTAAAGTTTTCAATTGTCACCTGATTGAGAGCATTATTAGGAACAACAAAGAGAGTACCTTTACCCGAGGAGCGGATTTTAGTGGAACGCAAGCCAATTGACTCAACCCTGCCAAAGGTGCCATCTGGCAAACCAATGTAATCGTCAACAACAAAGGGACGATCAATGTAAATAACAATACCTCCAAGCAACTGTTCTAAAGTCTTTTGAGCAGCAAAAGCAACAGCTATACCACTAACACCCAAACTAGCAAATAGACCAAAGATATTTAGGCTATGAGTTTGTGCAAAAACAATGACTGTGATTACAACAATTAGAGCATTAGCTAAGAGTTTGGCCAGAACTAGTAGTTCACTATTAATTTTACGCCCAGTTTTGATGCTGGCATCCAGCAAATAGTCATCGAAGAATCTTTTAAAAGCTCTGGAAAATAGCCAAGTAATGGTAATTCCTAAAGACAGACTGATTAGGAATTCGAGCAGCTGAATTAAATTGGTTTTAGGAGTCAGCCAGAAAACCACATCAATGCCAGCTAAAATACTGACTAAATAGACTAAATTTTGGTCAGGTTTAAGTACCTTTTGGTAAGCTAGACGCATTTGTTCTGAAATTAAATGCTCTAGTAGAGAAACCATGACTTTAGGTAGGGCAAGAATACCGCTGAAAATGGATATTCCCGACAATCCCAAGAGGACAACTTGCCATTTGGTATTGATAACAATGGTGGCTAAAAAAGTATCAAGCATCGAAAAAAATCACTTTGATTGTTGATTGTTCATTGCTGTGAATCATCTTTGTGCAGCATGCGCGGAGCGCCTACCACGAAAGAATAATCTCTGTCGCTAAAGTAGGTGAAAATACTTGCAATCAATCGTTTGGCTGATACTAAAGAGCCTCAGCAACAATCGGCACAATCACAAAACAATTTAATGGTGAAAACACACCCTGCCAGGCATATCTTATGCCTTGAATGGTTTAACCTTCGGGATATTTGAACTCTAGTACTTGTATAACTTACTAAGTACAAAGTACTAGTTACTTACTGACAAGTATAAAACTCTATATAAATTATGTCAAGACAAAAATCGTATTTTGTTAGTACGTTAACTAAAGAGTGCCTCGGTTGCTTAGCAAAATAATCACTATCAAAACCGATATTAATGCGGTGAGCTTCTTCTGTGCTCGATAGATAACGAAAACCTCTTTCTGGAAGTGAGAGTGCTTCTTGAGTTAGTCTCTGATTAGCTTGGGCAAGCTGTATGAAGTCAACTATTCCCCAGTAAGCGAAGGCGCAGACGACGAAAATACCGATTACTGTCCCAAAGAAACGAAATATGTTCACTCGCACCTCATTTTGACTCATCAAACTACACTTTCTAAGGCACGCTTGAAGGCAACAGCGTTTTTAAAATGAATCTGAGGCTTATCAACTAGTGCCAAATCAATTAACTCCGCTAGCTCCTTAGGAATAGAAGCATCTCGTCGACGAATTGGCACCGCATCTGTTTGCAACAATACTAAAAACGGCTCCTTGCCAGTGAAGTCTCGGGGATATTCACCAGTTAACATATTATACAGAGAAGCAGCAGCCGCCCAGACATCTACCTCCGGCTTAGCATACTTAAAATTAATCGCCTGTTGCCTGGGCATAAATAACGGTGTCCCCGACATCTTACCACTCATCGACAGACCACTTAAACCAGCTTGGTCAAAGGACTTTGCTAACCCATAATCAGCAACTTTAACCAGACGAGAACCATGAACATTGGTCAAAAAAATATTAGAGGGCTTGAAGTCACGGTGTACCAAACCCCTGCCCTTACCAAAAGTAGCATTAGCCAATTTGACATAGGGAATCTCAGCTTTGTGGGCGTATTCCAAACCGTCTAAAGCCTGTAGAATAATTGGTACTGCCTCATCAATAGACAATCGCCCACCTCTTTGATTCATTAAATCAGCAACATTGCCACCTTCACAATATTCCATAGTGAAGAAAAAGCGGCCCCCAGAATAGCCGTAATCCAGCAATTGCACTACATTGATATGCTGCAAGGCTTTAGTATTTTCCACCTCCCGCAGAAACATTTCAATGGCATGCTGATTGACAGCCATCCTCGGCAGCATAACCTTGATCGCTACTAACTCCTGCGTCTGATTATTGCACGCCAAATACACTTGACCTCCTCCTCCTTTACCTAAAAGTTGGAGTGTGGTGTAACCCTCGAAACTGGGAAAACCGGGATCAGCTGCTCTTTCTTGCACAGCTGCTTCCTGTAGAGTGGAAGCTTCAGGATGGAATAGGGGAGTCGGTGCTGGAGAATCGATATAACTCGAAGAGTTACCCAAGATAGACTGGGGAGAGGGAGAATTATTATTTTTTTCCAGGATAGCAGTTGCTTCCACTGGTCTTTCTATAAAGCTGTTTGGGGTTGCTTCCTCAAAATTGTCTCCTTCAATATTGACTCGAAATACAGTTTTACCCAGCTTAATTTCATCCCCTTGACTGAGGTCATATTCTGGGAAATGAATTTGAGCCCCTTCTTCAGGAGTTTGGAAGGATTGGCGCTGCCCAATTATTTTACCGTTGACGTAGGTACCGTGGAGACTGCCAAGATCCCGCACCCGAATTGCTGGAGGACTAATGTCAAGTAGACAGTGATAGCGGGAGATGGTTTTATGATGTTCGTCATTAGGTAGTTGTAGGTAGCAGTCATTAGCACGACCAATAATACAGGTAGTGCGATCGCTAAATTCAAATTCCTGTCCTTTGAGGCTGCCTGCAGTCACAGTAAGGATTACTTTAGCTAATTCCTGAGGAGGATTTGGGTTAACAGAAAATAGTGGAGAATTAGGACGAACTTCAGATATCTCCTGTAATTGTTCGATTTGCGTTTCCCCTTCTCCCTGTTGTTCAAACCGAGTTGGCGCTTGAGTGTGAATCATTGCCTGCAACTGTTGACGCACTCTTGAGTGTTGCAGCCAGCCATAACCGGCACAACTGAGAGTGTACATCAAGTTGTTGAAGTCTACTTCAGTCCAACTGGGAGTGCCTTGGCGGCTCAGAGCGGAGGTAACTTCGGCTTGATCAGGTTCGCGGTTATCTGGCAGGGTAGCAAGGGCAGGCTTATGTAAGGATAAGAAAGTTTCTAGATAAACTCTAGCACCCTCATCCCAATCAGCAGAGGCTCTATCTTCCAATTCCCAGTCCAAAACCCATAGCTTGCAAGTTTTGTCAGTACTTCCGGAGAGGGCATAGGTACCATCCGGGCTAAAACAAACTTCCTGCACTGTAGCTGTATGTCCCTCAAAGGTACGCAGGCACTTACCTGTGGCGACTTCCCATAACTTGATAGTTTGGTCATCGCTTCCAGACAGAGCATAGCAACCATCCCCACTGAAACAAACTGAACTGACATAACCTGTGTGTCCTTCAAAGGTACGCAGGCAGTCACCTGTAGCTATTTCCCATAGCTTCAGAGTCCGGTCATCGCTCCCAGACAAAGCATAGCGACCATCTGGACTATAACAGACTGAATATACTCTACCTTTATGACCCCTAAAAGTATCCAAGCAGCAACCAATGGCTAATTGCCATAGCTTCAAAGTCTTGTCAGTACTTCCAGAGAGGGCATAGAGACCATTGGGACTTATACAAACTGAGTTTACCCAATCTCTGTGTCCCTTAAAGGTTCGTAAACAGCGGCCCGTGCTAACCTCCCATAACTTTAGGGTTTGATCGCGACTTCCGGAGAGGGCATAGCGGTCATTAGGATTAAAACAGACAGAATAGACACAATCTTTGTGTCCCTTAAAAGTGCGCACTGCCAAACCGGTATCTACCTCCCATAGCTTCAGGGTTTTGTCAGTGCTTCCGGAAAGGGCATAATTACCATCTTGGTTCATGCACAGCGAGGTAACATAACCTGTATTCGTATTAAAAGTAGCAAGACAGCGACCTTTAGCAACCTTCCACATTTTTAAGGTCTTGCCAGCAGAAAGGGCATAGCGACCATCTTTACTCATACATATTGAGTAGACAAAGTTTTTGTGTCCTTCCCAGGTGGCACATTCCCAACCGCCATTGAATGCCTGACGAGGCAGACAGGCATAGAGGCTAGTCCAGGCGCTGACAGCTTCGGGGTTTCGACTATATCCAGGCTGCGCTCGCGCTTTCCGGATGTGGTTGGCGGCGGCGATGATATTACCTTGCTCTTGAGCAACTCGCGCTTGTGCTAATTCTCGCTCATAAATTAGATCAATGGAGATTATTGTTTCTGTTGCCAGTACCCGCGACAATGTCAGTGGTGCTAAATAGGGCTTACTAGTGCCATTGACTCTCCACAGCTTAATCATCTCCGAGTCTCCGGAGAGGGCATAGCGAGCATCTGGTGTCAGATAGAGGGATTTGATCCAGAATCTATGCCCTTCAAAAGTACGTAAACAGCGACCTGTAGCTACTTCCCACAGCTTAATGGTTTTATCATCACCCCCAGACAGGGCATAGCAACCATCCGGACTTAGACAGACAGATTTTACCCAGTGTTTGTGTCCTTCAAAAGTGCGCAGACATTTGCCTGTAGCCACTTCCCACAACTTCAGGCTTTGGTCTCCAGAGAGGACATAGCGACCATCTGAACTCAGACAAACTGAGGTAACATAATCTGTGTCTCCTTCAAAAGTCTGTACTGCTAAACCTGTAGCCACTTCCCACAGCTTCATTGGGTCTTTAGGGCCTCCAGAGAGGACATAGCGACCATTGGCACTCATCGAGATCGAAGAGACTCTACCTCGATAGCCCTTAAAGGTGTGTAAACAATTACCTGTAGCTATTTCCCAGAGCTTCATCGTCTGGTCATCACTACCGGAAAAGGCATAACGACCATCTGGGCTAAAACAAACTGCCTGTACAAAATCTCCATGCCCCTCAAAGGTATGTAGACATTTTCCTGTCGCTACCTCCCACAATTTTAGGGTCTGATCGCGACTTCCAGAGAGGGCGTAGCGTTCATCTGGACTCAGACAGACTGATTGTACAGCATCTGCATGCCCCTCAAAGCTGTGCAGGCATTTTCCTGTAGCCACTTCCCACAACTTCAGAGTTTTGTCATTGCCGCCGGAGAGAATATAGCTGCCATCTAGACTCAGACAAACTGAGTTGGTATCGCAATAGATTTTACTTTGAAAGCTAGGCACTAATCGTTTGCTATTGGACAAACGTCCTGTTGCCAATTTCAATGCTGCCTTGACTTCCTCGAATTCAGTACCCTCTCCCTGAATAGCTTCAAGGATCTTGATTGCTTGTGGACAATCATCTCGCTCTAGATGTACTAAACTCAGAAGATAGTCAATCTTCCAATCCTTGGTATGGGCGCGACTGGCTTCGAGCTCTCTGAGCAAAATGCGGTCATCACTGCTGTTGCCTTTTCGCCACTCAATTAAGCCCCGGTTGTAAGTTGATTCGGGATGTTGTGGCTCTGAGGAGAGAGCTATCTCCCACAACTGTAAGGCTTCATCCTCCCTGCCTAAGTCCAAAAGTGACACTGCCCGGTTGTTGAGGCTGTCGGCTGTATCTTTAGCTAGATTTGGTTCTCGACGCGGGTAAGCTTCCCCCAGCAACTGCTGGTAAATCTGCTGTAGCTCCTGAGCCACTAACTGCAAATTGCGGGGGCGATACTCTTGGTTTTCCTGAAAGCAGCGTTGTAGTAATTGAGCTACAGGTGTGGGCATCTCGACAGTACCCACAGATTCTACTGAGGCTGTCTGTAGATAACTCTCCAGGGCTTGAGCTGCGAGGATACCAGATTTCCAGGTGCGCTCCCCCTGGAACATTTCTAGAACTGAAAGTCCCCAACTCCACAAATCAGTGCGTTTGGTGAGAGTTTCTTGCCTTGCTTGTTCTGGAGAACAATAGCCTTGTGTCATGCCACCACTGCCTGCGGTGATCAGGGTGTGTTCTTCGATACTAGCTCCCCCTAACTCCGAGGAGGTTATAATCTCGGAGGGTACCTGAGCGTGGGCTAGACCGAAATCTGTTACTTTGACTACACCCTCAGGAGTCAACATCGCATTGGCTGGTTTGACATCCTGGTGTATTAAACCCTGCTCGTGAGCATGATGCAATCCCCAAGCAAACTGGATGGCAAAATCGAGAATGCGCTTGAGGGATGCTCTCGCACCGCCCTCATACAGTCGGCGATTACTAATCCAGTCGTGTAAACTTCCTCCCGCCATATATTCGGCGAATACTAGGGGGGTATTGTCAACACGCCGCACATAGTAACAGCTCACAATATGAGGGTATAGACCTAGGTTTACCCAGGTTTCTGCCTCGCGCTCAAAATTCTCCACACCTCCGGCTGCAGCTACAGTTTCTGGCCTTGGGCTTTTAACGGCTAAGTCAATATTCCAGCTTTGGTGTCTTACTTTGTAGACTTCGCCAAATCCACCCTCACCGAGGATATCGGTTACTTTGTATAAGTCGAGGATTATATCTCCAAGCTTCCATCGCATACCTATTCGATTTGACATGGCAAGGGCTTTTCCTGCAGTTGCGGGGCACACCTATCTCATATCTAGTTAATTCCACGGTTAGAGGGCAGTTTCCGGAAACTTAAGTAGAATTACGCCAGTATACTTAATTATGACCTCACTTCTGGTTTTTGTTTGACACTGACAGTGAGGATTGGTTATACTCTACTAGTACATTTGTTCTATAAATAATACTGTATTCCCTTGTCTGGGTGTAAGCTTTAGCTCTTAAAGAGAGTATTTATCGTCCATACTTGCGTGCTTACTAGAGTTGAGAGATTCACCAGCATAGATTGTTTGTAAGCTTGCTCCGATCGCAGTACTGAATTAAATTTATTGCAAAATTTGGGGAAACATAGGGAAAATCCCTTCAAATGTGGAGCAGCACATTTGAAGTCCAGACTTAAGTATGGGCGAGGTAGTTCATTACCAGATCATAAAAATAGTCATGGTTGCCAGAGAAGACAGCAAACAAAAGATTTTTCAAGCTTTTGAGCAAATCCTTGCAGACAGGAAAAAAACTGACTCTAAGATAGCAACAAAAGAACAAGAAGCTGAAAAAACCAAAAACCAGCAAGTTCTTGAAGTTGCCTCGACCTATACTGTTAATAGTATTGTTACAGGGTTGGCAGACTTACAACTAGAGTTTGGTAATGTTGTCAATGACTTGTCAAAAAAATTATCTGAAGAAGTCTCTAAACTGGAGGAATTGAAGTTAGCAATTAATGTTGAAACTAAACATTTGCAAGAACTTCAGGAAATTATAATAGTCGCTGATGCTCTACATATTTTGACTCAAGAACATCAAGAAAACCTTAAAATCCTGGATAAAAATTACTCACAATATCAGGAAGAACTAGAGAAAGATATTGTTCATAAACATCAACTTTGGGAGATTGAACAGGAAGAATTTGAGAGTAAAGTTCAGGAAGATAGCGAATTATTGATTAGAGAACGACAGCTTCAAGAAACTGACTATCAATACGAATTAGAACGTCAACGAAAAATTGAAACTGACCAATATGAAGAATTCAAGCGCGACCAACAAAGAGAACAACAAACTGTAAACCAGGAAAAAGAGAAACAATGGGCTGAGCGTGAAAAAAATATCGCCGAGAACCACGCTCTATTTGAAGAGTATCAACAGGCAATTGAAACTTTTCCCAATCAATTGGATGAGGCAGTTAAAAAAGTTAGAGAAGAGGCAATTAAAGAAGTACACCAAAACGGTAAAGTAAAAGCTGAGCTTTTGGAGAAAGACTGGGAAGCAACAAAACGCAGTTATGAATTTAAAATTCAGTCTCTAGAGGAGAATATCCAAAAACGCGCTACAGAAATCGATAATCTTTATAACCAACTACAAGATACTCTCAAGCAGTCGCAATCTCTGACTTTAAAAGCGTTTGAAAATTCCTCGAATATTAATTCAAAAGACAGAAATAAAAATTAGGGTTCATGGTTCATAGTTCATGGTAAGCCCATGCTGTTCCAACAGGGCTAATAGTTCATAGGGTTGAGATTGGGCAGTTGTGCAATACTTGCCCCATGAACAATCAACAATTAACGATGAACAGTTTATAGTTGATTATAATCAAGACTACACTGATGACAAGTAAACCTAGTAATAAACAGACGAAAGCACAGATTCTAGAAGCTTACGATCAATTGCTGGCAGAACGTAAAGCTTTAGAGACAGAACTTAAGCAGCTTCAGAAAACAAAGAAAGACAAAGCAGCAGTTACTCCCGAAACGACATCTTCAGAAGCAATAAAAGGAATGAAACTGCCGCAAGTCGTTCAAGACAAAATGATTGATACGATTAATATTCTCCTCCAATTGCAAGCAGGTTTTGGTAGCTCTATTAGTGAGTTGTCTGAGAAATTGACTGCGGAAGCTGCGAAGCTGGAAGAACTTGGTCATTCTGTGAATCAGGAAATTCAACAACTACAAGAACTACATGGTTTAGAAGAAATTCAAGAAGATACTCTGGATAATTTAATCCAAGACTACGAAGACAACTCCAAAGCTTTTGAGGAAGAAAGCAACCAAAGGCAAGAAGTGCTGCGACAAGATATTCAGAGAGCCAGAAAAGTTTGGGAAAAGGAGCAAGAAGAACATCAGCGCTTGATTAAAGCAAGGAACGATGAGCAAAGTAAAACTCGCCAGCGGGATGCTCAAGAGTACGAATATGATTTGGTATTAAGACGCAGCTTAAATAATGATCAATATCAACAGAATCAGCAGCGTTTATACAGGGAACTTGAAGAAGCTAAGCAAGGGCAAGAAAAACAGTGGCATGAAAGGGAACAGGTAATTGCCCAGCAAGAGAAGGAATTTGCAGAAATGAAGGCTAAGGTAGAAGCTTTCGAGAAGGAAAAGGAAGCCGCTATCAATAAGGCAAAGGAAGAAGGTAAGGGAATTGCTAACTACCAAGTAAAGGTGAAGGCAGATTTACAGAGTAAAGAAATAGAAGGGAACAAGCAATTCTATGAACTGAGGATCCAAGCCCTAGAACAGACAATTCAAAATCAGGAAGTGCGAATTCAAACTCTCTCGCAACAACTGGATATTGCTCTTAAACAAGTTCAGGATTTAGCTGTCAAGGCGATTGAAGGAGCTTCCAATTTCAACTCCTACCAAGCTTTAAAAGAAATTACTCTGGAGCAAGCAAAATCTCAAGTCAAGGGCAAATAGGGCTAACTGCAATTTGATCATCTAGTTAACTAAGTAGTCGGACTTAAAGACGCGGGGACACGAGGACACGGGGACACACCGGATAAATTGGTTGGGGTCAAATCCCCATCCCTTGAAAGTCTCCTTGTCCAGAGCGTTAACCTGTCCCCGCATCTGTAACTGTAGCGCTGTTTCAGGGAATTGTTATTAGCAACTGTCAAGGTTAATTTGATAATGCCTATATTTTTAAAGTAGTTAATCAAAACTGTAATACTTGCGCTGGCACTAACAGATATGAAGTACCTGTTTCAGTTGATCGCGATCGCGACTTTGGGTGTATTGTTAAGTTTAGGTATACACACACTAACCCAAGCCATCACTTTGTCAGAGAGTGAGACTCAAGTTTCTGGCTTGGCTCTGATCCAAGCAGGTAAGCAACACTACGATGCAGGGCAGTTTTCAGAAGCATCGGAGTTATTGCATCAGGCAGCAGAGGCTTATGAAGTCATTGGAGATGTAGCAGGGCAAGCCCAGGCAATGAGTTTGATGTCCTTGTCTCAACAAAAACTGGGGCAGTGGCAACAGGCTGAGATGGCGATTAAGGTTAGTGAGTCTTTACTCAATACTCAGCCAAAAGTTGGGGCAAAAGTTAGTGCCCAGATTCTCAACTCTCAAGGGCATCTGCAACTGGCGATGGGGAAAGCCGAAAGCGCCCTAGAAACTTGGCAAGAAGCTGAAAAACTCTATGCTAATGCTAACGATTTTGTCGGTGTGATTGGGACTCAAGTCAATCAAGCTGAAGCTCTGCAATCTTTGGGGCTTTACCGCAGGGCGCAACAATTACTTACTCAGGTTGAAGATGAGCTTCAAAAACAACCAGACTCTCACCTCAAGGCAACTGGCTTGCGTAATCTCGGTAATCTCCACCGACAGCTAGGAGATTTAGAGCGCTCCCATCAGCTTTTAGAGCAAAGTTTAGCAATAGCACAGCAATTGGGCATGCTTCCAGATGAAAGTAAAGCTTTCCTCAGTTTGGGCAATAACTCCCAAGTTTTAGCAAAAAGAGCAGAAATTTTAGGAAATACTCAACAGAGTAAGCAGTATACCCAACAGGCTTTAGCTCATTACCAAAATGCTACGACTAAAGCTACCTCGGCCATCAGCCGCACTCAAGCACAGTTGAATCAGTTGAGTATGTTAATTGAGGATGGTCAGTATCAATCTGCTATAGCTTTGTTGCCGCAAATTCAACAATCCCTTGCCAAAGTCCCTCAAAGTCGAGCTTCCGTCTATGCACAGGTTCATTTAGCTCAACATCTGATCAACCTTGAGGTAGAGGCGCTCGGCAACAGGGTGGAATTTCTCAATTCTCTTGAAACAGAGGGGGGGAATAGTTGGGATGGGGATTTAAAGCCTAACCAAAATGTTGCACTGTATAGACAGTGGGGTTTTAGACCCAATGATAGTCTAAGAGTGAGGGAGTATCAGAATATCTTTCAATTCAATCCTCCCCTCTCCCCCTCTCCCCCTCTCCCCCTCCAATCTAAGGTTGACCAAGTATGGGACAACAAATTATCACATCCTACCCACAATTCCCTATCCTTGATCTCTAATTCCCAAGAAATTACTCAGATTTTGGAAAACGCCCTTGCCCAAGCTGACACTCTAAAAGATCTAAAGGCTCAATCCTATACTTTAGGTACTTTGGGTAAGTTCTACGAAAGTACCAAAGATTGGTCAAAGGCTCAAGATTTTACCCAGTCGGCGATACTAATTGCCCAGCAAATCAAGGCAGCTGATATTGCTTATCAGTGGCAATGGCAGATGGGGAGAATTCTCCAAATTCAGGCTCAGCAAGAAACTAACACTCAAGATGCTGATGCTGAAGCGCTGATTCATTATACAGCTGCAAAAGACATCCTCAATGATTTACGCGGTGACTTGATAGCTCTTAATCCCGAAGTCCAGTTTTCCTTTCGAGAAAACGTAGAGCCTGTCTATCGGCAGTTAGTTGATTTACTGCTGCGCTCCCATTCTCCCAGTCAAGATAACTTAACTCAAGCCCTCGATGTTATTGAGAATCTCCAACTAGCTGAACTAGATAACTTTTTTCGGGATGCCTGTGCTTCTCCAGAGGAAGTCAGAATTGATGATTTAGACCAGGAGTCAGCAATAATTTACCCGATTATTTTAGCAGACCGTTTAGAAGTTGTTCTCAAGTTACCAGGAAAAGAGCAATTACTTCACCATAGCAATCATAATGTATCTCAAACTCAAGTGGATCGGGCAGTTCAACAACTGAGGGCTTTTCTAAGTAAACGCAGTACTAGCATTGGCGAAGTAAAAAAACAATCACAACAGTTTTATAACTGGTTAATCAAACCTTTTGAAAAAGAACTGGAGCAGAGTCTAGAGCGAGAATTTAGCCAGATTAAAACTTTAATATTTGTCTTAGATGGTTCTTTGCGAAATGTCCCGATAGCCTCACTCTATGACGGCAAGCATTATTTAGTAGAAAGGTATGCTGTTGCCCTCACTCCTGGCTTGCAGCTACTAGATCCTAAACCAATAACACGAGAAACGATCAAACTCTTAGTTGCTGGAGCAACTGACGCTCCCAGTTTTCAAGAGGAAGGCTTAGGGCCAATAAACAACGTCGAAGTGGAATTGTCAGGAGTTGCTAAGCAGGTAGAGCAAAGTCAGACTCTTGAAAATCAGGAATTTCTCCAAGAGAACCTCAAAAGGCAAATTAATTTAGCCCCCTTTAACATCGTTCATATCGCCACTCACGGTAAGTTTAGTTCTAATCCTGAGCAAACTTTTATTCTTGATTGGAATAGCCGCATTAAAGTCAAAGATTTTGATAACTTATTAAGGTTTAGTGATCCTTCAAATTTACCTGTCCAATTGCTAATTTTGAGTGCTTGTGAGACGGCAACTGGGGATAAACGAGCAGCTTTAGGACTGGCAGGTATCGCTATCCGAGCCGGGGCAAGAAGTACCTTAGCAACTTTATGGAATGTCGATGATGTCTCCACAGCCGAATTCATGATTAAATTCTACAAACAACTCAACAATTCGCAGTTAACTAAAGCTGAAGCACTGCGCAAGGTTCAATTAAGTTTCCTCACTCAGTACCAAGACACTGACTATCATCGTCCTTATCATTGGGCTCCTTTTGTTTTGGTAGGTAACTGGTTGTAAACTTTTTTGGCGAACAGCTGTTACTTTGCATAAAAGGGAGAGTTTAATCCTGAATAATAATTATAGGAATCATCAGGGAGATACCATATGTTTTTGATAAACCCTCAACTTCAAAAAGGAGTCAGGAGTCAGGAGTTAGGAGCTAGGAGAAGTTATTCAGACGAGGATTCAACCCCAACTGAATACAAGCTGCTTCCAAAAGCAGGGGATTTCAACCCTTGCTCCTTTTCAGTACCTCCGAATCTCCAGGCAATTAGGCAGGAAAAACCTAAAGCTCTCTGCCCTGTCTCTCCTAGCTTTCCTGTTAACAGTCATCTGGCAACCCAGACAAAACTTAACTTTTCAGACAAAGCTTCCCAGGAAGTAAGTGTTAACAGCCCAAATATGCCTGACTGGCTGCAAGTAATCATTGAAAGCTTTTTTGAAGGCGTTTTAATTATAACTGAGCAAGGAGAGTTAGTTTACGCTAATCAAATTGCACGTCAAATATGCCAAAAACTCTCTCAATATAAATTGCAGAGTTATTGTGTACCTGAACAGATTTGGAGTGCTTGTCAATACCTGATTGATAGCCGTGAACTGTTTCCCGAACAAAAAATCATTATCGAAGATGATCTTAAGGTTGAACCAGCTTTAACTTGTCATTTTAGAATTAAATGGTTGAAGTTAGAAGAGAGTGAATTACCTTACCTGTTAGTAACAATAGAAAATTGAACATTATTCCTCCACCAACGGTACTGTAATTTTGGCATGGAGAAATTATGTTGAGTCTTACATCGATCCTTCAAAAAGGCTAACATAGCTTATAGCAATGGAGAGTAAATAATGAACATTAATGTTTCCTCCCATCTCTTTTAAGAACAGGAGGAAACAAAATATTTTGGCTTTAAAAAACTCCATCTTTATTACCAAACTCAAAACAATCTACGATGCCATAGAATCTTGCCGGCAGAGTTGTTTCTAAGAATTAATCTAGCCTAAAACTTTCCAAGTGCCTAGCCTTGTCTTTAATTCAAATCGTAAAATTCTCGATGATACTATAATTATCCAAAGATAACTTAACACCAAAACTTTCTCCTTCTTCACCACTAAACTCTAACTGAATATTCTTAGTACTTTTGGCTATTGCTTGCATTACCGTTTCTCCCTCCTCATCTAGGACCATCAGCTGTAGATCCCGTGGCAGATGAGTAGCATAACCTGTAGGGTAGACTTCCACGGTTATATTTAGTTCTGGTAATTGTGTTGGCCTTAATCCCACTAATAGGGCTATTTGCTCTGCCGTTTCTTGTCTGCCCAGATGAATTAATTTGCCTCTTTTGACTCCAGTCTCTATACGACGATAGCTCCAACCTAGTTCAGCTGGTATGGGGTTCAACACTTGGGAAACTTTCTCCCAACCCAGATCAAAGCTATCATGCAACCACTGTCTCAACAACACTACATTATTGAGAATAATCTCTAAACTCAGGGGGCTGACCACGTCTAGCAAATCTTCAAGAGACCGTAAATTTTGTATAGGTATTTCTGATTGTGCTGTACTAGTAGCAAATCCAAGTAGTTGAGCCTCAGTTAAGTCTGAGTCCAACCTCACTGCTACATAGCCAATCCTATCTGACATTACTTCCTCTGGCACCTTACAAACTTGCTCCTCTGGCAAAACAGGACGACATTCTAGTTTGCCCACATTTTTAACCAATAAATCTGCATTGTTTGCAAGAGCTTGTAGAAATGGGTTCCAGCTATCACTTGCTTCCAAATCTGTCTCAATTCCCAGGCAATTTAAGTAAAAATTAACTGCATATACTGCTAAGGTGTTGAAGTAAATTTGTTTAGCCTGGTTTGAGTCAGATTGCAGATGGTAAAACTGCTGTGCAAGCTCATGAGCTGAAAGGGTTAGAGGCACTGTAAAAGTTAGATAGTTGCTTGTTGAGTTCATAGTTCTGGAGTATCTGATTCAGGTTAAGTGTCTACTAATAAATATTCTTTGAACTTAGGTGCAAACTTGACCAAGGAACGTTGGTAAAAGCTGCTCAGGGTTGGAATTTTCATACTCAGCTCTTCGGCAATTTCTTTCCAAGAGTATCCTGAGATGATTTTAAGTGCTAAAAATCTGAAGTTAGCTTTGGGATTTTTGGCAGCATAGGTTTCTTGAAAGATTCCTTCAGGATCTAATTCAAGAAAATGGATAATTTCTTGAGACAGAGTTGGAGTTAGCTGAGAGTTGGCTGAATATGGATTACTTTTGTCTAAGTCTTCAATTGTCAACCTGATTATTTGTTTCTGGTTTACACCTTTGGGAACTGTAGGCATGACCTCACGAGCTGCCTCAACAAAAAAGCGTCTCTTGAAGAGAAAGTTTGCCCATTGCAAAACTTCTCGTTGGGGGTCATATTCATCAATTCTTTCGCAGATATGACAAAAAAGTCTTTGTTTTGCCTCAGCATAAATATCCTGATAAAAACCTCGAAATTGACCAGGATAAGGATGTGTCAGCTTGCCAGATTTACTAATAGCACTTAAGAGTTTAGCTAAAGCTCTTTGGCGCTGTGTGCTCTTTTTTGGATACCGCTGCGCTTCGAGAGCGAGTTGTTTCAAGCGCGCGTCTATTTCCTTGCCCATTTCACGGTTTTTACACTAGAGCCTATTTGCGAAGTGTTGTAATTGTAACTATAGAATATGGGTATTGGTTATAGATAAAGAGCCAAGCCGCATTGCTAGCACACATTACCTACACCTCAGCGAAGAATCTGCCTCATAAGATTGCAGAAAGACTCTATTCAACTCAAATCCCTTCAAGGCAAATCCTCAACTACTACTTATATAGCTCTCAGGGGTGATGGCAAGATTTTATGCAAGCAGGGATTATCTTTACAAAAATTCACTGTGGAGAACAGTCAAATTGACCAGAGCTAATCTAACTGGAGCAATTCTAGTCGAGGTCAGTAACGGGAGGCAAGGCACTCCCACAACGATAGGTCGTAATTACCGATTTGAGTAAATCATATCGTGAGCAGGCGTTGCGTTAAGCTCTCGCCATGCCGAAGGCTTTAGGGCGTTTTTAAATCCCGGAGCAACATCGGCTTAGAATCCCTGTTTTTCGTTCGCGGGGAGATGTTAAAAGTAGGTCAATATTAAGTTCCATGAAAAGTGCTACAAAATTCGATTATGTAATTGTCGGTGCTGGTTCAGCTGGTTGTGTACTAGCCAATCGCTTAACAGAAAACTCTAATACTACTGTAGTACTCCTCGAAGCAGGCAAAAGCGATTGCACTGCCGAAGGATGCCTGGAGGGCTGTAGGGGTAGTGCCAAAGGTGATGGCAAACTCAACCTACGCATTCCTGCTGCTTTCTCAAAACTATTCAAAACTGAATACGACTGGGCATACTACACCGAAACTCAGTCTCATCTCAATAACCGCCAACTTTATTGGCCCCGTGGCAAGGTATTAGGAGGCAGCAGTTCAATTAATGCGATGATCTATATTCGGGGGCATCGCTGCGACTACGACTACTGGGACAAGTTAGGAAATTCGGGATGGAGCTTTTCCCAAGTGCTGCCCTATTTCCAAAAGTGTGAAAATCAGGAAAGAGGAGCTTCCCAATACCATGGTACTGGCGGTCCTATTAATGTTGCTGGTTTGCGCTACACTAATCCCCTTTCCCACGCCTTTGTGCAAGCAGGCGTAGAAATTGGCCTGGGAAGCACTGATGATTTTAACTCTCCAGAACCAATAGGAGTTGGCTTTTATCAAGTTAATCAGAAAAATGGTCAGCGCCATAGTACAGCAACTGCTTACTTGAAGCCTGTTTGCGATCGCCCTAACCTTACTATTGGCACTAATACTCAAGCAACTCGTCTACTGTGGGAAGGAAATCGTATTGCCGGTGTAGAGTATATTCAAGAAGACGGGGCCACCAATAAGATTAAAGTAGCACGGGAAGTAATTCTCTGTAGCGGTGCAATTAATTCCCCACAACTACTAATGCTTTCTGGGATTGGACCAGCAGAACATCTCAAGGCTTTGGGAATTCCAGTAATAGTTGATTTGCCAGGAGTTGGGCAAAATCTCCAAGACCATTTGATCGCAGGCGTTATCTATGAATGTAGTCAACCCCTTAGCCTAGATCAAGCTAACAATATCGGTAATTTTCTCAAATATCTACTGTTCAAACAAGGGCCACTAACTTCCAATATTGCTGAAGCCGGGGGATTTTTAAAAACTAAACCGGATTTAGCCACACCTGATTTACAATTGCTGTTTGCGCCACTGTACTTCCAAAACCACGGTTTTAATCGACGAGAAGGGCATTATTTTAGTCTTGGTGCAACTCTGTTGCATCCGCAAAGCCGGGGTTATATTAGTTTACGTTCGCCTGAACCCTTAGTTCCGCCTGTAATTCAACCAAATTACCTAGCCAGTGAAGCGGATTGGGAGTGTTTGCTAACTGGTATTAAAATATCTCGTCAACTAATACAAGCTTCGGCTTTTGATAAATTTAGAGGTAAGGAAATTTTTCCTGGTTCTGGAGTAGAAAAGAAGGAAGAAATTGCTGACTACATCCGTAATACCGTAGAAACTTTGTATCATCCAGTTGGTACTTGCAAAATGGGTAATGACCCCATGGCAGTAGTTAACTCACAACTACAAGTACATGGAGTTCAGGGGTTGCGGGTAGTAGATGCCTCAATTATGCCCACGATTGTTAGTGGTAATACGAATGCTCCTACAATTATGATTGCGGAAAAAGCTGCTGATTTATTAATTGCTAATTATTAGTTAAGAGACTCTTAGTTAAATCCCTGTAATCTTCCAGAATTTTCTAAAAGTCACTAACTTTTTAGTCCCCTATTGTTAACTGTGCATCTAAATCGGATATTCTCTAATCAACTAATCAAAACTGCTATCAATTTATGGGTCAGCGAAAACGGATTGGCATTCTTACCAGTGGTGGCGACTGTCCTGGACTCAACTGTGTGATTCGGGCTGTGATTAGCCATGCTACCCTCACTTATAATTGGGAAATAGTTGGTATTCCCAACGCAACCCAAGGTTTGCTTGAGCGCAAGGCAATCGCCCTCAATCTTCATGGCTTGGATGTCCATGGCATTGATCCCTTACTCAGCATGGGGGGAACTTATCTAGGAAGCACCAGCAAAGGAAACACCTCAGACCATACTAGCGAATTACTTGCTAGTTATCAGGCTTTAGCAATAGATGCCCTAATCGCTATCGGCGGAGATGGTAGCCTTGCCATTCTTCGCGATTTAGCCTGTCAAGGTAAATGGAACTTAGTGGCTATCCCTAAGACAATTGATAACGATGTTGCCATCACAGAAAGAGCTGTCGGTTTTGATACTGCTGTCAATACAATTACAGAATCCCTCAACCGTTTGACCTATACTGCTGCCAGTCATGACCGTGTGATGATAGTTGAAGTCATGGGTCGTCAATCGGGACATTTAGCCCTCCACGCTGGCATTGCTGGAGGAGCAGATATTATTTTAATTCCTGAAATCCCCTACTCAATTGCTGATATTTGTCAAAAAATTAATGCGCTGCGAGATCATTGGGGGCGTAAATTTGCAATTATTGTAGTGGCAGAGGGCGTGAAAACAGAAGAGGGATCCTCTAGCATCTATACTGATTCCCTAGGTCAAGTGCGCCTGCGCGGGATTAGTCAGTACATTTCGGAGCAAGTTGCCCACACTCTCACCCAAGAAGTAGAAACCAGAGTAACTGTCTTGGGACATGTGCAACGGGGTGGTATGCCTTCTGCTTTAGACCGGATTGTCGCCGCGGCCTTTGGTAAAGCAGCAGTAGATTTAATCGCTCAACAACAGTATGACCGCATGGTCGCTTGGCAAAACTTCCAAGTAAAAAGTATACCCTTAGAAGAAGTCTTGCTGTCCTCTCCCCTGTCAGTAGAACCTGATAGTTATCTGGTACAGACGGCACGCGCCCTCGGTATTTATATTGGCGAGGGTAAAAATAACTAACGGTAATAATGGCAAACCTGGTGCGATAGTTAACATTGGCTCGATGTGGGCTAAACAAGCTGTAGAAGCTACTCCCTCCTCTGCCTACTCCATGGCTAAAGCTAGTTTACACTCCCTAACCCAACATTTAGCAATGGAACTAGCCAAACATAAGATTAGAGTTAATGCAGTATCTCCTGCAGTAGTAGAAACCCCCATTTACCAAGGTTTTATCCCCAAAGAACAAGTTCATTCTGCCCTAGAAGGATTCAATAGTTTCCATCCCATTGGAAGAGTAGGAACACCTACAGATGTTGCTGAAGCAGTGGTTTATCTACTCTCTGAGAAAGCCAATTGGGTTACTGGTGCTATTTGGGATGTAGATGGCGGTGTTATGGCTGGGCGCAATCAATACTAGGCTGGAGAATCCCCCGCCCCTGAGCCGGGGGGCATAATCAGCCAAGCTGCAAGTCCCCAAAAGGGAATATAACTAAGCCAGCGCCTCTTACTCTGTGAGGGATTAACTGCTCTGAGAAGTACAGCCTGAAAGATAGAAAACAGCACTAGATCAATACAAAAAGCCAAAGTTACCCGATTTGTCAATAGCTGCTCCCCAAAGTATTGCCCCCTCTGTGCCAAATCTCCAAATTCTGGTCTTCCCACAAAACCCCAAGCTAAGGCAATAGTACCTACTATCAATCCTATCCATCCAAACACAGGAGCCAGCCAGCTTTTTTGAGTTTTATTCTGGGGCTGGGGTAGTGGGTTATATTGGCGTAGCGCCATGTAAGGGCAAATAATCCCATTAGTGAGGAACATTGCCATGCTCCAAATGGGAAGCTTGGGAAGATTGCCAGCCCTTTGATCAATCAGCATTAGGGGTAAGAACATAAAGATCCAGGCTTCGGCAAAATTGAAGAGTGCTTCTATTACAGGGTGGATTGTTGGAGAATTGAGGTAATTAATGCCAACTGCATTTAAAACAGGTAAAACGAAGAAGAAGTTGAGCGACTCATCGAAAATTTCCTGTAGTGTTTCCGGTTGAATTGCCCAAGCGGGCTCCCCTGGAACTATCTGTCCTGGTGGAGAAAGTAGGAGGATGTAAATATAGGCTGCTGAGAGTATCCACAATAATACTGAGAGTCGGCGCTGATTGGGTTCAACCTCTGTGGCTTGTGGTGAGGATAATCTCAGTTTCTCACTATTAGATTTCTGAGATTTCAGCAGTCGCCGCACTAGTGGAGTTACCAGCCGGATGATCCAGAATGCCGCCTTGCCTAGTTTAACAGGAGGTTCAACAAGATCGCGTGCAAAGATTAACTTCCCGGTCTTTTCCGATAGGCGATAGAAACTAACCCCTCGTGCGTTGGGAAAGGGAATGCCATCAAGCTCTACATGCCAGAGTACACCAGCTGCAAAAGGATCCCCGACAGTAATTTCGTCAATGACAAATTGCAAATCATCTGGTAAACCTTGACATGATTCCTCAAAAAGTTGTTTAACTGCCTCCTTACCCCGAAAAGGTTGGGGAAAATTGAGATCCTCGTATATGCAGTCGTCGTCTACAAAATTGATGGCGGCGGCAACGTCCCTACGGTTGATTGCCTTATACATGGACTCGACGAGCAAGTGAGCTGGCATTATCTTGAGATCCTCTTCCATTAAGCCTAAAGAAAACCCACGTGCTTTGGTTAAGTTTACTCAATAGCCTTATAGAATAGCTCTTAAAACAGAAAGCGTCAAGAAGCGTTTCACCCCACACCCTGCCTCCACCAATAACCTTGATCAAGGTCGCAGATACTTGCGACCTGTAGTTAGACTAGAAATTGTAAAGAACTCTCAACTCTGCCTAAGGTAATTAAACCCACTTGATGTGGTTGGCAAGGAACAAACTCGGGAAAATTACCACGGGGTTGAGTCGAGGCGCATAGGAAAATATTTATTTCAAGGACGGTTCAGGGATGAGGGGATGGATGGAACATAAACTGCGTCGAGTTTCAACAAAGGAACAAACAAGGCGCAAACAAAGACCTGTCACGCCCGCTAAATTCTGGCGTCTTGCCGCCAGTTTGCTGATTTTGCAAGGGGTATTTGTCGCCACCCCAGCTCGAGCACAGCAGAAAGACGAGGATGCCCTGAGTTATGGCAAGCTCTTGGAAGCAGTAGAAGCTTGCAAAGTACCTGAAATTGAGGCAGACACTGACTCACCTGTGCCGAACACTGAGTGCAAAATCTCGAAAATCGAAATTGACGAAAGCTCGATGGTTGCCAAGGTATGGCTGGCAAATCAAGAAAAATCCGAGCCTCCGCAAAAAGTGGATTTGCTGGATCAAAATTCCGAGCTAATAGAGCAACTGCGCTACAGTAACATTGAACTGGAAGCTAAGCACACAGCCGATAACTCTGCAGCCTTAGGGCTGGTTGCTAACCTATTTTTGCTCCTACTGCTGTTGGCAGTATTGACCCTGATCCTACGTCGTTCTAGCAATAGCTCCGGACAAGCTTTAAACTTTGGCAAATCTCGCGCCCGGTTTCAGATGGAAGCTAAAACTGGCGTGATGTTCGACGATGTGGCTGGTATTGAAGAAGCTAAAGAGGAACTGCAAGAGGTTGTTACTTTCCTCAAACAACCAGAACGCTTTACTTCCATAGGTGCACGCATTCCCAAGGGTGTTTTGTTAGTTGGTCCTCCTGGAACTGGGAAAACTCTCTTAGCAAAAGCAATTGCTGGTGAAGCTGCGGTGCCTTTCTTCAGCATCTCTGGTTCGGAATTTGTGGAAATGTTCGTCGGTGTTGGGGCATCCCGTGTGCGTGATCTGTTTAGAAAAGCTAAGGAGAATGCCCCCTGCCTAATCTTCATCGATGAAATTGACGCCGTTGGACGTCAGCGAGGGGCAGGCATTGGTGGTGGTAATGATGAAAGAGAGCAAACCCTCAACCAGTTGCTCACGGAAATGGATGGTTTTGAAGGGAATAACGGTATCATCATTATTGCTGCCACCAACCGACCAGATGTCCTCGATTCAGCACTATTACGTCCTGGACGCTTTGATCGGCAAGTTATTGTCGATGCCCCTGATTTCCAAGGAAGGCACAAAATACTGGATGTGCATGCCCGCAACAAGAGGATTGCACCGGAAGTTTCCCTAGAAGCGATCGCTAAGCGCACTCCTGGGTTTACTGGCGCTGATTTGGCTAACCTGCTCAATGAAGCGGCAATCCTCACGGCTCGACGCCGCAAAGAGGCGGTTACTATGCTTGAAATTAATGATGCTATTGACCGTGTGGTTGCTGGCATGGAAGGCACCCCCCTAGTTGACAGCAAAGCCAAGCGATTGATTGCCTATCACGAAGTTGGGCATGCAATTGTTGCCACGATGTTACCCCACCATGACCCTGTACAGAAGATTACCTTAATTCCTCGCGGACAAGCTAGGGGTATTACCTGGTTTACTCCCGATGAAGAGCAAGGCTTGATTACTAGAGCTCAGCTCAGAGCCCGCATCACCACTGCTTTGGGCGGCAGAGCAGCAGAAGAAGAAGTTTTTGGTGAGGGAGAGGTTACTACTGGTGCTGGTGGTGACTTGCAAACAGTTACCTCTTTAGCAAGGCAGATGGTTACCCGTTTCGGCATGAGCGAGCTGGGACCCTTGTCTTTAGAAGGACAAGGAGGAGAAGTTTTTCTCGGTGGTGGTTTTCACTCCAAGTCTGAATACTCAGAGGAGAGTGCTGCCCATATTGATTCACAAGTTCGTCAAATTGTCAAGCATTGTCATCAGGAAGCTCGCCAAATTATTCGAGAAAATCGTGAATTCATAGACCAATTAGTAGAGATGTTAATTGATCAAGAAACAATTGATGGTGAAAAAGTAAGGCAACTCCTGGATGAATACAGAGGTTTACGGGGAGAAAAACTAGTTATTGCTAATGCCAAAAGATTGGAAAATGAAGAATGGATTTAGCTTCCAATTTTCATTAATCATAATTTTGTTTAAATTAGTTTATTTTCCAAGTGATGCTGACTGAAATTTTTCCATTTCAATTCAAGATTGATGCCACTCTAATTGCTGGTGCATCTCTATGGTCTTTGGCACTTTATTTGGGCTTCTCGCCCTTGAATCAATGGGTAATAGAGCAACTCAACCGCTGGTTTAACTTTGCAGAGCGATCACTATATCTCTCACAGGAAGAATTCGAGAAAACCCGCAAAGCAAGGGAATCTCAAAATGCCTTTTACGCCTCTGTTTTTAGTATTGTGCCTTTTTTAGTTGTCGGAGGACTTTGCAACTACGGCGTCGAAATCAGTCTGGGTCGTAGTTGGGCAATTAGCATAGGTATCCTTGCCTGTACAAGTTGTGGTGTTTATGAATTGGGGCGTCGTCAAAGTCAATCTAGTGATTGAACCCAAAGTAATAAGTAATATAGTGTACCTATCACTTATTACTTATTACTTATTACTTATTACTTATTACTTATTACTTGCCATTACTGGCTGTGTTCTTTTAGGCACGGGAGGCTTAACTTTCTCAGAACGACCTAAACCAGAATTGAGGGCATAGTTTCTAGCCAGTAGCTTCAGCCAAAGAGCTGGATAGTGTTTTTCTACCCAAGGCTTTATACTATCAATTAAACTAGGAAACCAACCCCTGAGCAACCAACTAACTAAGGCCTCAACTGTAAAACCCAAGTAAATCCCTATCCAGCGCACAAAATCTTTGGCACCAGCCATTTCCCAAATCCAGGGTATCAGGGCAGGGTTCTGCCTAGCTGCTTTTAGGGCTAGTTGGTTGAAAGTTAACCAGTCAGTACGGTCTTTAATAAAAGTATCTGCCACTATTGGTGGTTCATTTGCCAACAATCCGAAAAAAGTATTGAGTATTGAGTTAATCCGCTGAGGTGGTAGATGACTACCAGTAGGTACCATCATGCCCTTGGAAAATAGCCAGGTGACAGCAACGTTGCTTTGATAGGCGCGAATTTGGTTTAAATCCTTAGCACTCAAGAGATTATTTCGTAGGGCTGTGTCCAATAAATCAGTTAAGCGGTAGAGGTTACGCACCAGGGAACCAAAACCAGTGAAAATTAGGGGTGATTGAAGGGAAGCAGCATCACCAATAGCAATTATGCGCTCAAAAGCAACAGTGCGATCATTACTATCAGCACTAAAATGCCCTGGAATATAACCAAAGGTTGCCTTCCTCCACTCCAGTTTTTCCAAATCACACCGACGGTACTCCGGCAAAATTGTGAAAAAATCTTCGTACATCTCTAGCAATGAGCCAGGATTTTGGGGATGCACCTGATGATAATGGAAAAGATAGATTGTCAGTTCCTCATCTGCACCAGGGAACAACTCCCAAATCAACTGACGTCCACGGGAGATATCTCCATGACTGTTAAGAACATCACCATAATCGGAGTCCCAAACCCCCGGTTCAAAGCCCTTGGCAATTACAGCACCTACTGTGGGACAGACACTATCAAAAGCCCTAATTTCATTGAGTTGTAAGGCAATCGGTGAGGCACTTCCCATTGCATCCACCAGTAGCCGCCCACTTGCCTGTTTGGGGGATTGGCTGGGCAGATGTTGGAGACTTACTACAATTTGCTCTGGTTCAATATCTGCCCGGATGAATTCCGTCTCATCCCAGATGTCTCCACCAGCTTTTTTTAATTTTTCTCCACATAGCTTAAGGAATTTCTCAGAATCTAAGGTTACATTGAGTACCGTTGGTGTATGCAAGACTGCTGCTTGCAAATGAGGAGGGTTATTACCGTCAAAAAATTTATTAAAGCCATCAATGTACTCTCTGGCAATAATGCTTTCAAACTCAGCTGGGGTAAATAAACCCAAATCAATTAAGCATTGAAACTCATCCCGTGCAATATTCCACTCTCGATTCATCCGTCCAAAATGCAGCCTTTCCACCAGTAGAACCCGATAGCCCAACTGTGCCATAACTGCGGCGTGAATTACACCCAAGGCACCGCCAATATAAATTAGGTCGTAAGTAGAAGAGTGGGAAGATGAAGGGGTAAAGTTCCTCTGTACACCAGAGTTCCTGGACACAAAATCTCCTTTGCTAAATACCACCTGTTTGGGTTGCTGAGGATTGCGGACACCATCGCGCCAACGCTTCTCCCACCAGTAAACACGGTTGAGGTCATATTCCCCTTTAGGCATTTTCTTGAAGAAATGTACAGTGTTCGGATAATAAGGGGCTAAGGCTTCAAAAATTGATTGTTTCGACAAATCAACAACTGGCGGTTCTGGATATTGATAGGGGAATTGATTTAGCAGTTCCTGTTTAAGTTGTTGCAGAATTTGGCTCTCACTAGTGATAGACTTATTTGCCCAACGAAATACTTTCAGATAAGTAGTTCGCTGTACTGACCATACAAAAATCGATATTTCCGGAATTAAGGCAGAAGCGACTGAATGATGGCTATTGATTTCAAGTTGGCTTTCAAATTGCAATCGGATACCGTCAGGGGTAATAATTTTCTGCCCTAGCCGAGGTTGCCATTGTTGTTGTAACCAAAGGCAGACGCTTTGTGTATCAGTTGTGGGTATTTCTATGTAGCAAATTTCTTTCATTGTAGTGATTTTCAGTGATGAACCAATTTAACAAAGACAGAGATAACCAGGGGAAAAATGCGTTAAACTTCCGGGTAATGACTTTTTTAAGATTAGAAAAGAAAATTTACACTTCTTTGGTTTTTGATAAGGTTATGGGTGCAATTGTTAACTAATCATGAATTATCCTATCCCAGTTAGTCCTCAAGAAATTGTGGCACTACCTCAACAACCAGTAAATGAAGAGTTAGTTGCCTCAGCAATCGCTGGTGTTATTCAAATTGCTCGTTCTCAGGGGCTCTCCCTCGACGATTTAACTGCCGAAGTCTTGGCAGAGGATAGTTTGCTTGATCACTCGCAAAGGCGTTGGCTCAGTAAAATCGTGGTCCAAACCTGGGAGAGTTGGCCATCTTAATAAAACAAACAGAGGAGGGGGAGATGGGGAGACAGGGAAGATTTTTGTATACCGATTCCTCACAGACTTTCTACACTTCCCGATTTTTGTTCCTCTGCCACACTCTCTTTTGCAGGGGAGCAGTGGTTAATCAACATCAGAAGATTTAACTGGCAATTGGTGTATTATTACTGTCTGCTGGAACTAGGTGCCGTTCTAGCCAATCTTCCAAGTCTGCCAGCATTTGTTGATAATTGAGATCATTGTGAATCTCGTGATATGCTTGGGGGTATTCTCGTTTCTCCTTGTCCGGAAAAGTAACCTCCTCAAAGAAAGTTCGACTTCCTGAGGGGAGGGTGACTTTATCGGCACCACCTTGTAGAATTAGCAGTGGTATCTGCAAACCATCTGCGTGCAGATGAACCCAGTCAACTGTAGCGAAGAATTCTGTCACCAGGCGTGCAGTTCCTTTCCTATGTCGTAAAGGATCTTGTGCGTAGGCAGTTACCACTTCAGGATCGCGAGAACTGGAACTCAAATCTATACCAGTGTTCAGCGTGAAGCGCGGATACAACCGTGATAGGATTTTACCCAAGTTTAACCTCAAAGGTGAGACCCCCACTGTTCCTAGTGCTGGCGCTAGGGTAATCACACCTCGTTCGGGGGCACGGGTTCTAATGAGATATTCTAAAGCAATAACCCCCCCCATACTATGACCGAGTACAAAGCGCCGAGAGCAGAGCTCTTTTTGCTCGATCATCTTGAGGAAAGCCTTGAGGTCTTCCCTGAAGTCTGCCCAAGAGCTGATATATCCCCTCTGCCCTGATGAGCGTCCATGACCGCGCAGGTCAAATCCGTAGATTGTGTAGTTACGGGGTACAAGGTACTCTACTACATTACCAAACAAACCACTATGAGCGCCGAGTCCGTGTACAATTACTAAGATTGCATGGGGCTCCCCTGGTGGATGCCAGCTTTGGTAGAAAAGATTGATTCCTCTGGCACCCTTGAAAGTACCCTTACGGCATTGTATCATTTTGATCCTTTATCCTTTCCCTAGTAGCAATAAGAGCTTTTTGGGATTTATTCTTGACATATGATCAATAATGTGTACTCGCCAATATCTACTAACATAATATCAGGAACTACACTTAAGAAATCTTAAGGGGGTTTTATCAAGCAGCCATTAAGTAAAGAACACCCTGAGCTTTTGCCACCCCTGACTACTGCCACAATTGAGCGAGTGAAAGAGGGGCTAGAAGCTGCAAGGGATCAAGAAGTTGATAATCAGATCCAAAACGCACTCCAGCAAACTACAGCTATTGCTGAAAATAGCCCCGACGATAGAATTAGCGGTGGTGTGCGTCGCTTGGTGTTGCGATCGCTTATTTATACTCTGTTTAGGGTTAAGATTGATTACCCAGATCGAATCCCTAAGCATCCTGGGATTGTGGTAGCCAACCATCTCAACCATATTGACCCATTGCTGCTGCTAGCTGAGTTGCCAGGGCGACCCTACTACTATACTCTAGGTGATGCCCGTACCCTCTATAATCAGGGTTGGAAACGCCACATCCTGCGTTTTTCTGGGGGTGTAATTCCCCTAGAGCGTTTGTGGAAAGAGGAGTTTGCTGTCATTAAAGCGGCTAAGTCAGGACGTCAGGATCTAGTGGATTTGGCAACAGAGATTGAACAGGATGTCCCTTCAGGGAGCGCTATGCAGAGGCTGCGACAGATAGAGCGTGCTGTTCAAAGTATTTTGGCTCACCAAGACGGAATTATCCTCTTTCCAGAGGGACGTCTCGGCAAAACTGAAGGAAGATTGCATCTGCCCTTAAAGCGGGGGGCGGCAATTTATGCACTAAGGGCTGGGGTGCCAATTGTTCCAGTAGCATTGATTGGGACAAAAAATCTTTATCTGCGCAAAGAATTAACACTTAGATTCGGTCAACCACTGCACTTTTCGCAATCGAATCGACCAAAACGAGGGGAAGTGGATAGAGTTTTGGAGGAAATAAAACAGGCTTTGATTGCTCTATTGCCAGAGGATTATCAAGAACCACAAGGGCTAAAGTTATTGCATTATTTCCTTAATCATATGTTTTATTAAAACTTATTACTTATTACTTATTACTTATTACTTATTACTTATTACTTATTACTTATTACTTATTACTTATTACTTATTACTTATTACTTGAAAAGCTTTCTCTATTTCCCGAGTAAACTGTCTTCCATTCCACAGGGGAGCGCTTTGGCGAGATTGTCTCAGTTTCCAGGCTATTTGTTGGCGCAGGTTGGCGTCTTTGCCAAGGCGGATTCCCCATTCTAGATATTGTTGATCATTCCAGGCGATGCCTTCGGTGATGCCAGAGTTGATCATCATCGTATAGCTATTGCGTGCAGCAAATTGTTGCCCAACTTTGGTTACTATCGGGATACCCATCCACAGGGTTTCTAAGGTGGTAGTAGCTCCGTTATAGGGATAGGTGTCTAGTACAATATCGGCGATGCCTAGGTTGGCGCGGTGGATGGATTCTAGGGCGACTTCTGGTAAAAAGCGTAAGCGATCGCATTCTACACCTTCTTCTTCAGCGATTTGGTTAAAGAAGTTTTTGATAGCTTCGGCTTCGGCTTTGCCTTTGATGAGAAAGAAGCTATTAGGTACTTGCTTGAGGATTTGCATTTGTAGTCGCACTGTTTCGGGATGCCGTTTATATCCTCTTTGAGAGCTTAAATAGATAATGGCGTCGTTTGGTATATTTAGTTGATCTCGGCGTAGAGTGGGTACGCCCACTTCAAAACCATCGACTGCTATATAAGTTTGGGGTAGTCTCCAGATTTTTTCGGTATAGTATTCTTGGGCTGTTGCTGGTAAGACGTAGGGATCGGCAATAAAGTAATCGATGGCTGGTATTCCTGAGGCATCCCAACCTAGCCAGGTTACTTGTATGGGGGCTGGTTTGAGTGCCATGACTTCACTAGTAATATCTAGGGTGATACTATCGAGCTCAACAAGAATGTCGATATTGTCTCGGTAGATTTGCTCGGCGATTTCTAAGCCGTCCATGCCCAATTGGTGAGCTTGGTCTACCTGATTGAGGTACCATTGCTGTATAGTGTCGTCTACTTTTTTGTAATTTACGAAGTAGCCGTAGATTTGAAAGCGATCGCGATTGTGGTGTTGAAACAGCCAACGTGCTAGCCAGCCTACGGAATGTCTTCTTAGGCAGTGAGAAATGTAGCCGATTTTTAGTCGTCTTGTGGAGTTAGAGGAGATGGGGAGAGGGGGAGACGCGGAGAGGGGGAGACGCGGAGAGGGGGAGACGCGGAGAGGGGGATACCATTGTGTTTGTTGTTGGGCGTGGGTTTGAATGTTGGTTTGGAATAGCTGAGCTACTTGATTGATGATTGCTCTGAAATGGGCTGGCTCGTCTTTGATATGGGGTAAGGAGAAGAAGGGGGTAAGCAGGCGCAGGGTAAGGCCTTCCGGGAAAGTTTTGGGCTGTGCTTTGATTAGTGAGAGCATTAGGGATTCTAATTCAGCAGAGGTTTTTAAAATCTCTTGCCAATAACCACCGGAGTTTAATAATCCCCTTAGTAATAGGTGAATTGCTGCGATTTTGTCTGGTAAGGTTTGGGAGAGAGAATAGCACAATTTGGCTTTTTCTATACCCTGGGTATAATCGCGACAATCTTGATAAAAGGTGGCGAGATGTCTAAGTACTTCTATATTTTCTGCGTCTAAGCGCCGATATAGTTCTAATAGTTTTGCTGCTATTGCTGGTTGCTTGTAGGTATGACCAATTTCCATAGCAGCAGGCAAGAGGATACTGAGGCAGCTATAAAGGTTGGGGAAGTAGGGTAAGCAGGCTTCTGCTAATTCTAATGAGGCGGGATGTAAGGGTGTGGTGTTGAAGACTTCTGCTAAGATTTGTAGTAGTAATTTTGAAGAAAGCCCAAGGGAATATTCATTTGGCTTTGAATCCTTATCTAAATACAAATTACTCTCAGAAGCAGAAGATTCTTTTTCTTTGCTCCCTTTCTCCTCGCCAGCAAAATCTACGACAGTTGGGTATAGAAAACCTTCTGCCCTCTGCCCTCTGCCCTCTGCCTTTCCCAAACACTTGAGAAGTGAGATTACTCCTAAGTCGTTTAATTCATCTCCTGTGAATGTTTCTAATTTGATCGCTAGGGCTATAATCTGCAAGAGATTATTAAGATCATTGGGGTTAATCTCCCGGATGTGCTGCCGGATTGCCCAGGCTATTGAATATTCTGCTAATTTTTCTTGTCGTTGGGCTTCTGTGGTTAGAATTTGGATTAGTTCTGCTGTCCAAGTTTCTATTTCTTCTGGTGCTGCTGCTGTCATTACTAGCAGCCAGGTTGTCTGCGCTTCTGCTTCTTGCCCTTGCAGGAGCAGCAGTAATCCCAGATGCCAATAGTAGTTTCTGACATCTGGTTCGGTTTCTATTGCTTGTTCGTAGAGGCTGGCAGCTTGGCTGTAGTCTCCCTGGATTAGATATTTAGTTGCTTCTTGCTGCCAGTTAGCAAAATTATTCACAGGCAATTAAGCCATTATTGGGGGATTCTATCGTTCCAGGTGGACTAGTAATCTGTCAATCTAGCTTTGAGTAGATAAATAGACGGATTAAGGGTGGTAGAAAGGAGTGGGTAGAAGACTTGATCTACTCCCTTGAAACATCTACCCTACGCTTTCTTAGTATTCTTCCTTATTCATTATCTTCCTTAGTTAAATTATCGAAGTTGCCAGGACAAACTGGTGGGTCATCTTGGATCCTCTCCCCTGTAGGATCTGAATAACCATCAATTCCTCTAGCTACTTGGCCTTCACACAATACAGCTAGAGTTGTTGCCTCACTCGTCTCTGTTATCTGTCCCAGTACAACGCCACCTAGATAGCCTTTAAGCGCGTTTTGTATTGGTATCCCCTGATTTGTGACATCGGTGCTGTCGTCACCACCACTGGCAATCTTATATTCGTAGTTATCTGTTTGTGTGGCAATACCAAGACCTAACTTACCAAATTCCTTGACATCTGCTCCTACAAACTCACCTTTCTCCAGGTAGTAAGCCTGCTGAGCTCGATTCATCGAACCCACATAAGTCTTAGCTTCCGACTGCTTGGCCTTATTCGCCTGATTCAAGAAAGAGGGTAGCGCGATCGCAGATAAAATACCGATAATGATAATTACCACTAGTAGCTCAATCAGCGTGAAACCTTCATCTGCCCTTTTCTGGTTCAGATGCTGGAGGAGCTTGGCTTTTAGTTCAGTTTTCATATACAGATGTTTCCTTGAGGTGAGGGGTGCTTAAGTTTTAACTCCATAGATGTAACTTACCCAGTTGCGATCAATTTTCTATCACCTGGGCTGGAAAAAGTTTTGGTTCATCGTTTGTTCATGGTTCATGGTTCATTGCTCATGGGGTTGGTATGCGGCAGTTGTAGGATATTTTCCCAATCACCAATCAACAATTAACATTGAACATTGACGAAGCTTCTCCCAATGTGCCAGCCGAAATTCTCGCAACCATTGCAGACAATCTTGATCATACTGCTTATAGTGCTTTCTGCGGTCTTTGAGGACTTGGAGCCACAACTGGTTTAATTGTTGCCGAGTCGAGCATTTCTGAATTTGGCAGGCAATGGCATTAAACCACTGTTGCAATTTTCGATAACTAATAAATTGTCCACCGACATCACGGCGATGAACAAACACGATATATGCCCAACATTCGACGCGCACAATGTAGTGTTCAGGAATATTGAGGAATTGGGCAATATCACTGACACTGATGTGGAAATTATGAGCTGGTTTGAGGCGATTAAATAAAGTAGTCATAGTTCATGGTTCGTTCATGGTTCATAGCTCATGGTTCATTGGTTTGGTATGCGACAATTGTGGAATACTTCCCCAATGAACAATCAACAAGTAACAAGCAATAAATGTTTTTGTTCCCACTTATTACTTATTACTTATTACTTATTACTTAATCCTCCCTATCTGTAGGACTAGGCAAATCCCAAACTATTTCAAATTGAGCATCGGGTACATTGCGACGCCACCAATTGAGATTGCCCTCGGCATCTGACTTGGTGCGGTAACGGCCAATAATCACCCATTGCAGATTGTTTGGCAATAGACGAGTAATTGCCCAAGGCCTGAGTCTGTCTAGGTACGTCATAATAGGTTTGTATCCTTTTGCTAGAGAGGATCCAGAGCCAGCCTGTGACTGTCTAAGCGTGCAGGCTGGCTTTTTTCTGGGTTGCAGTTGCAACAGTATTAACCTACCATAATGTGCTTGTCAATACAATACTTTTAGAGAAAAAATTTTGATGGTTCATTCATAGTTCATTGCTCATGGGGTTGGTATGCGGCAATTGTGGAATACTTTTCCAATAAACAATCAACCATGAATCATGAACGATTAACAGTTCCTAAAATTGATACAAAACCTATCAAACTCCTAATGGTAGAATCTCCGTTTCAACCCATCACAGTGGAGGAATTTCTGAAGCTGCCAGAAACTAAACCTGCCAGCGAGTACATTGATGGAAAAATAATCCAGAAGCCAATGCCACAGGGAAAGCACAGCACAATTCAAACTGAGTTTTCTACAACCATCAATGTAATACTTAAACCTCGGCAAATTGCACGAGCATTTTTGGAGCTACGCTGCACGTTTGGTGGGCGCTCAACAGTTCCAGATGTGTCTGTGTTTACATGGGAAAGAATCCCGCGCGACCAAAATGGTGAAATTGCTAATATCTTTCCAATTGCTCCTGACTGGACTATTGAAATTTTATCGCCTGCTAAAAATCAAACGAAAGTAACTAAAAACATTCTCCATTGTCTTAATAATGGCACTCAAATGGGTTGGTTGATTGACCCCGATGAGCAAACCATTTTTGTCTATCTTCCCAAACAGCAACCAGAAGTATTTGATACTCCAGAGCAATCACTTACAGTACCCGACTTTGCCAGTGAACTCAGTCTAAGTGTAGGCTCCGTCTTTGGTTGGTTATTAGAATGATTATTCATAGTTAATTGGGTTAGTATCCAGCAATTTTGGAATACCAACCCAATGAACAAGCAACAAGTAACAAATCTTCCTGTTACCACTTATTACTTATTACTTATTACTTATTACTTATTACTTATTACTTAAAGCTGTCGGCTCATCATGAGGAAATCTGAATGGTTGCCAGTAACTCCCGCTTGACTCCAATGACTAGGAGGCATATCGCGGAACAAGATCAACACGTTATCGGGTGAAGTATTCAGAAGACTAACCGTGATATCTGTTAATTTTTTAGCCCAGACGTTTTTCTGCTCTTGATTAGATACATTCCAAGCATCAACGGTAATTATTACCATGTTGGATACTACAGATTGCTGATTATGATAAGAGTGTTGTGTACTCCAATTTGTTACACGGCTCTTATGGGGAAAGTCTGACGCAGTGGGAACTACTCCGGCTTTGCCCCAGTTTTCTTGAGCAATTTCTTGAATTAAAACTTGTATTTTGTCAGGAGGAGTGTCTAAAAGTTCAACAGTTATTTTAGTCGATTGGTAAATCCATTTACTTTTTATTTCTTGTGAAATTTCTGGCCAAGTATAAACAGTAAATAATGGCATAAATATTCTCCTACGATAATACAGCTCTTTTGACTATGGTGAGGTACAAAACTCATTTCTTTAAGGCAGAAGACAGGAGGCAGATGGCAGAAGTCAAGAAAGATAGAAGGGAATAAGGATGTATTGAAAACTATACTTCATAACCTCCGAATCTGCTGTATTTTCTAAGTCTTCGTTGCTATTGCAAAAGCAAATATCTATAACTGGGCATTAATGGTACTTTTAGAGAACAAGGAACGGGTAACAGGGAACAGTAATAGTTTAAGGATAATTAACATTTCTTAATACAGCTCTTAATACAGCGACCAAAATTGATGTCTGACTACTTATTTCCACTGGTGCATTCAAAAACACTTTGTTATTTTGCTATTTATTTTATAGTTACGCTAGTGAAAATAAGGGAGTTATCGAAATAAATTACAGCGCTTTGCATTGCTCTCATTCATGAGAGGCTAACAGAGTTGTAGAGCAATAGATCTTGGAAAGGGATACAACGGCAGCGTTAGTGTCTACATTCGGGTTAAGTTAAGGTTAATTCACAAAGTGTTGGAGCTTGGAACTAAACAAAACATACCCTAAAAGATACTTAAGGTGTACCACCACTAAACTGTATATTGAGACAGTAATCGGCATGGGACAACATCTCAGAAAACGAGTCTGTCAACCATTCCCGCCAAATTTGTTTAGCTTGCTCAGTTCCTAAAAAAGAATTGAGAGTACTTTGCCATTGAGAATCATTATCAGGAAGGATCATGCCATAAAAATTACAGCTCAAGGGGCGTTTTGGTACCAAAGTGTAATTTTCTAAAGCTAAATCTTGTCTGAAAACCTCTCCAAGTAAAAGAATACCGTCGTCAGCAAAGGTATCAATCTCACCCTTTTCTAAAGCTGTTACACCTGAAGTTCTAGCATTTTCCCCTTGAAAAGATATAGTTTCAGCCTGAGGATACCTCTGTTGAATAAATTGTTCAGTCAGAGAGTTGGTCTGCAAGCCTGTTTTCAAACCCTCTAGATTACTAAGATTGACCTGTTCTTGCTCACGAGTTTTTACTAAAAATTGCGTACCTGTAACAAAGAAGGGATTAGAGAAAACAATACCTTCTAAATCACTACTAATACTATTAGGTCCACATTCCAAATGTACATTTTCATTTTGTACTAATTGAAAGCGATTTTTGAGAGTTGATGGCAGTTTTACAACTTCTATTCCTGTAGATAAATTAAGCTTTTGTGTTAAATAATTAGCGAAAGAATTTGCTAGTTCAGAACAATATCCTGTCCAGAGGTCTTGGCGTGAATCAATATAACCAAAAGGAGCAGCATCACTCCTGGTAGCGACTTTGAGAATACCAGTTCTTTTAATTTCTTCAACCACAGTTTCTTGCCGTGGCAATGGTAAAGCAGCAGTAATAGTTTCGGGAATAATTGGCTCCGGAGCTGAACCACCATAGGCTGTTTCCAGTTGAGCTGGGGTTAATGAGTTGAGCAGCTTTAGACTCATTTCCTCTTGAGAAATAGATTGAGTGTAGGATGAACTTAAATAAGATTGGTAATCTGGGCGCTGGGCAAGATGGGTTTGAAAGAAAGCTAGGCTTAAAGCTTTGAGATAACTCTTTCCAATGGCAGCACGAGGACCACGCAGTTCCTGTGGAAGTGGTTTGGTATACTTATCTTCACTAGTGGAAAAATGACTGCCAGGAACCATCAACGCTAGATACTTTTCTGGTGTTTTTAACCAGATAAAGGGGTGAATTTGTTCTTGTATGACTGGAGTCAGAAGATCATGGCTGCTAGCCATAATCAGGGTGGGAATTGCAATTTCACCGATGCTTTCTGGTCCGAACACCAAACTAGTTGGTGGATAGAGCGCAAAAGCAGCTTTGATGCGCGAGTCTCTGGTGTTGTAGTCTCCTGGCGGTAAGTAACTAGCGCGGCACTGAAGTAGCAGAGAAAAATTTAAACTAAACCTCTCCTGCCTACATTTTTGGCTAAGTCTGACTAGATTAAGATCAGCACCTGCCATAGATAAGACAGTAGTGCCACCGAAAGAATTACCGAGAATTCCTACCTGCTCAAGATTTAGCAGCTCTTTCCAATTTGGATCATTGGCAACTAAGTGTTCAAGTTGATCAAGCATCGAGGTAATATCTCGAGTTCGGCTAATATATTCGATGGGACTAATCAGATTACTCAATTCCCCTCTCAGGAAAGCTTTCCTATACTCTAAATTACTGCCTAGATGTTCAGGAATGGCGACAGCTAAGCCATAAGATGCCAAGTGTCGTGCTAGGTATTGGTAATTCTCCCGAGAGTTGCCAAAGCCATGGGTCAAAATTACCAAAGGCGCTGGCTGCGAGCTATCTTCAGGAAGGAAAATATCAACATCAAGGCGATAGGAAGCAGTCAAACCCACTTGCGTGGGGCGGAGGTTGGGAATTTCAAAAGTTAGAGTTTTCTTTGTAAACCTAATCGAACCAGGCTCTCTTAAATCTGGTAGCTGAGAAAAATCAATGTTTGAAGAAGATGCTTCAATTTCTGCCTGTTGAGCGATGGCAGTAACTACTGTGTCTCGGTAATTAAATAGAGTAGTTAATTCTTTCGTTAACTGGAAAATCAGGTCAGTATTAATCCGAATATCTTTAGTTGGGAAGTGACGCATCACATTGACGACTGTCAAGCCTTCCGATTCGTCGGCTGCTGCTGCCACCAAGGCAGAACGTAACGCATAAAAACCGTTGAGTTGATGGTCAATTTTAATTATCTGCCCCAGCCGTTTGAGTAATTCTTCTCCCATCGGCATGTTAGTTACTCGGTAAACAGTAACATGATTGATCTCAAAACGCTTCTGCAAAACCTGACGCAACTGAGCCAAAGTTGATTCATCGAGCCGACGTGCATAGAAGGCAAAGTCTTTAGTGATTTTGCCTTCTTTTGCAAAGACTTCCAATGAATCTACAGAGACATAAAAATCTCCAAAGGGAGCAATAGAGAAAGCAATTCTTTGTGCAGCAAGGGTTGGTCTAGCTTTCAAGGCTACAGGCAACATTCCTAAACCAAGTACAAGACAGGTAGACAATAAGTTAAAGAATCTCTTGCGCTTTAATTTTGCCTGGTTAGCCATCTTTCACTCCAGCTTGGTATTGATTGCTATAGCCAGTCTAAATGAAACCGGAAATCTATGAACTATCCCTCCCTACTTCTAGTTGAGAAGATTATCAAATCCACTGGCTGTGACACCATTTCCTAAATTCTGGTTACATCCTAGAACTAAGAGGCGTTGTACTTCATCAAAAGTGAAAACTGCTATAAAAATAAAATGCGTGACAGCTTATTTCCCATCTCCCCATCTCCCCATCTCCCCATCTCCCCATCTCCCCATCTCCCCATCTCCCCATGATCTGTAGCAAACTTAAGGGAAATTGAGATTACCTGCCGGCTGTTGGTTTGCTCTGAAGATGGAGCTGTGGATCTTGAGCTACCCATCCCAAGGGGGAATTATAGCGAACTTCAAAATGGAGATGGGGCTGTTCAAGATCTCGGCTGCCAGTAACGCCCACTGTTCCGATAATATCTCCAGTTTGAACTTGCTGACCAACTGTAACGCTCATATTTTGGAGATGGGCATAACGGCTCTGACGTCCTCCTTGATGATTGATAACTACCAATCTACCGTAAATACCCTGGGTGCTAGCAAAGGCTACAGTGCCGGCATCCACAGAAAGTACAACTGTTCCCATCTCTGCGAGTAAATCTATACCACTGTGAAACTGTCGTGACTCACTACTGGCATCCGAGCGCCATCCATAACTGAGTCCTATTGGTGCTTCAAAGGGCAAAGGATAACCGGCAAATCCAGTATAGCTATCTACAGTTTGAGTTCCCTGGCGCGACCAATTTACCCCCGGAAGGAACACTTGTTGAGATAGCTGTTGACAGCCATTAACCTCAAATAAAATATCAGAACGAACTCCGTAGGCTTCAGCAAGGTCTTGCCAACTGGAACCAGCAGGAACATCAATGCGGATGCCGTTGAAAGGGGGTATTAGAATTTCACTACCTACAGCTATTATCCCTGCTTTTAAAGAAGGATTAAAACCAATCAAGGTTTCAGGGAAGAGGTTGTATTGGTTGGCAATACTCTCAAGAGTTTCTCCCGCAACAACCTTGTGTTTCTCCAACCGCGAGAGAGCAGGGGGCGGACAGTCATTTTCTGGAGGATTAGCTTTGCTGCCAATAGCTGGGAAAACCAGCCCAATAATTGTGGCAAAAATGGGAAACCAGCGCAGTAAACTCACAGTTAAAAATTAGTAACTAGCAAAGATAAAGTTGAAAGTGGGCATGATTAAAGTTGCCGGTCATGCTTAATTTGTTGCAAATTGTAAAATCATAAGTAGTCGGACACAATTAAAGTTACCTGTGAGGACGAGGGAATAGGGAATAGAGAACAGGGAACAGGGAACAGTAAGGGTTTGAGTATAAGCAAATTTCTTAATACGGCGACCAAAATTATATGTCCGACTACTTAGCCTAGGGTCTACAAAGACACCAGATGGCCGATAATTACTTTAAACCTTGGTTGTGGTAATCTTCACAGCACTCTCAGGATACTGGGAATGCTATCGACAGCTTCGAGAGCATTAATTTCCTCAAGGGCCTGGCGAAAGTTACCTTCGCGGACATCATGAGTGACGACAACAATTTCTGCCAAATTTTCCTGGAAACCAGTCTGTACAATTGATTCGAGGCTAACGTTGTGTTTGCCAAAGCTAGTACCTAAATGACCGATGACACCTGGAAAGTCTTGGGTGAGAAAGCGCGCATAAAAGCGAGTAAACAGTTCCGATATCGGTGCAATTTGGCAATAGTGTTGATGAATACAGCTCAATAGAGGATGCAGTTGCTTAGCCTCACCAGCAGTTTTCAAAACCGCAGCAATATTCAAAATATCCGACACCACGGCGCTGGCAGTTGGCCCAGAGCCCGCACCAGGTCCAGAAAATATCACCTGCCCAATTGGTTTTCCTTCCACCAGAATTGCATTGTAGACACCGTTAACATTGGCAAGGGGATGAGTCTGTGGGACTAAAGTCGGATGCACTCTTACCTGTAGAGAGGGAAATTTGCCCGGCTCTAAATCTGGGGTATCGGTTACTGCTATTGGCTCTTGTTGAGCCACAGCTAGCAGTTTAATGACAAACCCCAGTTTCTGGGCATAGGCAATATCAGCTGCACTTACCTGACGAATACCTTCGCAGTGAACATCTGAGAGTTTAATTCTGCCAGCAAAGGCCAGGGAAGCCAAAATTGCGATCTTATCAGCAGCATCCAATCCATCAACATCAGCTGTGGGGTCAGTTTCAGCGTAACCAAGTTGCTGAGCATCAGCGAGAATGTCGTTAAATTCTCCCCCCTCAGTTTGCATTCTCGTCAGGATGTAATTGGTGGTGCCGTTAACAATACCGATGAGACTGTCAATATGATTAACGCCTAAGCACTGCTTGAGAGGTGTAATTACTGGGATGCCCCCCCCAACTGCCGCCTCTAACAGGACATATACCCCTGCCTCTTCAGCAGCAGTGAAAATTTCATCACCATGTCTAGCTATTACCGCTTTATTGGCTGTGACAATATGTTTACCATGGGCAATGGCTTTGAGAATTAGCGATCGCGCTGGTTCAACTCCCCCAATTAGTTCAACGACAATGTCTACACCTGGATCAGTGACAATGGCTTCTAAGTCTGCACTGAGCAACTCTGGTGGCAATTGAACTGCTCTGGGTTTAGCAATAGAGCGCACCCCTACTCGGTAAATTTCAATCTCTTTTAACAGTGGATGACGCCCAGTGGGTTGTTGCAAAATCCTTGCTGTTCCTGTACCCACTGTTCCCAATCCTAATAAACCAATCTTAAAAGCCACAGCTGTTGTCCTCAATCAAGGTTTTGAGTTGTTTGTACCAATCTGTACTAGGATTAAATTATTGCTTGGCAAGGATTAGGAAATACAGGCTTCTCAAATTATAAGGTTATAGGATTAAAGATTTGATAAATCAGCCACACTAGCATTACATAAATCAAAAACCTATGTTAACAATGAAGGACAAGTTTTTTGTTTGAGAGTGAGGGCAAAAGGTTGCTCTTAGCTTAAGATTGTCAGAGTGCAGTTTTAATCTTCATCTTCAGTAAATCTGCTAGAGGGAGGAAGTGTTGTTACGATTGCAGGTTAGACTTACTTAAGTCAGTTACACCAGCTCCTCTAGCGTTTTAGCCTAAATCATAAGGAGAAATAATCATTGTCTCGTCGATACCTATTTACTTCCGAATCAGTTACAGAGGGTCATCCTGATAAACTCTGCGATCAGATTTCTGACACTATTTTAGACGCACTCCTCACCCAGGATGACCATAGTCGCGTGGCGGCAGAAGTAGTTGCGAACACTGGTTTGCTGTTGATTACTGGGGAAGTTACCTCCAACGCCCATGTCAATTTTATTGACTTGGCACGCCAGAAAATTGCAGAAATTGGCTATACCAACTCCGAGAATGGTTTTTCCGCTAACAGCTGCTCCGTCTTAATTGCTTTAGACGAGCAATCTCCTGACATCTCCCAAGGGGTATCCACTGCCCACGAAAGCCGCGAGGAGATGAGTGAAGACCAGCTAGATGCTATTGGCGCTGGTGATCAGGGTCTAATGTTTGGCTTTGCCTGCAATGAGACTCCTGAAATGATGCCTTTACCCATTAGTTTAGCTAATAGACTAGCTCGGCGTCTAGCGGCAGTGCGCAAAACTGGTCAACTGCCCTACCTACGTCCTGATGGTAAAACCCAAGTTACCGTTATTTACGAGGATGGACGTCCAGTGGGAATTGATACGATCCTGATTTCCACACAACATGCCCCTACAATTGGGGAAATTGTTGATGAGGCAGCTGTGCAAGGGAAGATTAAAGAGGACCTCTGGGAAGCCGTAGTGCAGCCAGCTTTTGCAGGTATTGAGATCCAGCCTGATTCACAAACGCGCTTTTTTGTCAACCCCACTGGCAAATTTGTCATTGGCGGCCCCCAAGGAGACGCCGGTTTAACTGGTCGTAAAATTATTATCGATACCTACGGTGGCTACTCCCGCCACGGCGGCGGTGCTTTTTCCGGAAAGGATCCCACAAAAGTGGATCGTTCTGCTGCCTATGCTGCCCGCTATGTTGCCAAAAACATTGTTGCAGCTGGTCTAGCAGAGAAATGTGAAGTTCAGCTCAGTTATGCCATCGGTGTTGCCAAACCTGTTAGTATCATGGTGGAGACCTTTGGCACAGGTAAAATCGAAGAGGATCGCTTGCTGGAGTTAGTCAAGCAGCACTTTGAACTCCGTCCTGCTGGAATTATTCAGAGTTTTAATTTGCGTGGCTTACCAGCTGAACGAGGTGGTCGCTTCTATCAAGATACCGCAGCTTACGGTCATTTTGGTCGCACAGATTTGGATTTGCCTTGGGAACGCACCGATAAAGCCGAGTTACTCACCCAAGCCTTGAAAGAGCTGGCTTCAGCCTCAACCAGGTAGGAAATCCTCATCAAGATGCCTCTAGTACAATGGGGGCATCAACTACTACATATCCTTGATTAAACACCTCGGTTATGGGGGAAAGGGAAAAAGGGAACTATGAGCTAGCCATCTCAGCAACTAGAACCGTCCTTAATCTTCCCCCTTTAACTATTCCTATTTTCCTTAGTTTTCTTATGTAAAAAGTTAAACTGGCGTATGATTTGAGCATTTTCCGGTTTAAGAAAATGCTGTAACTCAGATACCTGATTGACCAGAGCTATGATACTAGCAAATTCCTTTTGTATGAACTCTAAATAATGATCACGCTTGGTTTGTATAGTAGCCTCTTTGAGTTCTCGAATTGCTGTATTTATATTGGTAATAAGTGGAGGTAAACCCTCACACAGGCTGTTCAAAAGTTCGTCTTTAGTCTCAATAAATTCCTGAAGTTTTCTAATTTTGAGAATACTCTCTTCAAGATCCTGAATGCTTTCTGTAGAGCATTTGAATCTAGCTGCTTTCTGCTTTTGTAACTGACTAGTAATCACACTCAATAATTCAACCCTAGTCACGGGTTTACTTAAATAATCATCAGCTCCCATTTCCATACTTTTGCGGAGACCAGCAATGTCTGCTTTCGCGGTAAGAAAGATAAAGGGGATTGCTGCAGTAATTTCCTCTTGCTGCAATTTAGTTAGGACATCGTAGCCATCAAGTTCAGGCATTAAAATATCGCAAATAATTAGATCTGGTCGATGCTTCTTTGCCAGCTCAATCCCAATAAAACCATTTTCAGCACCGATAGGGTTGAAGCCATCAGCTTCCAAACACTTTAAAAGATTGGTGCGAGTTGAACGCTCATCTTCAATAACCAGAATAGTTTTCTTCATTCGATATCTGGTTCTTTAACCATAAGTAGTCTGACATAAATTTTTGTTACTTTTCCAAGAAATATTAATTATACTCAAACCCTTACTGTTTCCTATTAAGAAGTTTCTTCGTCTTTACAGTTAACTTTAATTGTTTCCAACTACTTAGATCTTATCATTGAGATGCTCTTGCTAGTTTTTTACACAAGTTTTTAAGGCATTCAACAAATCTTTATCTAGATAAGGTTTAGTTAAATAGCTAGTAGCTCCTAACTGCTGAGCTAATTGGCGATATTTTTGACTATTGCGAGATGTTAGCATCAACACTGGTATATTTTCCTCCATTAATAGAGAGCAACGGCTGAGAAACTCAAGGCCATTCATTCGCGGCATTTCAATATCGCAAATTATGGCATCAATGCCTGAATTTTGCTGTAATTGTCCTATAGCTTCCCAACCATCCCTTGCTTGAATAACTTGGTATCCGGCTTTGCCTAAGGTTAGATACAAGGTTTGTCGAATGGTGAGGGAATCATCCACTACCAAGACAGTGGGAACTTTTGGGATTGTCAAGGGTGTGGTTAAGTTAGGAGCAATAGTTGCAGGTGGTTCCGGAATTTGGAGGCATTTTTCCACCAAGGCTGGGGCATCAATAACCGGTACTATTTGACCATCACTGAGAATGGTGCATCCACACAAGAGTGGAGAGGGCTTGAGAGCCTCATTAAATGGCTTGATTCCCAAATCTCTTTCGATCAAAATTTGGTCAATTTTTATAGCAATTACTTGATTACCTTCTGATAGTATCAATAAAGGGAACCTTTGTGAGGTTGGTTTGACTATCATTGATCGTGATTGGTTCGCATTTATCGGTCTAGGGTAGTGGTAGCGAGACAACCAAGAGTTGGGAAATAGAGGTACTAACTGCTCCTGATTACGGTAAAATTGCTGCTGTTGTTGGGTCTCTATTTGCCCTTGATCAGCAAAGGTAATCGAGACTAGAGCATCCACTGGAATCGCCAGCAGTTGGTCATTGAGACTAAAAATTAATAATTTAACAATTGTAAAAGTTATTGGTAAGCGCAGGGTAAAAGTTGTTCCCTCTCTAAATTTAGATTTGACTGTAATTGCCCCCTTTAAAGCAGCAATTTGCAATTTTACTGCTTCCAAACCCATGCCTCGACCAGAAAGCTGACTAACTTGTTCAGCAGTAGTAAAACTAGGCGAAAAAAGCAATTCATACAAGCGGTTTTCAGGTACATTTGCTGCCTCAGATACAGACAACAAATTCATCCCTACTGCTGTGTTTTTTACTTTCTCTAAGTCAATTCCCGAGCCGTCATCTTGTACCTCAATGTAGGTTTGATTGCCTCGATAATAAGCCTTGATTTTAATATTTCCCTGAGCAGGTTTCCCGAGAAACTGCCGCACTTCAGGCATCTCAATGCCGTGATCAAAAGCGTTGCGTACTAGATGAACAAGCGGTTCGTAAAGCTTTTCTAACACAGCTTTATCCACCAAAGTTTCAGTACCACTAAGCTCGAGATTAACTAGCTTATTTTCCTTTGAAGCTAAATCCCGAACCATCCTGGAAAATTGATTGAGTAGCTCCCCGATGGGCAGCATTCGAGTTTGTAGGAGATTAGTTTGGACCTGCTTGAGGGTTTTTTGTCGCTGTTTGAGATTATATTGCAGCCGTTGATTGAGGAGGGCAAGATCCTGAATAATTTCCCCTAATTGAGAAAGTTCTTCAGTCACCTCCCCAGCTTTAGTTTCCAAATGTTGGTATATTTTCTTGGGCAGTAAAGGTAGCGAAAGATTGGTTAGGGATGCAGAGAGGGAATTGATTGGATTTCGAGAAGAAATTTGACTCCTTAGACAGATATGCTTGACCACAAGCTGAAGATTTTGAGCTACTTGCTCAAAGCGATTAAACCATTGTCTTAGTGCTTGGTAGGTTTCAACCTGTTGTTGATTTTGCAATAATAGACGATTATCTTGGCTCTCTAATTGACTGACGAGATTATTGAGTAACTCTAGGCGATTTAAATCCATCCTCACCGCCAGTGGCAGTGGTTTTGGAGGAGGGCTAGTGGAGTAAACATAAGTCTTATCCTCCCCTAGTTTATTGTTGTTAACTGCGATTGGTTGGGGAATAGATAAAAACTTGGCATCAGTTTCTTTGGGCAATTGACTCAGACGAGAATAGTCCGATAAGACATCCGATAAGACAATAGGGGAAAATTTTTCTGCCTCATCACTCCCCTGTTGAGGATTGATAGTTCTCGATTGCATCTGCTCCTGAGTTACTTCTAATGGAGATACCAACTCTGAATTTGCCTCAACTAATGGGTAGGGCAGAAAATTCAACAGTTGTTGGGAAGGTTTTCCTCCTGGGTAGCGATTACCCTTTAAAATCCCTTGTTGAGCAGCACGAAAATCCGCTAAGGCAACCTCTCCAATGGAGGCAATTAACTCCTCTCGATTAGCCTCTAAAGCCGCCAGAGTTGTTTGAGCAATGGCGACAAATCCAGGAAGATTCGAGAGTTTTCCTAGACCTTTAAAAATCTCGATTTGAGCTTTCAGGGCTACAACCATCTCTGCTTTAAGAGGATTTGCCAAAATTAATTCTAGGCGCTCAAGCCCCTCACTTACTTCCTCAATAAACAGAAACTCAGTGACATCTGTTTGTGAGTGTGAAAGTAGATGATTCTGGTGGTGATTAAGAGCAAGTTTTGAGTGTAGGTTAGCAAAAATAGGTTGGGCTTTGACAATAGCACTATCTCCATCAAATGTGCCAGTTTGGCTTTCTTCTAATAAAGGCAATTGCAGACAATCGTAGGCTTGTAGCAGCAAATCCTCTAACTCAAGATCAATGTCAGTATTTTTCTCATAGAGAATCTGAAAAACATTCTCCAGGGAATGTGCTAGGGTACCAATACTGTTTAAACCGACACAAACTGCTCCCCCTTTGAGAGAATGGGCAATGCGCATCAGGTCGTGAACTTTTGAGATACTAGAGTCTTTTCTTAGGTTTAACAACCCTTCTTCAAGAGCCTGCAATAGTTCCCGCGCCTCTTGAAGGAAAAATTGATAGGACTCTTGAGATTTGAAGTCAGAAACCATAACTTATAGTCCTTTTCAATTGAGTTGAGGTACACCTTTTTGAAGCTATAAGGGGGAGGTGAAGAGGGGGTTAAAGAAGCGGGGATGCACCAGACACACCAGACACACCAGACACACCAGACACAGCAGACTTTCAAAGGATGGGGATTTGAGCCATATTAATTTCGATAAAATTATTCTTCTCTTGCTAACTTTTATCCTAGGATTAAGAGGCTTTGTACTTCATTCAATTGAAAACTGCTACATATAAGTTTTCTCTTGAGTTAGATAAAGAGATTCGAGTTTAAGAAAACCTTTTAGAGTCAGAAGAAACAATCAGACAAGAAAATCTCAGAGGTGTGGGAGGATTTTTGTATACAACATTCTCCCCATCTTCCCATCTCCCCATCTCCGTGTCTCCCCCTCTCCCCTCTCTTTAAAATATTCCTACTCGTTCACCTTAAACCTAGCCACACTTTCTTGGAGTTCCTGAGCAACTCCTAATAGCTGGGAGAAAGAATCTGCCACAGCCACAGATTGCTCTGAGGTTTTTTGGACAATGGTTTCAATTTCCTGCATGGTACTAGATACAGAGGCTGAGGTTTGGGCTTGGGCGTAAGAAGCTTGAGCCATCTCCTCAACTATTGTTCTAATTTGACCGCTGACAACAGCAATCGAGGTTAGTTTCTGCCTAGTTGTTTCCACTAATTCCGTTCCAGCAATTACCTGTTCCCTCCCAGCTTCCATCGCCATTACTACTTGATTGGTTTCTGCTTGAATTTCCTCAACAATTTGTTCAATTTCCTTGGTTGCTACAGTTGACTGTTCTGAGAGCGATCGCACTTCTTCGGCAACTACAGCAAACCCTTGACCCTCTTGCCAGGAACCGTTAGCTTCAATTGAGGCATTCAAGGCTAAAACGTGGGTTTGGCTTGCCAAATCCCGAATCAGATTTAAAACCCGGGAAATTTTTTGTGAGGAATTGCCCAAGCGCTTGACCTTATCGGCAGCAGTCTCGACAGTTTCTTGAATTGTTAAGATACCATCGACAGTAAGGTTCATGGCTTGGTCTCCTTCTTGGAGAGTTTGATCTGCCTGCTCAACCTTCAGCTTAGCCTGCCCAGCATTGAGAGCTACTCCCTGGATTGAGTCTGTCATCGCCTGAATTTTAGCCAGGGCAGTGGTGATAGCTTGTGCTTGCTGGAGTGCTTCTGTCGAGAGACTCTTAATCTCTACTTCAGAGCTCTGAGCAGTTTCAGTTACGGCTTGAGATGCCGATTGCACTTGCAACACAATCTGTCGCATGTTTTCAATGATCACGTTGATGAAATCAGCAACTACGCCAATATCACCTTCCATGATATTTGCTCGAACTGTAAGATTACCTTGAAATGCTCCTTGGATATCTCTGAGCAAGCCTTCGAGTTGACTCTCGATTTCCTCTGTTTGTCGGCGCTGCTCTTGGGAAGCCATTTCCGCCACTTGGCGGGCCTGTTCTATTTTTTTAATGAAACTGATATGGTCAAGGGCATATTCAGTTTGAGTTGCCAACTGTGACAGGAAATCAATATCTGACTTTTGCCAAATTCTTGGTGTAGAGCATTGATGAGCAATGAGTAAGCCCATAAGCTGATTTTCTTGACGTAGGGGAACCACTAAATTTGCCTTCACATCGTATTGCTCTAACAGTCGAATATAGCAATCACCCAGACTAGTTTCTTGATAAATATCATTGAGGGCACGAATGCGACCACTTCTATACTTGTCAAGGTAACGACCTCGGAAGCAAGGGTCATCAATTTTCTCTTCGAGTATGCTTATACAGCCCGGTGCTACAGCTTCAGCAATGATCGTACCACTCCAGTCTGGGTTGAAGCGAAAAATCACTGCCCTGTCTGCTTTCAAACTTTTGAGGCTTCCTTGAACAACGAGTCGGAAAATATCCTCTTGATTTGGGGATTGACGAGCCCGGAAAGCAATGTCGCCAAATAAGCGGGCGCGTGCGGCTGTGGCTTGAATCTTTTCGATGAAGTGCAGATGATCGAGAGCGTATTCAACTTGAGTTGCCAACTGGGAAAAGAATTCAATTTCTGAGTGGTGCCAGCTCCGAGGTGAAGAACATTGATGGGCAATTAGTAAGCCGATGAGTTGATTGTCTTGGCGCAGGGGAGCTACTAAATTTGCCTTGACCTCATATTGCTCTAAGGTGCGAATGTGGCAATCTGTTAAACCTGGTTCATTGCGAATGTTATTGATAGCGCGAACTCGCCCATTGAGGTATAACTCTACATAACGACCTCGAAAACAGGGGTCATCAATGGTTTCGTCTAGTACTTTTGACCATGGTGCCTCTACAGACTCCGCAATCATGGTGCCACTCCAGTCTGGGTTGAACCTATAGACAAGCACCCTATCTGCTTTCAGGATTTGTCTGGCTCCTTGCACCGTAGTTTTGAAAATGTCTTTTCGGTTGAGGGATTGGCGAGCGCGAAAGGATATTTCACCAAAAAACCAGGCTTGCTGAGTGGTGGCTTGTTGCTGTTGGATAAAATTGAGATAGTCGAGACCATACTGGATTTCGGTAGCTAATTGGGAGAGGAAGCTAATCTCTGACTTCTGCCAAACTCTGGGTGCGCAGCAATGATGGGCAATCAATAAGCCCATAAGTTCGTTGTTTTTACGAATGGGGCTCACAAGATTTGCTTTGACTTGATAATGCTCAAGCAACTGTATGTGGCAATCTGTTAATCCAGGTTCTTCAAAAATATTGTTGATGGCACTAATGTAACCACTTTTGTATTTGAGAGCACTGCGCTCTTGAAAACATGGGTCTCCAATGGTTTCATTGAGTACTTTCTGCCAACCCTCTCCCACAGATTCAGCCACGACAGTGCCACTCCAGTCTGGATTGAAGCGATAAATTACTACACGATCAGTTTCAAGGATTTGTCTAGCACCTTGGACTGCTACTTCAAAAAGATTTTCGACGCTGACTGTTTGACGGGAGCGAAATGCTATGCTGGAGAGTAATTGTCTTTGTTGCCTAGTCTTTTCCTGTTGTTGATAGAGGAGCTGAAGTTGGGCAGCCAGTGAGTTGATGTTAGATCCTAAAATAGCCAATTCGTCCTTACCTTGGCAGTCTAGGGCTGGAGGTTGCTGACCCTGTGCCAGTTTATTTATTACTACCGCAGCATTGATAATTGGATGCATCAGGCGTTTGCTTAGGAAAGTTGCTAAGGCTACAGTTAAGAAGCCAATCACTCCCGTTGCTAGCAACAAGATAACAAAATGATTATGAAAATAATAGATAATTGTACCAACTAGAAAAGCTGGCACTGTACTCAAGGCGATCGCTAAAATCGCTATCTTATTTCTCAAGCTTAGATCTTGCCACCAATGTCCTATCGCTTCAAAGTACCCTGCTCTCTGTTCTAGGTCAAACTCTAGATTGGTTGGTATTGACTGCCAATTCTGGCAATTTGCGCTTTCAGCAGTGGGTAAGTTTGATTCCTCATCGAGTAACACTTCCGATGAGGAAACTAAACGAGGTTGGGCAGGAAGACTATTGCTAGTGTTTTGACAGGCAAATTTAGAAGAGTTAAGCATCAGTTTCAAATATAGCCAGTTTCAATAAGCTCTCACCTATTTAAAAAAGGGGTGTGGGGTGTAGGGGTTGGGGTATGGGGAAAGAATTAGGCTCTTTTTCTATTTCCATACCTCTCCATCCCTCTTCCTCCTGGCTTCATCAACTTTGCAGCTGAGAGAGAAAATCAAAAATCGCCTTTCCATCCAAGACAATTGTGGTTTTTCCATCAGGAGTAAGATTGTAACCCTGAAGACAAAAAGCCATCGACTGCGGGTAATCATTTACAGGCATAGATTGGAAGCTTCTTAGGTTATATAAGCTTAGCTGGTCTACTTGATAAACTGCTAAACCTAATAACTTATTGCATTCTCTAATAACTATGATCTTGATTGGGTTGAGATTGCGCCAGTTTTGGGTAAATAGAGGAGTAAGCCCCAACAGATAAGCTAAATCTACTAGCCATAAGGCTTCTCCTCGATGATTGCAAATGCCCATCACTGCTGCAAGCATATCGGTGATGGGGACAATTTGAGTAGAGTCTAAATTGAAAACTTCACTGAGCTGTCGAGTGGGAAGCATGGCTTGATGTTCAAGAGTTAGGTGAAAGCTCAGGTATTGCTGGATTGGCTGTGGAGGATCAGGGTTAATTTGCATCAAATTGCTATAATATGACATTATCGCACAATAAAAGCATATAAAGCATATGAGGTTAATTATCTCTCCCTTAATAGCTTTAGCTTGACTGGAGTAGTTTCGAGCTGATTGATCCCACGACTAAAAGCATTAGTAGCTAGCGTTTGCATAATTTTGTGTTAGCTCTTACCTCACAATATAGATTTTATTGCTAAAATACATAAACAATGTCAACTAAAGTTTGAATATTTATGCGAGATAAATTACAACTGAGTTAACACCTGAAATTTATTTAGCACTTGGCAGAGGCAAATTCCGCTGCAATTACTGCCCACTATGCATTTTAACAACCTTTCTCTCCCTTTTTCTGATCTAGAGGATGCTATAGAAAGTAGCCTCTTGAGAGTTATGCCAGAGACACCACTTGTTGAAGTCTTGGGCTTGATGAGTATGACCAAGAGTACTTATGCTTTGGTGGTAGAGCAGATACCTTGCCTGTCTGAAGCAGCAAACCAGAAGGTTGAATTAACTCTGCCTGCTACTCAAGGCGTAGCTCAAGATTTTGTCTATGATAACAATACAAGGGGCAGGATCATTCCCCCGTGCAAGTTACTAGGAATTTTTAGCGAAGCTAATTGTATACACTTAACCCCCTCAAGGATGAACTTGGAAAAAGTCACAGTAGCAGAGGTAATGACTGAGCAAGTTATTACTCTGACTAAAACCTCTGAGGAGCAAGATATTTTCACAGCCCTTTCCTTATTTTGCCAGCACCAACTTCGTCAGCTACCGATTTTGGATTGTCAGGGTCAATTATTGGGGGTTATTACCCAAACGAGCTTGCTGAAGATTATAGATCATCTAGAAATTAATCAAGTAGTAGATAATTTACTGTGTAGGCTCCAACAGCAGAGGAAGCAATTGGAATTGGCAACTTTCGCAAGGCGGCAGGCTAGCGATGAGTTAGAAACACAAATAGAGTGGCAAATCAGTGGGTTAGTTAAAGCTAATGAAATGCTAGAAGAAGAAATTAACAGGCGTCAGCGCTCAGAGAAAGTACTCTTTGCCACCAAGGTTCGTCTCCAACGTCTGCTTGCCTCTAGCCCAGTAGCAATTTATAGCAGCCATATAGGAAATTATGGCATGACTTTCGTTAGCCAGGGTATTTCCCAGCTTGGTTATGAGCCTCGGCATTTCATGGAGGATTCAGAATTTTGGCTTAAGTGTATCCATCCTGAAGATGCGCCGCGAATCTTTAGTGAGTTGTCGCGTCTGCCCTCCGAAGGGCATCAAATCTCTGAGTATCGTTTCTTACAGGGGGATGGAACCTACGGTTGGATTCAGGATCAACGACAGCTGATTCGTGATGAGGAAGGAAATCCTTTGGAGATTGTTGGCTCTTGGCAAGATATTAGCACTCGCAAGCAGGCAGAGGAAGCTGTGCAACTTTCAAAAACCAAACTGCGAGAACAAACCAGGCAACTGCAACAAACCTTACACGAGCTGCAAAAGACTCAGTCTCAATTAGTGCAGAGCGCCAAAATGTCCTCTCTGGGGCAAATGGTAGCAGGGGTAGCTCACGAAATTAACAATCCAGTTAGTTTTATCTATGGTAATGTCCATTATGCCAAAAGCTATGCCAATGATTTATTAAGACTCATAGAGCTTTATCAAAGTACTTATGCTCAACCTTCGGCTGAAATTGAGAGGGCAATTGAGACCATTGATCTAGATTTTCTTAAAGAAGACTTACCAAAACTGCTAACTTCCATGGAAGTTGGTTCTGAACGAATTCAGGAAATTGTGCTGAGCTTGCGAAGATTTTCTCATTCAGAAGAAGCCGTTACTAAAAAGGTGGATCTGCATGAAGGTATTGATAGCACCTTGATGATTCTCCAGAATCGCTTGAAGCCAAAGCCCAAACAGCCAGAAATTAAAATAGTTAAAGAGTACGGTAGTCTGCCTTTAATTGAATGTTATCCTGGACAGCTAAACCAGGTATTTATGAATATTTTGATCAATGCCATTGATGCTTTTGATGATACTCATAACCATAGGAGTTTTGAAAAAATTCAAGCAGAACCCAGAATTATTAGAATTCGTACCAGAATTAGTTTAGAATCAGCTCTCAATCCCCAAGCTATTATTCACATTGCTGACAATGGGCCAGGAATGACTAAAGATGTACTTGCAAGAGCTTTTGACCCCTTCTTTACAACTAAAGTTGTTGGTAAAGGAACTGGTTTAGGTTTAGCAATCAGCTACCAAGTTATAGTGGAGCGTCACAAGGGTCATTTATTTTGTCTTTCCTCTCCTAGTAAAGGAACAGAATTTGTAATTGAGATTCCTCTAAAGCAGTCTCCCTCTTGATGGAGAGAGGGAGATGGGGAGACGGGAGTATTTTTGTGACGCCCTAGAACAAGTTTTTCAAAGTTTCCAAACTAACCTAATTGTTTTAACCGAATAGTATTAGATATCTCACCACTGCAATCACCTCACAGAAGACTTTAAAAAAACTCTAAGGTAATAAAGATAATAATTTACAAGCAAAAAACAAAAACAATAAATTTACCATTAGTCGCTTATTACTTATTACTTATTACTTATTACTTAACTGTTCAAGCAATCGCAATTTCTTTGGATGAATCCAGCAAATGTTGTAGCCTCTTGAGTATATCCCAAGTTTGTTGGTAGGCTACTTCGTTTCCCTGCTCATCAAAGCGTTTCAATGCCATCTTGAGATCAGAAATTGCTGCCTGTTGATAGCCAAGTTGGTGGTGGATTAGGCCTCGATTAACATAAGCTTCTGCGTATTTTGGGTCAAGTTGTAGCGCTAGAGTAAAGTCTCTAATCGCCCCCCTAGTATCACCCTTTTGATGACAAGCACAGGCTCGGTTGTAGAAAGCTCGATAATTGCTATTATCAAGACGAACAGCTTGATTAAAATCTGCGATCGCTTCTGTTAGTTCACCCAACATCATCTGAGTTAGACCCCTCTCATTATAAATATCCGCTAGGAGTAATTGGGAATTGTTGGGAATATGATCTAAAGCCTGGTCAAAATCTGAGATTGCTTCAGTGTACTCTTTTAATTCAAAACGCGCTAATCCACGATTATAGTAGGCGCGAAAATCACCAGCTTGTTGCTCTAAAACTTTAGAGTAGTCAGAAATGGCAGCTTGATAATCCCCTAGTCGTTGGGATGCCAATCCTCGGTTAAGATGAGCTTCGAGGTTATTTGGGTCAAGTTGCACTGCCTGAGTACAGTCTTCAATCGCTGTTGTGTAATTCCCTAATTTGAGGTAAACTAAGCACTTGTTACTGTAGGCAGCTACGAAATTAGTATCAAGTTTGACAGCCTCTTCAAAGTAATCTGCTGCTTGCTTGTATTGATTATGTATTGCGGCCTCGACACCAAAATTAAATAGCTCTCGGGCGCTAGTCACTGTCGCAATTGAAGTTGCTGCTTGGGCTGTTTCAGTAATTGCCATCAGAGAAAGCGCCACCACCATGCCGAAGCTGAAGAAGATCCGGTAGAAGTGACTCATGGAATTTTATTTGAGTTGACTGTTATGATTTACAATAATATCGGCAACCAGACTGCTTCTTTAGTGAAATTTAGAATAATAAGAATGAAATTTAGAATAATTAAGCCTTGTTGCTTACCCAATTTTCAGTGAGGCAGCTTTGTCTGTCAAAAGACAGGTCGTCAAACTTTCAATCAACCATAAACTATATCATGGTTAATGGTTGATTGGGAAAGTATTTCGCAACTACCGAATCCTAACTCAATCAATCATTAACCATGTTTGCGCAGCATGCGCTTAGCGCCTACAATCAACTATCTTTCAAGAAATAAGGGCATTTCAGGGTTAACTCGTCAGTAACCAAAACCTACGAATCAACCCTGAAAGCTTGTTGCCAAGTATAATCTAGATTCTTGTGCAGACTTAGAGCGACAGGATCTAATTACTCTACAACTAGCTTACCAATCATGCCAGCGCCACGGTGGGGTTGACAGTAGTATGTGTACTCCCCTGGTTGTGCGTCAGCAGGGATTTTAGCTTCATAGTTTTCGCCAGGAGCAAAAAATAGCTTATCGTGAGATAGATCTTTTGCAATTGGAGAGCCCCCTTCAAAGACAACGTTATGAGGAGGAAGCTTGTTATTCTCCCACTTAATGGTGTCGCCTGGCTTAACCTTCACAACTTTGGGGACAAAAGATAGCATGCCATTGTCAGCACCCATCTTAACTGTGTAAGTATCTGCTGCTGCTGGGGAAGCCGATAGAGCAAAACTAGCGACCACCAGTAAAATTGTAGAAAGTCCCAGACCTAACTTACGTAGCACTTTGGCTCTCAATTCCATAGTTTTATCCTAAGAGTCCGATTGTGGATTCCGTATAGATTTTAAAACAACTCTGAGACAAAATCACTCAAGCATGGAAAATAACCCACCCCCACTAGGTTAAATAGAAGAGGCAGGCGTCTTACTTACTGTTTTTAAAGTTAAATAAAGTTTACTCAGCCAAACATTTAGGTATAGCCAGATTGCCCAAATCAATCAGATCAACTACCAACCCTTATCAGCTTGGTCTAAAACATAAGCAGCAACATTGTCAATCTGTTCTGGGTTTAGCTTACCAGCGAAACGAGGCATAGCCCCTTTACCATTAGTCACCTGGTAGACGATTTTCTCCATTGAATACATGCCATACTTTTCCAGAGCATCTTTCTTCAAGGTTTTAGGAGCTATAACCACATTTCTACCACCCATGTGACAAGCTGCGCAGTTGGCAGCAAAAACTTGCTTACCAGCAGCAGCATCAGCTGCTAGAGCAGGACTTCCCCATGTAAAGCCAAACCAGGCGACTGCCCAGAATATAACTAATACAAATTTCTTCAACATAGTTCTCTTTTCAGTGAAAACAGCAAAACAGGCATAACGCCGACGCTTATTATTGAAGAGAATGACTCTCCAGGTCAAAAGACAGGCTGTCAAACTTTACTGTGTGATCCCCTCTAAATCTCCAACACAAATATGAATCCTTTGCCCTCCCACCGTCCCAAACACCTTTCCCTCGGTCCTCTAGAGAAGGAGATTTTGACCATAGTCTGGGAACTTGGTTGTGCCACTGTCAAGAATGTCCACGAACGAATTTTGGCTGACCCAGAGCGTGAGTTGGCCTATACTTCAGTAACTACAGTGCTGCGTCGCCTCACCCAAAAAGGTTGGCTTACCTATGAAAAACAAGGACGTGCTTTCTCCTGGAAACCTCTAATTTCCCGTCAAGAGGCACAGGTTTTGCAAGCCCATGAACAACTCAATCGTTTTTTGGCAGTGAGCAATCCTGATGTCGTTGCTGCTTTTGCAGATAGTCTCGATACTAGCAGTGTAGAACAAATAGAGGCGATCACGCGCAGAATTCAAGCTGCCCGTAGAGCTAGGGAGGAAAAAAAATAATGCATCTGTTGATGATTTTGGCAGGATTAGGACTAGCTTACTTACTCCGAAGCAGTAGAATTCAACAAAGCGGCAACTGGACACAGCGTTGGCAAAGAGCATTGCTCTTATTTCTATTTCCACCTCTGTTACTGATGATGACAGCTGTGGCAGTGCTGTGTATGGGACCACAGGGGCAAATGATTGGGTTATATACGGGCTGGTTCAGTTACTGTATAGTCTTAGGATACCTAGCTGTTGCGCTTTTTGTCGGCATCAAACTAGCATTTGAAGCTTGGCAATCTATAGAACAGATTCGCGCTTACCCCCAGGTTGAAATTGAAGGCTCAAAAGTTCGTCTTCTCGATCATGCCATCCCCTTTAGTGGAATGATTGGCTTTTGGCAGCAAGAACTAGTTATCACTCAGGGTTTATTAGAAAAACTACAACCAGAGCAGCTGCAAGCCGTTTTAAGCCACGAGCAAGCTCATCACTACTACCGAGATACATTCTGGTTTTTTTGGTTAGGCTGGGTGTACCGATGCAGTGCTTGGTTGCCCAATACTGCCTCTTTGTGGGAAGAATTACTCCTATTGCGAGAAATTCGCGCTGATGGTTGGGCAGCTCAAAAAGTCGATTCCCTAGTTTTAGCAGAATCACTGTTAATTGTAGTGAGCCAATCAATGATTGTTTCCGAAACTGTATGTGCAGCCTTTTCCCGTGCTGTACCTCGTAATCGTCTGCAACAGAGGATTGATGCCCTATTGGCAGAGCCAGAGTCTCCTACAGAGTCAAATTCTTGGGCTTGGAGTTGGGTACTTTTAAGCTTGATACCTTTAATAAGTGTGCCGTTTCATACGTAACTCAAATTGCTATATAGTCATGAGAGTGAAATATGCAATTTACTGGTGATGAAACAGCTAAAGAAGTTATTTATTCTAGGTTTGCTGCTACTAACCTTCACTATTGCTAGTCCAGCTCGGGCTGAGATGATAGATATCACTTTGCTACAGTTCAACGATGTCTATGAAATTGAGCCGGTTGCTGGTGGTAAGAGTGGAGGGTTAGCTCGTGTTGCTACCTTGCGGAAACAGCTCAAACAGCAGAATCGTCGCACCTACACCATACTCTCCGGTGACTGCTTTAGTCCTTCGGCTTTAGGCACTAGTGAAATTGATGGTGAGTCCCTAGCTGGAAAGCAAATGGTTGCTGTTCTCAATGCAATGGGACTAGATTTTGCTACTTTCGGCAATCATGAATTTGATCTTAAAGAAAACCAGTTCCTACAAAGACTCAAGGAATCACGCTTCAGCTGGTTTTCTAGCAATGTTTTTGATGCTGATGATCAATCGTTTCCTGGCGTACCTCAGTCTCAGATTATTAATGTTAGAGGCGATAAAGGGAAGCGAGTAAGTATAGGATTAATTGGTTTAACCCTAGATAGTAATCTAGTAGATTATGTTATTTACCATGATCCCATTGAAGAAGCGCGTCAACAGGTAAAAGCCCTTAAAGACAAGGTAGATATTCTGGTAGCAGTGACTCACCTTGCCCTGCCTCAAGATCAACAACTAGCTGAAACAGTGCCAGAAATTGATTTAATTCTAGGTGGTCATGAGCATGAAAATATCCAGCAATGGCGAGGCGGTGACTTTACTCCTGTATTCAAAGCCGACGCCAATGTTAGGACAGTTTATATTCATAACTTGCAATACGATACAGACACTCATCAATTAGCAGTTGAATCCCATCTACAGCCGATAACTGATAAAATTCCTTCTGATCCTCGCACAGCTAGAGTGGTTTATAAATGGGTACAACGAGGTAATAAAGCATTTGAGGAAAAAGGCTTTGAACCGGAGGAAGTTGTAGGCATAACTCCTGTACCTCTTGATGGCTTAGAGGCAAGTGTACGTAATTATCCCACCACCTTGACTAAGTTAATTGCTCAGGCGATGTTGCAGGATGTAAATGCTGCTGATTTATCGATCTACAATAGCGGTTCGATTCGGATTGATGATGTTATTCCCCCCGGAGCGATTACCCAGTATGATGTGATTCGCATCCTGCCGTTTGGGGGAAATACTTTATACGTCAAGATGAAAGGTAGCCTGGTTAAGCAAGTATTAGATCAGGGTGTTGCTAACCAAGGTAGCGGTGGCTATCTCCAGACTGGTAATGTTAGTTTGAATTCAGAAAACAATAACTGGATGATTAATGGTCAAGTCTTAGATCCTGATGTTTCCTACCCTGTAGCTATTAATGATTTCTTACTCACTGGTAAAGAAATCGGTTTAGATTTCTTGAGTTTAGATAATCCTGATGTGGAGCTGATTGCCGAAAAAGGAGATATCCGTTTCGCTGTGATTGAGTTCATGCGTGGAGAGTCTTCAAATTACTAAGTGTCGGACATAAATAAAAGCAACTGTGTAAACAATTATGAAATTGCCCGGAGTTCCCTTACACCCTACACCCTGCCTCAACCAGTAACCTTTATCAATGTCGCAGGTACTTAGTGCGGTCTCGTCAATTCCCAATCTTCTTACAGCAGTTTTTAACACTTTGTAGTACAGTAGCCATAAAAAATACCCATCATACTCTCCTTGGACTGTATCACATCGAGTCTGAAACTGCTGTAAGAATGTTGATTACAAATTAGCTAGCTAGGTTTGACTATGTTATTGTTTGTTTAGCATATTCAAAAAGAAAGAATCCTAGATGTTGGCAATCAAAATTTAGGATTTGAGTTTTTCCAGACTCCAGCTCATACCAGAACACTCAATTCGAGAACAAGCAACAATTGACCATCAACAAAATTGCTTTAGTCACGATGCCACCGGGTTACACCACCAGCTTGATCAATCAGGGTAATACCTTGAGATTGTAATTGATCGCGAATGTGATCGCTCTGGGCATAATTTTTTGCCTTACGTGCCTGCTGTCGTTGCTCAATCAGGGACTTAATCTCAGCATCACTTAAACCATTGACTTGCTCTTTAAAAGTTTCCTCTGGTTGAGCTTCTAAACCAAACACTTGTGTTAGCTCAACTAAAGTATGCCATTGTTGCTCTAACTCTGGAGAGGATTTATCGGTTTTCCCTTCATGCACCAAAAGATTTCCTTGGCGGCGTAAATCCTTGGCAATTTCAAACAAGACAGCTAAACCACCAGCAAAATTGAAGTCATCATCGACTGCCTCAGCAAAGGCATCCCTACTGTTAGAAAAGCCTTGCTGGGAAGTCTTTACAGATTCCTTCCAACCCAATTGCTTGCCGTACTCATGACCAAATAGCAATCCTTCTTTAAGAGTATGCCAACCATTGGTAGCAGCTTCGATAGCTTCATCAGTAAAATCAAGTGGTTTGCGATATTGAGCTTGCAGAACAAATAACCGCACTGCCATGGGTTCAACTGGGCGATCAAGTAAATCGCGGATCGTGGTAAAATTGCCCAGAGACTTGGACATTTTCTCACCACCAACTTTCACCATACCACTGTGCAACCAGTAACGAGCCAGTGGTTTGCCTGTTACGGCTTCTGATTGAGCAATTTCATTTTCATGATGGGGAAAAATTAAGTCAGAACCACCCGCGTGAATATCAATGGTTTCCCCCAGATTTTCCCTAATCATCGCTGAGCATTCAATATGCCAACCAGGACGTCCCTTACCCCAAGGTGATTCCCAGAAGGGTTCCCCTGGCTTAGAGGCTTTCCACAAGGCAAAATCAAAAGGGTCTTTTTTCTTAGACTCCTCTGTGTTGTTTGCCTCCACCCTGCCACTGGCACCAGCCCGCAAGTCCTGTAACTGGCACTTGGAAAGTTTACCATACTCAGAAAACTGACGCACTGCATAGTAAACATCACCATCTGCAGGATAGGCGTAGCCTTTTTGTTCTAATTCAGAAACCAGCCGCTTAATACCATCGAGGGTGTGAGTAGCACGGGGATAGCCATCTGCTGGCTTGATGTTAAGACGTTCCATATCCTCAAAATAAGCCTTGATGAAACGTTCAGAAACATCTTCCATTGATGTCCCTTCTTTTTTGGCTCGATTAAGAATCTTATCGTCGATATCAGTAAAATTCTGTAGATATTGAACATCATATCCGCGCCATTGCATATATTGGCGGGCAGTATCCCAAATGATACAAGTTCTGGCATGACCCAAGTGGCAATAGTCATACACAGTGATGCCACAGCAATACATCCGCACCTTACCAGTCTCCACTGGTTCAAAAGCTTCCTTACTGCCGGTGAGGGTGTTGTATAGTTTCAGGGTCATAAGCTTGACGCATTTAATAAGATGGGGAGAGGGGGGGATGGGGAGAGGGGAGGGAGGTTTGAATGATCCTTATGCAACCAGAAAATATAAGCTTTAGATGCACAATAGCTTAAAACAGAACAGAAAACAACCATATCTAAGTTGTGTAACGACTAGTGCCACTGTGTGGAACTCACGCATTCGTAAAGTTAAAAGTCAAAAGGAGATCGTTTGAGTGCCTCTTATCATAAAGAATATCGGTTTGTTAGTGTTATCTGTTACTTTCTGAGGCTGGTATCCCTAACACAATTAATCATATTATCCTTTATTCTAGCGTTTTCCACAGCTTGACTATGCAATCAGTACCTACTAAGTCTGTAACCTCCCAAGGCATGGATATCCCCAAGCATGGTTTACCAGTCACGATCGTCACTGGTTTTCTTGGCAGCGGTAAAACTACTCTCCTCAACCATATCTTAAGTAACCAACAAGGAGTCAAGACAGCTGTTTTAGTTAATGAGTTTGGTGAAATCGGCATCGATAACGAGCTGATTGTAGCCGCCGAAGATGATATGGTGGCACTGAGTAATGGTTGTGTCTGCTGTACAATTAACGATGATTTGATTAATGCGGTTTACTCTGTCCTAGAGCGTGAGGACAATGTAGATTATATGGTAGTGGAAACTACCGGACTTGCTGATCCGCTGCCCGTGGCACTTACCTTCCTCGGTACAGAATTGCGAGAAATGACTCGCCTTGATTCGATTATAACCTTGGTAGATTCAGAAAATTTCAGTCTGGATCTATTTAATAGTGAAGCTGCTTATAGCCAGATTGCCTATGGCGATATCATTTTGCTTAATAAAGTCGACCTGGTAGATGAAGTAGTTTTAGACTCTCTAGAAGTCAAGATTAGAGAGATTAAGAAGGATGCCAGGATTCTGAGAACGAAAAATTCTCAGGTGGCACTGCCTTTGATTCTTAGTATCGGTTTGTTTGAGTCTGACAAATATTTCGAGGCAGGAAAATCAGCTCATGATCACCATGAGCATGAACATCATAATCATAATCATGACCATGAGCATACTCATGAACATCACGATCACCATCATGAGCATCACCACCATGATCACGATCACAACCATGCTCATCACTCCCATCACCTAGAAAATGACGGATTTACCTCACTTTCTTTTGAGAGTGATAAGCCTTTAATAATCAAGAAATTTCAGAATTTTCTAGACAATCAGTTGCCTGCCAATATTTTCCGAGCTAAGGGAATTCTTTGGTTTGAAGAGAGTCCAGATCGTCATATTTTCCATCTCAGCGGTAAACGTTTCTCAATTGAAGATGACCAGTGGAAAAGTGAACCTAAAGTTCAATTAGTATTGATTGGTCAGGATTTGAATCATGAACAGCTGCGCCAACAGCTGGAAAATTGTGTATGTTCACCTTGCTAATAGAAGAGGCAAAGAATTCGGAGCATAACTTCAATCTTGATTAACCCAAGGCTTTTGCCTTGGGTGACTTATTACTTATTACTTATTACTTATTACTTAAATACAGACGACTTGTAGCATTTTTTCTACTTGATATAAACTCTATAACTGCTATGCGTGTTGTAATCCAGCGAGTTAAATCTTCTCAAGTAACAGTTAATGGTAAAACCATCGGTAAAATCGGGAGAGGTCTAAACCTACTTGTAGGTATTGCTGATAATGATACTGAAGCTGAGCTAGACTGGATGGCACGCAAATGTCTCGACTTACGGCTATTTCCTAACCCAGATAGTAGCACTGAGCGTTGGGAGAAATCAGTTCAAGAGATTGGAGGCCAACTGCTGGTAATCAGTCAATTTACTCTCTATGGAGATTGTCGCAAAGGACGTCGGCCCTCTTTCACCCAGTCAGCTGCCCCAGAAATAGCACAACAGCTTTATGAAAAATTTGTGGATAAGTTGCGTCAAAGTGGTTTGCGGGTAGAAACTGGTGAATTTGGTGCAATGATGCAAGTGTCTATTGATAATGATGGACCAGTTACACTATTACTGCAACGAGAAAAGGAATAGTTCCTGGTTCAATTTTCAGACCATGCCGCAGTTGAGGATTTATGGGAATATAATGGATGCTGAAAAAAATTTAAGTTTTTATTTAACATCTCTATCTTGACTTGCTAAGATATTTATGCGAATAGCACAATATCTTTCATGTAGACGTCGATAGATTTAAGGAATCGAGCAATGGATCTTTCAAATGCTAACACTGCCAGAAACCTTGCCGATGCCTTCGGTGGGGAATCGATGGCTAACCGCAAGTACCTATTCTTTGCTGATGTTGCCCGCAAACTAGGCATGAGCGAGCTGGCTAAACTATTCCGCGAGACTGCGAATCAGGAAACAGAGCATGCCTTTGCTCACTTCCGTTTGATGCATCCAGAACTGGTTGTCAAAAACCCCGATGCCCTCAGCGATGAGGAGAAAAAAGCGATCGTCTCTCGATGTCTAGAGTTAGCTATTGAAGGAGAGACCTACGAGTATACTACCATGTACCCCGGATTTGCCGAGCAAGCTCGTGCAGACCGCGATGGTGCTGCCGCTAGTGAATTTGAGCAACAGCAAGCTGAATCAGAGGAGCATGCACAGATATTCCGCCAAGCTGCCCGGAATTTTGGTTTTCTTACCCATATTGAAAACCACCATGCTGATCGTTACACAGAAGCTCTCCAAGCCCTAGATGGTGTTGCTCCAGCACCCAAAGCTGCTGGTAAAGAGCCGACTACACGTAAGTGGATTTGTCGTCAGTGTTCGATGATCTACGATCCAGTAGCAGGAGATCCTGATTCTGGTATTGCACCAGGTACTCCCTTTGAGGATATCCCTGATGATTGGCAATGCCCCATTTGTGGTGCGAAAAAAAGTCTCTTCGAGCCTTATGAAGAAGCAGTTGCAGCAGTTGCAGCCTAATGGCGAAACAGACATTACTGCTTCGTGAGCGATTAGCTTTTCGGAGCTAGCGCCAAGGGATTGCCTTCAGGTTAATCAGGTTTATATCTCCTAATAAGTAGTAGGATATAAATAATACTGTGTTAAGAAAAGTAAAACTAGTTTAAAACTACCTAATCCTTACTACTGAGAGAGTTTGAGCTATATTTACAAAACTTTATACGGTTACAAAAGCTTTTTTCCTACTACTTAGTAAGCTGTTACCTATTGATCATAACTAAGTGGTTTATCCCTTTATTCAAAACATGTCAATTCAAAGAGCATGAGCTTATTTAGAGGAAGCAATAAAACTGACAATATGTTAGTAGAGCCTATCTCCTAAAGCGTAGTGTTGTTCAAGGAGATAAGCCATCTTTTTAAAAGAAACTCATATTCAAGGATTTTTTTGTGAACTCTCTTTAAACTCAGAGAAATTAACAACATTTGCATAAGCAAAACCCAAAGCATTCATGAATGCGCCGTGTACATCTTGAGCACTAATGATCTTGTCACCAAACTGCAAGTCTTTAGTAGCACAAGCATCATGCACAACAACACAGTTAAAACCTAAATCAGCGGCAGCACGGGTTGTGGCATCAATGCACATATGACTCATGGCACCGCAAATAACTAAATCTTCAATCTCCGCCTTTTTGAGTTCATTAAGCAAACTCGTTTCCCGAAAGCCATTGGGATAATTTTTCGTGATTATCAACTCACCAGAGAGGGGTTTGATACTTTCATGGATTTCAACTCCTTCAGTATCTCTTATAAAGAAGCCTGCACCAGAATCAACCTCAAAAAAGTGTTGTATGTGGAAGGTTGGTAGCTGACTTGAACGGAAATATTCTAGCAATTGCTGAGCGTTCTCAACGGCTTTGTTGATCCCCACTAGTTCCATTTTACCACCAGGAAAGTAATCATTCTGAAGATCTACCAAGAGCAAACCTGTTTTCATTGTTATCTCCTTAAGACAAGCTATACAATTTGATACTTACACTATCGAGTATAACCATGGCAACTAACTAGGAGTTTAAGTATTAATAGTTCATGATTCATGGTTAATTGCTATAAATCCTCAATGAGCAGTGTTTTTTTGACTAGTTATCTAAGTTGCCTTAACTTTTTTACCTGTTGCGCAGTTTTACTTGCTAAACGAGTTAGTAATGTCGGCAATACTTATAAATTTAAAAATTCCATGTTACAAGCTAAGTTAATTGATTTTTTACAGCAGGAATTGTCTCTAAGTGCAGATTCAATCGCCCTGGCACTGCGTCAGGGGGAGCTGACTCCATATCTATTACCAATGATACTTTGGCAGTACGGACTAGTAAACTTAAAGCAATTAGACCAAATTTTTGATTGGTTAGAAGCTGCATAACTTAATTTCGAGTCAGAGACGCAGACTATTGGTTTGGTCAATTTCAATTGAAGAGGTTGGAGTCAAAAGGTATTCCAAGACTTGGGGCATGAGAGAATTTCATATAATCGATTCTAAGAGCTGATTTATAGCGCTACGCGCAAGGCTCCAGGGCAGAGGGCAGAAGGCAGAAGGCAGAAGGGGTGAATTTGACAAAGTTCTAGCGATTTAGCTTGTCCTAACCTTAATACGTACTGCTATATCAAGTAAACCTTAGGAGAACTCAAGCTCTTGCCGTATATAGCTTTCATGGAATTATCCGCCTCCAGAAGCTCAATCCCTAAAGTCCTTGTAGGGTAAGGAATTTCCCTGAGTTTACAAATCAGCTCTAATGGCGACTTGCTTAGGATTGGGCAAAATATATAGCTCATGGATTGCTTGATAACTAAAATGCTGTCAAGTTTTCATATTGATGTACAAATAATCTTGGATATTTGAATATATAGTTTGTTACTAGTTGACATTTACTCTAAAAGCAATATATTATTTAATAAGCTAAATAGACAGGCACAATTAAACTAAATAATCGTAAAAGCTGAAAGTCTTGTTGAATAAAAAACCTGGCTTTTCAGGTTTTACTTTTATTTATGCTTACCTACTTATAACCTCAAAAGATTGTAGGGCAATAGAGCCTTTTTAGGTTATAAGCGTCCAAGATGTAATATTGAAAATATGCCAGACTTTACTGAGAACAATCAATTTGTCGTTGATGGCAACCAGCTATATGTCAGGAATGAGAATGCCAGTGTTAGGGGTCATTCAATTGATAAAGGCACATCTAAGAAATTCTCTGTTCCAGAAGAGGGTAGAATTTACTTTTACTTAGCAAAAAGCAATCAGAAATACTTTAAAGACTGTCTTGAAACAGCAGAAGATTTGATTAATAATGATTATCCTTCCACTCCTGATAAAGACAAGATTCGCAGTAAAGTAAAGCGGCTTGGTACAGATTTTGGCGATACTGACGAAAAAAATATTCAGGCAGCTAAAGATTACAAAAAATTATACGGTAATTACGCAGATGACAAAGCTGATCCCAAGGTGGGAGAGGCTTATGTAATTGTTTCTTTAAGCGACAAAACTAAATACCCATACCATGCAGCAGCAGTAATTGCAGAAGACGGTAAATCACGGGTGACACTTGAGGTTTTTGCCGCCGGCCAGGATGCCAAAACACGCACGGAGACAGGCGATTACTACATGTACTCTCTTGTTATTGGTGGTAAACCTACAACATTTCATGACAAATGGAAGAGTAATTCGACCCTAGTTGGGGGAGATCCAATAACTATTGTCATTGAAAAGAAATAACCAAACACTGAAAGCGATCGCAATTGAGAGCAAGCGATCGCTCCCTGGGATACTATTGAGAAGTTGACTATAACCCTGCACTCTTTTAAGCTATTGACATTTTGACCATGCTGTCAATGCTTAACTCCTATGATTAACGAAGATTCCTTAAAGGTTGTAGCATCTGCCAGATTAAATGAACAGATTGGGAAACCACTCTACGAGTCCTACTGTTTTTCAAAGACCCCCCAAATGATCTCTCACCTACTCACAGGTGAAGGTACAATTGGCTTGCCAGCAAGTGTACTGGGAAATTTACCCCATAGCTACGATCAAGTTATTCTAATTTTTGTCGATGCCTTCGGATGGCGCTTTTTTGAGCAGTATGTTGAAAAATCAGAATTTCTAAAGCGGTTTCTTAGCCAGGGTGTGGCTTCTAAGTTAACCACCCAATTCCCCTCCACTACAGCTGCTCACGTCACTACTATACACTCTGGTCTTCCTGTTGGTGAAAGTGGTATCTACGAATGGTTTTATTACGAACCACTTATAGAAGATATTATTGCTCCCTTACTTTTCTCCTTTGCAGGTGATAGAGAAAGGGAAACGTTACAAAAAACTGGCATCTCTGAACAAGCTTTTTTCCCCACAACAACTCTCTATCAACACTTAAAAAGGTATGGAGTGCAATCTTACTGCTTTCAACATCAGAATTACGCCTTATCCCCATTTTCCAGGGTTGTCTGCGATGGGGCAAAAATGGTACCCTACAGAACACTTCCTGAAGCTCTAGTTAACTTGGGCGAGGCAGCAATTGCTCAATCAGAAAAGGCTTATTTTTTCCTGTATGTTGATAGTATTGATGCTATTGGACATCGCTACAGCCCCAATTCACCACAGTTTGAGGCTGAAGTCAACACATTTTTGCTGACAATGGAGCGACTTTTTCACCAAACTTTGGCAGGCAAGCTAGACAACACGCTATTATTAATTACTGCTGATCATGGACAGATTGAAGTTTCACCCCAGACCACAATTTATCTGAATCAGTTGATTCCTGCAATAGAGCAGTTCATTAAAACTAATTCTCAGGGTAAACGTTTGGTTCCAGCAGGTTCACCACGCGATATGTTTTTGTATATTCAGGAGGAACATCTAGAACAAGTCTATGACTTACTCTCCCAAAAACTTGCAGATCAAGCGACTGTGTATCGAACTAAAACACTGATTGATCAAGGCTATTTTGGAGTGAGTAAACCATCATCAGCATTAATGGAAAGACTAGGAAATTTAGTGATTTTGCCCTATAAATACGAAACGGTTTGGTGGTACGAAAAAGACCGTTTTGAACAGAGAAACCTTGGACATCATGGTGGGCTTTCTTGTGAAGAGATGGAAACTGTTTTGCTAGCCCTAGCTTATAGCTAGCCGACACTAATACCAATTCTAATGCAACGCTGGCGCGAATTGATAGGATTTTGGAGTACTCGTTCATTCTTTCATTTCATTATTTCTCCGCGTCTGGTGTGTCTGGTGTGTCTCCCCCTCTCCCTATCTCCCCATCTCCCCATCACCAAAACTCAAAGCTTCACCACGCACATCTGTATGCAACTGCCCTTGCTCATAAGCAATCTGCCCCCCAACAATCGTGATTACAGGCCATCCTGTAAGATTCCAGCCTTCAAAAGGACTCCAACCGCATTTACTTAAAACTTCCTCCCGCAAAACTGGACGGTAATTTTCCAAATCCACAAGTACCAAATCTGCATCATAGCCAGGAGCGATCGCACCTTTTTTAGGAATAGAATAAGCTTTAGCAGGTGCTGTAGACATCCAATTAGAAACTTGAGCAATGCTACAACGCCCCTGCATTGCCTGAGTCAGCATCAATGGTAGCGAGGTTTCCACCCCCGGCATTCCTGAAGGAGTGTTAGGATAGATCCTAGATTTCTCTGCCAAGGTGTGGGGAGCATGATCGGTAGCGATAAAATCAATAACACCATCCAAGAGTGCTTGCCAGAGTACTTGATTATCGTAGGTAGTCCGCAAAGGCGGATTCATCTGCGCTAAAGTGCCGATTTGCTCATAAGCGCTGCTGTTGAGTAACAAATGTTGAGGCGTTACTTCTGCACTCACCCAACTAGGCTTATCCTGCCGCAATAAGTCTGCTTCTTCAGCCGTGGAGAGGTGGAGAATATGCAAACGTCGCTGATATTTTTTAGATAACTTCAGTGCCAACTTTGTAGCATTGAGGGCGGCTTGATTATCTTGTATCTGGGAGTGAATTGCCGGATCAGTAATTCCCGCAAACTCCTGCCGTCGCTGATTAATTCTGGCTTGATCTTCGGCATGAACTGCAATTAAGCGCTTACCTTGTGCAAAAATTGGCTCCAACACTGCCTCGTGATCAACCAACAAATCACCGTGAGCCGAGCCCATAAAAATCTTAATCCCGCAAGTGGGTTTAGCATCGCGCAAATCTGGCAAATTCTCTGGTGTTGCCCCAATAAAAAAGCCATAATTTACTAAGCACTTACTTGCTGCCCTCTGTAACTTGTCATCTAGTGCTTCCTGGGTGATAGTTAGGGGGCGAGTATTGGGCATCTCCAGAAAAGATGTTACCCCGCCTTTGGCACAAGCACAACTAGCAGTAAATAGATCTTCCTTATGCTCAAGTCCCGGCTCTCTAAAATGTACCTGCGGATCAATCACGCCAGGCAACAAAGTTAAACCAGTAGCGTCTATTTCCATATCTACAGAAGTTGATATTTGGGGAGCAACTTGAGAGATTTCTCTACCACAAGTTTGAACATCTCCCAGTAAAAACTCACCACTAGGCAGTAGAATACGAGCTTGGCGGAGCAACAGGCAGAAGTCAGAGGGCATAATAGAATATCAGGATGTGACCGTGTTTCAACAGTTAATATTTAGAATTTTCTACTGTTAACTTTGAGAACTATTTTTTTCATTATGAGAAAATTAGAGAATTAATCTGATTTTTCCTTTTTACTCTTTGCTCTTAATTGTATTACATTTTCCAGCTTATGACTAAGAGAGAAAATCCCTGGATAGAAGGAATCAAGACAATTGCTTTAAGCGCAGTTCTCGCTCTAGGAATTCGCACTTTAGTTGCAGAAGCACGCTGGATTCCTTCTGGTTCAATGCTACCAACGCTACAAATTAATGACCGCCTAATTATTGATAAGGTGAGTTATCGTTTCCAAAATCCTAAGCGAGGAGATGTCGTAGTGTTTAGGCCTACTGAGGCTCTCAAAGAGCAAAATTTTAAGGATGCTTTCATTAAACGCGTGATTGGTCTACCTGGAGATACAGTAGAACTGCAAGATGGCAAAGTTTATGTTAATAATCAACTACTGGTAGAAAAATATCTAGACCAGGGGCAGAAAACAATCATTGATGTTTGTCGCAACCCCTCGATGCCACCGCCTTATTATCTATCGAAAGCAGTAACTGTGCCCCCTAATTCTTACCTGGTATTGGGAGATAACCGCCAAAGCAGTTATGACAGCCGTTGTTGGGGTTTAGTCCCCCGAGAAAACATTATTGGTAAAGCAATCGTCCGCTTCTGGCCTCTCAATAGCGTTGGAGGACTTAACAAAGACCCAGTTTATCCGAAAACTTCCCAGTAAGGAAGGTAAGCCATGGAAACAATTAAGACAATTAGCTTCACCCTCTTATTAGTTTTGGGGTTTCGCTTTTTTGTAGCAGAGCCGCGATACATCCCTTCGGAATCAATGCTACCAACGCTACAAATCAATGACCGCTTGATTATTGACAAGCTAAGTTACAAATTAATTAAACCAGAACGAGGTGCTGTTGTGGTATTTGAACCAACAGCACTCCTCAAGCAGCAAAATTTTAAAGACGCCATGATCAAGCGCGTGATTGGTCTCCCTGGTGATAGAGTAGAAATCAAAGGGGGACGAGTTTATATTAATGAGCAACCCCTGCGGGAAAATTATATAGCAGAAAAGCCAGAGTACCATTATGGTCCTGTGGAAGTACCATCTGGAGAATACTTGGTACTAGGGGATAACCGCAACCATAGCTATGACTCTCACGACTGGGGCTTTGTCCCTCGTCATCAAATTATTGGTCGAGCAGCAATCCGTTTCTGGCCTCTACATCGGTTTGGTCAATTGTTTGGTTCATAGTTCATAGTTCATAGTTCATTGGGTTTACATCCCACATTCACTCAACTAATGTTCAAATTTTTTCGTTCATAGTTGATTGTTAATGGCTCATTGGTTTGCATTCGGCATCTGTTCAACTACTACTCAATGAACCATGAACCATATTTCATGAACACCAAGTTTTTACTACGCAACCCTTGATCTGCTTACCTAGGTAGGGAGTATTAGCAGAGAGAGACTTCAGTTGGTATCTATTAACTTGCCACGCTTGTTGAGGATTGAACAAAACTAGTTCAGCGGGTTCATCTGCGATAATTGCCGCTGGGCTTTGCTGTAGACAAATCGCTGGATTTGTGCTAAGACTACGCCACAATTGTAGAGCTGAACATTCACCTGTCTCAACTAAATTGTACCAGAGTAAAGGCAAAGCTAGCTCTAAACCAATTGCACCGGGAGGAGCTTCTGCAAAAGGTACGGTTTTTTCTTCGTAGGTGTAGGGAGTGTGGTCAATAGCGATCGCATCGATAATTCCCTCTTTGATACCCTCAATTAGGGCAGCTTGATCATCTGGATTGCCCAAGGGGGGTTCTAAGCGTAAACTTGGGTTGTAACTATCCAAGTCTTCAGTATTCAACAGCAGGTGCATCCAAGTAGTACTGGCACTCACTGGCAATCTTCGCGCCTTAGCTTCGGAGATTAGTTTTACGCCGCGACTGGTAGAGATACGCATCAGATGTACCGGCGTGCCAACAGCTGCCACTACTTCTAAAATAGCAGCGATCGCACTGGATTCAGCAATCACAGAAGTTCCTGGTAAACCTAGGCGAAGAGAATTTACTCCTTCTCGCATCACCCCATTATCCCTCAACTTAGAGTCACAAGGCACAAGTGCCACTGGCTTACCGAGGAGTTGCAAATATTCCAATAAACGCCGTATTAGTGCCAAATTCGAGAGTGGCTGTCCATCGGCAAAGCCGACAACCCCTGCTGCTGCCAATTCTGCTAGTTCTGTCATTTGTTGCCCTCGAACCCCTATAGTTAGGGCCCCCCAGCAATAGAGGTGTGGTAGAGGAGTTGCTTGTTGCCACAACTGTTGCTGACGCAATCGGGCTAACCCGGATGGGTTGTCTAACGGAGGTGAAGTATCCGGCAAAATTGCCAGCCTTGTAAAACCACCAGTTGCCCCAGCTTTCAGGAGTGATAACCAAGTTTCTCTGTCCTCATGTCCCGGTTCACCAGAGTGGCTATAGAGATCTACCAAACCAGGACCTAAAATCAGTCCCTGGCAATTTAGCACCTTTGTATCTGCTGGAAAATCGGTAATTTTAGTTTCAACTGCCTTGATGAAACCATCTACAATTAGAACATCAGCCAAAAGGTCTGTTTCAGAAACTGGGTCTAAAACCCGGACTTGTTGGAGCAGTTCACTATCCATGCGGTTTAGTAATGGGCACAATACCACCTTATCAAGCCTCATGGTTGATTGCTCATTGTTGATTGCTCATGGTTCATGGTTTATTGTTTTCAGGGTACACAGTGGAGCGCCTTTACATTCAGTGCTGGGTGGATGTCGCGCCAATAATTTTGATCTTGTCTCCTTGGCACAGAATTTTTCCTGCTTCTGATGTCGATACTTTGGTATTGACACTCAAACGATAAAAGTGATTAAAGTACTCCCGATTTACCCACGAAGGTAGAGTTTCTTGGCGTTTAGCGCTAAATATTTTTTGAAAGTTGGGATAAGTAATTCCCGTAAGTGAGTCTCTTGTGGGAACAACACAGCGCTTACAGGGGTAAATCCCTTCTAAAAGTACTTCTCCCACCTGAAACTGGATGCAATCCCCTACTTGAGCAAATAATTGGTCTTCCCAAAAAGCCTCAACTCCGCCAATTTCTAAATTAGCCCGCAGCCGAAGTCTTATTTCTTCTGTGCTTAATTCAGGAAACCAGGATGCTACTGCTTTAATGGTTGCTGTACTAATTACGGTTGGACCTTTTGCCTTGGTATCATCTGGAAAGCCAGTTGTAGTATTCTGTAGAAATTTTACTCGAAAGCCAAAATAGTCACTTAACCAGGACTCTAGAACAGTTTTTTCCTTTTCAATCTCAAATGTAACCTTTTGCTCAGTTCCTTGCATCTGGAGGGAAATAGTACCCAAATCATTATCAAATGATGCTCGCAGTAAGTAGATTTTCGCGTTGCGCTTGCCATTGACAAAGAATCCTTTTTGATCAACTAGCGCCCACTCTCGATCATGCTCTAAAGCTCCACTTTCGAGAATAGTAGCTTGCGGAACACTTATCCTATCCAAGGATTTAATTGGGTAGATGAAAATATTGGCAAGGTAGGGTACGCTCATAAAATAAAGAGAATATTAAAATAAATTAAGTGGGCGTCAGCAAGTAACCTCGCTCATCAATAATTATGATCTGATGGGAACTCCAAAGGCACATTCAAATTATCCAGTTGCGGCTCAAACTCAGCCAACACAAGGTTTAACTCAACACTCACCAGGTAAACTACTCTCGATAAAAAAGGGTTCTGAAGGGAAAAAACAAAAACCAATCTTTTCTCTGTTGTTGCTTACCTGCATGATTTTACCCCTACCTTATGTGACTGGATGTGAGGTTATTAAGCAAACCGAGGCCTCGGCTCAAACTAATACTCCTCGTCGGCAACTACAGCAAGGACCGATTCCAGTAGATGTAGCGATCGCTCAGACAGGAGTACTCACGGAACCTTTAGAATATATAGGTCACACCAGGCCAATCAGGGAAGTTTCTTTGCGCGCTCAGGCTGAAGGGCGATTGCTGAAACTAAATGTAGATGTTGGCGATTCGGTGAGGCAGGGGCAGGTTTTAGCGCAATTGGATGATACTTTACTGGTGAGCGCTCTCAAGCAGGCGCAGGCGGAATTAGCGGCTTTGAATTCAGAAGTTTCTAGGCTCCAGGCACAAGTGGAAAATGCTAAAATTAGATCCCAACAAGCACGATTAGAACTTCAGCAGGCAGATACTGAAGCCTCACGACTCTCTGGACTATCACAAACTGGTGCTATCTCTGAGCAACAAGAAGAATTAGCTAAAACTGCTGCTGCCACTGCACAGCAGAATTTGTTATCAGCACTTAAGCAAATTCGTACAGAAGAGCAGGCAGTAGCTGCAGCTCAAGATAGGGTGAGGGCGCAACAGGCGGTTGTTGCTCAAAACCAGGAGCGCAAATCCTATGCTTTACTGGCTTCCCCCATTACTGGTGTTGTCTTGGAAAGGGTGACAGAGCCAGGAAATTTGGTTCCCCCTGGTAGTGAAGTACTGAGATTGGGGGATTTTAAGAGCGTCAAGGTGGAGTTAGGTGTATCGGATCGAGAATTAGCCAATATTCGGATAGGACAGTCTGTAAGTGTGCGTTTAGATGCCTTTACTAGTAAATCTGTTTTGGGAAAAGTGACTCGCATTTCCCCAGCAGCTAATCAGGATGCTCTACAGGTGCCAATAGAGGTAACTATTCCTAATAGTAATGGTCGCATTGGTAGTGGGCTCTTAACAAGGGTGAGTTTTGAGCCGGATATGTCTAAACGAGTTATTGTACCGGAAACGGCGTTGAAAGCAGGTAAGAAGAGGGGGAGAGGCGGAGAGGCGGAGAGGGGGAGAAATTCTGCCTCAATTACTAATTCTTCAAATCCTAAATTGGAGCAGGCAATAGTATTTGTGGTTAAGGGAGAGGGTGAGCAAGCAACTGTAGAGGCTCGCTCGGTAGAAGTGGGTGAGTATGCTAATGGTAAAGTGGAGATTATTTCGGGTTTGCAGTCAGGTGAAAGGTTTGTGGCTAGGAGTGGTAGGTCTCTGCAAGATGGGGAGGCTGTGCGGTTGAGTGTTTTGTCTCCATAGGTTTGGGGAAGTAATAAGTAATAAGTAATAAGTAATAAGTAATAAGTAATAAGTAATAAAACTATATCTGTAGTATTTGTTCAACAGTTAGTTCTAACGAAACACAATCAACCTGTGGTTGCAGCGCCTTGCCGAAACGGGAGATTTTCAGGCTAAGCCCAACTTCTCCACCAGGCAATGGGCATAAAATCACTGACTGGGATAAGTTTCGGGAGTTTGCCTTGGCTAATGGCGACAAAACGCAGGTAGAGATGGCTCAACTGTGGGAAGACGATATTAGCGATGCCTTCGGCGAGCTTCGCTAACGCACAATCTCACGATCGTTGAAAAAAATTGGCTTCACGGGAAAAAAAAGACCTATAGCTACCTCCAACGGGATGAGTTGAAACCTCAGGCATTCATAGAGCAGTTGACGACCAAGGTGAATGCAACGATTGTTTATGTTGATGAAGTGGGAATGGATAACCGAGAAGACTACGCTTATGGCACCGAACGAAAAAGGACAGAGGTTTCATGCTCTAAAGTCAGGGCGCAGGCAGGGTCGTGTCAATAGGATTGCGGCACTGTGAAACCAGCAACTGCTAGCTCCCTTTACGGTCGAAGGTTCTTGCAACCGAAGCGTATTTGAGCTCTGGTGGGAAACCTGCTTAGTTCCTCTGCTGGAACCGGGGCAGGTGGTGGTCATGGATAATGCCACGTTTCATAAAGGGGGTTGCATTGAGCAACTCATTAAAGAAGCAGGCTGTGAGTTATGGTACTTACCTGCCTATTCACCGGATCTCAATAAGATTGAGCGATGCTGGTCTTGGCTCAAAAGTCGAATTCGCAAACAACTCGACGAGTTTGATTGTCTACGCGATGCGATGGAGCATGTCCTGCACCTGGCGTCCTAACCGCCCTGGCGGTTGCTATAATATCACTACTTCTACAGGACTACCCGAAATTTATTTCCAGAGATTGGCATAAAGTCCTTCTTGTTGAATTAAATCATAATGTTTGCCACTTTGTTCTAAATGACCTTCTTTAAGAACATAAATTAAGTCTGCTTCTATGGCTTGATTAAGACGATGAGTTATATTAATAATAGTAAGATCTTTAGCAATATGTTTAATTGTTTCCAAAATTTTAGCTTCAGTAATAGCATCTAAAGCTGATGTAGCCTCATCTAAAATTAAAATTTCTGGATTTTTTGCTAAAGCTCGTGCTAAGGCTATACGTTGTTTTTGTCCTCCTGATAAGGACATTCCCCTTTCTCCAATTATAGTATTATAACCTTCAGGTAAAGACTCAATAAAATCATTGATTTCAGCAGCTTTCGCAGCAGTTTCAATTTCCTTATTATTGATTGTTAAGTTACCTAGACGAATATTGTCACTAATAGAACAATTAAATAAGATTGTTTCTTGAGAGACAACTGCTATTTGTGATCTCAAGGAAGCTTGACTTACTTCTCTTATATCTATTTTATCAAATAAAATCCTACCGTGATTACAGTCATAAAATCGTACTAAGAGATTAACTAAAGTACTTTTTCCGGAACCACTTGGACCAACAATTGCTGTTAACTTTCCTTTTTCAAAATTCAAAGAAATGTTGTCAATAATTGGACGTTCCTTACTGTAATGAAAGGTTACTTGTTGAAAACAAATGTTTTTTTGAAATCGTGGTAATTCTACGGCATTTGGAGCATCCTGCACTGAGGGAGTTTCTTGTAAAAGTTGTTCAATTCGTTGCACAACTGCTGCCTGATTTACTAGCGAGGGAAATATCCAACTTAAATTTCCTATGGCACCTTCAAGTCCTAACAATAAAACTTGAAAAGCTGCAAATTCACTAATAGATAAAGATCCTTTAGTTATTAGAAAACTACTAATAATAATAATAATAAGCTGCAGCAACAAAAATAAAATAAATGGTAATCTAGAAACTGTATATTTAAAGAATTTAGCTGGTATAGCTATATTTTTTAGCTCTTCTAATTGAACTGAAAAATCTTCACAGATTTTTTTTTCAATTCCAAATAATTTAATTAAAGCTTGACCTAGCAATTTTTGTTGGATATTACTTGCTAATATGCCTTCTTGTTCTCGTAGAGTATAATTCAATTGAATCGCTTTACCATTAATTAAATTAGGACCTAAAAGACTAATCAATATTCCAATAGTTGTGTAAATGGTTAATGAAAAATTTAAACTTAGTAAAAATAAAATTGATACTATAACAGTAGTTAAACTTGATATGGCTGTAGATAAAGTTACTCCTAATTCTTCCTCTAGTAAAAGAATATCTGCTACAAAACAATTTAGAATGTCTCCTGTTTTACGACGACTAAAAAAATCTACTGAAAGATTTTGAATATGATTAAAAAGCTTTCTACGTATTTCATTAATAACTAAAGTTCCAAAGCGTGCCCAGAAAAAATCTGCCATTACAGAAATAATTGTATAAAACATTACTTCTCCAACTAATAGCCAAAGAACCATAAAAAGATGTGTTTCTTTTGTGGTTTCTTGAACAGCTTCAATAATTAGCTTAAAACTAAAACGTAAACTACTATAAGAGCCTGATTCTCCTAAATTGAGTAATAATAATATTAAACACAACCATTTATAAGGAGTAATATAATCAATTAACCATTCAAGAAAGACAAAAGCATTAGGCTGTTTCATAGGAGTTTGTATTCTATAATGATATTAAGTAGTTGGACAGAAGATATCTCTAGAAAAAAATAATCCAATGACCAAGTTGATGTTACCATGATTTCGACAAACCACTTCGGCAAGCTGCTCAATCTGCTGTTTCAAGTTGACCATTACTTTTTCGGTCAGCTCACTCCGGTTTAGTAAATTTTCTCAATCAGAAGGCTCGGAGGCAATTTAGTTTATACCCGCTTGCCTCTACTACCTTGATAGCCATCCTCAATAGTGTGTTCACTAGTAAACGTTTTTTTGTATTTAATTTCCTTAATGTGTTACTTTATTAACATAATTTTATTTTGTACTATGTCTTTGCCAAACAGCAATCTCGGTACCATCTTTTTGAACAGGAATATCACAAAACATCTCAATACAAGGAAGTATTTCTTTTTTGAAAATACAAGTCCAACCAGCTGAGTACATTAATGGACTAATAGTTTGATTATGAAATGATCTAATATGACTGAAAACAATATAATGTGCAGGTGTTTGTAATAAATATAATGGGAAATAGTCAAGGTAATAAATTACACTAGAAATAAATAATACGTCAGATGATTGATCAATTTTCCATATATCATTATTGATAACTTTGACTCTATCATTTTTACTAAAACGTTTCTGGAGTTTAATAAAAAAAGTTGGGTTAGGTTCGTAAGCAATAATGTCACGATTAGGAAAAACTTTAGATAATCGTGAGGTAAAACTACCAATACAAGCTCCTACTTCTATTAAGGATTGCCAAGATATCTCAGCTAACACGCTTATCTCTAGTTCATAACGACTTTGCTCATAACAAGATGTTTCCAAATCCCAAGGATTATCATTATTTAACTGATAGAACTGATTATAATAGATATATTCTTCTATATATTGAACTAATAGCTGACTTTTAATCCTTCGGTATTGACGAACACCATGTAAATCAGATACTTTAATTTTCTGTGATCGTAAACGAATCCCGTAGTAAGTATTTAATATAACAATTAAACGTTCCATCCCCGACTTACTTATAGGACAAAACTCTGTTCCTACACCGGTTGCAGAGGCTATAAAAATATGTTCTTTTATTTTACCTATAGCAATTATTAAATCCCAATATATTGAACCTTCTTCCTTAATATCGGGTATGTATATGTCAGCAAAAGTTTGTAAATAGGGATTGAGTAGAGATTGTAAGGATGCCTGTGAATAATATCCATTACCAACTAATGGCAATCTTAGAGATGCAATTGGTTCTATTCCAAGAGCAAAACAAGAAGCTCGCCATTGATCTTCAGAGTCTTCTAATGATTGTTCCCCAGTTGGATCAGCACAAATTAATAGTGCCTTCCATTGTAAACTAGACTTCTGCAAAACAACATTGCCAAATAAAGTAATTTCATCACCTGGGAATTTACAAATTAATAATGCAGTCATAAAATATCATGCTTAGAAATTTTCTTTATTACTTTTCGAGGAAAATCAGCCCCATCTTTTAGTTCACGTCGAAGTTCTAATAACTTCAGATATCGTACATCTTGTTTTACTAAATCTTCTAAGTGATTTATAACTTCATCGTCATTAAAATAATAAGAAGGTGTTTCGCGGTAACCACAATGAAGAATTGTATGATTACGAAGAAATGCATAACCTCCTCGTGTTTTCAGAAAATGAATTAAAACTTGATCCTCCATATAGGGTAGAGTCCATTTCCAAAAATTTAATACTTCTTCTACTTCAGAGCGTGTTAATGCTATGCACGCACCAAGAGCTACAGTTCCTTCTAAAACTCCATTAACATCTGGTGCATAACGGTCATAGGCGCTTATGTATGGAGTTAAAACGGCTCTATCTCCATCAACATCATATGCTACAGGGGAAACTGCACTAACTTCGTATTCTTCAAGTATAAATTCAAGACATTTAATTGTATCAGCACGAGTGAAAACTACATCATTATCCAATAAAACAAGATAAGGACTATTGCCTTGATGTAGTGCTTCTAACTTTACTTCTGTGATAGATTTAGCTTTACTACAAATAATCTTTATTTCCCAGTGCATAAAGCGCAAAGCATTAAGCATTTTTTGAACAGGAAGTGCTTGACAAACGTTATTTACACTATTATCAACAATATAAAGCTTACGTGTATTTAATTGCTGAGACAAAAGTGATGATAGTGTGCAGGCTAATCGTATTGGTCTATCATGAGTTGGGATTATGCAGTCCATGTATCAATCTCTTGTTTACGTGTTAACCAAAGGGGCATATCTATGGCATCCTCTTCCAACCAATTCATTTCTACGTGTTGGGTACAACCCTGACACATGCGACGATCAGCAAGACTTTCCCAATCAATTCGATCAATATCTTTTATATTGGTACGACATGAGTGGCTAAATTGATCAAGACAACAAATCACTATATCACCATTAGATAAAATGGCACAAGCTTTATGTTTATACCAGTGGCAATCACGATAATCAACACCACGATCAATAATCTTTTCTAATGAAGGCCAATCATGAGGCTCAAACCATCGAACATATAGGGTTTCATCATAATAAGTATGTCTAGATAGTTCTTCCATAATTATTTCACGAGTTTCACCGAATAGACTAAAATTCATTTCTAATCGGCATCCAAAATTACGTAGTTCCCAATTAAGTTTTCGGATTTCATGAATACGTTTAAGAAGAACTTCATGAGGAAGACGAGTTAACCCAGCTGAGTAATGCATCTCAATTTGATTTATACCTGCCGTTAATACTTTTTTAACTTTATCTGGTGTTGCACTAATAAGATTGGTAGAAAGAAAAGTATAAAAGCCTTTTTCACGAACACGTCGTATAATTTCATCAAGTTTAGGATGTAAAAATGGTTCTCCTCGATGATGAAGATATATTGCATGATTACTTCCACTACTGGCGAGGTCTAAAGCCTTATCTAGCAAATCCATAGTAATATAAGTATTGGTTTCAGGACCTAGAAGTCCTTGACCTCGTGGACAATAACCACAAATAGCATTGCACTTACCTACTGCTTCGATCATCAATACTGTAATCGGTTGATCCTTTGAAGGTTCCTCGGCAGGGACAAAATTGTCGATATTCTTGTTCATTATTTTTACCTTTGTTGATTTTTTATAGACTCTATTACTAGAGTCCCTCACTATTTTCATTTTTGGTTCAAACCTTGATTTCTCCTAGGTTGAGGTAAGGTAAGTTCCTAAAAAGCTCCTTTAGTGACAAAAGAAAGATAATAGACTTTATTTTAAGTGTATCATAGACTAACTAAGAAGGAGCAAAGAAAAAAAGAAAGAAAGTCAAGGTAAGCTCAAGAAAAACGAAACCATAATACGCTAGGGAAGAATCAGGTCATGATGTAGGACTGTCCATGGTTATAGGTTTCGGGACATTGTTCTAGCTCTCAAAGGAAACTAACCTACCCTATTTGCCCAAGTCAAAGCCTGGTTTGAAGCGGTTCAAGGATTTAACCTTGAAGGCATTAAGCATACTTACGTTATCTGGCTATAAGTAGAGCATTACCTTTTAAGGGTAGTATTCGTCAAAAATCGAAATGATCTAGTATGGAGCAGGAGTATATGCTCAGAGTTCTAGAAGCTTCAATTACTTGGTAAGCTAGCACATTCAGTACATGAATTTCTTGCGCTTACCCTACAGTTTTAACCTAGATGATTCCTATTCCTATTCCCATTAACTAGTTCTTGAATTAGCAAAATGGGCGAACAATATACTTATTTGTTCTCTAAAGTCTGCTTCTGGATAACCAATGGGAGATTTAAAATAAGGACATAAATAATTCAGCTTACCATATTCACCAGAACGCCATGCTAATTCTATAAATCGAATTAAATCTAGTACTAAAGGTACTGCTAAATTTGTATCACATCCTGACCAAGTAAATTGTAAAGACATACGTGTATTTAAAAATCCTTCGAAGTGGACAAAATTCATGGCAGTCTTCCAATCTCCCAAAGAAGGAACATAATCAATAGCAACATGACTATGAACATCAGAGCTGTTAATCAAAATTTTCCGTAAAGAAGAATCTTTAGAACGAATTTTAGCTTTTTTACTATCAGCATTTGATAAGGCTGAACCATCATTATTTCCTAACATATTATAGCTTTGCCATGATAATACTTTCATTTGTCGATATAAGAACATAGGAGCCAAAACAGTTTTTAATAGAGTTTCTCCAGTTTTTCCGTCTTTACCTGCATGAGGTAACTTGTTTTGCACAGCTAGATCCTGTAATCCTGGTAACTCACTACCAATATTAGGAGTAAAGTTGAGATACGCACAGTTTTCTAAAAGACTGGCAGTACAATATATTACGCTCCAAGGTATATAATCATTTGTATTTTCTAGAAAAAAGTCTAAACTTTTCCAATTATCAAACTTGAATAATTTCTCTTCGATTTCAGTAACAGGTTGAGTTGAAGATAGGTCGACGACAATAACCTTGTTTAATTTTTGTTCTTCTTTAAATCGCTTTAAATATTTTCGACAAACTACTATTTGTTCCTTAGGAGATAAATTATCTTCTAAAGGCAAACTCTCAAAGATATTATCTATATTTAGGTCTATTTTTCGTAGATAATCAATCACATGGGACTGGAATTTAAAAGGAACTATATGATCCTCTATTAATTTTTCTAAAGATTTTGTTAAACTATAAGAATGAATGTCACAGCCACCAAAAGTAATAGATTTCCAATCTAAAAATGGTAAATTTTCAAAATATTCCGAACAAGTTAGTAATCCAATTGGCTCAATTTCTTCATGCTGAAGTAAAAGTCTACTTATTATGGTTGTTGTAGCGATAAAGCCACGTCCTCCAATGATCCATACTCCTACCTGGTTTTGTTCAATATCGTTCATTGTTTAATTTCCTAATAGTGGGTTGTCTAATAAATGCCGGGTCTAACCGATTATCTCATATTTTAACTGAAAAGTAGCATTATTTTTGCGCAACATTATTGTTTATTGTTGGGAAGCGATGAAAAGAGTCTGAGCAAATGGGAATTTGGAGCTGTTGATAGCTCTTGTTACCCCTGGGAAGGGCGGGGGTTACGCGCAATGGTCAAAAATGCTAACCAGGATCTGGTAATGTAAGGTCATGGAAGAAGAGCGCCCAGTCTATCTACAGCAAATACCCTCAGAAGATTGGGAAAAAACTTCAACTAGTGTCAAGAAACTGGTAGAGGAAATGGAGCAGCGAATAGAAAAACTGGAACAACCAGTTGAAGTTTTAGTAGCCCAACAACAGCTATTAGCCCTCTCCTAAAAAACAGTAATGTTTCTTAGGAGAGGGCTAGACAAAGTAAATTGCATAGTGGTTGGTTGGGAATGTCAAAAAGTAAATTTTGATACAAATTATTTGGGATTGCTGTATGAACAAAATAACCAAAACACTAGCCTTAAATGGCGGTAGATCAATTCGTAGCCAAGAAAGTTGGATAAAATGGCCTCGTTATACTGAAGAAATAGGAAACCGAGTAAATGAGGCTTTAAAAAGTGGACGTTGGGCAATTAGTGGTCCATATGTCGAATCTCCATTATTTGAACAAGAATTTGCTAGACAATATGCAGAATTTAATAATGTTCGTTATTGTGTACCAACTGCAAATGGTTCTAGTGCTTTAGTAATAGCTCTTGAAGCGTTAGGAATAGGTATGGGTGATGAAGTAATTGTTCCTGTATTAACTTGGGTTGCAACAGCGTCAGCTGTACTTAGGGTGAATGCTACTCCTATTTTTGTTGATATAGATCCTGATAATTTATGTCTTTCAATATCCGCTACTCATTCTGCTATCACAAAACAAACTAAAGCAATTATTCCTGTTCATCTACATCATTCAATGGCAGATATGGATGCTTTTATAGCTTTGTCTAAAGATACAGGAATACCATTAATTGAAGACGCCGCACAAGCACATGGAGCTATATGGCGCGGATCTAAAGCAGGTTCTATGGGACATTTAGGTATTTTTAGTTTTCAACAATCTAAAGTGTTAACTAGTGGTGAAGGTGGAGCAGTTATTACAAATGATGAGAAGTTATATCAACGTCTTCAACAATTGCGAGCAGATTCAAGAACTTGGAGTTCAAAACCTCGTAAACTTGATGGAATGCAATTAATAACTTCTGGTAAAATTATGGGGGCTAATTACTGTTTATCAGAAATACAAGCAGCTATTCTTTTATCCCAACTACCATATCTTGAAGAACAGTTAGAAATTCAAGCTAAAAATGCTGAATACCTTGATCAAAAGCTAGCATTACTAGGATCTATATATCCTTTAAAACAACCTTCTGGTTTACAGCGACGTACTGTATATGAATATATAGTATGTCTTGATCGTAATTCTTTTGGTAACAGTTCTATAGAGAGAATTTGTAATGCTTTAAAAGCAGAATTAGGACTATCTTTCTATCCTCCTGATATTCCACTTCATCAAAGTTTACTTTACCAACCTCTTACAAAAAAAAGGTTTTCTAATACTATAGATAGATCTAAAATATTAGAGAATTTAATGAATATTTTTCCTGTGGCTCAATATGCAGCCCAAAATAGTGTTATATGTCATCATTCTGCCTTTCTTGGATCAAAGTCTGATATGGATGATATTGTAAGGGCTTTTGAAAAAATTATTACCTATAAGAATGAATTATGACTTGATACTTTCTTCTTAACTTCACATGATTGCTTTGACTAAGTACAGCATGATTTTCCTTACTCTAATTGATGATTTCAATGCTGGCACCTTCAAGCTCAAAGTAACTCGCGACTTAAGTGCTGTATCCCCTAATATACCTTCTTTATAGAAAGTATCAGTAAAAAAACCGGAGAGTGACAGAGGAGAGGTATTTATTTTAACGACATAAGCGAAACCCATTATTAGATCCTCGACAGTCAGCTTCACTTTCACAACGCTCATTGCATTGTTGATATCTTTTATCTCGTCGAAAAGAGCCTCCACGAATAGAAATTGGAGTATCACCATCAAACGAACAGGTAATATTACTAAGAAAATCGGTATAAAAAGGTGTTTCGGTCCACTCCCATACATTACCTGCCATATCAAGTACACCAAATGGTGAAGCGCCATTTGGAAAGGAATCTACGGGCATTGTACATCCATCACGCCAAGCATGTTCTCCATATCTTTCAGATGAATTACATAAATCTGGTTGCCAAGTATTTCCCCAAGGAAAACGTAATCCTTCAATTCCAGCTGCAGCAACTTCCCATTCTAATTCTGTAGGAAGACGTAAGCCTAGCCAACGACTATAAGCCCAAGCGTCCCAAAAATCTACACCAACAACAGGATGATTTTTCTGATTCCACTCGGAATTATACCAATATTGAGGTATATGACTTTTTTGAATTGGTTGTAATGGATGACGAATCTTCTCATCTGAATGATTTTCGAGCCAAACTAAAAATCTTCCATACTCATAGTTAGTCACAGGAAATTGTGCTATCTCAAAACTATTTACCTTTATAACATTCCGATTAGAACCAATGGGATAATATCCAGTCGGTATATTAGTAAATTTCATAGATACATGTTTATTTTTAATTTCTTCATTAATTTCTATTTTAGAAGTTAGTCTGGACTTACTAACAAAAAAACTACCAATAGCTAACGAATCTAATCCTGAACTAGCAAAACAACGTATTGCATCTTCAGGAGATAGTACAACTGGTTCTTTGTTTACATTAAAAGATGTATTTAATACTGCCCCTATCCCAGTAATCTTTCGAAAAGTATCTATCATATTCCAATAAAGAGGCTGTCGTTCCTTAGATACAAGTTGGGGACGAGTTGTTCTGTCTACATGAGTTACTCCAGATAACATATTAGTTGCACTTGGACGAACATAGAAAGCAAGATTCATGAAAGGTGCAGAAGTATCATATTCAAGATACTCAGAAGCTAATTCTTCTAATATACTTGGACATAAAGGTCTCCAAGGTTCACGATTTTTAATTTTCGTATTAATTCGATCACGCAAAGCGGAGTCACGAGGATCTGCTAAAATGCTGCGACAACCTAGTGCTCGTGGACCCATTTCTAAACGTCCTTGAAACCATCCTACTACTTGACCTTTTGCCAAAGCCTCTGCTACTGTAGTGGCAATATTAGTGTGTTTAGTGTAAAAATATCCGCTTTTTTCAAGAACTTGCTCAATTTCCTCATCACTAAACTCTGGACCAAGAGCTGCATCATTAATATGTGTTAGCTTTTTTTTATATTTATCCCATAGAATGGAAGCGATCGCACCTACTGACTGACCGGCATCAGAAGCCGCTGGTAGAATATATATACGATCAAATTTACCTGTTTTCCATAATTCACCATTCATTTTACAATTGAGAGCTACTCCACCGTTTAAACACAGGTTACGTAATCCAGTCTCAATTTGCCAATATTCTATGATTTTTTTGGTTGTTATTTCCAGAGTATTTTGTACAGATTTAGCTAGGTTGAAATGGTCTTGAGTTAGGGGATCTGTACTTTTCCTTGGCTTTAATTTTAATAATGAACAGAGTTCATCTGTAAACTCACTAGAAAAATTATGCTCCCCTGAAAATAAATAATGATGATCAACTTTATAACGCCAGCTGGAGTCTTCAGAAATGATAATATTAGCCATTTTGTCAGCATAAAATTCTGTATTTTCGCCATAAGCAGCTAACCCCATGACTTTAGGTTCTCCAGCTCCTTGATAGAAGCCAAGAAAATTAGACATTGTTGAATAAAACCATCCTAGAGAATGTGGTAGGTCTATAGATGCTAATTTTTTAATGCCATTACTTGTTCCTGTCCAAATTGAAGTACATTCATAATCTCCATTACCGTCAAATACTACTATTAATGCTTCGTCAAACTCTGAGCAAAAAAAAGCTCCGCAAGCATGAGCATAATGGTGAGGGACGAAGCAAATTTCTGGTAGGGACTCAAAACCTGTAACACCCCGCCATAATTGTTCTATTGATCTTCGTATATGTTTGGGATGATATATTTTTAAATTATGATTCTGCCAGTGTAAGGTTTCATCATCTGGTAAAAATTCATTGTTAAGTTTACGATAAAATTTCTGTATTGTACCGTCAGCATAACTGTTTCCTTGCCAAGGAAAAGCAATACATTCAATATCTTTAGGTGATATATTGGCTTGTTTTAAGCAGAATTCAACAGCATCGAAAGGAAGTCGATCTTCTGCAAACTTTTCACGAGAGAATCTATCTTCTTCAGCGAATGCTAATATAACTCCATCTACTTCAATACTAGCTGATGGCTCTCGTCCAAATAAATTAAGACCTAAAATAGTCATGCTGTCTGTTCCCCTATATCCTACACTTAATCAATCATGAGCATTTCTGTCATTATACCATTCTATAGACGACATTACAATCTAAAATTTTGCTTACAGGGATTAAATGCACAAAGGTCATCTTGCTTTGATGTCATTGTTTCCGCTTTTGAGGTAGATAGCCAGCTTGAACAGATATGTAATCCTTATCCATTTGTTCGTATAGAGGCAATGTCTGGAATACAATGGAGTGTTGCACGTAGTCGTAATACTGGTATTCGAGCTGCTACTGGAGAAGTCTTGCTTTTTCTTGATGCCGATATTCTGGCTCAACCTAATTTAGTAGAACTTCATAGAGCAGTTCAAATTGAAAGTAAATTATCCTGTATGGTTCCAGGACGAGTCCTTAATTTCTTTCCTTATAAACAATCTTCAGGCTTATATACTGAAATTATCGAAGAATCTAATATATCAGACCTCCTTTTTGATGCAGAAAACCGTCTACCATCAGATGAGAGATGGGGTTTACCAAAACCCATACCTCTACCTTGGTCTCTTTGTTGGTCTGGCAACTTATCAATACCACGAAAAACTGTACTTGACAATGAGTTGTATTTTAATGAAACTTTTATTGGTTGGGGATGTGAAGATTTAGAGTGGTCATATAGAGCTTATCAAACAGGATGTCAAGTAAAATTCTGTAGAGAAGCATGGGGTATTCATTTACCTCATTCACGCCATATAAAACAACAAATTACTAGTGAGAAAAAAAACTTTCGAAAATTTTTGCAAAACTACCCTACATTTGAAGTGGAAATTCTTACGTGGTTGAATGATATTGAAGCTAACCGAAGTTTTTTAGATATCCTACTAGATATAAGTAAAGTAAGGGGTTTAAGTATATATGATGCTCAAAAATCTTTGATGATGGGCTTCCTTCCTAATCGTTTACGATTGGGAATAGATAAGTTAGAACCTGATGAAAAAGCTTTATTCTTACTGGGAATTGTTACTCCTTTTGAAAAAAATACATTTGATGAAGTTATTGTACCTAATTGGATTGAAAGGCTACCTACATATTTACGATTACCTATTCAAATAGAAATGAATCGAATTTGTAAAAAGGAATTAATTTAATGAACGAACTGGTAGTTATTTCGCCACATCACGATGATTTAGGTTTTTCAGTACCTTTATTGTTATCTACTTGGTCTAAACTTGGATTATCACTAAAATTCATTACTTGTTTTACTTATTCAAATTATGCACCTAATAAAATTGGACTTTCATCACAGGAAGTAACTAAAATTAGACAACAAGAAGACCAAGAATTTTTATTAAAGTTGGGGAGCAAACATCCACAAATCAATCTAGGACTATTAGACGCACCGCTAAGACTCAAATGTTCAAGTGATCTAACTTGTAAACGAAAATTTAATGAAGTTGATCTTCAGGAAGCTATACATTTGTCATTACAATTAAAGGATAAAATAGGAATGGGAAGCATCCTTGCACCGCTTGGTCTAGGAAATCATATTGATCACTTAATTGTACTTCATGCGTGTATGTTACTATCTCCTGATCGTTCGATAATATTTTATGAAGATTTGCCATATGCGGCGGAGATAAGTTTTCAGGAAATATTGAATAATGTTGAATCAATAGCAAGAAAGATTAAACGTCCACTTAAGTCTATTTTATATAAGAATACAGATGCAGTTAAGCAAAAGAAACAATTTGCTAATATTTATCGCTCCCAAATTACGGAAAAAGATTTATATAATCTAGTACAATATACCAGAAATTTGGGTGGAGAGCGAATTTGGACAGATAGTAAAACTCAAGAAAACTTAAAGATTATAGAAAAGTGATTAGGTCTTTCTGATTACCAGAGTTGCGTAATGATGCAGCGCTGTATAATTAGGGCATGTTGAGACTTATACTACTGCTAAATCTTTGTGCCTTTGCGCGAAGCTTATTAATACCTTTATTCGGCAATGCCATCGTAACTAGCAACAATGTCTGGATTTAGTATCAGTGCGATCGCTATTCGTCGCCACATTGGCACCCTGATGCTGAGTATTTGTGTAATTGTACTTGGTTTCTTTTCTTTATCCCAAATTCCAGTAGATTTATTGCCCTCAATTACCTATCCTCGTATTGGTGTGCGACTGGATGCCCCTGGTGTTTCGCCAGAGGTGGCGGTGGAGGAAGTTACTAAACCTTTAGAGGAAGCTTTAAGGGGCACTGAGGGGGTTGTACAAGTCTTTTCCCAAACGCGCGAGGGCAGAATTAGTATTGATTTGTTTTTTAAACCAGGGGGCGATATTGACCAAGCCCTTAATGATGCTACTGCTGCTTTTAATCGGGCTCAAGGTAGACTTCCTGATATTGTAGACCAACCCCGTCTGTTTAAATTTGACCCTTCCCAACAGCCAGTATACGAATTTGCCCTAAAGTCTTCATCCCTGCGCGATGTGGATTTGCGAGTATTTGCAGATCAAGAAATTAGCCGTGAATTGAGTGTGGTGCCAGGAGTGGCATCGGTGGATGTTTCTGGTGGTGTCTCGGAAGAGGTGCGTATTGAAATTGAACCCTATCGCTTACAGGCCAAAGGTATTGGTTTAAATACCATACTAGATCAGTTGACCCAGCGCAACCAGGATATTGCTGGAGGGCGTCTGCGAGGAGGAGATTCAGAACCTTTAACACGCACAGTGGGGCGTTTTCAAGATGCCCAGGAAATTCGTAATCTTTCCTTTGAAGTGGAGGGGAGAGGGGGAGACGCGGAGACGCGGAGACGCGGAGATGGGGAGACGGGGGGAGGGGGAGAATTTACTTCTGTTAATCGTCGGGTTTATTTGCGAGATTTTGCTGAAGTCATTGATGGTACTGAAGAACAAAGGGTTTATGTTTCCCTTAATGGTGAGCCAGCAGTTAAATTGAGTGTGCAGAAGCAGCCGGATGCTAACACTATTCAAGTGGTAGATGGAGTAAAAAAACGTTTAGAACAATTGCGGCTATCTGGTTTGATTCCAGAGGATATGGAATTGGTAGTGACGCTGGATGAGTCGATATTTATTCGTAATTCGATTACTAATGTTGTTAGTGCTGGGTTAGTTGGTGCGACTCTAGCGGCAATTACGGTATTGCTATTTTTGGGTTCAATTCGCCAAACATTCATTATTGTTTTGGCAATCCCTCTGGCAACGATGGCGGCAATTATACTAATGCAACTATTTGGTTTGTCCCTCAATGTTTTTAGTTTGGGGGGTTTGGCATTAGGTGTCGGCATTGTGGTTGATAATGCGATCGTAATGTTGGAAAGTATGGCTGCTGGAGCAGAGGGAGAGACGGAGACGCGGAGAGGGGGAGACGCGGAGACGCGGGGAGGGGGAGACACGGAGAGGGGGAGAGAGGGAGAGGGGGAGAGAGGGAGAGGGGGAGAGAGGGAGATGAATTTTGAGCCTTCTGCCTCCTGCCTTCTGTCTCCTGCCTTTGGTGGGGAGCAGGGGAGGTTTTCTCTTGCTAAGGCCCAGAGTAGTGCTCAGGAGGTTGAATCGGCGCTGGTTGCTTCTACGAGTACTAATTTGGTTTCGGTTTTGCCTTTTCTGTTGATTGGTGGTTTCTTTTCTCTGCTGTTTGGGGAATTAATTTTAACTATTAGTTTTTCTGTGGCTGCTTCTTTGTTGGTGGCGCTGACGGTTGTGCCGATGCTGACTTCGCGATTACTTGTATTGTCTTGGTCAAGTCGTCTTAGTAAGTTTTGGTTATTGCAGCAGTTTAATCTTCGTTTCCAGGCAGCTACTGTTAGTTATGGGCGCTTTCTGAAGTTGGTAGTGCATTACCGCTTAGTTGCGATCGCAGTTGCTTTTATCTTTCTCGGTGGCGGTAGTTGGTTTTTAGCTGGTCAGATTCCTCAGGAGATTTTACCGCGTATTAATACGGGAAATGCAATTATGTTTGCCCAATTCCCTCCCGGTACTATCCTAGAAACCAATAGGAAAGTGATGAAGGAAGTTGATCAAGTCCTCCGGCAACAGCCAGAAACTGAGTATGTATTTACTACTTCTGGAGGCTTTCTTTTCGGCAGCACTACGATTGAAAATTCCCTACGTGGTTTTGGTAATATTGCTCTCAAAGCTAATAGTGATCTTGAAGCTTTTGTGGAAAGGGTTACTCGGGAGTTGGGTAAGCTGAATTTAGCAGGAATTCGCCTAAGACTGTTTCCCGGTAGAGTGCGGGGTTTGATTTTAAGTAACTCTCCAGTCAGGGCAGATATTGATATTGCCCTTTCGGGAAGTGATACTCAAAAGCTGGAGCAAGCAGGGCGGCAAGTACTTCAGGCCCTAGATGAAAGGGTAACTTTGGCTCGTTTTCGCCCTGATGCTGATCAACCGCAACCAGAGATACAAATATTACCAGATTGGGAACGTTTAGCGCAGTTTGGTTTAACTGCCCAGGAGATTGGAGACACAATTGAAACAGCTATTGTTGGTTCAGTGCCTACACAATTACAACGGGGAGAGCGCTTAGTTGATGTGCGAGTAAAACTCAATCAAGAAGCTGTGCAGCGTGCCTCGCAGTTAGAGCAATTACCTTTATTAGTAAATAATAATCGTATGCTCCGTTTGGGAGATGTTGCTACTAGCATTAAAGGTACTGCTTCTGGTGAGATTCAGCGAATTAATCAGCGGCAGGTGTTTCTAATTGCGGGCTCTCTTGCTGAAGGGGCGACTCTCTCCCAGGCAATCGCCGAGACTGATAGTGTACTTGCTGATTTAGAGTTACCTACTGGTGTGAGTGTGCTGCCGAGTTCCACTGCCGAGACAAATCGGCAATTACAAACTTCCTTAAAAGTTCTGGGAGGATTAGCGACGTTTTTGGTATTTGTAGTGATGGCATTACAGTATAACTCGCTAATTGATCCTTTAGTAATTATGCTAACGGTACCATTAGCTCTGGCTGGCGGAATTTTAGGACTTTATATTACTCAAACAGCAATTGGGGCAACAGTACTTGTCGGTGCAGTCTTGTTAGTGGGAATCGTGGTTAATAATGCGATCATTATGGTGGAGTTGGCAAACCAAATTTATCAACAGGAAAAAGTTGACCGCACCACAGCAATTTTAAAAGCCGCTCCTAGACGCTTACGACCAATTTTAATGACTACAATTACTACAGTTTTAGGATTGTTTCCATTATCGTTGGGGATTGGGGAAGGTTCAGAGTTTTTGCAACCATTAGGAGTAGTAGTGTTTTCTGGTTTATCTTTAGCAACCCTATTAACTCTGTTTATTATTCCTTGTTTTTATGTTCTACTTCACAATTTGGCTGAAGGGAAGAAGTTGTTAGGGTGATTGCTCATTGCTCATGGTTCATGGTTCATTGCTCATGGTTCATTGCTCATTGCTCATTGCTCATTGCTCATGGTACGCGCTCCGCGCATGCTGCGCAAACATTGGGAAAATATTCCACAACTGTCGAATACCAACCCAATGAACTATGAACAATCAACAATGAACATTATTCCCAATGAACAATCAACAATGAACGATGAACAGTCTGGGTGTGCCAGAATAAACCCAAGTATCTTGATTGGCAAATCATGGCTTGGGAACCTGAGAAGCAATTGCAAGGTGGTAGATACACTATCAAGAAGGTGATAGGGCATGGGCGTTTTGCCCTCACTTACCTGGCTAGGGATCAAAATAACGATGCTGTCGTCATTAAAACTCCTAGTGATGAGGTGCGAAACAGCCCAGACTTTGACAGGCTACAGCAAGTTTTTGTCCAAGAAGCCTTTAAGCTAGCCAAGTGCTCTCATCCCCATATTGTCAAGGCTGAGGCACCATTTCAGGAGGATGGGGTGTGGTGTATTGTCATGGAATATATCGAGGGGATTGATTTAGCTAGTCGCGCCCAAGCGATGTTGGCAGAAGATAAAGCTCTGAAATACATTCAGCAGATTGGTGAGGCTTTGATTGAAATTCATAATCATGGTTTGCTGCATCGAGACGTGAAGCCAGCAAATATTATGTTAAGGGCTGGGCAGGATGAAGCTGTCTTAATTGATTTTGGTTTGGCGCGAGGATTTAACTACAAGTTGACTATGACTCGCGTTGAAGAAATAGCTGGGGGTTTTGCACCGCTAGAGTTATATTCTCGACAGGCTACATTAGGTTCATATACTGATGTTTATTCACTAGGGGCAACCCTTTATCAGCTCTTGACAGGAGAAGTTCCTGTTAGTGCCGATAAGCGCAAGTTATCATCTAATGTACGCTTAATACCACCAAAAGAGATTAGTCCTCAAATTAGTAAACCCGTCAATAGAGCAATTCTCTGGGCGATGGAATTAGAAGCCAAGGATCGCCCTCAGTCGGTGCAGGAGTGGTTAGATTCATTGGTTTTTAAAAACAAAACGGCTGCTACTAGTCAACCTTTAAACTCCCAAACTCAGTCTCAATCTAGTCAAAGGTTCGAGAATTGGCAAATAATCATCGCAGCAGTGGCAGCAATTGGGGCGCTATTGGCAGGAATAGAAGGCGTTACCTCTTTGCTGGAATTCTTAGATGATAAAGATGAACCAAAACCTACTTTAAATCAGCCACCGAAGCCAAACAGGTAGGGAGAGGGGGAGAGGGGGAGAGGGGGAGATGGGGAGGGGGAGATGGGGAGATGGGGAGATGGGGAGATGGGGAGATACGGAGACGCGGAGATAAGGGAGAGGGGGGGAGGGGGAAACTAATGAGTTATCTTTAGCCAAGCAAAAACTTGATTGACGGTTAGTGGCAGTTCAATTTCTGGTAAGACAGGTAAAGAATCATTTCCCTGGAGGAGCATTGGCTGTTGCTCTGGTAAAAATACCAAGATGCTGAAGTCATCAGGATCAAGAAACCATCCGAGGCGAGTGCCATATTTGAGACAGTGGAGAATGTTGCCAATGACTTTATTCGGTTTTTGTTCTGGTGAGAGAATCTCAATCGTCCAATCGGGAGAAAGTTCAAAGTTATCGGAAATGTACTCATCAGAGGTTAATTGTATGCGATTCCACAGAAAGACAGCGACATCAGGTACGATGGAACGTCCCCCAAAGCTACAGCGTAATTTAGGGAAAGCATAAGCAAGATGTGGTTGTTCTGCAACATGATTGATGGCAGCACAGAGTTTACCTTGCAAGCGGCTGTGTCTTCCTTTGGGCATGGGCTTATTAATAATTTCACCGTTGATGTATTCTCTGACAGGCTTAGTTTCTGGGAGCAAGAGAAATTCTTCGAGGGTGAGGGGTTGGGCTGTAGTGGTTTTCATAAGTGTTTTGGTTTGTAGGAAAATATTGCCAACGCCATATTATTGCTTTCAATGTCGTATATATACAGGCTATTTCTAGGCGGGTTAATGGATTGTTGAAAAATCTGAGTAAAAAGTATTTGTGGCAAACATTGAGGTAATCAAGATAAGATATTACTTGAAAAAACTCTACAGTAGAGAATTACCAAGGGTGCGATCGCAAAATTGATATACTCATCACCGAATATTTGCTGATGGTCTGGGCAGAGGGACAGGAATTACAGGCTGGTAAATACATTATCGGAGAAGTGCTGGGACAAGGTGGTTTCGGGATTACTTACCAGGCGCTGCACGTTTCCCTCAACCAGCAGGTGGTGATTAAAACTCCTAATGAGTATCTAAAACGTGACCCAAACTACAATAAGTATGTCAAGCGCTTTATTCAAGAGGCGCAGTTAATTGCTAAGCTCTCACAGGACCCTCATCCTCATATTGTGCGATTCAGTGATTTGTTTCAAGAACGTGAAACTCACTGTCTAGTAATGGAATTTATTCCAGGGAAAAGTTTGTTTGAATTAGTGGGGCAACAAGGGGCTTTACCAGAAGCAGAGGCTCTAATTTATATACGCCAGATTGGAGATGCTCTGGCATTTGTACATCAACAGGGATTAGTTCATCGAGATGTTTACCCTGGTAATATTATACTGCGCGGCAAGGGCAAGGCAGTCCTAACTAATTTTGGTATTTGTGGAGAACTAGTTCCTACTACAGTTAGCTCAATGCATCCAGGGCATGGTGGGTTTGCTCCCATTGAGCAGATACAAGGCGATTACCCCAAGGGGGTAGCGCGGAGCGATCGCAAGCCGACTTTGGATATATATTGCTTGGCTGCTACTCTCTACTATACCGTGACCGGTGAACGTCCTACAAGTTCCTTTGAACGTAAAGTATATGATGCGGTATTACACCCACCAAAACAGTTAAATTCAAATATAAGTAAAAGGCTCAATCAAGGTATTCTTAGAGGAATGGCACTAGAGGCAAAAAACCGTCCTCAGTCGATGCAGGAGTGGTTGAAGTTGCTGGAATCACCAGAAGTATTAGTTCCACCTCCTGTTAAGAAAAGTTATAGACAAGAGGTAGTTCGCCCATTATCCAAGGAATATTCCGCCTTACCTCCTAGAAAATCAAATACTCGACAATCTAGAATTATTCCCTGGATTTTACTGGTAATATTGTCATTATTTTACTCATTTATAGGTTACATCTCTGCTGATGCTGTAGGTGAGGCTGGTGCTATAGCAGGGGCTGTGGTTGTAGCTGGGGCTGTGACTGGGAATTGGGCTGTAGCTGTGTTTTTGGCTGTGGCTGTGTTTTTGGCTTGGGCTATGTTTTTGCTTGGGGCTGTGGCTTTAGTTGTAGTTGAGGCTGTGGCTTGGGTTGTTACTGATTCTGAGAATATGTTTTTTCTTGGGGCTCAGTCTGTGGTTTTGGCTGTGGCTTGGGCTGTGGTTGTGGCTTGGGCTGTGGTTGTGGCTTGGGCTGGGATGAAATTACAAGAATCATTCAGCAAGTCTCACACCTTTCTGATTCTGAGTGGAACTTCCATTTTAGGGCTGGCTTTGGGATGGTTGTTGCAGGATTTAGTTTAAATACTCAGTAACTGGATTGACTATTGGACACTGCATTGACATTAGATTTAGTCTGCGATCGCAGATTAAAGAATATAAATTGCGATCGCAAGTGCAATTTTATCCCGATTTCCTAGATGCCTGCTATACACTAATCCCTGCGTCACTGCGTCTCCGTGTCTCTGCCTCACCAGCATCTATCGCCAACATCAATGAAATCGGTATTAGCTAAGATATTAACTGAGAAAACTCTTAATCAGGCAATTACCCAGGGTGCAGTGACAGAATTGATATACTCATTACCGAATACTTGCTGATGGTTTGGGCAGAAGGACAGGAATTACAGGCTGGTAAATACATTATCGGAGAAGTGCTGGGACAAGGTGGTTTCGGGATTACTTACCAGGCGCTGCACGTTTCACTTAACCAGCAGGTAGTGATTAAAACTCCTAATGAGTATCTCAAACGTGACCCAAACTACAATAAGTATGTCAAGCGCTTTATCAAAGAGGCGCAGTTAATTGCTAAGCTCTCACAAGACCCTCATCCTCATATTGTGCGAGTCAGTGATTTGTTTCAAGAAGGTGAAACTCACTGTCTAGTAATGGAATTTATTCCAGGGAAAAGTTTGTTTGAATTAGTGGGGCAACGAGGAGCTTTACCAGAAGCAGAGGCTCTAAATTATATACGCCAGATTGGTGATGCTCTGGCATTTTTGCATCAACAGGGATTAGTTCATCGAGATGCCCACCCTGGTAATATTATGTTGCGCGGTAAGCGCAAGGCAGTCCTAATTGATTTTGGTATTTGTGGAGAGCTAGTTCCTACTACAGTTAGTTCAATGCATCCAAGGCATGGTGGATTTGCCCCTATTGAGCAGATGCAAGGCGATTACCCCAAGGGGGTAGCGCGGAGCGATCGCAAACCAACTTTAGATATATATTGCTTGGCTGCTACACTTTACTATACCGTGACTGGTGAACGTCCTACAACTTCCTTTGACCGTAAAGTATATGATGCAGTATTAGCTCCACCAAAACAGTTAAATTCAAATATAAGTGACAGGCTAAATCAAGGTATTCTCAAAGGAATGGCATTAGAGGCAAAAAACCGTCCTCAGTCGATGCAGGAGTGGTTGAAGTTGCTGGAAGTGCCAAGAGTAGTAGTTCCACCTCCTGTTAAGAAAAGTTATAGACAAGAAGTAGTTCGCCCGTTATCCAAGGAATATTCTGCCTTACCTCCTAGAAAATCAGATACTCGACAAACTAGAACTATTCCCTGGATTTTGCTGATATTATTGTTAATATCTTACTTATTTATAGGTTACAGCTTGGCTGTAGCTGAGGCTTGGGCTGTGGCTTGGGCTGTGGTTGTGGCTTGGGCTGTGGCTTTGGCTGCGGCTGCGGCTTTGGCTGTAGCTGAGGCTTGGGCTGTGGTATGGGCTGTGGTATGGGCTGTGGTTGGGCCTGTGGCTGTGGTTGGACCTGTGGTTGTGGCTTGGGCTGTGGCTGTGGTTGTGGCTTGGGCTGTGGCTGTGGTATGGGCTGTGCCTGTGGCTGTGGCTGTGGCAGGGACAAAGTTACGAGAATCCTTCAGCTGGTTTCACACCTTTGCGATTCTGAGTGGGACTTCCATTGTCGGGCTGGTTTTGGGATGGTTGTTGCGGCATTTAGTTCAAATACTCAGCAACTCAATTGGTAGTTGAAAATGCATTGACACTAGAGTTAGTCTATTATCGCAGATTAAAGAATATAAAATGCGATCGCTATTAATACTCATATCTTGCACCAATCTATTCACCGCCTGGGGTTCAAACCCCAGCCTCATAGCTTAAGTCCTCTCAAAGAGGACTAAATACTTGTTATAAATAGAATAGATTTGAGTCCATTTTAATGAACTTTAGCTATTAGCCCAGAAATTGATTTCTGGGCGGTTAAAGTAGCTTTCCAAATAAATGAAATCGATATTACTATGACAGCCTACACCATTAATCTACAATCTGTTCTGGAGATGACTGATGATCAGTTTTATAAACTATGTCGTGCCAATCCAGACATTAAACTTGAACGCAATGTCCGGGGAGAGTTGATTATTATGTCACCAACAGGCGGTGAAACAGGAAACCGGAACATTGAAATTGCCGGGGAATTTGTCTTCTGGAATCGGCAAACTAAACTCGGCAAACTCTTTGATTCATCTACTTGTTTTAAACTAAAAGGTGGAAGCGATCGCTCTCCTAATCTTGCCTGGATACGACAAGAGCGTTGGTATCAACTCACTCCTGAACAAAGAGAAAAGTTTCCTCCAATTACACCAGATTTTGTCTTGGAATTAATGTCACCTAGTGATTCCCTAACCGAGGTTCAAGCTAAGATGCAGGAGTATATGGATAGTGGTGTAAAATTGGGCTGGTTAATTGAGCGTAAAACACGCCGAGTTGAGATTTATCGCCAGGGGCAAACTGTAGAATTTTTGGATAATCCAACAATTTTAGCTGGTGAAGAGGTTTTGCCTGAATTTGAGTTAAACATGGAAATTGTTTGGTAAGATAATCAATAAGTAATAAGTAATAAGTAATAAATGAAAACCAGAGTAATTATTGCTTGTTTATAATAAATAAGGTTATTTATAGAAAATATTTAGGTAATCGATATTACCTGTAGTGATAATAGATTTTTACAGCAATTTCTAACACTGTATAGTATGGTAGTCGATACTGTTGGCGAATTCCTCAAACCTGTATTTTGCTATAATTTGCTCCCCTCTCCCAAAGTTGGGAGAGGGGCTGGGGGTGAGGGCTACAAGTCTATCACATCGAGTCTGAAAGTGCTGTATATGGCGATTCGAGCAGATGAAAGAGTTAAGGATGTTTACTTTACCGAAGAAACAATCAGTGTTGATTTGATGGACGGTAGAACGATTACTGTACCTCTAGTTTGGTATCCCAAACTGTTAAATGCTACATCTGAACAGCGAGTCAAATGGGAAGTATGTGGAGGGGGCTACGGTATCCACTGGGAAGAAATAGACGAAGATCTTAGCACAGAAGGAATGTTAAGGGGTGCACCTGCTCCGAGAAAAGCAGCTCAATAGCGAACACTAAGTTACTGTTGCCAATATCTAATAATAATCACTCTGCTAATTCTTCTAGTGTTAAATTCAAAAGATCACACAATTGTTTCATCTGTTTTGGAGCTAGTTTAGGGATATGTCTACCAGATTCCCAATTTTGCACAGTGGTTACAGTCACATCCAATTCTAAAGCAAGTTGCCGCTGTGTAAAATTTAAAGATTCTCTTCTCTGTTTAATCTTGTCACCAAAACTAGCCATTTTTTTCTTATCTCCAATCGACTTTAACCAATTTGACTGAGTGGACCTTTACGTCGTATAGTGTAAGGGCCTGATCAAATCAGCTCAGAAGCCAGTGCATAGCGGCTCGCAACCTATAAGCACTGGCTCTGGTTCCAAATTAGATGGAGACAATTTAATTATGCCTTATCGAGAACGCCTTCAGCCTTGGGTGCTAGTCCGCTTGCTTCCCAAGATGCAAAATATCAGGGTTGCTAGGTTTCGCAGCCGTTCTGATGCCGAAGGTCATTTACTAGCTTACCGTCGTTTGATGCCTAATGATCAATTTATAGTGATCTTTGACCCAGTTTTACCAATAGAGCATCAACTTAAGACGCACTAGAAACCCTTAGAAACTCTATGAAGCCCTCCCCGCCTTGGGGAGGAATGGTAATTTCTGCTCTAATTTTCTATCCTATGACTAGCTTATTTCGCCGCCTTCAACCTGCTGCCAAATTCCGCATCAGTAAGCGCCAAGTTGCCCGGTTTCTCAGAATTCCTGAATCCCTAATTGTCAAAATCGAATTCTGGTTTTGTGTGCTCTTTGTTCATCGTCGAGATAGAGGAGGGCAATTTGTCAGTTACCGCCAACTACAACAGTGGCAAAATGCTGTTGCCTGTCAACTACAAAAATGTTCGACATGGCAGGAAATCAAGCATTTGTGGAGTGCGATTAAAAATGACTATAAGAAACATAAGAAGCAATATAATGATGCTGTTTTGCCTTTTCTGGAAGGTATTAAGAATAAATTGCAAGCGGCAATGCCTAAACCATTTCTTGATTATCCTTGAAAGTAGAGTGCGATTGCTCTGTGATAATTACGAAGATTAGCAAAATGCTCTAGCTGTTAAAGGCTTGCTTTTGACTTTTGGAAAATAAATTAATCAAATCAGATAAATTACCATGATCTGCTTGCTCTAGGGCTGCAATATAATCTGCTCGATTATCACGGGTAAGCACTAATGGAAACCATCCATCCTGGATAAAAACCAAGCTAGCTAGACAGCGAGCAACTCTACCATTTCCATCTTGAAAGGGATGAATTTGTGTAAATCGATGATGCAACCAAGCCGCTTCAACTTCAGGAGGAACTTTTTGTTCTCGATGTTGAGGAAACTCAGAATTAGCCAACTTTTGCCAATTGGATGGTAAATCTTTTATCGGTTGCCACAGCATAAATACTTATAGCGCTACGCGCAAGGCAGAGGGCAGAAGGCAGAAGGCAGAAGGCAGAATTTGACAAAGTTCTAGCGATTCAGCTTGTCCTAACCTTAGTACGTACTGCTATACCAGCAAATGTGTGTAATCTAGCAGTCCTTAGATTGAAAATAGTATCAGAAGTCTAATCCAGACAGGCTAAAGAGCAATGGTACGATTAAAACTATAACAATGACTAGTATTGGCAATCCCGATTTCTTCGATTATCATCTTCTCAATAGTATCAGCAGGTTTCCCAACTTTGAGATCAAGATATCATAAACTCAAATAGAGATACCTTAAGGTTTGAAGTCAATGAGCTTAAAAGATAGAATTTCAGAAGATATCAAAGCAGCGATGAAGGCAAAAAATAAATCTCGCCTCGAAACTGTTCGCAGCATCAAAAAAGCATTACTAGAAAAAGAAGTCAGCCTTCGTCCTAGTGGGCAAGAAACTCTTACCGAAGCGCAAGAAATCGAACTCTTGGCGCAGCAAGCCAAACAGCGCCGTGATTCCATAGAGCAATATCGTCAAGCTGGGCGCGATGACTTAGCACAACAAGAAGCCCAAGAGTTAGCCATCATTGAAGAATATTTGCCTCAGCAACTCTCAGACGAAGAAGTCAACGCCATCATTGATGAAATTATTACCCAAACTGGAGCAGCATCAGCCAAAGACATGGGTAAAGTCATGGGACAAGCCATGCAACGTCTCAAAGGTAGAGCCGAAGGTAAAAAAATTCAAGCCCTAGTTAAGGAAAAACTCAATAGCTGAAATTAATTTTGAACTGTTATCCAGCTCTCAGAAATCTGTTTTCTGGCTGTGATATTCTATATTCTTATAAACATCAGGGAGCTAAATTAATATCTTGTCAGGCTTTTTCAATCAAGCCTACTTTCGGCAAATTACTCAGTATTTGCTGGGACTTATCTTCCGTCACCCCGTCACTGGTACTAACATTGTACCTATATTAAAAGACGGCAGAATCGTCTTAGTGAGGCGGCGTGATACTGGGCTCTGGGCGCTGCCAGGTGGTATGGTTAAGTGGCGCGAAGATATCCCCACCACAGTTAAACGGGAACTAGCAGAAGAAACAGGCTTGGACTTAGTTAGTATTCAGCGCCTAGTTGGGGTTTACTCCTCACCAGAGCGTGATTCGAGAGTTCATTCGATTTGTGTAGTGGTTGCAGTCCAAGCAAAAGGAAACATCCTAGTTCAGGATACCCTAGAAATAAGTGAGGCTAAAGCCTTTACTCTCGATACCTTGCCTAAACAAGACCAGCTTTCTTATGATAATGCTCAGCAATTACAGGACTATTTAGATAGTACAACTGCTGTCGCTTAAGTTTTTCCAAAATATCAGCTATTATCAGCTTAAGAATAACTATATCATTAGCACTCAACTAATAACAAAGTAAAAACCAACTTTAAGCAGAATAGATTTTGAGTTTCGTTACCTCAACCCAACCTACAACTACTCTTATCTCCCCCTCTCCCCATCTCCCCATCTCCCCATCTCCCCATCTCCCCCTCTCCCCATCTCCCCCT